>NZ_CP047095.1:40000-1427500 GCF_009806575.1 Rossellomorea marisflavi | reverse complement strand
AATCCAGTCGATGACTTTGCGGTTGGAACCTAGCAAGATCCATTCCCTGAGCTTTTCTTCCGTCACCACGTGCAGGGCGGCTTTTTGATCTTTATAGGAATAATGCTTGATGAAGACCGGCTCTTCCGCCTCCTTCACCACAAGAAACAGAACGATATCAAAGGTATCGGTCAAGGGGCTGAATTTGTTACTCTGTTCCACCAACAGGGCGCCCAGCGTGTTGGGATGACTTGTACGCTCCTGGTATATCGGTCTTAAAATGTCTTCCATTGCTTACTCCTCCACATCAATCATTGGTTGGTAACTATTTCGACATGAACACTGGATTTCCTTCTGTAATTATAGTCATTTTTCGACAAACGTCATTCCCGTCCCCCGTTCCATCCTGATTATGGTATAGTATTTTTTTAGGAGGGGGATGGAGATGGCAAAGAAGTATTCTAGCAAAATCAATAAAATCCGGACCTTTGCGTTAAGCTTGGTTTTCATCGGATTCATCATTATGTATGTAGGTATCTATTTTAGACAGCACCCGTGGGTCATGACAACCTTCATGCTATTGGGGTTTCTGTCAATCATCGGAAGTACGGTCGTCTATTTCTGGATCGGCATGCTTTCGACGAAGGCCGTCCAGGTGACGTGTCCCAATTGCGGGAAGGTCACGAAGGTGCTCGGGCGTGTCGATATGTGCATGTATTGCAATGAGCCGCTTACGTTGGATCCGAAGCTTGAAGGCGAAGAGTTCAACGAAGACTATAATAAAAAACGCAGCCGATAGGGACCTTAACAAGGCCCTATTTTTTTGTGGTGCGCAACAAAAAAGAATGGTCCGGTTGGGCCATTCTTAATGGGTTTCTTTGTTGATTTTACTGCATTCAGGACAGGTTCCGTAAATCTCCATTCGATGACTGTTAACCTTGAATCCCGTCACGTGAGAGGCAAGATGCTCCACTTCATCGAGTCCCGGATAGTGGAAATCGACAATCTTTCCGCAGCTGTCGCAGATGACATGATAGTGTTCCGTGGTGACAAAGTCAAAACGGCTGGACGCATCCCCGTAGGTAAGTTCCTTCACCAGTCCGACTTCCCGGAATACCCGCAGATTGTTATAGACGGTTGCCACACTCATATTAGGGAATTTTCCTTCAAGGGCTTTGTATATGTCATCAGCAGTCGGATGAGCCATTGATTCAATGAGAAACTCTAATATCGCATGACGTTGAGGAGTTATTCGTACTCCCGTTTCCTTCAATGTCGAGATCGCTTCTTTCAATTGGCTTTCGTCAGACATCGTCATGCACCTCTTTTCATAAAAATTATTAGTTTATAATCTTTATAAATAGTGTACTAATGGAGGCGCTGATTGTCAATCCATGCCACCATCAACCGTGCAAATTTTTCTCTTCCTCACCCATCTGCTGGTTGATGTATCTCCCTGCCACGAAAAGGTAATCAGATAACCGATTCAGGTACGATAAAACGAGGGGATTGACCGGTTCGTCGATCCCGACTGCTTCCCGCTCAGCCCTTCTTACAATCGTCCTCGCCGTATGGAAAGCAGCTCCGGATGGATGACCGCCGGGCAGGATGAAATTCGTCAGTGGAGTGAGCGTCCCGTCGAGGGCGTCAATCTGTTCTTCAAGCTCTCTCACATGCTCCTCCTCCAGCTTCCATTTCACTTCCTTGCCCTGCGGGGTGGCAAGCTCTGCTCCTACATGGAACAGAATCGTCTGTACTTTATGAAGGAATTCTTCGAATGAATCCTTCCCTTCGAAGAATTCGTTTTTCATATAGCTCAGTGCCAGTCCAAGCATCGAATTTGCTTCGTCGCATGTACCATATGCTTCTACACGTTGATCCTTTTTGGACACCCTGGTCCCGTATATAAGGGATGTCGATCCTTTATCTCCGGTCTTTGTATAAATTTTCAACTTAATAACCCCTTTCAGTATCAATGATATTGATAAGCTCTTCACCATTATGATATGCAAGCAGATTGGTTTTAAATATGGAGAGCGCTCTCGGCATATAGTGTTCCGTTATGCTCGACACATGAGGTGTGATGGTGATCGACTCCTCTTCCCAGAAAGGATGATCTGCAGGCAGGGGTTCATCCTTGAATACATCCAGGTAGATCTTGTCCACCAAGCGATCCCTTGCCGTCCGGAGAAGTACTTCCTCCTCCACTAGATCCCCCCTCCCGATATTGATGAAGGCGGCGCTGTCTTTCATGGCTTTGAAGTGATTGATTGTCAGCAGGGAGCGGGTCTCCTTCGTACTCGGAAGGACCGAAACGATATAGTCAGCAGATCCAAGGACCTTATCCATCCCTTCAAAGGTGTACATCTCATCGAAATGGTCTTTTGCCTCACCCGATGAATTGATGCCGATCACCTTCATCCCGAATGCTTTTGACAGCCTGGCGACCTCCCCTCCGATCGCTCCGGCACCGATAATGAGAATCACATGATCATGAAGCTCGCTGAAGCCGATCCTGCGCGACCACGTCTTCTCTTTCTCCTGCTCACCGATGACCGGGAATTTTTTCGCATGCTGCAGCATCTGGCCCAACGTGAACTCGGCCATGGGGATCTTATGGATCCCCCTCGCATTTGTCACCATGATCCCTTTTTGACGGATGGAATCGAACGGCATCTTCTCCAAGCCGGCAGACGTTACCATGATCCATTTCAACTGCTGGCAATTTTCAAGAATCTCAGGGGTCAAGTCCTCCCCCATTGTTACAGCAACTTGGGCCTCAGCCAGTATTCCCCCAGCTTCCTTCACATTTTTGCAGAAGTGAAATTGCTGATCAGGAAATTCACGCTTCAGCTCCACACGGAAATCTTCTTTCGGCTCATATGTAAATACAACATCCATCGCGGCACCCACACTCCTTTTTCCCATTTTATCACACCGTCCTACAGCCCTCTAATCTCAAGCGGCAAAAAAAAGAGGGCGGTCATCGACCGGCCCTGTCTATGGGAGACTGACTTATTTGAGGAGGTTGCCCTACTCTTACTATATGTACCTGCAGTAAAAGTGAATGGACAAACGCCTCTGAAAAGAAAAATAGGCGATTTCGCTTCAGGAAAGATGCTCTTCGATGTATTGAAGGGCCTCTTCCACATGTCCCTTCACCTTCACTTTCCTCCACTCCTTGGAGAGGGTGCCTTCTTTATCAATGATAAAAGTGGAGCGTTCGATACCCATGTATTCTTTTCCGAAGTTCTTCTTGAGCTTCCACACTCCGTATGCCTCAGCCACCTTATGATCTTCATCCACAAGAAGCTGGAACGGGAGACCGTGTTTCTCGATGAACTTTTCATGGCGCTCGGCCGGATCGGGGCTTACACCGAGGATGACTGCGTCAAGTTCTTCAAAGTTCTCATGGTGATCACGGAAGTCACAAGCCTCTGTCGTACATCCCGGTGTCAAATCTTTCGGATAAAAATAGAGTACGACATTCTTGCCTCTGTAATCGGATAGTTTCACTGTTTCACCATTATTCGCCGTCAGTTCGAATTCCGGTGCCTTTTGACCAACTGTCATCCTTTGATCCCTCCATATGTTTGATTACCGATAGCGTAACCAAAACAGGGATAAAACTCAACTGATTCGATCATCCTTTGGCCGCATGAAGCTTTTTACCACAAAGGCAGCCGGTACGGTATAGCCCAGCCACGATTCTATGAGAGCGACACCCCGGCCGACACCAACCGGCGTAACATCTCCGTATCCAAGAGAGAAGAGCGTCACACCGCTGAAATAGATGCTCGTGAAGAAATGCTCAATGAATGTGCCGGTGATGGGGGCACCATCCTCCACCAGGATCTGGACCCCTTCAAGGTCGAGGAGAAGGTAAATCGCCCCGAAACCGATCATGATCGTCAAGTAGCACATCCCGAGAAAGAAAAAATGGTGCAGGGAAAAAACGTGGTCCCTCTTCCCACCGGGAGTGAAAAGCGCCCACACGCTCATCATCATGCACAGAAAGATCATTGATCCGATTACATACAACATCCGCATCCCTCATCCATGAGCTTGTCTTCTAATATGTACGCATCCTCCGGCGAAAACATTCTCACATCCAGTATTCCCCTATTTGCTAAACCCTGTACCACAGTACTACAATAGAGAAGGAAGTTTCAAAGAATACTAGGAGGTTACCATGCAATTTTCTAAATCAGAATCATTACATACAGAAGCCCTGGAGCATATCGTCGGTGGTGTAAACAGCCCATCACGCTCGTATAAAGCAGTCGGGGGTGGGTCTCCCGTTGCGATGGAACGCGGAGAAGGGGCATATTTCTGGGACGTCGACGGGAATAAGTACATTGACTACCTTGCTGCGTACGGTCCGATCATCACGGGACACGCGCATCCCCACGTGACAGAAGCCATTAAAACCGCTGCGGAGAACGGGGTATTATACGGTACGCCGACGCGCCACGAAGTCAAATTTGCAAAAATGATCAAAGAAGCCATGCCCTATATGGATAAAGTGCGTTTCGTCAACTCAGGTACAGAAGCCGTCATGACGACCATCCGGGTTGCCCGTGCCTACACCGGTAAAGATAAAGTCATCAAGTTCGCGGGCTGTTACCACGGACACTCCGACCTTGTCCTTGTAGCAGCAGGTTCAGGTCCGTCCACCCTCGGGACACCCGATTCTGCAGGCGTACCGAAAAGCATCGCCCAGGAAGTGATCACCGTTCCATTCAATGAGATCGGACCTTTCAAAGAAGCGATGGAAAAATGGGGCGACCAGATCGCAGCCGTTCTCGTCGAGCCGATTGTAGGAAACTTCGGGATCGTCGAGCCGAAGGAAGGATTCCTCGAAGCCATCAATGATATTGCCCACGAAGCCGGCTCCCTTGTGATCTATGATGAAGTCATCACAGCATTCCGATTCATGTACGGAGGGGCTCAGGATCTTCTCAAAGTGAAGCCCGACCTGACCGCACTCGGAAAGATCATCGGTGGAGGACTCCCGATCGGTGCCTACGGCGGTAAAAAAGAAATCATGGAGCAAGTGGCTCCCCTCGGTCCTGCTTATCAGGCTGGAACGATGGCCGGCAATCCCGCTTCGATCCTGTCAGGAATTGCCTGCCTTGAAGTACTGCAGGAACCGGGTGTGTACGAAAAACTTGATGCACTCGGTGCCAAGCTCGAAGAAGGGATCCTTGCAGCAGCCAAAAAGCACGGCACTCCGATCTCCATCAACCGTTTGAAAGGAGCACTGACCCTTTACTTCACAGAAGAAACGGTTGAAAACTATGAGCAGGCCGAAGCTACAGATGGTGAAATGTTCGCCAGATTCTTCAAGCTCATGCTTAATCAAGGAATCAATCTTGCTCCATCAAAATATGAAGCATGGTTCCTGACCACAGCCCATACAGAAGAAGATATCAACGCGACACTCGTTGCCGTTGATAAAGCCTTCTCACAGCTTTAATCGCACCGGCCCGCCTCACCCGAGACGGGCTTTTTTATATCATGCATCCCATGATAATCCCCTCTCCTTCTTCATATACTAAAGAGCAGATACTCCCGTTTAATCTCCTTTTCAAAGTGGTACTAACCCTAGTAAGAAAAGCCTTGTGATATCAGGCTGCAACCTTCTGAAATAAATTGAAATTGCCTATTGATATTGTACTGAAGTACCTGTATAGTACAGTATTGTTTATTGAAAAAGTCAAGAATGGAAAGGATCTATATACATGAAATTTGGTGCCCGCATCCTCAAGACGGGGATTGCGATCGTTTTGGCTCTCCTTATCTCAGAAATACTGAAACTGCCTGCACCTGTGTTCGCCGGGATTGCAGCAGTATTCGCCGTACAGCCGACGATCTACCGCTCGTACCTGACCATCATTGAGCAGGTCCAAGCAAACCTGGTCGGCGCCGGGATCGCCGTGATTTTTGTATTGATTTTCGGCAGCAGCCCTCTTGTGGTCGGCCTTGCGGTCATTATCGCCATCGCCATCATTTTGAAACTCAAACTGCAAAACACCATCGGCCTGGCCCTTGTCACACTCATCGCCATCATGGAGGTTACCGATCAGGACTTTATTACATTTGCACTCATCCGTTTTTCTACGATCTTGATTGGGGTATTCTCCTCTTTCATCATCAACCTGATCTTCCTGCCACCAAAGTATGAGACAAAGCTGTTCCACCGGGTTTCAGATTCCACAGAAGAGATCCTGAAGTGGATCAGGCTCAGCACAAGGCATGCTACCGAATTCCACCTTGTAAAGAAAGATCTTGAGCGTATTAAAGAAAAGCTCATCAAGGTCGACCAGCTTTATCTGTTGTACAAAGAAGAGCGGGAATACTTCAAGCGGAACACGATCGTCAGAAGCCGGAAGCTTGTCATCTTCAGGCAGATGATTTCCTCCACATACCGCAGTTTTGAAGTGTTAAAAAGGTTGAACCGCTATGAAAACGAAATCTACCAGCTTCCCGATGAACTCCGGGGCGTCATCAAGGCTCAACTCGATTGTCTCCTGACCTATCATGAACAATTACACCTGAAGTTCCTTGGCAAGATGCATCCCCATGCTGAATCGGAAGCCCAGCAGGATGTTTGTCTTCACCGAAAAGAACTGATGACCATCATGCTAGAGGAAGTCAAACAGCACACCAAGAATGATGATATCCATAATTTCCACCTACTTCATATCTTCTCTGCCATCTTTGAATACGATGAGAATCTTGAGCATCTGGAGCGATTGATCACCAGCTTCCAGTCGTATCACAAAGAAGATAACGAAGTGTCCATCTCGGAAGAAGAGGAAGTATAAAAAAGGAAGGAGCCGATACTGTCGGCTCCTTCCTTTTTGTCAGTTTTTCATTTTTGGATCTAGTGCATCCCTGAGACCGTCGCCCATGAGATTGAACCCGAGAACCGTCAGCATGATGGCAAGTCCCGGAAAGATCATTGTCCAAGGCGCCTGCAGCATGAACGTTCTGGCATCGGCGAGCATCTTACCCCACTCCGGTTGAGGAGCCTGCGCGCCCAGACCAAGGAATCCAAGAGCAGCCGCCTCGATGATGGCCGTCGCAATGGCAAGGGTACCCTGAACGATGATCGGGGCCATGCTGTTCGGAAGGATATGATGGAGCAGGATCCGGTTATCCTTCATGCCGATCGCCTTTGCCGCCATGACATACTCCTCCTGCTTCACACTCAGTACCCTGGAGCGGACGAGCCTACCGAAGTTCGGTATGTTGATGATGGCAATGGCAATGAGGGCATTCCTCAAGGATGGCCCAAGTGCCGCAACGACGGCAATCGCAAGGAGGATACTCGGGAACGCAAGCATGATATCGAAGATCCTCGAGATGATCGTATCAACCCAGCGCCCATAATAACCTGCTACAATCCCAAGCAGGCTACCTGCGACGGCCGAACCGATGACGGCAAAAAATCCGACCCACAGGGAAATCCTTGCACCATGGATGATCCTTGAAAGAATGTCGCGACCGAAATCGTCCGTTCCGAACCAGTGCTCCGAGGACGGTGCCTGCAGCCTTTTCGCCAGGTTTTGCTCATTGATTCCCTGCGGGGCGATCAGTGGTGCAGCAATCGCGAGGATCACAAAGAACAAGACGATGAAAAGGCCGATCAGGGCTATTTTATTCTTCCGAAAGCTTTTCCACGCCTCTTTCCAAGGGGAGACATGCTCCTCCTGAAGGGCAGGATTGAGCTCCTTTTGCGGTTCTGCTATTTCTGCCATAAGAGTTCACCTCTTCCTGTAGATGCTAGTTATATTTGATACGCGGATCAACAGCCGCATAGAGAAGGTCCACAATCAGATTGATGGTGACAAAGATCATGGCAACCACCAGGATCCCTGACTGAATGACGGGGTAATCCCGATACGCTATGGCATCGTATATATAGCGGCCGATGCCAGGCCACCCAAAGATCGTTTCCGTCAGGATCGCTCCCCCGAGAAGGAGACCCATTTGAAGCCCGATGACGGTCAGGACCGGGATGATGGCATTTTTCAAAGAATGCTTGTACACGACCCAGAACATCTTCAACCCTTTGGCCCGTGCCGTCCGGATATAATCGGATCGCATGACTTCGAGCATACTGGACCTCGTCATCCGTGCAATGATGGCCATCGGGATGGTGGCGAGGGCAATCCCCGGTAGGATGAGATGCTTGAAGACATCCCCGAATTGATCGAATCTCCCTTGTATCAGGGTATCCAGCAGATAGAAATTCGTTATGGATGATACAGGGTTCCTTACATTTTCACGGCCCGATGTCGGAAGCCAGTCAAGTTGAATCCCGAAAACCCACTGTTCCATCAAGCCAAGCCAGAAGATCGGAAGCGATACCCCGATCAGAGCAAGGATCATGGCCGTGTAATCAAACCAGGAATTTTGGAACCACGCACTGATGATACCTGCATTGACACCAATGACGACGGCAATGATCATGGCCACGATGGCCAGTTCCGCAGTGGCTGCAAGATATGGCCAGATTTCTGCTGAAACCTCTGTTTTCGTCCTGAGGGAATTCCCAAGATCTCCTGTAAGGAGTCCTTTTAAATAGTCAAAATATTGAACGTACCAGGCGTTATCAAGTCCCAGCTGATTCCTCAGCTGCTCGATCGCTTCCTTCGAGGCCTGCTGCCCAAGAATGACCTGTGCCGGATCACCAGGGATGGCACGGATAATGAAGAATACAATCAATGTCATTCCCAATAGAACCGGAATCAGCTGCAATAATCTTCGGATGGTGTATTGAAACATCAGTATTCACCTCTTTTTAAAAGGAATGGTTGCTATGTTTTTCTTTCCTGTCTAGCTCCGGGCGCTTGGCCCTCGAGGTCATAAGACCGAATTCCAAAAAGGCAAAGAACGCCTTTCTGGATTTCTGTCTTATGCTTGTCGGGCCAGATCGACCCGCCTCCGCTTTTCTTTCCTGTCTAGCTCCGGGCGCTTGGCCCTCGAGGTCATAAGCCTGAAATCCAAAAAGGCAAAGAGCGCCTTTCCGGATTTCCGGCTTATGCTTGTCGGGCCAGATCGACCCGCCTCCGCTTTTCTATGTACAAAGGGGAGAGCTTTTGGCGTCTCCCCTTTGGTGGTAATGGATTATTCTAATTCCACTGCTCCGAGGAAGTCGGATCCAGTTGGATGCGGCTTGAAGTTTTTGACTTTGTTGCTGCCCGCAAGAAGTGGTGTCGAGTGGGCAAGCGGTACCCAAGGAGCATCTTCATGGATGATTTCTTGGGCTTTCTTGTACATTTCATTACGTTTATCTTGATCGGTTTCCGATTGGGCATCGATCAGGAGCTTGTGGAGTTCGTCATTACTGTAGTAGGTATAGTTGTTGCTTCCGATATTGTCTTTATCGAGAAGGACATAAAGGAAGTTATCGGCATCTCCGTTATCACCGGTCCAACCAAGAAGGAAGGCATCCGCTTCACCTTTACGGGCTTTTTCAAGATACGTTGCCCACTCATAGGATACGATGTTGGCTTTGACTCCGATTTTTTCAAGGTCGGCCTGTATGGCTTCTGCCACCTTTTGACCATCCGGCATATATGGACGCGGTACAGGCATCGCCCAAAGCTCCATTTCAAAACCGTCTTCAAGGCCTGCTTCTTTCAGTAGTTCCTTCGCTTTTTCAGGGTCGTATTCATACCCTTCAATTTCATCGTTATAACCAGCTACGACAGGAGGCATAGGGTTTTTGGCAATTTCGGCTTTCCCTTCGAAGAAAGCGTCGATGATCGATTGCTTATTGATGGCATAGTTGATGGCCTGGCGCACTTTCGGATTGTCGAACGGCTTGCGTGTTGAAGTCAAACCGAGGTATCCGACGTTCATGGACGGGCGCTCAAAGATCTGTAGGTCAGCATTGCTCTCGACTTGGCCTGCATCACTTGGATTGACTCCATCGGCAAGATCGATTTCCCCGGAAATCAGGGCGTTCAGACGAGCAGAGTTCTCAGGGATTGCGCGGAATACCACTTCATCCAATTTAGGTTGATCTTTTTGCCAATAATCTTCATTTTTCACGAGTACGATTTTGTCGTTACGTTTCCACTCTTTGAATTTGAATGGACCAGTTCCTGCATCCACCGGGTTTTCTCCGAGCTTATCGCCTTGTTCGTCGATTGCTTTCGGGCTGACGATCGCAAACGGGCTCATGGCAATGTTCTTAAGGAAAGGAGCCTGCGGACGTTTCAGCTTGAATTCGACGGTTTTCTCGTCAACAGCCTTCACTTCTTCAATGACGTGCCCTTCGTCTCCTTTAAACCCACCAAACATGGATTTATAGTAATAGAATGCCTCTTCGTTCCCATTCATCCAGCGATCGAAGTTCTTTACGACCGCATCCGCATTGAAGTCCGTCCCGTCCTGGAACTTCACTCCTTCACGAAGGTGGAAGGTATACGTCAATCCATCATCGGCTACGTCCCACTTCTCCGCCAGACCTGGATTCGGTTCTGTGTCCTGCTCCCCGAAGTTCACAAGGGTTTCAAAAATATTCACTGTGACTTTAAATGACTCTCCATCTGTGACGACTGCCGGGTCTAGTGCCACGGAATCTCCACCACGACCGAATATCAATTGCTTCGGTGCAGCATTATCCTTGTCTCCCCCGCCTTCACCGGATGAACCTTCGGATCCGCAGCCGTAGAGTACTGTGGATACGAGCAGGATCATCAGCATGATCATTGACCAACCTTTTCTCTTCAAACAAATCCCCTCCTGTGGTTTATATATACGTTATACCGCCTGCCCTCAATAAAGATGGCAGGCAACATAATGCCCTGGTTGCTGTTCCTTGAAATCAGGAACCTTTTGCTTGCATATCTCTGTTGCGTGCGGACACCGGGTGTGGAATGTGCATCCGCTCGGAGGATTGGAAGGGCTCGGAATATCCCCTTGTAAGAGGATGGTCTCCCTTTTAAACTCCGGATCCGGTATCGGCACTGCCGACAGAAGCGCCTGCGTATATGGATGCATCGGCTTATCGTAGAGCGCTTCACTGGTGCTGAGCTCTACCATCCTGCCGAGGTACATGACGCCTACCCGGTCACTGATATGCCTGACGACGCCAAGATCATGTGCGATGAATATATAGGTGAGTCCGAATTCTTTTTGTAGATCCTGCATGAGGTTCAGCACCTGTGATTGGATGGAAACATCAAGGGCCGACACCGGCTCGTCTGCAATGATGAGCTTCGGTCGAGTCATGAGGGCTCTTGCAATCCCGATCCGCTGCCTCTGCCCCCCACTGAATTGATGGGGATACCGCTTTGCATGATAGCTGCTCAACCCTACAATTTCGAGAAGCTCCCTGACCCTTTGGCGCCTTTCTTTCTGGGACCCGATTCCGTGGACCTTGAGGGGCTCTTCCAGGATCTGTTCCACTGTATGCCTTGGATTAAGAGAGGCATACGGGTCCTGGAAGACCATTTGGATCTCCCTTCTCATCTTCCTCATTTCGGAGTTTGATAGACTCGTAAGCTCCCGGTCCTGAAACGTCACTTTCCCATCGGTCGGATCGATCAAGCGCATGAGCATCCTTCCGGTTGTTGATTTTCCACATCCGCTTTCACCGACGATTCCAAGGGTTTCCCCCTTGTTGACGGTGAATGATACGCCGTCGACCGCTTTGACCGAGCTGATTTGTCTCCCCAACAGCCCCCCGGTGATGGGGAAATGTTTCTGGAGGTTCTCAACCTTCAGCAATGGTTCCGTCATAAACTCCCTCCTCCGCTTCATCGAATAGGAAGCATCTTGTGCAATGTCCTTTGGATGTTTCATATAGTTCAGGGGTTTCGACCAGACAGCGATCGAAGGCCGATTCGCATCTGGCAGCGAATCGGCAACCCGTCTTGATCGAGCCGGGTCTGGGCACACTGCCTTTGATGGAATGGAGACGCTGCTGTTTCATCCTCATGTCGGGAACCGATTGGATCAGTCCCTTAGTATAGGGGTGCTGAGGATTTTTAAAGATTTCTTCGACCGTCCCTTCTTCAACCACTTTCCCAGAGTACATGACGACGACACGCTCACATGTTTCGGCTACTACACCGAGATCATGGGTGATCAGGAGGACGGCCGTATTCAATTCCTTATTCAGATTTTTCATCAGCTTCAGGATCTGCGCCTGGATGGTCACATCAAGGGCTGTGGTCGGCTCGTCTGCAATGAGGACATTCGGATCGCATACCATTGCCATGGCGATCATGACCCGCTGACGCATTCCTCCCGACAGTTGATGAGGATATTCCTTCACCAGCTCTTCAGATCTGGGAAGACCGACTTTCTTCAGCATCTCAATGGCTCTCTTAAGCGCTTCCTTTTTGCTCAGTTTCATATGTATACGTATGGACTCGGTCAGTTGATCTCCTATGGTAAACACAGGATTAAGGGAAGTCATCGGTTCCTGAAAGATCATGGCAATGTCATTCCCCCTGATCTCCCTCATCCGCTTATCGGTTGCGCTAGTCAAATCTTCCCCTTTATAAAGAATATGCCCTCCCGTGATTTTACCTGGTGGTGAGGGAATTAGTCCCATGACCGATAGGGATGTGACGCTCTTCCCACATCCGCTTTCTCCAACCACCCCGAGGATTTCCCCTTCATTCACATGAAAACTTACCCCGTCGACTGCCGGAACCTCTCCATCATCAGTGAAAAAGGAGGTCCTCAAGTCTTCTACCTGCAATAAAGGACGTGCTTTCCCCATCAAACCTCTCCCTTTCCGTTATCTAAAAAATCTTTATTTTCTAATTTTTATCTGTTTCTTATTATACAAGATGCTACAAATGTTGCAATCTATTTTCAGAATTTTTATTCTTAATAGACAATTACCCCTTTTCCCACTATATGCCGTTTGTCCTAGATCATGCCTTTACAACTAAAGAAAAATACTCCCATGTACTTATAGAAAAAAGCCGGTGAAGAAACATTCGTTTCTTCACCGGCTTTCTGTTAATTATCTAATTGTTGAACCTGGAACAGTCTGTAATAATGATCCTGCTTCTTCATTAGTTCCTCATGGGTACCCATTTCAGCAATTTCCCCGTTCTCCATATGGATGATTCGGTCTGCATGGGTAATCGTGGACAAGCGGTGGGCGACGATGAAAGTCGTCCGGTCTTTGGCAAGCATCTCCAACGATTCCTGAATGAGATGTTCACTTTCAAGATCAAGGGCGGAGGTAGCTTCATCCAGGATCAAGATCGGTGGATTCTTCAAGAATACCCTGGCGATGGCCACCCTCTGCTTTTGACCTCCGGAAAGTTTCACACCGCGTTCCCCGACTTTCGTATCGTAGCCTTCAGGGAGCTTCATGATGAAGTCATGGGCATTGGCTGCTTTGGCTGCCTCGATCACTTCTTCATCCGTCGCATCAGGATTACCGAATTTGATATTCATCTTGACCGATTCACTGAAAAGGATGTTGTCCTGAAGAACCATTCCGATTTTATCCCTGAGCGTTCTCACTTGGAACCTTCTGATATCCGTCCCATCAAGAAGTATGCTCCCCTCGGAGACGTCATAGAACCTCGGGATCAAGCTGACAAGGGAGGATTTCCCCCCTCCGCTCATTCCGACAAGAGCGACCGTTTCACCAGAATGGATATCCAAGTTCAGGTTGCTCAGCACCGTTTCTTCTTCTTCCTCGTACTTAAAGGATACATGATCAAACTTGATGTCCCCTTTTACAGTTGTACAAGGAATCGCTCCGGGCTCATCGTCGATATCGTATTTTTCATCCATGAACTCAAACACCCTGTCCATTGACGCAATGGACTGCGTCAGGGTCGTAGAAGAATTCACAAGTCTCCTCAGCGGACTATAGAGGCGGTCGATATAGGCGACAAATGCCGCCATCGTCCCGATGGTCAGATCTCCCTGGATGACCTGATAACCCGCATACCCGATAATGATGAGCGGTGATATGTCTGTAATGGTATTGACGACGGCAAATGCCTTGGCGTTCCAGCTCGTCTGATCCAATGCCTTTTGCAGGAAGTTTTTATTCTGACTGCGGAAAGCGGTTTGCTCGTGATCTTCCACGGCAAAGCTTTTGATCACCGGCATTCCCTGAACCCGTTCATGAAGATGACTTTGCACTTCTGCAAGGGCCTGGGACCGGTCACGCGTAAGGCCACGAAGACGCCCGAAGAAATAGCGCACTGAAAGGGCGTAGAACGGAAAGGCAATCAATGAAACGAAGGTCAGTGAGACGTCCATGGTGAACATGATGGCCACTGCGATCAAGATCGTTGCAAGATCAAGCCAGAGATTCATAAGCCCCGTCATGACGAAGTTTTTTGTCTGCTCAACATCATTTATGACCCTGGAGATGACTTCTCCTGCCCGCGTGTTCGAGTAATACTTGAAGCTGAGCTTCTGTATGTGAGAGAAAAGTTGGTCCCTGATATCATAGAGGATTTTATTCCCTGTCCACTGAGCGAAGTATTGGCGGTAATATTCAACAGGCGGACGAATGATCAGAAAGACCACAACCATGATCCCCATCACTAGGAGGAGATGGTTCGTCTTCTCTCCGGCTGATAGGGAGGTGTTCCCCACTACATCATCGATGACATATTTGATGAGCACCGGAATGAGAAGCGGGATGGCGAATTTGATGATTCCTATAATGAGCGTACCTATGATTTGCCAGCGGTAAGGCTTGACAAACTGGAGGTACCGTTTGATACTGTCCACTTCAAAACTCCTTTCAATCTGACCATGAAAAAGGGGTGACCCCGTTGATTGAGAAGCCCTGCGCGGATCGAATTGAATCCGGCGGCTCTCAGAAAGGGTCAGCCCTCCTATCGGTTACTACTTCCTTTATCCTCTGTGCATTAAATAGCGCTCGTACCAAATATCGATGAAATCAGGGGCAAACGGTCCCTTCCGCTGCCTGATCCATCTGACGAGCTTGTCCACATTCCTTTGCAGAATGTGATCGATAACATCGGGATAACCGTACAACTTGCGATGGGTATCATACTCATCTTCATCCAAGAGCGTATAGGTCATATCCGGGTACACCTTGATATCAAGATCATAATCGATATACTTGATCGCTTCGTGATCGTATACGAACGGGGAGCTCAGATTGCAATAATAATAAATACCGTCTTCCCGGATCATGCAGATGATATTGAACCATAATTCTGAATGAAAGTAGCAAATTGCAGGCTCTCGGGTCATCCACGTCCTGCCGTCGGACTCGGTCACCATTGTCCGGTCGTTTCCGCCGATGATCATATTGCTAGTCCCTTTCAGGATGGTTGTTTCATTCCATATACGGTGGATGTTTCCATCATGCTTGAAGCTATGTATTTGTACTGAATGCCCTTCTGTGGGAACCGCCATTTTCTACCCTTCTTTCCTTCGGATTGCACGTATAAATAAAAGTCTATTCTATTATTATAACGTTTCCTCCCGAAATTTAAAACAAAAGGGCTACCCATTAGGAAAATACATTCGCTGGGCGCCCTTGTCCTCCGTTCTTAAAGGGATACTTCCTGTTCTTTTTTATACGAGCGGATGACTTCATCTGTCTGCTCCTGGAATACTTTTTGAATATCTTTCAATTCACTTTTCTTCATTTCAATTTCTCTTTTCAGCGACTCGGCAAGAGCCATCTCTTCTAGCTCGATCAATTCCTTTTCAAGATCCTGGCAGCGCTCGATTTCGGATTGAAGGAATAGCAGCTTGTCCATCGTTTCCAGCTGCTCATGAATCAGTTCATTGAATAACTCCTGCATAGCCCATCCACTCCCTGTAAAAGACTCTCTACACAGATTCTCCTTCCAGGCGGTAATCCCTTTGACTATTCCTGTCCCATTCCCACCAGTTTTGTCGAAGGAAAAATGAAAAAGCACCCGGATGGGATCCGGGTGCTTTTCAGTGGTCATGGAATAGCTCTATGCTATTTCAGACATTATTTTTGGTTCTTTTGAGCTGATTGTTGGTTTTGCTTTTTCACTTCTTGAGCGTTAGTCTCAGAAGCAAACTCAGTGCCGTACTGTTGTTGTCCGGCATTTTGTTGTTTTTGTTGTTGTTGCATGTTTGTTTTGTTGTTTTGTTTTGCCATTGTAATCACCTCCACGCTTATTAAGATAACCAAGGGTGGAGGTGACTATTCGACTTTTTTTTGAAAAATAATCGGGTCAGACGAGAAGCGACCTTCCGCCATCGACGATGATCGTCTGTCCCCTGATCATGGACGAATCATCCGACACGAGGAACATGACGGACTTCACGAGGTCGTCGATTTCGACCATTCTTCCAGCAGGGGTATTCTGGCGGGCGTCTTCAAGAAGCTCTTCGCGATTCGGGAAATGCTTCAGTGCATCCGTATCGATCGCACCGCCAGATACGGCATTCACGATAATATTCCTTGGCGCAAGCTCGACGGCCAGATATCGTGTCAATGCTTCCACGGCTGCCTTTGACACACCAACGGTGGTGTAGTTATCAAGGTACCTGATCGAACCGAGGGAGCTGATGCTGACGATCCTTCCGCCATCATCCATCAACTTTGCCGCCTCCTGTGCACAGAAGAGGAGGGCTTTGCTGTTGATGTTCATCGTCCAGTCCCAGTGGGATTCTTCCAGTTCCATCACAGGGCGGAGCACACCAGAGGCAGCATTGCTGATGAGGACATCCAACCTCCCGAATTCCTCCTTGATTTGTTCGAACATCGCCTTGATTTTATCGACATCCCCGACATTCGCCCGAACGATGAACGCCTTTCGTCCAAGCTTTTCAATCTGTTCAGCTGTCTCGAGGGCCCCCTTTTTACTACGTGCGTAGTTAACGACGATATCGTATCCTTTTTCAGCAAGCTGGATGGCGATTTCCCTTCCCAATCCACGACTGCTTCCCGTTACCAATGCTACTTTTTGACTCATGTTCATCTTCCTTCCTTACCCCCTGTATATTCGTCCTTCATTCATCCAAACTAAGGACAGGAGGGATCATTAATGTATGTAGGTAGAGATATGACCGAACTTTCCATGGTACCAAAGAGTGAGTGGAAGGAATCTGAGCTTGCCTTCTTCCATCACTCACTACAACAAATAGTACCTTATTTGAACAGCGAAGGACAATCCATCCATCGTGAAATCATCAAAGAGATCGAGTCACGCGGAGGCCTGTCTCATCACGAAGCCACTTATACCAATGGAACGAAGGTCAGTTATGATTAGGGGCGCACTTGCCCCTTTTCCAGCTGTAAGCTGACTTCCTTCCATATCTTCTGATGGGAAACGGGAAACGCATATTTTTCAAGCTCTTCCGGCGTGACTGCAATGAGATCCCCATATGATTCATGATCTTCGACCACCCCAACGAATACATCGATATCCCAGATGATGTGTGAGAAGATATGTTGGAAGGTTGAAGCGATTTCCCTTTTCAACGCACTTTCCACCCCATATACTTCATTGAGGCTTTCATGGAGCTGCTCACGGATGCGACCAGTGCTTCCGACTTCGAAGTTCGGGAACTCCCACAAATTTGCAAGAAGTCCCGTGCCGGGACGCTTATGGATCAAGACCTTGCCATCTGTGTTGAAAAGCACGGCTGCTGCCATATTGAGTTTACGAGCACTTTTCTTTTTTGATTTAATGGGAAGTTCAGACTGAACGCCTTCTACAAATGCATGACAATGCTCCCTTACAGGACATAGCAGGCATGAAGGGGAGGTCGGGGTACAGATCAATGCCCCCAGCTCCATCAGTGCCTGATTGAAGTAAGAAGGGTTTTCTTCAGAGATGAGGGCCCGCACCGCTTCTTCGAACACCTTTCTTGAGGAAGGCTTGGCAATATCAAGCCAAATCGATAAAATGCGCGAGAAGACCCTCATGACATTGCCGTCCACGGCCGGTTCGGGTTTCCCGTAGGCGATGCTGAGGATGGCGCCAGCCGTATAGGGCCCCACTCCCTTCAAGGTGGCGATTTCTTTCGGATCGTCCGGAACGATTCCGCCGTATGAGTCCCTCACCTCCCGGACCGCTGCCTGCAGATTCCTGACGCGGGAATAATAGCCGAGGCCTTCCCAAGCTTTCAGGATTTCTTCTTCATCGGCAGACGCAAGAGCATCTAACGTAGGAAATTTTCCGATAAATCGGTTAAAATAAGGTATGACCGTATCGACACGGGTTTGCTGGAGCATGATTTCCGACACCCACACTTTATAGGGGTCCTGATCCTTCCTCCATGGAAGATCCCGCTGCTCATTGGTGAACCAGGAGATCAGATCTTCCTGGAACGCTTCCCGGTCGATGGAATGGAGATTCTTTAATGGTTCATCTGTCACTTTTGTCCCTCCAGGATGTTATTTGGTACTCGATATAGGGAATAATCCCTGTAAGCAGGGCGAGCTTTCCCTCCTGCTACAATGAATTATCACAAAACTGTAATCATTCTTACCTTGAAATTCACACCCATTAACCATATCATGTTCAGAAACGATTCGCGACACTAAACATGCGAGCCAAGGAGGACTAACTTTTGGATACAGGTACACACATCGTCATGGGATTTGCACTCGGGGGCTAGCGACCCTGGATCCGGTCGTGGCCGAAAATGCCTCAACCGCGCACAGCGTGTTGATCGCTGCCGTCATCGGCTCCCAGATCCCCGATGTCGATACCATACTTAAACTCCGGAACAATGCCGTTTACATCAGGCATCACCGGGGCATCACCCATAGCATACCCGCTGTCATCCTGTGGCCACTCCTGATCGTCGCCTGCCTGTACCCCTTCTTCCCGGGTGCAAATCTGCTTCATCTTTGGTTATGGACCTTTTTCGCTGTCTTTCTTCACGTGTTCGTGGATATCTTCAATGCGTACGGCACCCAGGCCATCCGGCCGATTTCATCCAAATGGGTGGCCCTTGGGGTCATCAACACGTTTGACCCCATCATTTTCGGTATCCATATCATCGGACTGATCCTCTGGGCCGTAGGCTTTCCGCCCGGTCAGACGTTCCTTGTGATGTATGCGGTCATTATCGGATATTACGTCCTGCGCTTCATCGTACAGAAGACGGTCAAAAACGCAGTCAAAAGAAGAATCCCCAATGCCGAACGGATCATCGTCTCCCCGACGATCCGATTCTTCCAATGGAGGCTGGCCGTACTGACCAAACACCACTACTATGTGGCACGTGCCTACAGGAGATCCATCACGATCTACGATGAGTTCAAGCGAGTTCCGATACCGGATATCCCGGTTATGAATGCAGCGCGGAAAGATAAGAACCTGGCCGCATTCCTGTCCTTTTCCCCGATTTACCGTTGGGAAATGGATGAATACGATGACCACTTTGAAGTCAGATTCATCGATTTACGGTACCGTAACAACGGACACTACCCATTTGTTGCTCTCGTGCAGCTCGATAAAGATCTGCACATCGTGAGTTCTTATACGGGTTGGGTGTTCAGCGAAGAGAAACTACGCCAGAAGGTCGATATCAATATCATCATCGATTGAATGACGAAAGGGACGGCCGATTGGCTGTCCCTTTTGATTTCCACCTGATCAGTGGACCGTATGATCTCCGTCATCAAGCAAATGACTGTATTTCGGATTACTCGCAGCGAAATCATGCACATTCGTCCCGTATGTCGCAATCCATTGCCTTACGACCTTCTCAGTGACTTCTTTTCCTTTATATTCATAACCAGCCTTGGCATAGGTCGTTTCAAAGTCTTCCCAAACGAGTTCAACCCAAGTCCTGGCCTTTTCATACGTCAGTTTGGAATTCTCATCCATAAGAAGCTGTGTCAACTCGTGAAAAATCGATTCCATTATCCACCCTCCTTTTCCAGTGACAGTAACGTGTTTTCTATCTGAAAAATCATCATACTATAGATGTGGCATCGTCCACAAACATTCCAACCTTCAAGGAGGCAGACACATGCGCAATAAGACAACAGGGTTTCCGAATGAACACGGCAATAAGTTTGAAGGAGAGCCCCGTGCTAAAGCGGAATTTGCATCCAAAAGGGCGGATGGGACCATCAATACCCACCCTCAAGAACGAATGAAGGCTTCAAACAATCGCAAGCAGGATTCACTCTAGAGCAGGGGGAATAGTTGATGAAATTCAATCGTGATTACAACAGTCCATTTAAAAAGGCATTCTATAACCCGAAGCATGCCCATGCACAGGCAAATGGACAAACAACCCAGACACAAAATCTGATCATCCTTGAACGCGATACAAAAAAGCGTTCATAATCTGTTGCCCGTTCCTTATCGGAATGGGCTTCACTTTTTCTTATCAGGGGCCAGCAGTGAAATAGGCAGCGCTTCCTCTTCCCCGTTGCCACCTAGGCGGTAGCCCCACGCAAACACCCCGTTTAAATAATCCACTTTAAAATACACACCGGGATCTCCTTCGATCCCATACACGCCACCCGCTTCATAATCGGCAGGATTCCTCAAATAAGCCTGAGCCATCAGTGCCTTTCGCTCCAAAACCGCGAACTCATTCACAATGCCCAGCTGTTCTGCCTTACGTGCCTTCTCCCTCAACGAAGCAATCTCCTGATTCAACTCATGCTCCGTCATCTCACTATAACGTCTCTCCTGATCCATTTCCTCACTCCTCCCTACTATTGTAGTATAAGGAAAATGGTATAATAAGAAAAGCGCAGGGCGCTTGCTCTGGGGCGACAAGCATAAGACGGGGTGGACGGAAAGGCGTCTTTTGCCTTTTTGGCCATCACGGCTTATGACCTCGAGCCCCAAGCGCCCGGAGCTGGACAATGAAAAGCGCAGGCGGGTTGGGCTGACCCGACAAGCATAAGGCGAGGAACCCGGAAAGGCGTTCTGTGCCTTTTTGGGTTTCTTGACTTATGACCTCGAGGGGCAACCCGCCGGAGCTAGCCAAAAGAAAAGCGCAGACATCCACCATTTACTCATCAATAGTACATACGCCGAAAGGATTGATCATCATGGGTACAGCAGTCATAACCGGTGGAGGTACCGGGTTAGGAAAAGAACTTGCAAAACAATTAAGCGATAAGGGGTATGACATTCTACTTGTCGGCCGCCGGGAACAACCCTTAAAAGAAACTGTTCAAAGCATCCTCGCATCAGGTGGTCATGCTACATATGACATCATGGACGTCCGCTCCCGAACTGAGATTGAACAGACGCTATCGACATGGGGCTCGCGAGATATTGAACTGCTTGTCCACAACGCAGGCGTGGGGTATTTCGGACCACTTGAATCATCCACCGACGAAGAGATGGTCGCCACCTTTGAAACAAATGTATTCGGTCCCATCCGCCTGACCAAGGCCATGATCGAAGCTGTCCCCCATCGCGCTTTTACTGTTATCAATGTCATCTCGACGGCCGGGCTCCGTGGCAAGAAGAATGAAACCCTTTATGCCGCCAGTAAATTTGCACTGAGGGGATTCGGCGAAAGCCTTCAGAAAGAATACGAAGGGAGCCAGATCCGAATCGTGAATGCCTTTATGGGGGGAATGAATACACCCTTCTGGGATGAAAGCGATCATGTTGAAGATCCCAGCCGATTCCGTTCACCCGCAGAAGTGGCAAAGATGATTGTATCCCAGTACGCGGAAACTGAAGCAATCATCATTGAATCCAAGAAATAAGAAAAAGAACCAGGAAGTCACGCTTCCTGGTTCTTGATTTCCTCTATTGCCCTGTCGATATCCTCCATGGAAAATCCTTTACGGTACAACGCCTGCTTCATCCGCTGGTTATAGTCATATCCTTCATACTTAGTGCTCAGCTTGCGATGGGCCTTCAATGCCTGATGGTAGACTGCCTGCCACGCTTCGTCATCATCCCGCTGGTTGTCGACCGTTTCCCATGCCAGCTTCATGATGGAGCCGGTGTAGCCCTTTCTCATCAAGTTCTGCTCGATTTTTTGTTTTGCCACGGTCACCGAGTCATTTTTGTACTTCTTCAGCATCTTCTCCATAAGTGCAGCAGCCTTTTCAACCTGCTGATCCTGAGAGAAGGCTTCAAGAGCTTCCTCGATATACCGGGCATCCACGCCTTTCCTTCTCAGTTCTCCGCTTATCCACTTCGGCCCTTTATCCGATGTGTTCATATGTGTCCCCGTGAAGGCATGGGCAAACTCCGCGTCGTTTGTATATTTTAATTCCTTCAGTTTATCCATCACCTCTTGCACGATTCCATCCTCCCACTCCGACTCAAGAAGGTGGTCACGTACTTCCTTCTCCGTCCTCATCCGGTAGGAAAGATAGTGGCTTGCTTTGTTGAAAGCCTTCTTCACGTCATCCGCATATTGAAGCTCGCTGATGGCAAGCTCATCAACTTCGAGACCCTTTCTCAGGTGATGTGAGGCTAGTATGCCTTCATCTACACTGAATGCATATTTTCCATCTATGAATAAGTTGTAACGTTCTGTATTCTTGACCTGCCTTGTTATCTTTGTGATGGTTCCCATCTTTATCACCTCATTTCAATCGTAACACATCCTTTATGTTTTTAATTCCGTAAAGAGGTAAAATAATAAGTATTAACTGGAGGGATGATCATGAAAATTGCGATTACCGGCGGGACAGGATTTGTGGGGAACGTGTTATCGGATGAACTTCTCAAAGATGGACACGAGCTATTCATCTTGACCCGTAATCCTGACAAACAATCCGCACACGAAAACATGACCTTTATCGGCTGGATGACCGAAGGAGCCACACCTGAAACCCATCTTGATGGGATCGATGCTTTCATCAACCTGGCAGGTGAATCCATCAACAGCGGCAGGTGGACGGAAGAACGAAAGCGCAGGATCCTTGCAAGCAGGATCGATTCGACCCAGGAAGCACTGCGCATCATAAGGAATCTGGAAAACAAGCCGACGTCCTTCATTAATGCAAGCGCCATCGGGATCTACCCTTCATCCGTATCCAAGACCTATACAGAAGCCTCTACCGAGCACAGCGAGGAATTCCTGGGGCAGACGGTGCAGATATGGGAACGCGAAGCAGGAAAGGCCCGGGAGATGGGTATCCGTGTCGCGTTCATGCGATTCGGGATCGTATTGGGTAAAGACGGCGGGGCTCTGCCTAAGATGGCCATTCCTTACAAACTCTTCGCCGGAGGTCCAGTCGGAAGCGGGGAACAGTGGATGTCGTGGATCCATATACAGGATATTGCCAAGGGAATTTCCTATACTCTGCAACACGAAGACATTGAGGGCCCTGTCAATCTGACGGCACCCCACCCGCTTCAGATGAATGAGTTTGGAAAGGTACTTGCCGAGGTCCTCGGAAGGCCCCATTGGCTGCCGGTTCCTTCCCTGGCTCTTAAAGCGGCCATGGGGGATATGAGTACCCTCGTACTCGACGGACAGAAAGTCATTCCAGAAGTCCTTCTGAATCACGGATATGAATTTGAATACCCCCACTTGAAGGATGCACTTCAGGCCATTTATAGGTAACTTACGTATACCCCAACCTCTTCAAGGAAAAGATGGTAGTAGATTGTTTGGAAGGGGTGTACAGATATGGACAAGAAAAAGGGCGATCAAAACAAGGCCACACTGACCTCTGCTCAACAGGTCACCTATTCCCATCAGTTCAAGGCAGCTGACCGGGCTGCGGGCTATGCGCCGAAACGGAATCGCTAGGAAATTTCCCCTTATTAAAATGGGTGACAATGACCCACACTATACGTACAGGCGCCAGCGCTTGTACCGACTATGTATGATAAGGGGATGTTTCGAATGGGAAGATCGCATAAGAATCGTGATAAGAATGCCAATTCATTGCCTCAGACTCCGGCCCAGAACAAAATGGGCGTCGACGAAGAGTTCTCACGTGAACTTGCCGACCAGGCCGATCTAGAAGCCCAAGCCCGCGCTAACGCTGCCAATCAGCGTGCCCAGGCGAAGAAATAGCACCATCATACGACAGAAGCCCCCGCTCACCTTTGTGAACGGGGGCTTTCCATTATTCCTCTTCAAAAGGCACTGGTTCAAAGCGGTAGTAATCGAGGTTCACGATCCCGTTCTGAAAGAGGATCCCTTCCTGATAAAGAGCATCCTTTTGATGCTGACCTTCTTTCCCTCCCAGACTGATCTCCCCCTTCGCATTCAAGACCCGATGCCAGGGTAAGCCGTGCTTTGCACTCATGGAATGCAGGATCCTGACCACCTGTCTTGCTCCCCGGGGACTCCCTGCGTGCGCAGCTACCTGTCCATAGGTCATGACCCTTCCGTGTGGAATCGACTTGATGATGCTGACTGCACGTTCCGTAAATGGCTTCAATGCTCCAGCCCCTCACGGTCCCCGATCCTCAGCTGCTGCCTGGCAAAATCACGGTACAGAGCGTGTGAAGCAAATAATTCTTCGTGATTGCCCTTTCCTGTCACCTTCCCTTTCTCAAGGAAGATGATCTGGTCGGAATCGACAATGGTTGACAGGCGATGAGCGATCACAATCGTCGTCCTCCCCTGCATCAGATTCTTGAGCGCTTCCTGTACAACAATCTCAGACTGACTATCGAGACTCGATGTCGCCTCATCGAGCATGAGGATATCAGGGTCCCTGAGAAGCGCCCTCGCAATGGCAATACGCTGGCGCTGACCACCTGAAAGCTTGATACCCCGCTCCCCTACTTCCGTATCGTATCCCTCCGGAAGGTCCTTGATGAAGTCATGGGCAAATGCCATCCTTGCGGCTTCGATCATTCTTTCTTCAGGTATTTCCCCTTCAAGCCCGTAAGCGATATTATCCCTGATGGATCCGGAATAGATCGGACTATCCTGGGAAACGTAACCAAGCAGGCTCCTCCATGATTTCAAGGAGAAGGTGCTGATAGGGGTATTCCCAAAACGGATGGAACCATGCTGTGGCCGGTAGAATTGTTCGATCAAGGAGAACAATGTGGTCTTTCCGCTTCCGCTCGGTCCGACGATGGCTGTTACCTTTCCTTTTTCAGCTATGATATTTACTTCCTTAAGGACCATTTCGTCGGGCTCGTAGCCAAATGATACATCTTCGAGGATGAGAGCCTCATCCAGATCCTTCACCTCTTCACCTTCATCGAGGCGCTCCTCTCCAAGTTGGAGGATCGAAAGGACTTTTTCCGTCGCCCCCACTGTTTTTTGGAACTGGGTGAAAAAGACGATGATCTGTGTGATTGGCATGATGATCTGGAACAGGTAAATAAAAAATGCCACCAGTTCTCCTGCCGTCATGGCGCCGGACGTTACGCGAATACCGCCGAATCCGATGATCAGGACAAGCACGATAATGATCATGGACGAGACGACAGGAGACATGAGGGACTGGATGATTCCTTCCTTTATCCCCAACCGGTAAAGCTTCTTGATTCCGGTCTTCCCTTTATCATATTCAATGGCTTCTGCATTCGAAGATTTCACCAGTCGTATTTCCGAGAGGACACGTGTAAGGTTGGCTGAGAAGCTGGCCGTTTCACCTTGGATCCCCCTTGAGATCTCCGCCATCTTCTTGCCGACAGGAATCAGGAACAAGAGAGCAAGCGGGATGATGGAAAACATCACAAGGGTCAATGGCCAATCAAGGTAAAAGAGGACGATGATCGCCCCGACAACCGAAATGATGCCTGTAATGAATCCGGTGAGATGCTCTGTGATCAGGTTTTTGATGACTCCTGTATCGTTGGTCATCCTGCTGACAGAGTCCCCCGTTTCGTGTGTATCGTAATAAGGGACCGGCAGCGTCAGAAGTTTTCCCCATAGCTTTTCACGCAGGGAGGCAATGACGTGCTGACCTACTTTGGCGAGCAGATAGACCGAGACACCACCAGCGAGTGCCTGGATGAAAAAGGCGGCAATCATCGCAATGATCACACCCCTGCTTAGCGAGTCTAAACTGAAGTCATCAATGAGCCTGCTTGTAAGCAGCGGAATCGCAAGTCCTGCCAGTGTCGTAAGGAGACTAAGTCCCAGGGAAATGCCAAATAATAATTTAGGCGGTTTTGTTTCACGAATCAAGGTGAATAGGTGCTTCCAGGAATTTTTTTCATTTGACGGATTCATTGGGTCTTCCTTTCAGGGATTTGTCATGTATTGGGTACCTATGGAGCGGGAGTCAGTTCGGAGCGCTTGGGGCTCGAGAGGTCATAAGTCAAGGAACCCAAAAAGGCACAGAACGCCTTTCCGGGTTCCTCACCTTATGCTTGTCGGGTCATCCCAACCCGCCTCCGCTTTTCTTTATTGTCCAGCTCCGGCGGGTTGACCCTCGAGGTCATAAGTCAAGGAACCCAAAAAGGCACAGAACGCCTTTCCGGGTTCCTCGCCTTATGCTTGTCGGGTCATCCCAACCCGCCTCCGCTTTTCTTTATTGTCCAGCTCCGGCGGGTTGACCCTCGAGGTCATAAGTCAAGGAACCCAAAAAGGCACAGAACGCCTTTCCGGGTTCCTCACCTTATGCTTGTCGGGTCATCCCAACCCGCCTCCGCTTTTCTTTATTTTATACTGTTTTACTCTCTGACTAAAGCTTCTTTCCTAGAAGGATGGTGGTTTTTGTATTACACTAGAGAAGAATTCTAAGAAGGACGTGATTGTCAATGCCAACAGATATTAAATTGATCGCCCTCGATATGGACGGGACGCTTGTAAATGACGAGGGAATGGTCTCTCCAGAGAATGAGAAGGCTATTGAGCTCGCCAAAGAAAAAGGCATCCATGTTGTATTGAGTACGGGACGTTCCTTGCGCACATGCCGCGATATTTCGGACCAGCTTGGCAGATCTTCTTACCTTGTGACCGTAAACGGTGGGGAGATCTACGACAAGGAGTACAATCTTGTCCACGGTACTCCTTTGGATACCGAGCTTGTGAAGGAACTTTGGAAACTGAAGGAAACCCACGATAAAGATAGTGTCTACTTCTGGTCTTCCACTTCTCAAGGCCTTTTTAACAGCCATAACCCTTTTGATGGAAAGATCGAGGATTATAACTGGCTCAAATTCGGTTTTGATATCAAGGATGATGAAGTAAGGAAGGTCGTATTGGACGAGCTCATGAATAATGAAGCACTTGAAGTTTCGAACTCAAGCCCGACCAATATTGAAATCAATCCTGCCGGCGTGAACAAGGCCGCAGCACTCGTCAAGGTATGTGAATGGCTCGGGCTTTCCATGGACCAGGTCATGGCATGCGGAGACAGCCTGAATGACATAGCCATGATACGTGAAGCCGGAATCGGTGTCGCCATGGGCAATGCGCAGGAAGTCGTCAAGGAGGCGGCAGACTGGGTAACCGGCCGCAACACGGATCACGGAGTGGCGCAGGCCATCCATAAACTATTGGATGAGCAATAATTCCATACAAGAAAGGCGTATCGGTCAATACCGATACGCCTTTTCTTCATTATGAGCCGACGATAATGGTGTCATCTTTCACAGACACGTTTACTTCCTTCACACCGTCTTCATCAAGAAGGAGATCCGCGATGCGATCTTCCAACTGTTCTTGAATGACACGACGGAGAGGACGTGCACCGAATGCAGGATGGTGACCAAGGTCCACCAGTTTTTCTTTTGCGGCCGCATCGACCGTAATCGTGATGCCCTGTTCGGATAGATCTTTCCTTAGATCATCGAGCATAAGGTCGAGAATCGTAAGAAGTTCTTCTTTTTCGAGTGATTGGAACTGGATGATGCTGTCGAAGCGATTCAAGAATTCCGGTTTGAAGTACGCTCCGAGAGAGGTCAGAATGTTGGTTTCTTTGATGGCATCCGTTCCGCCTGTATCGAAACCGACAACTTTTTCCTTCACATCCGTCACTCCGGCGTTACTTGTCATGATGATGACAGCATCCTTGAAGCTGACTGTCCTGCCCTGGCTATCAGTCAAACGGCCATCTTCCAGGATCTGCAGGAACATATGCTGTACATCTGGATGCGCTTTTTCGATTTCATCAAGAAGGATGATGGAATACGGGTTCCGTCTTACCTTTTCCGTTAGCTGGCCTGATTCCTCATGACCGACATATCCAGGTGGTGATCCGATAAGCTTCGAAACAGAGTGCTTCTCCATATACTCACTCATATCGAGTCGGAGCATCGCATCTTTGGACCCGAAGAGTTCCTCTGCAAGCGTCTTCGTGAGCTCGGTTTTCCCGACACCGGTAGGGCCGACGAAGAGGAATGTACCAATAGGACGATGTTTTGCCTTCAGTCCTGCACGGCTGCGGCGGATTGCTTTAGCCACTTTCTTCACGGCTTCCTCTTGGCCGATGACTTTACCTGCAAGATTTTCTTCAAGGGATTTCATGCGCTCGCGGTCGTCACTTTGGAGCTTGCCGACAGGAATCCCTGTCTTGGATTCCACGAGCGATTGAATAAGTTCGGTTTCGACAGTGGCATCATGAGTTTGATGTCCCTCGTTCAAGGTTTTTTCAAGAGCCGCTTCCTGGTCTCTCAGGCGGGCTGCTTCTTCATAGTTCTCTGCTTTTGTAGCCTGCTCTTTTTTAATCTTGATGTCATTTAGTTTTTGATGAAGTTCGGCTGTATCTTTCCCTTCAGAAAGCAAGTTCACTTTTGAACCGGCTTCGTCCATGAGGTCGATCGCCTTATCAGGAAGGAAACGATCTTGGATGTAGCGGTGTGAAAGCTTCACACAAGCTTCAATGGCTTCATCCGTGAATGTGACTTTATGGTAGGCTTCGTATTTATCCTTGAGGCCTTTCAGGATTTCGATTGATTCCTCAAGTGAAGGCTCATGGACCATCACGGGTTGGAAGCGGCGTTCGAGAGCCGCGTCTTTTTCGATCTGGCGGTATTCTTTAAGGGTTGTCGCCCCTATGACCTGAAGCTCACCGCGGGCGAGTGCAGGTTTCAGGATGTTTCCTGCATCCATGCTTCCTTCTGCAGATCCAGCACCGACCAGTTGGTGGATCTCATCGATGAAGAGCATGACGTTTTTCCGGCTTTGAAGCTCATTGATGATGCCTTTCAGACGCTCTTCAAACGAACCTCTTACACCTGTTCCCGCTGTAAGGGAAGCAACATCCATTACATATACTTCTTTATTCAATAATTTCGAAGGTACGTCTCCAGCTACGATTTTCAACGCAAGGCCTTCCGCGATAGCCGTCTTACCGACACCCGGTTCCCCGATGAGGACCGGATTGTTTTTGTTGCGGCGATTCAGGATTTCAATCACCCGGTCGACTTCTTTGTCGCGTCCGATGACAGGGTCGATCAGTCCTGCTCTTGCTCCGTCCGTCACATTGCGTCCGAACTGGTCGAGCATTCCCCCGCCCCTTTGTTGAGTCTGCGGTTGGCTTCCTTGCCCGGCTTTGAATCCTGACTGCTGGCTGCCTCCGATATTCATTCCTTTAAATAATTCATCGAACGGGAATCCACCGTGCATTCCAGAAGGTGCGGTCTGCTGTTGAAAGCATGTTGAACACATATGCACTTTGGATTTCGTTCCGTTCACTTGAGTAAACAATTCAATGGTTGCTTGATGTTGTTGACAAACTTCACATTTCATTGTGTATGACCTCCTGTTCAAGATTCATCAATGGGTAAGGTCTAATTTGACTTTGACTAACTTTGACCTTATGACAATAGTATACTCTGACCTTTTTTGACTTTCAAGGTTTTTGCTCATTTTTTTTTAATGTCACTCCGACTGCTTTGGAGTGTGAGCAACAGTATAAGATCTAGGGGATCTTCTCTCAAGGATTTTGCTCAAAAAAAACCGCCCTATGACGGTTCGTGATTATGTGAATTGTTTCGTTCGTTCGAAATGATCGGATGGAATCTTTCGCACGACTTCCTTTCCGATCTCGAGGGAAGCAGTGGCGGCTGGAGAGGGAGCGTTACAGATATGGATGCTCCTTTTGCCATTCACGATGAAGAAGTCGTCCACGAGCTCACCATCACTTGTCAAAGCTTGAGCGCGAACTCCCGCATCTGCCGGCACCAGGTCGGCTTCTTGGATTGCGGGCATGAGCACCTGTACATTTTCAACAAACTTTTTCTTGCTGAAAGAGCGCATCATCTCCCCCATCCCTTCCTTCATATATTTTGATGCAATCTTCCAGAATCCAGGGTAGGTCATCACTTCTGCAAAATCCTTCAGATGAAAGTCTGTCTTCCTGTATCCTTCCCGCTTCAGGCTAAGGACCGCATTGGGTCCGACGTCGACTGCCCCTCCGATCATTCGGGTGAAGTGGACACCGAGGAACGGGAAGTCCGGATTCGGTACAGGGTAGATCAAGTTGTTCACGAGGTCCTTTTTGTCCTCTTTCAGCTTGTAGTACTCACCACGGAAGGGAACGATCTTCATATCGACGTGATAGCCCGTCATGTTGGCAATCCTGTCGCTCTGAAGACCCGCGCAGTTGATGAGGTACCTGCCTCTGATCGTTTCCCGTTCGGTTTCAACCACTACTTCATCCTTTCCTTCCTGGATCGCTCTGACTTCTTTCGAAAGTTTGATCTCTCCATTATTAGTTGAAAGGATTTCTGCCATTTTCTCTGAAACCTGCCTGTAATTCACGATGCCTGCCATGGGAACGTGAATGGCTCCTACGCCGTTGACATGGGGTTCCTTTTCGAGAAGTTCTTCTTTTGAGAGCTTCGTAATACTCAATTCATTCTGGAGGCCCCGTTGATAAAGATCTTCCAAGTGAGGAATCTCCTTCTCATTTGCGGCCACGATGACCTTTCCACAAATATCGTGCTCAATCTGATGTTGCCTGCAAAATTCGGTCATGGTGCGGCTTCCCTGTCTGGCAAAGCGGGCTTTATAACTGCCCGGCTTGTAATAAATCCCCGAGTGGATCACCCCGCTATTGTGCCCGGTCTGGTGAGAAGCCACCTCTTTTTCTTTATCAATCAGGACGATCTTGCTTCCCGGATTCTTTTCATGTATGGCAAGCCCGACGGAAAGACCGACGATTCCTGCGCCTACAATGATGAAATCATACATATGACCACTGCCCTTCTTATTGGATATTGCAGGATTCTGCTAGCAATTCGACGAGATGCATCACCCTGACCTTGCCTTCAAGACCTTCCCTTTTGACCCCAAGGAGCATCTGGAGATGGCAGCCTGGATTAGAGGTGAGGATCACATCCGGGTGGACCGATGAGATATTTTTCATTTTCATATCCAGGATTTCCATGGATTCTTCATAATGCACCAGATTATAGATGCCGGCTGATCCGCAGCACATATTCATATCGGGATACGGGAGGAACTTAACCCCCGGGATCTTCGAGATGAGCTCCTGGGGTTCGTCTACGACACGCTGGACATTCGTTAAGTGGCAGGAAGGCTGGTACGCAACGTTCAAAGGAGCCCCTTCCTTGAAAGGAAGGTCCACTTGGTGAAGGATCGTACTGATATCCTTCGATTTCAAAGCGAATTGCTTTGCCCGGTCATACCATGCGTCCTCCGGCTCGAAAAGATGATGATATTCGACCATGGCTGCCCCGCAGCCTCCTATGCTGTTGACGACGAAATCAACATCCAGTTGTTCGAATGCCTCAATATTGGCCATTGCGAGTTCCTTTGCTTTGTCCCTTTCACCACTATGCTGATGAAGCGCGCCGCAGCATGTTTGCTCTTCAATGAAGTGAACCTCACAGCCCGATGCCGTAAGAAGCTTCATACTGAGATCATTGACTTTCCTGAAGAAGGTGTCCATGACACATCCTGTGAAAAAGGCGACTTTGAAGCGGGTCTCCCCTTCTTTGACCGCCGTGGTTTCTTCTTTTCGTTTACCGGAGAGGACCTCAGGCATGATAGCCTCCATTTCCCTCATTGATTCAGGGAGGACCCTTGTCAGATTCAGCTTTTTGACCAGGTCATCGAGATGCCATGACTGATACCAGTGCAGACCCGACCCGATGAAGCCCAGAACATTTCGCTTCGGAAAAACATGGTGGAATAACACCTTTTTTATCGTCTTTTGCTTCACCGTTTCATATTCTTTTCGATAAGCAGAAACCGTGCTGAGGGCAGATTCCAGGATCTTTCCGTACTGGACATTGGTGGGACATGCCGGTTCGCACGCCCTGCATCCCAGGCAGAGCTCCATGGGGCCAGCCAGATCGTCAATCGAGATCTTCCCTTCAGCAGCCATCTTCACCAAATTGATCCTACCCCGCGGGGAATGGGATTCTTTCTTCATTGTGATATATGTAGGACAGGAAGGAAGGCAGTATCCGCACTGGACGCAGGCAAAGGTTTCATCGTAGGCAAGGGACGTGGTGTAATCCATTGTGCTACTCATTGGACAGCACCAGCCTTTGACCTGGCTCCGGGAAGATCTTCCCTGGATTGAGGACGTTATTCGGATCCCATGCGCGTTTAATCCGGTGCATCATATCAAGGCCTTCCTTGCCGACTTCCATTTCCATGAAGGGGGATTTCATGACACCGATCCCATGTTCACCTGACAATGTTCCCCCTAGTTCCACCGCCGCTTTGAAAATCTCACCGACCGCTTCTTCCACGCGGCGCATTTCCTCGGCATCCCTTTGATCTGCGATGATATTCGGGTGAAGGTTTCCATCACCCGCATGTCCGAAGACCACCAGATGAACCCCATAGGTATCCCTGATGATCTTTAAACGTCTGAACATCTCCGGGATTTTGCTGCGGGGAACCGTCGCATCTTCTGAGATCTTTGTTGGCTTGATTTTGACAATTGCAGGGGATACAAGTTTCCTCGCCTTCCACAGTTCCCTTTCTTCTATGGCATCCCGGGCGACTTTCACCTCTTCAGCTCCCGCGTCGAGACATACCTTTTCCACGACCTCCATCTCTTGAGCAATGGCTTCTGGATGGCCATCGAGTTCCAGAAGGAGGACGGCTTCAGCATGGATTGGAAGTCCCAGGGGCTCATATTCCTCTACCGCAAGGAGGGATGACTGGTCCATGATCTCCATTTTTGAAGGAAGGATCCCGGATGTGAGGATTTTTGAGATTGCCTTGCCCGAATCGACCAGATCCTTGAAAGGAACAAGGGCCGTCTTCGTCGCCACGGGTTTCGGAATGAGCTTCAAGATGGCCTCGGTCACAATTCCAAGGGTCCCTTCCGACCCGACAATGAGCTTGGTTAAATCGTAACCGGTTACATTTTTCACCGTCTTCCCACCGGTCCTGATCACTTCCCCCTCTGGAGTGACCACCTCAAGACCGATCACATAGTCCTTCGTCACCCCATACTTCAACCCCCTCGGTCCACCGGAGTTCTCAGCAAGATTTCCTCCAATAGTGGAAACATGAGCCGAGCTCGGATCAGGCGGATACATCAGCCCGTGCTTACCGGCTGCGGTGTCAATGGACCCGGTCAACACTCCTGGGGAGACGATGGCGATCATATCATCAGGGTGGATCTCAAGCTTTTGATCCCAAAGGGAAAAATCGAGTACGACACCCCCATGGACGGCAAGGGGCCCACCACTCAAAGATGTTCCCCTTCCTCTCGGGTACAGCGGCACACGGTGAATGTTGGCGATTTTCACGATCGCAGCCGTTTCTTCCGTCGACATAGGCTGAAGAACGAGATCCGGCTGGAAGATCCCGAATGATGCATCATAGGCATAGCTATAAAGATCGGCCGCATCCTCGAGGCATCTTTTGGGATCCTTCATGGTTGCTTTCAGTTCATGACGGCATTCCATTGTCAGTTCCATTTTCCGAGCCTCCTTTCCGAATCAATCCATGCTCTCTTTCATGGGATTGATCCGCTTATCTCCGAGTTTGATTCTGGCGTTGATCAGATGCCTCTTCATATAGTAAGCTGCTGCCTTCTCATCCTGACGTTCAATGGCTTCATAAATCTTCACGTGCTCTTCATAAATCTGCTGCCTCTTCCTGGCGAGGCCGACATTCTGCTTCAATGAAAATGTAAGAGCCCTCTCGTAGAGTCCCCTAAGCCCCTCCACTGATTGCAGGAGGAAGCGATTCCCTGAAGCTTTCACGATTTCATGGTGGAAAGCAAAGTCTGCTTCGGATCCGACAGACGTTTCGTCTTCCATCTTTTCGGCGAACAGATCAAGCGCCTTCCGGATGGCCTCCAGTTCATCTTCAGTCCTTCTCATGGCTGCAAAAGAGGCGGCCTCTGTCTCTACGACGGTACGCATCTCCAGAAGCTCATAGACCTGATCGATATGGATGAAATCGAAGGTGACCGGATCCAGCATATTCGCAAGGTTGACCTCTCTCACGTAGCTTCCTCCACCTTGCCTCGACTCTACCATCCCCCCTGCCTGCAGTACTCTCAGCGCCTCCCGGATCGGAGAACGACTGACCCCGAACATGCCTGCCAGTTCATTTTCAGATGGCAGCTTTGAGTTTGGCGGGAATTCTTTATCTTTGATCATCCTTTTCAATTCATCAAGGACTTGTTCAGATACTTTTTTTCTTTCAATCGGTGATATCATATGAAAGCTCCTTTAGTGAACAACTTGTATTACAAGTATACAACAATCACCTTTGGATAGATAGAGTATTCAGAAAAATTTCACTCGCATAGAAAAAGATCCGGACACCCTGCTTCATCAATAATGAATAAGGTCCGGATCCTTTTCTTTAAACTACTACTTCTCGTTCATGAACATCATGCAGCTACTTCGTAGGAACTGCGCTTTTTATGGGTAAGCACGTGGTACAGGATTGTCAAAGCGCATATCACCAGCCCGGCAGCGTCTGTCAGAAGTCCGGGCTTGATCAAAAGCAAAGCCCCGATGAAGAGCAGGCCCCGTTCAAGAAGGGCAAGCCTGGTGATCAGGAAGTTCCCCAATGAACTCGCAAGGGCGTACACCCCGATGGTACTTGTGATGACAACGATGGCAATGGAAAAGACACTCAGCGCTTCTCCATCTTGAGCCGGCTGTAAAAGAAGAATCGGATTATAGGCAATCATGAACGGAATGATGAACCCTGGAAGGGAGATTCTCAGCGCCTCCCAGGATGTCTGCATGGCGTTGGCTCTGGCAAGTCCTGCGGCCGTGTAAGAAGCGAGGGCTACAGGCGGCGTGATATTGGACAGGGCACCGAACCAAAACACGAAGAAATGGGCTGCAATCGGAGTCACACCTGCCGCTACAAGGGCTGGCGCAGCGGTAACAGCTACGACTATATAGAGGGCTGTCGATGGAAGCCCCATGCTCAACACGATGCAGGTAAGCATGACGACAATCAGGACGAGCCAAAGCTTCCCACCGGTCAACTCGACAATATTAAAGGCGAGCGTAGAACCGATGCCCGTCATCGTAACCACACAGATGATGATCCCAATGGCTGCACAGGCGATTCCCACCTGTATGGTCCCCCTCCCTCCGTCAATGAAGGCCTGGATCGTTTTCCTGAATGTGATCCTGGAGGTTTTGTCCTTCGCGATCCAACTTGCAAGAATAACAGCTCCGATTCCGGAGAAACCGGCGAATAATGCCGTCTTTCCTGCCAAGAGTGTCCCGATGACCACAAGGATCGGAATGAGAAGAACTCCTCTCTCCTTCAGGATTTTCACGACATCCGGTATATTTTCTTTTGCAATACCTTTCAGCCCTAGCTTCTTCGCTTCAAAATCAATGGCGAAGATCAAGGCGATATAGTACAGGAAGCTCGGAATGATGGCAGCCAGAATGACCGTCGTGTAGGAGATCCCGAGGAACCCGGCCATGATGAACGCTGCGGCCCCCATGATAGGAGGCATGATCATTCCTCCAGTGGAGGCCGCTGCTTCCACAGCTCCTGCGAATTTCGGTTTCAATCCGATGGATTTCATCAAGGGAATGGTGAATGTGCCCGTTGTGGCCACATTGGCAACCGCCGAACCACTCAATGACCCCGTCAATGCACTCGATAACACCGCTACCTGTGCGGGTCCTCCCCGTCTTCTTCCGGCAATGGCCAGTGCGAGATCATTGAACAGCTGTGTGGCCCCGCTGACAGAAAGGAATGCACCGAAGAGGATGAACATGACGATAAAGGTGGAAGCAGTCGAGAGCGTCAGTCCAAGGATCCCTTCCGTTGTCATATAGAGCCGGTACAAAAGGCGTTCCAACGAGAATCCTGCGTGACCGAAGATCCACGGAAAGTAGGTGCCAAACAGGGCATATACGATGGTGATGAGGCAGAGAATCGGAATGAATGCACCGACTGCCCTGCGCGCTGCCTCCAACAGGACGATGATCGTGATTCCTGCAAAGACATAATCGATGGTAATCGCCTGTGAAGCACGATCCACGTGGATAACGGAATAATTGAAAAGAAGATACCCGATCCCTGCCAAAGAAAGGGCGATAAAAACATAGTCCAGAAGAGTGAACCGGGTATTGCTTGACTTCTTTCCTGAGGGGTAGAAAAAGAACGTTAGAAGTAAAAGTAGACCGAGAAAAATCAGATTCCGATAGATTTCCTGTATGTTGGATAAACCATTTGTATAGATGGCAAAGACCGAGAACAACACGGCAACCGATCCGGCGATGGTCTTATATATGCCAGTCAGTTCCCTTGCCCCGCCCCCTGCTTCCTTATCAAGATTCGCTGCTTCCGTATTCGTTGACATCGTCTTCACTTCCTTCCTTTATTGTGCTTCCGGCGGAATCAATTCTTCCGGAATATCCAATCCAGCTTCTTTGAAATATTTATACGCCCCTGCATGAAGAGGGACCGTGACTCCGTCGAGAGCTGTTTCTAACGTCATGTCCTTCGCTGAACTATGAACCTCATACATTTCATCCAAATTTTCATAAAGGGTCTTCGTCAACAGATAGATGGTGTCTTCGTCGATTTCTTTTGTAGTAGAGAGAAGATTTGGCTGTGCGATGGTTTGGATGTCTTCATCGATTCTAGGATACGTTCCGCCAGGGATCGTGTAACGATACCAGCTGTTCGAAATTTCATTGATGGCATCCAATTCTTCATCCGTCACTTCGAGTACAGTCGCTTTGACATTGCTTGCGTACATATCCGTAACAGCGGAAATCGGTATGCCGGCAGGCAGTGACCCTCCGTCCAGACGTCCATCCCTCATGGCGGATACCGTATCGCTGTAGCCGAGATACTCAGGGGAGATATCCTTTTTGGAGAGCTCAAGTCCTTCCATCATTACCAGCGTTGATTGTTCTGTACCGCTTGCCTGCGGTCCCACAGAAAACCTTGTACCATCGATATCCTCGATCGTTCCCGACTTCACTTTGTTATTCATGAGCACAAAATGCTCGACATTCGGCCACAACATGGCGACTGATCGCAGATCTTTATAGGGCTTGCCCGAGAACGTACTCTCCCCCTCATAAGCCTGGGTGGAAATCAACCCTTGCAAAATGGCGAGCTGCGCTTCCCCTTCCCGGAGCAATTCAATATTCTCAATGGATCCCGCAGAAGATTGCCCGCTTGCTTGAACTTTTTCCCCCTTTAAATGGCTGCTCCAAATATTCGCCATTCCGACCCCTATCGGGTAATAGGTTCCACCTGTAGAGGCAGTTGCAACAGAGACGAACTTTTTCCCCTTATTGCCTTCAGCGGTTCTGACCCCCACAACGGCGGCAATGAAGATAAACACGATACTGAGGATGATCTTCCATTTCTTCATAAATAACGTTCCCACCTTCCTTTATGTAAGCGCTTCAAAACTTGTAATACAAGTATACAATAAGACAAGGTTAAGCGAAAGAAAATTCTGACATTGTGTCCAAAATAAAAATGACCCCTGATTTTTCAGAGATCATTCATCTATGTGAATCCTTATTAAAGGAGAATTTTAGTACCATTGCTCCCAGTTGTTTGATTTGATATACTTCTTGATCATTTGAATATCGGACTTCATCTTCTCGATATCCGCGTTTACATTGCCCGCACCACGGTTCATCCGTTTGCTCATGACATTGTTCAGCATCGATGAGATATCGAAGTTCTTTGCCATTCCCAGGAGATTTTCCGTTGATCCCAGTCCTGTCCCCTTCATCAGGTTTTTCAGACTGTCTTCATTCATGATGGAATTCATCTGTTCCTTCAATGTATCCATATCGATGGATTGTCCTTGATCCTTCGATACTTTGTTGATCATTTCGAATAATCCTTCAAGTGGATTTCCTTTTTCACTCATTCTCCGTTCCTCCCTTCAGGGTCTTCTTATTATCTCCTGAAGAAGGGAGCCTGTCCCATCTTCAGGAGCGTCATTCTTACAACTCGCCTACCACTAACAATACAAGTAGCGCAATTCCGATTACTAGTGCCGCAAGAGGGGCAATAGCAAGCGTGATAAGGAACGCAGCCACAAGAATCACCAACAAAAGGCTGTAGAAATCAAATTCATAGCTTGGTTGAGATTTTGAGTAACCCATATCCAGTCACCTCCTTGTTCTTTTCTAGTAAATCACCTTACACCCTTATTCTATGTAGAACTGGTAGTTTCGCATCTGATAGAAGCCTATTTCTATTAAAACGGGCGAAAATAGACGTCAGCATAGATTGAATAGTCCCCTTGACGCCAGCCCCTCCCATCCTCATGGGAGCACAAAAAAAACGCTGGACCCTTAGTGGGCCCAGCACGGTGTATCTTATATTTAAATCACTTCACGATCCCAGTGGCGGTGCTCGGAAATGGCTTTGACGAAGCGTTTGGAGAAATCATCTCCTTCATTCGTCACGACACCTGACCCTTCTTTGATACCGGCAGAAGCAAGCCATTCAGCTCCTTCATGGACGGCACCGATCGGCTTGAAGTGTGAGAAGGCTTCCTTCACGAAATACTGTGTTTCACTTGTAAACTTCTTATTTGTTTCGGTTCCACCCGCGAGGAAGATGCTGTCGAACAGAACCGATTCGCCTGTCAGGAATGTATGATCCACCTCAAGCTCAGCCCCGTCAGCTCCTTTGACAACACCGAGCTTGCCGGATATGATCTCTGGCTGCACCCCTTCTTCTTTAAGTGAGTTAAGGATGGCAGATACTGCACTGTTGAATCCTCCTGTCACGATGACACCGACTTTTCGGGTCTGAGGCTTCTTCTTCGTGTTTTCCTGGCTGAGTGCAGGAGATGATTTCGTTATATTGGAACCGGCATCCTCAGGAGCTTCAAGCCCGATTTGTTCCGCAAAACCTGCGGCCAGTTCCTTACTGACATTGGCAAACATGGCCACAATCTGCTTCCTCACGTCCACACTCTCCACTTTCCCGAGCTCAAAGCTGAATGCCTGGATGATGTGATCCTTTTCCGGGCGGCTCATACTGTTCCAGAACATCGTCGCCTGGGAGAAGTGGTCTTTGAAGCTCTCACTCCTGGCCCTGACCTTGTGGCCCTCTACTTTCTCCTGATAGTGGACATAGCCGCCCTCCTCAGGACTTGCCGGCGCCGGAGTATTGTTGGCGAGTGAGTTTTTGTGATAGCTCACCTGACCACGATTGATCGTCTGGCGGCCGTAACCGTCCCGCTGATTATTATGGAACGGGCAGACCGGACGGTTGATCGGGAGTTCATGGAAGTTCGGTCCGCCTAGACGGATGAGCTGCGTATCCGTGTAGGAGAAGAGCCTTCCCTGAAGCAGCGGGTCATTGGAAAAGTCGATGCCCGGAACGACAGATCCCGGATGGAATGCCACCTGCTCCGTTTCGGCGAATACGTTATCCACATTCCGATTGAGGGTCATCTTCCCAATAATCTTGACCGGTACATCTTCTTCCGGCCATAGCTTGGTCGGATCCAATACGTCGAAGTCGAAGTTGAATTCGTCTTCCTGCTTGATGAGCTGAACGCCAAGCTCGAATTCCGGATAGTCTCCGTTCTCGATGGATTCATAAAGATCGCGGCGATGGAAGTCAGGGTCCTTCCCGTTGATCTTCTGTGCTTCATCCCACACAAGGGAATGTGTCCCGAGGATCGGCTTCCAGTGGAATTTCACAAAGTGCGCCTTCCCTTCATCGTTGACAAAGCGGAACGTATGGACGCCAAAGCCCTCCATCATGCGGAGACTTCTAGGGATGGCACGATCCGACATGGCCCACATGACCATATGGGCCGATTCCTGGTTGTTGGCGACGAAATCCCAGAATGTATCATGGGCTGAAGCCGCCTGTGGCATTTCATTATGAGGCTCCGGCTTTACTGCATGGACGAAATCAGGGAATTTGATGGCATCCTGGATGAAGAAGACAGGGATGTTGTTCCCAACAAGATCATAATTCCCTTCTTCTGTATAGAACTTCGTGGCGAATCCGCGGGCATCCCGCACGGTTTCAGCAGATCCCTTCGATCCTGCCACCGTGGAAAAGCGCACGAATACCGGCGTCTTCACGGACGGATCCTGAAGGAATTTCGCCATTGTATAGTCTTTCATCGATTCATACACTTCAAACTCACCGTGTGCGGCATAGCCCCTGGCATGGACGATGCGCTCCGGGATCCGCTCGTGGTCAAAGTGTGTCATCTTTTCACGGAAGTGGAAATCCTCGATCAGGGTCGGACCGCGTTCCCCCGCCTTGAGGGAAAATTCATCTTCCGATACCTTCAGTCCCTGATTCGTGGTGAGATGCTTATCCTTATCATCCACACGGTACTGTTCCAGCTGTTCATCCTTGCTATTCCCGTTCACCTTGCCATGACGTTCATTACTCATTCTCTCAACCCTCTCCACCTGTTTTTTAATGCTGTTTACTATGTAAACAAATCCACTTACAAACTACCCTTCTATTGGTAGAATAAACATGATTTTCTGGAGAGGTATTCCTCCTAACCTATTATTTCCATAGAAAAAAAGGCATCTTCCAAAGATGCCTCCTTCCGTTCATCCTCTATTCATTCTTCATCGATTCTTCATCGATCATTCATGATCCCTTATCCATTCTACAGGGCCGGATACAAGGGTTCCCTTTGGCACCGTGATGTAAACGGCGTCGGTGCCGATGGAGGATTCAAACGATTCACCTCCAAAAGCGGTCACACCTTTAAACTGATTGGTCACAAAAGAGCCTGTGTACTGATTGATGACGATCTTCTTCTCGGGCTGACTTTTCACTGTCAGGACCCCATCTTTAAATGCTATCTTTGGAGAAGGTACTTCGCTCGTGATATCCAGATTCTGAAGAACGCTCCGGGATACAATATGCTTTACCGTAATTTCGTCTGATTTCCCCCGGTCGTCTACAATGATGAAAGGGTCGCCGTCTTGCCATCCCATCGTTTTGACATCGAACGATTTTTCCTTACCGGGGAAGTTCCATTCTTTTTGCAAAACAGCTGTTGGCACCTGTTCAATGGTGCCGTCCATCAGGCCGGTCATAAATCGGTTGTAGTCTTTTTCATTTGTATAATCAGCTGCTGCATACCTTGTGTCCTTCATATGGTCAGGCAAGAATACGAATACGAGGATGGAAGCAACCAGTATGATCCCATATACCAGCAAGATTTTTTCCGGTAAGATCCGTTTGCCTAACCCTGCAACCTTCGTCTTTTTGAGAGAAAAACCAATAAGCACTGCAAGTAGGGCGATGATGAAGATGGGGAGTATAAGGCCAAGGACCATCATGATTTCACCTCCAAGCGATTTCCTGTTATCAGGTTCACCGCGAAAAGTGGGAGGCTGACGAGCAGGAACTTTCCAACGAATAGACTGAATGAGGTCTCATCCAAAAAGAATAGGAAAAGATCTTCTGTTAAGAATCGGACTCCCAACATAAATGAAGTGGTCATGGGGACGCCGATGACTATGGCAGGAATGATGAAGAGGAACAGCTTATTCATCTGAACCAGCATACCGCACGTATACCCTGAAAGGGCGAACAATATCAGGTACATACAAGTTCCAAGGATTCCTTGAATCGTCGGTGCCGCCCCCTCAAAAATAAACGCTGCATCCCGGAACAAAATCAACAGATCACGGAGTAAATAATCTGCACCGATCGCTGTGAGTGCCCCGATGATGGATATGATCAATAGACACAGCAGTGATGAAACCTGACTGGTCAGCCTGTTACTAACCATTAAAAAGTCACTGTATCGATACGCCTTCGTCGTGATGACGATGGCCGTCATGAATGACCAGATCATCGTGAAGACCAGGATCAGGTTCCCGGAAAATCCGTTCACCTCGAAGGAATAGCCCATGGAAGAGGATCCGACCGACCCACCGGTGCTCCCGAGGGATAGTAAAAGCGCGACAACTTGAACAATGATCATCGATGTATAAACCCCTCTATAAGCTTTCAGTTTGTATCGAAGCTGTTTCATGACGGTGCTCCAAAAGTCCGCCTTAGCGATAGACATCATCGATTCCCCTTTTCCTCTTCCTGTGATGTATACACATGCGTCTTCTGCCGCTACTTCCCTGACCGCAAACGTTTCAGGGATGCGCCCTTCAAGCCGGTCCCCTCTTACAGCAGCAAGTGCCAGGTGAGGGGTGGTGGATTTCATGTGCAGCACGTCCTGCGCGGAAGCCCACTTTTCCAGTTCTTCTTTCGGTCCGCTCACTTCGATGACAAGCTGCCTGATTTCATCTACACTCTTATGAAGGCACAGCCCGCCGTCCTTCATGAGGAGGATGTTTTCAATAAGATCCTCCATCTCGGTCAGGAGATGACTGGAGAGGAGCATGGTCCTCGGATGGGCGAGATAATCCTTCAGCATCATGCGATAGAAGTCCTTCCTTACGGCAGCGTCCATCCCCGTGACGGGTTCATCCATGATGGTCAAGGGACAGCGTGCAGCAAGGCCGACAATGACGTTGAAAGTGCTTTTCATGCCTTTGGAGAGCTGGCTATGATACGTTTTTCCGTCAAGGGAGAAATGGGCCATCAGCTTTCGGGCGATCTCCATATCCCAATTGGGATAGAAATCCTTCATGGCATGGAGGATTTCCTTCAGGTTCAGATAAGGGGAAAAGGTCATTTGGTCATCCACATAGATACTGTTGGCGGATACCTTCAAGGAATTGAAGGGAGTTTCTTCAAAAATGCGGATTTCCCCATCCGTCGGCCGTATGAAGCCTGCCAGGAGCTTCAATAAAGTCGTTTTCCCTGCGCCGTTCCTCCCGATCAAACCCGTGATCACATTCTCCTCGATCGTGAAGGTCACCTGATTCACGGCCTTTTTCCCACCGTAGGTCTTTGAGACTCGATTACACTCGATGACACTCACTCTTCATTCCCCCTTCCCATTTCTTCCCTGATCAACCGGATCAGTTCGTCTTCCGATACATTCAGATACGCGGCTTCCTTCACCAGATTCCCGATGAGTTCCCCAAGCGTCTCATTTTTTCTCCTCATCAAAATGATGTTCTTGGCCTTTTCCGATACAAACATACCCAGCCCCCTTTTTTTGTACAGCACTTCTTCATCTACTAATAGTGATAGTCCCTTTCCAGCCGTCGCCGGATTGATATTGAGCATGTCGGAAAGCTGATATTGTGAGTAAACTTTCTGATCTGCTTGTAGGGCATCAGAAAGGATCTCCGTTTCGATCCATTCGGCAATCTGGACGTAAATCGGCTTCGAACTGTTTGAATTTAAGATCAAGAGTGCATTCACCTCTCCCTGCCATAGTGCATTACTGATGTAATGTACTATATACCGATTTACGTTGTTTTGCAATAGGCACAGAGGAATTTTTTTCAAACTCACTTGCCAACGTAACATTGTTCTGCTATTCTGAATACAGATACAGCGTAACAATGTTTTGTTACAAGGAGGTTGAGTATGAGTGAAGAATTGATTTCCAAACGTGAAGTCCTCGATATGACCGGCATTTCCTACGGACAGCTCTACCGGTGGAAAAGAAAGAACATCCTCCCTGAAAGCTGGTTTATCAAAAAGTCCAGCTTCACGGGACAAGAAACCTACTTTCCAAAGGAGAAAGTGCTCGAACGCATACAAAAGATCAAAGAGCTGAAGGATGACCACTCCCTCGATGAGCTTTCAGCGATCTTCTCTCCTGATTCGTCCACCATCCAACTGAGTGGAAAGCAGGTAAGGGAACTGAACCTGATACCGGAAGATCTCTGGAACTTGTTCCAAGCAAGGGAAACCTTTACCGGTCAGGATCTGCTGCACGGCAAGATTTTGCACATTGCCAAAGAGGAGGGCGTGGAGGAAGAAGCATTGAAGGAGCTGGTCTCCTTTCTGGAATCTTCCCCTCCTCCCCTCGACTACAGGCTCATCGGCATGAGCAAAGGCTCGGGATGGATGTGGATGCAGCTTCCCGGTGACAGTAAGTGGGTCATGGAAGAATCCGTGAAAGCCGTGGAGATGGACATCGGTTCGTTGATGGAACAAGTGAACGGCAGCATTGCAACAAAGTGAAGATATTCTAAGGAGGATAACGATGAGTGCAGCTCAAACGAAATTATATGACTTGAAGATCAGTGGAAGCGGGACATCGGGAGGCGGCACATTCAAAGATGTGAAAATTAGCGGAAGCGGAAAGATTCATGGCGACTTATCCTGCAAGGATTTCCATATGTCTGGTTCGGGTAAGGTGGATGGAAAAGTGGATGCGGAACATATGAAAACGAGCGGCTCTTCCGTGTTTTCAGGCGACATCCAAACAGGGACCTTCACCGTAAGCGGTTCTTCCAAATGTAATGGAAACCTTACAGCACAAGAAGTTGACATCAGTGGTTCGGTGAAGATCGCCGGTGATTTATTCGCACAGACGCTCGAGAGCAGCGGAGCATGTAAAGTGGACGGAAGGATCCAGGGGCAGTCCCTTGAGACAAGCGGTTCCCTCAAGGTCGGCAAGGACTGCGAAGTGGAAAGCTTCACTTCTTCAGGCTCCGTCCATATCGACGGATTGCTGAATGCGGATAAGATTGATATCAAGCTGCATCATCACTCCTCCATCAAGGAAATCGGCGGCGAAACAGTGGTGGTCAAACAGAGCCGCACGGGGAAATTCTTCAAGCAGGTGGTCAATTTCTTCACACAAAAAGATGAGTTCCTCCACTGTGACCTCATTGAGGGGGATCTCATCACCCTGGAAAATACTAAAGCGAAGCTCGTTCGCGGGAAGCACATCATCATCGGAGAGAATTGTGAAATTGAAAACGTGGAATATTCCCATGAACTAGACACGAAAGAAAATGCAAAGGTCATGCGTTCGACCAAGATTTAACAACCAAGGCTCCGGGCTCTACGGAGCTTTTCTTGTTCCCTTTACCTGTTATTAACAAAAGTCCTTATGTACATTCTGAATCTTCTGCTATATTAATAGATATATAGTATATTTCCCTGTTGGAGGTACACATGACCCGCCTGACTGAGCATCTTATCGTCGTATCATTTGACTGCCTGTCTTCACTGGATTATCCCCTTTTGCAAGAGCTCCCGCACTTCAGACGCCTGCTCGATGAAGGGGCATTATGCCGGAATGTGCGCACCATTTATCCATCGGTCACCTACCCTTGTCATGCGTCGATCGTGACGGGTAACTATCCGAAGCGTCATGGGATCATCAATAATACGCTCATCCAGCCGGGACGCCCTTCGCCCGACTGGTACTGGCACCGCTCTCACATCCAGGGAACCACCCTCTACGATGAAGCAAAGGCAGCCGGGCTTACAACGGCCGCCCTTCTATGGCCCGTAACTGCGAAAGCAAACATCGATTACAATCTTCCCGAGATATTCGCCAACCGTCCGTGGCACCACCAGATCATGGTTTCACTCATGAATGGGACCCCGCTCTACCAAATGGATCTTCAACGGCGATTCGGTTCAATAAGGAACGGTCTTGAACAACCCGCTTTGGATGATTTTGTACTGGAATCCGCTATCCATACGATCCGTACGAAGAAGCCAGGCCTGACACTCATCCATTTCACCGACCTTGATACGATGAGGCACTATCACGGATTCTCTTCCAAGGAAGCCCTTGATGCCATCCACCGTCATGATGATCGCCTGGGAAGGATCATGCATGCACTGGATGAAAGCGGATGTGAGTATACGTTGATTGCATTGGGAGATCACAGTGCACTCGACGAAGATACGGCCATCCAACTGAACGTTTGCTTCAAGGAGCAAGGGTGGATCACATGTAATCAAAAGGGGAAAGTGACCGATTGGCAGGTTTATGCTAAGGGGTGCGACGGCTCATCGTATGTTTATGTGAGAGACGAAGGGCTTATGGATAGGGTACACCGATTGTTGCGAGCGCTTCAAAAAGAAGGTGGAATCGAAGAGATCTTCACGGGATATGAAGCGGGACTCATGGGTGCAGATGGGAGTGCCGCATTCATGCTCGAGGCAGAGAAGGGCTATTACTTCAAGGACTTTACCGAGGGCGACTTCCTTCATCGCATCACCCCTCAAGATGTCCAGGATCGCAACTATACATGGGGTTCTCATGGTTACTCCCCTTCCAAGGAACAGTACGGGACGATGTTCATGGCCATGGGCAACGGAATCAGAAAGACGGAAATCCCATTGATGAATCTTGTGGATGAGGGTCCTACCATGGCACGCCTCCTCGGCCTTGACCTCGGGGATACAGATGGGGTATGCCGACATGAATTACTGGATGCAGCGAACATTGAACAGGAGGACGGAAAAGGATGAAAAAGTTCACAAAAGAAGAGAATAGTTGGATCCTTTATGATTGGGCGAACTCAGCCTATTCCATCATCATCTCCACGGCCGTTTTCCCGCTTTTCTTCAAGGCAGCCGCTACAAGTGCAGGAGTGAGCTCCGTGGACTCCACGGCGTATCTCGGCTACACCATTGCCATCGCGACGTTCATTTTGGCCATGCTCGGTCCGATATTGGGCACGATTGCTGATTACGAAGGCTACAAGAAAAAATTCTTCACCTTCTTCTTCACCCTGGGTATCATCTTTACAGCTTCCCTCGCCTTCATTCCAGGGGAGCAGTGGATCCTCCTCCTCATCTTTTACACGGTTTCCACCGTGGGATTTGCGGGAGCCAACGTATTTTATGATGCCTTCCTCACCGATGTAACAAGCGAAGACCGGATGGACCGTGTTTCTGCCAGGGGCTATGGGCTCGGTTACATCGGAAGCACGATCCCGTTCATCATCGCCATCGCCATCATTGTGCTCGCCCAGAGCCAGGTCATTCCCATCGCCGTCGACACGGCCAGTGGCATCGCCTTTGTGATAACAGCGATATGGTGGGGAATCTTCACCATCCCTCTCCTCAAGCATGTCAAACAGCACTATTTCATCAAACGCGAAAAAAACCCCGTTGCGAAGAGCTTTAAACGCCTCGGTAAGACCTTTAAAGAAATCCGGAAATACAGAGCCCTTTTTCTATTCCTGTTGGCTTATTTCTTTTATATCGATGGAGTCGGTACGATCATCACCATGTCCACAGCCTATGGAAGTGATCTAGGCATCACTTCTACCAACCTGTTGATCATCCTGTTTGTCACCCAGGTGGTGGCAGGGCCATTTTCCATCCTTTACGGAAGACTTTCAGAGAAGTTCACGGGGAAGAAAATGTTGTACGCAGGAATCATCGTCTATATCGGCGTCTGCATCTACGCCTACTTCCTCGAAACGACCCTTGATTTTTGGATTCTCGCCATGCTTGTCGCCTCCTCTCAGGGGGGTATCCAGGCACTGAGCAGATCTTATTTTGCCAAGATGGTCCCTAAAAAGAACGCCAATGAGTTCTTCGGTTTCTATAATATCTTCGGGAAATTCGCTTCGATCATGGGGCCATTGCTCGTGGCCGTGACGTCCCAGGTGACAGGGCAGTCTAACAGCGGGGTGTTCTCCCTGGTGATCCTCTTTGTGATCGGGATTGTCATCCTCGCCTTCGTACCTGAGACTAAGGAAGAATCCGTCGATCGCTCCGCCATCATCTGATAGAAAAATCCGGCCGAAATCACTTCGGCCGGATTTTCTTATTAGAACTTCGGAGCAGCAGCTTTGGCTTTTTCAATGGCATCCGCTTTAATTTCCTCGGCTTTATCCGGCATGGCCGCATGCCCTTCGACAAAAATCCCTTCAAAAGACGGGACGCCGAAAAATTGCATGATAATCCCAAGATATCGGTGACCCATCTCAAGCTCGGCCTGGGGCCCATGGGAATAGATGCCTCCCCTTGCCTGGATGTGGATCGCTTTCTTGTCCGTCAAGAGACCGACAGGACCATTCTCGGTATATTTGAATGATTTCCCTGCGACGGCAACCGAGTCTATATATGCCTTCATGACCGGTGGAAATGAGAAATTCCAGAGTGGCGTGACGAACACATATTTATCGGCTTCCACGAACTGCTTGGAAAGCTCATTCAGGCGGCTTACCTTTGTCTGCTCATCCGGGGACAGATCTCCTCCGGATTGGAGTTTCCCCCATCCACTGAACACATCGGCATCGATGGCCGGTATATGTTCCTTATAGAGATCAAGATGGGTGATCTGGTCATCCTGGTGGCTTTCTTGATAGGACGTCATGAACGCGGATGCAACCGCCATGCTGTAAGATTGGGTTTCATCGTGCGGGTGTGCGGTGATATATAGAACCTTTGCCATGTCGGAAACTCCTCCTTTTATGCTCTCTTCTCAATTGAAGAAAGAACCTCCATAGTTTTCTCTTTCGGCAAATGATTATCCCGTTTTTCAAAAAAAGAGCGACCCCAGTTGTATGAACGTGGGGTCGCTCTTTTTCATTCTTCCATTCCGTAGGGATTCCCTGAGATGCTCTTCCGCATCTCTTCGGTCAAAACGAAGGGCTCCTGTACCCCTTCGCCTTCCTTGACTACAGGATGACTCCCATCATAATGCAATGGTTTTCCTTCCATATGATCACACCTCCGTTTTAATCGCTCGCATCCCCGGATGACTGATTCTTTATACCTATTTCTCCTTCTTACAACTTTTTCCCTTTTTTGTACTGATAATATTTATTTTCAAGGTCAAGTATTTGTCCCTGATGTGTTTCATATGCGTTGCGTTTTGTTTCTTCCACAAGCTTTTCCAGATACACCCTGCATTGCTTCGCTCCCCTTAACAGCAATGGGACACCGATGGCATCCAGCCCGAGTCCCCTGGCAAAAAAACCACCTGCGGTCATGACCGGGGGCACAACGGGGGAAGTGTTGGAAAAGATGATCTTTCCGTCACGATCATAGCGGGAAAGAAGCATCTTGCTTACATCTTTCATGGCGGGGAGCACATACTTAGAAGACCTTTTCCCTATCGTATATACATCATGACCGTCATGATCCGTTCCCTTGAAAAAAAGATGACCGGCATCTTTTTTCTTCAGCTGATTGAAGTCAGGGATGGAAAGGATTTCTTCATCGGTCCACTCTCTATCAGGCAGCAATCTCAGGTGGATCGCTGCAGCCATGGAGGTCGTGTGGGTCCCTCCGAAATCATGGTAAATAAAAATCATCTCATCACCCTTACCGATCGTCTTTTTATCAGTATGGGCCTTTTCCTTCTTTTTATCCCCCGGCTGCACCCGCTCCTCCTGCGGCTCCGGCCGGTGTCCTTTGACCGAGCTCCTGATCGAGGACCAGCAGGGCGGCTGAGTTGTTACCGGCAAGCGTCAACCGGTCTACAATCGTTTTGGACTGAGCTTCTTCATCGACCTGCTCACGGAGGAATTCCTGAATGATGATGGCAGACTGTTGATCATTCTGGGCGGCGTACTCATAGGCTTTCCGGTATGCATCCGTGACGAAACGTTCGTGCTCCAATACCTTCTGGAAGGTTTCGAGCGGTGTCCCGAATGTCTTCGGCTGTGCAGGAAGAGCCGCCAGTTCCACCACACCTCCACGATCGGTCAGGTAATCGATCAGCTTCAATAAGTGCGTCCTTTCTTCTTCCGATTGGACACGGAGCCAATTGGCCATCCCTGTGTAATTTTGATTGGCAAGGTAAGCAGACATAGCAAGGTACAGGGTGGTAGAGACATGTTCAATCTGAATCAGGTTATTGATAAGTTTTTGCATCTGTTCGTTCATGATTTTATTCCTCCTTTGTTCATTCCGGACTCATGCCCATTACATTAATATATATAGGGGATGGAAGCAGGATATGAACAAATAACCTTGAAGATTCGTTGGGCATATACTGTACAGAATGAGAAAGGGTGGATGATATGAACATCTATGCAATCAGGAATCAAAGACCCGTCCACGGCGGAGGCGGTCACGTCAACTGGGGCAATGGCTCGGCCAGCTGGCATCACGGCGGCGGATGGAATACAGGAGGTTGGAACCACGGTGGAAATTGGGGACCGGGTTGGAATCATGGTTGGGGATATCCCGGTGCAGGTTTTGCCGCCGGAACGGTCACCGGTCTTGCCGTCGGGACAGCTGCATCACCAGGACCCTACCCAGTCCCCGTGCCCGCTTACCCATATCCCTATCCTTACCCGTATCCATACCCCTATCCAGTGCAGTAGGCTGTCGGCCGGTCATTTGCCGGCCTTTTTTCAATTCGGGAAAATGGGATGGGGATGGTTTTAGTGCTATAATAAGTGGGCAACATACTGCTTGAGAGAAGAATACAGGAGGAACCATTATGGATTTATCATTTTCATCCGAAGCCATCATTGCGCTGTTGAAGATCATCGCCATTGACATCATCTTATCTGGCGATAATGCCGTAGTCATCGCGATGGCAACGAGAAGACTTCCAAAAGATCTGCAGAATAAAGCGATCTTCTGGGGCACAGGCGGCGCAGTCATACTAAGGATATTATTTGCAGCTATCATTGTTTATCTTTTAAAGATCCCTTATGTCCATCTACTCGGAGGAATCCTTTTACTGTGGATCGCCTATAATGTCCTCGTCGAGGATGAAGGCGATGCCGATATCAAATCGCATTCCAAACTGGGACAGGCCATCGGGACCATCATCCTTGCCGATGCAGTCATGAGCCTCGATAATGTCGTGGCAGTGGCAGGAGCCGCACATGGTCATATCGGCATGATCGCCCTCGGGGTTTTCATCAGCATCCCGATCATGATCTTTGGCTCGAAACTCATCGTCAAGGTCCTTGAAAAGTATCGTTGGATCGCCTATCTCGGTTCTGGGATCCTAGCCTATACGGCTGGGGAAATGATCGTCGGGGATGAAAAGTTCCTGAAGTTCCTGAATCTTCATGAAGGTGCTACGACCATGACGATCACCATCGCCCTCACCATTGCCATCCTTTTGATCGGCTTCCTCGTAAATAAGCGCAGATCTTCTAAACGTGAGAATCAATATGGGTAACTAAAAAAAATCCAGACACCTGTCTGGATTTTTTTATGACTTCCGGTCATTTCCCTACCATCTTTTTAATCAACTCACGATTCCGCTTTTTGAATACTTCATTGTGGGATGACACCATTCCGGACTTGTCTGCATCGGGGGAAATGAAGCTCTTTGCACGGTTGACGGCATTCGCTGCGTCCTGAAACGCTCCTGCAATCAAATGGACCTTCCCTTCATGCTTCAAGATATCGCCTGCCGCGTATAATCCTTTCACGGATGTTTCGCTCACGACATTTCCTTTCAAATAAAAGTCATCCAGCATTTCGATTCCAAGGGAACTATCTTTCAAGAGGGATGAGTCGATTTCGAACCCGTGATTGACGATGACGTCATCGACCGACACGATGGTTGTATTTTCCGTCTCTACATTCATCAGCTCCACCTTCTCGATCTTCTCCCCATCTTCAGAACCGATCAAGCGCGTGATGGTTGTGTTGAATAGGCAATCGGCCGAGCTGTTCATGAGCTGGGAGCATTGGGCTTCATGTCCTGTGAAGGAGGCCTTCCTGTAAGTGACCATGACCTTCCCTGCCACAGGCTCTAACTCATTCGCCCAATCAACAGCCGAATTCCCGCCTCCCGAGATCAAGACGGTCCTGCCCTTGAATTGTTTGAGGGATTTCACTGTGTAATGAAGGTTGGACACCTCGAACCGCTCTGCGCCTTCAATCTTCAATTTTTGAGGATTGATGATTCCGCTCCCCACCGCCACGATCACCGTCTTGGACAAATGGACATCACCCGAGTCTCCTTCGAGGATAAAGATCCCCTCCGGATCCTTCCTGATGGAAGAAACCTTTTCATTGAGTACGACGGTCGGATCAAATGTAAGACCCTGCTTCACGAGTTGCTTGATCAGGTCGGCTCCGGACAAAGGAGTAAGGCCCCCGACATCCCATATCATTTTCTCAGGATACACATGGATCTTTCCTCCCAATCGCGGCTGGGACTCAATCAACTTCGTTTTCATTTCCCTCAATCCACTATAGAAAGCGGAATATAGACCGGCTGGTCCTCCGCCGATTATCGTGACATCATAGATCTCCTTCTCACTCATCCTAATCCCCCGCTATCTAAATGATTATCATTCTCAATTACATCCTACCTCTTTTCAACCGCTTTGACAACCAATTTTCTATTGACAATGGGCAAAAAGGAATATACGATGAGTATTAGTTGACACTGAGAATCATTATCACCAATTAGGAGGGATAGGATGAATCGTCTCTTTTCTACCGAGCTTTCCGTTGGGTATGACGATCGACTCATCGTGAAGAATCTGAGCGTAAGCATCCCGGATAAACAGATCACCACCATCATCGGTCCGAACGGCTGTGGAAAGTCGACCTTGCTGAAAGCGATTACCCGGATCATCCCCCATCAGACGGGGAATATCCTTCTTGATGGACAAAACATCCATAAACAGAGTACGAAGGAATTGGCCAAGAAAATGGCCATACTCCCCCAGACCCCTGAAAGCGCAAGCGGATTGACCGTCGGTGAACTTGTATCCTACGGACGATTCCCGCATCAGAAAGGCTTGGGCCGCTTAACGAAGAAGGATCAGGATATGATCCACTGGGCAATGGAGGAGACCGGCACGCTTCCTTTTAAACACAGGGAAGTAGATGCTTTATCAGGTGGGCAACGTCAGCGCGTGTGGATCGCCATGGCCCTCGCCCAGGAAACGGACATCATCTTCCTGGATGAACCGACAACGTATCTCGATATGGCCCACCAGCTCGAGGTCCTTGAGCTCCTGGAAAGGCTCAATCGGGAGCAAGGACGCACGATCGTCATGGTCCTCCACGATCTGAATCAGGCAGCCCGGTTCGCCGATCACATCATCGCCCTGAAGGACGGTGATCTGGTGAGTTCCGGTACAGGGGAGCAGGTCATTACCCGCGAGACCTTGAGGAAGGTGTTCAACATCGACGCCGAAATCGGCCGCGATCCCCGGACCCTCAAACCAATGTGCATCACATACAACTTAATTAAAGGAGAAGAACAACATGAAGAAATGGCTGGCACCTATCATTCTGCTATTCGTGCTACTAGTTAGTGCATGCGGCAATCAAACATCAACGGATCAAAAGGAAGAGAAAAAGAAAGAAGACAAGGGAACCATTACCTATCAATCTGAAAACGGGCCCGTAGAAGTTCCGGCCGACCCTAAACGCGTCGTCGTCCTGTCGTCCTTCGCCGGTAATGTCATGGCCCTCGACGTCCCTCTTGTCGGGGTGGATTCATGGTCCAAAATGAACCCCCGCTGGGATGATTCCCTTAAAGATGTCAAGGAAGTCAGCGATGAAGACCTTGAGAAAATCATCGAGCTGGACCCGGATCTCATCATCGGACTATCCAATATCAAGAACGTCGATAAGCTCAAAAAAATCGCCCCTACCGTTACATATACGTATGGAAAAGTCGATTACCTCACGCAGCATCTTGAGATCGGAAAGCTCCTGAACAAAGAGGATGAAGCGAAAGCCTGGGTGGATGATTTCAAAAAACGGGCAGCTGATGCCGGTGAAGATATCAAAGCGGAAATCGGTGATGATGCCACTGTTTCCGTCATCGAAAGCTTCAATAAACAACTCTATGTATACGGAAACAACTGGGGGCGCGGAACCGAGATCCTCTATCAGGAAATGGGATTGAACATGCCTGACAAAGTAAAAGAAGAAGCGCTTGAGCCAGGTTACTTCGCCCTCTCCACGGAAGTACTCCCTGACTTCGCTGGTGACTACCTGATCGTCAGCAGGGATCCGAATGCAGAGAATTCTTTCACCAAGACGGATACGTATCGTTCGATACCTGCTGTGAAGAATAACCGCGTATATGAAGTAAACATGATGGAATTCTACTTCAATGATCCTCTGACGCTGGATTATCAGCTCGAGTTCTTCAAAGAGAAATTCCTAGGAAACCAGTAATCTCCCGAAAGGAATTCTTACTATAAGAATTCCTTTCTCTTATACTACGACAGAAAAGATGATGGCTATGAGTCGAAAACTACCATACATACCTACACTATCCATTCTCATTATCGTATTATGCGGATCATTCCTTGTATCCGTCACCTTTGGTGCGGCTGACACGACCCTTTCCGACGTCTGGGGGGCGCTGACCAATACCGGGAGCGGGGACAAGATCTCGATTCTCCAGGAACTCCGTTTCCCCCGTGAAGTGGCTGCCATCCTCGTCGGAGCCGCTCTCAGCGTTTCCGGTGCCATCATGCAGGGGATGACCCGCAACCCCCTGGCTGACCCGGGACTGCTCGGCCTCACGGCAGGAGCCAATGCAGCCCTGGCTGCCGCCCTTGCCTTCCTGCCTTCCATCGGTCCATTCGGCATCATGCTTGCGTGTTTCATAGGAGCGGCTGTCGGCGCTGGGCTCGTCTTTGGTATCGGAGCAGTAAAAAGGGGCGGGTTCTCGCCATTTCGCATCGTCCTTGCTGGAGCGGCTGTATCTGCTTTTTTATTTGCTGTGTCAGAAGGCATCGGTCTTTACTTCAAACTATCAAAAGACATCTCCATGTGGACCGCAGGTGGACTGATCGGTACGACGTGGAATCAAATCTATATCATCGGTCCATGTATCCTTTTATGCGTGATCTTCTCCATGGGGTTTTCAAGGCAATTGACCATCCTGAGCCTGAATGAGGAGGTCGCAGTCGGATTGGGTCAGCGGACGGTCCTCGTCAAATCGGCCCTCTTCTTATTGACGGTCATCCTGGCAGGGTCTGCTGTCGCCCTAGTAGGGAATATGGCCTTTCTCGGACTGATGGTCCCCCACATCGCCCGGGCACTGACAGGGACCGATTACCGTACCATCATCCCGGTCTCGGTCGTCCTGGGAAGCACGTTCATGCTTCTGGCCGATACGATCGGCCGGACCGTGAATGCACCCTACGAGACTCCCGTTGCGGCCATCGTTTCCTTAATGGGCCTTCCTTTCTTCTTATTCATCGTTCGGAAAGGCGGTAAACTATGATCCATCCGAAGCTACTCAAAAAACAGCGGGCGATCTTGATCGCTCTTCTGGTTTTCATTGTGTCTACCGTTTTGATCGGAATCAGCCTGGGGTATTCCTCGGTCTCCATTGACAGGCTGATCCCCACCATCATGGGAAATGGTTCATTTAAGGATGAATTCATCCTCTTCTCCATCAGGCTTCCGAGGATCGTGATCACCGTGCTTGCCGGTATGGCCCTTGCCCTCTCTGGCTCCATCCTGCAGACGATGACGAAGAATGACCTTGCAGATCCCGGGATCATCGGGATCAACTCCGGCGCCGGAGTCGCCATCACGGTCTTTTTCCTGTTCTTCCCCATCGATGCAGGATCATTCGCCTTTATGCTTCCCCTCGTGGCCTTTGCCGGAGCGATTCTGACTGCGGGTCTCATCTATTTCTTCTCGTCCACACGGGGTAGCGGACTTCAACCCGTCAAGATGATCCTTGTAGGGGTCGGATTCTCCACGGCATTTTCCGGATTGATGATCATCATGATCTCCAGCGCGGAACGGGCAAAAGTCGACTTCATCGCCAACTGGCTTGCCGGTAACATATGGGGAGCTGACTGGCCATTCGTATGGGCGATCCTTCCCTGGCTTGTGGTTTTGATTCCGTTCACTCTCTATAAAGCACGTACACTGAATCTCCTGGCCCTGAGCGACTCCGCTACCATCGGCGTCGGGGTCGCGCTGAAGCGGGAGAGGATCATCCTTCTGTTCACAGCCGTGGCCCTGGCCGCATCGGCCGTCTCCGTGACGGGAGGGATCGCCTTCATCGGTCTGATGGCTCCCCATCTTGCCAAATCCCTTGTGGGACCGCGCCATCAGCTGTACCTTCCGGTAGCCTTGCTACTCGGGGGATGGCTGCTCCTCGCAGCCGATACGGTCGGCAGAAATGTCCTCGAGCCGGATGGTCTTCCTGCCGGAATCATGGCCGCTTTGATCGGAGCTCCTTATTTCGTTTATCTGCTTCTGAAAAAATAGAAGGGCACAAAGCCGGATCTTCCAAGATCCGGCTTTTTTGTGCTCATGAACCTGGACAAATCCCAATATACTGTAGTCAATCATCGAAAGGAGTTGTTCATCATGTTAGCTTCCATTGCCGACAGGTTATCAAGACTTGTCCAGCGATACTTGCCAGATGCTTTCGTCATTGCTGTCCTGCTTACGCTCCTCGTCTTCGGTATCGGGATTTTCCTGAAGCCTGCAGAGCCCCTCAGCCTTGTTAAATCATTCGGGGACGGTTTCTGGGTATATTTGACGTTTACCATGCAAATGGTCCTTTTGCTTTTGACCGGCATGGTCCTTGCATCCGTTCCTTTTGTCAAAAAGGGGCTACAGCAACTGGCCGAATGGGCCGACACCCCGACAAAGGCCTATGTGTATACATTTTGCCTATCGGGCGCCGCCTATTACATCAACTGGGGGCTTGCCGTGGTGGTCGGTGCCATCCTGGTGAGGGAAATCGGCAGGCGCAATCCAAACGTTCACTTCCCTCTGCTTGTAGCAGCTGCTTATTCCCCACTGCCCTTTATACAGCAGGATTATCAAGCTCGATCGGACTCACCGTCGCAACCAACGATCATTTCCTTGTCGATCTCATGGGCGTCATCCCAACTTCTGAAACGATTTTCAGCCCTTCCACCATCATCATATTTCTCGTTCTCTTCGTAACGATGCCCGTCGTCATCTGCCTGATGGCACCAAAGGGGGAGGTGACCCCTTATGAAGAAAAGATCACCCAAAAGAAGGTCAATGTCCAGACCGGCGTGGAAGCGACTCCTGCATCAAGGCTTGAGACGACTCCTATACTCGGGGTCGTGACAGGATTGATCGGTATGATCTATGTAATCCATGAATTCATATTGGGCCGGGACCTTGACCTGAACATCATCAATCTTTTATTTCTTTCCCTCGGCTTGATCTTCCATGGATCCCTGCGTTCATTTGGCGAAGCGTTCAAGGAAGCTGCGGGATCCACCTCCCCCATCATCCTGCAGTTTCCATTTTATGCAGGGATCATCGCTGTTCTGACCAGTTCGGGGTTAGGAGAAAGCATCATTCAGGGGATGACATCGATCGCCAATAAAGAAACCTTCGATATCTTCACGTACTGGACAGCGGGAATCGTCAATCTCCTGGCGCCGTCCGGTGGCGGTCAATGGGCTTTGCAGGGGCCACTCCAAGTACCTGCAGGGATGAATCTGGGAGTGGAGCCTTCCACCATCGCCATGGCCGTCGGATGGGGCGATGCATGGACCAATCTCATCCAGCCTTTCTGGGCCCTCCCGATCCTCAGCATCGTCGGACTGCATATCCGCCACATCATGGGCTACTGTTTCATCCTGGCCGTATGGGTCGGGGTCGTGACCACCGTCCTCATGTTGTTCCTTTATTAATCGAAAAATGGCTGATGGGGATACATCCCCCTTCAGCCATTTTTGATTATCCAGCTTTCACCTTCTCTTCCGTCTCATCGACTTTAGCAGGTTTCTTACTCCAATAGGTTGCCAGGATCGGACCTGATATATTATGCCAGACTGCACCGATTACGCTTGGAAGTGCAGCAAGTGGACCAAAATGGGCGGTGGCAAGTGCCACACCGAGTCCTGAGTTCTGCATGCCGACCTCTATGGAAATCGCCCTTCTATCCCCTTCCTTCAGTTTCATGATGATGGCGGCCACATACCCCAAGGTCAGACCGAGCAGATTATGAAGCATCACGGCAACAAAGATGATTGTTCCGGAAGTACGGATGCTCGGGGCGTTGGCAGAAACGACGGCTGTTACGATCGTCATGATGGCGAGTACCGAGATCAGCGGGATGATATCGAGACTCTTCTCAACCAGTGCAGGCAGAAGCTTTTGGACGATGATACCAAGCGTGATCGGCACAATGATCACCTGGAAGATCGACAGGAACATGGCCACGGGATCCACCGGCATCCACTGTCCTGCCAGTCCAAGAAGGATCAACGGAGTAGCGATAGGGGCAATAAGGGTTGATAGCGACGTCATGGCGACCGACAAGGCAAGGTTCCCACGGGCAAGATAGACCATTACGTTTGAAGCTGTCCCGCCCGGTACCGAGCCTAGAAGGACAAGTCCCGCAGCCAATTGATCTGAGAGGCCGAGAAGGTTGGCAATCAGAAGCGCACCGAGGGGCATGATCAAGAACTGTGCCAGGATCCCGACGATGACCGGAAGCGGCTTCTTCACAACCAACTGAAAATCAACCGGTTTTAGCGTCAGCCCCATCCCGAACATGACCACACCGAGGAGGATCGTGATATACCCGCCAAGGGGAAGGAACGGTGCCGGGATGAAATAGGCCACGACCGCTACAAGGATGACCCAGAAGGCAAAGTACTTACCTGCAGCCCTGCTGATGGTCTCAAGGATCTTCATTGTCCCACCTCCTTCTGTTTGATCAGCTTGTTGGGATTGAAGATCCCCTTGGGGTCGAGGGCTTCCTTGATCCGCTCCATCACCCGCAGTGAATCACCGTGCTCCATTTCCTGATACTTTTGCTTCCCTACCCCGACGCCGTGCTCACCCGTACAGGTACCCCTGCGCTCGAGGGCATATTCAACGATCTCTTGGTTGAACTGTGCGGCTTTCTCCACTTCCTGAGGATCCTCCATATCGATCATGAGGAGCACATGGTAGTTTCCATCGCCTACATGACCGAGTATGCCACCTGTGAGTCCGAGGGTATCAAGCCTCTGCCTGGCGTCCCTGATGGCCCCGGAAAGCTCGGATATCGGCACGCAGACATCGGTCACCATCATCTTTTTGCCTTTGTTTCCATGAATATAGGCGTATGCAAGATTATGACGGGCATCCCATAATCGATTCCTTGCCCCTTGGTCCGTTTCAAAGTCAATAGACTCACACCCATGATCAGCGACGATTTCCTTTGTGAATTCCACATCCTGTGCGAGACCTGCTTCGTTCCCGTGAAACTCAAGGAAGAGCGTCGGCTTTTCACGATAATCCGTCTCACTGAATAGATTTGCCTGAACCATGGATGTTTCATCGAGAAGCTCGACCCTGGCAATCGGGACACCCGCCTGCAGGATCGATACAACGGCTTCCACAGCATCATCGAGCTCCTGGAATGCGGCTCTTGCCGCCACGATATGCTCTGGTATCCCGTATACTCTCAAGGTCAGTTCCGTTATGCATCCGAGCGTTCCTTCAGACCCTACAAACAAACTGTTGAGATGGTAACCCGAGGAAGATTTCTGTGCAAGGTTCCCGGTATGTATGATACTACCGTCGGGAGTCACCACCTCCAGATCACGGACCTGGTCACGCATGACCCCATATTTTACTGAAGTTGTCCCGCTGGCATTAGTGGCCGCCATCCCACCAAGGGTCGCATCGGCCCCGGGGTCGACGGAAAAGAACAATCCATGTTTCTTGAGTTCCTTATTGAGCTGGGAGCGTGTCACACCCGGCTGCACGGTAACCAAAAAATCCTTCTCCCTTACTTCCACTATCTCATTCATTCCGGAGAAATCGATCGTGATTCCCCGGTCATACGGAATGACATGTCCTTCCAGACTTGTTCCAAGTCCAAATGGGATCACCGGTACTTCGTGAGCAGCCGCTGTCTTCACGATGGCCCTTACGTCTTCTGCACAAGAGGGGAAGACCACGAAATCAGGATTACTCGGTTCGTGATAGGACTCATCTCTCCCGTGCTGCTCCCTCACTGTTATATTGGTTGATATCTGGTCTTTCCCCAGTACGTTCTGAAGTTCTTCATATAATGTTTCTGTGTCTGTGTTCATATGCTTCTCCTCCTGATGATGGTTATTGTCGAATTATACCTAATAATCAGAATTTTACAATGATCTGAGAGGAACTTTTTTCAAAAACTTCTCACTTAGCGATTATCATACAAAAAAACCGTCCCCAGACTACCTTAGGGGACGGAGCATCCTCAATTATTTTCTTCCTGTTCCATCATCGCTTCATTGACAAAGTCAATGACTTTCGTACCATAATCTGTTTCATTAACAAGGAATCCTTCCGTATGACCTGCTTCCGGGACGATCCACATGTCCTTTTTCCCTCCGGCTGCCTTATAGATTTCCGTTGCCATCTCCGTTGGGACCAGTTCATCTTCAGCTCCGTGAATGATCAGGAGGGGGAGATCATTCTTCTTTACCTGCTCGACAGCAGATGCCTCTTTGAAAGAGTACCCTGCCCGGATCTTGGTGACGATGGAAGTGGCGTCAACAAGGGGGAAGGCTGGCAGATCATAGAGGTATTTCAGCTGATGGGCAAGCTCGTCCTCCAGATTCGTATACGCACTATCGGAAATGATCCCTTTCACTTCCGGCGGCAGATCTTCTCCACTCGTCATCAGGACAGTGGATGCCCCCATGGAAAACCCGTGAAGGAAGATTGCTTCCTCCCCCTTCTCCTTGACGAGGAAATCGATCCATTTCACATAATCGAGCCGGTCTGGCCAGCCATACCCGATATAGTCGCCTTCACTATCCCCGTGTCCCCTCGCATCGGGCTTAAGGATGTTATAGCCTTGGCGATAATAAAACCGTGTCACCTCCGGAAGCTGGTCACTGTTTCCCTTGTATCCGTGGGCAAGAACGACCGTCTTTCCGTTCGGATACTTATTCTTGAGGTACAGGCCTTTCAAGGTCAGACCGTCGTCTGATTGGATGGATACCTGTTCGAATTTTTGCCTGCTCGTCCAACTGCGCAGTTCTTCCAGCCTTTTTTGTTCTTCTTCCAATGCGCTCACAGCTTCCACCGCCTCATCCGTTCCTCCGTAGAGCTGGACAACACCGCTGTTGCGGCTGATGGCAAGATCATATATATAGTTACCCGCAAGCCCCAGGACGATGACAACGAGGGCCAACAATGAACCGATCAACCAAATGATTCGTCTTTTCATCACTCGTTCTCCTTCGATCGTCAGTCATCTCATGGAAGCCTGTCAATGGTAAGTAGGATCACCCGTCAGTTGTGGAAAGGGTATCTTCCGAAGATTTCTGAACTAGATTGTCTCTACCCCTTTTTCCCTTATTCCCTACGCAGTTAAACCCTATTATGTGTTGAAGATGAAGGCACGGGAGAGATGATCATTCCACAAATGGAACATGCCTCCATACCTGTAAGGATTCACTACCACCTGAAAAAAAGCATCCGGTTCACCCGGATGCTTTTTCATCTGTGACGAGCTCTGTATAAACGACCAGGCGCTCGACATAATTATGAATATCGTGGTCAAAATATCCTGTGCATGTAATGATATTAAGACCGATATGATCTCCCGGCCCGAAAATCTTCCGAAGGGGGGCATCATCTTTCAGATAGGCTTGTTTATCCTTCACCTCAAAGACGAGTTCTTCATCATCCTTTCCCTTCAGGATGATCCTGTCCCCCTTCTTGATATTTTTCAGGTCGAAAAAGACCGCAGGCTGCTTTTCGTCATCGACATGCCCTGCCAGGACGGCATTTCCCCGTTCCCCGGGACGAATCCCAGGTGAGAACCAGGCGACATCCTTCCCGTTTTTGGGAAGCTCCATATTCCCTTCCTTATCCAGACCGAATGCTTTCACAGGGGCATCGATATCAAGTGAAGGGATCGTAATCGATTCCGGAGTGATCGATTGTTCATCATCCTGCACGTTGGCTGTTTGAACAGCAGGCTTCACCGCTTGTACCTTTTGGACGGGTTCATCCGCTTCCGGTGCAGTGGAAGGGTCATTGGAGCATGCGGCCAGAAGCAACGGGATGAACAGGACAACCGCGATCCGCTTCATTAAGAAGAGAATAATTTTTTACGGTTGATGAATAGTAGTGCTCCTCCACCAAGCACTGCAACAGCTGCTACGATCGGAAGCATTGTATTTTGATCAGCCGCTCCTCCCATACCGGTTTCAGGCATTCCACCTGGCATGAGCGTGTAATCTTTCAATACAAGTACTTCAAGTTTGTCTGCTGTATTGATGGCAAACACACTGTATACGGTATTTTCAGCTAGTTCTGTTCCGGAAAGATCCAATACTTGCTCTCCTTCAGGTGTGCGGATTTCAAGATCATACGTTCCAGGATCCAATTCCTGATAATCCGTGATGGCTTTGAATTCTGCTCCTTCGAACAACGCATCTCCATCCTTCAGTCCAACATCGACTGTTGGTGCATCAGGGGATAAATGGCCGACCCTTACTTTTGTCTTGCCTTCGGTTACGTCCATGGAATCATTGGCTACGACAAGTTCAAGATTCTCAAGGGTATTGGCGGCTGCGACCGTGTAAGCCATACCAGCTTCAACAGTAAGATCTTGTGAAATCACCGGATCTTCCTTTGTTCCAGCTGCAAAGATCTCCACTTTGTGGTCACCTGCAGGAAGCTCCATATAGTCAGTGGCGGCTTTGAATTCTGCTCCCTCAACCACTGCATTACCATCTACATAAACATCGACAGCCGGTGCGTCAGGGGATGCGTGCACGATTCGCACCATGGCATCTCCATCTGCCGCAAAAGCAGCTCCCGATACACCAAACGTCATCAACACTGCGACCAACATTGCAAAAAGCTTTTTCATTCACTCCACTCCTTGTATATGTTTTATGCAAGGTTTGATCGAACCTTGTACATCTAATGTATAACGGTTACATTTTTCCTGCAACTCTAAACCTGCCGATTGAGCACATTGGATGTGCTGATCCATTCGGAACCCTGAATCCGCCCTTTTCCGGTCCGTTCTTTCCATTTTTCATTGACATTTCTAAAGAGCAGGATATACAATGTTCCTTAAACATTTTAATAGCAGCATGAGTGTTCTCGTATAATATTGGAAATATGGTCCAAAAGTTTCTACCAAACTACCGTAAATGGTTTGACTACGAGGAGACAGGGGCCGTATGCCCTGTCCTTCTCCAACGTCGAACCCTGGGTGAACCCCGGGGCTTTTTGTTTATAAAGGAGAGAAAACGTTGATGAAAAAGACTGATTTGACAAGACGGATACAGGCAGCCGCCGGTACTGCCACGGCTGATATCGTGATAAAGAATGCCCGAATCATAGATGTATTCAACAGGGAGATCGCAGAAGGTGATGTCGCGATCACAGATGGCATCATCGTGGGAATCGGAAACTACCAAGGAAAGGAAACGATTGATGCAGAAGGGAAGTGGCTCTGCCCTTCGTTCATCGATGGTCACGTGCATATCGAATCATCCATGGTACCGCCATCGGAATTTGCAAAAGTGGTCCTCCCCCATGGTGTGACAACGGTCATCACCGACCCGCATGAGATCGGGAATGTCTCAGGAGTCGAAGGCATACAGTTCATGCTCGATGATTCAGAAAACCTTCCACTTGATGCGTTGACCATGCTGCCATCCTGTGTACCTGCAACGCCATTTGAGAATTCGGGAGCGGAACTTGGCGCTGATGACCTTGGCCCACTCTTCGAGCATGATCGCGTCATCGGGCTTGCCGAAGTGATGGATTATCCTTCCCTGCGATCAGCCTCCCCCGGCCTTATAGACAAGATTGCCTTGACCTCTGAGTACAGCCGTCTTGTCGACGGCCATCTGGCCGGTCTTCCCCAGGAAGCCATCAATGTGTACCGTGCAGCAGGCGTATCAACCGACCATGAGTGCAATACAGTGGAAGACGCAAAGGCAAGACTCCGACGGGGAATGTACCTTCTCATCCGTGAAGGGTCCGTGGCGAAGGATCTGAAAAAATTGCTACCTGTAGTGAATGAACGGAATGTGCGCCGTTGTCTGTTCTGCACGGACGACAAGCATCTTGATGATCTCGTCGAAGAAGGAAGCATCGATCACAATATCCGCCTGGCCATCGGTGAAGGGATGGACCCTCTCATGGCCATTCAAATGGCCACGCTGAATGCAGCGGAATGTTATGGTCTCTACACCAAGGGGGCCATCGCACCTGGATTCGATGCCGATTTCCTCCTTCTTGACGATCTAAATGCCTTGCGCATCGCTTCTGTCTATAAAGGAGGGCGCCTGGTTGCCCGGGACGGGGAGACCCTTTCCATCAATGGTGGGAATATAACCCCGCCCATGTCATTGGCCGATACCCTCCACTTTCCTGATGTAGCGGCAGAAGACCTTTCAATCCGAATGGATGGCGGCAGCACAGCAAACGTCATTCAGATCATCCCGAATCAGCTTCAAACCATTAAACGGGTCGAGACCGTGGACACAGCCGGAGGTATCTTCTCCGTTTCGATTGAAGATGATCAATTGAAGATGGCCGTGGTGGAGAGGCATCACGCAACAGGCAATATCGGGCTCGGCATCGTCAAGGGCTTCGGACTGAAGGCAGGGACCATTGCTACGACGGTTGCCCATGATTCACATAATCTTGTTGCCGTCGGTACCAACGATTCCGACCTGCTTGCCGCCATCAAGGCTCTGCGCGACATGAAGGGCGGACTTGTAATGGTGAAGGACGGATCGGTGATTGCATCCCTCTCCCTTGAGATCGGGGGATTGATGTCCAGTGCCGGTCATGTAGAAGTACTCAAGGGGCTGGAGGAGCTTAATACGTCCTTGAAGGATATCGGATTCACTGGAGATTTCAATCCTTTCCTCACCCTGTCCTTCCTGACCTTACCCGTCATCCCGAGCATCAAGCTCACCGACCTCGGCCTGTTCGACGTCGATGAGATGAAGCATATCCCGGTCCGTGCAGAAGGTTGAACGTGAGGATGTTCTGAAGCCGTCCGTTCCTTTCCGCTGCAGGTACTTGCTTTCCGCGGGGAGGAAGTCGAGCCTCCTCGGCTGAAGAGCGCCTCCGGGGTCTCGATCATTCCTCCATTTCCGCAGGAGTCAAGCGCCTTCCGCTCCAATCCACTCAGTAATGGCAAGAACATCTGCACGATCCTTCAAGCTTTTCGACCACTAACTTGAAGCCATCCGACACAAAAAATCCGAACGCATTCGATATCTTGGAGACTATCGAATGATCGTTCGGATTTTTTTGTGGACAAGGGTTGTATGAGATTATTCTTTCGGTTCTTGACTCTCTTCCGTTTCGTCGCTTTCTTTCGCAGCCGCTGCTTCCGCGTGATTCGGCTGGGACGCGACCGGCTGGTTGACTTCGATTTTCTGTGTACGATTGGCGTAGGATTTCAAGAGGTCTCCCACGTCGATCCCCGTCATTTCCTTCAACGGCTCCTGCATGTCAAGCATGGTGCGGGTGATGCTTTTCCCGAAAGACGGGACACCCTGGCCGTTGCCTGAGTCAATGATCTTCACAGAGTCGATATTATTAAGCGGCTGTGCAATCTTCTCGGCGAAGACCGGTAGCATCTCGATGAGTTTCTCGGTGATGATGACATCTCCGTGTTTCTCCATCGCTTCTGCCAATAGCTTACGTGATTCCGCTTCGGCCTTACCGCGCTCCCTGATGACATCTGCTTCTGCGGATCCTTCTTCCCTGCGGATCTTCGCTTTTGCTTCCCCGTCGATTTCAGCTTTGCGTGCTTCGGCTTCCGCTTTACGGGTCGTTTCATAGTACTCGGCATCGGCTTTGGTTTTTCTCACTTTGGATTCTTCGGCCTCGAGCTTGACGGCACGTTCCCTTTCGAGGAATTGAAGAGTCAATTCTTCTTCTTTTACTTCCTTGGCAAGTTTTGCTCTTTCCAGTTCATAGGACTGCTCTGATTTCGCCCGTGCACGTTCTGTTTCTTCCTTGAAGGAGGCATCCTTGATGTCCTTTTCCTTCTTGGATTCTGCAATCGTGATCTGGCGTTTGTATTCTTCCTCTTTTGCCTCTTGATCGGTCTGGGCACGGTGAATCCGTGTTTCACGTTCCGTGTTGGCCTCGGCGATTTCAGCCAGCTTGCGCACTTCGGCAATCCTTGGACGACCCAGATTTTTTAAGTATCCATTTTCCTCATCCGCATCGCGGATGTCTGTCAACCCGAGAGATGTGATTTTGAAGCCCATGAGATCAAGCTGTTGCTGTGCGATTTCCTGCACATCGGCATTGAATTTCTCACGGTTGCTGTTAATGTCTTCAACCGTCATTTTTGATAGGATGGCACGCAGATTGCTTCCCAATACTTCAATGATCTCATCTTCGATTTCCTTTTGATCTTTTCCGAGGAACTGCTCGGCGTAGTTGGCGATTCCGTTCAGTGAATCGGCCACCTTCACCATGGCCACGGCATCTGCCACGATCGGGACGCCTCCGTTCGTATACACACGCGGCGTCGATAGTTTGAGCTGGAATGACGTAAGGTTTACCGGAGTGGACGTCTGGAATCGACGCAGCCTGTATCCTCCACCTCTGATGATTTTCATCGATCGTCCTTCACTATCGGTGAATATATTCGTTTCTTTCTCCGGATCACCCAATCTCGGTCCAGTGATGATAAGTGCCTGATTCGACTTCGCCGTACGATAGCGGAAACGGATCCAGAAATAATAGCCGACCCCTGCGATTGCGGCGATGACCAATAGAGGGATGAGAATGACGAACACCCCTGCCAATGTTAATCCTGCCATGATAAAACCCCTTTCTGTTGATGGTTGATAAATAGATTGGAATATTCCTACACCACTATCTACGGAAGGACCTGCCAAAAAGTTTCAAGATTTGACGAAATGAATTATTTTCCACTATCCATTGTAAAGGATTCACTTGTGATTTCTACTCTCTCTGCCTTTTGATCTCGTACTCTTTTTTTCTTCATGGAAGGAACAAGCCCGTCCACCAGACCCCTCTTCAAGGTTGTACTGATGGAATTGACACACAGGATGCTGACGGCGAAGAACAGAAGTGGAGTGAGCACGATATGGACCCTGTTGAAGACTTCCTTGATATTGATGGCGATCGTCGCCCCCCACTCATTCGTCTCGGAAAAATAAACGAGGTCCTGGGTCATGACTCCGACGTCCGCTATCTTCAATCCTCCGAGACACATGAGCATGACACCGAGCTGGATGATCAACGCCAGGGCTGCTGCAATCTGTTCTGAGAATAGCACCACAGAATGCCTCATGAACTGCGGGAACAGATGACGTCGCAGCAGATGGAAGCGATTAGCCCCCATGGTTTTTGATGCATCGATAAAGTCATTCTTCAAGAACAACTTCATTTCTTCCCCGAGATAGATTCCAAGAGAAGGAATCGTCACCAGGGCGATGACGGCAATCTGGATGGCAAAGTATTTACTTGATGACAAGACCTCCCCAGAGAAGGCGATTTCTAGGGGAATCAGGAGGATGAAGACGATGATCACGAGAGGAATATACTGAAACGCTTCGGTCACACCCTTCAGGATCCGATTGATCAAGGACGGAAGGAAGGCATATATGCACGCAAAAAGGAAGCCGAAGACCATTCTCAGAAGCGCAATGGCTACAGCAGCCAACAGGGTATACTTCGCTCCTGCCACTAATAGATAAAATAGATTCCTCCCAAGCACGTCCCCTCCGAACGGAGGCATCTCACTGATCGAGTAAGGAGGAGCTGCAATCACCCTGCCCTCATCGTTCTGCAAGTACTTAGTCTTTTCATCAAAGTCCGGATTCATATAAGGAAGTAAAAAGCTTGCCAGCACGAGTCCAGTCAGGAACAATACGGGCAGTGCGAGTCGTTTCAACATCCAAGGCTTCATGCGTGTTCACCCCCGAGCCAACGGCTCAAGATCCATGAACCGAGTTGGAATACAATGAAGAACGGTATGAATATCAGAAGCAGCCCGATAAAAAAGCCTGCAGGTACGGCGATTGCAGCGGTTGAGAGTGTCATCATGAATCCGTTGATGTTGAATAAGATCTCAATAATCAACAGATTCGACAGCATCAATAGGAAGATCGGCTTCAAATGAAGGAAGAAGTGAATCCATACATTCCTGAAAATATGCCTCCATACCGTATAAGACTTCCTGAACCCCTTGGCAAACGAAAATTCGACGTACGGCTTGTTTTCTTCTTCCTTCAGTTGAAAGATGAATTGCTTCACCAGGAAGACGACAGGGAGGAGCGACAGACAGAGAATCGGAAGGAAGTAGATCTTCTCCTCTCCGAATGCGTAAATCTCAAAGACCAGGAGACCCGTCTGCTTGAATAACCAGATGATGAAAAGCTGGAAACCGACGACGATGAATACATCGGGAAGGGCATCAACGGCATTCACGATTTTCATGGTGAAACGATAGCCCCTGCCCGGCAGCATCATGATGGAATAGCTGATGACGATGGCAAACGCCACGGCCACGAAAAACGCGGCAATCAGGATGGAAACGGAATATCCGTATGTTTTCCCGAATACGGTCGTGATGGGATAAACCTTATTGCCCTCTCCCCAAGGCATGGCGATCTGGGAAGGGTGGAGGATCTGATTGAAAATCTCCTTCAATCTTACACCGTAGTCTCCGAAATTGATGACAAGCTCGGTGTCATAGGATAACAGTGCTCCCAGACCGCTCAATAAAAATAAACCGATGATAACTAAAATAAAGTGTAGAGGAGTATATAGTACTCTCTTCATCTCTTCTCCCCTTTTCGTTTCCATATTTATGTAGAATCAAACTAAAAACAATGTTACAATACTGAAATGGAATTGTAAATATTATTCTGAATATACGAATAAGGGTGACACATATGAAATACGTAACGTTGATTTTAGCTGCCACGGCCGCGATGCTCCTTTCAGGCTGCAGGGTTTCATTTACCCCAACAGAGCAAGAAGCGTCCGCAGGGAATGGAATGGCGGCTGCACCGGAAGACACTCAGGTTCCCGAGCGTTCCGAGTTGATTGCGGCCACCATGCAGGTGGATAACCCCAAGGTGATCTTGAGGGCTCAAACCTCTCTTCCGCCGGGAACCGTCCTGAATGTAGAGATGAAGCCGTATGCGAAGGAAGATGCATTCGAGCAGATTGAAGCGGGTCAGGTGGAACCGGATCCCAAACCGGTCCTGACCTCAGAAGCCGTCATCGGTGACAATGGGGAGATGGAGCTTACAGTGCTGAGAAGACCCGATAATGAGAGCAGCTATCGTGTTGATCTCATGCTCATACCGGACAACCAGCCTGAAGAAGTCCAGACGGATGTGGAAGAGGCAATGGCAGATGGATCGGTTCCCGTCTATTCCAACGGAGAGGAAAGCAGTGGATTGCTGTTCTCTGCTATCATTTCAGAAGAGGAAGAATGGTACGGAAATCATTTCACGTCCGATATGCAACCTCCCGCCAACTAAAAAAGAGCCCAAGGGGCTCTTTTTTGATTCGTCTTCAATAATGGCCTTCGGCCCCGTCCTCTTCCGGCATCTGATACTTAGTGAAATAGGCACCGATGAGGAGGAAGGCAACAGACAGACCCCAACTGATCAGACCGATGAAATCAAACAGCAGGGCAAGGATATTCAAGACCCCGACGGATAAAAAACAGATCGGGGTAAGGGCCGATTTGATCCCGGTCATGCCATACGCCTTCCTTTTCCTTATGACGACCCTGATTGTCCAGAAGAAAATCGGGATGAAGAAGATCGCCAGCAGTATGTCGAACATGATAAATGACCTCCTTGCTCCCAGTCTATCACACATGGAAGTGACGGGGGATCATCCATTGAACCATTTCTTTCGGTAATACTTGAAGGACCCCTCATCCACGTCCCTCTTTTCCATGTTCCCGTCCTTCCATTCCGTCAACGACCCCTCTGTAAGGGTGATGCTGCCCGATTCTGTCCGCTTTGTTAGGAGCGGTGACCGGTTGAAGGGTGATTCCGGATGAACAGACACTGTCTTTTGAACTTCTGCCAGTTCACGCAGATCGGTTACGGGTCTTGTTGTGTCGAATGCATACCCGTTCTGCCACTCGTCGGATTTGTGCGACAGCTTCATTTGGAGGATATAATCACCATGGGGCGTGTGTTCTTTTGCCACCCTGAATCCTCCATTTGCAGACGTTACGACTTCACCCGTGAGGGGGACCGGTTTCAGCGGGATATTCCCTCCGAACCCGCCGTCCACTACCCAGCTTTCTCCTCCATGCTCAAGAAGGATCAGGACATGGGTCCGTCCGATATCATGGAAATCCCCTTTCCCCTGATGATAGACGACTCCCCTTACAAGCGTGACACTGAAGTCCGCCTCCTCGAGATAGAGGTATAACAGACCGTTCAAGTCGTAGCACAGTCCGCCCTCACCTCGCACCAGGATCTTCTCCTTCAAGGTTTGTTCCGAGAATGGTGTGAGCCGACCTTCTATGATGGCCATATTCTCAAAGGGAACCGCCTTGGCAAATGCCTCTAGAAGGACTGGCATATCTGCAAAAGCGGGTGACCAACGCTCTTCCATACCGATTCTACGATTTACGTCTTGCTGTAAATTCTTCATGTTCTTTCCTCCTGCCATATTCGTTCCTATTAGTATGGCAGGATTCCATTCATTTAGCAGTACATATGCTTATCCATACTTTGTCAGGTAGCGGCTGATGGTTACCATGGGCCAGATCCACTGGTAGCTGTGATAATGGATATAAAGATTTCCCGGTAAGCCCGCACCGGTAGGGTAATCATCCTTTTCCTCCAACAGTTCAAGCAGGGTCTGCATGCCTGTATCAATGGCAGGTGTCGGTCCTTCCTCCAATGAGATGAGGGCGTCCAGTGCCCACGCCGTCTGGGAAATGGTTGCTTTATAAAGGGGGATATAATGCTTCACTTGGTCGCTGAGACATGATTCCCCCCATCCGCCGTCACGGCGCTGGATTTTTTCAAGCCACTGTTTGGCAAGGACAAGATGACGGTCATCCCCCGGCACACCGACGGCCCTCATGCCTGTCACCGCCGCCCAGGTCCCATATATATAGCAGACTCCCCATCTCCCGTACCAGGAGCCATCGATCTCCTGTGCTTTCTTCAGCCAACTGATTCCTTTCTTGATTCCCCTGCGGTTCCTCTTCAGTCCCGCATAGTTACCTAGGAACTCAAGCGCCCTTCCTGTAAGATCGGGCGTGGAGGGGTCGATGGCCGCTGCTTCTGCCCCGTTGATGGGAAAGAGCGTGAGGAGCTCATTCGTCTTGTTCGGTTCAAAAGCCGGCCATCCGCCATCGGAATTTTGCATCCCTACCATAAAGTCCACTCCCCGCTGCCAGGAGTCCCGCATGTCAGGCCGGCCGGCTGCTGCTGATGTCAGGGCCCTCAAAGCAGCAGACGTATCATCCACATCAGGGTGAATCGTATTACCCGCGGTGAATCCCCAGCCCCCCGGGGCTACCGGGGACTCCATTCCCCAATCCCCATATCGGAACTGCTGATGCTTCTGCAAAAATTGTATGGATTTCCGAATGGATTCATCGGCAGCCGATCTCCCCGCCGACTGAAGGGCATAGGACAATAACGCCGTGTCCCATATGGAGGATGGGGAATTCTGTTGATGATAGCCCCTTTCCGTCTTAAGGATCATCGCCTTCAATCCTTCAACGCATTTCTCGATCAACGGATCATCCTTGCGATACCCGATGGACAGGAGTGCATAGATCATGAAGAAGCTTGAGCTGAAGTATTTCATATAGGTCCCGTCAGGCTCGATCCTTTCCAGCATATAGTCCCGCGTGAACTGTTCGGCACGCTCCTTGAGGGATGAAGACAGTCCTCCCATGCTTCCAAGAGCACCGGAGATCTTATTCAGGAAGTGCCTCTCCCCGTCAGGTATTCGCTCTTCCCCTTCCCGGTTCATCGCCTTCAATTCCCCTGCGATTCCCTGCGGACCGTGTGCGTACCCTCGGCTTTTCAATAACAGGATCGGAGCCATATGGGCCCTGGCATAGCTTGAAAAGTCCCAGAATCCCACGGGTGAGGAAGGAGGAATAAGGACGAACTCAATCGGGACCGGAAGAACCTTTTTCCACTTCATTCCGCCGAGTATCGCCAGCATGAAGCGGGTAAGGGAGTGAGCTTTTCCTACACCGCCGTTATCCTGGATGAAACGCTTAGCACGTGTGATCCTCTCATCATTTTCTTTTATTCCGCTCATCCGCAGGGCGACATACGCTTCGATTGTAGAGGAAAGATTACCTTCCTCTTCATCCTTGAACAGTTTCCACGTCCCTTCTCTCGTTTGCAGACAGAAGAGACGCTCCACAAGTTTATCCACCCACTGGTCTTCCCTTCGACCCAGGCTACAGAGAAGAATGATCATGAACGCATCGGTCATGGGGCTGTTTTCAAAACAAAACGTCCAGCTTCCGTCAGGATTTTGACGCTGTTCTAGTTGTTCTGCCATCCTGTCCAACTTGGACCTCATCCGTTTCTTCACAGTGCCACCCCCCTTTTGCTCGGTCTCATCACATGTATATGTCAGGGTAGGCCGTGGTAGAAATAATCAAAAAGGACCCCGGACATCAATCCGGGGACCCTTCTTCCGTGCCATACGTTTCAAGGAGATCCGGGTAGTCGAGCATTTCCTTTTTCCCTTTATCCGTGAGCTCATATACACCTCTCTTGACCCTGTCGTACCATCCATAGTAATTTTTCTGAAGGATCAGTGGGGTTTTATCCCCTGTCCCGAGTTCTTTGAGGGATTTCGGTGAAAGGGGTCCATGGCGATCGAGCAGGACGGCAATGTGGATGCAGCTTTCTTTATAAGCCGTCATGATCTTCAGCTTATTGCTTCCCCCCACATTGTAATCCGCGCTCCTTCCTTCGATTTCCCTCACAAGTTGCGCACGCTTTTTCTTTCCATATGAAAGGCTTGCCTTCCGGTCAAAGGGAGCCGGATGATGCACGAATTCTAGTTTATCCCCCTTGGCATGGGGCGACACGGTGATCAACCCAAGCTCCAGCCTCCTCACCAAGTGACAGGCATCCCTCCACCTTTTGGACCTCGTCCGTTTCGGCCTCGGGACCGCTATGTATACCATATCTGTCAGTCTGAGCCTCTTGGCGGCCTGTACGAGAAGATCCACCGTAAGGGAAAGCTTCATCTCCACGATGATCAGCTCTTCCCCTTTCATGGCCGTTACATCACAATCCTTGACCTCTCCGTTGACACGGTAACCCAGTGAGTGGAAATGATCGCGTATAGGTGGATACAGATCGGACTCTTTCATATTGATCCTCCTATCAGGCACTGCCTGTTGATTGCAGATTCCTCTATGAATCTAGTGTTAGTGAAAAGTATAGACCATTTTCAGCAAATGAAAAACCTCTTGTCACTAAAAACCCCCCGGATCCTGAACGATCCGGAGGGCAGCCAATCATTTTCTTATTTTGTGGATTTCATCCGCGACGAATTGTACGGATGTACCGACGATTACCTGAATGCTATGTTCTCCTACAACATGTATGCCGGGCACACCTGTGCGCCTGATCCTGTTCTGATCCACGACGTCCATATTATCCACTTCGATTCGCAGACGGGTCACACAGTTATCAACGGATGTCACATTTTCGTCTCCACCAAGACCAGCATAGATCTCAGAGGCCATGGCTGAGAACTTATCTTCCTTTGATGTCTCAGGCTGAGCCGTCTCTTGTACGGCCTCTTCCAAGTCATCTTCTCCCCTTCCAGGTGTCTTCAGATTGAACTTCACGATCATGAAGCGGAATAGGAAGTAGTAAATCAGACCGAAGACGATTCCCTGCACGAGGAGCATGTAAGGTGCATTGGCGATCGGCAGTCTGGAACTCAATAAAAAGTCGATAAGTCCTGCCGAGAAACCGAATCCGGCCGTCCAATGGAAGAACGCCGCTACTGCAAGGGATAAGCCCATAAGCACCGCATGCACAAGGAACAGCACAGGTGCCGCAAACATGAAGGCAAACTCAAGGGGCTCTGTCACACCAGTGAAGAAGGATGCAAAACCAGCCGCAAGCATGAGGGACCCGATCTGCTTCTTCTTGCCAGGCTTTGCCGTATGGTAGATGGCAAGTGCCGCAGCCGGAAGACCGAACATCATGATCGGGAAGAATCCGGCCATGTACATGCCCGTAATGCCTTTATCCCCTTTTCCGGACCAGAAGTTCCCGATATCATTGATTCCCGCGACGTCGAACCAGAATACAGCGTTCAACGCGTGATGAAGTCCTGTCGGAATCAGCAGGCGGTTAAAGAACCCATAGAGTCCTGCACCGACATAGCTGAGGGAACTGATGGCCTCCCCGAAGGCGATCAATCCTGAGAAGATCAGCGGCCACAAGAAAAGCATGATGACGGAAACCACAAGCATGGATACGGCCGTCATGATCGGCACAAGCCGTTTGCCACTGAAGAAGGCGAAGGCATCAGGAAGCTTCACTTCACTGAAGCGGTTGAAGTTCCAAGCCGCTATGATCCCGCAAAGGATCCCGATAAACTGGTTGTTGATCTTTTCAAATGCAATATTGACAGAGCCAACGTCGACACCCTGAAGCATGGCCACACTATCCGGGGACAAAAGGGTCGTAATGATCAGGAAGGCCACCAGACCGCTGAGTGCCGCCGATCCATCTTTTACTTTTGTCATTCCGAGTGCAATCCCGATGGCAAACAGGAAGCCCATATTGCTAATCAGCGATTCGCCTCCCTTAATCAAGAAGGCAGCAAAGGGATTATTTCCTCCCCAACCGTCAGAATCGATCCAGTATCCGATCCCCATGAGAATGGCAGCCGCTGGAAGGACGGCAACCGGCAGCATAAGAGATTTACCGATTCGCTGCAAATAGTTCATCATACACATTTCCCCCTTTTTTCTTTAAGATGCTCAACACATTATAATTTCATAAACCGGGGCAATTCTATAGGAAAATGAACATAATGATAAATTGCCCATGCATCCACCTCTGACGAAGAGACGAACAGGACATAAAATCCTATAGTAGACGATATTCGCAGATTGTGCAATTTAGAAGAAAGGGGAATGGGTGTTTTTTAGGCTCCCATCACAAAAAAAGACCCTCCGGATTCCATATTCCGAAGAGTCTTTCCATCTCATTAAGGCAGCTGCGTCGTTCCCATCAGGTAGCGGTCACATTCCCTCGCCGCTTCCCTGCCTTCATTGATCGCCCATACGATCAGGCTTTGGCCGCGTCGCATGTCACCGGCGGCAAATACGCCTTCCACGTTGGTCCTGTAGTCGCCATATTCCGCCTTCACGGTTGAATTTTGGTTCGTTTCAAGTTCCATGGCCTTGATGAGATCCTGTTCAGGACCACTGAATCCGATCGCGAGAAGAACAAGGTCAGCAGGCCATGCCTTTTCACTACATGGGATTTCCTCACGGATTTTGTTGCCTTCTTCATCATAACGAAGCTTCACGTTGACCGTATGGACTTCCTTGATATGCCCGTTCTCGTCACCGACGAATCTTTTCGTCATGACGGCATAAGCCCGGGGGTCGGTACCGAATGTTTCCTCCGCTTCCTTCTGGCCGTATTCGACCCGGTGGATGACAGGATATTGCGGCCAGGGATTGCCCACTTCATCACGCATGGCACCTTTTTTATCGTAAATGTCGAACTGGGTGAGACTCTTGCAGTTGTGCCGAACGGAAGTAGCGAGACAGTCTGTTCCCGTATCCCCGCCTCCGATCACAATGACATTCTTGCCGGCGGCAGAGATATACTCCCCATCACCGTGGTTCGAATCCAACAGGCTCTTCGTATTGGAGTGCAGGAATTCCATGGCATAGTGGACGCCCTTCAGTGCACGCCCTTCCACCTGTACATCGCGATGGACTGCAGCTCCTCCGCACAGGATGACGGCATCGAAGTTTTCACGCAGCTGTTCGACGGTGTAGTCCTTCCCGACTTCTGTATTGGTCACAAAGTCGATCCCTTCTTCCTCAAGGATCTTGACCCTTCGCTCCACAACAGAATAGGGGAGCTTCATTTCAGGGATTCCGTAAGTAAGGAGACCACCCACGCGATCATGCTTCTCAAATACGGTTACAAGATGACCCGCTTTGTTCAGCTGGGCAGCAGACGCAAGCCCGGCAGGACCGGAACCGACGACGGCTACCCGCTTGCCCGTACGGTGCTCCGGCGGCTCAGGGATTACCCACCCTTCCTGGAATCCCTTCTCGATAATGGAACGTTCTACCGTACGGATGGCAACGGGCGGCTCGTTGATGCCTAGCACGCATGCCCCTTCACACGGTGCAGGGCATGCAAATCCCGTGAACTCAGGGAAGTTATTCATTTGGTGCTCTCTCTTCAGTGCTTCCTTCCATTGCCCCTGGTATACCAGATCATTCCATTCAGGGATCAAGTGATACACAGGACAACCCGTAGTGGAGCCATTGATTTCCATTCCCGATTGACAGGTGGGGACGCCGCAGTCCATGCAGCGCGCTCCCTGATTCCTGACTTCCTGTTCCGATAGGGGGAGTGTGTAGTCGTCCCAGTCCTTCGTCCTTTCCCCAGGATGCCTTTCCTTCAATGTTTGTCTACTATATTCCATAAAGCCAGTCGCTTTTCCCATGAGTCCCCCTCCTTTTCTACTTCGCCGTTTCTAGCACTTTCTTTTTCTCTTCCTTCGTTCCTTCTTCAAATGCCGCCATCTCAGCATCGAACTTCTCAAGGCCCTTGCTTTCAAACTCACTGATCCGTTCTTTCATTTTCAGATAGGATTTCGGGATCACCCGTACGAATTTCGATAGATAAGACTCCCAGTTCGCAAGGATCTTCCGTCCGTTATCACTATTGGTATACGAGACATATCGCTCGATCATTTCATATAATTCTTTCGATTCTTCGGGATCAAACAGCGGCTGTACATGGACAAGTTCCTGATTGCAGCGGCTTCGGAACGTTCCGTCGTCATCCAGTACATACGCGACGCCTCCGGACATTCCTGCAGCAAAGTTCCGTCCCGTCATACCCAGGACGACCACCTTTCCACCCGTCATGTATTCACATCCATGATCTCCGACTCCTTCGACCACCACGTCGGCACCGCTGTTACGCACACAGAAACGTTCTCCCGCGATACCATAAATGTAAGCCTCCCCTGAAGAAGCACCATAGAAGGATACGTTCCCGACGATGGTATTGCGCTCGGGGATGAACGTGGCCGTTGGATCAGGATGAACGATGATTTTGCCTCCTGACAGTCCTTTCCCGACAAAGTCATTGGAGTCTCCTACAAGCCTTAACGTAAGGCCTTTCGGTATGAAAGCCCCGAAGCTTTGACCGGCCGACCCCTTGAAGGTCAGGCGGATGGTATCTTCCGGAAGTCCTTCCGCACCGTAGCGCTTCGTGATTTCACTTCCGAGCATCGTGCCCGTAACACGGTGGATATTCCGGATGGCTGTGGTCCACTCCACCTTTTCACCTTTATCGATTGCGTTCCGGCAGCGTGGGATGAGCTCCTGATAATCGAGGGTCTTCGTCAATTCATGATCTTGCTTGCGCGTTGCATACCGAGTCACTTTAGCAGGCACATCAGGCTGATAAAGAAGGCCTGATAGATCGATCCCCTTTCCTTTCCAGTGGTCGATGGCTTCATTCGCTTCAAGGACATCGGTCCTTCCGATCATCTCATTGATCGTCCTGAATCCAAGTTGGGCCATGATCTCCCTTGCTTCCTGAGCCACAAAGCGCATGAAATTCTCAACATGCTCAGGGTCACCCATATATTTCTTCCTCAGTTCAGGATCTTGTGTGGCAATCCCGACCGGACATGTATTCATATGGCACACCCTCATCATTACGCATCCAAGGACCACAAGGGGTGCCGTTGAGAATCCATATTCTTCTGCTCCGAGCAGGGAGGCGATGACCACATCTCTTCCGGTCATCATCTTTCCGTCCGTCTCCACGACGATCCGGTCCCTGAGATGATTGAGGAGCAAAGTCTGGTGGGCTTCTGCGAGACCGATCTCCCACGGGAGGCCCGTGTGCTTCAAGCTCGTTCTCGGAGCGGCACCGGTCCCTCCATCATAACCCGAGATGAGGACCACATCGGCCCTTCCTTTGGCTACCCCTGCGGCAATCGTCCCGACACCGACGGCAGACACGAGCTTTACGCTGATGCGTGCGCGTGGATTGGCATTCTTCAGATTGTAGATGAGCTCTGCAAGGTCTTCGATGGAATAGATATCATGATGGGGCGGAGGTGAGATAAGTTCCACTCCAGGGGTGGACCCCCTTACTTCCGCTACCCAAGGATAGACTTTCTTACCCGGAAGGTGACCGCCTTCTCCCGGCTTCGCCCCTTGGGCAACCTTGATCTGGATCTCATCGGAATTGACCAGATAATGACTGGTGACACCGAATCTCCCTGAAGCTACCTGCTTGATGGAGCTTCTGCGGGAGTCTCCATTTTCATCAACTTGGAAGCGATCCGGATGTTCTCCGCCTTCTCCCGAGTTGCTTCGACCTCCGATCCGGTTCATGGCGATGGCCAGAGCTTCATGGGCTTCCTGACTGATGGAACCGAATGACATCGCCCCGGTCTTGAAGCGTCGGCAGATACTTTCCACTGATTCCACTTCTTCGATCGGGATGGATTTGGCGTCCTTGAAGGATAGCAGCCCCTTAACGATTGCAGATGCTGCTTCTCGTCGGTGAGCATGCGCGAATACTTCTTGAAAAGCTCATAATCATTCGTGCGGCAGGCGTGCTGCAGCGTATGGATCGTACTTGGATTGTAAGCGTGGTCCTCCCCCTTGTTCCGGTACTGGAACTCGTCACCTGATTCAAGGGTCCGGTTCGGGTCTTTCCGGTCGGCGTAAGCTTTGTTATGGCGCAGAAGGACTTCCTTCTCGATCAGGTCGATCCCGATCCCCCCGAGCCTCGACGGCGTACGGGTGAAATAGCGATCGATAACATCGTTTTGAATCCCCACAGCTTCAAAGATCTGTGCACCCCTGTAGCTCTGGATGGTCGAAATCCCCATCTTAGAGAGAACCTTGACCACTCCGTCCGTTGCAGCCTTTACGTACTTATCGACGGCTTCGTCGAAGGTCTTGCCGGTGATTTCACCGTTTCCGATCATGCTATGCAGGCTTTCATACGCTAGGTATGGGTAGATCGCTTCGGCACCATAGCCGAGCAGTGTGGCAAAATGGTGCACTTCCCTCGGCTCCCCTGATTCCAGGAGAAGACTTACCCTCGTACGTGTCCCCTTCCGGATCAAATGGTGATGCAGAGCGGATACGGCAAGGAGGGCAGGAATCGCAGCCCGCTTCTCTTCCACTCCGCGATCGGATAGGATCAGGAGGGTCGTTCCATCCTCTACCGCTTGATCTGCTTGTTCGAAGAGGCGATCCAGGGTAGGGGTCAGTTGATCTCCTTCTTCAGTCACCTCGAAAAGGATGGACAGCGTGACGGCTTTGAAGCCCTCTTCACGTTGCTGACGCAGTTTTTCAAACTCTGTACCCGTAAGGACCGGTGTCTCGAGGTAGATATGGCGACAGCTAGCGGGGGTCGGTGCAACAAGATTCCCTTCGGCACCGATTGTCGTTCCGACAGAGGTGATGATCTGTTCCCTGATGGCATCGATCGGCGGATTCGTCACCTGGGCAAATAGCTGTTTAAAGTAGTTATAGAGAAGCTGTGGTTTCTTCGAAAGGACGGCGAGCGGTGAATCATACCCCATGGACCCGACGGGATCCTTCCCTTCAAGTACCATCGGTTTGATGAGCTTATTGAGTTCCTCGGTGGTATAACCGAAAGCCTGTTGCTGCACCATTACCTCTTCTTCTGGTATCGTATCCGGCTCCCTTACAGGATCGGGTAGATCTCTCAAATTGAATTTATTCTGATCCAGCCAGTGGCGATAAGGCTGTTCGGACGCAACACGCAGCTTGATTTCCTCATCAGGGATGATCCTTCCCTTTTCAAGGTCCACCAATAGCATTTTCCCAGGCTGCAGGCGGTCTTTATAAACAATATCATCAGCGAAGATATCCAATGCCCCTACCTCGGAGCCAAGAACGATCATGCCGTTCTTCGTCACATAGTATCTGGCAGGGCGCAGGCCGTTCCTGTCAAGACATGCACCGATTTCCTTGCCGTCGGTGAATACAAGGGCAGCAGGTCCATCCCACGGTTCCATGAGACAGCTATGATATTCATAAAAGTCTTTTTTCTTAGGATGAATGGTTTCATCATTTTCCCAAGGCTCCGGTACCATCATCATGGCCGTATGGGCAAGGGATCGTCCCGATAGATGGAGGAACTCGAAGCAGTTATCGAACATGGAGGAATCACTGCCTGTCTCATCGATGACAGGAAGGATCTTCTTAAGGTCTTCGTCATTGAATGCGGTGGATTCGCACAGTTTCTCCCTTGCTCTCATCCAATTGACATTTCCGCGCAGGGTATTGAATTCACCGTTGTGGATCGTATAGCGGTTCGGATGCGAACGCTGCCAGCTCGGGAAGGTATTCGTGCTGAAACGGGAATGCACAAGAGCGAGTGCAGACCGAAATTCAGGATGATTGAGGTCAATGTAGAAGGAGTCCAGCTGCTCAGGCACCAGCATCCCTTTATAGACGATAGTGGTCGAAGAAAGACTGCAGATATACACATCTTCCTGTCCAACTGCCTTGGCTGCCTCATTTTCGATCCGTTTCCGGATTACATAGAGCTTGCGTTCAAAGTCCATGCGCGTTTTCATATCATCAGACGCACCGATGAAAACCTGGCGTATGAACGGTTTGGACTTCGATGCCACTTTCCCCACGAAGGAATCATTTAACGGCACCGGCCTCCAGCCAAGGACTTCCTGACCTTCTTCGACGATGATGCGTTCAAAGATCTCTTTGCTTTTCATCCTCTTCTCATATTGTTCAGGGAGGAAGACCATCCCGACCCCGTATTCTCCTTTACGCGGAAGGAAGATGTCCTCTTTCTCGCACTGCTTTTTGAAGAAATGATGGGGGATTTGAGTAAGAATACCAGCACCATCACCGGTACTGGTATCAGCGGACTGTCCTCCGCGGTGCTCTAGGTTACAGAGAATATTGATCGCATTCTGTACGATACTATGTGATTTGCTTCCATCAATGTTGGCAATCATCCCGATCCCGCATGCTTCATGCTCATGAAGGGGGTTATATAATCCTTGTGCCGCCGGAAGATTCGTTTTCATTCAATGTCCTCCTCTACTCACGTGTATAAAAATTGAATAAATACCACCTGATGCATTTAGTTGATTTTCGTTAGTATATCATGAAATTTAGAAAAAACGAAAAATTTAGTCATTAAAAAACCTCCCGCACTTACCATTATAGTTGGAAAAGCAGGCAAGTCCGACAGGGTAAAACATATAGATTTCCTTTAATTTTCAGAATCTTTAAAACCTTGATTTGACAACAAAGTAATCGTTTTCATTTTCATCCGGAAAATGCAGGTCCACAGATGAATTTTCATACAAAAAAATCTTTAAAAAAATTTTTTTGTCAGACAGTTTTACAAAGTGATTTCAGGTCCATCCACAAGGATGTTTTGGGGAAAACGGTGACAGATCGGATTTCAGGGAAGGAGATGGTCATTCCTGGATAACCGGATATCCAAATCTATTACCCCTTCTTCAACAAGATAAAACCATAGTGCAAAACAACTAGTATTCACTAGAAGCCATTCACTCTAATGGAACTATATACCACGGAACTACCCGCCTCTATAATGTAGGTAGAAATAATATTTCACAGAATTATCAGATATAAGTGAAGTGTTATTTCACTCAGTTATTTGTAAGCGTTTTCTAACCAAAAGAAGAAAGGGAGGAGTTCAATGAAAAAAGGAAAAAAGTCAATTGTCGTCATCCTGCTTCTGGCCCTGCTTGCCCCCATGTGGGCTGGACAAGCTTCTGCATCGGCACAGCCAAAACATGAGATGCGTGCAGCCTGGATTGCCACTGTTCAGAATATCGACATGAAGGCAGGGATGGACAAAGCCGCCTACACGTCATGGGTTCAATCGACTCTGGATGATCTTAAAGAAAGGAAATTCAATACGGTCATCTATCAGGTGAAACCTACAGTCGATGCCCTCTACCCATCAGATCTTGCCCCTTGGTCCAAATACATCACCGGTAAAGCTCAAGGAACCGATCCGGGATATGATCCCCTCGGCATCATGCTTGAAGAAGCCCACAAACGGGGAATCGAGCTACATGCGTGGGTGAATCCCTACCGTGTCACGATGCCCGGCATGACGCTTAACGACCTTGATCCCGGCAATGTGGCAAAGCAACACCCTGACTGGGTGCTGAAGTATGGAAGCCAATACTATCTTGATCCCGGCTTGCCTGAGGTTCAGCAATACCTCATCGAGACTGTGGAAGAGCTGGTAGCCAATTATGATATTGAAGCCGTTCATATGGATGATTATTTCTATCCGTATAAAATTGCCGGACAAGACTTCCCTGACCAAGCTACATATGAAAAATACGGCAAGGACTTTGATTCAATCGAAGACTGGCGGAGAAATAATGTCGATCTCCTCGTCAAAGATATCAATACTTCTATTAAAGATATGAAGGAATGGGTCCAGTTCGGTATCTCTCCGTTCGGCGTCTGGAGGAATATCGCCAAGGATCCGACTGGAAGTGAAACGACGGCAGGTCAGACGAACTACGATGATTTATATGCCGACACCCGTCAGTGGATCAAAGACGGCAGCATTGACTATATCACACCACAGATTTACTGGTCCCGGGACTTTGCCGCTGCAAACTATTCCGTGCTTCTCGACTGGTGGAGCAATGAAGTGACTGAGTACGCCTATGAACACCCCGTTCACCTCTATATCGGGATGGCAGACTACAAGGTCGGTGACAACTTCGACCAGCAATGGTATGACCCGTATGAACTACCGGAACAGATCCTGGATAACCGTGAAAACGGCACGGCAAAAGGACAAATGCATTTCTCCCTTCAGCAGCTTCATAACAACCGCCTTGGATATGCCGATATCCTGAAGGACGAAATCTATACAGAAACAGCATTGACACCGCCTACTCCCTGGAATAACAGGGAACTGCCGAAAAAACCGACCAAAGTAAAAGGGAAATCTAAACATGGCAGTGTCAAACTTGAGATTGAAGATAAGAAACACACTGCAAGAAAGTTTGTCATCTACCGGTTTGACGGTCCTCGTGAAGGCGATTATAATGACCCTTCCAATATCATCGATGTCGTCTACGCAGATGAAGATTCCTATACAGACGTTCCTCCTGTTAAGGGAATCTACACCTATGGAGTTACATCTGTATCCCATACCGGTCTTGAAAGTCGAGACGCCAAAACCGTGCGTGTGAAATATTGATTCATATGCACAGCAAAGTGCGGACAGCACCGTCCCTAGACGGGTGCTGTCCGCACTTTTTGTGTCCGTTCACTGTTGAGCTGCCAGAACGGTTTCCCTCATCTTCTTCGCTGCTTCCACCATTACGACAAGGGCTTCGATGGTTTCGTCGGTTCCGCGTGTTTTCAGACCACAGTCCGGATTGATCCAGAACAGTTGTGGATCGAGTACACGAATGGCCCGTTCGATGTTCTGAGTCATCTCCTCGAGCGTTGGAACCCTAGGGCTGTGTATATCGTAAACGCCGAGACCGATCCCTTGGGCATAGGTGTTTTCCTCAAAGGAATGAATGAGATTACCATGGCTTCTTGACGTTTCGATCGATATGACGTCCGCATCAAGCGCTTTGATGCTCTCGATGATTTCCCCAAACTCCGAATAGCACATATGGGTGTGGATTTGCGTACTGTCTTTCACAGATGACGTTGCAAGTTTGAAAGCATGGACGGCGGCCTCGAGGTAGCCTGCCCTCTTTTCTTTCTGCAGTGGCATCCCCTCCCTGAGGGCCGGTTCATCGACTTGGATCATGCGGATTCCGTTTGCCTCGAGGGCCTCGACTTCCTTTCTCAAAGCCAGGGCAATTTGATTGGCGACATCATAACGCGGGATGTCGGTCCGGACAAATGACCAATTTACAATCGTGATTGGACCAGTCAACATGCCCTTCACAGGTTTTTTAGTCAACGATTGCGCAAAGACCGTTTCATCCACTGTCATCGGTTCTTGGAATCTTACTTCCCCATGAATGATCGGAGGCTTCACACAGCGTGAACCATAGGACTGAACCCAGCCTTGTTTGGTAAAAGCAAATCCACCAAGCTTCTCCCCGAAGTACTCCACCATATCCGTCCGTTCGAATTCACCGTGAACGAGTACGTCCAGACCGATTCTTTCCTGGATGTCGATCCACTTTCCGATCTCATCCTGGATGAACGTCCGGTAGTCCTGATCGCTCACTTCCCCCCTCCTCCATTTCAGGCGTTCTTTCCGCACCTCTTTGGTCTGCGGGAAGCTTCCAATCGTAGTGGTTGGGAAGAGGGGAAGACCGAGCTCTGCCTCCTGAACGACCCGCCTCTCAGAGAATGGGGCCCGATGAAGGAATTCATTTCCGTCCAGTTGCTCACTCTCTCTGAGAGTCCGGGATTGTTTGATATTTTCGAGACCGTCAGAGCTTTCTTCCTCATTGGAGATAGAAGGACGCCCTTCCTTGATTGCCTCTGTAACCGTGACAATTTCCTGCAGCTTTTCATCTGCAAAAGAAAGTGTGCGTGTAAGGCGGTCCCCGAGTCCTTCCTCTCCTTTGACTGTGACGGGCACATGGAGCAGGCTCGATGATGGCTGGATGATCAGACGGTCTCTTGAAACAGCGCTCTCCAACTCCTCAAGCGAGTCGAGGGTCCGATTCAGATTTGCTTTCCATATATTCCTCCCATCAATGATCCCCGCGGCAAGGACCTTGTCTTCAGGGAACCCATGGGTGTTCAGGGCCTGACGATTCCCTCCACCATCGTGTACGAAATCCAATCCGATCCCATGCACCGGAAGCCTGATCACCCTCTCATAGCGACTGACGCGATCAAAGTAGGTTTGAAGGATGACCTTGATTCGAGGCGCTGCCTTGATCAGCGTGTCATAGACCTGCTCAAGGACCGTCCACTCCTCAGCGGTCAGATCGGTACATAACACGGGTTCGTCAATCTGAACCCATCCGGCGCCAGCCTCTTCAAGCTCCTTGAGAATGGACGCATACAACGGGACGAACCCATCGACAGTGCTTGCGAACGCCTCGGGATCATACCCTTTGGACAGCTTTACGAACGTTACCGGGCCGAGGAGCACGGGCTTCCCTGTGATGCCAAGCTGTTCCTTCGCTTCCTTGAAGTAGCGAAGCGGGGGATTATCGGCCAAAGAAGGCGTTGCCCCGTCCAGTTCGGGAACGATGTAATGGTAATTGGTGTTGAACCACTTCGTCATCGTGGATGCCACTGCGTCGCCCGTCCCCCTTGCCATACCGTAATACGTCTTCAACGGGACTTTCCCTCCCCCATGACCGAACCGCTTCGGGACCACCCCGAACATGGCGGCTGTATCCAATACATGATCATACAGGCTGAAGTCCCCGACAGGAATCAGGTCAATACCTGCATCCGCCTGCTTTTTAAGATGACGAAGGCGGATCTCATCTGTCTTCGCCACAAATTCTTCTTCCTTTAGCTTTCCTTCCCAAAATTGTTCCAGCGCTTTCTTCCACTCTCGTTTTTCACCGATTCTCGGGTAACCGAGATTTGAACTTTTCACCATATTGCTCACTCCTTCTCATTTTCTCTCCAATAAAAAAATCTCCCTTTCAGAGAAAGAGAGATTTTGCGCGCAATGAATAAACGTTGACAATCCTATGATTCCAACACGCGTTCCTCACTCCCCTCTATGACCCGTAGAGCTCAAGTGCACACAACAGGCAGGTCTCCTGACTCAGGTTCATCACGCCTTATCCCTTCCCATTCCCTCCAGAAACAGTGGATGTGATAAGTTGCTTCCCCATACAGTGGCGGGACCGTACCGGACTTTCACCGGTTTCCCTTTTCAGCCATGCTTCCACACGGCACCTGTCGCATCTTCCTATTCAGTTCTCAACTCAACGAAAAAAGCCTCTCCACGATAGAGAGGCCCTTTAAAGGGATGTCCTCTCTTATTTTCCAAAGCATGATGCTTTGCAGGAATTAGCACCTTTTCAACAAGTGTTGAATGGTTGCCGGGTTTCACAGGGCCAGTCCCTCCACCGCTCTTCATAAGAGTATCGATCATTTATTTGTCCGTTGAATAGGGTAATACTAGCATGCCAGCTTTTACTTTGTCAAAATATTTCTAACATTCGTTCGAAGGTCCTACTGTCGTTGACGGTACCCTTGGTACCAAAAAAAGTGCCACATGTGCCATTCAGAGGATGTTCGACTGTGCATGGAACGCAGGAAGAAATTCGCGGTGGACTTCCAGAAGTTCATCCAACAATGGTTTTGCTCTCGAATCACTGGTGACCAGCGGATTGATCGTCATGGCGAGGAGGGCTTTTTCGTAGGAGCCTGACACGGCTGCTTCTGCCGCGATCCGCTCAAAGGATTTGATCTGTTGAACAAGTCCGCTGACGGCTACAGGCAGTTCACCTATATGGATCGGTTTAGGCCCTTCTTTGGTCACGACACAGTTCACTTCCACGGCGGACTCATCAGGGATGCCGGTGATACTGCCGTCATTTCTGACGTTCAGGGTCTGTACGTCCCCTTTATCATTGAAGATCGAAGAAATCACATTGCAGGCGGCATCGCTGTAGTAGGCTCCTCCACGCTCCTGAAGCTGCGGGGGCTTCACATCAAGGTCTTCGTTCTTATACAGCTCGAACAATTCATCTTCCAATCGCTGGACGACCTCGGCACGGGTTGTCCCCGTTTTAAATTCCTCCAGCTGTTTCTCCAGGATCTCACTGGTTTTGTAAAAATACCGGTGATACGGACAAGGTATGACTCCGAGAGCCTTCAGGAAATCAGGATCCCATGGCAGTGGGGCGATATTTTTCATGCTGAGCTGCTTATCCTCATCACCCATCAGTTCCAGTACCTTCCCAAGGACGGACACCCCATCGACCGTCACATCCAGTCCGTACACCATATGATTCAAGCCGGCAAACCGGATATCGACTGAAGCGACTTCTACGCCAAGAAGCCTGGCAATGGTCATCTTCGTATTGATCGGCAGGTTGCATACGCCCACGACTTTCGAATGCTTGCTGTATCGGAGCAAGGCCTCCGTCACCATTCCAGCCGGGTTGGTGAAATTGATCAGCCATGCATCAGAGCAAAGCCGCTGCATATCCTCCGCAATCTCAAGAAGAACCGGAATGGTCCGGAGGCCTTTGAATAGTCCACCTGCCCCGTTCGTTTCCTGTCCGATCATCCCGTACTTGATCGGCAGCCTTTCATCCTGAATCCTTGCCTTCAGCTGACCGACCCGCATCTGGGTCGTAACAAAATCAGCATTCTCCAGTGCTTCCTCCCGGTCCAAAGCCAGGTGAATGGTCATGGGAACACCGGCCTTAGACACCATCCTCCGCGCAAGGCTCCCGACAATCTCGAGCTTTTCTTTTCCAGCAGGGATATCCACAAGCCACAGCTCCCGGACAGGCAGCTCATCATAACGATTGATCAACCCTTCCACAAACTCCGGCGTGTAGCTTGAGCCACCGCCGATGGTCACGATTTTTAAGCCTTCTTTCATGCTCATACCTCCTTATCCTTTCACTGCAAATGCCAGCACAAAACTGATGGCAAAACTAACGACGACACCAAGCCATAAACGCTTCTTCTTAATAGAAGGATCCTCTACAGGCCCTTCAATCTTGAGTAATACGAGGCTCAACCCTAGAGAAGTCGAAATTCCCGTTGCCAAAAAAATGCTCCACTCCTTTGGCAAACCTGCACTTATTAAAGGCTTTGACAATAATAATAAGCCGATGGATACGGTCATTAATAAAATGAATACACTTTTGAATCCAATCCTCCTGGGGATGACAGTCTCAGTCATTTCCTTCACTCTCCTTAGGGTACATAGTGAAGAAGCGGGATCCATGGATTCCCGCTTCACTGTTCACTTCCTTACATATATTGCTGTTTATACGGGGTGTAATCGACCAGTTTCCACATTGATCAAGCGGCTTGTTGGTCGTTTTCTTCTACTTGCACCATTTTTCTATCATACATCTTGAAGAACGGGAAGTAGATAGCGAACGAAATAGCGATGTTGATGAAGACCATGACGACAGCCCGCCAATCTCCTCCTGTTGCCAGGAATGCGCCGATTGGTGCCGGTAGGGTCCACGGCGGCATGATATAGGTCGGCGAAATCATGCCTGTAGCTGTTGCTACATAAGCAATGGTTGCCGTAATAAGTGGTGTGATGACAAACGGAATGATCAAGACTGGATTCAGGACGATCGGTGCCCCGAAGATGATCGGTTCATTGATATTAAACGTAACAGGTACGATACTGGTACGACCCAATGCTTTCAAATACTTGGAACGGGAGAAGAATACCATAGCAAGAGCGAGCCCAAGTGTAGCTCCTGATCCACCGATCCAGATGAACCATTGGTAGAAGGTTTCCGGAGCGATATGCGGAATAACCTGACCGTTTGCAACAGCGTCGGCATTGTTCACTAGGAACACTTCCCATAATGGACGAGCAACGGTTCCTACTACTGATACTCCGTGAATTCCGAATGACCAGAAGAATGTAATTAAGAAAACAGGAATCAATACCCCAAAAATGCTGTCCCCTGCCGTTACAAGAGGAGCGACTGCCACACCGATCAAATGGTGAAGATCAAGACCTGCCCAAACGGTGATGGCCGATACACCCAAGATGACGAAGGCAACAGGAATCAGTGCTTCAAAACTTCGTGCCACGGATGGTGGTACCTGTTCTGGCATTTTGATTGTAATATTTCTCTTTTTACAGAACCTGAGTATCTCCACTGCGAGTATCGAGACGACCATGGCAACGAATAATCCATGTCCCCCGAGGTTTGTCATTGGAAGCATCCATGCGCCGTCAACTGCCTGAGGTGTAATAGTTAAGAGAAGTGCAGCTACGGACATCTGAGCGCCTGAAAGAGGATCGAGGCCATAGCTTTTCGATAGATTGTATCCTATCCCGAAGGCTATATAGAGCGACATGATGAACATGGTGACACGGTATGGAATCAGGATTTCCACAATATTATCTGCAGCCCACTGCTTGATGTCACCGAATACCCCTGCATCAGGCAGCGGTGGGAACGCCACAATCAAAAAGAATGATCCTACGATAATGAACGGCAGTGCAGAAATGACCCCATCCCGGATCGCCTGCAAATGCCTTTGTTCCGAAAGTCTCGCCATTGGCCCGGATAAATTATTCTCCAGGAAATTTACAAACTTTTGCATGTTCCTACCCCCTTGTTCTTCCCCTTTAGTTCGTCAATTCTTTGACGGTTTTCAATAATGTGGCCCCACCGAGCGGTGAGTACGCCTGTGGCGGGATCGGCCCGCATGGTACGTTTGCCCCGTCAGCCGCTTTCTTCACCTGATCGAAGCGGTGCCTGATCTGCGGTGCGACCATGCAGACATCCCATCCCTTGGATATCTCATCGGCCACTTCCCCCGTCCCGATTGCCAGGACGTCCATTTCTAGCCCTTCTTTCGCCCCTTCTTTCTTCAATGCATTGACGACAATGGAACTGGACATCCCACCTGCACATACAAATAATACTTTCATCAATCTTCCTCCTTTTTCATTCGTTGGACGATATTATGGGTCTCGACGATTTGTTCGAAGACGCCATGTCCTTTCTTCATACATAATGCAACAAACAGGGCGTCTATGATGACGAGTTGCGCAATGCGTGCCGTCATCGTACCGATCCTGATATTGTTCTCCTCTTCCGAGATCGTCAGGACGATATCGGCAAGCTTTCTCGCCTGAGACTTCCCGTGCTGGGTAAGGAGGATGATTTTCGCCCCTTTTTCCTGTGCCACGGTCATGAGCCTCAGGATTTCCTTCGTCTGACCGGATGTTGAAACGACGAACAGGACATCGTTTTTCGTCATATTCGCTGCCATCATCATCTGGACGTGGATATCCCCCGCCTGGAAGGCCAGATAATTGAGCCTGAGGATCTTCTGGGTGAAGTCCTCCGCCACGACAGCAGAACCTCCGACTCCGTATAGATAGACGCGATCGGCGTGGTGCAGTGCTTCCACCGCACGCTCGAGCTCCTCCACCGAGAACAGTTTCTCCGTGTTCTTGATGGCCTGGTACGTATTCATCGTCACTTTACTGAATACCGTTTCCAGGCTGTCCTCAAAGTGTAAAAGTGTGTTCACTTCGGGATTTTGCGGTTCCTCGATCCAGGAGGTTTTGGCGAGTTCGATCTTCAACCCACTGAAGGAGTTGATGCCGATCCGTTTACAGAACCGGATGATCGCCGCTTCGCTGCTCCCACATGATGAAGCAAGCTGTTTTGTCGTCATTTCCACTACTTTATCGGGATATTCCAGTACATATTCTGCTACTGCGCGCTCAGAAGGAGTGAATGCTTCCATCTGACTCTTGATGTGTTTTAATACGTGAAACTCTGTCATGGTCACCTCCAAAAAAATGAGTTGTATTGTAAAGGCTTTCAATTTACTATGATTATATGCGATAATGAAATTAAATTTCAATATATTTTTGAAATTTCTAAACTTTTATTTTACCAAGCTGAATAAAACAGTTCTATAAGAGTACTAGGAGGAATAGGAAGATGACCAAAAATGTAGAAGTAGAAATCTTTGAAATCATTTCAAATGGAGGGAACGCAAAAGCCATCGCCTATGAAGGACTTTCCATGGCGCATGAGGGGAAATTCGATGAAGCCGATCAGCTCTTGAAAGACGCACATGTGGAGCTGAACAAGGCCCATAACACCCAGACATCGCTGATTCAAGCGGAGCTGAACGGGGACAGCTTCGAAAAGTCCCTTCTCATGATCCATGCCCAGGATCACCTCATGACTTCCATCAGTGAGATAACGCTCATCGAGCAGATGATCCCTATGTTGAAACGCATCCACCAATTAGAAACCCGATAAGGAGGAAGAATAGATGAGTAAACGTCTCGGAGTATCAATTTATCCCAATCATTCAAAGGTGGAAGATGACAAAGCGTACCTTGAACTGGCTTCTTCCTATGGATTCAAACGAGTATTCACCTGTCTTCTATCAGTAGAGGGGGAAAAAGACGCGATCCTTGCAAACTTCAAGGATACCATCTCTTTTGCAAAAGAGCTCGGCATGGAAGTCATTGCAGACATCTCACCGCGCATCTTCAAGGAGCTGAACATCTCTTATGATGATCTCTCCTTCTTTGCAGATCTGGGAGCCCATGGCATCCGTCTCGATATGGGGTATACCGGGCAGGAGGAGTCCATGATGTCCTTCAATCCGTATGACCTGAAGATCGAACTCAATATGAGCAATGCCACAAAATACATCGACAACATCATGACTTATCAGCCCAACAAGGACGCACTCCTAGGCTGTCATAACTTTTATCCTCACCGCTACTCGGGGTTGTCTTATCCGTTCTTCGTCGAGTGCAGTCAGAAGTTTAAAGATCTCGGTATGAGGACCGCGGCATTCGTCTCTTCGGAAGATGCGACATTCGGACCCTGGCCGGTAGTCGAAGGGCTTCCCACCCTTGAAATGCACCGGGACCTTCCAATCGACGTCCAGGCAAAACACCTTTTTGCAACGGGGCTGATCGATGATGTGATCATCAGTAACGCATATGCTTCCGAACGGGAATTGAAGCTCCTCAGTTCTCTTAATCTTCAAAAAATCACGTTCTCTGTGGATGTGGTGGATACTACTACGGAACTTGAAGAAACCATCCTGTTCGAGGAGCCTCATTTCTACCGCGGGGACGTGTCGGATTATATGATCCGTTCCACCCAGAGCCGGGTGAAGTATCGCGGTCGAGAGTTCGCTCCCCATAACACCCGTGACATCAGACGTGGAGACATCATCATTGAGAATGACCTGTACGCCCAATATGCCGGTGAGCTTCAGATCGCCTTGAAAGACATGAAAAATTCCGGTAAGACGAATGTGGTCGCCCGGATTCGCGAAGAAGAGATCGTCCTCCTCGATTATCTGCAACCATGGGGCAAATTCGCCTTCGAAAAAAGAGGCTGACAGATGGGGAGAATCATAGGAATAGACGCAGGTGGGACGAAGACACAGGCTCTCGTGATGGATGAGCAACGGAATGTGCTCTTCGAATCGGTTGCCGGTCATGGCAATCCTTCCGTATCATTTCAACAAGCCATGGAACACCTTACATTGGTTCTCAATGACTGTCTGCATGACGGAGACGCAGATGCCATCGTCATCGGGATGGCCGGGCTTCAATCGGGGCCGCTTGAGGGACGGGTGAAGGACGTTCTCGCACCCCTGTCTCCCTCCCCCATGTGGATCATCAGTGATGCTGAGCTGGCATTCGACAGTGCGATCGGTGACGGCGACGGGATCCTCACCATTGCGGGAACGGGATCCATTTCCCACGGCCGCCACGGTACGATGACAGGCGTGACCGGAGGATGGGGCCATCTTCTCGGTGACGAGGGGAGTGCCTATTCCATTGCTATCCAGGCCTTTCAGATCATCACTTCTGAAATCGATCGAGATGTCCCCCTGTCTCCCCTCTCACATGCAGTGATGAAGGAGATTGGTGCTGTTGACGGGAAGGGGTTGAAAGGATTCATCTACACATCCGATAAGGGGGAAATCGCCTCCTTGTCCAAGATCGTGGATGCATGTGCTCAGGACGGGGATGCTTCTTCCCAGATGATCCTGCAAAAAGCCGGGGCTTCCCTAGGGATGCAGACCGTTCAGCTCGCCCGTAACCTTTCCCTTTCATCGTTGAAGGTGGCCATAAAGGGAAGCGTTTTGGAAGCAAGCAACGTAGTTCAAACATCTTTTAAACAGGTAGTCTCAGAGACCTACCCAGATGTGACTATCCTTTTGAGTCCAATGTCCCCGGCCTTGGGTGCCGTCACGACTTATTCAAGAATGAGGAGGAAACATTAAATGGTCAAACGTCTAGCCGTAGGGCTCATGTCAGGCACATCCGTCGATGCGGTGGATGCTGCCCTCGTATCCTTGGAAGGGACGGGAAGCAGTGCAGCCTGCACGCTGATCCATTACACCTCCACCCCCTTCCCACAGTCAGTCAAAAAGAAAATCTTCGAGGTCATCAGTGAGGAACACTCTTCCACTCCTGCCCTCTCCAGCCTTCACTTCGAGCTTGGCCGCATATACGGGGAGGCCGTCATTGGGCTTTGCACGGAAGCAGGTGTTCCGCTGGAGGATCTCGATGTCATCGGATCCCACGGGCAGACCGTATTTCACCAGCCTTTCCCCACGGCGGATTCTGTCCCTTCCACTCTCCAGATCGGTGAGCCCAGCGTGATCGCATACATGACGAATACTGCCGTTGTATCAAACTTCAGGTCCATGGACGTCGCTGCAGGTGGCGAGGGAGCCCCCCTCGTTCCCTACACGGAATACATCCTCTACCGGTCGCCTGGAGTGGGGCGACTCCTTCAAAACATCGGGGGGATCGGGAATGTCACCGTCCTATCCAAGGACGGTTCCCTTGAAGACGTGTACGGATTCGATACAGGACCGGGAAATATGATCATCGACGGGCTATGCGAGAGGCTTTACGGCAAGCCATTCGATGAAGACGGGGCCATTGCTTCTACGGGGAAGGTGCATGAAAAGATTGTGGAAGAATGGATGGAATGGGAAGCAGGGTTTTTCTCAAGGAAGCCCCCTAAATCAACTGGCAGGGAACAGTTTGGGGATATTTTCATCCACCGCATCATGGAGGAGTTCCCTCACCTTCCGAAAGAAGATCTCATCGCATCGGCGACTTACTTTACGGCCCGCTCTATCGTTGATGCCTATAAGACGTTCATCTTTCCTTTCTATGAGGTGGATGAAATCATCATTGGCGGAGGAGGAAGCTATAACTCAAGCCTCATCCTCATGATGAAGGAATTGCTTCCAACCTGCACTCTCCTCACACAGGAAGAAATAGGCTACTCATCCGATGCCAAAGAGGCCATCGCCTTCGCCCTTCTTGCGCACGAGACGTTGAACGGGCAGCCGGGGAATGTACCAGGTGCGACCGGTGCCGGGAATTATGTGATCCTTGGTTCCATCACCCCTGCCCCGTTTCCCGGAAAGAACTGAATCTACAAGAATATCAGAAAGGCGGGATCACCCATGATCACTTCGTCTATCAAGCAATCATTCATAAGCATTGTAGGAGAAGCTTACTACTATGACAGCCCCGCAGAGAGGCTCGTCTATTCATACGATGCCACCCCTAACTATCAGGCGATGCCTGATGCCATCCTCTCTCCCTCTTCAGCCAAGGAGATTGCAGGGATCGTGAAGGTGTGCGGAGAGCATGGCATACCGATCGTACCGAGGGGGTCAGGTACCAACCTGTGTGCCGGCACCTGCCCTACCGAGGGCGGAATCGTCCTCCTCTTCACACGGATGAACAGCATCCTGGAACTCGATGAGGAGAATCTCACCGTCACCGTCCAGCCCGGTGTGATCACGGGGGAACTCATAGCCTCCGTTGAAGCGAAGGGTCTCTTTTATCCACCGGATCCAAGCTCCATGAAGATCTCTACCATCGGCGGGAATATCAACGAAAATTCCGGTGGCCTCAGGGGCCTCAAATACGGGGTGACACGTGACTACGTCCTGGCCTTGGAAGCTGTACTTCCGAACGGAGACATCATCCGGACAGGCGGAAAGCTCGCCAAGGATGTGGCCGGTTACGATCTGACGAGGCTCCTTGTCGGTTCGGAAGGGACGCTCGGAATCATCACTGAAGCGACACTGAAGCTCGTGCCTCTCCCGGAAACGAAGAAGACGATGCTTGCCACATACGGAGACATGGAGGCTGCGGCCAGGAGTGTTTGCCATATCATCTCCGGCAAGATCATTCCGGCCACCCTGGAATTCCTCGATCAGCCGACCCTCGCTGTCGTCGAGGATTTCGCCAGGATCGGTCTCCCTACAGAAGCGAAGGCCGTGCTTCTCATCGAACAGGACGGACCCGCTGAACTCGTCACAAGGGATATGGAGAGAATGAAGGAGATCTGTTTGGAGCACGGCGCCGTATCCGTTGAGCTTGCTGCTACACCTGAAGAAGCGGAAGCTCTCAGGACGGCAAGACGATCCGCCCTCTCTGCCCTTGCCCGGTTGAAGCCGACGACCATTCTGGAGGACGCCACCGTGCCTCGTTCTGAGATTGCCACGATGGTCTCGGCCATCAATCGCATCGCTGAAAAATACAAACTCAACATTTGTACGTTCGGGCATGCAGGTGACGGGAACCTCCATCCAACCGTCGCAACCGATGCAAGGGATCACGAAGAGATGGAGCGGGTGGAAGCGGCCTTCGCCGACATTTTCTCTGAAGCGATTTCGTTGGGCGGTACGATCACGGGAGAACATGGTGTGGGGATGATGAAGGCGCCATATCTTGAATGGAAGCTTGGACCCGAGGGGGTGAATGCCATGAAGCTCATCAAACAGGCATTCGATCCAGGTAATATCATGAACCCGAATAAAGTATTTGCCAAAGAATCCAGGAAGCGCGTGGTGATTTCACGATGAGTGAACGAACGAAAATGCAGCAAGAGTTCAAGGAACGGATGGATGAGGATGAACTTCTTAACTGCATGAGATGCGGATTTTGCCTCCCATCCTGCCCGACCTACATCGAATCAGGATTCAAGGAATCACACTCTCCCCGCGGCAGGATCGCCCTGATGAAGGCCGTCGTCGACGGTGTCATCGAACCGGACGAAGATGTGGAACGTTCCCTCGATCTATGTCTGGGCTGCCGCGCCTGCGAGCCCGTCTGTCCTTCAGGGGTGAAGTACGGGCACCTCCTGGAAGAAGCAAGGGATATCATCAACAAGAACAAAAAGCACTCCATTCGAGAGAAGGTCGTAAGAAAGACGGTATTTTCCGGGCTGTTCCCCCACCCTGACAGGATGCGGACCGCCACTTCCCTGCTCGGCTTCTATCAGCGTTCAGGAATCCAGAAAGCCGTGAGGGCATCGGGACTCATGAACATCCTGCCTGATCACTTGGCCACGATGGAAAAGGTCCTGCCCAAGGTGCCAAGACGCGGTGATATGACCGATCGTCCGCGTCACCTGGAGCCTGCAGGAACCAAAAAGAAAAAAGTCGCCTTCTTCAGCGGTTGTCTCATGGATACGCTGTTTCTCAGCACCAACAACGCAACGACGACCCTCCTCCAACAGGCCGGGTGTGAAATTGTCATTCCACAAGCCCAAACATGCTGCGGGGCCCTTCATGGTCACAGCGGTGAGAAGGACGGAGCGAAAAAGCTTGCAAAAGAAAACATCGCCGCGTTTGAACGTTGCGGTGCCGATTACATCATCACCAATGCAGGGGGATGCGGTGCCTTCCTTGTGGACTATGATCATCTATTGAAAGAAGATCCGGAATGGAATGCTCGGGCAGAGCGTTTCACTGCTAAAATCAAGGACATTTCATCCATCCTTGTCGAACTTGGATTCCACGGAAAAGATTTGAAGGTAGCACCTCAGATCATCACGTATCAGGATTCCTGTCACCTCAGGAACGTACAGAAGACGTTCCTCGAGCCACGCATGCTCCTTCAGGCAGTCGGTGGTGCCGAGTACCACGAGATGAAGCAGGCAGACCACTGCTGCGGTTCTGCCGGCATTTATAATATCGTCGAGTCCGACATGTCGATGAAGATCCTGGATACGAAAATGAAGCACGCCAAGGACACAGGGGCCGTGACCATCGTCACCTCGAATCCCGGCTGCCTCCTTCAGATGAAACTCGGAATCGAACGTGAAGGGCTGTCTGACACCGTGCGGGCCGTCCATATCGTCGACTTTCTCCTTGAAGCCGTCCTCTATAAAGAAGAAGGATGATCCTCCATGCAGGATCATCCTTCTTCTTTTCTCCAACCTACTGCTTCTTTGACTTCGGGAACATGAAATAAACCAGAAAGAAGAAAACGAGACCATATCCCGAGAGAAGCAGAATGGCAGACTCCGCTCCTTTTGTCACCCAAAGACCAATGGTCACCAAGATCACAATCAAAAAGCTCGCCCACACCCATTTGTACATGTCCCATCCTCCTTATGAAAGCGTCCGCTTTCTACTCCTATGTACGCATGGCGCGATGAAAGGTTTCATAAAAAAGGAAAAATAAAGAAACACCCTTCACCCTTCACCGCCATAAAAAAGCTCATAAACCCTAAACTTCTCATATGGATTCTCCGCAAATCGACCGGTCAGGTCCACTTCTGCTTTCAAGCGAAATAGAGGATGATCTTCCATATAGTGAATATAATCATCAGGGCTGTAATACAGGATAATGTCCACGTCTCTTAGGTGCCCTTCTACGGAATGAAGAATGTTATTGATGACGCTCATGAAGATCTGGACAGAAAACGGGTTGAAAAAATAAAAGCGGTTATCCCGGGGGTGAATGGCATAGTCCTCTGCCAGGCACTCCTTGAAGTGGACGTTATTTTTCCGGATTCCGGCATGCCGGAGATAATGATCCAAGTTCACCATGGCGTCCCGGTAGAAGTCCCTGTTCATTTCAACACCGATTGTTGTACATTTGAACCGGTGGTGAAGATAAAAGTTCAAGCGTCCCTTCCCGCATCCAAAGTCCACAACCCGGTCTGATTTGGAGAATGGATACTGCTCGCAAAACTCATCCAGCGCCTCATACGGCGTCGGTTCATATCGATGATAGTGAAAAGACCGGTGGAAGCCCATTTGCCGTTTATCTGTCTCGATGTGAAGCAGGCGGTCGTAATCTGTTTTCATAAGAATCTCCCTAACAGGCTCTAAGCCCTTTGAATTACGTCCATTATACATGAATCACTTCAAAAGAATGGAATCCTGCACCTCCGCCATACTAAATACATGCACTTCCCTCCCGCATGTGGTAGGGTGAATGTGTTCTCATCAAATGGATAGGAGTGATCGCAGTGCAAAACAAAGAACAGCGCAAACAAGAAATACTCGCTGCCCATCTGGACAGGCATGCAACGAAGGAATTCGATCCTGAGAAAAAGGTTTCCGATGATGATTTCCGATTCATCATGGAAGTCGGGCGTCTTTCTCCCTCTTCATTCGGCTTCGAGCCGTGGCGCTTCCTCGTGATCCAGAGCGAAGAGCTCCGTCAAAAGATCAAGGATGCGGCATGGGGAGCCTACGGAAAACTCCCTGAAGCGAGCCACTTCGTGATCCTGCTCGCAAGGACGAAAAAAGATACACGCTACGATGCGGACTATCTTCAGCAGCACTTCAAAGAAGTGAAACATATGCCCGATGAGCATCTTCAAAAATACTTGAGCAGAATCGAAGAATTCCAGAAAGAAGACTTCAACCTTCTTGGTGGTGACCGCCCGCTTTACGACTGGGCAGGCAAACAAACCTATCTCGCACTAGGCAATATGATGACGGCTGCAGCCGAAATCGGAGTGGATTCCTGTCCGATTGAAGGCTTCCACATCGAAAAGATGAACAAGCTCCTTGAGGAAGAAGGACTTCTTGAAGATGGCAGCTTCAGCATCTCTGTCATGGTGGCATTCGGATATCGCGTGAAGGATCCGGCAGAAAAAACCCGCCGTCCGTTTGATGATATCGTGAAATTTGTATAGAGTGAATGAATAAAAGCCGGCATCCGCCGGCTTTCTTCATGCAATTCCAGGATTCAATTCGATATAAATGGTCGTTCCTTTGTTTGGTTCGCTTTTCACGGTGATATTCCCTTTCATGGCTTGGACGATAATATGGGCCGCCATGACCCCGAGGCCCGTCGACTCATCTTTGATGGTGAAAAAGGGTTCCCCGAATCGTCTGATTTGATCCTTCGTCATGCCCACTCCCGTGTCGCAGATCGAAATGAGTACTTTCTCCTTCTTTTCCACCTTTACCGTCAGTTTACCTCCGGCAGGCATGGAATCGATGGAATTCCGCATCATATTCATCATGCACTGACTGAAGCTGCGGCGTTGCCCTCGTATGAATACCCCTTCCTCCAGCTCAAGGTACACCCTTATTTTCCGCTCCGACGAAAAAGACTCCAATTCGTTTGCTACTTCCGTGATGGCCAAACGGACATCGATCAGTATAGCCTCATCCGGTACAGCATCCGTGAACGTCAGATAGTCTTCGATCACACCTGTTGCCTGTTCAATGCCCACCAGGGACAGCTCGATGAACTGCCGCTGCAGCTCCACATCCTTCTCTTCCCTGATCAGTTGAAGGAATCCTTTAGAAGAAGTCAGGGGATTCCGGACCTCATGGGAAATACTCGCTGCCAGCTGCCCCACCATGTTCAGCTTCTCGAGTTTCTGTTCCTTTCGCTTCAAGGTGATGAGATTACGGATCATCTCGGCACAAAGAATAGCAATGACAGACGCTGCAACAGGAACAATCAGCAGGAGCATGTATTCCTCGGCTTTTGTCTTCGGATCATACAGCTCGCCGAAAGATAGATTGAATAGTGACATATATGTACACAGGATGATCATGATTCCCAGTTTCCACTTCAATGAATAGTAAGAGAACCTCTTACTGATTGGGACAATGACCAGAAACGCCAAAAGATAATTGAAGATCACCAGATGGATCAGTTCAGGACCGATGAGAATGAATCGGAACACGACGATGACCGCGACCAGGATAATCGAAACGAGGGGACCGAAGTAAAGGCTTGCCAAGAAGAAGGGGATCCTCCTCAAATCTGCATAAACGCCTTCAGTGATCTCATAGCTGAACAGCATGCATAAGAGGATAACAGGAATCGCTACCATGAGGGCACAGACCTTCGAGGGGAATTTCTTCTTTAAGTCATAATACAGTGCAAAGAAGAGCAATCCGGTAATGATAAATAGAAAATCCAGCAATAGTAATGTCAAGGCTTCCGGATACATCGTATCCCCCCATCCTGATCTTCTGTCATGAATGAACCTTCGGCAAAATGCACACCGGTAATCGAATGGCTGCCGTGCTCCCTCCGATCAGGACTCCCCTGGCGTTGAATAATGGATGACAGGTCACATCATAGGACGCGTCACCATCGGAAAGGGTAAAGGTGATCTTCTTACTCATGGTCATGCGGCAGCTGATCACTTCCTGCTTCATTTGCATCAGCTGTTCAGACCCGCTGCCTTTATCCATCTCCACGTCGGTCCTTCCGACCGCAAGGACAGGATCAAAATCTGCGTGAGGATTAAAGAGCCACGTGTAGCGCAGATTCAGGTCGAAATGTGCCAATACCACTTTCGAATGCCTCAAAGCAAAAAAGAACGGACTCTTTTCCATACCGAATACAGAATAGTGGAATCCAAGCAGGTCGGCGAGGTCCTCTGCTAGCTTTTCACTGGGAGCTCTCAAGCCATTCTCGATCTTCGAATAATAAGATCTGTCAATATGTACGAGTTTGGCGACTTCATCCTGGCTTAAGCCCTTAACCTTCCGCATCCTGCCAAGCCAAGTTCTTTTTTTGTGCTCCATCTGCATCCCTCCGAGTTGTTCCTAGTTATATTATACTGAGAAGGGATTTAAAAGCTATGTGCCTATTTTGTCACTCTTGCTAAATTCCGTAAATTTGTTAAAAGGAACTAAAGAAAAGGTAATATCAGAAAATGAAAATAGGTCTTACGGACGTATTTTTTTGAATTTTCCTCCTTCTAAGGAGTTTTATACAAAAGGCAATATGATGGAAAAAGCCCGCCTAAATACCCAGGCGGGCTTTGCTCTTCATCGTTTAAACCAATCCGCCCCTTCATCTATATGAAGGAACGGAATATCTGTGTCCACTTCCCCTTCGATTCTCTCTTTCCCGATCTCTTTTCCATGTAGCCATTCGGTAAAATCGAATTCAACCGGTTCTCGATCTCCGCCGAGGGCGAACCATGCTTTTCCTTCTTTAGGGAAATAGGCGGATGTATGGATGGTCCCCGCCCAGCTTCCATAAAGCTCGGAGAAGACTCCTTTATCACGGTCATTCATTAGCCTGAAGGCTTCCCCGGCTTCCAGTCCCGGGTGCTCTTTCAGGATGGAAAGCCTCCTCATGGAATCTCCAAGATGATTTCGATTCTCCCCTACTTGGATGTCGAAGTGATTCGTGCACGCGTGATCTTCCCTTACCTCGATTCCACGTGGAGAGGCCTCCACGATCTTCGTCCTCCCCTCTGCATCATGGAGCACATAGCTGAAGGAATTGCGATGGGGGATTTCCTTCAACATGTCGACTGCTTCTGGCACATTCCTGCATGACTCAAGCAACAGACGTCCAATCATGCAGCAGATGAAACCCGGCCCCGGGTTCTTGCGGTGCATGAAATTATAGCCGATGGCCAGCCCGTGTTCATTCATGCCATCCATACGGCCCGTCGTACGCTGGCTCGGACCAATCATGGCATATCCCCCATCAGCAGGCTGGAAGAGCATATACCGGCCTTCGTAGGTTTTTGGGTGATAGTCATAGTTCCGTATGAGATAGCCGTTTCCAGTCATGATGGAGCAGCCTGATTTTCCATAGGGGACCCGATACCCGCCGAATTCCCTCAGCACCGATTCCATCGGCCACCCAAGGGCTTCCTGAAGGCCTAGAATTTCTTCCCACACATAGGGGGCGAACCGCTTGATGGCCGTCTCCGCTTCTTCCTGATCAATGTCAAATCTCGGTCTTCTCACTTTCCATTGATTCTCTCTGTTCCGTACCGTCAAGGAACCCTTCAACTTATCTCCCTGCATCTTCCCGAATTCGAAGTGAGTACCCCTGAACTGGATGATATCACTATGGATTTTCTTCATACTATAAACCCTCTTTTTCTCTATTTTCCCTCATCATAAAGGATGGAACCAGAGAATGAAAGCAAACCTCCTTCAATTCAAAAACCCTTCTGATACCAGAAGGGCCCCACTCTTATTTTTTGACGATATGATCAATGATCCCGTATTCCAGCGCTTCCTCCGCCGTCATGAAGTAATCCCGGTCGGTATCGACTTCGACTTGTTCCAGGGGCTTTCCCGTCCTTTCCGCGATGATTTCATTGAGATGCTTACGAAGTTTGACGATCCGTTTCGCGGAGATCTCGAGGTCAGTCGCCTGCCCACGTGCCCCCCCGAGAGGCTGGTGAATCATGATTTCACTATTCGGAAGGGCCATCCGCTTCCCCTTGGTGCCGGCAAGGAGGAGCATGGCACCGAAGGACGCGGCCATCCCTGTACAGATCGTCCTCACCTCCGGAGTAATATACTCCATCGTATCGAAAATGGCAAAACCGGCGGAAGTCGAACCACCGGGACTATTGATGTAAAGGGAGATATCTTTGTCAGGCGCATCTGCCGCCAGGAACAGGAGCTGGGCGACGATACTGTTGGCCATGGCATCGTTGATTTCATCGCTTACCATGATGATCCGGTCCTTCAGCAGTCTTGAATAGATATCGTAGGAGCGCTCCCCGTTACTCGATTGTTCAATCACATACGGTATGGCATTCATCTTGTATCCTCCTCCATTATGCTGCGTTGGAGAGGAAGAAGGAGGAGTGGACATGCAGACGTTCACCGCTTACCGTCGACTGACGGGCTAACAGCGTCGGGATAAACTGAAGAAGAAGGGCAGGATCCTGTGCACGAAGGGTACGGAGCAGGATGGCATCCAGTTGTTTTTGAATGTCGGAAGGTTCCTCCATGCCAGGCTCATCCTGCAGATTTTTCAGTCTGTTCCTTGCACGACTCAATAGCGCCTTGATCCCGGTTTCACTCATGTTCAATATGGAAGCAATCTCTGCAATGCGGAACTGAAATGCTTCTTTCAGAACGAAGGTGACCATCTGCTTCGGGGTAAGGTGACGGAGAAGGTGGGCGCAATCAAAACCGGACAATTGATACGACTGCTCTTGACGTGAAGCTTCCACCGTTTCCCATCTCCGCTTACGCGTTACATCAATCCACACAGAATAAGCGATACGCTTCAGCAGTGCTTGGGTCCACTCCTCATGTCGGTAATGTTCCAATGCCCTGGCAAGGGACTCTTGTGCAATCTCGTCGGCATCCCACTGATTTTTCGTCAGAAAGCGGCAGTATCGTAGGAGACTGTCCCTTTGTTCCTTCATGCCGCCTGGGTGAGGCGACTTTTCTACAGGTTGCATATCCTTCACTCCTTATCATCCTCTCACACTACTAACGGATGGGAAGCCGAAAAAGATACGGGTCACACCAATAATTCTTTCAGGCGGTTTGGATCATCCACCCTGATGGCCACTTCACGCACCATGACCTTCCTACCCATGAATAGTGTGGCTTCTGCTTCTTCCTTCAATGTGATGACAACCTGGGGCTCCACTTCTTCAAAATCTTTATACATGAGGAGAAGACCGGCTTCAGCTGGTTTTCCACCCCACTCCATGTGTTCAATATTTTCTATAGGAAAGACAATCCTCTTTTGAAGTCCCTGGCCGATATAGATCATCCCGTCCTTCACTTCAAGGGGATGCAGGCGGGCGATCTGAATCTCAGCAAGGAACAGGATGACCCCGTATACATTGAGTATGAGGAGCACCATGGACAGGACCGGTTGAATATCATGGAGCCACCAATGAAACCCCACTGATTCCAGGACGATGGCGTGGATCAACATGAGATTCATGGCTGTGTGGCTGGTGGTTTGATGCATGGTCACCACTCCGCGATGGACGGGTGCTTTGCGCTTCCAGCTCATTAGACCGTAGTAGATTGTGAGGATTTCAGAGGTGATCAACCTGACGATAAAATGATCCTTTACATTCCGTATGGCTGCGGGGAGAAGTGAAAACAGGGGTCCGTTTCCAGACTCCCTCATATAGCCCTTTATGTCCGGTATCTTTTTCACCAGGAGGAAGACCAGTGCAAGTTCTCCCATGACAACGATCACTTCGACCGCCAGTCCGGCATACAGCAGAATCGTGTACTGAGCAAAGTATGCTTCGGGGAGTATGAATCTTGCGAGGACGAGACCGAATACCACGATACCTGCAAGCTGTTTTTTGGAAAGTCTGAATGCTGCATACATCAAAGCCGGCAGGACGACCACCAGGTCAAGGAGGCTGCCGAACACCACTTCTTTGCTGATATGAATATCTAGGTAGAGTTGTACTGAAGATTGATACAGTAGAATATTGCATAGTAAGATGACGGGCACGAGCATGAGCGCCCATTTTGACATACGTGTCCTTCGGAAAACCATCGATTCACTCCCAATCCACATATCCTTTTTCTTACATTATAACAAGAAGGTCCAGTTTTAGGAGGAATGAATAAGAACATTCTTGAAAATCAAAAAAAGGCAACACGACGTTGCCTTGCTTCAACATGATATTAACGATTCTTAACGGGCACCCATACCTCACAGCGAAAGTCTTCTGCCCCGGCGTCTTCCATCGGGTACAGTTCGAACTCAGGACCACCGCTGTGCTCAAATCCCGTGGACGGGAACCATTCTGTGAAGATCCTCTCCCATACGCGCTGTATGGCCAGAGGCATCGGACCCACCACCTCAAATACCGCCCAAGTGGCAGCAGGCATCGTATGCGTTTCATAGGCTACCGTAGCCACCGTATTTTCAGCCCCGATGAAATACGTGAATTCATCCTTGGTGCGATCTTCGTGCAGGCACACGCCCATAATCGAATCGGCGTTGGCAGCCCTGCAAATCTCCCGGTCAATCCCATCCCTGTTCACCTGCTCCCAGAACTTAGGGATCTCCCTTAGGTTTTCTCCATCCTGCGTGCTCATTCTCCTGCCGATCCCCGCCACTTCGAACGCTTCTTTTTCAACCATGCGATAATTCATCTCGTTCACCCCTGTTATCTGAAGTTTAAAACCCAATCTCGGGTACGCCCTGACAGACGCTGAACGTATCCTCGAAGGCGGCACTCCATGAAGCTTCCGGAACGCTTTCGAGAACGACTCCGGCGTTTCATATCCATACTTCAGGGCAACATCGATCACTTTTGCCTCTGTCACCATGAGTTCCTGGGCCGCTACGGTGAGCCTCCTCTTCCGGATATACTCCGCAAGCGGGCACCCGGAGATGACGGAAAACATCTTCTGGAAATGATGATGGGAATACATGGAGAGCGCAGATAGCTCATCCGGATCGATTACTCCGTCCAGATTCTTCTCAATATAGTCGATGCACTGATTCAACCGCTCCAGCATTTCCATTTGATTCCCCCCTTATGTAGAATACATTGAAACCCGGAAGCCTCCCTGTCTTTTTCGGCTTTCTGAGGACAGATGCTGCTTCAACGCCCTCGTAGTATACCCCCATTCAGATATTGGTGGTTTAACAAAGTATGTATCCTACATCACCATAGCAGACTATTAACTATTTCTCACTCAAATTGTAAAAAATTTAATAACGATTCTTGTATGGCAGGACAATGCAGATGGCTTCTTTCATATAAGAAATTGACATCTGCAGGAAAATGAAACCCCAAACCATTACATCCGTATATAAAGGAATCAATCATTTAAGGACGTGTTCAATATGATCCAAGACCAGATCGATCAGTATGAATTCATCTATACCACCTTGAAAAAGCGTCTCCGCTGGCAGGTTTCCGATCAACGGGCACTCATGCTGACCGCCTCCATTTACTGTACGAATGATCATGCTTTTGACGTGGAGCGCTTCTTGGAGATAAGCGAAATGATCAAAAAAGAAACCGGTATGTTTTCTCACTTGAAAACGCAGTTGCGCTTTTCATTCGCTGCCCTTCTCGATGTGAAATCTGAAGACCCACGCCTACAATTTGAACGCCTCCAAGCTCTTTATGACCGCCTCATTGAAGCAGGTTTCAAGAGGGGAATCTTCACCCATCTTGCTGCCCTTGCCGTCCTTGGTGAGGAAGAAACGGATTCAAGCCTGCCTGAACGGGCACTTGCCCTATATAAGCGTATGGCGAAGGAACATTTATTTCTGACCGGCCATAGCGACTATCCTTTTGCCGTACTTCTCGCTACAAAGGAACAGGAGAATATTGTGAGCTATATCGAGTCCTTTTACGACCAGCTGAACCATGAAGGCTTCCGAAAAGGGAATGATCTCCAGACGATGAGCCATATCCTTTCCCTTCAGGAGGAAGAAGGACCGGAAGCCCTGATATCAAGGGTTCTAGGGGTATATGATGCCCTCCGCTCGGAAGGAATCCGCATGAAACCGGCTTACTATCCGCAGGTCGCCCTGCTGTCATTCGTCAAAGATGCGGACTGCGGCAGGGTCCGTTCCGTATGGGACAACCTGAACAGGATCAAAGCATTCAGATGGCATAAAGATGTGAATTTCATGATGGCCGTGAACTTCTATGTGAGCAATCACTTGGAGGATTCTTCCCTCGCCACGACGAGCTTGTCGACGACGATCGAGACACTGATCCAAGCACAGCAGACTGCCATGATCGCCACCATGTCTGCAAGCGCCGTAGCCACAAGCTCGTCCAACGATTCATGATGGAGCTGCTGGCATTCGCCCTGCTCCCCCTCTCTGTGACATTGCTCCTCATCATCGCAGGGATAAAATCATTCAAAAAGAAACGGTCTCCTTCGCTCTTCTATACGCCATTTGACGGGATCACCGGGCAGACAGAAGTGGAATTCCATGAAGAACAGGAAATCCCGGCGGTAGATGAAGAGACTGGAGACGAACCGGAAAGGAACCATCCATGATCAGCAAAAAACAGTACATCATCATGTTCAGCTTCGCTATTACTTTAGGTATTACAGGTGGTTTTTTTGATCTTCCTTTTGGTGCAGTCGTAACGGTGATCACAGCCTCTGTCCTTCTCATTGCCATGATTCCCTATATGTATTATATGTACCATGCAACAGATTCACACAAAGTTGAACAGTTTTTATCTGCACGCACAAGGCAGCCGATACTGGGCTTTTATTGGGCGCTCGGCCAAGGTGACCCTCTCCTGGTGAAGGATCAGCTCAACAAGGTCCTGCGAAAGTACAAATCTCCCGCACACCAAGCGATTTTCCTTCTTGCAGAGGCTGCACAGCGAAAGGATGTACGAAGCGCCGCTTCCCATCTTCTTCAAGTTAAACAGTCGCAGGTAAGGGAGTATTACCAGGTTCATTTATTGCTAGAGGAAGGAAGGCTTGAAGAAGCCGCAGAGAGGGCCGATTCCATGTCAAAAGAATGGATGAAAGAAAGTATCCTCGGCCGACTCCACTCCCTGAGCGGGGATGTAGAAGCAAGCAGGAGGCATTACAGGGAGGCCGCTCAGTGCTGTAAAGGGGTTCAACGATATCTTCTGGAGGGGTTGTTTGAATCAGAGCATACAATAAAAGGCATTCACACCCCCAATAATAGGTAGAAAAATACAAAACCATTTTGAGACTCCCATAAAAAATATAAAATCCGGGCGTTGCCCTTCCGTTCAGGAAGTGAGCACACCCGGATTTTCACTGGTTCTGTTTCTACTTCACTTTGATGATGATCTTCCCTTTTGCATGATGAGTTTCACTTAGGGCATGGGCATCCTTCAAGCCTTGTTCACTGAGGTCGAAGGTTTCTCCTATGATCGGTTTCAGTTCTCCCTTCTCATAAAGGTCCGCCAGCTTCTTCAGCTGTTCGCCGTTCGGCTCCAGCCACAGGAATTTCGTTGTGAAGTCGGCCGCATAGTCTTCAGAAGGCTGTTCGGCGATGGAGACGAGCTTGCCACCTTTTTTCAATACCTTGAAGCTGTCCTCCTGAACCTTTCCTCCCATCGTATCGACGACAAGATCATAGTCTGATAAGAGCTCGCTGAAATCCTGCTCCCGGTAGTTGATGAATTCATCTGCCCCCAAGGACCGGACAAACTGCTCGTTCTTCCCGCTCGCAGTGGTGGCGACATGGGCCCCGAAGCTCTTAGCAATCTGGATGGCATAACTTCCGACTCCTCCTGATCCTGCATGGATCAATACGTTATCGCCTTTCTTGATTTCACCAAAATCCACCAGGCACTGCCAGGCCGTCAATCCAGCAAGTGGGATTGCTGCTGCTTCTTCATAGCTCATGGAATCCGGCATGGGTGCTAGCAGATGGGCATCCACCGGCACATACTCCGCATAGGTTCCCTGATTCGTCGTTTCCGGACGGGCGAATACCCGATCGCCGATGGAATAGCCGCTGACGTTCTTACCGATTTCAGAAATGGTGCCTGCTACATCCCATCCAAGTATGATCGGGAATTCAAAATCAAGCATCTGCTTCAGGTATCCCTCTCTCAGCTTCCAGTCGATCGGATTGATTGAAGTTGCATGGTTCTCTACCAGCACCTGATCATCACCGATTGCCGGCTTCTCTACTTGCTTTTCTTCCAAAACATCCTTGCTTCCATATTGATTGATCACAATTGCTTTCACAGTGGATTCCTCCTTGGTAATCTAAGTTCATACGGTATATGTTCCCTCAACCTGAATAAGAATAAACACAGGAACTTCGAGGTTCATTTGTTGGCGTCACTGCAACATTTGAGGTAACGTTTAAGCTACATATAGAGAGGGAAAACTCTCACTATCTTATCAACCAATCAATTCAGGAGGTTCATTTAATGGAAAAGTATGCGCTATTGATCAATGGTCAACAAACCGGTCAGGATCTCGACACGATCGAGGTCGTCAACCCCGCCACATCAGATGTGATCGCCACCGTTCCGAACGGAAGCACGAAGGAAGCAAAGTACGCTGTCGATGCTGCTTCTGAAGCGTTTAAAAGCTGGAGTAAACACTCAGCCTACGAGCGGAGCGAACTGGTCCGTAAATGGCATGATCTCATTCATGATAATCGCGAAGACCTCGCCCGTACGATGACATTGGAACAAGGAAAGCCGCTTAAAGAGGCCCTTGGGGAAATCGACTATGCCAACGGCTACATTTCCTGGTTTGCTGAAGAAGGAAAGCGTGTGTATGGAGAGCAGATTCCGGCAACGCAACGCGACAAAAGGATGTTCGTGACGAAGCAGCCAGTCGGTGTCGTCGCCGTCATCACGCCGTGGAACTTCCCCGCTGCGATGATCACACGGAAGGTCGCGCCTGCATTAGCGGCAGGATGCACCGTCGTCATCAAACCGGCTGAGCTCACACCGCTGACAGCCTTCAAACTTGCCCATCTGGCAGAAGAAGCAGGTATACCGAAAGGCGTCATCAATGTTGTGAGCGGAGACTCCAAGACGATCGGGGAAGCGTGGACGGATGATACGCGCGTCCGCAAGCTCACGTTCACAGGCTCAACTCCTGTCGGTAAAATCCTCATGAAGAACTCTGCGGATACGATGAAGAAGATCTCCCTTGAGCTTGGCGGTCACGCTCCTTCCATCGTGACCCAGGATGCGGACATCGATAAGGCCGTCAAAGGAGTGGTAGCTTCCAAATATCGCAATGCCGGTCAAACCTGTGTATGTACCAACCGCATTTATGTTCACGAATCCATCGTTGATGAATTCACCGAAAAATATGTAGCAGAGGTCAAAAAGCTGAAGGTCGGCAACGGACTGGATGAAGGCATTGACATCGGACCTCTCATCGATGACCGTGCCGTGGATAAAGTGAAAAAACATATCGATGACGCCGTTGAAAAGGGCGCTGAAATTGCAACGGGAGGCAGCGTGAAAGAAGGGCTGTTCTTTGAACCCACCGTACTCACCGGCGTAACAGACGATATGCTCTGCATGAGCGAAGAAACATTCGGCCCCCTTGCCCCGATCACCACGTTCAAAACGGAAGAAGAAGCCGTTGAACGTGCCAATGATTCGATCTATGGACTGGCCGCGTATGTGTTCACAGAAAACATCTCCCGAGGAATTGCCATTTGTGAGCAATTGGAATACGGGATTGTCGGGTTGAATGACGGAGGGCCATCCGCTCCTCAGGCACCATTTGGTGGATTCAAGCAGAGCGGACTTGGCCGGGAAGGCGGCCATCAGGGAATGGACGAATACCTGGAAGTGAAATATATTTCTGTCGGATTATAATCCTTTTCGAGTGGCTGAGACAAACGTGTTTTAGTCATAGTACAACCCGGATTCATCTGCCTGCGATCAGGCAAATGAATTCGGGTTTTTATTTTGTTATATGGTTTCCAGCAGCGGTTGATTGGAGTGCAAGACGAAGACTCCCGCGGAAAGCGAAGTCTTGCACAGAAATCATGTGCGGTATAAAGAGCCTATACTGATCGTGTTCGTCATTCAATGGTCCTTTTTAGTATTGTCCCACCCTCTTTTTTTTTGTTGACCTTTACGTAGCGTCATGGATTACAGTGAAGGATATCAACAGAAAGGAGTGACAGAATGGAAGCATATCCGATGCCCATGTTTGTGAAAATGGAAGTGAGAGATATCGAGCGTTCCGTGAAATGGTACAAGGATGTCTTGGAATTCAACGAGGTGTACAGTCTTAGGGGGGAGGAAAACAAGATGGTGATGGCCCATATCCGCGGTGAAAGATACCAGGATCTAATGCTGATCCCTGCTGGATCAATCGTTCATCCACAGGGAATCACCATCAATCTGCAGTGGCATGACGTACACCTTACTGCTGGGAGAGCTCCGGACTCAAGCATTGTGGAAGGGCCAGTCGATCGACCGTGGAATGCACGGGAAGTCGTCCTGATCGATCCTGATGGCTATAGAGTGACTTTATCAGAAATTCTTCATTCCTCCTTATCGTTCGATGAAGTCAGACAGGGATTCTAAGCGTTTACAGGTTCCTCCCTTATATGTCAGAATAAATACTATATTTAAAAAACAAATTGACGAATGAATTCCTTCTGTGCTAGATTACTACTATAGTAAATGTCAACGACGGGAAAGAGTAGATTGGGACACTGTTGCAAAGAGAGCCGGCATTTGGTGGGAGCAGGCGAACGGTACCCTATTGAAAATCATCCCTGAGACGCAGTGCCGAACGGAGTAAGCACTGCCGGTTTTCCACCGTTAACAGGAAGACGTATGTTGGTACGTTCAAGTGTCGCTTGCTTCTTTGGCAGGCGGAATTCGGGTGGTAACGCGGGTATAAGCTCGTCCCTTTTTATTTAAGGGGCGGGCTTTTTTGTTTTTCAGGATATAATCAGGAGGTTCAACATTATGAATAAAAAACATATTATCGTAGCTGGATTCATGCTCTTTTCCCTTTTCTTCGGGGCCGGGAATCTGATTTTCCCTCCTACCCTTGGAATGGAATCAGGTCATGCATTCATACCTGCCATCACTGGCTTCATTCTCTCAGCTGTATTCCTTCCCTTCTTCACGATCATCACTGTGTCTCTTTCGAAGAATGGGCTTTTATCAATCGGTGAACGGGTTCATCCCCTTTTCGGGATGATCTTCGCCATCATCGTATACTTATCCATCGGCGCCTTCTACGGTATTCCAAGGGCCGCCAATGTGGCATTCGAGCTCGGGTTCGAACAGATTCTTCCCGTCCAGGGGCATATGCCTCTTCTCCTATTCTCGATTATCTTCTTCGGAGTGACGTTCTTGATCTGCCTGAATCCGAAGAAAGCCATCGACCTTGTGGGACAGTGGCTTACTCCAGCACTTCTCATCGTATTGGCTATTCTATTCATTAAGGCCTTTTTCACCTATTCGTACGGGGATGCACCGACAACAGACAAGTTCCAACACTCCCCGTTCCTTACGGGCTTCATTGAAGGCTATTATACAATGGACGCCATCGCAGCCCTTGCTTTCGGCATTGTCATCATAAATGGGTTCCGCTCCAAAGGAATGAGCAAACGGAGTGAGCTTGTGAAAGGGACGATCGGTGCAGGATCGATTGCCGCTCTGGGTCTCATTCTTGTATACGTATCTCTCGGATGGATCGGAAGGGTGATTCCTGCCGACCAGGCTGTTGCCAACGGCGCCGAACTCCTTGTGCTGGCATCGGGACAGCTATTCGGCCCCAGCGGGAATCTGATCTTCGGTTCAATCGTGATCCTCGCCTGCCTGACAACCTGTGTCGGTCTGATCAATGCGTGCGCTCAATTTTTCCAGGAGCGCTTCACCCTCCTTTCCTATAAAGGGTATGTCGGGGTATTCACCTTGATCGGGCTTCTCTTTACGAACCTGGGATTGAATATGATCCTCAAGATTGCTGGACCTCTTCTATCCTTGATCTATCCTATAGCCATCGTTCTTGTTGTCCTCTCCCTTGCTCAGCTCTTCCTGGGGAAAAGCAGGAGGATGTTCATCCTTTCGGTGGGGATGACGGGTGCGTTTTCACTTTATGAAACGTTCCACAGTTTCAATATGGTACCGAAAAGTCTCGAACACGCCGTAGACTGGATCCCTCTATCGGCTAATGGGTTGGAGTGGACCCTTCCCGCTCTTCTCTGTGCCGTCATCGGTTTTGTATGGGACCATATTTCCGGTTACCGACGGACGAGCGAACAGTGGGATGGCTAAACGAAAGGCAAGGTGTCTTCGCGACACCTTGCCATTTATTTTGCCTCTTCCCTTTCAAGGAAAATCTCTTCCAGGGTTGGTTCATCGACCTCTACCCGGTAAACGTCAACCTTGATCCGGTTAAGGACGCGGATGATGTCAGCAATCTTCTTCTCATCCTCCACCACTATATGAAAATGGGTTTCTTCCATTTCGAGATCCCGACCGTTAATGGAAAGCCATTGTTCCAGATCCTCTTGATCACGGACAGGGATGGGTGAATGTTTGACTTTCACTTCAATGTTCGAGCGGTAAAATGCCCTCAGCTCTTCCATCGTGCCGCTTTTAATAATCCACCCCTCCTTCATGATAGCAAGACGGTTACAGATCTTTTCCACTTCGTCGAGGTTATGAGACGTCATGAAAATCGTTTTCCCCTGTTTCTGCAGGGAACGGATCAGGTGCTGAATCTGCAGGACCGACTCTGCGTCCATTCCTGAAGTCGGTTCATCAAGGAAGATCAATTCAGGATCATGGATGATGGCCTGTGCCACTCCAAGCTTCTTCTTCATACCGAAGGAAAACTTGGAGGTTTTTTTATGTTCATGCCCTTCTAGACCGACGGCGGCCAGCACCGACATGCACGTATCCTTGGATACCTTTTTCCCCGATACACCGGCAAGGAACTGCAGATGCTTCAGTGCGGTCATGGATTGATAGAATGTTGAATAATCAGGCATGACGCCGATCTTGTGCTTGATTGCATTGTGATTCTCCTCTTCTCCTAGGAGGGAATAGCTACCGGAAGTTGGTATCACGATACCGGTCAGCATGTTGATGAACGTTGATTTCCCTGCTCCGTTCCTCCCGAGGAACCCAAAGATCTCCCCCTTCTCCACCGTGAGATCGATTCCTTTGACTACCTGATTTTTCCCGAACGACTTTGTCAGCCCTTTCGTTGTAATCATCAACATCCCCTCCTTCGGAAGAATATATATGTTAGTAAAAGTAAAATGAAAGCATCAAGATACATGAGCAAGAACGTATAATCTTCCCTGACAAGATAATAGTTCGGATCAACATACTTCATCCAGCTGAACCATGGATTCGAGGTGTATGCCAACCAGTAGCCGAGGATCGGAAGGAGGATTCCGGCAATGATACTCATAAACATCGTCAACGCAGGCACCGGGACCACCGTCGACAGGAAGACCGTAAAGGCTACCTGACAAGCGATGAGACCCATGAGCTGAAAGAATGTGAAAGCATCGAATCGGTGTGAGAAAATCGCGATGATCACGTGGGAAACAGTGATGCAAGCAAACCAGAATGCCAGGATCCCGAGGAACTTGCCTGCCACGATGGACCGCCTTGACGTACGGGTCAACAGGAATCTCATGGTCCGTTCATGCATCTCCCGGTTCATCGTGTCATGCGACAGTCCCATGACGAACAGTTGACCGAATACAATCATGACCACCAGCAAGCCTGCTGAATGGGCCATATCCGCCTCATCGGGCGTTAACTCCAATGCGCTCTCGAACATAGAGGAGAATTTCGCAAAATAATACGTCGGGACAAGGAGCATGAGGATGATGGCGATGGACTTGAACCCCTTGAATAATTGAAAGAATTCCCTTTTGGCGATGGCAAACATATGAACACTTCCTTTTCTTATTTGTCTATACAAAAAGGATAATCCACTACATTTAACGCAGGTGAAATCCCACCTTAACTTTTCCTTAATTCTCTAATTCTACTAAAACTTTGATGATATGATAGGTGTAACACCGTTAAGTTAGGAGATTAATGATGAATGAAGCACGATTATTGATTGTTGATGATGAAATGGCACTTATGAATATGCTTGAGACCCTGCTCCTCAGAGAGGGAATTTCAAAGATTGATAAAGCAGAGACTGCCTCACAGGCACTTGCCCTATGTAAGAGTCATACCTATGATTTGATACTCTTGGATGTGATGCTTCCTGATCAAACAGGTTTTGAGATTTGCCCATCGATCCGCGAGCAATCCGATGCCACGATCTTCTTTCTGACCGCCAAGGCCGGCGACCTCGATAAGTTATCGGGATTTGCAGTCGGGGCTGATGATTACATCACCAAGCCCTTCAACCCCTCGAAGTCGTTGCAAGGATCAAGGCACATCTATCCAGGAGGTTGAAGATCAGTACGATACAGGATCAGACCGTGCATAGCTGCGGACCCATCGAAATGAACACATCGACAGGAGAAGTGTTCGTACGGGGGGAATCCGTTCGACTTCCTGCTCAAGTATACCAATTATTACTATTCTTTTGTAAGCACCCGAATCAGCTTTTCAGCAAAGGACAGCTCTATGAGCAGGTGTGGGGAGACGCCTTCATGGGGGAAGATAACACCGTCATGGTGCACATCCGGAAGTTGCGGGAGAAAATCGAGGAAGATCCAGGGAATCCTGAGCTCATCCTGACCGTCCGGGGGCTCGGGTATAAACTGGAGATTCCAAGGGGGAGCAGATGAATATCCATACTCGATTCATCCTCCACCTCCTCGGTCGCCTGATCCTGACCGGCTTCCTATTATTGCTGTCGATCTTGATCATTTTCTTATTCATCGCGTTCCTCACCATGAATTCTGCCATTGAAAAAGACCTCACCACCGCAGAAGGACTCTATTTTTCCGACAGGGTCGAGGTCAAGGATGGCAAAGCAACCATCGATCAACATTTACAAAAAATTCTTCAAAAGCAAAAGAGCTGGTTGATCATCCTGGACTCCAGGGGAGACTTTGCCGGATCTTACGGTGCTCCCGATTCCGTTCTCTCTTCAAAACATCTTCTTTCGGCTGCCGATGAGGTCTCCTTTACCGATATCCATACGTGGGAGATCCTGAATATGGACGATGAACCGTCCTACGTGATGCTCGGGAAACATCATCCTGAGAAGCAATGGTTGAGCAAGGTGAAAGATGAGGTCGATTGGAGTAAAGGAGAATGGTTGCCTTCGTCAAAAGATCAGCGGCAACTAAAAAAAGAGGGTGTGTGGATTCAACTGACCGACCCTGATGGCAATGTTCTTCAAGCTTATGGAGACCGGCCACCTTCAGAGAACTACACGTACAAGGACATCCTTCAGCTGGATGATCCGGATCAGTCCGTGCACCAAGATCCCCTCTCAGGAAAGATCCTGATATCAGGGATTCACCCTCCTGCTGAAGCACCCATTTCGGTACCGATCCATAACGGGTGGTTCATCGCGCTTATCGTCATTGCCCTCCTGATCTTGTTCAGCACCTTTTGGTATGCACGGAATCTCGGCACCCCTCTCTTGATCATGGTTAAATGGATCAAGCAGCTCTCTGACGGTCAATACTCCCAACCGGTCAACCAGGTCGGGGAATCCACGATCTATAAGAAAAACGGGAAGCTTAAACGGAATTATCGTCTATACAAAGAACTTTTCAGCCAGCTATCCAAGCTGACGGACACACTGAAGAGCAACGAGAGGCACGAAAAGAAGGTGGTCAGCTCAAGGGAAGAGTGGATCAGCGGACTATCGCATGATTTGAAAACCCCCTTATCATCCATTACCGGATATGCCCAGATGCTGCAGTCCGATCAATATGAGTGGACTCCTGAAGAAATAAGGGATTTTGCCGGTACAATCGTGGATAAGTCCGCATTCATGAAGGATCTCCTTGATGATCTCACCCTCGTTTATCAGCTCAACAGCCAAGCCCTGCCCATTAGGAAAGAAAGGACAGATATCAACGAAGCGGTGCGGAGGAGCGTCATTTATTTCATCAATACGGCACAAGCCGATATCCGCTTCCTTCCTACGGAAACCCCCATGCTCGGGATGGTGGACCGGAAGTGGTTTCAACGGATCCTCGACAACCTCTTATCCAATGCCATCAAACACAACGGAGATGGTACAACGATCACCATCTCCACTGAAGCCATAGAAAACCAACTATTGGTCATCAAAATTGAAGATGATGGAGAAGGAATGGATTCCGAGACCCTCTCCCACTTGTTCCAACGCTTTTACCGTGGAACAAACACAAGTGATTCCGGAAGCGGTACCGGACTCGGGATGGCCATTACGAAACAGCTGATTGAACTGCACAACGGTTCCATCAATGTACAGAGTGCACCTGACGAAGGAACAAGGGTAAGGGTCATCCTGCCCCTATAGGACCTGATTTTTGGAAAACACTATAAAGTGCCCATTAAAATACCCGGATTCATCAACCTTATCTTAGGCGAATGAATCCGGGTATTTCTATGACTGAAACACGTTTGTCCCAGCCTCTGCTACTTTTTCTAGATGTCAGTACGCGCCTTCCGAATACGTCAGCTCATAACCGTGAGAATAAATTTCAAAGATATTGCCGAAAGGATCTTCTACATACACCATCCGGTAAGGCTTCTCACCAGGGTAGTATTCCCTGATCGGCATGCGCTGCTTCCCGCCGTGTGCTTTGATTTTTTCCACGAGCCCTTCGATGTCAGGGTCCTGGATCGCAAAATGGAACAAGCCGGTTTTCCAGTATTCAAAGTTGTTCTCAGGGGCTTCATTTTGCGGGAATTCGAATAGTTCGATTCCGATCCGATCACCTGTCGCCATGTGTGCGATCCTGAATGTATCCCATTCAGTGCCGAATACGTCACGGCACATTTGTCCGATGGCACTATCATCGTTCTCCACGTCGGAAGGCTCCATGATGATATACCAGCCGAATACCTCCTGGTAAAACTTCACCGCTTCCTCCAGGCTTGGCACACTAAGGCCGATATGTGAAAATGATCTTGGATATGGTTTCATATTCATGTCCTCCTTTAGTTGAATTGCCCTCATTATAATCGGCGATTCGTCCGAATGTAAGTATGCACTTTTTTGTGAGATACTAACCTGGAGGTAAGAAAGGGTGAACTGAATGGCAGTTGAGAAAGGTGAAAATGGAAAGCTGAAGTGCTCCATTGAATATACATTGAAAAAAATCGGCGGGAAGTGGAAAACCGTGATCCTGTGGCATCTTGGAACGGATGGGGTCCATCGCTACAATGAACTGAGGAGACTCCTTCCAGGCGTCGCACATAAAGTGCTCAGCCAGCAGTTAAAAGAGCTCGAGGAAGATGGTTTCATCATCAGGACATCCTACGACACCGTCCCTCCAAAAGTAGAATATAGCTTATCCGATTTCGGCAGCACGGTGATGCCCGTCCTTCAGGCCATGCACAAATGGGGACGTGCCCACGGTCCTTTCTCCGATGAAGTTTCTCCGGTTGACATATCGATAAATATCGATTAGTCTAATGCACATGGAAAACTACGTAGATATTTTCAAAGCGTTGGCTAACAGCACTCGATTGGAAATGTTGAAATGGTTGAAAGATCCCTATGATCATTTCGACAAGCCTTCTGCACATCTTTCGAAGAATATGAGTGAAAAAGGAGGCGTGTGCGTTGGTGATATTTCGGAAAGGGCCGGGATGTCCCAATCCACTGTTTCGCACTATTTATCTATGATGCAGAAGGCTGGATTATTGGAGTCGGAACGTCACGGAAAGTGGACGTACTACCGAAGGAATGAAGAGAATATAGAGAAACTTGCGAAGTGGATCAAAGAGGAGCTTTAAGCCTCTTTTTTTGAGTTATCATATCGATATTATTCGAAATATAGATTTAAGGAGTCATCATACTATGAAGCTATGGGTTTATATCGTCGCCCTCATTGCAGGTGCATCATTAAGTACAGAGGGAGCCATCTACGGCGAGCTCGGGAAAACGATCGGGAAATTGGAAAGCAGCTTTTATAACTTTTTCGTCGGAACGATCATTCTCGGTATTGTCCTGCTTTTCCTCGGAAAAGGCTCGCTGTCCCATTCCCTCAAAGCACCAAAATGGCAGCTCACCGGTGGATTCTTCGGGACCATCTATCTTACCATCCTTGTGATCAGTGTTCCACTGGTAGGAGTTGGACTGTCCATGATCAGCGTCATTGTCGGACAGATGATCATGAGTATGATCATTGAGCACAAAGGGTGGCTCGGAAGTGAAAAGATCAGCATCAACAAAGAGAAAGTCATAGCTATCATCCTGATGGCTGCCTCTCTCGTACTCATCTATTAAGGAGGTCCAAACATGTCTGCATTCATCCTGATCGCCGCCATGCTCGGCGGCTTCACACTAAGCGCACAGTCCTCCGTGAACGGGGCACTCAGTCGAAAAACCGGTACCTATGAGACAGCGTTCATGACGTTTGCTACGGGTGCAATGATTTTATTCCTCATCATCCTGTTCTTTGGAGATGGAAATATTTTCGCTATATTCGATGTTCCTAAATGGCAGCTGGCTGCCGTCTGGTTCGGTGTAGGGTACCTGTTCCTTACAGTTCTTGCCGTTCCGAAGATCGGGGTTATCGCCACAAACGTATCCACTGTCATCGGACAGTTGACCATGGGGATGATCATCGACCATTTCGGATGGTTCGGCGGGATTGAAATCCACCTGGACTGGAAACGAATCCTTGCCATCGTCCTTATGCTCCTTGCTTTACGGTTTATTTATGTAGGGAATAAGAAAGGCCAGGAACAGTCTGCATAAAGGGCATCAGTCTTAGAAACGTAACGAAGGAAAGCCAAGAATCCGTTCATGGGATTCTTGGCTTTTTTCAGATTCGTTGCATCTACTGGATATCGATATGTTTATCATATGTTTTCATGTACGAAATTCCTTTCACGATGAGTGATTGAGGTTCATCCTTTGTATCGAAGAGGAGGGTGCGCTCATGGATAGCCTCTCCGTCCCTTTTCGTATACTCGTCACCGGTTGTGTGGTCGAGCTTGACAGTCCCGCTTTCGGTCTTGATGCTCACTCCGTCAAGGCGCAGCCCATCCTCGCTCTCGATTGTTACGAAAGCCTGCCCATCTTTTACCCCGCTTTTCTTCACCATTACGTTCTGATCATTCACTTTAAACGTTTCAGATGCCGAGAGAGGTACGGAGATGTCCATTTTCTCCTTTACAGGAAATGCGTTCACTACCAGTTCAAGTTTGTTCAGGTTGTGTGGGAGAGCATCGAATTCAAGTTCAATATCATTGGAAAGACCCCAGTTGGATGAGCTGCCGGACCCCTGCCACTCAAGGACTTTACCGTCTGCGACAAGCTCAATATCGTGAAGTGGATCGTTGATATCTTCATCCAGCTTCATCTTCCCTTTGATGACCGTGATGGTGGGGCTTGCCGTAATACTCTTGAACGTGATGGAGCCATTATCAAATGTCACAGTCTTATTGATCCCCTGCTTGAATTTGGTTTGCAGTGCTTGATCCGGCCGGTAGTTGAAGGTAAGTTTTTTTCCTTTCACCCATTCATCGTTTTTGTAGTGGTCAAGATGAAGGGTAAGCTCTTTGGCAAAGGCATTCGGTGGATCATATCGGATTTCACCCTTAAGTTCTGTCCGGTCTTCACTGACGACCGTCTTTGCACTGATCATATATTCTCTTGTCAAGAAGCCGGTCAGGTCACCCGGCTCCCATGTATCCCCTTCTTCCACTCCGTTGGCATTATGCAAAGTGTAATACAGGATGAATTGGTTCTCATCGACAATGACACCATCGATCGTGATCTTTTCATCCTCTCCAAGAGCATAGGTCCGGTCGATGACCTGGCCCATCCCTGCCTCGTTCAAATCATGGAGCGTACCATTCATGACGTCCTCTGCACCCACGATTTTCTTTCCGTAGTAGGCAAGGGCTGGATATTGAAACGAACCGAGGATCATAAGGACTGCAGCTGCGGCCACTGCGGCCTTCCATCCGTTCCTTTTCTTTTGCGGCCTATGGCTGAGGGCTGTGCGAAGGCGCGCTTCGAGGTCTTGTGGCGGCTGGATACTCTTCATTTTTTCTGCTTCATTTCTTAGTTTTTTATCCACTTCATTCATTTGCTGTCCCCCAAACGTTTCCCTTAATTTCTTTAACCCCTGGAACACCCTGGATTTTGCTGTCCCCACCGACACGCCCATCACCATAGCGGCGGTTGAATAATCAAGATCCAGTATATATTTCAGTCTGATGGCCTCTGCCTGGTGCTCATTCAACTGAAGAAGCATTTCCTTGATCTCCATCTCGCGGTCGCTGTGTTCCAGTGGATTTGAGGATTCCCCCTCGTCTGCCCACTCCTCTTTCAACACGAGGCGATTTTGTTTCCGGAGCATGGTTTTACAGCCATTCACAAGAATCGTTTTGCTCCAGCTGTAAAAAGCATCTGGATCGTTGAGCTGTTCAATTTTTTCATAAACGGTGACGATCATATCTTCCATGGCATCCATGGCATCATGTTCGTTTCCGACGTATACATAGGCCAATCGATAATAGTTTTCCTTTTCTTCCATGATTAGTTGAAGGAGCGCGTCTTTGCTGCCTTTTTTCGCCTTCTTCACTGCGCTTCTGAGATTCATTTCTCCACCTCTCTTTCCTGTAAGAGTATTTGGTTGCGTGAAAAGTTCATTGTATCTTCATTTTTTTATGTAATAGCCTGTCCTGCACCGTTCCAGTGAAAAGCCGTCACGGATGACGGCTTCACCTTCTTATTCTTTGCCTTCGTGCGGAGGGCACGGGCATTTCACGACGACCAGGAACGGACCTTTTTTCAACTGTTCATCCCCTACTTCCGCTGTTGCGGTGATGGTGATGATATCCACCTTTCCTTTTGCAGGCACGATCCGGGCAGTATAGGTACCATCCGCCTTCGTAACTGCCGGATTTGGAAGGATATATTCCTCACCATGGGATGATACGACTTTAAAATAGACATTTACGCCTTCGACCGGGCGATGATCACAGAGGACCTCACCAGTGATTTCTTCCCCCTCACAGCCTACGAACAACGGGGTGCAGAGAGTCAAACGGGGATTTTTGCATCGCTCACAGCCCACAACGGTTTTGCACGTTTGGGAAATCATCCGAGACCCGATTTCGACCCTTGCCGTGTAGGTGGTGAGTTCGTACGGCCTTTCCCCAGGTACAACGGCAGACGTCCTGTAATAGCCATCCTGATTCGTGTACACTTCGGCAGGTTCAAAATCGAGAAGCGGACTGGTCAACGTTACCTTCACCCCTGCAAGTGGCTCACCTTTACAAAGGAATCTTCCCTTTATTTCGGCACGGCAGCGAATTTTCTTTACACATTCAAGTTCCAGCCTTGGATCCTCGCACTGACAATCCACCTTGATCTGTTGGGATTCAGAAGACACCCCTTCTCTTGAAACGACGGCTTCTGCCCTGATGGTGATGACCTCCGTGACGCCGGCACCTGCACGGATGCTTGCCGTGTATTCGCCCATATCATTCGTAAATGCCGGATTCGGATCCACGGTGACGGCTCCCGGGGTATCCGAGGTAACGACAAAGGTGATGGCCGCATCCCTTACCGGCACCCCATCACAGGTCAGACGGCCTGAAATCCGCTCTGCAGGACACCCGATGTATTTCGGAGTATTTAATGTAAGCTTCGGATTGCGACACTTCAAGCAAATCACTTTCACCTTGATGGTTTCGGTTATGGTCTTGCCATTCACTGTCACCCTTGCCGTAATGGTGGTCTCCGTGAGCGGTGTATTGGAAGGGACTGTCACTTCGGCAGAAAATGATCCAGTCTCATCGGTCAGCACAGGATTCGGATTGAAGTCCAGGATTGGACTGGAAAGCATCACCTCGACACCGGCGAGGGGCAGCCCCTCACATTTCACCTTCCCCCTGATTTCACCTTCGCAGTTGATCTTACACGGATCTTCGAGAATGATTTCAGGGTGTTTGCACACACATTTCACTTTGATCTTCTCATTCTCTGAAACTACCACTGTTCCGCTGACAATGGAAGAAGCCTGGATCGTCACGACTTCCTCTACACCGAGCGTGGTGGTCAAGACAGCCGTGAATCTTCCGTCCTCGTCCGTGGTGACGGGGTTCGGCGACACTGCAATCGACCCTGCCGGTGAGGTGGTGAACGTGACGAGATTCCCCTTGAGCGGAACTCCGTCGCATGTCAACCTGCCCGTGACTTTCCCGCCGTCACAGCCGATGAACTTCGGTGCTTTCAGGGTCAGTAATGGATTCAGGCACTTTTTACAGAATACCTTGACCGTTATGGTCTCAGTTGCTCCGCCTCCTGAAGCGGTAAGGGTCGTTTCCTGAGGTTCTGTACCGAATGGGACGGTTGCCGTCGTACTGAATTCGCCATTTTCATCCGTGACAACTGGGTTGGGATTGAATGCAAGGAGAGGACTCGAGAATGTGACCTCGACACCGGCGAGCGGGAATCCTTCACAGGTCAAGCGACCCGTAATCGGGGATTCACAATTGATCTTGCCGGGGTCATCAATGCTGATGACCGGATTTTTGCACTCGCAATCGACTCGGATCGTTTTGACTTCGGAGGAAATCAGCACACCTGCAATCACGGTCCTCGCCTCGATGGTGAACGTGCCCACTGTCCCAAGCTCCGGTACGATTCTTGCACGATAGGATCCATCCTCCCCGGTGATGGCCGGATCCGGTACGATTGTGACCCCTTCTTGCGGCGTCAAGATGAAGGCTATACTTGCCCCAGGGAACGGAATACCGCCGCAGGTCAGCTTACCGGTAAGCTCCGCTCCTTCACAGACTATGACCTTTTTCGGAGTATTAAGGGTAAGCTCCGGATTACGGCAGAAGAGACATCCTGCCGTAATAATACGGCTGGTGGAGACCTCGATGCCGCTCACCACCGCTGATGCCGTTATTTCTGCTTCCTGGAATGGCGTCCCGCTTGAAACGGTCACTCTGGAAGTGAACACGCCGTTCACATCCGTTATAGGGACCTCCGGTTCAAACTGAAGGAAGGGTGGCCCTGAGAGGGTTACCGGAACATTTGGGATGGGGACGCCGTCACAAAGCACTGTGCCTGAAATGACTCCATCACAGTTGATCGTGGATACTTTTTTAATGAAAATGACCGGATTGACACACTTCACACAGCGCACGGTGAGTTGACGTGCTTCGGATACCACTTCGATTCCGCCGATCCTCGTCGATGCCACAATCGTGATCGTTTCATTGATTCCAATGAACGGAACGACCGTGGCTGAATAAGTACCGTCATTTTGGGTGATGGCAGGGTTCGGGTTTACGACGACCCGCTTTGACTGGGATGTGATGGTGAAAGTGATGGGTGCTCTTGCAATGGCGTTTCCGTCACAGATAAGTCTCCCGCTTAGAGGTGCTCCCTCGCAGCCGACAGGTCCTTCAATCGGATTCAAGGTCAGGATTGGATTGGTACATACGATGCAGTCAACCGTCACACTGATGCTGTCACTTACACTCTGACCTGCTACCACGGCAGCGGCAGTCACCACAACACCCGATGTGATCGGTGTTCCCCGCGGAACCGATACGACCGTTGAAAAACGCCCGGTTTCATCCGTGATTGGGGTGGAATCGGCAAAGTTCACTATTGGAGGAGTTGCAGATAATGTTACTGCCACACCTGCAACAGGCCTAAAGTCACAAAGGACTCTTCCACTGATAACCCCATCACAACTGATGGAGCCGATCCGATCAAGCTGAATGATCGGCTCCTTGCACTCATTACCCGGATTCGGAAACAACCCTTCACAGCCTTTTGGAGGCGGGATGATTTTGCAGGGCAATGATGATGTTTCTCTCCCTTTTTTCAACATCTCAATCAGTCCTTTTCAATACACTTTCATGCATCATATGCAAAAATCAGTAGGCTGTTCTCCCGAGTTCATGACATCTGCCCGCCCTCACCGCTCCTACAGACGCGACATAGGATACATCAAAAAGCGGTGCATCCAGTATGAGCAGAAACGTTTTTATTCTTTTCTTCCTTACCATGTTGGCTACTCTCACCTTTCTCCAGAAGGATACCATCGGTCTGATCCTGTCGGGGGATGAATCCTCCCTTTCTTCCTTGAAGGAGTCTCACGGATTCAGTCTTTACGGACTTACCCTGCTCGTCATGATTATCCAGAACTCGTTTACAGTCATCCCTCTCATTCTCGTGATTTCGTTAAATGTAACGCTTTTCGGTTTTTGGCAAGGATTCCTGTGGAGCTGGATTTCGAGCATCATCGGAGCCGGAATTGTGTTTATTTCAGTCAGACAGCTGTTCCTTCGCAGCTTGTCTTCCCGCTTCCCTCCTTCACCCTATCTGAAGGAACGAGGGTTCACGTATGTATTCCAAGGACGGATCATCCCGATGATTCCCACAAGCCTCGTCAATATAACGGCTGGCATAAGCGGGATCTCATTCAGGCATTTGATCACCGGGACCATCACGGGCAACTTCCTTTATTTTTTCTGCCTGTCACTTATCCCCCTAGGGGTCCTGTCCATGTCCTGGATTGAGACCGGCATGGTCACTGTTGTTCTTATCATGATCATGATTTTCTATTATAAAAAGGTTCGCGGCAGACGATGAATGGCTGCCTTGGATAAAATAGGACGAGCCTATTTATATTTTGTTATACATATAATAGAACAAATCTGTTATAATAAACATATAACAAACAGGAGGTGATCTTTTGCTGATCCATATTGAACCACACTCTATCATTCCGATCTATGCCCAGGTACGGAACGGTATTCTTGAGGGCATCGTGAGGGGTGACTTGAAACCCGGGGATGCGCTGCCATCGGTCCGGTCGTTTGCTGCTGACCTGGGTGTCAATATGCACACTGTCAATAAAAGCTACCATGAATTAGAGGACAAAGGATTCATTCAGATCGTGCCCAAGTCCGGTGCCATCATCCTCAAGCCAGACGAACCGACAAAGGAACGGATCGACTTGATCGCCTCCGCCGTCCGACCGCTACTTGCGGAAGCACTGGCCACCGGAATGACGGATGAACAGGTGCAGGATATGATCAGATCCATTCAATTAAGTATCAAGGGGGAATAACCATGCAATCCATTTTATTGATAGGTATTATCGGCATCATGCTCCTTTTACAAGTGATGCTGCCATTCATCGTGAAACGCACTGTCGTATTCGGAGTCACGGTTCCTGTTGAGCACATACGTGATGCTCACTTGCTCCGCTTCAAAAAGATCTATGCGGCGGTCACTGCCATTCTATCCGTCGCCGGCATTGCCTTGTTCTTTATCATTACAGGCACAATGGACCTACCGGAGGACCGGCTCATCGCTTCAGGCATCCTGCTTCCATTCATCATCATCTTCATCTCCATGGCCCTCTATGCCTACTTCCACATGCGGGTGGTCCGTTACAAACGTGAAAGCCAATGGTTCAAAGGACGAAGACAGGTGCGCGTGTCCGAGCTTACCTCAAGGTCCAAGGATGAAATGCTCCCATGGTACTTCTTCCTGTTCCCGATCGTGATCGGGGCCGGTCTCATTGTCTTCACCATGATGAATTATCAGCTCTTCCCTGATCAACTACCGACACATTGGGGACCCAACGGAGAGCCGGATGCATTCACAGCCAAGACCAGGATAAGCGTTCTTACCATGCCCTTTGTATTACTGCTCATGAGCGCCATGTTCCTTGCCATCCACGAACTGACACGGAACTCAGGCATCAAACTGAGCGCCGGCAACATTCCCGCATCCAAAGTCCGCCAGTTCAGACTGAGAAAGTACTCCAGCTGGTTCTTGTTCTTCATTTCCATGGCCACGGCCATGCTATTCAGTTTTCTCCATATCAAAACGGCTTACGAAGATCTATTGAGCGGATCCCTCATGCTCTTTGCACCACTGGCCTTCTCTGTGCTCGTCTTCCTGGGGGCTGTCTTGATGGCCGTGAAAGTTGGGAAAGCGGATTCGGATCTGGACCGTACCACCATCATCGATGAGGGTGGGGACACCGTCAATGAAGACGATGATTCACACTGGATCGGCGGCATCTTTTACTTCAACCGCGAGGACCCTTCCTTCTTGGTGGAAAAACGATTCGGTGTCGGCTGGACGGTGAACTTCGCCAGACCTGCCGGCTATCTCCTCATCCTTGCACCGATCGTCGCCATTTTATTGGTCACCCTGCTGTAGAAAAGCAGCGATAGGGTCCCAAGCAAAAAAAAAGCCCCGTCCGCTCCCTGTGAAGGGTTACGTTGTGAGGGACTTTGATAAAAAACCACACAGGAATGGCAGTCCTGCTGACGTCCAAGAGGGCAATATAAATAAAGGAAAACTCGCCCAAATGTGGCGAGTTTTCCTTGTTATACTTAAAGTAAAGCAACCCCTAGTTTACGTATTTTCGCACAAAAAAGTCCCTGAATATTTTCATTCTCTCCTACCTTTCAGTCACCTTTTTTCTTAAATAATCCTCAAATGTAACTGTTCCCATATTCTGCATTGGATTCGTGTTTTTACCATCTAATAAAGCTTTGTAAAGTCCTCCTGGTAAGGAGAAGTTATAAATTCTACTCGGTTTATTGTTTATTCCTATTTTCAAATCTGCCATTTCTCTTAGTGTCATTATTTTTGGTCCTGCAAATTCAGCCGTTTTCCCTTGAGGTCCTTTATCCGTTAGATTAATTAAATGATTTGCAAATTCACCTACATCAACAGTTTGAAACTTAATGTTACCCGGAATAAAATACCCTTTTAATAATGTTTTTGATAAAAACAAAGAATCAACAAAGCTATGGAACTGAGTTGCACGAACAATTGTATAAGGGATAGAACTTTGTTTTAGCAATTCTTCTGCTTCGTATTTATACTTGTAATATTTAAATGGTATATCTTCAATACCGACAATCGATGGATAAATAAAGTGTTTTATGTGTGTGAGTTTACTTAAAAAGTTTGAGAGACCTGCTACTTCGATTTCTTTGGTTTTTTTCATTGGGCTGGTTGCTGTGTGAATGACCACATCTACATCTTTTGAGGCCTCTTCTAATCCTTGACCTGAGAGCATATCACTATAGATCCAGTCAAAATCCCCACTACATAAAGGTTTTCGTCTTGAAGTCATGATGACACTACACTCACGATCTTTAAGTTGATGAAGGACCGCTGAACCAAGTTGCCCTGTTGAGCCCGTTACTAATATCTTCAAAAAATCTCCCTCCCTTTTCCATTGCTTTTATTATATTGTAGCATCTGTAAGGTTTAGACTTTTGGTAACGAACCAAATCTGGAAGTTTATAAAGATAGCAACAGGTCTGCCCAAATGATTTGATTTAGACATTCTATTTTAATTGGACGATATGTATTGTGCATTAAATAATGCAATTGGTATGCCCAAAATGATGAAGGAAGTAAGATACCTTACTATACAAGAAAAAAAGACGTGTACCCATTCACACGTCTTTTTTCATATCTATTATACAACGGTTGTAAGGATGGCGTCATGCGCTGTAACGTATTTGTATCCAAGATCTCTCGCCACGGCTTCGTATGTGATGAATCCGTTGGCCACGTTGACTCCTTTTGCAAGGGCCATATTATCCTGGATTGCTTTTGCCACGCCTTTGTTGGCGATCTGGAGGGCATACGGGACGGTCACATTCGTCAAGGCAATCGTGGACGTACGTGGAACGGCACCCGGCATATTCGCTACGGCATAATGGACGACCCCGTGTTTTTCGTAAGTAGGATCATCATGCGTCGAGATATGATCGCATGTTTCGATGATTCCGCCCTGATCGATGGCAACATCCACGAGGACAGATCCCGGCTGCATGGACTTGACCATATCTTCTGTCACAAGCTTCGGTGCTTTTGCTCCCGGAATCAACACGGCACCGATGACAAGATCGGAATCCTTCACTGCATCTTCGATATTTAGGCGGTTCGACATCAGGGTTTGAATATCATTGCCGAAGATATCGTCGAGCTGGCGCAGGCGTTCGGCGCTCAGATCGATCAATGTCACGTCCGCTCCAAGGCCGACAGCCATTTTCGCGGCGTTCGTACCGACGACTCCGCCTCCGATGATGGTCACCTTCCCGCGTTTTACACCCGGTACTCCACTCAGCAGGATGCCTTTCCCGCCCTTTGGTTTCTCGAGGAATTGCGCACCGATCTGTGTAGCCATGCGTCCCGCTACTTCACTCATTGGAGTCAGAAGCGGCAGAGTGCGATTGACTTCCACCGTTTCATAGGCAATGGCGGTCACTTCTTTTTCAACCAGTGCCTGGGCAAGTTCCGGTTCTGCTGCGAGATGCAGGTAGGTGAACAAGATCAGACCTTTGTGGAAATACACATACTCAGAGGGAAGAGGCTCTTTCACTTTCATGACCATGGCTTTATTCCATACGTCAGCAGCAGTGGCTTCGATTTTCGCTCCCGCTTCCAGATAGGACTTGTCCGTGAAACCGCTTCCAATTCCAGCTCCAGACTCGATATATACGGAATGACCTGCCTTCACCAGGTTGAGGACACCGGCTGGTGTGATGGCTACACGGTTCTCGTTGTTTTTGATTTCTTTAGGAATTCCAATCTGCATGGCTACATCTCTCCTATAATCATTGTTTGGTTAATTCTGATTATATGGATTCTTCACAGTAATTGCATCGTGGAAAATAGAGAAAAAAAGAAGACGGGTTTGGAGAATTCCACAAACCCGTCATTTTTTCATCTGTTCAATTTTAAGATCCAGGTATAAGGTCATTTTCTGATTCGGGTCCTTCAGATCCATCTCGGTGATTTCCCCGATCCTCTTGAGGCGGTAATTCAGTGTATTGGCATGAACATGCAGGGCCTTGGAAGCCTCATTTACGTTGCAATCGTATCTCAGATACATATCGATCGTCTCAAGGAGCTGGGAATGGTGCTTCCGGTCGTACTCCATCAATTTTTCAAGATGATAATTTTGATAGCCGTCACGGATGCGCTTTTCATACAGATCATCGATGAACTGGAAGACCCCAAGCTCCTGATACGTATAGATCCCGCTTGCCTCATGTTTAAATCGATCCTTGATCGACAGCACATAAAGGGCTTCTTTATAGCTTTCACGGATGCTTACGGGGAGCGATAGAGGGTACCGGCCGCTCCTTTCAGCTCCTGGACCCCGAGTCTGCTGCTGATCTCTTCCACAAAGTCACGGACGAAATCCTTGATCTGCCTTGACGGTCCTTCATCCTGGAACGGCCTTACAAGAAGGATCAACTGGTTTTCATCGGTTGTGCTCGTGATGAGCTTAATATAGGAAGAGGCCTGGATGTAGTAGTTGACATGACGCTCCAGGGATTGCTGGATTTCCTCGGGGAATTCAAAGACGACAATACCCGTGGCTCCGTTCATGGAAAGATGGTATTTATCAGCAAGGGAATCGATCTTCCCCCGATCTTTCAAATGCCCGGTCAACAGCTGCCAGAAGAAGTCCTTATGCCCCTCTTCCCCCGCCTTCTTCCGGATTTTCAACGATAACATCTGATTCTTGACGACCTTCCCTGCTTTACGGAAGAGATTCAATTCTTCTTCTGTGATATCCCACGTCACCTGTCCCCAGATGAAGCCGAGGATCTCATCGTTTTTCCATACAGATACCGCCACCCGCTTCCCAAGACCGACTTCTGAAATCGCCGGGATGATGACAGGCTCGTCGCTGTCGAATAGTTTCGGGATGACACCATTTTTCCATAGACTTTTGATGACGTTATCGGGAACCTTCCTGCGCATGATCGTCGCCATGCGTGCCGGATCCACATCATCATCATGGGTGCTGTATGCGAGGATGCGGTGATTAGCATCTTCTATCGTAATCGGGCATCCGATTGTCTCACTAATGGCGTCAGCCAGTTCTTCTAATGATTGGAATGGTCCCTTGAAAGGGTCGAGTTGCTCTGAAAATTTGTCCATTCGTACCACTCCTTTTGCGTGCAATTCAATGATCCGTTTTTAATCATAGTAGATGTACGGTTTCCGAAGCAATGGTTTCCCTGCATTTTGAACAGGTTTTTGAAAATGAACCCTCCAGCACATTTCCATCCTTACAAACATTATCCACTCATTTGTGAAAACACACAATTGAAAACGCTTCAACTTTCATTTTTCGACAAAACGGTATCCACATTCTTGATGATACTATATATAATAAGAGTTGGAAACTCACATATTCACAGACAGCTAGAGGAGGATTCGATGTTAGACGTACTAGACAAGATCAATTCATTCTTGTGGGGAACACCAAGTTTAGTACTGTTATTCGGGACAGGCCTATTTTTGACACTGGTATTGAGAGGCATTCAGTTCCGCAGGCTATTCTATGCATTCAAACTCGCATTTACGAAAGAAAAACCGTCCGCTTCGACAGACTCATCCGAGGGGGATATCTCCAACTTCAAAACGCTGATGACCGCATTGTCGGCCACGATCGGTAACGGAAATATCGCAGGGGTGGCCACGGCCATCACGATTGGCGGACCCGGAGCCATCTTCTGGATGTGGGTCGTCGGTCTAGTGGGGATGGCCACAAAGTACGCCGAAGCCCTACTGGCCATGAAATACCGCGTAAAAAACAAAAACGGCGAATACTCCGGTGGACCGATGTACTACGTGGAAAAAGGTCTGGGACGGAAATGGAAATTTCTCGGTGTCGCCTTTGCTCTCTTCGGGGCATTTGCAGCACTCGGGATCGGCAACAGCGTCCAATCCAATACAATCGCCGATGTCATGACTTCCAGCTTTTCCATTAATCCATGGATTACCGGGATCACCCTGGCTGTATTGACAGCACTTATCATCTTCGGGGGCATACAGAGGATCTCGACCGTGGCATCATTCTTCGTCCCGATTATGGCGTTCCTCTATATAGGAGGATCACTGCTGATCATCTTCATCAATTACGATATGATCATCCCATCCTTCTCCCTGATCTTTGAATATGCATTCAATCCCGTTGCAGCAGCAGGTGGATTCGGAGGGGTCGTAGTGGCAGAGGCCGTGAGGAGCGGGTTCTCGAAAGGAATCTTCTCCAATGAATCCGGACTCGGAACGGCGGCCCTCATTGCCGGGAATGCCAAGACCGACCATCCGGTGAAACAGGCTCTTGTGGCCATGACCGGTACGTTCATCGTGACCATCATCGTCTGTACAATGACGGGGCTTGTCTTGCTCATCACAGGTTTCTGGGATCCGTCCGGCGGATTGCTCTCCGGTGTGGCCCACGATCCTTCCCTGGATGGCGGGGCACTGACCAGCGCCGCTTTCGGACATGCCCTCGGCACGGCTGGGGAATACATCGTATCGTTTTCCGTCGTGTTCTTCGGATTTTCCACGATTGTCGGCTGGTATATGTACGGGGAGAAATGCTTTGAATACTTGACCAACTACCGTTTCATCGTACCGTATCGCCTCGTGTATGTGATCGCAACGTTCGCCGGTGCCATTGCCAATCTGAATGTCGTATGGAAGTTCGCCGACATGGCCAATGCGCTCATGATGATCCCGAACCTCATCGCACTCATACTCCTTTACAAGGTGATATCCAGTGAAACGAAGCACTACTTCAACGAATACCTTCCCGCAACAACCAAGAAGAAGTAACCAAAAAGCCCCGTCCTTCATCCCGGACGGGGCTTTTGTTCATGCGATGATATAGTCACGGTACCGTTCGGCATCACTTTCCCTGCATTCCACTTTCAGGATGGTGCCTTTCTCATCATATTCAGTTTCAAGGACGGTTGCCTGTTCGTTAAAATAAGAAATCAGCTGTCCCTGGTCATACGGGATGAGCATCGTGCATGTCTTATAATCGCCAAAGATCTGTTTTTTCACTTCACCCAGCAGTTCTTCGATCCCGATCCTCTGCTTTGCAGAGTAAAAGACACCGCCTTGCTCCACGCGGGGGATATCCCCACCAACAAGGTCTGCTTTATTGAATGCGTACAGGATCGGTGTATCGCCGACTCCGATTTCTTCAAGCGTTTTGTCCGTCACATCCATCATCGTGTCGTGATGGGGGTCGGCCAGATCCACCACATGGATGATCAGGTCTGCTTCCACCACTTCCTCGAGCGTCGAGCGGAATGCTTTGACAAGCTGATGGGGCAGCTTGTTGACGAAACCGACCGTATCGGTCAGCAGGAATGATTTTTGATCTGGCAGCGTAATGTTACGCACGGATGTCTCCAACGTGGCAAACAGCATATCCTTCTCGAACACCTGCTTGTCGGTGTTGTGGTGGAATCGCTCGACAAAGGCATTCATCGTCGTCGATTTGCCTGCATTTGTATAGCCTACAAGGGAAACGACGGGAATGCCGCTCTTTTTCCGCTGCTTCCGCTGTGTGCTTCTCAGTTCAACGAGTGAGTCAAGTTCCTTGCGGAGGGCCGTGATCCGGTCCTCGATGCGACGGCGGTCGAGCTCGAGCTTCGTCTCACCGGCACCACGGTTGGCAAGTCCTGAGCCTCCCCCCTGTCTGCCGAGGGACTCCCTCCGTCCAATCAGACGGGGCAGCATATACTGCAGCTGTGCAACTTCCACCTGAAGCTGTGCTTCCCTTGTCTTCGCGCGTTCAGCGAAAATGTCGAGAATGAGCATGGTCCGGTCCATCACACGGAGCTCAAGCTTCTTCTCCAGCACCCTGATTTGCGAAGGTGAAAGCTCATCATTCGAAATGATCACATCCGCTTCCCACTCTTCTATGAGGGGGATCAGCTCATCGATCTTCCCTTTCCCTAAATAATGCACGTGATTGGGACGCTGCATATTCTGGGTGAACTCACCCACTACGTCCATATGGCGTGCTTCAGCAAGCCCCTTGAGCTCGAGCATCCCGTATTCAAAGTCATTATCACGGTCTTTTGTATTCACGCCGATGGCGATTGCTTTTAATTTTTGTTCTTCCATTCATTTCTCACTCCTTCATCGATCTTCCCTTAGGGGAGGATCTGGATCGGTCCTCTATACGAAAAAAAGCCCAGACCTCTGCCTGTGCTTTTCGTAAACGGAAAAAGGCATGGGGAAATCCGCACTTCCCCATCATGTGCCAACCGGTCGGTATTCAATTTCAATGATAAGGCTCCACGTTCGAGGCTTCCCTTATAATCGATCAGACCAATCCCATTTACCCTGCACACAGGCAGAGCATTGAACGTATTCAATTATGCGTTCCATTCGCGGATTCGTAGTCTGATCAAGATCATTTGGAAAACCTCCATTCCTATAAGTACAGTCATCTTACCATAGAAATCGCGTGAAAGAAAGGGATTCCTCCCGACAGATTACGCAATCTGTTTGCGTTCCTTTCGCCAGATCTGTAAGAAGGAAATGCCCAGGGAAATCATGAAGCCTATAGGAAATATCATCCCGATCATCATAAGCTGTGTTTCTTCCGACCAGGAAGATCTTTCGATAAAATATTGGGGTACAAATACGACAATCGGAAGGATGATCATGATAGGTGTCTTCGACCAAATCGATATCCCGATCAGGATGAGGGCGCACAGCACGAATCCAACCATTCTTCCTGTTGTGCCAAGCGATACGGCTGTATCTCCTATGAATTTTTCTAAAAACACAACTCCTCCCATACCGGCAAGTGGTACTCCCGACATCACCAGTAAGAGCGTGAATTCCTTCTTTTTTGATAATACTTTTCCTGCCGTATATTTGAACAGTCTTGCTACCATTACACCATAAAACAGGATCATGACAGGTAGACCAATGAGGATGATCCATGAGTAATCCATTGTGCCGTTAATGGCGTCCCCCATCACATAGAAAGCGATGGATCCAAAGATCAAAACCAGCGCATATTTGAAAACCCCCATCTTATCAAACGGCATCTCCTTCGCAATCTGATCCATGTACGCCTTCGGGGTCAGTCCGGTGATGTCCTCGACGCTTTTCCCGTTCTGTTCAGCTTCGTGTAGATGATCTTCCAGTTCACCCGTGATCTCCCTAATCTCTTTTTCGTTCTTCCCGCTTGTAATCAAGTAAATACTCAGCCGGTCCAGGAAGTCCCTGCTTTCCTTTGAAACATTCATTTCTCTTCCTCCTCCATCAATCGATTCACGCTCGTCGACATGTCCCTCCACCTGACCTTGAACTGTTCCAATTCTTCCTGCCCTGCAGGGGTGAGGTGATAATATTTTCGTTTAGGCCCTCCTGAAGGCATCTCCTTCTGGACCGTTGTCACCAGCCCATCCTTTTTCATGCGCAGGAGCAACGGATAGATGCTTCCTTCCTTCACCATCGTGAAGCCGTGCTGGGCCAATTTCTCGATCATTTCATAGCCGTATGTTTCCCCTTTTGAGATGATGGAAAGGAGGCAACCCTCCAGTACACCCTTCAATAATTGGCTCGATGACATATCGTCCTCCTTTCTCCCTCAACTATTTTGCTTTACAACATAGTTGAGGAAAAAGAATGCAATGCAAACTAGGTTGCATTACAAAGTAGTTTTAGTTTATCAAATGTTTCCATCTTTAGCAATGCAGTTTTTATTTAATCACAAAAAGAGATTGGGACAAAACAAAACAAAAAAGGTCATGACGAACAATCAGTATGGCTTCTTTATACCGCTCATGATTTCCGTGCAAGACTTCGCTTTCCGCGGGTAGCCCGTGAGCCTCCTCGGCAAGCCTGCGGGGTCTCACATCAGCTACTCTTCCCGCTGGAGTCTTCGTCTTGCACTCCAATCAACCGCTAGGATCAAGTAAATAGTAATGGTCATGAAACAAATCAAAAACCCGAACTATCTCAGGCAAGATAGTTCGGGTTTTACTATGACTAAAACACTCTTGTCCCAGCCTCTTTTGATGATGGATCTTATTCAGTTCCCTTCTTCCATTCATCTTGTTCAATCAGCATCTTCCCTGGCCAGGTGTACGCCATGATGCCTCCGTCGGCCTTGATGTCTTCTCCCGTGACATATGAGCTGTCATCAGATGCTAGGAACAGGGCTACCGTCGCCATTTCTGTCGGGCGACCGAGGCGACCCATCGGGGTGATCCACTTATTGGCTTCGCGGAACTTCTCACCCATGTCATCCTCTTTCCCACCGACAAGGATATCGATGAGAGGGGTTTCGATCGTGCCCGGAGAAACGGAATTCACCCGGATGCCGTGGCGTGCATAGTCGATGGCCATTGCTTTGGTAAAGTTGATGATGCCTCCCTTGGCGGCATTATATCCTGAGCGATCAAGGTCCGCTGCGTGTCCAGACATGGATCCGTTATTGATGATGGATCCGCCTTTCTCGAGCATGAGGGGGATCAGGTATTTGCTGACAAGGAATGTACCGCGTAGATCAACGGCAATGATCTTATCAAAGAGCTCCACAGGATATTCGTGGACCTTCCCGCCCTGCTCATCGACTCCGGCGTTATTGAAGAGCACATCGATCGTGCCATACTTCTCTTTCAAATGGGATGCAAACGCTTTGACGCCTTCCTCGCTGGACACATCAAGGTGATACGCCTCTGCCTGTCCACCTTCTTTCCGGATATTTTCTGCGGTTTTAATCACCTGTTTTTCATCTACATCGGCAAGGATGACTTTGGCCCCCTCTGCCGCAAATACATTTGCCGTGGCTTCACCGATACCGTTTGCAGCTCCTGTGATGATGGATACTTTGTTGTCTAATCTTCCCATGATTCTGAATCCTCCTGTTCGATTGGTTGTCTAATGGGAGTTTTCCCGATTTGTGAAGAAGTAAACATAAGGATGTTTCCTACGCTACAGGCAACCGCTTCATCTTCTCTATTACATCCGCGTACCCCATCCTAGAAAAACGAAAACCAGATGAAGCAGGTCAATCACCACATCCACGCAGATTTTCATGAGCATGAGCTCCTCACCCTTTCCATTCATTTCCTAACATTAGTAGCCATCCCCTTCTTCCCCTGCTATAATCAGTGCATATTGAGTAAAGGCGGGATGAGATTGAAAGAAGCCATCATTTCCATCGTAGAAGTGATCAATAACTTCCACGACATCGTTATTGAAGTCACAGATGGCCTGGGATTGAACCTGACCGACAAAGATTTGCATTTCTGGGTGATGGGCATCATCGGGATGCTCGTATTCTTTTTTGTCTATGCCGTATCCAAAGTAGCGGCAAAGATGCCGTTTGGGATCGCAGGCCTCTCTTTTATGTACACCCTTACCTTCATGTTCGTCCTTGTCTTCGCCATCGAGATCCAGCAGGCGATCACCCAGCGGGGGAACATGGAATTCGCCGATGCCATCATCGGCCTATGGGGATTCCTCGCATTCTTCCTGATCTATTCGGCCATTATAGGTATCTTCCTTGTTGTCCGGTCCTTTTTCAAAAAGCCGCCCAAAAAGAAAAGAAGCCCTGGCCGAACGACCAGGTCCTCTCACTAGCATCCTATGACACAGCACAGTCTGTTCTTCAGCGTATTACGCAAAATGGAGCAAGGTGTCCATGATGTAATGTACCAAAGGATCAACAGGACCATGGCAAGTGCAAAGTCTGCGCAGCCTTGTATCAAATGAATCTCCCCCTTTCTTACTCCTATCATATGCACGGAATACTAGAGGGTATAAGCTAGATTACTAGATTCAAGAAAATAGGCTGTACAAAAGTGAACACCGTCCCTTCGTGGAGCGGTGTTCATTTGTTTAATTCATCACCCATTTATCCTTCAGGAACATGATGCGACCGATGATGAAGATGACCACGACGACGATCAGGTTCGTACCGATCATCATGGATAGGTGGACGGGGTCGACAACCCCGTAGATCAGTTCCTTCAGGATGCTGAACATATTCAGGATCGGGATGAGGAAGTGATGGGCAGCAAGTTCGTTGACGCTGACTCCCGAAATGAACAAACTTGGGAATACGGCCAGCATCATCACTGGAGTACTATAGCTCTGAGCCTCTTTGATTGTTTTCCCCGCGATACTCGTCAGCATCAAGATCGATGCGTTAAACATGGCGTACACGACAGCCACTACCAACGCAAGCCCTACGATGAGCGGAAGCTGATCCCCGAAGGAAATGCCTTTCCTCAAGTTTTCAGTAAAGAATGCAATTTCCACGGTCACCACGAGCAATGTGATCATCCCTGTAATGAGCCCCAGTGATGAGATGGTCAACCATTTCGCCCATAGAAGAGTAGAACGCTTCACCGGCGTGATCAGGAGGGCTTCCATTGTTTTCTTTTCTTTTTCACCGGCAAACAGATCAGCTGATACAGGTCCCGCCCCTATTCCAATGGCAAGGGCCATCATCATCGGGATGATCAGGGCAATGAGGAAAAGCCCGGTATCTTCTTCAGACAACTCCTGCTGGGTCATCGTGAAGGGTTGGATCGTCGATTCATCCAAGCCTTCACTCTTCAATCTCTCTGCCGTGACAGATTTTTCATAGCCTGATAGATAGGCAGTCACTTTGCTCATCAAGAGGCTGGAGTTTTCACTCATGGAATCACCTACGATGGTGACTGTTGCTTCTTCCCCTCTCTGGACGCTCCCCATGAAATCGTTGCTGAAAACGACAGCTGCAAGGGCATCTCCATCTTTAACACTGCTTTCAGGATCTTCGACTTTGGCCACATCGATACTCTTATCTCCCTGGAACAAGGCCAATTGCTCGTCTGATACATCCTTGCTCACTGCAAGTGTGTAGGAATCTCCCTCACTGTCAGACATCATCCCCTCATAGAAGAAAGTCAATGCCGTCATCATGAGAATAGGCAAAAGCACTGTTAACAGTAGCGTACGTCGATCCCTGAACGCATCCTTCATTTCCTTTTTAAAGATATTAAGAAGCATGGTACTCATCTCCCCTCACAAGCTTGCTCATAAAGATAAAGTTCAGATCGCGGCTGTTTTCTTGCGCGTAGAGGTCTTCCAGCTGTCCATGATAGACGAGTTCGCCTTTATGGACCATCGCCACCTTGTCGCACAGCATCGTGACTTCCTCCATGATATGACTCGAGAATATGATCGTCTTCCCATCCCGCTTCAGCTGATGGACAAGCTGACGGAACACATTGGAAGAGGTGATATCAAGCCCCGTCGTCGGTTCATCGAAAAGGATGATCTCCGGGTCATGGATCAGGGTGCGGGCAATCGCCACCTTCTGGCGCATCCCCTTCGAGAACCCGCCGACTTTCCGACCAAGATAGTCCCTCATGCCGAACATCCTGGCGAGTTCGTCGATCCTTACCTTCGTGTCATGCTTGCTCATCCCGTACAGGCTCGCGAAGTACTCAAGATTTTCCTTCGCCGTCAGGCGGTCATACAAACCGGTCTCCCCGCCAAAGAGCACGCCGATTTTCCGCTTGATCTGATCCGGATTCTTGACCGGATCGTAGCCCCCCACCTTCACGCTGCCATCGGTCGGCTCCAGAAGGGTCGCAATCGTGCGGAGGAGGGTCGTCTTGCCGGCCCCGTTCTCCCCGAGCAATCCGACCGTATCCCCTTTCCCGATGGTAAAGCTCACATGCTTCAGTGCCGTGATGGATTTTTTCTTATCCTGGAATTTCTTTGTGACCTCATTGATTTCAATCATCTTCACCGCTCCTTGTTTGGTTTCTTGTATTTATCTTACTAGGGAAAGCGCAGTCCGTCTCCGGAGTGGTCGCGAATGTTCCTTTTTCTGTCGTGAAAATGCCATAACCCCTCTTGAAAATGGTAAAATGGTCAGAGAAACCCAAATGAAAGGCGATTGCTATGAAAATTGGACTTGTTGACGATCGGGTCATCGATCTTGATAAACTTCAGGTCATCGTATCAGGTGTGGAGGGTGCAGACATCGTCTTCTCCACCACGTCGGCCGAAGAAGCCTATGAACAAATAAAAAAAGAAACGGTGGATCTACTGATCTGCGATATTGAAATGCCTCATCTATCAGGCTATGAACTTGCGGATATCATCCACTCCCATGCCCTTAGCATTGCCGTCATCTTCGTAACGGCCAACAGCGGATATGCCGTCCACGCCTTCGAACTGAATGTGCACGACTACATCATGAAACCCTATTCCAAGGAGCGCCTTCAGCAATCGGTACAGCGGCTCATGGAAAAGTCCAAATCCGCCGAGATGACGGGCAGGCTGTACTTGAAACAAAAGAACAACATCCATATTGTCCAGAAGAAGGACATCATCTTCATCGAGCGTTCCGGACGTTCCACCACCATATACACAAGGAACGAACAGATCAAAACGTATCTCACCCTCAATGAACTGGAAGGAGAATTAAGGGAGCGCGATTTTATCCGGTCTCACCGATCCTTCATCATCAACATCCATTACGTGAAGAACTTTTCGTTGTATGCGAAGAATTCATATGTGATCACTTTTGAAGGCATTGAAGAACAGGCCATGATCACCAAGGAAAAAGTCGACTTCCTGCAAGAGCATTATTTTTAAGAGGTGTACGCATATTGACAAAACCATTCATTCACCGGGGTATCATCATCGTCTTGGGATTCATCCATCTCCACGGGATCCTCACGGGCTACCACTGGATCGTTTCTTATCTATTACCTGCGTTCTTGGTCATGGGGGTGATGTACGCCATCTCCCGCAAAACCCCTCTCCATTCAATGGGTAACCGCTGGGATGGGATGTTCTATCTCCTGCAGCTTTTCCTGATTATCCCTTCTCTCATGGGGACGGCCTTGATCACAGGAATTCTCCTTCTACTTGTCTTTATAGGATTGGAGTGGCTTCGCACGGATTTATCAGTAAAGCTTTCCATCATGATGATCGAGAAACAACACTTTGAAACAGAAAGACTACATTTGAATGAGACGTTCCGGATCGTCAGGAGCGAGCGGCATGATTTCCTGAAGCATGTCTCAGCCCTCCACTTCATGCTCGACCACGACCAGCATTCCGAAGCAAAGATGTACCTGAATGACCTAGTGGACGGATATGAAGAAACCAACCTCTCCATCAAGGGAGAACGCGGGAGCATCGCGGGCATCCTCCATCAGATGTATCGTGATGCCACCAAGGCAGGGCTCAGCATGGTGTATGATACGGACCTCCCTCTTTCTACGATGCCGATGACGGATAAAAAGCTGGTGATGCTCTTAGGGAACCTCCTCTCCAATAGCATCGATGCCGCAGCTGAATGGCAGGAGGAAACCGGTGAAAAAGGAACCATCACCATGCAATTTTCCAAACGGAGTGGCCTTTATATCTTGAAGGTCGTCAATCCTAGCCTCAAGATTCCAGGGCCGGTCCTGGATAAGCTGTATCAAACCCACGGGATCACCACGAAATCCGGAGAGCACCAGGGATTAGGGTCCGCCATGATCATGGAAATTGTGAATGAGTACGGAGGCTACCTTGATTTCATCCACAAAGATCAGCACTTCGAAGTAAAGCTTAAATTCCCCGCCATCCACTAAAAAGGAAGGAGACTGTGTCTTCTTCCTTTTTTGCATTTTCCTGATTCATGAAATTCTATATAAGAATGGTTTCCATACAGTGAATCCTGAATGACCCCCAACTTCCTGCCCAATTTTGACCAAAACGTCATATATTATGGGTCCAATGCTTGATTGAGTTCATCCCTCCAAAAGGTATACACTATAACGTAATGGACATCGTATTCATCGAAGTTCATGCAGAATCAACTACTGAAATGGGGTGCATTTTTTGACCGCCACTGTTACAAAACGACAAAGCATCATCCACGGGGCACTGAAAACCTTCGCAGAAAGAGGATTCGCTGCCACTACCATTCCAATGGTCGCAACAGAAGCAGGCGTGGGAGCAGGGACGATTTATCGTTATTTCGAGAATAAAGAAGTTCTCGGCAATCATCTCTTCCAAGAGAATGTCACCCGCTTCACCGATGCATTGCGGACGGATTACCCGTATTCGTCATCGATCCGGGAGCAATTTCACCATATCTTCAGCTCCATGATTTCGTTTACGACCTGTAATCCTCATGCTCTTTATTTCATCAAGATGCATAGCAGTGCCCATTTCCTGAACCAGGACAGCCATGATTGCTTTGATGAGCTCACCAAGCTTCTCGGGCAATTTTTTGAATCGGGAAAAACGATGATGGAGCTGAAGCCTCTGCCATCTCCCGTGCTATTCTCCATCATATATGGAGCATTCCTGGAGCTTCAGAGAATCGTGGAAACGGGCGATATCCAACCCGATGCTTCCCTTCTGAAAGATGTGGAAGAAAGCTTATGGAACGCCATCCAATTAATCAAACCGCAAGCGGAATGAATATTCATTCCGTCATAAAATCACTGAAAGAGGTGCCATGACCACATGACTCAAACAACCAGTTATCCTCTCGCACGAACCTATGGACCACTCGGCAGCATGCCGCTCATCGACCGTGAAAAGCCGGTCCAGTCATTTATCAAACTCGCACAGGAACTCGGTCCGATCTATCAATTCCAATTCCCGGGACACAAGAGCACATTTGTATCGGGAGCCGAATTCGCCAAAGCCATTTGTAATGAAAAACAATTCGATAAAAAAGTCGGCCCCGCCCTTCAAAAAGTGCGCGCATTCGGTGGTGATGGACTGTTCACAAGCGAAACGACAGAGGTGAACTGGAAAAAGGCCCATAACATCCTCCTACCCAGTTTCAGCCAGCAGGCCATGAAAGGCTATCATGCCAAAATGGTCGACATCGCGTCCCAACTCATCCAGAAATGGGCGCGCTTGAATCCGGGGGAGGCTGTTGATATTCCAGAGGATATGACCCGCCTGACCCTTGATACGATCGGACTGTGCGGCTTCAACTTCCGCTTTAACAGTTTTTACCGTGAAGATTCACATCCATTCGTCGATTCCATGGTGCGCGCACTGGATGAAGCAATGAATCAGAATCAGCGTCTCGGCATCCAGGATAAACTGATGATCAAGAATAAACGTCAGTTCAAGGAAGATATCGAGTATATGTTCTCCATAGTCGACAACCTGATCGCAGAACGGAAGGAGAACGGAGATCAAGGAGAAGACGATCTTCTTTCTCATATGCTGAAAGGTGTCGATCCAGAGACAGGTGAAGCACTCAGTGACGAGAACATCCGCTTCCAGATCATCACCTTCCTGATTGCAGGGCATGAAACAACCAGCGGACTGCTCTCCTTCACTCTGTACTATCTGATGAAGCATCCAGAGGTGCTAAAGAAAGCCCAGAAGGAAGTAGAAAGCGTCGTAGGCGATGGGATACCAGATTACAAACAGGTGAAACAACTGAAGTACGTAAGGATGATCCTGAACGAATCTCTCAGGTTATGGCCGACCGCTCCAGCCTTCACACTTTATGCGAAGGAAGATACATCCCTTCCAGGCGGGTATTCCGTAGCCGCAGGGGATGAGTTCACGATCCTGTCCCCACAACTTCATCGCGACGCCTCCGTATGGGGCGACGACGTGGAATCCTTCATCCCAGAACGATTCGAGAATCCTTCCGAGGTGCCGCATCATGCGTTCAAGCCGTTCGGAAACGGACAGCGCGCGTGCATCGGGCAACAATTCGCCATGCACGAGGCCGTATTGGTACTCGGTATGGTCATCCAGCACTTCGATTTCATCGAGGACGCAGACTATAAGCTTTCCATCAAGGAAGCATTGACCCTGAAGCCTGATGGGCTGACCATGCAAGTGAAGCCTCGCAAAGGAGCCGTGTCCTTGGCTGCAGCACCCGCCACAGCTACAGATGAGAAAAAGGAAGACGACTCACAAGTGATCGACTCACACGGTACTCCCCTTCTTGTCCTGTATGGATCGAATATGGGAACGGCCGAAGGAATTGCCATGGAGCTTGCCGAGAAAGGCCGCCGCTTCGGATTCGATGTAGAGACTGCTCCGCTTAATGAATACAGCAACGGCCTCCCTCACCAAGGTGCCATACTCATCGCATCTGCCTCATATAACGGGAATGCCCCGGATAATGCAGACGAATTCGTTTCTTGGCTGGAAACCTCACCTGCCATCGGAGATGTACACTTTTCCGTATTCGGGTGCGGGGATAAAAACTGGGCCAATACGTATCAGCGCATCCCATTCCTGATCGATGAGAAACTTGCAGAAGGCGGTGGGATCAGACTGACCAGCCCTGGATTCGGAGACGCAAGTGATGACTTCGAAGGTCAGTATGATGCGTGGAAAGAAGACATTTGGCCGGCTCTAGCCGATGCATTCGACCTTGATCTCCCAAGTGAGCAAACAGCGGATACAAGCATCGAGCTTGAATATGTGAGCCACGTAAGTCACACGCCGATCGCCCGTGCCCACCATGCATTCACTGCCGTAATCAGCGAAAATCGCGAGTTGCTTCATAAAGATAGCGGCCGAAGCACACGTCATATCGAAGTCAGTCTCCCAGAAGGAATCAGCTATCGTGAAGGAGACCATATCGGAGTCCTTCCGGAAAATCCACCTGAATTGATCGAACGGGTCCTTGAACGATTTGCGTTAAACGGGGATGATTATGTTCAGCTGAATGCCGAGAGCGGAACAACCTCCCATCTTCCATCAGGCATGCCAGTGAAGATCTCCGAGTTGCTTGCCAACCATGTGGAAATGCAAGAACCTGCAACACGCGCACAAATCCGTGCAGTTGCTGCCACAACGGTTTGTCCTCCCCATGTTGTGGAACTGGAGGCATTACTCGAAGATTCAACTTACAGGGATGAAGTATTGACAAAACGCGTCACCATGCTAGAACTCGTGGAAGCCTACATGGCATGCGAAATTCCATTCGGACAATTCTTGTCACTACTGCCTGCATTGAAACCGAGATACTACTCGATTTCAAGTGCTCCATCCCATCAGGAAGGAAAAGCGAGTCTCACTGTCAGCGTCGTCCGCGGTGCCGCATGGAGTGGAAAAGGGGAGTACGCTGGAATTGCGTCCAACTACCTTGCCAATCGAACTTCAGGTGACAAAATCGCCTGCTTCATCCATACACCACAATCGAACTTCCAGCTTCCAGAGCAAAGCGAAGCACCGATCGTCATGGTGGGACCAGGAACGGGCATCGCCCCATTCCGAGGATTCATCCAGGAAAGACGCCATCGCAAGGAAAACGGAGAAACATTGGGTCAGGCACACCTCTACTTCGGATGCCGCAACCCGCAGCATGATTTCCTTTACGAAGACGAACTGCGTAAAGCCGAAAAAGAAGGCCTCGTCACCCTTCACACTGCCTTCTCCCGATGCCCGGGTGAAGACAAACGCTACGTCCAGCATGCACTCGCCGACAATGCCGACGTCATCCTCCCACTGCTGAAAGAAAGTGGACACCTTTACATCTGCGGAGACGGAAGCAAGATGGCACCCGACGTGGAAACCACCCTGCAACAGCACTACCAAACGTTGTACCACACCACCCAGCAAGAAGCCATCGACTGGCTTCAAACCCTCGAAAAAGAAGGACGCTACGGCAAAGACGTCTGGGCAGGTGCGTAAACATATTGAAAGAGAAGCAGGCCGCATGGCCGCTTCTCTTTTTTTGTTGTGCCTGGCACCTTTTCCCCTTTTTGTGCCTGGCACCTTTTCCCCTTTTTGTGCCTGGCACCTTTTCCCCTTTTTGTGCCTGGCACCTTTTCCCCTTTTTGTGCCTGGCACCTTTTCCCCTTTTTGTGCCTGGCACCTTTTCCCCTTTTTGTGCCTGGCACCAGCATTGCATTCGGTGCCAGGCACAAAAAAACAGCCGCAACGATATCGTTGCGGCTGTTTGTATTAATGGAACAATCCGGATTCCTTGGATTTTTTCATGAAGGCTTTGGTTCGTTTGCTCAGCGGTTGTTTCAGGAACGTGCCCAGGAAGATCGCGATGGCCCAGAATAGGACTAGGAACAGGATATCCTTTGTGACACGCTCCCAGACGATTCCGCCTACCGCTTCTCTCATAAGGTCGATCGCATAGGAGAATGGCAGGAATGGATGGATCATCTGGAAGAACTCAGGCAGCAATGCAGTCGGATACGTACCACCCGAACCTGCTATCTGCAGGACAAGGAGGACGATGGCCAGTGCTTTACCGACGTTTCCGAACACCGATACAAATGTGTAGACAATGGTGATGAATACCGCACTGATCAATAGGCCGAATAAGACGAACCATCCTGGTGACGAGATGTCTACTCCGAGAAGGAAGATATCCCCCAGGGTGACGATGATTGTCTGGATGAACCCGATTGACAGGAAGGTCATAAGCTTACCGAAGTAAATATGCCTTTCTTTGAGGTCCGGAATGCCTTCCATCACGTCGGTAGCAAGAAGGGAGATGAGGAGCAGACCTCCTACCCAAATAGCAAGGACCGTATAGAATGGCGTCATGGCCGTACCGTAGTTCTGAATCGGATACAGGCTGTTTTTGTTCATTTTCACCGGTTCTTCAAAGAAACTTTTCTCCAGTTTCGGATCATTTTTAAGGAGCTTGATGATTTCATTGATGTCTGTCTCACCCTGGATTTCTCTGATCCGGTCTGCGAGTTCATTCACTTTTGTGTTCACATACGGGTATTCACCCAACACATCTTTCAATGTTTTCTCCCCGTCTGAAAGATTCCCTTCCGTACTGGAGAGGATTTTCTCAACTTCAGGAATGGTGGATTGGATATCAACCAAGATCGAACGAGCATCGCTCAGCGTCTTTTTGGCGCTCGCCACTTCTGAGCGGACAGCCGGTTCGATGTTATTGTTATATTCTTTCACAAACGCATCGATATTGGAACTTGTCTCAGCAGAACGCTCTTGAATGCCGTTGATGACATCATCCACTTCCTTCTGTTTTCCAGAAAGGAAGTCGTTGATCTTATCCCCATCCGTTTGGACTTGTTGAAGTTGTTTCTTCACTTGAGCCAACTGTTCAAGAGCCTGATCAATCTGCTCCTGGTTTTGCTGGGACTCTTCGTTCTGATTGTCCTCCCCCTCTTGTGGTGGAGGGTTCTGTTCTTTTACTTGCTGGAGGCTCGACTCAATGGCCTCAATGTTTTGAATGGTCGAATCCACCTGTTTTTGGACATCGTTTGAAATGGTGTCGCCTTGACTAAGGTCGATATCGGATGTCTGCACACTCTGAAGGAAATCATTGATTTTCTTTGATGTGCTTTGAGCCTGCTCAAGGTCTTTTTGTACCTGAGGTGCAATTTCATCCAATCGTTTTTCGGCCTTATCAAGGAAGGCTGTTGTGTTGTCGATGGTTTCCAACCCTTCATTGGTCACCCGGCTTGCTTCCGGGATCATGCTTTGGGCATCATCGATCATCCCCTGGGCCTTTTCAGCATCAGAGAGTGAATCGTTCAAGGTCTTCCCGATGTCAGGAAGTCTTTCTTCTGCTTCAAACACATAGTTCTCGAAATTTTTGATATCAGGAAGATCGCCTTCGATTTCCAGTCCAAGCTCATTGAACATATCAAAAATCGTTTCATTCACAGTCGAAATGAATGAGCTTGTAATTTTATCAACAATGGCCCCTGCCCCTTTTTCCGTGATCTTCGGGGCGATGGCGTTGATTTTTTCATTTACATAATACTCAAGTTTCGCTTTCTCAGGCTTATCTTCAATGACGGTCGAAAGCTTTTGAGAAAAGTCCTTCGGAATGACGATGACAGCAAAATAGTCACCGTATTCCACTTTGTCCATGGCTTTCTCACGATTGACAAAGTGCCAGTCCATATCATTGTTTTTCTTCAATTCCTTGACAAGGTCTCCTCCGACGTCGATCGATTCGTCCCTGATCGTCGCTCCCTCATCTTCGTTGACGACCGCTACGGGTAGCTGGTCGGTCTTTCCGTACGGATCCCAAGATGCTTCAATGTTAAACCATGCATAGAGGGACGGGAGAATCATCAAACCACCGATGACGATGAGGGCTACATAGTTCGTAACAAGATTTCTTCCGTCCCGCGAGAATATCTTCCAGCTTTTTTTCATGTTCTCTTACTACCTTTCTGTCGTATCTTGTATTACCGTTTACTATACCCATTTTAGTCGTGAACAGGCATCATTTGGTCAATTTAGCTATTATATCGCAATAACGTTCAGGAAAGAAGTATGTTCATCTAACTGTCACATACAATCTTTTCCCCATCTCTGTATATTTCCGGGGAAATTTGCTGTCGAAAATCCCCTGCCATGCGGAGGATGCATAGTGATTTAAAACAAAAAAAGACCCCCGAAACCGGGGATCTTTCTCATGATAAAAGCAGAAATTATGCTTTTACAACGTTAGCAGCTTGAAGTCCACGTTGGCCTTCTTCAACTTCGAAAGTCACTTTTTGACCTTCGTCAAGTGTTTTGAAGCCGTCGCCTTGGATAGCTGAGAAATGTACGAATACATCTTCTCCACCGTCAACTTCGATGAAACCGAAACCTTTTTCTGCGTTGAACCATTTTACTGTACCTTCTTGCATGTTATTTCCTCCTGCGTGGATTGTGCTCCACAATTATTACTATTATTGCTCAATTCAGGTGGAAGGATTGCTCCCTCCCTATATACCGAACAAAAATAATTAACTTAATAATAACAGATAGTGGGAGATATAGCAATGGGGTTTCGGATTTTTTTCTTAATCAGTTCGAATTGTTGTTTTACTTCCCCTCATTCTTCATATAATGACCCACCGCATCGCGAAGAAATTCTGCCATACCATTCTGGTACTTATCGTAGTATGACCTGAAACGTTCATCGTCCACATACATCTGTACAAGGCCTTTATGGGCTTCCCTATTATAATGACCCCACTGGCGGGTGATCCATTCTTTGTGGAGCTGCGCAGCTTCCTGTGCCTCCTCACCAGTTGCATCGCCCTTTTCATGCGCTATTTTTAGCAAGGCTATCATTTGTTCTTCCAGGTGCTTGGTTTCTTCATATGTTTCCTTGTCCATGCTCAGGAGCTGCTGATTCGATGCATCTATCGACTCGTCTCCATATTTCTCCCGGATCTCTTTCCCGTATTCCTTCTCGTTTATATCGACGAGCCTTTTCTTGAACCCTTCAAACTTTTCCCGATCACTCATTGTGGCTCCTCCTCCCTTATCTTCCAACGTCTGATCGACATTTCGGATCAACATCAGCAAGCGTTCCTTTTTCTCGACTAGCCGGCTCCGATGCTCTTTCAGCGCTCCCACTGAATCAAAGTCTGGATCATCCAATATGAGCTTGATCCCTTCAAGCTCCATACCCATTTCCCGATAAAACATGATCTGCTGAAGGCGGTCGACCTCCACACGTCCATAGATCCGGTAGCCGGATGAATTGATCCTGGACGGTGTCAGCAACCCGATTTCATCATAGTACCTCAGTGTCCGCGTACTGACTCCCGCCAAATCACTCAGCTTCTTTATTGTGTATTCCATGTGGCACCTCCTAGGTCTACTGTACACGTTGACGTTGCGTGAAGGTAAAGGGGGAAATGAAAAAACCACTCTTTAATTCTGATGAGTGGTGGAATAGGTAACTATTCATAATGATTCTTTCAGAAGCCTCTTCGTAATATGATCCTGTCTTAACCATTTTTCATGAATGACCAGATTAAACATCCTCAATAGAGTATAGTCGCCCGGATATAGGACTGAAATTAAAACTTTTGTATGCAGCTTTGCAGTAAAGGATAGCTAATTGTTCAGGTAGGATAAACAGCATGGCATAATAGAGAAGTAGTCCCAACAGAATCATCAAGCCCTCTCCTAAAAGGAACCCAATCCCACCGAAACTCCTAATCAAATAGTGCAGGGTATAATAAATAGAAAGTCCACTCACAATGGCAATCCCTATATATGAACGGTTTTCCATTTTGGATCTTGTCTGATGTTTTTTTGAACCGGCTCTATATGAACCCCTCATGATTGAAATGATGAGTCTTATGAGTGAGCAGGCAAAGATTAGAAGCCCAACAATCAACGTACTATATATAAAGCTGAATAACGCCCCCTGAGTGATAGTATGTTGATCCCATACTAAAAATATTACTGCCATATAAGGTAAAATTCCAAAAAGGGATTGTGAGAAAACGATTGAAAGTACATATTGGGTTTTCTGAAACTTACTATAGATTTTCTTAAACGAGAACATAATGATGGCTATGGTCAAACTAACGAGAAACCACAATGATCCCTCTTTTATTTTTTCTATGTGAGGATATATTGCGGCTTCCCCTGCTAAATGAAATACGAGATAATACAGCAACCATATCAGGGGAACACTAAAAAGAAGAGCTGAAGACAAACCTCCTGGAGATTGGCTGTTAGCCAGTGACTCTCTCAACACTTCTACATCTTTTTCATGAAACCACTTCATTAGAGCCCCCTCAACTATTGGACATATAGAATAGAAGTTCAGCCTTAACATAGTCAGCCATTTAATAAAACTTTCTGGTGCCATTACGCTGCACTATTAGGTCTTTTTCGTATAATTATTGATGGCCTTTATCTTCTAGATCATATAAGTATCCGCGGGAGTTAAAATTAAATGCTTTGAACCGCAGCTTACAATAAATCAATACCAGCTGTTCCGGCAACACAAAAATCATCATATATGAAATGATCAGTCCGAAATAGATCAGGTGTAAGTCCTCAATAGAATGGGAGGGTATTGTTCTTATAGCATATAGTATGAGCAGAACGAGTCCCGTTGAAGCTACAATTACAACTGGCAAGTAATCGGACTTCTCAAATCTATTTCTTACTCGATCTTTGCTGCCTCCTTCTCTATAAGCACCTTTTCTTAACAATAGATAAAATCGAACACAAGTCACCCAAAAAATGACGATACCAATTGCAAGTGCCATATAGGTAAAGTTCATAAGTGACTCCCGGCTCGCACTGTCTTGTTCCCCTAAAATATATAGGGCGATAAGAAATGGGTAGACACAAAAAAGCAGTTGTGAAAACAGTGTATTAATGACATATTGAACCCACTCAAGTTTTTTATAGATTGTCGGTACAGAAAACAGTAAACACAAAATAGAAATGATTAATGTAAAACTGAATTGAATATTCTTCATTTGTTCAACGTTTGGAAATACTGTCATTTCCGCAGCAATAGAAAAGGTCAAATAATAAAATAACCAAAGAAACGGTATTCCCAATAAAAGTGTAGCCGCCAAATTACTTGGACTTTGTCTCCCGGATTCAAAAGGTTTTCTCAATACGACAAAGTCATTGTATGTTAATTTCCCAGCCACATTTTCACCCCAAGTTTTCCGACCATTTCTGAAGTACTTCTCAACAATTATATTTCAACTAATGTATCTTAATTATGTCCCGCGTTCTGTACATGGTTACCTAGCGCGAATGGTAAGGAGAATGATTTTAAAAGAGTTGGAGTTGGTTCTACCATTCATCATTCCATTGTAAAGACTAAACATTTTTCCTTTTTAGTTCTATTTTCTCTATATCGTGTAAGTACCCTCTTGAATTATAATTAAATGCTTTAAATCGGATCTTACAATAGGTTATAACTATTTGTTCAGGAAGAACAAAAACGGATACGTAACAAATAAGAAGCGGTAAATAAGTAAGTATAGCGTCTTCTAAAGAGACGAATTGAATTTTCCGAATAGCATATTGCATAATAAGGACAAACCCTGTAGAAGCCACTATTGCAATTGGTATGTAGGATTTGTTTTCAAACTTGCTTCTCGTTTCATCTCTGCTACTCCCTTTTTTGTAGGCTCCTTTTCTTAATAGGATGGAAAATCTTATACTAGTAACCAGGAGTACTAAAATACCTAAAATTATTGCATAATAAGTCAGTTTTATAAGGATTTCACGGCTTGCATTTTCCTGTTGGCCCATAATGAAAAATGCACTGATAAATGGGTACACAGTAAAAGTGAATTGTGCTAATAGGACGCTATATGCATACTGTAACCAACCAGTTTTTCTATATATGCTTGGAAATGAAAATATAATCCCTAGTATAGAAACAACTACAGTCATAATAAACTGAGTGGTACGAATTTTTTCCACGTTAGGATAGTTTGTAGAATCCGATGCTACTGTAAAAGTTACAAGGTACAATAACCAAACAATAGGAACACTTAGTAAGAAAGCCTCGGCAAGCTTCTTCGGGCTTTGTCTACCTGATTCAAGGGGTTTCCTTAATACAGCATAGTACTCAACAGGTAATTTAGTCATTAACGTTACAGCTCCAGTCTGAGATCCCATTTTTCAAAACCAGTGCTTACAAATATTTCTCCTAATAAATGCCCTCACCATAGTCCATGAACCACAGTGGTTTCATTCCATTAAATGTAATTCCCCTCTATTATCAAAATTAAAACTCTTAAAACGATATTTACAATAGAGAATCACTAGTTGTTCAGGTAGAACAAAACTCATAACATGTATCACTAAAAATCCGATTACTATAACAATAATTTCTCTGAATCCTTGAAAACCATAGCTACTTATAATCATTTGCAGGCTGATAACTAAGCCTGTTGAAGCTGTAACAACAGCTGGCACATAAGAATACCCTTCAAACTTAGCCCTTTGAATATCCTTCGCAGTACCTTTTCGATATGCACCTTTATTTAGTAATATAATGAACCTTATTATAGTCACAATAACAACGAGCACCATTGAACTGAGGCTTATCAGGGTTATCTTCGTTAATACATCCTCTGATACTCTATCAGACTTTCCTATAATAAATAGTGCAGCTAAGTAAACACTTAAGCTAAATAATGCATGAGACAATACAATTGCCAGTATGTACTGGATCTTCTGAAATTTCATGTAGAAGTACCGAAATGTAAACACGCTCATCAATACTGTTAATACTACGGTAAACCAAAAACAAATTAACATCATTTCTGAAAATAAAGGGTAATTCGTGACATCTCCCGTCGCATCACCTGCTACATAAAAAACTAGAAAATACATTAACCAAAGTAATGGAATACAAATGATGAATGCACCTGCTAAATTAGAGGGTGTTTGCCTGCTTAATGCAGAATTTCTAATAGCTTCGAAGTCTTTTTCTCTTAATGTTCTAAACATTGAACCCACCCCTAATCTATCTGGACCCCTTTTACGGAAGCTGATTTATTTTTCCACTTCAGTTCTCTTCTTCAACAAATGTTGAATGAAAGAATAACCCCTGACGACCCGTCAGGGGTTATTCTTTCATTCAGCCCCCGCGCTCATCTCCACATAGGTCTTCCCTGAAGGCGACTGCTTGTAGACAACGAACATCGGTGTCGATTGGGTTTGGCCACTTCGCTCAATGTACTCTACGATTTCCCAGAACTTGTATTGGGAGAATTCATCAAAGTTCTCCATCACGCGGGACATGACCATATCCTTCAAGTAGAAGTAGCTTCTGAAGTGAACGTTCTCACTCTCAGGTAAATCTATGCGGTCTTCTTCAATCGGTAGGAAGATTTCGGCTGTCATGATTTCGTCTTCTAGAGGGTTGCTCATGATGCAGAAGAACAGATCGCCTGTTGGGTTGTATCCGTTGTTTTCCAGGATGCCTGCAAAGTCTTCAAATGCCATTTCCAATTCTTCGGGTGCGAATCGGTAGAGCTTGGAGGCTACATTCTTATACGTCAGGGTGTGATCAGTGAATAGCATGAGGCACACTCCTCGGCACATAGAGATCGATGATGATATCACCGTATACCTCTAACAGGACACAGTAGAATTGGTCTGTGAGGGGAATTCCGTTAACTTCGCCATACGTTTTCACTTGTTCAAAGGCCGTTGAGAAATCCTGAATTTCCTGTGCCTGCCTTAAGACGAGGGCATCTTTCAGGTCCAGCCTGCGTTCATATTGAATGTCTGAATCATCGGCAAGCTCGACTTCGTCATTCACCGGCATATAATACGTAAAGGTCCCGCTCTCTCCCTTCGCTTCATATGTAAAGATGACGGGGCCGTTCCTATATACTACCTGTTCCAGTTCTGCTTCCTCCATGACAGCAAAGCCTTCCTGCCAGTCCTCCATTTTGCCTTCCATCTTATACACTAATACATGATCAAATTGTAAGGATTTTTTTTCGATAGCCATGACCTACTCCCTTTCATCATTTGTTTTTATTTTCATTGAAACCAGCTGTTCTTCTTTTCGTGTGGAGACACTTTCTTTTCCAATATAGTGGTTGGTACATTGGGTATAAATTGGGCTTCACCCTTTGCCGTATCACGCTTCAGGGTCTTCCCATCTGCTTCAAAGTTAAAGCTGGTGAATCTCTTCTTACAATAGAGAAGAACCAATTGTTCCGGCAGGATGAAGAGCATCATATAAAATAGCGCAAGGGGCATGAGCGCAATGATATAGAATTCGAGCGAATCAGCATTGAAATTTCGTATGATATATTGAAGGATCAGTACAATGCTCACACCGATGACGATGGCAAGCGGTACGTTTGATTTCAATTCCAGGTTCATCCGGCTTTTCCACTTAGCCGATCCGTACTTATACTCTCCGTTTTTTAACAGCCGGAAGAATCGGATGACGGTAACTGCAAGCAGGAGGACCCCGACCCCGATAGTCAGCAGAAGCAGCGTCTTCATATTCCCCTCGGTCACGCCTTGCTGTGTTCCGATAAACATCATGGATATCAGATACAAACAAATACCGAAAAGGAATTGGATGGCAAAGATGCTAATGGCGTATTGTGCCTTCTGATACTTCTTGTAGAATGACGGAACGCTTGCAATCAGACATAGGATGGAAAGCAGTATGGTGATGTAGAAGTGCGCTTCCTTCACCAATTCAATTGCCGGGAAAGCGGATGAACCTCCCATCAGGGTGTAGGTTAAAAAGTAAAGGAGCCAGCTGATGAAAACCGAAACGATCAGGCTGGGTGTAAGGGCAGCAGGACTTTGACGCCCACTTTCGAATGGCCCTTTCAATACATAAAAATGACTTTCAGGTACATCTCTTAACATAAGCGGTACGCTCCTTTTGTTCTAAACGTCATGCAGGCTATCTGAACCAGCCTTTCACTACGTCCATAGCGGATTTACCTTTACCGTCCTTACCTTTACCAAACTTATGGTTCAGGAGTGTATTCACGGCGATTCCTGCGCCCATCCCGACGAGGGTACCGACACCTGGGATAGGGATAAGGGCCGTACCTGCTGCAGTGAAGGCCGTCTGTACACCGCTTGAAACCCCGACGTCAATGGCCGTATCCACTGTTGCGCGCTTCGTTGCTTCTGCACCGGTCAATCCGTCAGCTTTGGCATTTGTGTGATTCTCGTAGAATGAAAGGCCTGCTGAGATCGGCGCAAGGCCTTTCAGGCTGCTTTTCAATACGCCTTTGACAGGTCCGCTCTCTTGAAGGGGCTTCGCAATGCCTTTGATGTCGACGATATCCTTATATGAGTCCTTGACACCTTTTGCCGTTGCTTTACCGATGGTCTTGAATTTATCTTTGGCAGACAGTTCATTGTTGTTCCAATTCTTCAGGTGCGGATTTTTCTCGAGTACTTTCTCACCAACCGGTGACCAGCCTGTCTGGCCTTTCTTTTGAGTCGCGTATTTAAGGGTGACCGTATTGTTTTTAGCAATTTCCTTATGCTTAGGAGAAAGCTTCTTACCGCCCTTAGGCACACCATGCATCAATTCTTTAAACGCACGTGAGTCCGGTTCTACCCCCAGCTTCCGAAGGGCATCCGGTGTCGCGGTGATGCGGTAGCCGTATTGACCTTTCTTAGGATCCCATACCTTATACGTCTTGAGACCATTTTTTCTCGCGGCATAGAAGGTCCTCAAGCTTGTGAACGACAGGGTTCCCCTGGACTTCAACTGATCGAACTGATCCAGGTTCTTTTTCGCTGTGAGTAGGAAGGAACTAGCACCCCCGCTTACATCACCGGTTTTATCCTTATCATCTTTGATTTCGAGTTCTTCTATCTTAGGAGTCGTCCCATTCAATTTATTCGTTAAAGGGTTCAGTTCGGCATATTCCTTCCAAACGGTGGTGGGGAAATTCACGTTTACCTTCCCATCTTGCATCAACCCCTCGATATCAGAGATCCAATTCTCCATCATGACGAGGTCTTCTTCAGCAGTGGAGAGTGCCTTTGACTGGCTGGAGTCGAACTCAGTCAGTTTGTCGACGGTTTCAGTCAATTCCGTTTTGGCGCTTTGGACGCCTTGGATGAAGGAAGAATCCTGGATGCTGGAGATGGAGACGATATCAGAAATGGAGCTGATGGTACTATTGGCATCTGCAACGAGGCTTTCCGTATGCTGCTTGATGCGGTCTAAGCTCTGTTCGAGTTCCTGGTCGAGAAAGGGTTGATGGATGTAGCCGTCTGAGCTTGGTTCGAGGGTGCTTAGTTCGCTTTTGATCTTTTCGAGGGTGGACTTGTATTCACTGCTGAATTTCACAATAAAATCAAGAAGGGGCACGTGGCATTCGTCATAAAAAGATCGGATGGCGCTCCCGCCCTTTCCTTTCAGTGCCTCTTCCATTCCAGAAAAGGCGGTAATCGATTGTTTAAGAGATTGGATTTCTCCATCAAGGGTATCGAGCATGGACTTGCTTCGGGAAATCCCTTCCTGAAGTGATTGGACTTTTAATGTTTTCATCTCTCATCTCTCACATTCATTGGTTATTTGCGTTGCATTCCGCCGGCGATGGTGGCATCGGCTTCCCGCATGGATTCCACGGCTTGCCTTGTGCTTTCAAGGTTTTTTTCCAACACACTTTTATAGGAAGCGAGAATGGTGTCGAGCTTTGAGGCCAGTTCATTCAGCTTATCGGCTGTATCGAGGACGTTCCCTTCAATGGACCCCTCGCTTTTCGCCTTCAGGCCCTGAAGTGATCCCTTTACATTCGATATTTGGGACTCCACACTTGAATATTCTACTTTGATCTCCATGATGACACTCCTCCCTTGGCATTTTATGTACATATTCTTGTTCCTACTATTTTCCTTCCTCATTATTACAAAAACCATTTTTGTCTTATATAGGAAATTCGGATTGTTTTTTGTTTTCTTCCTATTACTTTTTTGCTAGTTTCTATCAAGGAACTAATATCCTCATACCCCATATTCAGAATATTATTCCAATTACCTATATAATTCACAGAAAAAAGCAGAGCCCCACTTGATTTCCACAAAAAAAGAAGTACGATATAAGAAGCAACGCCACTCATTTACATGAAGGAAAGAGGTCTGAGTATGAATCTTGGATTTGGAGAAATTGCATTGATTGTATTTGTGGCTTTATTGTTTTTTGGTCCCAGCAAGCTTCCTGAACTCGGGAAAGCCGTCGGGGTCACACTGAGGGAATTCAAGAAGGCGACCCAGGGGATCATGGAGGATGAGAAAACAGAAGAAAAGAAATGAAGATGACGGGGCCGGTCCTAGGAAAATCGGCCTTTTTTTCATTGGTGAACCAGGATGAAATACCTGTGTTCGAAGATACTATTAAAAAAGAAACCGTTCTTATGTTAAGTTAATGTAAATTTTCGATCAAAATTCTACATATTTTCGACAATTTGCGATATCATTATGAAGGTTTATTAATTCCATATTCGAAATGTTGGAGGTTTGAAAATATATGGTTTTCAAAAAGAAGGATAAATTCGGTACGATTTTGAGCAACATCGCAGAAAATCTGAAAGAGAGTGCTCATTATTTCGCTGATTATAAATTGAACAATGTCAGTGACCTGAAAGAATTCTCTACAACCATGAAGGATTATGAAACAAAAGGCGATAACTATGTGCACGAAGTCATCCTCGACTTGAACAAAGTGTTCATCACACCGATCGAACGGGAAGACATCCTTGCCCTGTCCATGAGCATGGATGATGTATTGGACGGTCTCGAGCATACTGCGGCCATGTTTGAAATGTACTCGATTACGAAGGCAGATGAGTTCATGCTGCAGTTCGTGGAAGCCATCCGTCAATGTTCAAATGAAATTGAAGAAGCCGTTGAGCTCCTTTCCACAAAGAAATGGATCAAGGTGCGTGAATCTGCAATCAAAATCAAAGACCTTGAATCTAAATGTGACGGAATCCTTCGTCAGTCTATCAAACATCTATTCAATACAGAGAAAGACCCGATCCGTATCATTCAATACAAAGAAATATACGAAGAACTTGAACTTGTAGCGGATTATTGTCAGAACGTAGCAAACACATTCGAAACCATTATCATGAAAAATGCGTAAGGAGCTTAGTTCAATATGGATACAGTATTAATTCTGACCGTCTTGATCGTCTTCTTTGCCCTTGCATTCGATTTCATCAATGGATTCCATGACACAGCGAATGCGATTGCTACTTCCGTATCGACCAAGGCATTGAAGCCAAGACACGCCATCATCCTGGCGGCAAGCATGAACTTCATCGGGGCCATGACCTTCACCGGTGTGGCCAAAACGATCACAAAGGATATCGTCGACCCCTTTGCACTTGAAAACGGGACGATTGTCATCCTGGCGGCTTTGATTGCCGCCATCATCTGGAACCTTGTGACATGGTATTTCGGAATCCCGAGCAGCTCCTCACATGCCCTGATCGGTTCAATCGCAGGTGCAGCGATTGCTGCAGCCGGATTATCATCACTGAATTATACAGGCTTCATCAAAATCGTCGAAGCGCTTATTCTATCGCCAATCCTTGCTTTCGTGGTCGGTTTCATCATCTACAGCATCTTCAAGGTTGTATTTAAAAACCGGAACCTCGCCAAGACGAACCGGAACTTCCGAAGCATCCAGATCGCTACGGCTGCCCTCCAATCGTTTACGCACGGTACCAATGATGCGCAAAAGGCGATGGGGATCATCACCATGGCCTTGATTGTCAATAACTATCAAACCTCCGACGACATCCAGACGTGGGTACAGCTTGCCTGTGCAACGGCCATGGGGCTCGGGACTTCCATCGGTGGATGGAAGATCATCAAAACGGTCGGTGCAGGAATCATGAAGATCCGCCCGGTCAATGGAGTGGCAGCGGACCTTACAGGTGCGGCCGTCATCTTCGGTGCGACAGCGATCCACCTTCCTGTCAGCACGACACACGTCATTTCCTCCTCTATCCTTGGTGTCGGTTCTGCCCACCGATTGAGAGGAGTCAAATGGGGAACAGCACAGCGCATGCTCATCACCTGGGTCATTACCCTTCCGATTTCTGCTACGCTGGCAGCCCTGATCTATTATGTAATCGACCTTTTCTTGTAAGAAAGCAAAGCAATGCAGACCGTGCCGATCCACTGGTACGGTCTTTCTTTTTCCCGAAATGTCCTTTACCCCATATTCCCGCTCACCAAACCTTTTCCTACACAAAAAAACGTCCACCTTTTATCAGGAATGGACGTTCAAAGTCGATGTTAAGGAATACGCCTCCACTGAAAACATGACGTTTTGTTTCGGAAGAAGGACAATGGAGTCGTCCGACACATCGGGAAAATAGCGCGCGGTGAACACATGCTCCCCGTCGTTCAAGAACAGTTCCAGGGAAGAGTGGTCCAGGAAGAGATGAAGTTGATGGACGTGACTCACGTCCACCCTCCTTCTCTCTACAGACCCGTCATCGAGGCGATGCCGAGTCAAGGTAACCCTGCCTTTCTGGCAATCATAGTGGATCTCAGCTTCATTCCTGATGCGAATAGAGAAAGAGCCTGCCTCCAGAACATTTAGGATGAGCTCCTTGCTCTCAACTCCCATCCCGTCAAAGTCCCACCTTTCACCGGCAAGGAGTTTTTTTGAGCGGACGTTGAATGCACCTGCCCTTAGCTTTTTCAGTTCCTTGACCGGTCGTTGGAGTAACACGCCGTCCTTGAGTTCCAGTTCCCTTGGAATGGTTAACGCGTGGATCCAGCGGTAATCAAGGGTGGGATGATATGGCTCCTGAGAGTCCGTCATCCCCATCCAGGCCACCAGGATCCGCCTCCCCGCTTCGTCTGTCATCGTCTGGGGAGCATAGAAGTCAAAGCCCTTATCAAGCTCTGAAAAATCGCCATGTGAGAATCGGGATGAGTCAACATCCAGCGAACCCATCATATAGCCGGATTGAAAGAGATTCTGATACCGATCTTCCTCAGGTTCGATCCCTTGAGGAGAGATCAATAAGACATCTCCTTCTTCAAACTCCAACAGGTCAGGGCATTCCCACATATATCCAAAATCACCCAGACCGCTCCTTCCAGCACCTGCGATGATCCCCCTATAAGTCCAGTGATAAAGATCGTCTGATGTATACAAGACGACCGCTCCGCACCCTTCCAACGTCTGTGCGCCGATTACCATATGCCAGGTGGCTCCCCTCTTCCATACCTTCGGATCCCTGAAATGGGCGGTGAAGCCTTCAGGCAGGGTGATGATCGGACCTTTTTTCTCAAAATGCACCCCGTCTTCCGAGACGGCGAGACATTGATACGTTTCCCTTTCTCCTGAATCGTTCTTCACGTTTCCTGTATAGAACAAGTACAGATGATCATCCGAAACGACTGCCGAACCAGAGTAGCAGCCATTCCTCTCGTACCATTCACTCGGTACGAGGGCGATTGGTTCATGTCTCCATGCAGTAAGGTCCTCTGAGGAATAGTGCCCCCAAAATTTCGCTCCGTGACTTTCTTCAAGGGGATTCCACTGATAGAAGAAGTGATAACGCCCATTGAAAAAGGACAATCCATTCGGGTCATTCAGCAGTCCGATGGTCGGCATGAGATGATAGGTTAAGCGGTACGGATCAGCCTCTGCCTTCTGTTGAAATGACTGTATTCTTTCTTCTACAGCTGTGAGCAGTCTCTTTTCATTTTCATTCATATGCAAAGCTCCTTGCTGTCATTATTTCTCAACGTCGTTTTTCAGTTTATCCGAATAGCCGAACATCCACGTAAGTGCAAATGCAACCCCGATCGCAATGACATTCACCAAGATATATAACAGGATCTGGCCGTTCAAGTATAGAAGGGTACCCGGGATGACCGTGATGGCCATGCCTGTTCCCTTCAGACCGACGAGGGATGCGACGAATCCTCCTACTCCACCTCCGACAAGACCCATGATGAAGGGTTTCCCATATCTCAGGTTCACCCCGAAGATGGCGGGTTCGGTAATCCCTAGGAATGCAGAGAATGACGATGGAAGTGCAAGTGCTTTAAGCTTCTTGGATTTGGTTTTCAAACCGACAGCAAGGGCAGCACCCCCCTGGGCAGCTACAGAACAGGTGATGATGGCATTGTACGGATTGCTTCCAAGGTTTGCAAGAAGCTGGATTTCTAGCATATTGAAGATGTGGTGGACCCCTGTGACGACTATAAGCTGATTGAGGGCACCAATGATCAACCCACTGATTCCAAGTGGCCATTCAAGGACCGCAATCGTCCCGTCAAGAATGACATTTTCCAGACTGTGAAAGATCGGCCCGATAATGAAAAGGGCGAGGGTGATCATGACCAGTAACGTAAGGAATGGTGTAATGATCAGATCCAATGCTTCCGGGACCCGTCTTCGTATCTGTTTCTCAAGCTTCGCACCGAGTATCCCCGCTATGAAGGCAGGAAGGACGGAGCCTTGGTAGCCTACGACCGGGATGAATCCGAAGAACTCGATGGGATCGACATCCCCGCCTGCTACTCCCCATGCGTTCGGCAGCGACGGACTTACAAGCATGAGGCCGAGTACCAGCCCGACGATCGGCGATCCTCCAAATACCCGGAATGTGGACCATGCCACGAGGGCCGGCAGGAAGATGAAGGCAGTATCAGTCAGGATTTCAGTGAATAAGATGAAGTTTTGAGAAATATCATCCGGAGTCATACCGAATAGGGCAAGGATCTGTTCCTGAAGAACAAGACCTCGTAATCCCATGAATAGTCCTGTAGCCACAAGGGCCGGGATGATCGGAACGAAAACGTCCCCGAATGTCCTGATCGCACGCTGGAAGGCACTTCCGCTTTTCGCGACTTCAGAGGACTGCTCAGACTTCGTGGCCCCTTTCAAGCCAAGGTTCATGACTTCTTCATAGATCCTGTTCACCGTACCCGTACCGAAGATCACCTGGTATTGACCTGAATTGAAAAAGGCCCCCTTCACTTTATCCGTTGCTTCCACCGCTTCCTGGTCAATCGCATCCTTGTCTTTGACCATGATGCGCAGTCGCGTGGCACAGTGGGCTACAGAAAGGATGTTTTCATCCCCGCCGACAGCTTTGACGATTTCTTCTGCAATCTTCCGATTCTCTGACATAGTCATTCTCCCCTCCATGTTCATCTGTGGAATCGATTACACAATATCGAAAATAAAAACACTTAATCTATGAGACCAAATGTGGAATCGATTACACAAAATCATAAAAATGATGTAATCGATTCCACATCATTTGAATGAAACCGATTACTTAATTCGGATTATACACTATCACCTTTAAGAAGTCGAACATTTATCAGTCTCTTTTCTGGAGAAGTTATTCCGCCCTTGATCGCTTCCAGGATCAACCCAGCTGCAACCCTGCCGGACTCCTTGTTCTGATAGTCCATCGTGGTGAGGGAAGGCGTGATGTACCTGGACAGCTCCGAAGCACCGATTCCAGCAAAAGCCATATCTTCAGGAATCCTTAATCCTTTTGACTTTACGTAATTCATGGCGCCGATGGCCAGGCGATCGGTCACGGCAAAAACGGCAGTCGGAGGTATGGCAGCCTCCATCATCCGCTCCATGGCCACCGCTCCGGATTCCACATCAAAGATCCCCTTCTCGATCCAACTTTCCTCTATCGGAAGATTCTTTTCCTGCATCGCTTGGAGGTATCCTTTTTTCCTCAACACACCGACAGCCGGGTCTTCTTCTGAAACCCCGATGAATCCGATGCGTTCATGACCGTGGTCGATCAGGTGTTTCACCATGTCCTTAGCAGCCTGATATTCGTCAAAGATTACATTCGGCGTACCGTCTACCTCTTGCCCCACCACAACCACCGGTATATCCAGACGCTGGATTTCAGACTTCAGGTTGGCTCCGTTTGTGGTGGCTGAGAGGATGATTCCATCCACATCGCGGCTCTTTAGAAGCCTCAGGTGTTCAATTTCTTTTTCCGCACTCAAGCCCGAGTTGGCAAGCAGGATCTGATATCCCTCTTTTGCCAGGACTTCATCCAGCCCGCGGACAAGTCGGCTCGACGTTTCCGTGCTGATTTTCGGCAGGATGACACCGATGACTTTCGTTTGTTTCGTTCTGAGGGACTTTGCATTTTCACTCGGGACATAGCCTGTCTCCTCAATCACTTTCAGAATCCTTTTCCTTGCCTCTTCCCCCACATAACCTGAATTATTTAAAAAGCGTGAGACCGTGGCACTTGAGACCTCAGCCATCTTCGCTACTTCTTTGATCGTTGGCACTCTGCATTCCTCCTTACAAAAGCCCGGACCCTTCCATTTTACCCGAAACCCGACCTGATGAACATGTTACAGAAAAAGAAAAAACCTCCCAAGGGGAGGCTCAAACAGCAGAAGATTTGAATCTGTTCACGATAGAAGCGATGGGACCGACCTTCCTGACCGGGAGGGAGTGCACGCTAGACTCCTCACCCGGTTCTTCGAGCTTGGGAGAATACACGTGTTCTCCCGTCATGACGGTACGGATCGCTCCGATCAATTCATCTCCCGTGCTGTCCTTGATCAGGTAGCCATGAGCACCGGACTCCATCACCATCCGCACGTTCCCCCGATCGGCAAACGTGGACAGGATGATCATCTTGATGCCCTTGGACGCTACATCTTTAATGAAGTCCCGTGCATATAACCAGCTGATGTCGGCAATGAAAATGTCGGGTCGGTCTTTCTCCAGGATGCTCCCTGCCGATTCAAGGGAGTCTGCCTGCCCGATCACCACTGCATCTTCTTCCAGTTCCAGAAGGGTGCAGATGGTTCTCAAGTATGCTTCATCCACTTCGGCGACTAAAATAGAAATCATGCGTGTCTCTCCTCTTCAACCTGCGATTATAATTCCGGTTTGGCTTGCGGAGTGATACGGGCAGGCTTTTGGACCTTCGCTGCCTTGAAGGTGACAAAGTTCTTTTGTTCTTCATCCCACAGTTTGAATTTGAGGGAGCTGAGACTTGTCATCAGGGAAATCGTCGGGACATTCTGTAAAGGCTTGGTGTTTTTATGAGCCTCTTCCAGCTTGTAATTCGGAACCCTTGGGCTCAAGTGATGTACATGGTGGAACCCGATATTCCCCGTCAGGAATTGAATGGCCTTCGGAAGCTTGTAGTACGAGCTTCCTTCCACTGCCGCAAGCACATATTCCCACTCTTTATCTTCCTCGAAATAGGAATCTTCAAACGTGTGTTGCACATAAAATAACCAGATTCCGAAAGCGCCCGAGATCATGAAGATCGATCCTTGTACGAGCAGGAAGGGGAGCCAGCCGAGCGTCAGGCAGAACAGGGTGACCAGGACAACTAATACTAGGTTGACAAAGTACGTATTGTTTCTTTCCTTTTTCCTGGCGTTTTTACGATTGAAGCGATTTTTCAACAAGAATACATAGATCGGGCCAAGGATGAACATCACGAACGGATTACGGTAAAAGCGATACGCAAGGCGTGTTTTCAAAGGAGCTGCACGATATTCGTCCACCGTCATCGTCCAGATATCACCTGTACCCCTTTTATCAAGATTCCCGCTTGTTGCATGGTGGACAGCGTGGTCATGCCCCCACTGATCGAAAGGGAAAAGGGTCATGATGCCCATGGCTGTACCGACTGCACGATTGACTTTTCGGCTTTTGAAGAATGAGTAATGGGTGCAGTCATGGAAGATGATGAAGATCCTTGTCAAAAATCCAGCTGCCAGGATGATGGGAACGAGGGCCAGCCAGTAGGATACCGATAAACTCTCATAGGCGAGGAACCATAGAAGGAAGAACGGCCCCAACGTATTGATCAGCTGCCATACACTTTCCTTTGTTGTGGATTTCTCATAAGGAGCTACTTCTTTTTTCAGCGTTTTTATATTGGTCATGTGAGTACAATCCCCTTTTCTCTTTGTCTTACCCATAGTATAGGGGGAGAGCGTGTCATGGTGTTAGTAGTAGGTGTCATGTGAGGGATATGACACTTGTCATATTTCCAGGCGGGGCGCGATTGAGAATGCTTTCACAGCAGGGGTTTGCAGAGGTAAAGGAAAATCAAGAAAATCTGAAAAAAGTCATATTCTCCTCGTGAATAACATAAAACCCACTCCATCTGTGTAAATGGAGTGGGTTTCGTTCATGAACAAACAAGAACTTCCCGGACGAATCGACCCTTCTTCACTTCGCACCGGTCATCTATGGCTAGACCGGCATCCCGCACGGCATCATCGACATCCTCAAGGGTCACGATCACAGCCTTGTCTGCAATCCGTTTGGCACTCTGAAGGAGCTCGAGCTTTTCATCATCTGTAATGACCGAGCAGAGATTATAAGGCAGATCGATGATGGCAACGTCATAATGGTCGGTTATGTCATTGATGTCCATGAGGCTGACCTCCCCCTCCAGACCGAAATGGGCGATGTTTTCCCTCACACCGTCCAAGATCAGGGGGTTGCGGTCACTTCCTTTGATATCCATCCCCATGGACAATGCTTCCACAAGGACGGTCCCGATTCCGCAGCACGGATCGATCATCGTCACACCTTCCGGATCCGGGGCGGCAATATTGGCTACTGCACGGGCCACACGAGTATTCAATGAGGTCGAATAGCTGTGGGGCTTGGACTGGTGCTTCAGCCATACGGCCTCGTTGCGGGCATATTCCCCGAACACCCACCCGCTATTTGTCTCCATCACACCAAATAAAATCGTGGGATTGACCAGCTCCGCTTCACCCTTGAGCTGGAGACCGACTTCTTTTTCGACCCTGCGTACTTCCTTGAAGCCTGTTTTCTCCCGATCGGGATTTTGAACATATATGACCTTGAAACCATCTACGGTGGCCAATTGATGGACTTTCCCCAGGAACTCTTCAAAGCTTGTTCCTTCCGTGATGACGGTGAGACGTTCTTTTATGAATGGACTCCTGCTCGGATCGATCAAGCGTGTGCTTTCCTGGATCAAGGTACTAGGATTTTCGCCGAACAACGCCCTTCTTTCCAATGCACACAACGATACTTCGTTCGGTTCCCAGGAGTAAGTGTATAGATGTTTTCTGATGATAATCAACTCCGTATGAAAATAACGTACTCCTCTTATTGTATCACAGCTATTTCGTACAGTCGGCAAGCTTGCCGGTACCCATTTTAAAAATAGATGTAAAATAGACTTTACAAAATGTAAAGTTCACCATACAATATGGGTATAAACTCAAGAAAAGGAAAGTGATGGGATGCTGACAAACCGTGTAAAAGAATTGCGGGCAAGGCATGGAATAACACAGGGCCTGCTTGCTGAGTCCGTCGATGTGACGAGACAGACCATCGTCGCCCTGGAAAAAGGGAGCTATATCCCTTCCCTGCTTCTCGCGATGAAAATAGCCAAGGCATTCGGACTGCCCGTTGAAGAGATATTCTATCTGGAGGAGGAAGAAAGATGAAATGGATGAAACTGTTTTGGATGTATGTCGTAGTATTTGGTTTATTTGGCTGGGCAATGGTGGAGTTTTTTGATATGACAACCCAAATTGCTGCGTTCAACAAAAACCCGGACGGAGACGTCATGTTTGAAGGAAATGCTTTCCCTTTTCTATTGATCTTGATCGTGTGTAGCATCCTATCCATCCTGTCCTACCGCTCTAAAAAAAGAAGGAAGCTTTCCCTCATGGTCCCGGATGAATTCCAGGAAAGCGATGAAAGGGAAAAGCAGATCACCGCGGAAGCCTGTAAGACCGCCTATATGAGCATGATGATCGCTGCTCCGGTCATCGCCGCTCTGCTTGTCTTTTATCCACTCGTTGCTGAAAAGCTCCCCTACTATCCAGTGATTCTCTTCATGCTGCTGCCCTTCGTTCAAGTGACAGCGTATCTGATTCATTGGAAGAAGGCATTTTAATTAGTAGTAGGTTGGGACAAAATAAACGAACACGATTAGTGTAGGTTCATACTACTGCTCATGATTTCCATGCAAGACTTCGCTTTCCGCGGGTAGCCCGTGAGCCAATCCTGCGGGGTCTCACATCAGCTACTCGCAGGAGTCTACGTCTTGCACCCCAATCAACCGCTGGAAACAATGAAATCGTAAGGGTCATAAAACATATTAAAAACCTGAATTCATTTGCCTTATCTTAGGCAAATGAATTCAGGTTTTACTATGACTAAAACACGTTGATCCCAGCCTGTTCATGGTATAATTTTAATGAATTCCCAATAAGAGGAGAAGTGAGATCATCATGAATGAGAAAATATGCACCACATGCGGCGTGCAATACCACTCGGCTGCAGAGCCGTCATCTTGTCTGATCTGTACGGAGGAACGACAATACGTGAGTCCAAACGGTCAGTCGTGGACCACTCTTGAGCAGCTTACTGCATCAGGAGAATACAAGAATGAGATTATTCAAGAAGAAGAGGGCCTTTTCAGCATCACCACCACTCCTTCGTTCGGCATCGGTCAAACCGCTTATCTCATCCAAGAAGGAGGCTTCAATGTCCTATGGGACTGCATCTCCTACCTTGATGATGAAACCATTGCGACCATCCGTACGTTAGGCGGCATCCAGGCGATTGCCCTGTCCCACCCGCACTATTACTCCACCCAGGTGGAATGGGCAGAAGAGTTCGATGCACCGATCTATATTCACGAAGACGACAGGGAATGGGTGACCCGGCCGAGTGAGCGCATCATTTACTGGAGCGGGGAAGCGCTTGAACTGCACGAAGAAGTCACCATCCATCGCATCGGCGGGCATTTCAAAGGAGGAAGCATCCTCCACTGGAGAAGCGGTGCAGAAAAGCTCGGCGTGCTCCTCACAGGGGATGTCATCCAGGTGGTAGCAGACCGGAACTGGGTCAGCTTCATGTACAGCTATCCGAATCTCATCCCGCTCCCTGCCCTTAAAGTTAAGGAGATGGCGGACCAGGTGAAGCCGCTCCCATTCGACAGGCTATACAACGCATTTCACCGGATCGTCACGCGTGGAGCTAATGCGAAGGTTCAGGCATCGGCAGAACGCTATATTGCCGCACTTGAAGGCACACTCTTCCATACATAACATAACAAAAGCATCCCGCGATATGGGATGCTTTTGTTTCATCCTGTACAGATCATGATAAGATGACCGTCAGGATCCTTCACCGTAAAAAACGAGAAATCATCGAAGCTCGTGATGGGCTGGACGACTTCGATTCCGATTCCCTCCACGTAGCCATGGGCTTCATGAATATCGTCCGCATGAAAATTGAAGATCGGGAAGCGGGCAGGCACGATGTCCTTTTGCTCCCCTTCAGGCCCTGCATCCAACGTCAGGCTCGTATAATCGGCGACAGGAATCGTGTGGACCGGTCTTGTGACATCATTCAGGTCGATTTCCTGCCCGAGGAGCTCTGCATACCAGAGGGCAGAGGCTTTCAAATCACTCACATGGATAAAGATGGTGTGGATCCTATTTTGAATTGGCGTCTTCATGGTTCACTCTCCTTTTTGTCTTCATTTAGTAAGACGGATGAAACGATGAAAACCTGACAGACTTTTTTCATTCTATTGTGGATTTTTCCTGCATTTGGCTTTCATACAACCTTATCCCCAAAATCGCCATAAGGAAAACTTATTCTATCACCATTCTTTGCCTATCAACCTATCACGGGAAACGGTATGATGAAGGAAACGAAGGGACTGATTCCATGAAAAAACATGATCTTCATACCCACTGTATCAATACGGACTTCCAAGGATCCATCCTTGTGACAAATGGATCCCAGATAGAATTCAAGCAGGCTTACGGCCTGGCAGACCGGGTGCACAACATATCCAATTCCACTCACACCCGTTTCGGGATAGCTTCTGGCTGCAAGCTCTTCACGGCAATTGCCATCCTGCAGCTGATCGAGAAAGGCTGTTTCTCCTTGGATTCACGGCTACGGGATGTACTTCCCCTGAAGCACTCTCACTTTCACGAAAGCATCACGGTTCACCAGTTGTTGACCCATACTTCCGGCATACCGGATTATTTTGATGAAGAAGAGATGGATGACTTCGAGGATCTATGGAAAGAACGTCCTTCCTACCGGATGGAATCACCGGCTGACTTCCTCCCCTTGTTTGAACAAGAGCCTATGAAATCCACACCCGGTGAGCGCTTTTCCTACAATAATTCGGGCTATGTGCTTTTGGGCTTGATCATCGAGGCACACACAGGAATCACATTTTCCGAATATGTGGAGACCCATATATTCGAATCGGCAGGCATGGAGAAGTCGGGTTACTTCAGGATGGACCAGCTGCCGGATGGAACAGCCACGGGCTACATCGGTCTAGGGGATGGGCTGTATAAAAGCAATATCTACTCCCTTCCCGTGAAAGGAGGACCCGACGGAGGCGCCTATACGACAACAGAGGATTTCCATGCCCTGCTCGATTCCCTCTTTAAGCACCATCTCCTGACGAGAGAAAGCACGGATCTCATCCTGAAGCCGCACGTAGCGTCCGGTACGGGAACCTTTTATGGATATGGGGTATGGGTAATCCAGGACGAAGGGGATGATACGCCGGTTTATTCGTTGATGGGCCTTGATCCTGGCGTGAGCTTCAGATCTGTGATCATCCCGGAGGACGACCGGATGATCACCGTACTATCGAATTGTGACGATCAGGCATTCTCCCTGATTACCTTCATCAGGGAGAATGGTATTTAGAACACATGATAAAAGTAGGCTGCGTTCAATTCTACATTCAGTTCTTCGGCAGCCTGCTTCATCAGATCCCATGAAAAGCAGTAGAATCTCCAGGAGATGATGAGGCCTTCCTCGATCTTGATACGGTGAAGATTGTTGAGATACCTCTTCCCGTCCTCCTTCTCCTCCAGTTCCACAATCACCGGGGCACCCCATAGCAGACGGTACTCCCCGATGATGGTTTGTTGATCCTGGACATTCTGATGCCAATCCTCCAAGGAATGCCTCTTTGTCTCTTCCAAGCCGATCTCCAGCCCTGAATGGACAATCTCCGTCTGGATTTCTTCATGAAGGACAGATGCGATCCTTTCGGGGTCCTTGGACCGGAATCCTTCCAACATGGTGGCGATGACCTGATCAGCTTGAAGAGAATCCACAGATGCGCTCGTTCCTGATTTGGCATTAGAGACAGGATTATACTTCCGCAAACTCTTTCGTGCACGGCTTACATGAGCATGGACGGACGCTTCCGTCGTCCCGATGATATGAGCCACTTCCTTCCCTTTGTATAGGAATGCATCAGTCAAAATGATCGATACGTATTGAACAGGGGTAAGAATGTGGACGAGATGCTCCAGATTTTCCAGAAGCTGATAGTCGAATTCTCCTGCTGCATTGATTTCCTCCATGTCCTCCCTCATCTCGATCCGTTCCTGCTTCCTCCTTTGATCGATCCAACGGTTCGTTGCAATCTTGAATAGATAGGCTTTAGGTTCAATAGGCTGATAGAGCTTGGGCAATAATGAAAACGCACGGAGGAGCGTATCCTGGACCAGATCTTCTGCATCCCACGGGGATCGCGTCAAGGTCCGGCAGTATCTCCATAGATCGGACCGGTATGGCTCGATTTTTTCTTTAAATTCCCTCTCCAGGTCCCGAAGGGGTAATCCCAGTGATTCAAGGTCTGCATTCATCTTTCCACTCCATTCTCAGAATCTACTTTTGTTAATGGTTGCCTGCATATCCTGCATTTCCTATAATATGGGTATGTGGCAAAATCTTCAATACTATGAAACGATGAGGTGATTCTTTGGCTTTATACTTAATGGCATTAGCAGCCATCATTGCGACCACGGGAATTGGAATTGTAATACGGAAAGCCATGAGGGAGATGGTGGCTCATCCTGATCAGCGTCAGCAGATCCAGTCGAGGATGTTCATCGGGGTGGCGATAGCAGAAGCACTCCCATTGATCCTTATCGTCCTTGGCTTCATCATGATCGAGTCCTTTACAGGATCCGTCGTCATTCCTGTCGCCATAACGATTGCGGTTACCGCCGTCAACTTCGTCGTGTTATTGCGGACATTTTTGGACGTGGTGAAAGATCCTCATGCGGATAAGCAAACAAAAGCGATGGTACAGACCACATTTTTCATTGGATATGCCCTCATGACGGCGGTCCCCATCATCGCCATTGTGGCAAGTCTCATTGCAGCAGGTTGACCCCACATAAAAAGGAGGCGCATCGGCCTCCTTTTTATTGTTGATTTATCTTTCGCGTTTCCTCCACTTATCAGACAGGTCCTGAATATGGGAAGGTCCGGTTCGGCAGCAGCCACCGATGATTTTCGCACCTGCTTCGAACCAGGCATCGGACTGGTCAATGAAACTTCCGCACGCTTCCTCTCCATGCCAGGTTTTGGTCTCAGCATCATAGGTTTCACCTGAATTCGGATAGACGATGATCGGTTGATCTGTATGCTGGTGAAGGATTTTGACAGCTTCCGTCGCTTCAGGGATCGGTGCACAATTCACCCCGATCGCTGCAATCTGTTCTTCATCCTTGAAGGCAAGTGCGCAATCGGCCACCCTCGTCCCATCACTGATCCGGGACCCATCTCTCAACGAAAAGGACAACCAGGCATAAACACCGGGATACTCATGCAATAAGGACACCAACACTTCCGCTTCTTCAAAAGAAGGGATGGTTTCAAATGCCAGAACGTCCGCTCCGGCTTCTATGAGGGCCTGAATGCGGGGACGATGGAAGGCTGCAAGCTCTTCCTTTGAAATGCCGTACTCTCCCCGATACTCGGACCCATCTGCCAGGTACGCACCGTACGGCCCGACAGAGGCCGCTACGAAAGGCTTATGACGGCCGTTGTCCCGACTGCCTTCTTCATCCCAGAATGAATCCCTTGCTTCTTTTGCCAGGAATACGGTTTGCTTGATCAGATCGATGGCCTCTCCTTCTCCTATCCCTCTTTGACCGAAGCCCTCCACTGTTGCCTGGTAGCTTGCAGTAATGGCACAATCGGCCCCGGCACGAAAGTAGTCCGTATGGACGGCCGAGATCGCCCCCGGGTTTTCAATGAGCGTCCGGGCAGACCACAGGGGATCATCCAGATCGCATCCATGGGACTCCAGTTCTGTGGCGAGCGCCCCGTCCAGGATGACCGTGGCGTGAGTCCTCAGGATGGCTTCAATGGGATTGTGTTTCACTTGTGTTGACATACTCGACACTCCTTTTCTTTTTCACATAGTTTGTCACATAATACGCCGCATAACAGAAGCCCACGAATGGGATCGTGCAGTAAAGCGCCACCCTCTGACCTTCGTCGAAAGCGATCCCGATAACGGATGCAAGGCAGAGAAGAAACGAAGCAATCGGAACGAATGGATACAATGGGGTCTTATATGCCAGGTCCTTCACACTGTTGCCTTCTTTGATGAAGCGTCTCCTGAAGAAGAACTGCGATGCACTTATGCTCATCCAGACAAATACGACGGCCAGTCCAGAAATCGACACCAGTAGGATATAGACCGTGTCGGGTGCGTAAATGCTTGATAAGAGTGCAAGCCCACCGCCCAACATGCTGGTGATGGTGGCAACGAGCGGGACGCCAGATTTGGTCAGTTTGCCGAAGAAAGACGGGATGGTCTTTTTATCTGCAAGGGACCAAAGCATCCGGGAAGAAGCATACAAGCCTGAATTGGCTGCGGAGAGGATGGCGGTGATGATCACCACATTCATCAGGTCTGCCGCATATGGAATCCCGATCCTGCTGAGTACGGCGACGAATGGACTTTCCAATACGCTAGCCGCTTCACTTGGGAGGAGGGCAGAAAGTACCACGATCGTCCCTACATAGAAGATGACGAGTCTGATAAGGGTTGTCCGGATCGCCTTTGGAATCGTTTTGGTGGGCTCCTTCGTTTCACCCGCGGCTACCCCGATCAGCTCGGTGCCGGAGAAGGCGAAGTTGACGGCAAGCATTGTCATGATGATGGCAAATGCCCCATTCGGGAATAACCCCGCATCGGTGATATTCGTGAAGAATGGTGCCGGGGATGAATCGGCAAGCGGCACGAAGCCGACGATGGCAGCTCCTCCTGCTATGATGAAAAAGACAATGGCCACTACCTTGACAAGGGAGAACCAGAATTCCGATTCTGCAAAAAATCGGACCGTGAACGCGTTCATACCGAAGATGATGGCTGCGAATAACCCACTCCAGATCCATACGCTCACCGATGGGAACCACCGCTGCATCATCAGACCGGCAGCCGTGAATTCAGATCCAAGGGCAACCGTCCAAGTCAGCCAGTACAACCATCCGACGGCATAACCGGTACCCGGCCCGATATACTTGGCCGCGTAGCTGTGGAAGGACCCCGTCTCGGGCATATGGACAGATAGCTCTCCAAGACACATCATGACAAGATACACGACGATGGCTCCGATCAAATAAGAAAGGATCGTGCCGAATGGACCTGCCTGATGGATGGTATACCCCGAGCTGAGAAAAAGCCCCGTCCCGATCACGCCCCCAAGGGAAAGCATGATCAAATGCCTTGTTTTCATTTTCCTCTTAAAGTCTTTTGCTTCAATTTTCATGTTGGCATCCTCCGCGTTCTTGATTCTGGGATGAGTAGACAAACAAAAAACGCACTCAAAACGAGTGCGTTACCGACAAATAAACTGCTTATCTATCAGGTTTGATCACCCGCTGGAATTAGCACAGTTTCTTCTAAAGAAGATCTGCTGCTGAGGCTTCAAAGGGCCAGTCCCTCCACCTCTCTGGATAAGAATTATGAGATTGGTATAAACATTAACAAGAACCCTCATTCCTGTCAATATAAAAATGACCGCACAAAAAATATGTAAGCGTGCTCATCCCTCATCCTTAGCAATAAAACACCCTTTTGATTATTTCCACGGGAATACGGGAACGTATATAGAAAAAGGGGGATGACACCATGCCGGAAGGACCGGAAATCAGACGGGCCGCAGACCGTGTTCAAAAAGCACTCGCCCGTCTTCCCGTCATGGAGATTTTCTTTGCCTTCCCGCACTTAAAGGGATATGAAAGTCTCCTGCAGGGAACAAAGATCACCAGGGTGGACACGAAAGGAAAAGCGATGTTGATCCGCTTCGACAACGGCTATACGATGTATTCACACAACCAGCTGTATGGGCGGTGGTATGTAAAGCATGCCTATGAATACCCCAAAACCAATCGCCAGCTGCGCGTAGCCATACACAATGAGAAGAAGTCCGCTTTGCTCTACAGCGCCTCTGATATTAACGTCATGCGGGATGAGGAGGTTCATTTACATCCATTCATTGCAAGGGTCGGACCGGATATTCTCAGTGAACACGTAACAAGCGGAGACATCATCACCCGGATGGAAGCATTCAGGAAGCGCAAATGGGCGCATCTACTGCTTGATCAAGGTTTTGTTGCCGGAATCGGGAACTACCTTCGGTCTGAAATTCTATTCGTCTCTGGAATCCATCCGACCCTCCGTCCCATGGACTGTCGTGAGGACCAGTTGACCCTTGCAGCCGAAGCCATCATTCATCTGATGACGCAATCGTATGAAACCGCCGGGATCACCAATGACCTGCAGTTGGTAGAAAAGCTGAGAAAAGAAGGCGAGACGCGGTCCCGTTATCGCCATTGGGTCTTCAATCGTGAAGGTTCCTCATGCTATCGATGCGGGACCGAGATTGAGAAAATCACGGCCGCTTCCAGAAGGCTGTATTACTGCCCACATTGTCAATCCAAATAAAAAGAGGTTGGTCAAAACAAAAAAGGTCATGACGAACAAATCAGTATAACTTCGCTTTCCGCAGGAGTCTTCGTCTTGCACTCCAATCAATCGCTAGAAACAAGTAAATAGTAATCGTCATGAAACCAATTGAAAACCCGGATTCATTTGCCTTATCCGCAAATGAATCCGGGTTTTACTGTGACTGAAACACATTTGTCGCAGCCTCTATTTACTATCAGATGACGCCGTCCATCCCTGCACTCGTCATGATCCCATCTAGTGCCTCTACAAAATAGGCGTGGTCAAGTCCCTGTTTGACGACGATGTCCTTCATGATCACACCCAGTTCAGTGGAAATCCTCAAGTATTCTGTCGTCATATCATCAAGCTTCTTCCTTGTTTCCGCAGCATTGTCCACGTTCACTTTCTCAATCGTTTTGATCATCTCTTCTGAGATTGCCAGGTATTTGTCCTGCGTTTCTTTGTATTTCTTGATATCCCCATCCACTTCTTTGCTGTTGTCGATCGAATCAAGCAAACCCAAGGCCTCATCATGCATGCTCTTATAGACAGGTTCCTCTATCTGGATGGTCTGAAGTTCCGATTTGACCATCTGTACATCCTCTTCGGTCATGTTTTCCTTAATGTAAAAATCGGGATTGCCAATTCCATAATCGTAGTACAACATGACCTCCATCATCCTAGCCTGGAATAAGGCAAGCTGAATTTCTTTATCGAAAGCAGCAAATTCTTCTTCACTGGCTTCAATACTGGGTCCCTGACCTGGCATCGTGGTCTCCGCATCACCTGCAGCCGGACTATCGAACGCATCGGAAGAATCATCATTGAATGGGTCTTCTTCAGTGCTCAGTGAATCATCCTGGACGCTTCCATCTGCCGGAATGTCATCGATTGATGCCGTTCCCCCATCCCCCGATGCAGTACCTTCTTCCTCTGTTGCCGTGGCATCCGTCGATTCTTCCGCATTTGCTTCTCCAGATTGATCACTGTCATCTTTCTTGGCGGTCTTTTCTTCACCCGTTTGTTCCGTCTTTTCTTTCTTCTCTTCCTTGTCACCGCTGATGGCTGTCTGCAGGCTGCTGCAACCCCCGAGGGTCAATATCATTGCCAGTAGAATGCTGAACCATGCTGCCTTTCGCTTCATGTAGCTACCTCCTTATTTGTCAACCATTTTGTTACCAGTTTTATACCCGCACTCTCTCACGGCAAACATATTTTTACAAAGTTTGGTGCTTATTGGTGTGTTTCGACACATGTAAAAAGGTGGATGAACCGCATAGCACCAGTCAAATTTCACATAAAAAAGACCACCGATTCACTCAGTGGCCTTTTCTGTTTTACTGGATGAAGAAGCATCCGTTTCCTCATCCTTCGTTTCCGTATGATAATTGGCTTCGTCCTGTTCCAGCAGATCTTTCAATTCATCCTGTACCGTTTCGTTGCACATTTCGACTTTGGAGCGGTATGCTGCCCTGACGATGACATGGGACGCGACAGGGGCTGTAAGGAACACGAAGAAGATGCCAAGGAAGAGCCGGATGCTGAAGACCCCTTCCATGATGAAAAACAGGAAGGCACCGATGAGGGTGAACAACACCCCAACTGTGGAGCTCTTCGAAGCCGAGTGGGACCGGGTGTAGATGTCCGGCAGACGGACGAGGCCGATGGCACTCAGCAAACTGAAGATCGTTCCGATCAGGATCAGGAATACGGCGACGACTTCAATCGGACTTGTTACGTTCAAAGACGACACCCCTCTCTATATAGCGCGCAAATGCAAGCGTGCCGATGAATGAAAGGATCCCGATGAGGAGGATGACTTCGAAGAAGCCCGAATTCTGAAGCAGTACCGAAAAGATCGCCACCGCCGAGATCAGCTTTACTCCCAGGGCATCCAACGCCTGGACGCGGTCCGGGGCTGACGGCCCCTTGATGATCCGGTAGACGGTCGCCAGGATGGCAATGGTCAGGACGACAAGGGAACAGATCAATATGGCTTTAATCATTTCTGGTCACCCTCTTTATGGCAGTCTCCAGCTTCTTCTGGGATTTGTATGCCGATTCTTTTGCACTCGGAAGATTGATGCCGTGAAGATAAAATCGTTTGTTGTCATCAGAAACCTCCATGACGACGGAACCCGGGGTCAAGTTCAGCAGGAGGGCAAGAAGCGTGACTTCAAGCTCTCCCTCAAGATCCGTCTCAAGCTTGAATACACCCGGTGTCACATCGATCTTGGGCTTGATGATATGACGAGAGACCTGGACGCTGGAAACAAACAGCTCCCGGATGAAGACAAGGAATAAATGGATGATGGCCACCAGCGACTCCAGGTAAAACTTATGAGGCAGGAAACGCCTCAAAATGAACAGGACCAGTATACCGAATAAATACCCGCTGAAGAAGGTGAGGAAGCTGAAGCTTTCCTGAAAGAACATCCATATGAAACCGATCAGAAGATTGATCAGGATTTGCATGGGCATGGGGTACCACCTCTTTTCTTATCGATTGACACCAATGACGGCTTCAATGTAAATGGACGGGTTCATCAATCCCTCCACCGCTATATTCACATACTCTTGGACCCCTTGGGCACCGAGTCCAAGGAAGATGGTGAGGGCCGTTAAAATACCGATCGGCCACATGAGGCCTTTGATGCTTCCTTTTTCTTTTTCCTCGGTCAGCTCGGTATCTCCGAGGAACCCGTTCATGAAGATCTTCATGATGGAATAGAGGACCATGAGACTGGTCAAAAGACCGATGCCGCCCAGCCAGTAGTAGCCTGCCTCAAATGTCCCCTTCGTGATGAGGACTTTCCCCAGGAACCCTCCAAATGGGGGGATTCCTGCTAGGGACAGCGCGGCAATGAAGAACATCCAGCCGAATAGCGGATGGAGCGTGATGAGTCCGCTGATATCCCTGAGCTTGCTTGTTCCCGTCAAGTGGATGATCGTCCATCCCAATAGGAAGATCAGGGCTTTCACGATCATATCGTGTATCAGATAAAAGATGGATCCTGTCATTCCGTTTGGATTGAACGAAGCAAGCCCCGCCAGTATGAAGCCGACACCGACAATGACGTTATAGGTCAGGATCTTCTTGATATCCCAGTAGGCGACGGCCCCTATCGCCCCTGACAGCATGGTGAGGGCTGCGAGGATGCCGATGAGGAGATGGGTCACCTGCGGGTCATGATAGAACACAAGAGTGAACATCCGGATGATGGCGTAGATTCCCACTTTGGTCAAAAGTGCGGCGAATACGGCTGACACGGCCGTCGGAGGCGCACCGTATGAACCAGGAAGCCAGAAGAACAGGAAGAGACCGGCTTTCAGGCTGAACACCGTGAGCAGGACGATGGCGATCGTCGTGATCAGCCCATCCTGACCTGCTTCTTCCACCCGCAGGGATAGATCGGCCATATTCAATGTCCCTAGGGTCGCATAGAGGTACGCAATCCCGACAAGGAACAAGAAAGACGAAATGATGTTGATGAGGATGTATTTCAAACTTTCCCTGAGCTGGACCCTCTCCCCTCCAAGGGAAATTAGCACATACGATGCAACAAGCATCACTTCGAAGCAGACAAACAGGTTAAAGATATCCCCCGTCAAAAATGACCCGTTCACCCCGGTGATGAGGAACAGGAATAACGGATAAAAGTAATGCTCTTCCCTGCTCCTTCCGATTGACCGGAAGGAATAAAAGAGACAGCATAGGGCCACGATACCGGAAATCAAAAGCAGGAGCGCCGAAAGCATATCCGCTACCATCGTGACACCGAATGGGGCTTCCCACCCGCCCAATTGAAGGGACTGGGGACCGTTCACTTTGATTTCCTCCATCAGTACGAAGGAAACGGCAATCGATGCCAGGAGAGCTGTGATTCCGAGGAACCTTTGAAACGGTATGTTTTTTCTGAAGATTACCATCACCATCCCCGCGATGATCGGGATGATGATGGGCAATATGATCACATTATTCATTCTCATAACCTCTCATCTGTTCTGTGTCATCGGTGCCCAGCACTTTGTAGGCACGGTAGCTCAACACCAGAAAAAGGGCCGTCGTGGCGAAGTTGATCACAATCGCCGTCAACAGGAGGGCCTGAGGCAGTGAGTCCGCATAGGTGAGGGATTTGATCCCGAGAAGGGGCGGACCACCTTTCTTCAGCCCTCCCATGGTGATGATCAAAAGGTTCACGGCATGACCCAGGATTGAAGTGCCCAAAATGATTCGCAGAAGCGTCTTTGTCAAAATCAAATAGATTCCAATGGCAAAAAGAATACCGACAACAATGGACATCAGTGTTTCCATCAGCGATCATCCCCTATGCTCAGTATGATCGTCATGGACGTCCCGATGACAGCGAGCGCCACTCCTATATCAAACAGGACGGCAGTGGCAAGCTCCGTCTTACCGAAGATGGGGAGGTCGAAGTAATCATAGGTCTGGAATAGGAACGGCTTATCGAACACCATTCCCCCGACACCCGTCAGGACGGCGATGAGAACACCGACGGCAGACAGGACCTTAAAATCGACAGGCAGGTTGCGACGGACCGATTCCATATCAAAGGTGAGGAACAGGAGGATCAAGGCTGAAGAAAACGCCAGACCGCCGATGAATCCGCCTCCGGGGTGATGATGTCCGGAAATGAATAAGTTGATGGCGAAGGCCAGGATGATGACGATGGCCACCCTGGTGACATTCTTGATGATGATATCATTTGGCTTTTTCATTCTTATCCCCTCCTCCTCTCATTTTGATCAATGTATACACACCCAGTCCTGCCACCGAAAGAACCAGGATTTCAAGCATCGTATCAATCCCCCGGAAATCTACCAGGATCGCATTGACGATGTTTTTTGCACCAGCGATTTCATACGAATTCTCATAGTAGCTCGAGATGGAATCGAACATTCGTGTACCGTTTGCAGACAGGGCAACCAGGGTCACGACCACTCCTGATAAAATGGCGATGACGGCGTTTGTCAGCTTGAATGGGATCTTGCTCACTTCCTTCTTCAGCTGCGGAAGATGGTAGAAGCATAGCAGGAAGAGCGTCGTCGTAACGGTTTCCACCACCAGCTGGGTGAGGGCAAGATCCGGCGCCCTGAACAAGACGAACAGGAATGACACAAGGAACCCGAGAGCCCCTACGGAAACGACTGCTGTCAGCCTCGTTTTGGCGAACAGGACCGATAGTCCCGACAGGACAAGGATCACTACAAACCCGGCTTCATAAATCGTGATCGGACTGTCGTTCGATGTATCAAGGACAAACCCGCCGGTAAGGAACAAGGAGCCTCCCACCATCAGGATGAAGAACACGAAGATATAAACAAGATAGTCCCTCAAGAACCCTGTCATATAGCGATCGGTCATAGCACCTGAAACTTTCTCCATCTTCTCGATCCCGACATTGTAGGCGTTATTCAGCGTTAGGGCCTGCGGATATTTCAAATAGAGACGGAACCATTTCCGGAGCGTCTTGTAAAGGATGATACCGAAGACGATGACACCAAAGGTCATGAACAGCTCCAGATTGAATCCATGCCATGCGCTGATTTCTTTCAGCTTGATGGTTTCATGAAGCTCGGGAAGAATGGCGTTGAAGGCCGGTTTGTATAGATAATCCCCCATCACATTCGGTACGAAGAATGAGATGATGACAATCAGAGCCAGAATGACCGGACTCAACAGCAACCCGAATGGCGCTTCATGTAAGACCTTCCCTTTCTTTGCGAGCTTGTTGCGTCCACCGAATGTTTTGAATACAAGGATCATGCAGTATACAAAGGTGAAGACACTTGCCACCCACCCGATGATCGGGATGAGGAGGCCGATGAACCCGACATTGAAGATCGATAGTTCCGACGCTTTTACCAAGGCAGTGAAGAACATTTCTTTACTGAGGAAGCCATTGAACGGCGGAAGGCCGGCCATGGCAAAACTACCGACAACAGTCAGGGTAAAGGAAATTGGCATGAATCGTACGAGCCCTCCAAGTTTCCTGATATCACGCGTACCGGTTTCATGGTCGATGATACCGATCACCATGAAGAGGGCACCCTTGAACGTGGAGTGATTCACCATATGGAAGATCGCCGCGAATATTGCCGTCCCATAGACGGTGGATTCATCCCCATACCCAAAGTACAGGGCGGCGGAACCGAGGCCGAGCATGCTCATGATCATTCCAAGCTGACTGATCGTCGAATACGCAAGGAGTGCTTTGAGATCCGTCTGGCGAACGGCGTTGACTGATCCATACAGGAGTGTGATGAGACCGACGCCGGATACGATCCAGAACCATTCGGCCGATCCACCGAAGAAGGCTGTGAAGCGTGCGACAAGATAGATACCGGCTTTGACCATGGTCGCTGAATGAAGATAGGCACTGATGGGTGTCGGTGCTTCCATGGCGTCCGGAAGCCATATACTGAAAGGAAATTGGGCAGATTTCGTAAATGCCCCCAACAGAATCAATATCATGGCAGGAAGGAAGAGTGGGTGATCCTGAAGGCCATTGGCCTGTGACAAGATGTCCCTTATACTGTTTGTTCCTGTCATCATGCTGATCATGATGAGGCCCGCAAGCATGGCAAGACCGCCGAACACGGTGATGAGCATGGACTTCTGCGCCCCGTAGCGGGAACGCTCCCGTTCATACCAGTACGCAATGAGGAGCAACGAGGATATACTCGTCATTTCCCAGAAAACATACAGGACATAAATATTATCCGAGAACACCAGACCGAGCATGGCCCCCATGAAGAGGAGCAGATACACATAGAAGTTGTGTAGCGCTTCACGGTGCTTCGACATATAGTAAATGGAATAAAAGATGACCAAGCTTCCGATCCCGGTGATCAGAAGGCCGAATAATAGACTGAGGCCATCGACAGTGAGGACAAAGTCGATATCGTATGCAGGAATCCATGACACAGATGCTTCATACGTATTTCCGGCTGAAATATTGGGGATAAAGGTTAATAGGTAGATGAAGATCAAAAGTGGAACAACGAGAACGAACCAGCCGGTATGGATCTTCGGTGAAACCAGTTTATAGATGAATGGAACCAAGATGGCGAACAAAATCGGGAGCAAGACGGCTAAATGGATCCAAGACAAATGAGCCCCTCCTTTTTGAATAATTTTCAACAATCTATTTCTTAATCTTTCGGAACTTCTAGATATAGTAAGAAATCCATTGACGACTATTATGGCATGCGTTATAGTCATACATAGTTTGAAGATAGCAAGGGAAATTTACACAGCTTCGAGGTGAAAATAATCATGAAACCGATAAAAGAACGGATGGATGAAAGCATCCTGGTGTGTGTCTATTACGGACCGAACGGGGAGCGTCTCATCCAGCGCGGATGCAAGATCGCCAATATGATGAAATGCCCTCTTTACATCCTTACTGTCGATCCGAAACCCTTCGATGAACTGGATGCAGAGAAATCGGCCTACATTTCCCAGTGGAAAGAACTAGCCGAGAAGCACAATGCCGATGCCTTCATCATAAAAGATAACGAAAAGCGCCCGATTTCCAAGGTGATCGCCGAAGTATCACGAGAGCGGAACGTCACTCAGATCATCCTTGGACAGACTGCCCAGAGCCGCTGGGAACAAATCGCCAAAGGGTCCATCATCAACTCTTTGCTGCGTGAAGTCCCATTTGTGGACCTTCACATCATTTCAGTGTCCCGCGCCCTCAAGAACCCTGACGGACATTTTGAGAAAGGCTGCCGTGCTTACCTCGTGGAAGAAGACGATCAATATCGTCTCACATTCAAGCACACAAAGGCCATGCGCTACGAAGGAATCTTCTTCAAGGAATCCGGGACCGATTTCAACAATGGGCTTTTCAAGTTCATGAAAGACCGGGAAACCCTCCAGGTTCAAGTCGAAGAAGGAATCGTCAAGGACTTGACGAATGTTTCCGTACAACCGAATGATTCAGAAGATGACGACTATCTATAAGTTCTACACGAGCCTCCGCCTTAATGGGCGGGGGTTTTTCATATGTTTTTTTACAGATTGACATCCACTTTCACCAAGCGGAGTTCGTCCTGATGGATCCCGATATACCTTAAGGTTTCAGAGGAAGAATGATGATGGAAGGTTTTCATGAGGATGGAAATGGCGATCCCTTTCCTGTAGGCATGATACCCGAATGTTTTCCTCAACGTATGGGTTCCGATTTTCCCTGGTATACCCACTTCTTTCGCAGCCTTGTTTATGATGCGATAGGCCTGCTGTCTGGTTATGGCCTGAGCATGCTTCTTAGACTTAAAAAGAAAATCATCAGGTGAATAGTCTAGGGGGCTGAGATAAGCCTGAAGTTCTTCCTGAATCTTTCCGTTCAGATAGAAAGCACCCTCCTCTTCACTTTTAGAGTCTTTTAGACATAAAAACTCCTTCCCTTTCCCCTCTTCCCAGACGTCCGCGATCTTCAATGAAAGGAGATCACTGATCCGTATTCCTGTATTGATCCCGAACACGAACAGAAGCAAATCCCGCTGGGACTGCGTTCGCAGGATATCCTTGATGGCATTGATGTTTTCAATATCCCTTATGGGATCGACATATTCCATCCAGAACCCTCCCCACTAATGTAACTTAAATAAATCCTATCATAGATTAAGTAACATAACAATGAATAAACTTTGAACATCCTGCTGTATCAGCACATTCTCACAAAAGCTGATAGGGATAGCTTTCGCAGAAATTGCCCGGACAATACTTTTATGTAAATGCCGTGGATAGGATGTACCATTTGATCAGTTTCCCCATTTCCCATTCCATAAAACGCTCAACGTATACACGAAAAAAACCCGCCAAAACTCAAGGCGGATTTCATTATTTGTTATCCTTTTGCACTTCCGGAATGAACGGCCTGCTCTAGTTGAATAGCAGCATCCTTCACATTATCAGCGCTGGAAATGGCCGATATGACCGACACTCCATCCGCACCTGCGTTCACCACATCAGCCGCATTGGCTGCCGTGATCCCGCCGATGCCAACGAGGGGAATAGAGAAACCATGCTCTCTGAATTCCCGGATGATCGCGGTTCCCTTTACGCTCTCTGCGTCGTCCTTTGAGCTTGTCGGGTAGATTGGGCCCAGGCCGAGATAATCAGCACCATCCTTGATCGCACGCTCGGCTTCCTCGATTGTGTGGGCAGAAACGCCGACCCATTTGTCACCACCGAGCCGCTGCCGGACAATGGAGGCCGCTTGATCCTCCTGCCCGACATGGACTCCGTCTGCATCGATCTCCACAGCCAGGTCGATATCATCATTGACGATAAAGGGGATGTTCGCCTGTCGGCATATCTGTTGGAGTTCTGTGGCAAGCTCCTTCTTTTGTGTACCCGACAGGGCCCCATGCCCTTTCTCACGGAACTGGAAGAGGGTGATTCCACCGCGGATGGCTTCTTCAAGGACGTTCACGGGATCTCCGTGACAGTTGGTGCTTCCCATGATGAAATACACCTTCAGTGCTTTTTTGATTGCAGATGTCCTCTTTTCCATCACGCTTTCCCCTTTTCCACCTTGAAGTCTTTTTCATCGTCTGGCTGAAGTCGGGACAGCTCATCAAGGAATGCAGCGCAGAAGCTACCCGGTCCGTTTGAGTGTCGCTCTGCCTTTTCAGCTGCAACCCCGTAGCAGGCAACAGCTGCGACAGCACTCTGCAACGGATCGTGCCCCACGGCTGCAAAAGCTGCGGCCACGGAAGATAATAAACATCCGGTCCCCGTCACTTGGGTCATGATCGGATGACCGTTCCGTATACGATACACAGTGGATCCATCTGTCACGACATCCACCTCACCCGTCAGGATGACGATGCAGGCGAATTCTCGGGACGCCTTTACGGCCAAGGCCGTACGGTCGCCATCCCCGACTCCGGAGTCGACCCCTCTCATGATCCAACTCTCCCCAAGGACTGAAGCAATTTCTCCCGCATTCCCCCTGATGATGGACACATCAACCTCCTTAAGGATGAGGGCCGTCATCTCGGTACGGAAGCTCGTGGCTCCCGCACCGACTGGATCGAGAACCACAGGAATCCCTTTCCTATTCGCCGCTTTTCCAGCCAGGATCATGGACCTCACTATCCCCGAAGAAAGGGTCCCGATATTCAAAAGGAGCGCATCGGCAATACCGGCCATTTCTTCAACTTCCTCTTCTGCATACGCCATCACAGGCGATGCCCCAAGGGCCAGAAGACCATTTGCAGTAAAATTGGTCACCACCACATTGGTGATGTTGTGGACAAGCGGTCGGTCTGTTCGCAGCTTCTCTACTAGTTCAAGCATTCCCATCTCTCCTCTTCTATGTATGAGCCGCCCAGTGCGAAAGGCGGCTGCTTAAAAAATCAGGTCCCACAAAATGTGCGGTATGGTCCGTCCTCCGGATCCTGTGGTTGTTGATACGCTCCAGGACTTCCCTCATGGTCATATGGCGTCTTAAGTACGTGAAGGAGTGTGGTCAAAACGGAAAGGTCCCCATCCTCCACTGCGGCATCAAGCGCCCGTTCCACCTGATGATTCCTCGGGATCACAGCAGGGTTATGGTCGCGCATCAGCTTTCTTGCCTCTGCTTCTGACTCCGGCTGTTCATCCAAACGCTCTTCCCATCTTTCCTGCCACTGGGCAAATTCGACCGTACCGGCAAGGGGATTCCTCTCTTCCCTGTCATGGGTCAGGTCAAGAAAGGTATTCGTGTAGTCGGCCCCGCGATTCCCCATCATCGCCAGAAGATCTTCCACAAGCTTTTGGTCCGATTCATGGGGATGGAACAAGCCGAGCTTCGACCTCATTCCGTCCAGCCAGTACGAATGATAGAGGGCAGGATAAGTGGAAATCGTCTCCTGTGCAAGCTCAACCGCCTTTTCCTCATTCTCATCAAGGAGAGGCAACAGGCTTTCGGCGAAGCGGGCTACATTCCATCCTGCGATCGGGGGCTGATTTCCATATGCGTAGCGCCCCTGTTCATCAATGGAGCTGAAGACCGTTTCAGGATTGAATGCATCCATGAACGCACATGGACCATAGTCGATGGTTTCTCCACTAATCGCCATATTATCCGTATTCATGACCCCGTGGATGAACCCTACAAGCTGCCACTTGGCAATCAGTGATGCCTGAGCGTCCATCACCTGTTCAAGGAGGGAAAGATAAGGCTGGTCTGTCCCCTTCACACCCGGATAATGTCTGTCGATCGTATAATCCGCGAGGGATCGCAAGTCTTCCAGGCTCCCTGCTTTTGCGGCCAACTGGAAGGTCCCCACCCGGATATGGCTGGACGCGACCCTTGTGAGCACTGCTCCCTCAAGGATACGATCCCTGACGATGTCCTCTCCCGTCTTGACGACGGCAAGGCTCCGGGTGGTGGGGATGCCAAGGGCGTGCATCGCTTCACTGATCACATATTCACGAAGCATGGGCCCAAGCGCTGCCCTCCCATCTCCTCCGCGTGAATACGGGGTGCGACCCGCGCCTTTGAGCTGTATGTCCACCCGGGTCCCCTCAGGAGTCACTTGTTCACCCAGGAGGACGGCACGACCATCACCCAGCCTGTTAAAATATCCGAACTGATGACCTCCATAAGCCTGGGAAAGGGGGTGCCCCCCCTCCGGCACACGGTTCCCTGCATAGACGGCCACATCCTGATCCGTGATGCCAAGGGATGTGGCGAGCTCTTCATTAAAGAGGACCCATTCAGGATTTTCTACGGGAACGGGTTTCATCGACGAGTAGAAGAATGGTGACAACCCTTCATACGTATTCTCTAGTTTCCAGCCTGACTGATTTGTCATAGTGGCTCCTTTCATCTGCAATAGATTTCTTCTTTTGTCCCATGGTATCATATTTCCCGTTCAACCGCCGAAGTGAAGGGATGCGAAAAAGAAAAAGCTGCATCCGGATAAGGATGCAGCTTTCATTCTTCTTATTTGCCTTCCAGGCGACTGATGCGGACATCAAGATCCGGGTGAGTCGAGAAGATGGAAGACTTTTTCTTATTATTGATCTTCAACGTGGCGATGGCTGTATCATCGTTACCCTTCATGCGTCCAGTATAATCCTTCAGCATGCGGAGGGCATGAACCATCTTATCCTTACCTGCAAGATCCGCTCCGCCGCGGTCAGCGTGGAATTCACGGTGACGGGAATACGCGAATACAACAAGGCTTCCAAGGATGGAGAACACGATCTGGAAGACAACCACGGCGATGAAGTGGACAATCGGCGCAAGTTCTTCTTTTACAAAACGTGTAGCGATCCAGGCAGCGATACGGGACAGGAACACCACAAAGGTATTGACCACACCCTGCAGGAGGGTCATTGTCACCATATCACCGTTTGCCACGTGGGCAACCTCATGGGCGATGACACCTTCAACGGCATCGTCATCCATTTCGTAAAGGAGGCCGGTCGATACGGCCACAAGTGATTTCTTCTTGGAAGGACCTGTCGCGAACGCATTCACTTCAGGTGAATCGTAGATTCCTACTTCCGGCATATGCGTAAGACCTGCAGCCCTTGAAAGGCGGTGGACCTTTTCCACGACACTCTGCTCATCCGCCGTCAAAGCCCCATTCGGGTCGAGGACACGGACATTCATCATGCGTTTCGCCATCCAACGGGACATGGCAAGTGAAATGAATGAACCGGTAAAACCGATGATCGCACTGAAGATCAGCAGCGCAACCAGATTAAGACTGCCATCAGCATTGATGTAGCGCCCTGCACCAGTCAGTGAAAAAATGATACTGATGGTCAGAAGGACGAGTACGTTCGTCAACAGAAAATAAAATATGCGTTTACCCATCGAGATCCTCACTCCTATTTTCAAGTTCAAATGAACTTATATATGAGTTTATTATACGTTTTCTTCCTATAAAAGACAAGAATAAAGTGCACATGAAACTTCGATTGACGAGCTTCTCCCCAGTCGATACTATAGTAGAAGATAAAGCAAAGAAACGGAGCGATTGCGGTGGAGACCTACAAACTTACACGAAAAAACATGGCCGATCTTCTCATGGCCCTATCAGGACAGATCTCCCGCAGTCCGCAGGAAGTGCTCATGGAAGCCTGGGGGACATGTGACCCTTCACAGGGAATGCCGCCCATACTGGTTAAGGTCCTCGACTCCCCCGTCGGGAATACAGGATTCTCCCTGAATGAGATCGTGTCCCTGGGGAACCAGATCGAATTCACCAACTTCCCGCAAAGCACCGTACAGAACTGGGTGAAGCGGGATGTAAGGGAACTCATCGGTTCCCCACTCCACGGGAAAAAATATACGACGGCCCAGGCAGCCATGCTCTTCATCGTCGAAGACCTGAAAGGATCCCTTGATTTCGAGTCCATACGCGGGGTCCTTACCCTTGTGTTCAATAATATAGAAGACCGCCATGATGACATCATCAATCCGATCGAACTTTACAGCGCCTACGCTTCTGTATTCGATCGCATCCACCATCATGCCCTCCCCACGGCGACCACCACCGGCGACACGTCCGTGAATGAAGCGATCGACCAGTTCATCCAGGAAGAGTGCAGGAGCCTGTTACCCGGACTGCACGATGTGACAGAAGAAGATTTGACCGTCGTCTGGAACGTGCTGATCGTAGCCGCCATGACCGTCCAGTCTGCCTACTATCAAGCCACTGCCAAGAACTATGTCCAAACCGCCCTGCAGCTTCGCCGTACACAGTAACAAACAGAACAGAATACGAAGAGCCCCCATGATCCGGCTGGCCGGCACATGGGGGCTCTCCACATTTCCTTCATCCCCGCTCTCCTTTAAAGGCCCAATCCTCCCCTGTTCAAGTAGAGGACGATCAAGCTCAGGATCAACAAAAGGAAGGGCATCCCCGACTTGGCAACCGGATCCTTCACACGGATCAGATGAGTGAAGATCGCCCCGACCATCGTCACGGCAGCGAGCAGTGCGCCGACAGCCGCACAGGTTTCATTCCAGAGACCTGAAATCAGCAGAACTGCTGTTAAGACCTCCACCACTCCTGTAAAGATCCGGAACCACACCGGCATCCGGTAACGATGGAATTCATCCACCATCTGTTTCGAGGTGAACTTCATCCAGCCGAACATGAGAAAGCCTGCACCAAGTAAAATCTGAAGGACCATGGCAACCGTACCCATCCTATCCCTTCTCCCGCTCCACCGATTTTAGATACCCAAAGAGGCATCTGATATATAGGTATGCCGGTAAGCCAAGATCCATTCTCCAAACCGGTTTTACTTTACCTGTTCAAGGAATAGATAGTCTTCTCCCGTCACCATCTCGACTCGATAGGCCCTCTTCCCGTATGTCACGGTGTGGCCTTCTTTATCCCGCACCCTCCATCCTGCAGAAAGAAGCCTTATTTTATAGGATAGTGGGAGATCTCCTTCACGGGCAGCCGGTTTCCATTTGTAGTTTTTGATACTTTTCGTTTCATTCATCACATGGGCCGACACAGGGACAGGAAATCCCTGAAGGTCACCGGACCCTTTATACCCGAAGATCACAATCGACCCATATAACAGGATCGACACGATCCCTAACGCCGAGAACCCCCATTTCAGTCTTGTCTTCCAGCTTCCATCCCACTGCACCATCAGTCCAGCCTTTTGACAAGGTAATACTGCTGGTGTTCCGGGGTCGGATGTGATTCCACCACACCTGCAACAGTGTACCCAAGCTTTTGATAAAAGTGCGGGGCCTGAAAGCTGAACGAATCAAGCTGGATGAGCCTGCAGCGGTTTTCCTTTGCAGCCTCTTCCATTTGACGTAGCAGATCCTGACCATACCCATTCCCCCTGAGTCTTTCATCCACCCAAAGGAAATCAATATGCAGATGGTACCAGAAGATCGTACCGGTGATCCCGCCGAAGACAATTCCGTCATCATCTTTGAGCATGAAGCCCACCTGCTTCACAGGATGCTTGACTTCATCCAGGAGCCTGTCCCCATTGTATTCGATCACCCTGCTTCGTATCAGGTCGCGTTCCTCCTGGTTCCATTGTGATGTGATATTCATCGCTGTCCTCCCTTTCATGAGTGAAGGCTCTTCACAAACCCTGTGCTCTTTGCCGTATACCCCACTCGTTCATAGAACCGGTGGGCGTCTTCACGCTCCGTGCGGTTCCCGCTGTTCAGTCCCATGCCGGTTGCCCCCAGGCTTTTCGCCAGGGTTTCCGCTTCTTTCAGCAGCTCCCCGCCGATGCCTTTGTTCCTGATCGATGGATCCACCACTAGGGCGATGACCCTCGCATACATCTCATCTTGAGTGTACAGATAACCCGTATGGAAGCCGATCATTCCCACGACCCTGCCGTCGAGTTCCGCCACCAGTGTATAGTGATCCTCTTTTTCTACGATTCTTTCAAGCCTCGCATGCATCTGTTCTGATGTAGCGGGATAGCCGAGATATCCCATCAAAACCGTGAGACTCCCGTAATCTTTCATCTGTGCATTCCGTATCATCTCAAAACCCTCCAATATTATCCATTATACAGAGGGAGAATCATATTATAAATACCGAGTTTCGGAGAACCAGCCTTAGCTGTGGCGGAGATATACTTTTTTATTTTTGATCAGCCATTCGTTAATGGAGAAAAGGAAGAGGATCCAGACAACCGCAAATAGGAATGCCCATAGAATACCTGGCATGACCTCTACACCTGTCAGTACACCGGCAGCCACTACACTTAAAGAAGCAGGATTGAACAAATCGAGTATTGGATTCAGACCCGCAAGCATTCTACATGACAGCAGGAAGAGGATTGATACGAATGCCACGGCCCCGCTCCCACTCAGGAGCGTACTGACTGTCATGATCACAGTCAGGATGAACATGCTCCACACAAGATAAATCGAAAATGCCTTTATTCCCATAGCCCAATCCACTCCTTCGAATAGAAAGTGAGAATAGAGCATGGAGGTTCCGAACCCCGCCATCATGCTGAAGGCAATCAAACTGAATGCTGCCACCCATTTTCCATAAAGATAAGATCGTAGATTCAAAGGTCTCGTCATCATGAATGAAAGCATCCCCGATGCCTTTTCCCCTTGTATGATCCCCATGAACGAGAGAGCGATGATGATGAGTCCCATCTGATCAAACTGAGAACTGAGGGTGGTTGCGAGTATGGTATCTCCGTTCTGCACAAGCTTCGATGGATCCACGGTAATCCCCTGCTCTCCACCCATCGTTTCAAGGATGAAAGGAAGGTAATAGCTTATAACAGGCTGCGTAGCCCCTAAGAGGATAAAAACGACCGGAAGCCAGACCCACTTATACTCCATTCCCATCTGCCTGCTCTCTTTCTTGAAAATGGTCCAGGTATTCCTCATGGTTTCGTCACCATCCTTATAAAGATCTCTTCCAGGGAATCCCTGCCCAATTCGAATTTACGGATATCCACCGAGTGGTCCAATGCTTCCTGCAAGAGTCTTCCCTTATCGCGAACCGGATCTTCAAGCAGAATGCTCATGCTTCTCCCTGTAACATTGACCGAGTCTACAAATGACAACCGGGCAACATGATCCACCCATCCCCTATCGATAGAAGCTGCATCCAACCGAATGATCGGATGGGAGTAACGATCAAGAAGATCTTGGAGCATGGCATCTTCAACCTTTTTCCCTTCCCTCATCATGACGAAGCGCTGACAGATTTCCTCTGCGTCACTCAGAATATGAGTGGAGATGATCAAGGTCGTCTGATTTTTGATCTCTTCCAGAATCGAGAGCACTTCCCTTCTACCGACAGGATCAAGGGCTGATACAGGTTCATCCATAATGACGAGTGAGGGCTTATGTAAGAGTGCCTGGGCTATCCCAAGTCGTTGTTTCATCCCACCTGAAAAGGTGGCGATGCGATCATTTGATCGATTGGAAAGTCCAACTTTACTCAAAAGCTCACGAGTGTCATGTTCCAGGTCAAAGGGAGCTATACCGGAAAGCCTTCCCATGAACGACAAGTATTCACGTGCCGTCATCCATTCGTAGAAGGCTGGATACTGGGGGAGATAGCCGATTTCCTTTTTCATGGAGGAAATCGGCTTGTCATTCAGTAAAATCTCTCCGATCTCAGGTTCCTCCATACCCGTCATCAATCGCATCAATGTTGATTTCCCCGCCCCGTTCGGTCCGATCAGACCTGTGCAAGCCCCCTCATCCACCATCAAGGTGAAGGGGTGGACGGCCACATGACCTTTATAGGTTTTACTCACATTTTTCACTTCAAGCTTCATCTTCTCTGACCCTCTTTCCGACCGAAAACAAAGTAAAGAACAGGACCAATGGTATTCGCAAATACGATGACCAACACCCACATACGCTTATGCTCTCTGAACTCCCGATTTTTATATAAATCTGTTAAGGCCAAAACGATCAGCATCAGACTGATGATCACAATCGGCAGGATAAGCGGCAACATGGCCTCTATATCCAAAAATGTTAAATCATCTATCCCGTAATGTAAGTTCATTCTCATCACCCTTTTCGTTATCATTATTGATAATGATAATAGATAAGTGGATGAATTGCAATTCCTATTCTCATTTTTTATAATGAGATTACAAAAGCGAGGTAAAGGAGCATTCCATTGAAAAATAAAGCCGAGTTGATGATGCATCCCGTCCGGATGAAAATATGCCAGGCTCTCATGAGGAACAAAGTAGAAGGCCTGACACCTTTAGAAATGGTCAAAGTGATTGAAGATGTCCCGCAGGCCACACTCTATCGCCACATCCAGACCCTTGCCCATGCAGGGATCATCCGTGTGACCCGTGAGAAAAAAGTAAAGTCTGTTTCTGAAAAATATTATGTATTGAACGAAGAGGAAGCCACCATTTCCAAAGAAGAATGGAAGGAAGCTTCAGGTGAGGAGAAGCTCCTCCACTTCTCACGGTATCAGCTGATGGTTTCAGCGCAATATGAAGATTACTTGAAACGAATTGGAGACGATGAGGACAAAGCCTCTTTCTCCATGGTTGAAATGAAATTGAGTGATGCCGAATACCAACAATTGCAGACGGAAATCGGGGAGCTCGTGAAGAAATACTACACCGGCGCTACACAAGAAAAAAAGGATAGGGAACCACTGAGAACCATCGCCATCACGATGATTCCCGATTCCCCATCCCACTAAAAAAATGCGTGGGGCAAGGAATACCCCACGCATTTCTTACAATCCGCCGCCGAACCAGCTATTTGCCTTGACCCTCTCTTCTTCTTGAAGCACCCGTTCCTGATCGTTCGCCACATCAAAGGAGTATTTCTCCCTTCGACCATTGATGAGGGCAGAGCCGAGACCGAATACGACAGCGACACCAATGATGATCCACAACATAAGATTCACCTCCCTTTTGATGCTCTTACTAGCTTATACGGTTCAGTCTGTAAAAAGTTTCAATTTTCTTACTCTTTATGCGAAGTATTTCCTTCCACCACAATTTCATACTTCCCCCGGCCCCTTCAATGACCGTGAGGCTGGTGGCTTCGATAAAGGGAGGCGACCACAGTTTGTCCAGTGGGAGTTCCTTTACATAGGCCAGCAGGGCTTTGATGAAAATGGAATGGGTCACCACAAGGATCGTCCCCTGGTGAACCTGAACCTTTTTCAAGAAAGACTCCACACGGTCCATAACCTGATTGAAGGTCTCTCCCGTCTCGGTCTCATAGACATGGGGCTTGTTCCAGAATGTATGAAAGCGTTCCGGATCGGCGGCCCTCACTTCCTCCTGCGTCCTTCCCTCCCAATCGCCCATCCCGATTTCCCTCAGATCTTCCTCGAGGATGATGGGGGCTTGGTCCACAAGCAGCTCTGCCGTCTTCCTTGCCCGACCGATCGGGCTTGAGTATACAGCCTCAAAGGAAACCCGCTTCAATACCTGCGCAAGGGCCCGGGCGTCTTCTTCTCCTGCCGGTGTTAAATCCGAATCCTTCCACCCCTGCATCCGTTTCTCCCTATTCCACTGCGTTTCACCATGTCTTGTAATATATAATTTCACCACGGTTCACAGCTCCAATTCATAGTGAAGAAAGATTTGATCCTGGCGGTACCCATTCTTTTCATACAGCCTGCGTGCCACGTCATTGTCAGGGGCTGTACTGAGGCAGATGGAAGCAGCCCCCGTTTCCCGGGCAAACGTCCTTGCCTTGTGGAGCAGAGCCTGCCCGACTCCCGCCCCCCGGGCATCTTCTGACACATAAAGATCGTTGAGGATCCATGCCCTCTTCATCCCGATCGAGGTGAATGTCGGGTAAAGTTGGGTGAATCCGATCACTCCTTGATCATCACCTGCAAGAAAAATCACGGAGTCACCAGTTGTTAGACGCTCTTGGATGAATGTCTTTGCGCCTTCGGGATTAGATGGCCTTTTGTAAAAGATGCGGTATTCATTGAATAGGTGTGCGACCGATTCAAGGTCGCTCAGTGTTGCTTTCACGATGTTCATGGAGATCTCCCCTTCTCTCTTAGTAGTTAAAGTTTACCATCACTCCCCTTTTGGTTCATTTCTTTTTTCGAAATAAAGGCTGGGATAAAACCAAAGAGGTGCCATTTCATGACGAACATCATCAATATAAGTTCTTAATGCCGCTTATGATTTCCGTGCAAGACTTCGCTTTCCGCGGGTAGCCCGTGAGCCTCCTCGGCAAGCCTGCGGGGTCTCACATCAGCTACACTTCCCGCAGGAGGAGTCTACGTCTTGCACTCCAATCAACCGCTGGAAACAATGACATACACATGTTATTTACGAACAAATCAAAAACCCGAATTCATATGCCTGTTTATTGGCCAATGAATTCGGGTTTCCCTATGACTAAGACATGCCCCAGCCTCGTTCCTTATCAAGTTACTTACTCAGACTTGCGACGACTTCCACGTGCACCGTGTGAGGGAACAGGTCGACTGGTTGTACATCATCGAGCTTATACCCGAAGGCTTCAAGTTCTTTAACGTCTGTCGCGAACGTATCCGGGTTGCAGGATACGTAGACGATCCTTTCCGGCTGGGCACGGCCGATCCGTCTCATCACTTTGCCGCCTGCACCTGAGCGCGGGGGATCAAGAAGGAGCAGTTCGGGACGTCCAAAGCTCTCAAGAATCTCGTCGATGCCATTTCGTGCATCCTTCGCAAGGAAGGTTGTGTTGGAAATATAATTGTCACTGGCATTCCGTTTTGCCGACTCGATGGAGCTTTCCACGATTTCAATGCCGGCAAGGGCGCCGACACGGCTTGCGAATGGAAGGGAGAATGTACCGACACCACAGAAGAGGTCGATCATTTTTTCCGTTTCCTTCGGTTTGCCCATTTCAATGGCGAGGTCCACAAGCTTCTGTGCCTGTGTCGGGTTCGTTTGGAAGAACGTATCGAACCACAGACGGAATCGGTACCCGTCCATCTCATCATAGATGAAATCACGACCGGCAAGGACATGGATTTCTTCCGCCTGGGTACGGTCTGCCCAATCGGTGTTTTCCATCCACAGAAGGCTCTTCACATGCGGGAATTTCGCTTCTACACGTGCTTTCAAATCATCGACGGCAGCCTGAAGATCACCCGTCGGGGCTTCCGTTGCAAACACGCCCAGCATCAATTCACCCGTAGCAAAGGATTGTCGGACCATCAAGTGGCGCAGAAGGCCTTCATGCGCCTCCTTGTCATACCCTTTCAGGCCGTGTTCCTTGGTCCAGGCGGCGACTTCCATCGCTGCTTCCACCATCTGCTCGCTTGCGATCAAGCACGTTTCAAGGGAAATGACCTTTCGGAAGTTCCCCTGCTCATGCAGTCCGAGCTCCCCTTCTTTAGAGAAGGTGAACTCCATCTTGTTGCGGTAACGCCAAGGGTTGTCCATTCCCATGGCATCCCTCACCAATGCAGGGTCGAATCCTTCTGCTTCAAGGGCATGCTTGACGTGGTTGGTCTTTTCCTTGAGCTGGCCTTCGTACTCCCAGTGCTGCCATACACAGCCGCCGCAGCGATCAAAGTGTGGGCATGGAGGGGTTGTCCGTTCGGGACTCGGCGTGATGATCTCTTGAGGCATTGTCCTCCAGCGTTTTTTCTCGGGCTTATCCACCGTCACCTGGACTTCTTCACCAGGAAGGGTCTGAGGGATTGTAAGCTTCAATTTTCGTTTATTACCAAGCTCGTTTTCGCGCCACACGCTGGCACGGCCCGAGCCTCTGTCGTCTAATCCATGTATTGTCGCAACCATCGTTTCAGGGTTGGATGTTGTCAATTTCGGGTCCTCCTCTATAAAACCTGTCTAACTCTATACTTTAGTAAAATCGGGCGGGGATTGCAACTGGTATTTCTACAGGAAAGAACCCGATTGTTTAATCGCCTTTCCTTGAGGGAAAAGTTAACTCATTAACCAAGAGGGAGTATGATGTAGAAATGGGTAAATATATCACTGTAGATAAAGATGTGAAGCTCTTTGTGGAAGATATCGGGGAAGGTCAACCGATTGTATTCATACACGGGTGGCCTGTGAATCACAAAATGTTCGAATATCAGATGAACGAATTGCCTCAGAAAGGCTATCGCTTCATCGGGGTCGATCTTCGTGGATTCGGACAATCGGACAAGCCTGCTTTCGGCTACGATTATGACACCCTCGCTTCTGATATCGGAAAAGTCGTCGACGAGCTTGGCCTTCAAGACTTTTATCTCGCCGGCTTCTCCATGGGTGGACCGATCAGCATCCGGTATGCAAGTAAATTTGCAGGAAAAGAACTGTCGCGTTTGATCCTGATGGGACCGGCAGCCCCGATCTTCACCCAGCGGGACGGCTACCCGTACGGTATGAAGAAGGAAGAAGTCGATGAGCTGATTGAAGGAATCAAAGCGGATAGACCGGCAGCACTGAAAGAATTCGGCGGAAACTTCTACCACAGCGAGACGTCTGATGAGCTCGACGCATGGTTCCTCGGTCTCGGGCTTGAAGCATCCGCCCACGGCACCATTGCCTGTGCAGCTTCTCTCCGGGATGAAGATCTTCGCAGTGAGCTTACTTCTGTGTCTGTGCCCGTCACCATCATGCATGGAAAGCAAGACCGGATCTGTGACTTTGCCTTCAGTGAACGCTTAGTCGAAGAATTGAACGATGCCGTGCTGATTCCATTTGAAGAAAGCGGACATGGCCTTGTGTACGATGAAAAGGAAAAGTGCAACGAAGAACTGCTTAAGCTATTGAAATAACTATAAACCATCGGATGCCCCGCGAATGTCGGGGCATTTTTCATGACTTGAATCCGGCGGAAGGGCAGTTGATCTTTCTACCCCAATGCTTGCGAAGCAAGGGAGAATAACATCCCATTCCTTGAATCGAGGACATCTTCACCTTGTACCATAATCGGGGAACGACTGTCTTCCTCGAATCCAAATCCTTCTAAATAGCTGTGAAAGGCAATATCATCCGTCGATGTATCCAATCGGACACTCCCCTCACCCATTCTCAGAAGTTCTTGAAGGATCCCCGCCGCTTCATATGCAGTAGGTGCGACGATGGGCCCTGCAACCCGGTGGACGGAGCCTTGCACACACATCCCGTAACCTATCAGCTTCCCATGCGAATCCCTGAGGACAACGGCTGAAATCGACCGTTCATATCGTGCTCTGAGCATAACGCTCCGGTCTCCACGGAATGCTTGAGCGTCCAAGCTTGCCACCTTTTCAATATCTTCGCCTGTCATAGGGGACAGTAAGAACTCAGGCTGATTCTGTGGTGGATGAAAAGCAGAAGCAATGTACTTCGTAATCATCCCGGTCACCTTAAAGCCCATTTTTTCATATAAGGGTTTTCCTTCCCTTGTAGCAACCAGCAAGATCGATCGCTCATCCTTAGAGGCAAGAACAGATTCCACCAGCTCCCGTCCCAGGCCCTTCCCCTTATAGGCCGGGTTGACGATGACCACACCGAGGGTGGCTAGCTCTTCACCGTACGGGAACAGGGCCGCTGAGGAAATGACCTCACCCGATTCGAGACGATGCCCAACCATCCTTCCGCTTTTGAACACTTCTTCCACATCTTCTTCACTATAGTCCCATCCCACTTCACGAGAGAGCTGTACGATATTTTTTTTATCAAAAACACCCACATTTCCAAGCTTCATCTTAAACACCCTTTCCCATTACAAAATATGCTTCGTGCCTTATACCGTCTGCATTTCTCCACATCCTATAAAGTTTCCTTCATCCAACCCTTTTCACCGGTCAAAACATATGTTTCTCCTTCAAATAAGGTTGCTGTAGACCCACTCGCACGGGGCTTGTTACGATAGAAACATAGAAAATAGAATAGGGTGAAGATAGTTGAAAAATACCTCAGGCATTGCCTTTTTATCCGTACTCAGTAATTCCTTTGTCGTACTACTAAAATTCATCGTCGGGATCCTCACCGGTTCCGTCGCTGTCATATCAGAGGCGATTCACTCATCATTGGACCTCATCGCCTCCCTCATCGCCTTCATTTCCGTCCGCATTTCCGGAAAGCCCGCTGATCCGGAGCATCCATATGGACATGGGAAGGTTGAAAACATTTCAGGTACAATCGAGACCCTGCTGATTTACGTAGCAGGGATCTGGATCATTTATGAATGTGTCCATAAACTCATCTACCCTGAACCGATCAAACTTCCGATACTGGGCGTAGGCGTCATGGTCCTCGGCGCTCTCATCAACTTCATCGTGTCCAGGATTGTGAACCGTGAGGCCAAGAGAGTGAATTCAGTCGCCATGAAATCCAATGCGCTCCACTTGCTCACAGACGTCTTCACTTCCCTTGGTGTCGCAGCGAGTCTTCTCCTCGTCACCGTCACAGGATGGACGTTCCTTGATCCCCTGATCGGGATCGGGCTTGCCATCTATATCATGATTGAAGCAACGAAACTCATGAAGGAAGCCTTCCCTCCCCTCATCGACGCCCGGTTATCCGATGAAGAGGAGCAGGCAATACTGGATGTCATCGATTCATTTCAAGATGAATACATCGAGGTTCACGACTTCCGTACGCGGCGCGCAGGTGCAATTGAATACATTGACTTCCACATGGTCGTGCCGTCCAAAGAAAGCATTGAAAATGTCCATAAGCTATGCGATCGCATTGAAGACCGGATCAGGCAGGAATTCAAGAAAGCCGTCATCTTTATTCACCCTGAACCCGAGACCCATGTCGAGAACGCCAGTGGACTTGAGAATTGACGAAACAGCAGGATGCATTCATGCATACCTGCTGTTTTTTTTAATTGTTCATTTTCCGCTTTTGCCCTTCGGCACATCCATGGACGTCCCCGACTGATATGATGGCGCCCCAACCATGAACCTGCCATGTAAGGTTTATACTTACAGAAAAATCCCATTCCTATATCTGACACGGATCAAAAGCTATCCCCTTTTCTTTTCATACCTTCTTTTCGTGAACTTCCAGGACAGATAACCGTACACCACACCGAACGAGAGGGCGGAAAGGAACGTCTGGAATAGATCCATATCAGCACCACGAGTATAAGCGAGCAATACGGATAAACCGAAAAACGCCCCTCCCCCCGTCAAGATGCCAATGACGATTAAGTATTTCACCTTCCCCATCTTTTGCGCTCTCTTCCATGCCTTTTCTTCCGAATAATTCCCCAGGGGATTCCCCTCCCTTCCCAGACAAAATCCGCACCTTCCATATCCCAAGCTTACCATAGGAGAAAGAAAAAGAAGAGCGGGATCCCCAGAGGGTCCCACTCTTATGATGCCTGACTATCCGTTTCTTCTGCATCTCCATCAGACTTTCTCTTCCTCCATGTTTTCAGTAACGGAACGATGAAGGAAAGGAATGCGATCGCGAGCAGCGTAGCCGAAATGGGCTTTTGCACGAAAATCAGCAGGCTTCCGTCGGATATCGTAAGGGCCTGTCTGAGGGAACGTTCCATCATCCCTCCGAGAATGAAGGCTAGGAGCATGGGTGCTGCTGGGAAGTTCATGCGTGCCATGAAATATCCGATGATCCCGAAGATGACGAGGAGGAATAAATCGAATGTCCTGAAGCTGATCCCGTACACCCCGATGATACAAAACATGATGACAAGAGAGATCAACATCGGCTTCGGAACCTTCAAAAGCTTTGAGATGTATGGGATCAAAGGAAGGTTCAGGATCAGCAGGATGACATTCCCGATATACATACTGGCAATGACCCCCCAGAAAATATCCGGATGATCGCTGATCATGAGCGGACCCGGCTGAACACCGAGGACGATCAATGCACCCAGCATGACAGCCGTAGTACCCGATCCAGGTATCCCTAGACTTAACAGTGGAACGAATGCGCCGCTTGACGCACTGTTATTGGCTGACTCAGGGGCTGCCAGACCGACAATGGACCCCTTACCGAATTCCTCCGGTTTCTTTGAAAGCTTCTTCTCAGTGATATATCCAAGGAACGAGGCGATGGTTCCCCCAGCTCCGGGAAGCACGCCGATGATGAAACCCAAGAGGGACTGCCTCGTGACCGGAACGGAAAGCTCCTTGACCTCGGCTTTCGATAATTTCATGCTTCCGAACTCACTGTCGAACATGCTCCGTTCTTTCCGCTCACGGATCAGGGATGTGACTTCCGCAAGGGCGAATAATCCCAATGCGATGACAAGGAAATCGATTCCTTCCATGAGATTGATATTCCCGAATGTAAAGCGGGCTGTCCCTGTCTGGGAATCGATCCCGATCGTGGCGATGATGAATCCAACCGTTGCAGAGATCAGCGCCTTGATGGTTGAACCACTTGAAAAACTCGCGACGGTCATCAGTCCCATGAGCATGAGGGCGAAATACTCCGCCGGACCGAAGGAGATGGCCACCTTTGCCAGGAAGGGAGCGAAAAGCGTCAGCAGGATGACACTGATCGTCCCGCCTGTGAATGAAGCCAAGGCTGCGATGGCCAGGGCTTTGCCCGCCTTTCCTTGTTTGGCAAGTGGATAGCCGTCAAATGTAGTCGGGACCGCCATGGATTCTCCCGGTGCATTGAGGAGGATGGAAGAAGCGGCTCCTCCGTAGGCCGATCCGTAATAGACACCTGCCATGAGGAGGAGGGCAAGTGCCGGGTCCATCCCATACGTGATGGGGATCATGACCGCAATCGCTGTGATCGGGCCGAGACCGGGGATCATCCCGATGATGGTGCCTGTGACGACACCGATGAATACGAATGAAAGACCTTTTAAGCTGAGTGCGACTTGAAATCCAGTGAGGATACCTTCAAAGATGCTCAACTGTCATCCCTCCTTTAGAATGGCAGGATCCCCGAAGGGAGTTGTATTTTTAAAAATGAGACGAATAAAAAATAAATGCTGAGGGGCAACGCGAGTGAAACAATGATATTGCTTACCCACTTTTTGTAGCCCAGGAATCTTGAATTGATGCTGATGAATAAAAAGGTGGTAAGGACGAAGCCAAGGGGCTCCAATAGCAGAATGAACATGAGGACAAATCCCAGGACCGCCAGGATGACCTTGCCCTCTCCTTTTGGAAGCTTTTCTTCCTCAGATTCTTCCGATTTACTGAAATAAAGCAGCACAGAAAGGAATAATAGAATGAATCCGAGAACGATTGGAACAGCATCGGAATCCACCGGAACATAAGGGTATTCTGGTAGCGTAAAGCTGAAATATAAGTAAATGGCCGAGATAACGGCAAGGATGATGCCCATTTTCTTATTCATCGTATTGATCACGATTGCACACCGCCTATCAGGCAGGGACGATGGAACCCATCGCCCCGCGCCGGTATTTGATTTGATTATTGACCCAACCCGATTTCGTCGAGGAGGGCTTTCATTTCGTCATTCTGTTCTTTCAGGAAATCGTTGTATTCGTCGCTTGTCATGAACATTTCATTCCAACCGAAGTTTTCCCTGATTTCCTTCCAGCCTTCAGAATCGTTCAGCGCCTTGAATTTATCTTCATAGTACTTAATCTCTGCATCACTCATATCAGGCGGTCCGAAGAATCCTCTCCAGTTGATGAAGGTGGCATCGATACCCTGCTCTTTTACGGTCGGAATATCTTCCAATACCTCTCCAGTCATCCGCTCTTCAGAAGTCACGCCCAACACTTTGATCTTGCCTGCTTTCACCTGTTCGATCGTTTCCCCTACACCAGTGGAGAACACTTGCACACTGCCGTTCAATAGCTGGGTAAGAGCCCCCCCGTCCTGGTCGGACACGTACTTGATCTTTTTCACATCCACTCCTGCGGCCTTAGCCACCTTGACGAATTGAATGTGGTCCATGCTTCCCGGAGCCGAAGTACCGACGATGGAGATGCTTGAAGGATCTTTCTTCATATCCTCGAATAGTTCATTAAGATTATTCCATTTCGCATCGGCATTCACGGCAAACGCGCCGTAGTCGGCAATCATATTCGCAAGGGGGGTGAAATCCTCATATCCATACTTCGATTGGCCGTTCAGTGGAACAAGCAGGAGCGGCGGAGAAGCAACGAACATTTGATGCGGGTCCTTTTGGGCAAACACAGAAGACCAGGCCACTGCCCCTCCCCCGCCGGGTTTATTGACGACCCCGACACCTTTGTCGATCAGCTTATCTTCTTCAAATACTTTTGCCGCCATCCGGGCTGTGGTGTCCCATCCGCCGCCGGCTCCGGCCGGTGCGACAATTTCAATCGCCTTCGTCGGCTTCCACGGACCGTCGGACTTTTGACTGGATGATTGTCCGGAGCATCCCGCCATGAATAAAATCATAGATAATACCGTAATTGTAAACCCTTTCTTCATTCAAACCCCTCCTCATTCATGTGTAGTATCAGGTGAATCTGTCCTCATCATAAAGGACTCCATTTTAAATGTAACCGTTTTCATAATAAATTGGATTTAAACCCTTTTTGCACATTTTGATCATTGTGCTCACGAAAATGGACTTGCTTCTCTATTATTTTCTAAATATATTGAATTTTATTTTCGATTATTTTAGAATAATAGAAAAGGAGGAATCATCCATGAACTACCATTTGTCCCAGATGCAAGAAAGTCCCACCGTCTCCGTCGAATGGTCACCCGTATGGGAGATCATTCTAGGCATCAGCGCCTATACACACCGGAAGCTCCGCCATACCTTTGATTGTGATGAAGAGTGGTCCCGGGTCTCCCTGTCTGAAACACTCAAGGAGGATCTTCAGATGATCGAGGACACCAACCAGTGGTTTGCCCTTATGATGCTGCAATCAACGTTCTCCGCCTCCACGGTTCAAGATTTTTCGGATGAACTGTCCCGGATGGAGGAATCGACATTTTACTCAACCATCCTTCCCTACAAGGACCGGTATTCAGAACCACTGCGTCTTCAAACTTCTCACGATCGGGACTTCCACCGCTATGCAGATGAGTTCAAGACCCATGAATTCTTCGGCGGGTATATTGCTTCCCTTGCCACCCATTCGTTTTCACAAATGAAAGACCTCTTCCATTCCGTACTGAGTGGTTGGCAGGAAGGTATGGAGGAAAAAGCGGAATGGGCCAAGTGGAAGTCGGCGCTTGATCGGGAGGCCTCCATCCATGTCATCGACAAGGTAGCTTCCGTGACGGAATCGGTACAGCGGATAGCAGGGACGGCATACATACCCGAACCATCCATCTGGGAGATCAAGCTCATCCCTCAGATTTCCTATCGTCCATGGCTCCTTGAGCAAAGGACTCCTGATACAAAACTATTCTTCTATCCATTAAGGGAAGAGTATCTGTTGGAACAAGGGGTACCGGGAAAGGCGATGGTGAACGGGTATAAAGCATTGGGGGACGAGCTGAGACTCAAAGTCCTCCATCTTCTGCAGCATGGACCACTCAGCCTCCAGGAGTTGAGCATAAAGCTCGATGTGTCTAAGACGACGCTTCACCATCAGCTGTCACTCTTGAAAGCTTCCAAGCTCGTGACGTCTGCCAAAGGCGTCTATTCCGCGAATCCGCAGCGGATCACTGAACTCCATGAGGATCTCTCCTTCTTCTTGGGAAAAACCCATGAAGAATAAAGCATTCAAGGCCCTCTGGGTCGGGGAGATCGTCTCTGAACTTGCCGGGGCCGCCGGCGGCATCATCAATGGGCTCATCCTGTATGAGCTGACGGGTTCACGGGAATGGATGGGCCTCCTTTGGCTCGTCTACTTCCTTCCGTCACTGGTCTTGCAGGGGGTGAGCGCGCCATTCCTCAATCATGTGGCAAAGGAAAAAGTATTGAAGAAGATCCAACTGCTGCGATCGGCCGCTTATCTGTTCCCCCTCATTGGGTATGTAAGCGGAATGGACACACTTGTCCTTGGCGGGTTAATTCTGCTCCAGCTGTGTCTGGGGCTCCTGCAACCGATCTATGCAAGTCTGTCCTTTTCCATCCTTCCTGACCTCTGCCGTGAGGAGGAACTCACGGAGGTCAACGGGATCCTCGATGGAACCATGAGGCTCATGAGCTTTCTCGCTCCCGGGGTGACCGCCCTCCTTCTCATCGTGGTTCCGACACAGCTGATCTATGCCCTCTCTTCAGGTTTGTTCCTATTCAGTGCGCTGTCTCTGTCACGGCTTCCTCAAACAGAAGCCGCGGAATGGACAAAAGGAAGCTGGTGGCATGAATTGAAGGAAGGCTACCGCGTCTTTTTCCGCTATCCCGTCCTAGTACGGATGACGGGTCTGTCATCCCTGGTCCAGTTTGCCGTGGGAGCGGCCATGGTGCTTTCCGTCCCTTTCATACGCGGGGAAATGGGCGGATCCCCGTGGGAATATGCCCTCTTCTCGGCCTCATTCCCCATCGGATATGTTCTTGGCACATGGCTGTTGAAAAAGATACCCCTGCACTCCTGGATCATGTATGCAGGATTCATAGGTGGCGGCCTGTCGTTCGCCCTTCTCTGGATGGCACCCTCGATTCCGGTGGCATGGGGATGCGAACTGTTGGGAGGACTCCTTTTCCCTCTCTTCAACGCAAGGAGCGCCGCGATTTTCCAACAGGCCGCACCGAGGGAACGACTGGCACAACTCAGTGCCGTCCGGCTCCTCATGCTGCGTATCACCATGCCATTAGGAATCCTGTTCGGTTCGAATATGTTCTTCACCCTTTCCACACGGAATGCCTTTCTTACAATCGGTCTCATCATCATCGTACCAGCGTCCTTCTTCTTGATCCGCTCCCATTATGGAGATGATAAAACCGATAGAGCCGCAGCGTGAAAAGGCACGGAGGAATCACCTCCGTGCCTTTTGTTATGAACTGACGACCGCCAGGATGGAAATGGCATTCAATAGACCATGAACGATGACGCTCGGCCAGATCGAGCCGCTTTTTTCATAAAGCCATGCAAAGACCAGTCCATCCACAAAATTCACGGGCATGGCATTGGTCGTCGGGTAATGGGCCGCCGTGAAAATAAGGGCGCTCGCCACGAGGCCGACTCCCACTCCCAACCTGACCCGAAGGAAGCGATACACAAAGCCCCGATAAAAAATCTCTTCGTACAGGGGTGATAGAACCGCAGCTGATAGAAGGGCAAGGATTATGTTGATCCCACTCATGGATTCTTTCAGACTATCGGTCTTCGCGTTATCCACATCATTTCCAATCTGCGCAGTGAGGAAAATAAGGATGGTCCCCGCTACCATAAGGACGATTCCCCATAGGACCATCCGCTTCCACTCACTTCTTTGAAACGCCCTGACGCCTGCTTCACCCCAGCCCCCTTTCCCCTTAATCCCCCAAAGATAGAGTGCTGTCAGTAAAAGGATGGCAATGGTCGGACCGACCAGCATCCCTCCATAAAGGGATGAGCCGAGCCACTCCTTATATACAGGCTGTATGTAGATCTTCACAATCACGACTACCCCGATGAACTCAAGAAGCATCAGTCCCCAAAAGATGCTCCACGTCCACTTATCTTGCTCCCAAAACCTTTGATTCCCCATTTGTTTATCTCCTTTAATCTTGATAGTTTCATCCTACCTGTTCCGACATGGAAACTTCAAGCGAATATGGAAAAACATTCAACATACCGACCTTTGTCTGGTATGATGTTGACTAGAGAAAACCGTTGAAGTCGAGCAGAGAGACGTTCAACATTTTTCATATACCCCGTATAATCTCCGAGCGTTGATTCGTTATATAGATGAGTAGATGAAGAGGAGGAGAAAGAATGAAGCAGGATATCGCGCAAAATATAATAGAAGAAACAAGGATGGCACGGGATGCTTTTTCCACCATGGTAGGGGCGTTTTCAAGCGACCTGTGGTCGTATTGCACCTATATCGCGGGATCCCCGTGGGACGGTGAAGATCTGTATCAGGAAACACTGCTCAAAGCATTCGGGATGCTCCCGGAGCGTTGGAGTGATGTGACGGATCAGAAATCGTATCTATTCAGGATGGCCACGAATGCGTGGTTTGATTTGTGCAGGAAGCGAAAGCATGAGGTGGGCCGTCTCCCCGAAGGTGACATCAGCAGTGTACCACCCATGGACACCCTTGATTTGGAGGAAGCACTCCTGAAAGTCCACGAATCCCTTACCCCGAAGCAGGCGGCTGCCTTTCTCCTTGTGGATGTCTTCCGCTTCAGCGCAGAGGAAGCAGCAGCTATTGTCCACACGACGCGGGGAGGTATCTACGCGGCTCTTCAGCGCGCCCGGCAGAACCTTAAGGAAAATCACTCGGGGGAAGTGAAGCCTTTGAAGACCAAAGATAACGAAACGAATGAGACCATTGACATGTACCTTGAAGCCTTCAATACCGGCAATCTCGATAAGCTCCTCAGCCTCTTCAGTTCAACCGCCCACAATGAAGCGTTCCTCGGGTTCCAGGAATACTCCAAAGCAGAAATGAAGAATGGATCCATGCGGTTCGGGTTGCCGGGACACACCGCAAAACGTATCACCCTTTGGGGAAGGAACGTCATCGTGGTCATCACGGACGACGGAGAGCTGCACGATATCCAGGTGCAGGAAGTGGAAAACAATCAGATTGTGGTGCATGAAAGTTATTTCTTCAGGAAAGAATTCATGTTTGCTGCAGGAAAGGAACTTGGGGTAGCCGTTCAGTTGAACAAGCCGCCTGTGGATTGGCGATCATGAGAAAATGGAAAGCCGTCGTAGTTCTCCTCCATGAAATCTATGGCCTCAATGATCACATGAAACACTATGAGAAATGGCTCCGACAGCAAGGATTCGAGGTTGTCATCCCTTCCTTGATCCCTTCTGTGTTCAGCTATAAGGAGGAAGAAGTGGCTTATGAATCGTTTATGAATGAGATCGGCTTTCAGTCTGCCTCGAAACATGCGCGCGAAGTCATCGAGGAGTGTAGTCGCACCTTTGAACGCGTGTATGTCGTGGGCTTCAGCATCGGTGCGACGATTGCCTGGATGTGCAGTCCGATGCCTGAGGTAAAACGGACCGTCTGCTTTTACGGCTCTCGGATCAGGGATTATGGAGAGATTCGTCCACAGTCCCCCACCCTCCTTCTGTATGGGGAAAGTGAACCATCATTTCCGGTAGAAGAGTTCATCCGTCACATAAAAATAGAACATGTAACAGCCCTATCAGTGGCTGGAAGCCATGGGTTTGCCGATCCATTTTCAAAACGATTCCACAAGCCGTCCTATGAAGTCGCCCTTTCCCTCTTATCCGATCATCTTCATATAAAGCAAAAAGCGGGTCAGCACTGATCCGCTTTTACTTATTCGGTTTTTCCAGATGAGCCAGGATCCGATCAAGCTTCGCCTCCACCTCATCAATCCGCTCATTCCTTGCCATCGACCGATAGACGCTGCGCCGGATGAACAGCGTGAAGGAGACGAAAAAAAGGACAATCAAGCCGAAGAATAAAACAAGAAACAACCAATTCATGAATTCCATTATCTTTCCTCCCTTCTTCATAAAACAGAAAACGCCAGGATCAAGACCCTGACGTTTTCTGTTTTATGAAGTCACCTGGTAGATGACAGCCATTTCCTTGCCGAACCGATTCCCTTCATCTTGAAAGCCAAGGCTTTCATATAGACGATGGGCACCCATGTTACCCGGATGGTACCCGACGACAATCCGCTCGCACCCTGGTAGCTCCGACATGATGGCAAGCATTTCTTCTGTTGCCCGCTTGCCGATGCCCTTCCCTTGATGCCTGCGATCGACCATGATCCGGTACACCCAATAGCCGTCGAGTTCTTCCCGTTCCGTGTTGAACATAAGGAAGCCGACTACCTGTTCCTTTTCATAGATGGCAAATGGTTTAAGACCGGGCTCGAATTTGGACTGTGCAATGGAGACGGCATTGGATTCCATATAGGAGGACTGCTCCTCCGTAAGCTCCAGTTGACAGCACTCATACCAATTTTCTTCATTCACTTCGACCAATTTGACTGATTTCAATGCAAGTTCCCCTTTCAAATGAGGGAAAGCGCACGCGGCGTTTTCCCATGAGTGTAAATCGATTTCATCATGAACGCCTCCTTTATCATTAGGGCTATGCTTTTGCATGCAAGAAAATTATACCATACACCCCGCAAGCATTTACATAATAGTTAAAATAATCCTCACTAGATACATGATCCCTCCATCATCAGGAGATATTATCGTCTTGAGGGGGGAATCTGCCGTGGAAGATATCTTGATGACCGTTTACAGAACGACTTTCAGCTTTATCCTCCTCGTGCTGGCGACTCTTTTATTCGGTAAACATATCAACTCACATAAAAATCACTACAGCTTTGCCCTTTCCATCACGATCGGCTCCCTGATCGCCAATATGGCCTTCAACCATCGACTACAATTCAGTTCCATGGTGATTTCCTTCGTCGTACTGATTCTCCTTTTCTATATCCTTCTTCTGACTTCTGCCAAGTCCCGGAAGTGGAGGGGCCGCCTATCGGGAAGACCGACCACCCTCATGGAAAAAGGGAAGATCCTTGAGGAAAACATGAGGAAGCTGAAGTTCACGATGGATAACCTGAACCAGCAGCTTAGGGAACAGGGAATCTTTGATATCACGGAAGTGGACATGGTCGTCCTCGAAGTGAGCGGGATGTTGTCTGTCAGGAAGAAAGCACTCTACTCACCGCTCACACCGAAGGATATGAACCTCGCTCCTTCACCTTCAGGACCCCTTGCCGTTGAATTGATCATGGACGGGAAAGCAACGGAAAACCTTATCCCACTACACCGTGAACAACTGCTGTCTATTTGCAGGGACCGGGGAATTTCCTTGGATGACATCAACTATGCCGTTGTCACAAGCAGCGGGAACATCTTTATCGATGAGCATCGTGATGGACTCCGCTGAAGCGAGAGCGATATACCGCCTCACACTGTTGGATATTATGTATGAGAAAATCGGGGATTCCTGGATGCGCCAGGATTTCTTCCGTTGTCATCCATTTCACCTCATCGACTTCGACGGGACTCTTCGCATAGGCTTCTCCTTCTTGAAGCGTGCATATGTAGACGACATCAATCACATCAATGCCAGATGCCGTTTGGAAGATCGAACTGTTTACATAGTGGAGGTCGGTCACGTTGACACCCACTTCCTCATAGATTTCCCGCTTCAGCGTACGTTCAAGGATATCAGTGGATGCTTCTTCCCGTTCACATTTTCCTCCCACGAAGGAGAGCGCGCCCGGAGCATGCTCCTCTTTATCGCTCCTTTTGATCATCAACCAGCGATCCCCACGGCGGATCGCTCCTTCCACATTGACTACAAACATATTCAAGCCTCCAATAGCTGTGCCATATAATATTCATCATGATACTGCCCGTCGATGTATAATGACTGGCGTTTTGTCCCCTCGATCTCGAACCCCATCCTCCGGTAAAGGGCGATGGCCGGTTCATTATCGGTGACGACCGTCAATTCAAGCCTGGTAAGGGAACGTTCCTTTGCCCACTCTATCCCTTCCCTTATCAGTGATATCCCTAGCCCTTTGCCGCGCCAGTCTTCCCGGATACCGATCACCATATATGCCCGGTGGGACGTTTTCCTCGTTGACTCGGTCAGGATCATGACGTAACCGACGAACTCACCGGATTCTTCCGCAGCCAGTATGGTGGAGGAGTTACCGATCCGCTCCAAAAATGTCTTGAACTGCTCGGGCGTCGTCTTCCTCTCTCCTCCCTCCATCATCATATACGGAGAAGTCTTCTCTACTTCCTTCATCAGTCTAACGATCTTCCCTGCATCGTCAGGATAGACTTTCCGAAAATCCACACAACCACCTCCATATTATGGTAAAATAAAACTATCTTTTGAAAGGAGTGATCTCATGCCCGTCTGTCAACACTGCAACACGGAATGGACATGGCAACAAACCTTCAAGAAGATCTTCACCTTCAAGCGTTCCCTCACCTGTCCGGAATGTGGCGCAACTCAGTATCTATCGCGGCGTTCGCGCAACCACATGAGCGTCCTGGCCATGATCCCGTTGGTAATCGGCTTGCCGTTTGTCGGATTATCCCTGCCTGCGTCGATCATCATATCGATCCAGCTGGCTACATTTGCTGCGGTCCTCACGTGGATGCCAACATTCTACACCCTTACAAGTGAAGAAGAAGCCATGTGGTGAAAAAAGAGGGCCCCGGGAGGCCTTCTTTTTATGGCACGTTACTTATTTTTAAACTTCAGGGGCACGGATTGATCCAGGAAAACGGTTTTTTCGTACCCGTCGATTATAAACTCGGTGGGAATTAGGTCAGGAGCTGGCTTCCCTTGCTTGAACATTTTAAACGATTGCTTCACCGTAAGAGACCGAGGATAATTCCCTTTCATGACTTCCTCATAGTCCCAATCTTCCTCCTCAAACTCTTTTCCGTTACGGTCAAGATACACGCTCTCCATTTCCCCATCATTTCGAAAATCTCCACTGCCCTCTGATTCTTCCTTCGACATGATGTAAACGGTATCGAAGTCTCGATTATCCGTTAGAGGCATCTTCATCGTGACTTCTCCCGGACGGTCTTTTGACGGTTCTTCCACCACAATGCTTCCACCTCCGTATTCATGGACTTGGGGGAAGGGTTTAGTGGAATCAATCTTGAATGTTAGCTCTTCCGGCACATGCATTTGAAGTCTGGAAAACACTAGCTCCGGTTCCCCCAGCTCTTCGAAATACAAGGAATCAAAATTTTGACTGTAGGAGCTCCATCCATCATCGTAATCGTCCTGGTAGACCGGCCAACTGAACCAGTTTATCGATGCGGTCTTTTCCTCCGTCTTTATAGAATCAAAAAGCAACTGAAAGATGGACAAAGGCTCTTCTTCCCCTTCACGGATACTATACGTAAGGGCAGTCGTAGTGGGTGCGATGACAAGCTCTTCCAGCCTGACCGGCAACCCTTCCACCTCGACTTCCTGATTCAGTTTCAAAACACGGGATTTATTCTTTTCAACAGGGATTTCGAACTCCCAATCTCCTCTCGTCATCTCCATTTCTTCCATAGCGTTGGTTGCATACACTTCCATAGTGGATTTCATATCGGGGCTCATCGCTATCAATTGGGTAAAACTGAGTTTTATGAGGGGATCCTCCACATCATCTACGATCGGAGGAAGTGAGAAGGATCCTTTGTGTATATTTCTTTCTTCCTCATTTCCTTCTTCACTTTTACCTTCTTCCAAGTAAAAGCTTCCTCCTTCATCCTGGAAATCAATTTGATTTACGAGGCTGAACCCATTTTCCGTATCCACCATCAACCGCCTGTCCTTCTCCATATCTTCAATTTCATAATAAACCAGAGTCTGTATCTCATCGGCGATGGCAGTCTTGATCGTGATCTTCACACCATTGTCTTCTGCTGTAAGGTTCAGGCGTTCACCGATTCCAGATTGATAGAACTCACGAAGCAGGGGATCTTCGTCATTCTTCCAGTCTGCATATGTATAGTAGATTGAGGCGAACCCATCGGTCACAAAACCCGTAAATAGTAATAGAAAAGCCGCGATCAAGGCAATGATGCCCGTGCGCTTTCGCTTTTTGTTCTTTTTCTTTCTTGTCTCCAGCTCCGTGTCGATCAGCCCATCAAGCTTCAGCCGGAACCCTTCCGGAACCTGGCTCTGCTCAAAGAATTCCCGTAATTCCAGGAGCGTCTCCTGAAAGGTGGCAAGGTCTTCCTGACACCCGGGGCACTGGTGAATATGCATTTCAAATGCGACCTTCTCCGTCCGCTCGATGCTGCGTTCAAGATAGTCCACGTAGAGGCGGTGGTACTCAGGACATCCTTCCACATCGGGGTGTTCACGAATGAAGCGGATCCCCCTAAGGAGGTCTTCCTTCACTTCATCCTCAGGCTTTTTCATGACCGAAGAAACAGCTCCTATTGAAAGGCCTGCGCCATATACAAGTAAAACCGCTTCACGTTCACTCTCATTCATCCTGCTGATCACCGAAGGGAACTCCTCCCCTTCCACCGGCCTGGCAGTCCCCCTGCATTCTTTCATGAACAGAGCAATGAGCGCATTACGGTCCTTTTCCAAGGCATGTTTCTTCTTTTGATCATGAAGCGTAAAGATGCAGTTGAAAAGGATACGTGCAATCTCCTCGTCCCCACAACCTTGGGAGCGGCCGATGGCGTAGAGGAGAAGCTCCATCTGCCGGAAGATCATGAGGGTTTTATTCAATTCCTGAACCTCCATCACCATCTCATTCCGGGACGCGGCGGGCATTTCCATAGTCAGCACTCCCTGTCTAAAAAATCAGTCTATTATCCCCATTCTACCATATGCTTCCTTCTCTTACAGCCCGTCTACGCGAGAAAGGAATTCATTCAGGACCATGGAATATACCTGCGGCTGCTCACTGTGGACCAGATGGGAGGCAAACGGGATGACCGCAACCCTCACATGTTCGTCAGCATAATAGAGTGCCCCGTTTCTTTCTGCGGGCTGACCTTCGCCCACCATATACAGGATGGGTGAATCGATGCCTTCGAAACTTTCTGTTTCTTGGAAAGGATACCAGTCCTCATCCCAGCCGAGTTGAATCAGCTTCCTCCAATCGGATCGATGAAGCCCATCAAAATATTGGCACGCTTCCTGGTTTTCCAACAGCCCTTTTTGCATGTCCACATCTTGACGATGAAGCTCCGACCAATTACCGGGTTTTTCAGGCGTGATCCCTGACAGGGTGACGCTTTTGATCAGATGGGGATAGCGCTTTGCGAAGAATAGCGCCACGATCCCCCCAAGAGAGCAACCAACCAGATGTACGGCACCCACCTCCAGATGCTCAATCGTCTCGGCAAGGTCTTTCGCCGAGTCTTCAAAGAAATTCTCATACTCATCAGATACGGATGAACCGTGCCCTCTCAGATCAGGACGTATGACCTGATAGGTCCCTTTAAAGAAGTCTGCCTGCTGTTCGAAATCGGTCAATCCCGTTTGTAAGCCTGTGTGAAGGAATACAAGGGGTGCTCCTTGTCCTGTTACGTCTGTATGTAAAATCATTTTTACTCTCTCCTCCTTAGCGGATGAATAACCTGGCGAACACCTCGAGCAACCACGACATCATGTCAACGATGACCCAGCGGCTCTTCTCCGGCTTCCTTTCTCCGGAAAAGATGTCGTGCTCGCTCCGCAGCTTCCTTCCCATACAACCACTTCCTTTATTTAGCAGTATAGGAGTAAGTACGTTTGAATCATTGATTTGGTTTCAGCTGGCGGGAAGAAAGTGCGGTGAATGTCTCTATATTTTCCTGAATTCGATCCAGGGCAGACTCCCATACGCATCCGCTGATCAGATGTTTCTGCATGAACTCCTCGACCGTAAGTGATGCAGTGTCCTCCAACATCGCCATTAAGCGTTGCTCCTTATCTTCTGCCTCTTTCAACTGATGATAGATCCCCGTACTGAGCAGGTGGGCCACCGTATATGGGAAGTGGCCGAACGGTTTCCGTGTGATATAAAAATGGCGAAGTGATGCCCAGAAGGTCGGATCAAGAGTCTTCATATCCGGTCCAAATACGTGGTTTTGTACATCGGCCATCCTCGTGTTCATCCTGCGCGCATCGACTTCACCCATTCGGCGGTTTTCGTACAGCATTTCCTCGAATCGATGACGGACATAGCTATTGAGGATGGTGCCGATGTCCCGACTGATCTGCTGATCAAGAAGATGCATTTTTTCCATGGGAGAAGCAGATTTCATGGCCTCCTCAATAAGAATCGATTCGAACAAAGTCGAGGCAATTTCCGTGAATGCTTGTGGACAATCCTGCAGAAACATGGGATGGTCCTCCAGAAGATGATAATGGTAGGCGTGGCCAAGCTCATGGGCTAACACACTCACACTCTGAAGGTCGCCTTCATAGCTCATCATGACCCTCGTCTGCCGCGCATTGGGAAAGTGTGCGCAAAAAGCACTGACTACCTTGTGACGGGACGGCGCTGCATCGACCCACTTGTGGTTGAACGCATGCTGGACAAACCGACCGGCATCCTCCGAAAAAGCTCCGATGAGATTTCCGATCAAGATTTTAGCTTCCTCATAAGGGATGGTCCCAAATTCCGTCTGCAAAGGGAGAGGGGCGAATTGATCCGTCCAGTGCAGATCTTTCTCACCTTGAAGAACCAATTTATGCTGGAGGAAGTCGTTGAACATCCCCTTCCGCTCGAGGACAGAGGCCCACATGTCATTGACGGACTGTTGCGTGATCCGGTTTGTTTCATAGGCCGACTGAACGGGATCCTCGCCCCTGCTGATCCGGAATCCAGAGATGTGATTCAATGCCTTGGCACACCAATGACTGACTTTCTCCCACTCCTTGGTCCATTCCTTGAAGAACTCGATCCTCGATGGCCGATTGTTCGAATAATAGACAAGCCTTACTGCTTCACCGAGGGGAATCTCTTTGCCTTTCCATCTGGGTTTCACTTGGTCCGAAGCCATTCCGTATAGCTCAGCCCATGCATGGAGACCATCCGCTTCGAGCTCATGGCTCCCAGGAGAGGGCAGACGCCAGGTGGACAGTACGGGCCTGAGGGAACCCAATTCCTCGGAATCGGCCAGTCGACTCCACTCCTCATCCGCTAACTGACGACATTCCCGCTTCACCTCTGACTCGATCTGTTTATAGCGCCCCATCAGCTCTTCTGCCTTCCCGTCCAACTGTTTACCCATCGGATCTTTCTTATCTTTCCAGGTGATGCACACTGCCAGTTCAAGATATTCATAGCATCTCGAATAGATCTCTTGAAGGGTCAAAATTTTTTCTGACAGAACTCCATTCTTCGTAACTTCCTCTAACTCAGATGTAATCCGTGCAATATCCAGGTCCACATCATCGGGTATCAGTGGGTCGAGAGTCCATTCGTCCATCATCCGTTCGTCACCCCACTCTTGGATAATCTCTTTGTATAAATCACAGGAGCCACGAGCTTCCCGTTTTCTTCACCGACTTTCTCGATAATGGCAATGCGGTCAATGGATCCAGAGATCGGCTCAACATGCTTCTGGCAATAACCGAACACGTCGGACAGGTTTCCTGTAACAGGCTGGTTGGCCAATGTGCAATGGGGAATCCACTGTTCAGGCTCGTATAGCTCGTTGGAAGCCTCTTTGTAGTGGGCAAATGCTTGGTGATAGGCCCCGTGCAGCTTCAATAGATCGGTGGTGATGACCGGAGAGAGGAAGACCGTGTCGTGATTCAGGAACGAGCCCACGGTATTGAAGGTGAGGGCTACCTCTTCCTTCCCTTCACAATAGGCTTCAAGCTTTGTCATGAACGTCTCCTTGTCCAATTGCTCATAACTTGCTAGAGTCAGATGGGGCTTCCCATCCTTGACTTTATTCACATAATACGAGATGGATTGATCACAGAGCTCCTGCCAAATATCCATCACCTTTTGTTCTGTCTCTTCATCAAATAACGCGACAACCCAATACATGCAAGTACCCCTTCCTCTTTTCCATACATCCCCATTATTTCAAATAATCTGACGTTTGACAATGCAGCATGGGGACGGTTCCTGTGCGTCATTTTTTTGACGCATCGGAACCGTCCCCATGTCTCATGATTTAACCCATTTGATGATTTCTCCGATGCTGGCGTTCTTCCCATAGAGGAGGATGCCGACTTCGAAGATTTTGCCGGCGATCTTGATCATCACCCAGATGCTCAGGATGAGGACTGCGATGGCACCGATGATTTCGAGCCACGGCCATTGATCGAGTAAGGAAAGCCTCAGGATCAGGATGGCCGGTGAGGTGAACGGCACATAGCTGGCAATCGTCGCGATCAATCCATTCGGATCAGAAAGAACCGGTGAAATCAGGATGAACGGGAAGAATGGCAGCATGAGGATCATGCCTTGGAAGTTGCTTGTCGAGCTCATATCCTCCATCGTCGCACCAAGTCCGACAAAGAGAGCTGCGAATAGGAGATAGCCAAGGAGCGCAATGAAGACGAGGAGCAACAGCTCAGGAACAAGCAGATAGTCCATGACCGGAAACTCATCGAAGCGGATCGCAATGGCAGGAAGAGCGACGGCAATCCAAAAACCGACCTGTAGGATCCCAAGGAAGAAATATCCGATGATCTTCCCTTGCATCAGCTCACTTGGGGTAAGGGACGACAGGATGATCTCCGACACCTTCTCCTTTTTTTCCTGAGAAGCGCTTTGGACGATCATCATCCCCGTCATGATGATGGAAAACAGGACGAGGCCCGCCGCCGCTCCAGGCACTGCTTTCCGCAGAATGTCACCTGATCCGTCTTCGCCAGCAAGTTCCTGCGCTGTGAACGAGATATCGGTGGAGACCGCCTGAAGCTGCTCATCTGTGAGTCCTGCCTCCGTCAGCCTAAGATGCTGGAGGGGCTGCGCCAGGATCTGCACGTCCGACGCAAACGAATCAGGGATCTCTTCTGTAGTCAGATAGGTGATCTGACCCTTTTCCACAGCCTCTTTGGTCAAGGGGATATACGCCATATCCTCCTCATCGCGGAAATCCTTCTCCATTTCCTTTTGATCTTTATCCGTCAGTGTCACGCTCCAATCGAGATCTGACTGCTTCAAAAGCGGTGCCACTTCATCCTTCCAGATTCCCGTATCATCCTTTACATACACATGGACGGGCGTATCCCCTCCCCCTGCGAATAGGGACGGCAGGACGGCAAAGATAATCGCAATCAATGGTGTGAGGACCAGTGAAATCAGGAAGGATTTGTTCTTGACGTTCCTCTTAAACTCCCATTTGGCTACTTTTAAACTATTACGCACTTTTTTCACGTTCCTTTCCTTGCTTATCGGTGGCGATATCGATAAAGATTTCATGCAGGGTGATGCGGTCGATCTTCAGTTCATGGATGGTCATGCCCTCAGGAAGCTTACGGATCCAAGACGGGATATGCACATCGGGTTCGAGATAAAGCGTCGATGTCTGTTCCGACTGCTCGATCCTCGCCACCTGAGGGATCGTTTCCAGAAGTTCCAGGCGATTGACTCCCTGGATCGTGCATTTGAAGTTCGCGTATTTCTCCTTCACTTCGTCCATCGTGCCGCTGATCACTTCCCTTCCCTTATGGATCATGATGAGGCGGTCGGCCATTTCTTCCACAAGGTTCATCTGGTGAGCGGACAGGAGGACGGCCGTACCACTGCGCGCCAATTCACGGATTTCGTCTTTGAACACTTCCTGACTGACAGGATCCAGTCCGGAAAACGGTTCGTCCAGGATAAGCAGTTTCGGTTCATGGATGATGGAAGCGATGAACTGCACCTTCTGCCCCATCCCCTTGGACAGCTCCTCGATCGATACCTTGTCTTTCCCTTCAAGTCCGAATTTCTTCAAGTAATGAAGGGCGCGCTCCTTGGCTTTTTTGATCGGGTAATCCTTCAGTTCTGCGAAATACAGGAGGATATCCATGATTTTCACATTTTTATAGAGTCCGCGTTCTTCGGGAAGGTAGCCGATGGCATGCTTCGGGATGACTCCTTCTTCTTCTCCGCTGAACTGGATATGACCCTCATCCGGGAAGAGAATCCCCATGATGCTCCGGATGGTCGTCGACTTCCCGGCTCCATTCGGTCCGAGGAGGGCTGTGATCTCTCCTGCCTTCACATCGAAGGACACGCCGTGCAGGACCTGCTGCTTCTTGAATGTTTTTTTGACATTGCTTACTTTCAGCATGGTTTTAGACATAATGCTTCTCTCCCTTTGTTAATAATTCAGTAACGACCGTTTCCAAATCCGGCACCTGCTCTTCCATAATTGAAATCGAATGCTGACGGAGGGCATCCCTTGTTTGATCTGGATCGTTTGTCAAGATCACCTTGCCGTACGTCCGTTTCATCTCACCAGGCAACGGTTCGTCAAAAGGGACAGGTTGATCCAGCCACAAAAGTCGGTATGAGGCGACCAACTCATCCTTCTCAACCGGCTCCCCCACTTCATCCCCATCAAAGAAAATCAAGTAGTCTGCGAGCTTCTTCAGATCATCCACATGATGCGTGGCCATTAGGATTGTCTTCTCCCCCGTCTCCATGATCTCGGCAAGAAGATCGATGACGAGCTTACGGGACGGAATGTCCATGGAAGCCGTCGGTTCATCCAGCAGCATCACAGGGGCATTGCATCCCAAGGTGAGGGCGATGCTCAGCTTCGCCTGCATTCCCGGGCTGAGTTTTTTGCCTTTTTTGTTCAGCGGGATTTCCAAGGTGGAAACGACCCGTTGAAATAACGATTCGTCCCAGTCCGGATAGTAGCGGGACATCAGCTGTCGGAGATCTTCACCTGTAAGGAAATCCACCCCGTCCATCTGCTGTGACTGATAGGATAGGTGGGATTTCCATTCCTCATCATCACCATTTACAGGCTTTCCGAAGATCGAGATAGTCCCTTTGTCCGGCTTTACCAGATTCATGATCATCTTGAAGAGCGTGCTCTTCCCGGCCCCGTTCGTTCCCACCAGTGCGGAAATCGTCCCAACAGGTATGGTCAGATGTGGGATGGAGACCGTAAGACCCCCGATGGTTTTCTCTACATTTTTTATGGTGATCGGGTCGTTCATTCCTCTTCCTCCTTTAAAATGGATTCCATCAGTTCACTGATTTCGCTATTGCTTAATTCATGCTGCCTCGCGATTGTAACGGCTTTTTTCAACGCATCATGGACGGCTTGCGATGCAACCGACTCCTTCTTGCCGGCGTCGATTTCTGCAACGAAGGTCCCCTTCCCCTGAGAAGTGCGGATAAAGCCTTCGTATTCCAGGTTCTGATAGGCCCGCCGGATCGTAATCGAGCTGATTTCGAGATCCTTCGCCAGCACCCGGATTGACGGCAGGGGAGATCCGGCCGCAAGCTGACCGCTTGCAATGAGGGCTTTCAGCTGATGCTCAATCTGATGATAGATCGGTTCCCGCGAATCCTTTGATAATCGGATCGGTATATTCATTGATATTTCCCCCTGCTTACATATAATCCATTTTGTTCATTTGTTTCAGCGCATGGCGGTATGCCCACCACGTGCTTAGTGTCGGGATGACGATGGACATCAGGACCATCAGGACCGGGTGATCGGCACTAAAGAAAATCGACCATTTCAAGATCCCCGTCTGAAGCACATCTTTCATCAAGAAATACAATGCGGCTGCTCCTCCCACCAGCCAAATAAACGATGTGATGAACCGCTTCTTCGAGATGCGATCACCCATTTCCATGGTGACGGATGCACTGCAGGAAGAAAGGGCTATTCCGGTCCAGAACATTGTCAGAACAATCAATTCCCCAAATGTTAATACTTCATTGAATTCCTCCGACAAGAAATACGTCATGACCATGGCTGCTGCCGTACCGATGGTGATGGGGATATAGAGACAGAGTAACCTGCTGGTGATGATCACCGTTTTCTTGATCGGCAGCTGATTCAAGAGCAGAAAAACAGGCGCTGCGTAAAGATCTCCATGAATCTTTTGGGCGAGGCTATCTTTCGTACGTGACCATGTGGGCATGAAAAAAATATACAGGAAAAAGAACAAATCAAAAGCAGGTTGAACCTTTTCCAGATAGCCTTCCATAAGCTCAGAGAAAAAGTAGGAATACAGTGCAGCCATCAACAGAACAACCGGAATATACTTCAACACATATTTGAAGTCGAATCTCGCCAGCCAAATGCTTTCTTTCATTGTATTCATATCCGAATACCTCCATGTTCGAGTGTTATACTGTGTATATGTATATGCACAGTATAAAAGAAGATACCTGACAAAACAAGATGTTTTTGGAAAATAAAACAATTAAAACCCAATTGAACAAAAAAAAGAAGCCTTAATTCAGCTTCTTTCATTCTCCCATTTTTCAATAATATGACTTGATCGCGCCACATCGGCAAACCACCGCAGGACTCCATTATGATGGTGGATGATGTCTTCTGCTTTCAGGACTCCTGAATCCCAGGTACTATGGGCATCGGAGACGAGCGTCACCTTATACCCCAGGCTGAAGGCACGCCTGCACGTCGTATCTACGCACACTTCTGATTGGATACCGGTAAGAAAAAGTTCCTCCACTCCCCGTGTCTGAAGCTGCTCGTGAAGATCCGTCTGATGAAAGGAATCAGGGGTCATTTTATGGATGACTGTTCCTCCTTTCACCCGTGGATGGATCTCCCATCCTGTTGTCCCGCGTTCCAATGGCTTTCCTTCAGGCGCCTCATGCTGGATCAGAAAAACTGGGGTGTCCATTGACTCTGCTTTTGCTTTCAGGGTAGTGATTGTCTGCAACAAAGCTTCCGCATTGTGCACTTCTCCTCCTTCTTTAAACATACCTTGTTGGACGTCTATGATGAGGAGCGCCTTCCTGCTCAATCCCAAATCCTCACGCGATCAATGTCTGCGGTACGAAGATAATCAAGGAGCTGCCCTGTATGGACCGCTTCGTGATAAGGGATGCGAAGGAGCATATCACCCAAGTCCCGGACATACCCTGATTCACTTCGATCGATGCTGATTTCCTTGAGGTCCTCTTCCGTATAAGAACGGATGGTCTCCAGGAATGCCTCGTGGTACCCGGCAGCAAAGGCAAGCTCATCCTCTACATTGGTGTACGGCCGGCTTTCAAACGGCGAATCGAACGCGTCCAGACTTCCTTTGTTCTTAATGGCTAGGTGGTAGTAATGTTCACTTTCCAGTACATGTCTGATCATTTCAAGCATGCTCATCGCTTCTGCATCCGGTCTCCAATGTAGCTTATCCTCTGGAATGCTCCTCCACACGTTTGTGCTCCTTCTTCTTACTTCCTCGATGTTAAAGATGATCCACTCAATGCTGCTCATATGATGCCTCCTGATATGTGTAATGGTTGTTTATCAATAGTAGAAACTCGTCCAATTCTCCTGTGATGTGCCGGATCTCCGGCAGATGATAAAACGTGGTGCTCTCATTCAAAGACAATGGTACTTTCGAATAAAGGTATATGCTTTTTTCCCACGCAAGTGCGAGGCCAAGCTCGACATGAGTGCCTTTGCCTCCAGGAAGCAAGACGATCACCACATCCGCCTCCAAGATCGCCCTTTTCTCGTCTTGACCGATACGTTCAAGGTCTTTCGCCGTGTTCGCCCGCTCATTTTGCGTCCAATCATACGTCAGTCGGTGTCCCGCTGCACGAAGAGACTCGGTCACGGCCCTCACCATGGGAATGTTTTTAAAGCTCGACGCCACATAAAATTTCATGGCATTCAATGTCTTTCTTCAAACGTTTTGCGGAAACCGTAGAATGGGCGATAGGATTGTTGCTCGTAAAAGGTCTTTGACGTGGAACTGGCCAGCATCTCCACCCGGGTGCTCGGGTAGAGGGTGTGAACATAGTCCAGGAGTCTCGCTCCAATTCCACATCCCCTGAAATTCTGGTCAATCAATAGTTCACAGATGAAAAGGGTGATATGTTGATCCGTCAGCCCGCGGATATACCCAATGATCTCCCCCTCCGATTCAGCCACATAGGCGATCCCTGAATCGAGCCAGGCCTTCCTCGTCAGCTCCCTCTTACTCACAAGATTATTCCACTCTTCCTTTTCATTGAGGCTGTGGATTGCCGGAAAATCTTCTTCCTTGAACTTTCTGAATGTGACTTCAAGATTATTTTTCAGTGTTAGTTGCATGGTTTTATTCACTCTTCCTGATTTTATTGTTGGAGCCTCCTGAAGACTTGCTTTCTTTAAAATTTCCATTTCAATGGTGAATCCTTGCAAGCCCCTCCCGGACCCCGTACACTGTCCATAAGAACCTATTGAAAGGGGAATCATGCATGGCACAATCTATCGAAGGAAAGATCGCGTATATTACCGGTGCCGGCCGCGGTATCGGGAAGGCAACCGCACTTGAGCTTGCTAAAGCCGGCGTCCATCTCGGCCTCATGGCACGAACGGAGTCCGCCCTGGAGGAAACGGCCGAAGAAGCCAGAACCTATGGAGTGGAGGCCGTTACGGCACCTGTTGATATTGCAGACCTCTCGAGCGTCGAAGCAGCTGTTTCTTCGCTTCAATCCGCACTCGGTGATGCGGACATCCTGATCAACAATGCTGGAATCGGTGTATACGGAGAGTTCCTTGAACTCGAACCTGCAGAGTGGAAGCGTGCCTTCGAGGTCAATGTTTTCGGCACCTACCACGTGACCCACACCGTCCTTCCTCAGCTTATCGAGAAAAACGGCGGGGACATCATCATGATCTCATCCAGCAGCGGACTGAAAGGAACAGCGAAAAGCTCTGCTTACTGCGGTTCGAAGTTCGCCCTTCAGGGATTCTCTGAATCTCTCATGCAGGAAGTGCGGCCGCATAATATCCGCGTCATGACCTTGAATCCGAGTTTAGTAGCCACAGACCTTACGTTTGGTGATAAGCTCGAAGAAGCCGACACGAGTAAATACATGCAGCCCGAAGATCTGGCCGAGCACATGGTATCGCTTCTCAAGCTGGACCGCCGCATCTTCATCAAGCAATCCCTTCAGTGGGCGACGAATCCTTTCTGAGTATACAAGCCTTCGCTATTCCGCTATACTCTTAATCATTAGCTTTGAAAGGACTGAAGCCAGTGAACATCAAGAGAATCGTAACAGAAGACGAATTGAAAGAAGCATTCGCCATCCGCAAAGAAGTCTTCATCGACGAACAGGGTACCCCTGATGATGAAGAATACGATGCTTTTGACAACCTCGAAGCCGATTGCACCCACATCCTTATCTATCAGGACGGGAAGGCGGTTGGTACGGGTCGCATCCGCACAGTGGAAGGAACCGGGAAACTCGAGCGCATCTGCATCCGTAAGCCCTTCAGGAAAGGCGGCGTCGGGCGCCATATCATCCAGGAGCTTGAAGACATCGCATCGGAGCAGGGCCTGAGCCGCGTAAAGTTGCATGGTCAAACCCATGCCGAAGGGTTCTATCATAAGCTTGGATATGTATCCGAGCCCGAGATCTTCTATGAAGCAGACATCCCCCATAAACTGATGAAAAAAGAATTAAAGTGATAAAGGCGCCCACCGGGTGCCTTTTCTTCTTATATCCACTCCTCTACGCACGTCACCGTCTTTTCTCCCGCGTCAAGCTTTACCCGTTTTCCGATTGCCAGAGGATGCATCGGGTGCGTATGACACGTATCGAACTCCGCAAGGACCGGCAGTTCTCTTCCATCGAGCTGCTCCAAGAGGAAATCAAGTGGCTTCTTTCCCGTTCCCCCATCATCGAACTGTTCATGCTTCCCAAGAATGATTCCCGCCGCCTTATCGAACAGTCCATGAACCTTCAGCATGGCAAAATTCTTCTCCACGACAGAGGCATGCTTGCCGCAGTCCTCAATCAGGAGAATGTCCCCTTTTTTCACTTCGGGGAAATACTCTGAGCCGATAAAGCCATACATGGTGCTGACATTGCCGCCCATAAGCCTTCCTTCTGCGCTACCGGGATTTCCTGTCACCCATTCATTCCGATAGAGCGTCTTATCCGTCGTCTTCTCCAGCCAGTTCACGGGTTCATCCGACCAGAGAGGCGGCATCGGGACTTCATACGGTACGACCGTGTCGTTCATGAAATAGTCTTCAAAAAAGCGATAGGTATCATCGACCAAGGGAGGAAACTCTCCAAACGATGGCACTAGGGATGGTCCGTAATAGGTGGTGATCCCTGTTTTCGCATAAATGCCCAACAGGATTGCCGTCGCATCCGAGTAGCCCACCAGAAGCTTCGGGTTCTCCTTGAACGCCTCATAATCGATATAGGGGAGCATACTGTTGGAATTCGTCCCCCGATCACCGACATAATCATGGCAAGGTCAGTGCGTCGCAACAACTCATTCAGTTCATCTGCCCGCTCCTTCGGGGTCCCTGATCGATAATGATCCTGCTTACCCGTCAAGGCACCTTCCACTATGGTAAAGCCCTTCTCTTCCAAAAAGGCCTTTGCCCGCTCAAACCTCACCTTTGAATGCGCCGAAGCAGGCGAGGATGGAGAAAAAATCCCGATCTTATCTCCTTGTTTCAATCTGTTCATTCTTCTCTCTTCCTTTCTAGTTGCAGGGCTTTCCGCATGAGCCGGATCTGCCCTCTATGGTTGATTTCATCCTCCATTACATGGAACCAGATGAAGTAGTGATTCGAAGGGTGACCGTCCCAACGGCACTCCTCATAGAGCCAATTATCCGGTTTCTCGGCAAGGACTGTGAGGGTCTTCTGCCGGACACGACGCAATGTTGCAATATAAAAGGAAAGGGGGTGTCCAACGATTTCCTTGCGGCCACGGGCTCCCAGCCCGTAGGCAGCTCCCCATTCCTCCATTTCTTCTTCATTCGGATTCCGTCCGTCGAAGAATTCAATCTGGAACCCTCTCTCTATGGCGGCCATATGAAGGAGCAATGCCCCGATGGTGTTACCATCTGACGAAAGAAGGCCATACAGTTCTTCCTGTGTGCACCCTTCGATGGAATCAAGCGTCGTCTTCCGTGCATAGTCCATCTGGGATACCAGATGCCCGATCTGGGGGGCGTACCCTTTTTGTTCCTTTATGTAGATGTCCATGATTACCGTGATCTCCGAAGGATGATTCCTTGAAAATCGAGATCCCTGCCCAGCTCTTCTTTTGCCAGGCACCGAAACGATTCGATCTTAAAATGCCGTTCAAGGATCTCTCTCAATCGTTCATTCGTGTAGAGGGCAAAGAATCGTTTAGGCTCATAGAAATCCCCTTCCCATATCCCCTCTGAATCCTTGCCTCCATAGACACCCATGAAAAAGACCCCGCCTGGCTTCAGTACCCTTTTGATCCCTTCAAGTAGGCCGGGAAGTTCATCCTTCGGGCAGTGTAGCAGGCAGTTCATCGCCCATACGGCATCGAACGCTCCATCGGGGAACGTTAACGAATCATAGCTCATGACCTCTGCCTTAAGCCCTTTCTCTTTGCACAGCCGGATTGCTTCCGGTGACAGATCGGTGCTGAACGTGTTCAGACCTGCTTCTTTGAAAACTACGCTTTCCTGCCCTGACCCGGCTCCAATCTCAAGGAGTCTGGTCTTGTTTTCCTTGATCAGGAGCGACAGGAAGTGGCTGCGCACTTCCGCCTTCCAATCCTCCTTGAGCTCGCGATCCCTGGAGATGGCAGCAGCATTATATGAATGAGTTAATTGATCTTTGATTTTCTGCATGTGTACCTCCTTGTTTTAGAACGTATGTTCTTAATTCTACAGGGATACTTCCGATTCCTTCTATTCTTCTATACTTTTTATCTTTTTTATCGCATCGATTATGCGGATTACATCCTCTTCACTCCTGATGGTAAGGAGATGATCAGCTTCTCCTTCAGAGGGACCGTTTCCGTGATAGCCGTTCTGTCTCTGCAACACTTCTTCATATGAAGTGGTGGTCGTCCTAAAGATCGTCGTGCTACGACCCGATCCACCGATCCGCTTGAAAAGGACGGAATCCGGGATTTGAAAGTCTACCAGGATGGTCTTGAAGCCTTGCTGTTCAAAGCTTGAGAGCAGGTCACGCCTCCCATCCCGGTCCAGATTGGAGTTGCTCAGGATGATATGATGTCCGGTATGCTCGACCGCATGGTTTAAAATGGTCTGTGAAAGGGCCATTTTGAAGGTGTTTGGGCCCTTCTCAGGGACAAGCTTCCGGTAGTGGGTGTTGATGAACTCTGCCTGAAGATCCTGATCGAGGACGATAAAATCAGGCAGCTCCCTTTCCAGCGTCCGGGCAAAGGTGGTTTTTCCGCTGTGGGTCTTCCCTACGGTAAGGACGGCCAGCCTCATTGATTAAACTCCACGTGGATGGGATGACGGGTGTGCTCCAGCGAATCTTCAATCCGTTGGCGGAAGTTGGAGTGGGTCACCATGCTCAGAGCCACATCCACCGGAAAGAACCCCACTTCCAGGCTCTCCGCGGATGTCGTCGGCTCACCGCCGATGACCTTACCGAGGAAGAGGGTGTTGCAGATCGATCGCTTCACATTCTGATAGATTCCACAAAATTTCACGATTTCGATATCGATACCCGACTCTTCCTTCGTCTCCCGGATGGCTGCGTCCGTCAGGGATTCTCCTTCTTCGACCTGCCCACCCGGCATCTCCCATCCCCTTCGCGGCCCATTGATCAAAAGGATTTCCCCTTTTTCGTTCAGCACGGTCACGGCCGCAGAAACAATATGCTTGGGTGGTGTGTATGTCATTGTCATGATCGATCCCCTTTTCATAAATTATCCAATTCTATTATTTCAGAAAAATCCAGCATACTCAATGCTTTTCAGCCTGAAACCTTTGTTGAAGGGATTTCCGGACTCATAGCGAATAGATGATAGAAAGATCTTTTCCAATTAAAGGAGGTGTCAGGATGTTTCGAGTAGGATCCATCTTTATTCCGGTGACGGATATGGAGCGTTCAATGGCGTGGTATGAGGAGCATCTCGGGGTGAAGAAAATCGACGAGTGGGAAGACGGGGTCGGGTATTGCCTGCCTGACGGGCTCACCCAGCTTGCCCTGGTGGAGGTGGAGTCACGTCAGGAAACCGAGTTCACAATCAGGGGCGACAGGAAGAATGCGTACTTCAATTTCCTCACGGATAATATTGAAGCCACTCATGAAGGTTTCAGAAGGCACGGTGTCACGGTCACAGCGCTTGAAGATTTCGGGGGTATGAAAGCCTTCGATTTCAACGATCCCGACGGGAACCCGTTCTCCATTGTGGATGAAGTAACCGGATCACCTTTTCACAGCGAGGAAGTACGGAAACTTCAAGGGAAAAGCTAGAACAATAAGAAGGAAGCTCTCCGCGGGAAGAGCTTCCTTCTTATTTAGCCATGAAATATTTTCGCTCCGGCCTGCCTACGATTCCGTATTCAAGCTCCGCCGTTCCTTCCCCCGTTGAGACCATGTACTCCAGATACCGCCTCGCCGTTGCACGGGATGCCCCCATCCTGGAGCCCATTTCTTCAGCTGAGATTCCTTTGCCCGTATCCTCCACGATCGCCTTCACCTTACTCAAGGTGAGGGGATCGATCCCCTTCGGCATGCCGCTTCCATTCAGCGGCGTTTGATGCAGACCGAGCAACCGGTCGATGGTGGCTTGGCTGACCTCTTCCTTCTCCTTCAGCATCTCCCTTCTCTTCTGGTACTGCTGCAAGGTGGAGGTGAACCGCTTCAAGGATACGGGCTTGATGATGTAATCAAGAACCCCGTTCCTGAGGGCCGTCGCCACAAGCTCCCGGTCGTTCGCTGCAGTGATCATGATTACATCGACATGGGGGAACCGGGTGCGGATCGCCGGCAGGAGATCCGTCCCAAGCTGATCCTGCATATAGATGTCGAGAAGCAATAGATCCGCTTCCTCTTCTCCCAGCAGGCGGAGGGTTTCCTCCCCGTTCAGGGCCTTCCCGGCAACGGTGACCCCTTCGATCTTCTGGAGGAATCGCTCATGGATGGACGCCACCCTGAAATCATCCTCCGCTATGATCACTTTGATCATCCTTCTTCTCCCCTTTTCTCTTCTTTTGGAATGAACACGGTAAAGACCGTCCCTCCGCTTTTCGGTACATGAAGCTCAATCGTTCCGCCAAGCCTTGTGACCGTCTCCTTCACCAGCGTCAATCCCACTCCCCGGTTCTCCCCCTGTTTCGAAGAGATCCCACGCTGGAATACATCCACATCGTCAGGGATCCCGGCTCCGGTATCGGCGACTTCGAACACAATATCCTTCCCGATATCGGTGGTAAAGAAAGTAACTTCCCTCGTCTCCTTGTGAGCAACGGCGTCAAAGGCATTATCCATGATATTTCCCAGTATCGTGATCAAGTCACTCATGGCAACCCTTTTTGGTAACGGTTTCAAAAAGCTGGTTGGATCGATGCTGAACGTCACTTTATATTCCGATGCCTTCCCGATCTTTCCTAATAGGATGGCCTGCACCTTGCGATCATGGATCTGTTCGAATACGATCCGGTTCTGGCTACCGTGCACGTCGGCCTCTGAGTGGATGAGATCGATGGCCTCCTCATATTCCTCCAGCTGCAGAAGGCCCGAGATGGCATACAGCTTATTGGTGAATTCGTGGGTCTGGGCACGAAGATCTTCAGAATACTGCCGGACCTCTGAAAGGGTATTGATCATCTCCGTCACTTCCGTCTTCTCACGGAAGCTCGCCACCGCTCCGACAATCCCGTTCTTATCCATGATCGGTGTCCGGTTGACGATTACGACTTTTCCGTTCAGAAGCATTTCCTGATCGTTTTCATAAATATCGTTCCGCTGGATATCATACATTTCCGTATTCGGTATCACTTCCTGTACCGGCACCTGGGTTTTCCGCCCACTCACACCAAGGAGCTTCCTCGCAGAGTTATTCATCATCGTGATCAACCCCTTCTCATCCACGGCGATGATCCCTTCTTTTATGGAAAGGAGGATGGCATTCCGCTCCCGGTACAGAGCCGCAATCTCCTTCGGCTCCAGCCCGTGTGTATCGCGGCGGATATTTTTCGCCAGAAGGACCGCCCCCACGGCTCCTGCCACCAATACGAGAATCGAGACGATCCCATACGTACGGAGCTTGTGAATGAACAGCGTGTGAATATCTTCCTCGAGGAAGCCGACGGACACGAGCCCGATGATCTTCCCGTTATCATCAAAAATCGGCGCCTTTCCGCGCAGGGACGGACCCATGGAACCGACGGCTTTGGACGTATAATACTCTCCATTAATGAGGGCCCGGTCATTATCCCCTCCCACCATCCGCTTACCGATCTTCTCTTGCTGCGTATGGGAATAGCGAATGCTGTCCTTATTCCCTACCACGATGAACTCCGCCCCCACCTGCTCCTTCATCTGGATCGTCATGGGCTGGATGATCTTCGCCGGATCCTCTGTATGAAACGCTTCCCGGATACCAGGGATAAGGGACACCGTCGTCGCCACCTGCAGGGCCAGCTGACCGACTTCCTTCTCCGTTTCCTTGGATTCGAAATAAGCAAACGTGCCGCTCAGGAGAAGGATGACCGATGACAGCAACGTCAGGATCAAGACCAAGAGCTTCGTCTGAAGCGATACATTCATCCCTCTGACCTCCCCGGTCTCATTTCTTTCATTTTAGAAGGACGTCCGCCGTTTGGCAATAGGATTTCTGAATATTCAGATGCAACGAGTGATACCTTAACTTTTCAACTAAAGAACGCGACACGCTGGTTATTTCGATAAAGAAAGATTGATAGAATAAGAATATTTTTACACCTTTAGGGTTATATCCACATAATGATGGTTGTGACCATTGACGGCTCAAACCTATACACTGCCACCTATTTAAGCGTAATTAAGGTAGTACCTCCTCTTCTCCCCTTTCATACACTAGACGATGTAGAAAATTAAATGCACCATTCTAACCTCCAAATCCCTCTCCCTTTCATAATTAAGAATATACTAATTAATTTTTCCATCAAAAGGGTTAAATCCATAAACTGGAGGGTAATGGTATTTCAGGTGACAAAAGACTCAAACACCTTGGAATCGTCACAAATCTGAATGACAAAAGATTCACATAGATACAATCCTTCCAGGTGACGAATTTCCTGTTTTTGAATTTATAGGTACATTCACCTGTTAATACTTTACAGTTTCTTTTACAATAAAGAAGTTCTTTTACGTACATCATCCCATTAGGAGGATTGTTAACACATGAAACATAAATGGAAACTGTTCGTATGTGGTATAAGCATCTCATTATTATTAGGAGGTTGTTTTGGAGTGGACAGCGGAAAAAAATCAGAAGCGAAGAAGACGGAGACGGACCAGGATATAAACGCTAGACCTGCAGATAAGTTTGAAAGCGTACTTACCTATACTGGTGAGGGGTATGACCTACCTGGAGGAGAAGAAAACGAAAAGATAGCTAAAGAGCATAAGGATGAAGTAGTAAAGGCGACTAAGGATTATTTGAAGAAAGAGTATAACATCGATATTGAAGTCCATAATATGGTCGGAAATCAGGATGGTGTTACTGTATTCTTTGAAACGACTGGCCGCTTGCATTTTTATTCTACAGCCATTGTTCCAATCGATACTGAAGACAAAAAAATACTTTCAGATAATGTGTGGACATTAGAGGGGAGGATTGAAAATTCCATACGTGGATCCCTTTACGCATACATTAAAGAGGATGCGTTTAAAGAATTAGATAAAGAAATTGAATCTGTAGCAAAGACTCATGATATAGTTGGCATTTCTCTTGAATCTTTAAAGAATGTTGGCGGTAACGGTTATTCTACCCCTTTTTACCATGTTACATCGACCAAACTTGACATGGCAATGAAGCCTGTGTATGACCTCTATCTGGAAAACCCAAAAGCTTCTAAAGAAGAACTTGTGAAGGCATATGACACAAGTAAATTTGATCCAAACTATGCTTTCATTACAATTCAAGGCTTTATGAAAAAGGAAAAAGCAGAGCCTGATCAAGATGCATTCAATAAAATTGAGGAGTTTGTAAAAGAAAACAATAATTTACCCAAAGGAACATATGAGATCTTCTTAAATGATAACTATGTTCAAAAAAATAAAGGTACAGGCTTAAAAATGAATTCTATTAAATATTCTACTCCTATATTAAAAGATTATGAAAGGTAGATTAATTTGACTAATAAAATTAATGAGAAGGTAACCGATCCGGATCTAGTCGAATTAGCAGGCTTACACGTTTACCAAAATCCTCAAATTTATGATGATCCATTAGAAGTAAATGGGAAAACATTCCGGGTATTAGATACCAGATATGACCACCCTAGTGGCCTTGATGCGATGACAGTTAAATGCCTTGAAACAGGGGAAATCTCAGTAATTTATCAAGGTACTCAAGCCGATGCAAAGTATGGAAAACAAGATCTTAAAGCCGATGCTCAACTCCTTAGTGATTTAGACGTAGAGCAACTTGATGCTGCAGAAGAATACTATGTTGAAATGAAAGAAAGGTATGAACATGAGGGCGGAGTATCCTATGTGGCAGGAAACTCTCTTGGCGGTCCTCTTGCCTCCAATGTAGTAGTAGAACATCCAGAAGATGATATAAGATGTGTCACCCTTAATCCTGCACTATTACCCAAAGGAAAAATGGATCCAAATAGAGAGTATTCGAATATAGTGAACTATTTCGGGAGTAATGATGTGTTGACTAAAGGCCTGATTTCATTAGGGCTCGATGATCGAATTCCCGGAGAACGAAGGGATATTTCTTTTGGAGCACCTTATGCCGGTCTTCAATTCAACAACATCGGTCCATTCCATACTGGTTATTATGGGAACAATAAACCTTATGTCGTCGCAGGTGAGAAAATAAATGTATCAGCAGATGACCATATCATTAGCAGTATCTGGACGGGAGAACCGCTGTACAGCGGAAACACTGAGCGCATCGATATTACCCCTGAGGCTCTTGACAAACTCTCAAATGCTTTGATCGGGGATGATTTGTCAGTTCATGGTAAGTATACAAGTATAGATAGTTATATGAATAAGTCCAAATTACTAGTAGAACAAGAAGGAGAAAGGTTCTCTGCCCGATTGAATGAACTTCAAGATAAAATTGAAGAAATTACTGAGTCACATTTCAGTCATCCCTTGTTCAAAGGCATTAGTACCTTAGCTGCTCCTATCCTATTGGAGTTGGACATTTGGATCGCCCTATTGGGTAAAGCAGAATCCTTTGTCAGGTCCATAAATAAGGTACTGGACTCTCCCCCGCTTGAGCTAGTAGAGCATATTATCAACATTGACCTAAATGTAGCTAATATATTTGAACCCCCACGTGAGTTGCTCTCTCAATTCAAAGAGAATATAGTAGATCTACTACAAGGTTTCAAGCAATTGAGCGAGCACTTAATACCCACACTTTTAAGCGGTGGGAAACAGGTTGTAGAAGATGTGTTTGTAAATGATTTAAACGCACATTACAAAATCGTCAACCTTAATATTGAGAAAGTGTCAAAGCATATTGAACTGTTTAACTTTAAAACAAATTTCGTAAGGGCAGAGATGGTCATGCGTGATAAAAATTTGGCTGACTCAATCACAAATAAGGGCTCATTACTTGCAGTCGCTCCTTCGATGCTGAATAGTTCCGGGGAACCGTTAACGGAATCAGACCATATGCTAGTTGGTATGAAATTAGGTGATCTGATTCTCGATGAAAGCATCGCAATTCTCACTGCTTTTGGAAATAACGTTATCCAAGCAGTAGTAGGAACCCTAATAGGAATTGTTTCAGCACTAGAAGGGTCCCTTGAAGCAACAATCCTGCAAATTAAGTCAAAAGCTAAAATAGACTCAGTCGCCATTCCTATGGATTTCTTGGGGCTATACTCGAATCTTGCAAATAAAGTGAATGCTATAGCTGAGTCAGCAATCGCCCCGCTTGAGGAGATTACTGGAACACTGGGTGGAGTTAGAGATGGACTAACTAGAGTATTCTTTGGTTTCCCTAACATTGTGAATGAATTTAAACCCTTCCTTCAAAATGCAATTTTGGATCAATTTAAACTAGCTGAGATCAACATTTTAAACGGAGTATCTTCTTCCCTACATGGAGAATTAGAATTGCTCTTCGAAGATATAATCTATCAACTTAGTGAACATAAGGGCAATTCCATCACTGCACTTCACGATACTTCCCAAAAGGTAAAAGCCGATCTAGAAACCGTTCGCGAACAAATTGAACGGATTACATTCAGTTAGTTCGAATGTGGTTTCTTACGACTACTTAATGTAATTAAATTGAATAAATGTATTTATAATGAAACAGAAGAAGGGATATCTATTCTAATGATATCCTTTCTTTTTTAACTGATTTGATAAAATTACACTTTCCCCTGAAGAGCTTCCTTTTTAACTTTCATATTAGTGGATATTTTTTGTTATGAAATGAATATCTAAAGTGTTCAACTATACTACTAGAAAAGATAAGAGGATTTAAACACTAATGTAAGTGACACTATCCTATCAAGCAAATTCCACTTATTATTTTTCTAAAAAATGCAAATTAATTTCGAATAGTTTTCAGTAATGAAAGATAAACACCTTAACAAATGGAGGGTTATCCATTGAAGACATACAAAAAACATGCATTGCTAATTGTTTTAATCCCTCTTCTTCTAAATGGTTGTATTCCAATCTCAACTACAACACCCAAGGAAATCGAAGAGCATAAAAAGAAATTAGAGAAAGAAAGAAAAGAACGAAACGAGGACGTATTAACGTACACTGCGGAAGATTACAAAGCGTATGATGCACAGGAAACGGAAGACATCACAGAAGAATTACGAGATGAAATCATTCAAGCAACAAAGGATTACATAAAGAAGAACTTCCACTTAGACATCCAAGTACACAATATTCTTACTAACATTGACGGGGTGACCGTTTACTTTGAAACAAAGGATCATATCCATTTCTTCTCAGAAGTCAGGATACCGATCGATCTGATTAACAAGAGAGTTCTGGGAGATAAAGTGAAATATTATGATGACCTTCTGGATAACGCTATGAAGGCATCACTATACGCTTATATGCATGAAGAACAATTCAGTGAGTTGGATGGACTTTTGGGTGAGGTAGCTGAAGAAAATGATGTGGTGGGAATCAGGAAGGAATTGATCCAAAACATAGGTAGACAGGGATACATGACTCCTTATTACTACACGAATTATTTAAATTCAGATGAAGCACTTATCCCCGTTTATCAAAAATATTTAGATTCTCCTTCCTCCACTAAAGCAGAACTGTTAGAGGTATTTAAATCAGAGGACTTCGATCCTGAGAATATCGAGATTCACATTCAGTTGTTCATGAAAGAACCAGATACTGAACCTGACGAAAAGACCTTCCGTCTAATAATGGATAAGATTAAAACCGGAAATCAACTGCCGAAAGGACATTACATCATCACCCTTAATGATAATCAAAAAGAAAAGGGAACAATCGATAACAGAAGCCTTGGCTCCAAGCAGGAAGAGATTATCATAGAATGATATGCGCTTTTTACTAACCCTTAATTGATTGGAGGAATTCAATAAAATGATAGGTAAACGAATCACGCTATTATGTCTCGCCCCCATCCTATTTTTAGGAGGATGCTTAAACCTCCTTTCAAACGATTCACCACAGACTGAAAACGAAGACGGTGTAAAGGATCGGCCCAGCGATTTTTATGAAAGTGTCTTAACCTATACTGGAGACGGATATTTCCTTCCTTATGGGGGGAAAGCAGAAAAAGCCGAAGATCAATACAAAGAAGAAGTAATAAAGGCAACCAAAGATTATATTAAAAAAGAATATAAAACGGATATAGAGGTTCACAATTTGGTAGGTAATCAAGGCGGTTACACGGTCTTCTTCGAATCAAAAGGACGACTACATTTTTATTCCACCGCGATTGTCCCAATTGACTTTAGTGAAAAACGAGTCAAAACAGAAAGCGTCTGGACCTTGGAAGGTGAAGTAGAGAAAGGGTTGAGAACCGCTCTATATGCTTATATAAAAGAAGATGAATTCAAAGTATTGGATAAACAAATCGAAGAGATTATAAACTCGAGTGGCGAGGTAGTTGGAACCACTGTCGAATCGATAGAAAATGTAGGTGGAAATGCCTACGAAACTCCCTATTATTTTGTCCAGGCCTCCTCCAATGATGAAGCCATTCAGCCGGTTTATGATCTATACATGAAAAATCCCGACGCTTCAAAAGAAGAATTGACTGACGCCTATCAAGAAGAACTGTTTGACCCTGATGATTTAACGTTCTCTATCAACTTATATATGAAAGATCCAAAAAAAGAGCCGGTACAAGAAGTATACAATCCCATCATGATTGCTTTTGAAGAAAACGATGATCTACCGAAAGGCCAGTATTTCATTAACTTGCACGATCATTATGTGATCAAGAAGGCAGGTTCCGGCAATAAAGAAAATTCACTAAGTCAGGATGGGATATACGGGATTTACAAAGAATAAAGCATGCAAGAGTTAGCACATACTCCTTAGCTTATGTAAAAACCTCCTATTTCTGAATGTTAGTAAGTTAAATGATAGATACATGTTCTGAATAAAAGCAAAGCACAGGAACGGTCTCTCTTCCTTCATGAAGAGTAGGAACGACCCCTGTGCTTTTTACTTGTATCCTCCGGGAAGACCACGAAAATCAATCTATAGATTTTTAATGATCTTCACCGATTTGCTGTAGTACGTTCCTGTTTTATACTGCTCGGTGTCATCCTTTAAGCTACAGCGACGAGGCATCACACTAAACAACCTCACTCTAAATTCCATAAAACCCATTTATATACACCTCCATTCATGGTACCCTTTTCTATAAAGCAACCAGCTTGCGTGGAGTGAATCCCCATTACGGGAGGATTCTAGCTCCTCCCTCTTCTTTTACAAGAGTGATGCATCCAATAGGAAAGAGGCCACAATCCGATCACAGCTCGTACCGTGAATGAGTGCGGGGTGAAGGGTGTCCCTGTTACCATGACGATCAATTATGGAGAGTGATGACATTGATAGCCATTCAAGACCTGTATCAAACAACCGCCATCGCCTGTTTCACGGTTGATGACGAAAGAAGGCGCATCCTGTTCAGTACGAACCACGGAGGTTCCTATGATGTGTGGGAACTCTGCCTCGACTCCCTTGAGACCAACCGTCTCACATTCTCAAATCAGCATAGTTCCAGCCTCTTCACCTATGATGGGAGTGTTCTTGCAACATTCGATCGCGATGGAGATGAGCACTACCAGTGGCATCGAGTGATGGATGACGGGCAAATCATTCCTTTATCCGAGGAGGAAAACGGGTCGACGGCCTACTTTGCCAGCTTCACTTCACAAGGGCATATTTACTATTCCACCAATCATTTGAATCCGCTCATTAACGTCATGCGTTATGATGCTGTCCTTGGAACAAAGACCCTTGTGCAAAAAGGGGAGGCGGCTCCCATCGTGTGTGCAGCCGTTGCGCCGGATGAATCGTCTTATGTGTACACGGAATCCTATTCCAATACCCATGTGCCGGCCTACTGCATGGTGGGCGGAGTCAGTCAGCCCATGATTCCGGATGCTGTAGGTCCATACAGCACCCAGGATGTCCTATACGACGGAAGCGACCGGATCTACTTCCTGACAGACTATGGTGAGGATTTTCACTACCTTGCTTCGTATAAACCTTCTACCGGATTGTTTCAGAAGGAACTCTCGATTGAGGGCGAGAACATGAAGGGGCTCTGCAAGGTGCAGGATGAGTTGATTCTGACAACTGAGAAAGGGGTACGGGATCATTTGCACCGTTACTTCCCTGAGGAAGGCAACTGCACGGAAATCGACACTCCCTGCGATACCTTCAATCAACTGAAGGCAACATCGGACGGCACCCTTCTCCTTCTGGGAAGCTCTGCCCATGCCTCCGACGCTATCTATCGATTGAGTTTGGACGGACGCTGGGAGTGCCTGACTCCCTATAGGGTGAAAAACAGGCGCGTCAAACCGGTGGCTGTCGAGTACCCCTCCTTCGACGGACTGACGATTGAAGGAATCCTGTACCGCCCGGATGAGCCAAACGGGGTGACGGTTCTATGGCCGCACGGTGGACCGCAGAAATCGGAGCGGTTGAAGGATCGCCCCCTCCTGCAGTACTTGGCGCTGAATGGGTACACGATCTTCGCGCCCAATTTCCGCGGGAGCATCGGGTATGGAGCTTCGTTCATGAAACGGGTGGAAGGTGATTGGGGCGTCGGGCCAAGGCTTGACTGTGTAGCGGGAATGGATTGGCTGATTGCCGAGGGACTTGCGGAGAAAGGAAGGATCGCTGTCATGGGCGGGAGCTATGGCGGTTACATGAGCCTTCTTCTGTCCGGGAGACATCCGGAGTATTTCTGTGGGACCGTTGATATCTTCGGGATCTCGGATTTGATTTCGTACGTGGAGGCAGCTCCGGAGACACTGAAGCCTCTGATCGTCAATCTGGTGGGTGATCCCGTCGGGCAGCGCGAAAAGCTTGTTGCTGAGTCCCCGATCACGTATGTAGAGGATATGGCGGGTCCTATGCTCGTCATACATGGGAAGAATGATGCGAGAGTGCGCCCTGAGGAATCGGAGCGGATCGTCGGACGACTACGGGAGCGCGGCATCCCCGTCCAGTATATCCTGTTGGAAGACGAGGGCCACAGCTTTTCGAAACATGACAATGAAGTGAGGGTGTACCAGGAGATCAAGCACTTCCTGGATACCCTTTTATAAAGCGATCACGGCTCGGATATCCCGTTGGCAATGAGCAGCAGATAGATCATGAAGCTGGTCACGATGATGAAAACGCCATTTGCCAGGATGCTGAACAGCTTCACGAAGCGTTGTGGTGACCTCATCCCCATGAAGAGAGCCAAGATGAAGCCCGCATCGATCAAGGCAAACAGGGTGATGGGCAGCCACAGATCGGCTTTCACAAGCTTCCCGATCGGGAACACGAGAATGGAGGCCACCAGCAGGACGGCCGTCAGGGAGACCGCCTGCAGGGAACGTTTATCGAGTTTTTCATTTTCCATTTTAAGTACCTCCCAAAAATAATCGATTGGAGTGCATATGTATCATTAGCTTAGTCATTCTTACCTTGATCCTTGGTTTCGGATTCATGATTTCAGCAATCAGGGACCATTCAAAACGTGTCCAGGAAAAACAGGACCGGCAGATTGAATTACTTCAGGAAATCACTCAATTACTTGACGACAACGAAAAAGATCGCTAACCCGCTTTTCCATAATCCCAGAAGTAAAGGGGCATGGCAAGCACCTCCCCTTTAGATGGGGTATTTCTTCTTACTAGAGGAGATGACTGAATAAAAGGAAAAGCTCAAGGCAAGCAAAAGTGCCGATAGGATCAGGAATGTTCCTTTCTCCCCCATCTCCCTGTAGAAAAGGCTGAATACGACCGGCCCTGCCCCCATGCCGATATAGCGAGTTACATTATACAGCGCCATGATGCTGCCTTTTCCTTCCTTGTAACGGGATGTCAGTAATGTGGCAAAGAGAGGGGTTGCTGCTCCCAGGCCCATTCCAAACAATATAAGAAGGAAAAGGGTGAGAGGCAGCAACCATTGATCCATTAGCGCGAAAAGGATCAAGCTCACAGAGACAGCGCCCATAACATGGGAAAAGTTCAATTTCACCTTTTTAAAAAGGTAGCTTCCTGCTACTATGCTTCCCGTTACCGGCACATAAAGAAACCCAATCCACTTCAATCCGATATGAAAACGGTCGGCGAGGAGCTCCGGGAGAAATACAAGGATCGCCATATACACTAGGAAAACCACTAGACTGAGCGAAAGGATCACAAATACGACCGGATCCCGCATTAAATCCAAATACCTTAGGGATTGGTGCAATTTTTCTTTTTTCACGGTCGTATTCCTTCGTCGTACGTTCAGGAATAAAAATAAGAGGCTTAGCCCTGCCAGGAACCAGAACACACCGTGGAACTCATATCTGGCACCGATGATTCCTCCGAGAACCGGTGCAGCCGCCGGTGCTATGGAGAGGAACATTTGATAAGTCCCCATCGCCTCCCCCTGTTTTCCTTCAGGAGTTTCACCCATGATGGTAATCACCGCGATCAACGGCAAAGATGCGGCACCAATGGCTTGTAGGCACCGAAAAAAAAGAAAAGCATAAAAACCTTGGGACAAGGCGCAGCCGAGACTCGCCAAGGCGACGAGCACGAGACTTCCTACAAGTATATGTCCTGTCTTTGTACGGTCCAAATACGGTGCCATGATCAGTTGTATAATGGCTGTAAGAATGATGAAGAGCGATACTGTGCTATTTACAGCCAGACCGTTAATGTGAAAATATTCCTTTATCGAGGGAATCAATGGGGTGTAAATATTTTGGTTAAGCGAAGCAAAGAAAGCTACTAGGGACATGAGATACAAAATTGATTGATTGCGTGAACGAGTCTTAGAGTTGGTCATGTTCATGTCTTATGCTCTCGGTCATTTTTTCCAGAAACGATGCAATGGTCCGTTGTTCCTCCACTGAAAATGCTTCGATCATATTCATGAACGCCCTTTTTTTCTCGTTGTGAAGCTTCATGTGCATGTCGTGGACTTTCCTGCCTTCGGGTGTCAGCTTATAGTAGACTTCTTTTTTGTTATCATTCAGTTTAACCGTCCTAATCAGCCCATCTTCTTGCAGTTTGCGGGTAACCTTTGTGATGTTAGCCTTGGAAATCATCATCGTTCGGGAAATCCCCTTATGATTGATGGGTTCATGGTCACCGATGCACTGAATGACGTGGATGCTCGTCATGTTACCAGGTAAAAGATCAAGTGGTTCATCTTTGTTAAGGTAGATGCCGAATAAAGATTGAATTGAATCGGCTTTCTGCTCATTCAGGTGAAGTAATTCTAGATACGATTCATAAATGATTTGTTTCATGCAACAAACTCCTTTATGTTTACTAGTGAACAAAAACAGAATAACACGGTCACAATCCATTTGCAAATATTAGTTTACCTGTGAACTATTATACTAATCTCCATCATCTCACTAATCCTTAAGCTCACACTGTTGGCCCTTACTTCATAAAAACCATAACATCATCAAAAAATTGAACGAGAAAAGCCAACGAGACCAGTCCCGTTGGCTTTTACAATTTTATAGTGTAATGACACCTGCCATCCTCCCGATGGTGATGAAGACCGACGTCCAAAGGAGGGATCCGATGGCGACGAACAGGAAGTACTGTTTAAGATCCATCCGGGCAATCCCCGAAAAATAGCAGGTGATATGCCTTACGCCGGGAATGAAATAGCCGATAATCAAAGAATACGATCCATATTTCTCCATCCACTGTTCGACCCTTCGCAAACGCTTTTCCTTCAGTCCCACCCATTTCCCGTATTTATCAAGGAACGGTCGACCGGCTTTGTAGCCAATGAAGTAACTGATGGTCATCCCGACAAGGGCGCCTCCAAAACTGAACAATACGGCCAGTTCATAGTTGAGGGTCCCGACATTTGTGAAATACCCGACCAGCATCATCAGGACCTCATCAGGGACAGGCAGTCCGACGATCCCCAGTGTGAGTAATAAAAAGACGGCTATATAGCCATAATTGGCGATGATTTGTTCAACTGATTCCAAGCTCATACAGCATTAAACTCCCTACGTGAATTCCAAGCAATGATGTTCCATATTCTTATACGGTTCAACACCGGCCAGAGTTTCAGTTCATGGATATTCTTTCAAAACACTCCTTCTATCATACCATAGGGAGCAGGTTTTCTATAGATTTTTCCAGAAAATCCATGTATTATTATACAAGAATAATTAATACGGAGTGATATGTATGATCATTGTTTTATCCCTGCTTCTAGGTGCCCTGTCTTATTATAGTGTCATATCATTTTTAGAAGTTAAAGAAGACATTGTCCGCAAGCCCGCTTTGGTGCAGCTGAATATTCTCATGGTTATCCCGATTGTGGCGATAGCGATCTTATCATTTGTCGTATACCATCTTCACACCCATCTCGAGGATCGCATTTCTCATGCGCTACTGGTCCTCAGCTTATGGCTGCTGTGCACCACTGCACTGTTTATTATCCGGAATGCCGGTAATCGCAGACTTTCAGTGATCATCCTCGCCTTGATCAGTATGGTTGCAGCCATTGCCATGACCCCTATCGACTTTTATAATACTGTGTTCGAGGGACCCCATTATGGACTTCCCATAGGAATCAGTATATTTTTCATCATCCTGGTTTATATAAACTGGTTTCGCATGGCCCGTTCCATTACCGCTGCAACATAAAAACGAAGCCCACGTCAGATGACGTGGGCTTCTTCTCTGTACCTAAGCTGATGCACTCGGCTCTTTTCTTTGCTTGTTGATCAAGACGGCGAAAAAAGCTACCATGGCCGCGCCGATCAGAATCAGGGACAGGGTCGGGATCTGAAGCAGCTTGAGGATGACGCTTGCTGCTACGATGATATACAGGAAAGCGAGCATGCGTTTCACCTTATCCGTCGCAAAGTTCTTCAGCTGGGTTGAACCGATCGGGGTTCCGATCAGTGCACCTGCGATGAGAAGCACGCCGTGGCGATAGTCCAGTGTTTCACCCGCTGCCATATAGGAACCGATCCCGGATAGGACGATGATGGAAGCAGCCGTGATGCTCGTTCCGATCGCTTTCTTCAGATCCAGCCTGATCCATTTTGACAGGAGCGGGGTCATGACGAACCCGCCGCTGACACCCATCAGGGATGAAATGACCCCTGTGATGAACCCGATCACCGGAACGGCACCCTTGCCTTTCGGTTTCGCATCCGACTTCTCTTTCCTGAAGAATTGGTAGGAGAACCAGCCAAGGATCGCGATATAGACGATGGAAATGACGAGGGATGCACCATTTGATGCTTCAAGCCATTTCACGAACGGAGCCGTGACCGTTGAACCGATCACACCTGCAATCCCGAGGATTATGGCAAGGCGTCCGTTCACATTTTTCAACCGTATATGAGAAATCGTGCCGGTCACCGTGGATCCGAGGGTCAGCATCAAGGAGAGGATGATTGCCTGACTCGGGTCATAGCCGAGGACCAGGAGCGTAGGAGTCAGGACGATTCCTCCTCCGATGCCGAAAAAACCTGACAGAATCCCGATGAACGCACCACCGATGATAAAATAAATCCATTCCATTTCTGTTCACTTCCTTCCCTTTCATTATACAGTGGGGAAGTTTATAATAGAAATGAATAATACGAATAATGATGATTACGTTTCATAATGGAGGTGCCCTTATGCAAATCGATTGGATCCGGACGTTTGTCACCCTTGCGCAGCTTCAGCATTTCACGAAGACGAGTGAATTCCTGAATCTGTCCCAGCCGACGGTGAGCGTCCATATCAAAAAGCTCGAGCAGGCTCTCGGCGTTGCCCTCATCAGCCGCTCTTCCAATTCACCCGCCTTTCAATTGACGCCTGCTGGACAGAAAGTTTATGAGCAGGGCAAGAAGATGCTTGAGATTGCCCGCTCCATGGAACATATCCAGGAAGAAAAGGAAGAATTCCACCTGCGGATCGGGTCCACCCATACGGTAAGCGATGTTCTTCTCCCCGATTTTGTGAAACAGCTGAAGGTGATGTATCCACATGCCCATCTGCAGCTCCGGATCAACAATCATGAGACGATCGTGGAGGAATTGAATCACGGTGAGATTGATTTTGCCCTTGTGGAAGGGACGAAGGGACTCGAGCCTTTCCAGGTCGAAGTCATCGCACGGGATGAGATACGTTTCTTTGCTAGCAATCGCATGAGCCTGGAATCGTCCCCCATCATTCTGAGGGAGCTTGGTTCCGGAACGCGTGAATATGCTGATGATCTCCTGCGCTCAGAGCGGATCCAGCCTGTGGAAATCCTCGAGGCAAGCAGCCACTCCCTCATTAAGCAGCTGGCGATCCGCGGACTTGGGATTGCCTTTCTTTCCACTTCCATGGTGAAGGAGGAGCTCAGGCAAGGGAAACTTGTCCCCATTGATCCTTTTGTCGTCTACCGGCCCTTCTATTTCGTACACGCTGGAAAGTCCGGCGAGGGAAGCGTCGTGGACAACCTGATCCAACTTGTTAAAGGTTTGTCATGATGTGGAAATCCTTTCACACCGGCTGCATGTATAATGGAAGTACGACCACATGGAAAGGAGCTTGAGAGATGCGTTCATTCGATAGAAGCCAGCCCGATCTGCCAGTGTGGATCTCGGCACAGTCCAGGGAATACGAAACGGAGACCCTCCTCCAACTGCTTCAATCGATGCTGACCGATCTGGAGGAAAGTGGACGTACCCCCGTCATTCTCTGTATTGGATCTGATCGGTATGTAGGGGATTCATTGGGACCACTCGTCGGAACGATGCTCACCCGGTTTTCGATTCCTTCACCTGTCTATGGAACCCTTGAAACGCCCATTCACGCTTTTAATCTTAAACCAACGTTGAAAGCCATCCAGAAAACGCACCGTGACCCATTCATCATGACGGTGGACGCGGCACTCGGGAAACAAGATGCGGTCGGTTCCATCCTGTTCAACACCGGCCCCCTCACCCCGGGGAAGGCACTCGAGAAGATGCTTCCTGAAGTCGGGGACTGTCACTTCCAGGGGATCGTGAATTCCGCTGATCCCCTTCCCTCTTCCCAGTTCCTGAATGACACCCGCCTATACACGGTGATGACGCTCGCTGAGCGAATATCCGCCATCATCCAAGAAGCCTATATACGCAAAGAAGCAGGGACCCTTTGAGATCCCTGCTTCTTTTATTAGAGAATGGCTCCTGTGATGAAACCAACGATGATAATGATGACGGAACAGAATAGCGCCCATTTGATGGCATATTTCTGAAGCTCTCCAATATCGGTTTTCACCATCCCTACGAGCAACAGCGTGGATGCCACAAGCGGACTCAGGAAATGGACCGGTTGCCCGAGGACAGACGCCCGTGCAATTTCAAGCGGGCTCACCCCATATGCCGCTCCTGCTTCTGCAAGGATTGGAAGCACCCCGAAGTAATATGCATCGTTTGATAACACAAAAGTGAACGGCATGCTCGTGATGGCTACGACGAGAGGGAAGAATTTCCCCACGGACTCAGGGATGATCGAGACGAGGGAATTCGAAATGGCATTGACCATTTCCGTACCCGAGAAGATTCCGGAGAAGATCCCTGCTGCGAATACAAGAAGCACGACGGTCATGGCATTCCCCGCATGGGAGAGGATCCGCTCCTTCTGTTCTTCAAGATTCGGATAGTTGATGACGGTGGCCAAGACGAAGCCGAGAAGGAAAAGCACCGGGATCGGCATGAGGCCCATGACCAGGATGGTCATGACCGTCACGACGAGGATCAGGTTGATCCAGCGGAGTTTGGGACGCTTGCAGTTCTCTTCCAAGGCAAATGATGCTGCGGCCTCGTTTTGGCTCAACTCCTCTGTGCTATGTTCATCAAGGGAGATGACGCCGATCCGCTCCCGTTCTTTCTTCCCAAGGAAGTATGACATCAGGAGGATCGCACCCATCCCGGACAACATCGTCGGGATCATCGGGATAAAGAATTCATTCGCATCGAGTCCCAAAGCGGCAATGGCCCGGGTCGCCGGTCCTCCCCAGGGCGTCATTCCGCTCATGATGCTGACAGACATGAGCGAAATCGTGGCGAGGATCAGCGGGTTCATCCCGATGCGCAGGTACAGAGCGAGCATCGCGGAGATCGTGATCATGTGGGTAGTCGTCCCGTCCCCATCAAGGGCGACCGTCATGGCAATCACGGCCGTCCCGATGGCGATCTTGAGTGGGTCACCTTTGACGATCTTCATCATCTTCTGGATGAGGGGATCAAACAGCCCCGCATCGATCATGATCCCAAAGAACAGGATGGCGAACAATAAGAGGGCCGCTGAAGGCGCAACGGTCTTCAATCCTTCGAGCATCATATCCCCCAGGTGCAGTCCAAACCCTCCTATGATACCGAATATGACAGGCACGAGTACAAGGGAAGCCACTGGCGAAAGTTTTTTCGACATGATCAAATACGTGAAGACAACCACCATGGAAATACCTAAAAATGTAAGCATCATTTCATCCTCCTTATAGAAAACGCTTTCAATTACCGATCTGTTTTTTCAGAAAATTGATACTATAAGAATATGGGACGCTTACAAATAAGTAAAATATAGAATTTTTACTTATACTTATAAGTATTTTTTATAATCCAACAGAGATATCGACGTGCTGATTCAAAAAGTCCACAAAGTGCTTCACCGTCGCAAGCTGAAGGGATGATTCATTATACATGAGCCATGTATCCCTTTGGACAGGCGTCCCGTCTTCGTAGGTCAATCCATACGTATACAGGTTGTCGGAAGGTCGCAGGCAGATCTCAGGCAGGATGGCGACACCGAGGTCATGCTTGACCATTTCCTTGCACGTTCCCTGGCGATCCGTATCCATCGTCGTTGAGGGCGGTTCATTGAAGCGGTCATTCCACCAGCCCGTGATCAGGTTTTTCAAAGAGGAGTCGGTGTTGTATTGAATGAACGGGAGCTCCGGCAGACGTTCGATATCGACTTCGTTCTTCGATATGAGAAAAAGTCTTTCTTTGTGAAGGAGCTTCTTCTTCCCGTTCCATTGATAATCGCCCCGCATGATGCCAAGCTGGACGCTTGATGAATCGAGCAGCCCCTTGATGACCGTACTCCACCCCGTCTTCACGCTGAACTGGACGTTCGGATAGAGAGTGGAGAATTCTTTCAGGATCTTCGGAAGCTTGTACTGGGCAAAGTTGCTTGATACACCGAGTCGCAATGTGCCACGCACATCATCTTGCATGTTGAGCATATAGTCCTTCGTCTTTTGAAGCTTCTCCTGCATTTCTTCAGCGTACTGGGCCAGATACAAGCCTTCACTTGTCCACTCGATCCCCCCTTTGATCTTATAGAACAGATTGATCCCAAACTCCTTCTCCAGGTTTTTGAGGCGGTATGTCAATGCCGGCTGGGAGATGTAAAGCCGCTCTGAAGCCCTGCTGATGTTCTTCTCTTCCAGCAGGACGCTGAGAGCGGTCCAATCCTTTTCATCCATGGAAATCACTCCTGATTATAAGTATTTTTTTGATGTTTACGACTAAATTATCTATTTTACTTATAGCTATTCTTATCATACTATAGGGAGCAACAAATGTGGATTCCTGAAAGGTGGTTTTTTCTATGAAAGTTCCAGTTGTGATCATGCGCGGAGGTACGAGTAAAGGAGTGTTCCTGAATAAAAAGGATATGCCCGAGGACCGTTCCCTTTGGGAGGAATTTCTCCTGGATATCATGGGGAGCCCCGATCAACGTCAGATCGATGGTCTCGGAGGGGCGAATTCCCTGACGAGCAAGGCTGCCATCATCCAGGCTTCCTCCATTGAGGGGATCGATATCGAGTATACCTTCGCCCAGGTGAGCATCGGAAATCAGTTGGTGGACTTCAGCGGAAACTGCGGTAACATCTCGTCAGCGGTGGGACCGTATGCCATTGAGCAGGGGCTGGTAAAGGTGAAGGAACCACTCACTGCCGTCAGGATCCTTAATACGAATACAAATAAGGTCATCACGGCAGAAGTGGAAGTCGAAGACGGCAGGGTGAAAACCGAAGGGACTACGACCATTCCTGGTGTACCCGGATCCGGTTCGCCAATTTACCTTTCGTTCTCAAATGCTGAAGGGGCCGTGACGGGACGGGTCTACCCTACTGGAAATCCTGTTGATTTGATGACTACGGGAAGCGGGAGCACCATCCCTGTATCCATCGTCGATGCCGCCAACCCCCTTGTGTTCGTGCATGCAAGGGACGTCGGACTGGAGGGAACCGAGCTTCCCGAGGATTTCTCTGCTGAAAAGCTTGCGGAACTGGAAGATATCCGTTCCCGGGCAGCTGAACTATGCGGTTTTGCATCGAAAGAAGACGCGACCCGTCTGTCACCGGCCATCCCGAAGATGACCATCATCGCACCTCCGAAAGACTATGTGGATGTGGTCGGGACCACCCACCACGCTTCCGACATCGACTGCCTGATCCGCATGATGAGCATGCAGAAGCCCCATCAGGCACTCGCCATCACCGGAGCCATCTGTACGACGACCGCCGCCTTCCTGAATGATACGATTTTATCGGATATCCTCGAAGTGAAAGGGGATATTGTCAGACTTGGACATCCCGGGGGTATCATGCAGACCAAGGTGGACCTCATTGCCGGACATATCAGCGCCATCAAAGTCGTGAGGACCGCCCGGACGATCCTTGAGGGATCCGTCCATACGAAGAAAGAGTACACCTCGGCCGTCCAGTCGGCATGACGAGCAAAGAACCGGATCGCCTACTCTGGCCATCCGGTTCACTCTTTTCCCCACTTTTCTGCAAATCGGCGATCCGACTCGGTCCACTCCGCTTTCTCATCTGTCACCTGACCATTCCGATCATACAATCTATACGTGATGCGTTTACCAGCGAAACTCTCAAATTCTTCGCGTATTCCACCGTTTTCGTAGAACTCCAATTGTCTTCCATGAGAAGCACTCTTATGCATCGTCCGTATCGACTCGACGGCTCCGCTTGGGTAAAATTCCACGTAGCGCCCCTCCTTCACCCCTTCATCAACATAGAAATAGCTTTCCAGTTTCCCATTTGGATGCAGATCATAGGCGAGCCCGGTGAAGAGATGTTCTTTACCGTCGTGATCGATGTAGACGATCCCCTGCCCATAAGGCCCTCCATATTCGAGCTGGGTCTCAAATTCCACCCCATGCCTCAAAACATATTCCTTGGTGAGCAGTTCTTCCATGTTGTCCTCCTTATAGATCCTTTTTCATATAAAAATGGGAATGGTCCCTTCCGACGTTTTCAAGGGTGCCGAACACATCATATCCATGCTTCTCGTAGAAGCCTCTCGCCTGAAAGCTAAGGGTGTCGAGTTTGATGAAATCGCAGCTTCGTACAGATGCAATCCGTTCAGCTTCTTGGAGGAGCCTGCTCCCGTGGCCTCCGCTCCTCAGACTTTCATCCACCATGAGGATCTTGATCTCCATCCAGTTCCAGCAGATCTCTCCCACAAGGCCTCCCCTGATTTCACCCGTTGCATCACTGAGCGTCAGTGTGATCTCCTCATATCGCCCCTTCAGATCTTCGGGGAAGTGCTTGAGGTTGAAGGAATAGAGCTTTTCTGAAATGCTTTTAGCTGCTTCGTCACCTTCCGTCCGTTGAATGGTGAGCCCATCTGAAAGGAATGCATCGATCTGCTCTTTATGGTGAAGATCATGCTCCATCAGTCCAAGGAAATAACGACCGATGGAGATGTCTTTTTCACCGATGGTCATGATGTAATCAGCGTTCAATTCCTTGATCTCTTCTATGATTCTAAGCTTTGTTTCGGTAAATTGCCGGAACAGCTCCGCTTTTGATGCCTTCTCCATCCGTGTGACTGCCTCATGATTGAATGCATCCACTTCCGGGGCAGGGGACATGCTTTCTGCTGACCCGATTTCCCTCAGCCGATGATCCAGGAGGAATTCATCCCACGCGATGAGGTGGGCAAGTGTTTCTCCTATGTTCCATTTCCCTGGTTTGAGTGGGGTTTGCCATAGGGTATCGTCAAGCTCCATCAGGGATGCTCCCCATTCGACCATTGCATGTTGATGTTGGATGATGGTTTCCATTTCTCAACTCTCCTCCAGCCAGGCGTGGACTTTTTTCTTCATATCTTGATCAAGACCCGCGGCCGATCCTTCATCTTTCATGGCTTTCTTCGCCAACTTCTTAGGGAACATACTTTCAAGGGAAGATTGATGAGTGCTTCCGTCATCGGGTTCTTCGTACTTCACCACGGTGTAGTGATTTCCTTCTTCCTTTAATTGAATATGGGCAGGGAGAGAGGCTCCTGCTTGTATGTCGTCACCGGTTGCCAAGTCATACCCTTCGTATAGGGTGTAAAGATATACATCGATGGTACCGTCCCCTTCTTTCGTACCATAAATCTTATGTACTTCGAATTGTTCATCCGTCTTTTCGAACTTAGGTTCATTATGTTCGACGATGGCGGTAGAGATCACGTTATCCATTTCCGGAGTGACCTCTTTATCCCCGTTCGCTATGCCTTGGTTGCAGGCCGCAAGCAACGGGATCATGACGAGGGCCGGTAACCAGGTCAATTTGCTCATCTTTCATATGTCCTTTCCTCGAATGACCCGATGGACACTTCTGTTTCATATGGAATGGTCAGGCTTCCCTCTTGGCAGTGCTCCCGGAAAAGTGTTCCCAGTGCGTTTACAAATGACTGATACTCGGGATGATCGGCCGAAGGCGTGTAGGACAGCGACAGACCATGATGAATCAATTCCTCTTCATCGAGGGTATGGGCATTATCCATCTGTACGAGTTTGATGTCTGATCCGAAAAATTCCCGTTTCGCTTTGAGGTGATCACCGCTTGAATTCCCCGCCGTCTGCTTGATGGTGAAGTCCTGCAGGACATTGGAATACGCCTCAACGAACGGATCATCCCCCTTCATCGAATTCCAGATGAGGAGCACCCGGCCACCCGGTTTCAGGATACGCTGGAACTCCGTGCGGCAACGGTCTTTATCCAACCAATGAAATGCCTGGGCAACGGTGATGAAATCAACGCTTCCCGTCTCCAGAAGGGTTTCCTCTGCAGGTGCTCCCATGTAGGAAACACGTTGATTGTCACGGCAGGTATGACGACATTCCGCCAGCATGTCGGCACTCGGTTCCACGGCCGTGATGAAGGCATTCAATTCTCCCAGCAGGCGTGTCAATCGTCCTGTCCCGGCTCCGATGTCTGCAATCCGTGATTGGTCATCAGCTCCGAGGCTTCGCATAAGTTCAAGGATGCCTTTTGGGTAAGGCGGTCTTCCTTTTGTATAAGAAGAAGCCCTTCCAGTAAATTCTGTTTTCATCATGATCTCCCCTTCCACATTTTGTATTACCATCCATTTTACGCTTTTTAAAGATGTTTACAATAAAAAAATCAAACCGCTCCCCATTTTGGAGCGGCTTGATCCTTTTTATTTTATTAGCTTCAGTTCCAGACTGTGGGCCTTGTAGACCGTCTTTACTTTGGTCCCTTTTGGAAGCCCGGTCGTTTCGATATGATTGAACACTTTATGGCGGTCCAGTTTCCCGTAGGTCATGACGGTGACGGATTTGCCGAGGCGAAGATTGCTCGGGAAGTGTACCTTGAGTGTACCGCCGAGCTCCGCTTCCCCTTTGATGACCAGAACATCTTCGCGGCTGTCTGTATCCAACTCGAGTACGGATTTCTTCGATTGGCTGTAATCGCCATTGATGACGAGTTTCCCTTCATGTTCTTTTTGAAGGGTTCCTCCATTCACGTCCACATCCCCTTGTCCGAGAGCCGTTTCCGATGCAGCAACAAGGATGCCTTTCTCCACTGTCGTGTCGCCGCCATATGAGTTATCCCCCGACAGTGTAAGTTCGCCTGTTCCTTTCTTCGTCAGGGATCCTTTCCCTGAAATATCATTTGCCCATGTATCTTCTGCATGGAATCCACCTTTGGAGGCGTCCATCTTCACCTTGACATCTGTTTCAAACGATCCGAATCCATCTGCAGCAGCATAGAGGTTCAACCGTCCCCATCCTTCCAGGTCATCAAGAAGCGGGTAGCCGGATGCGAGTCCCGTTGTGGAAAGTACGCGGCGGCGATCCTCGTCGCTCAGGTATGGAAGACGGGTTTCGAGGAGCACCTCAGCTCCCTTCGGCACGACCATGGGCTTCTTGGTGGAACCGGTCGGTTTGAAGCCATAGGTGAGCCTCTCTAGGTAGGCGTGTCTATTGGCCTCCTTATCGGCAAATCGGTCCGGTGCATTCCCAGACTGCGTCAGTAGCTTGGTGTGAGCTTCCTCATAGGCTCCTTCCTTCAACGCTTCATTATCGGGATCTGCGAGGATGGAAGCAGCAAGCGCCGTGGCCATCGTGCGGCCGCCCATCACATCGAGGGGTGAATGAACCCCGGCAACGAGGCGGTTATCCCCGAGCTCCGACGCGCGCGTCAGCATTTCCTGATACCGTTCGGGAACCGCATAGGCAATGGCGAGTGCCGTCAGATAGGCGGCGTTCGTATGGCCGCTCGGGAACCCTCCGTCATTGGTCGGGTCCTCCTTCAGCGTCGGACGCAGTTCCGGGACGACGATGGATGGATCGGCCCATCGGAAAGGACGCTTGTACGAGTAATAATCTTTGGCCGAGCTGGTTGATGAGTACTCGCCCCTGAGGGTTTCCACAAGTCCGGCCATCTGTCCGAGCTCAGAGTCAGTGGTGCCCGCGCCTGTCCCTTCATCGGTGTATTTCTTCGTCAGTGCATCCTGTGGGATCCCCGTGATGGTGGTGGTGGCGTTGGCATCCCTCCGGTAGATATCCGTGAGGGACCCGAGTCCATCAAGGGCACTGTAACTCTGGTTCACGCGGTCATCCAGATAGGCGGCATCCGCTTGAGCCTTTGAGCGGGAGGACGTCTTGTCCAACACGGTTTGAATATTATGTTCATGGACCGATTGATCCAGTACGACACCTGAATCCCAGGTTTCCCCCGGTTGCCAGATTCTGTTGTACTGTGAGAGGACGCTGATGGTCGGATTGCTCGCGGTCTTATTGCCCGACACATTATTCTTATATGTATCGATGAAGTAGCCTGACGGCGGTTCCGGTACCGGATCCACCCCTTGTTTCGCCCCTGCCTGGACGCCTCCAAGAGCGCTTTGTGAAATCACAAGTGATAGTACGACGGCCGAAATCGGCTTTATTGCCTTCATTTTCTCCCATCCCTTCTGTCCGCATTGAGCCGTGGGTGACACCACTCTTTGCGCTAATCTCCGATTAGGGTAAGCGCTTTCTCTTTTACCTAAAAAAAATCGACTTCCCTCTCGGATTCAAACTGATTATAAAGTAAGTAGACTGAAAATTCAATCTCACTAATATAAAACAGGTCCTACTTCCCATGATGGGGGTTGAGACCTGTTTATATCAGCATTTATGGAAAAGGAGATGAAAGTCCATATCTTTAAATCATCCTCATGGCTCATTTCTATCGCCTTCTCTCCTTTTCCAAGAATACCAGAGTCAGAATATCATTGATTGTGAGGGTTCGGACCTTCTCATACCCTGATTTTTCATAAAACCTGATGGCGGGCAGATTCTTCTCTGCTGTCGCCACTTTGTAGAGAGAATGGGGATGAGACCGTTCCAATTCCTGCAGAAGCCTCCCGGCAATGCCTTTGCGGAAGTGCGCTGGATCTACGATGAGACGGTGGATGTCCACCTCGTTTTTTTCTTTTTTATAGGCAATCGCTCCGCATAGAACACCTTCTTCAAACCAGCCAAGAAATGTTTCTCCGCATTGTTGCAAGTCTTCGGTGGTTTCCTTCAATGGCGGGATATCGTCCGTTCCAATCAGCCCTGCCTCTACCTTGTAAGAACGGAGCTGCATGGATAAGACGGTTTGTGCCTGGAGCGGATCGTTTATATCCATCGTTGCAATCATGATGAACCCTCCTTCTCCTTGCATCATATCACTGATCACACGGCTGGAGAATATTTTTCCATATCCCAACGATAAAAAAGAAGCACAAGGGAGACCCTTATGCTTCTTGTACTTCTTTGGTGAACGTGAAGAATGCGATGGCCCCCAGGAGGGCGGTGGTGAATAGGATGGCTCCCATGGGAACCGGTGAAGCTTCGTTGATCCCGACAAGGGGAGAAACGATGGCACCGACAACGAGGGGCAGCATCCCGAGGAGGGCACTTGCACTGCCTGCCCTGTGGCCCTGTTTTTCCATGGCCAGGGTGAAGGTACTCGTCAAGATCATCCCGATCGAGATCATATACAGGAAGATCGGGATGACGATGGTGGCCAGCGGTCCTTGGATGAAGGTCGCGACCAGCAGGATGGCAGTTGCGCTTACAGAGACGATGACGGCCGTCTTCAATAGATTCCGTTCCCCGACATACTCACTGAAGCGCCCGATGATGAAGCTCCCTGAGATGATGGCCAGTCCATTGATTCCGAACAGGATGCTGAACGTCTGCTCCGACACTCCATAGATCCCCTGATAGACAAATGGGGTTCCGGATACATAGGCGAAGCTTCCTCCGTGGATGAGTCCGATCGTCAGGACGTATCCGATGAAGGAGCGGTCCACCATGAGGCTTCCCATCGTGCGGACGGATGACCCGAGCGTACTCGGGATCCGCCTCTCGGGCGGAAGGGTTTCCTTCAGCTTCAGGAAGATCATGAGGACGATGACGAATCCGATCAGACAAAGGGCATAGAAGATCGTATGCCAGCTGGCGAATGGCAACAAGAGGATTGCACCACCCGTGATGGGCGCGATCATCGGTGCCGTTGCATTGATGACCATGAGGAGCGCGAAGAATTTGGTCAGCTCACGCCCCGTGAAGACATCCCGCACGACGGCACGTGATAGCACGATTCCGGCAGAAGCCGTGAAGCCCTGAAGGAATCTCGCCCCGATGAGCACGGTGATGTTCGGTGCAAGGGCACAGAACAGGGAAGCGAGAGCAAAGAGGAAGATGGAGATGAGAAGCGGTTTCCTCCTCCCCTGTGCATCACTGATGGGGCCGACAATGACCTGTCCGATGGCTAGACCGATGAGGCAGGCCGTCAGACTGAGCTGGACCATCGAGGCACTTGCTCCGAGGTCTTTGGCGATCCCTGGAAAGCTGGGTAGATACATATCGATATTAAGAGGTCCCAGTATACCGAGCATACTGAGAAGGAACGCAAGGGCGATCCGCTCTTTTCCTTGTGGTTGTTGATTCATGGCCTGAACACCTTTCTACTGCGTTGAAATTCTTGTTGATTTTAGCAGAGCCCCCTCCCATTTACAATACATTTGTTTCAATTTCCGGAAGAGAACGTTTTCAATGCCGGTGACCGAAAGAGAAGGATCTATAGCTACACATACAAGAAAAAACAGCCCCCATTGGGAGCTGCCCTTCTTACCACCAGACCCCGTTGGAATATGGAAGTCTCGGCTGGTTTTCCGCCGCCTCGGCATCGGCTTTGGTTTTGTGCACCGTTCCCCTTGCATGGTGCGGAGGGGCATAGATGGAGTAGAGCTTGATCGGGGTGTTCCCCGTGTTGATCACGTTATGCCACGTTCCTGCAGGCACCATGATCGCAGATGCATCCTTGACGGGCTGCTGGTAATAGAGATTCTCCGGACGGTCCCCCATCTGTACGATCCCCTGCCCTCCTTCAAGACGCAGGAATTGATCGGTGTCCGGATGGATCTCAAGGCCGATATCCTCTCCCGGCTTGATGCTCATGAGGGTGACCTGCAGATGATTCCCCGTCCACAGGGCCGTGCGGAACGTATTGTTCTCGAGTGTCGCTTCCTCGATATTGACGGAGAATGGACTCGGACCATAATCTTTGAGGACGACACGCTGACTCCGGCCTGCCCCGATGGCGCAAAGGCGCTTCGCGTGCTCCCATCCGCCCTGATTGGCATTCAGCAACACTCCATATACTTGGGAATGTTGACCTGAACCTCCCACTCTCGAAAATTCTTCGTATCTGTTCAGTTCCCGATCATAAGCGATCTGAAGGCCTTCATCGTACGAACTGAAAGGAATGGATTCGACATGGTACACCGGTGCCGTCCCCGTCATGGACATATACCAGTTCGTCAGCTGCCAGCACATCCGCTGTTCATTCTCCATCAGTTCAAGTAGGGTATCCTGGGCATCCCGGTCATGGGTTTCATTCACCAATCGACTGTACAGATCCACGGAAGAAGCCTTATGGCTGATTCCCGCTGCTAAATCCGCTATTTCATCGTACTGCACGGTTTCCCTCATCACTCCGGTCTCGACGCCCGGCTCCACATAGCAGTATGACTGATTAAAAGGCATGCATCTCAACATCACTCAATCCCTTCACATGAATATCCACGATATCATATGCTTCCAGGGCGGATGTGTGTATGCCTATTGCTGCACGAGCGGGAAACGCACGGTGACCGTCGTCCCTTCTCCTGGTTCGCTTTCAAAATGAATATGACCGTCGTAGCGCTCGACGATGTTGTAGCAGATCATGAGACCGAGCCCGGTCCCCTTGCTCTTCAATGAATAAAACGGCGTCCCGAGATGATCCACCTGCTCCTTCGTCATCCCCCTGCCGCGGTCGGTCATCGTGATGAACACATCCCGACCGATCCTTGCCGCCTTCACCGACACCGATTCCCCGGAATCAGACGCTTCGATGGCATTTTTCAACAGGTTGACGAAAAGCTGCTTCACTTCCATCGGGTTGGCCGCGATCAGGCACTGTTCATCCACCTCAAGCTCGATGCTGTTGTCATGAAGGATCCCGTACATGGATAGAAGCTCTGTCACATCCCTCAGGATCTGTTCCATGTCGACACGATCCACTTCGTCCGTCTGCTCCGGTTTCGAGATGGACAGGAACTGCGAAATCACATGCTCCGCCGTGTCCAGTTCATTCAACATGAGGCTGAAGTTTTGCTTATAGTCCTTCGGCAGATTCTCATCCTGTGAGTAATACTGCAGAAACCCCTTCACCACGGTCAGTGGGTTCCGGATCTCATGGGCGACGGCTGCTGCGAGCTGCCCCGTCGTTTTCATCCGCTCTGCCTGCTGCACCTCTTCATAATACATCCGCTGTTTCTTGATGCGGCCATTCGTCAGGTAGAAGATGAAATAAAGGATGATCTGACTGGCTACGAAATTGACCAGATTGCCGGGAATATCCGAGTAGAAGAAGGAATAGGTCCTTCCTTTATCCACCCAGCCGATGTACATCGCCATGCATGCCACAAAGAATATGTTCAACGAAAGCGAAGAGTAGAAAAGCTTCTTATCGAAGAACAGGATGGAGAGTGCCGGGACGAAACAAAGAAGGACAAACGCCGACCACGTACCCGGGTACATATAAAACAGCGCATAAAAATAAAGTGATACCGTCAGCACCGTGATGGACCGGAGCCATCTCCGTTCATGCGTCGGATACAGGAGAAGGCAGACAGAGATGATCACCACCATGATCCCGTGCACTGCCACACCGGACCCTGCAGGATTATCGACGATCACCCCGATGATCATGAGGATGATGGCGACAACCGCCACGGTATAGTAATTCCTTTTATGAAATCGTTCGCGAAATTCTCTCATAACGTACTCCTAAATGAAAAATAAGAAAAGATACCTGCAGACGAGGTATCTTCTTCCGATTTTAACATTGTACCATTATATGGATTGATTTTGTTCGATTTTTTCTCAGGAAGTTTTTCCATGGCTGGCAGCTCCTGCTTCCCGGCTGGCACCTGAGGATCAGGATCCTGGCCATATTAAAACCGGTCCGGATATTCCGGACCGGTACTCTGTTACATACCTCCGACGGTCGCACCGCCGATTTCCGCTTCGCGGCCGAACAGTCTGGCGTACACGCCATCCCGATGGAGAAGAAGGTCGCCGTGCGTCCCTTCTTCCACGATCCGCCCGTTCTCGAGGACGACGATCTTATCGGCAGCAAGCACGGTGGAAAGCCGGTGGGAGACGATGATGATCGTCTGGTTTTTCCCTGCGCGGAGCACAGCTTCATTGATCTTCGTTTCCGTGATTGGATCAAGAGCCGAGCTCGCTTCATCAAGGACCATGATCGGCGCATCCTTTAAGATGGCGCGGGCAAGGGATAGGCGCTGCTTCTGACCGCCCGACAGGAGACTTCCCCTTTCCCCGACGAGGGTGTCGAGGCCGTCGGGAAGCGTGGTGATCAGATCCCCGAGACCGCTTGCTTCAAGGGCTTGCATGAGCTCTTCATCTGTGGCATCCCGCTTACCGATCCGCAAGTTTTCAGCAAGGGACCCACTCCGCATCATCACGTCCTGGGTGACGATGGCCATCTGGGACCTGAGCCAGTCCGTGTCCCATTCCGTCACGTCTCGTCCGTCCACCCTGATGCTTCCTTTCCCTGCATCATAAAACTTGAAGAGAAGATCGACGATGGTGGATTTCCCCGAACCACTCGGACCGACAAGGGCACAGGTCTCGCCCGGTCTGATCGTGAAGGAGACGCCTTTGAGCACATCTTCTTCCTTACCAGGATAGGTGAATGTCACATCTTCTAGCTGGATATCCCCCATAGCACGCTTACCACGGATCCCTTTGCTGGATTCTGCATGGGATGCTTCTTCAGCAAGGAGGATCTCCGAACGGTCAAGGGCCGGACCCGTCCGTCTCACTGACAACCAGTTCCGCAGGAGGCGCTGCATTTCATTCGCCGCGATGGTGACAAGGCCGCCCGCTGTCAGCATCTGACCGCTCGTCAATCCCTTATCCCAGATCAACAATGTGGAAATCAGGTAAACCAGGGCCAGAGCGAATCCATTGTAGCTTGATACGACAACGACGGACTGCATGCGGGCCTTCAGCTCTTTGATGGAGTGCTTGACGAATGTATCCCTGATGGCGACGACGCTCTCCACTTCACTGTCGGATACGCCCGAGACCCGTGAAAGGTGGATCCCCGTCACCGACTCGCGCAGCCGTTCAAGGTAGCGCGACGCTTCTTTCCGTGCATCGGCTGATGCCGCACGGGTCCTTGCCCCGACCAGATTGGACGTCCAGTAGAAGAGGACGCCGAATACAACGCTCGCAATCATGAGGTACGGATGGATAAAGAACAGGACAATGCTGTAGATGAATACACCTTGTGCACTTGCCATGAACGTAGAGCCTTCCCACGCGAGGAAGTTATGCAGGGTGTCCGGATCATCCGACACCCTCGCAAGCATTTCTCCGGTGGAATTATGATGATAGAACGAATACGGCAGGACCTGTAGATGCCTGAACAGCCGCAGCTTCTGCCAGTTCGTCACGGTCTTCGCGGTCTGATGGCAGAAGTATTCATCGATGACCATCATGACGAGGTCGAGGACTGCCGAAAGGATCAACAGCCACATCAGACCCCATAGCCATTTGGAGTTCTCCCCCGGCAGGATCGTATCCACGAGCCAGCTCAAGGCCAATGTCGGAATCAGGGCGGAGAACACCTGAGAGATGGCGATGACCACGGAATCCGCGATCACCCATTTTTTATAGGGACGGAGGAAGGACAGGACCCTCCTGCCGTCACGGCTTTTCTTTGGTGAAACCGTACCGGCGCTCATCCGATCAGCTCCCTTTCCAGTTCGCTGTACTGAGCTTTGTACAGTTCATAGTATTTACCCCTCTGCATGAGGAGTTCTTCATGTGTTCCTTTTTCCGCGATGACCCCTTGATCGAGGAGGATGATGACATCCGCCTTCCGTACCGTGACGAGGCGGTGGGCGATCGTAATGGTCGTCCGTCCAGGGATCAGTTCTTCAAGGGAAGCCTGGACCCGTTCTTCGGTCTCGCCGTCCAATGAAGACGTGGCTTCATCAAAGATCAGGACGGGTGGCTGCCTCAGGATGGCACGGGCCATGGCGACGCGCTGGCGCTGCCCGCCTGAGAGCTTCAATCCACGCTCCCCGACGATGGTGTCGTACTGCTCATCGAGGGACTCGATCAATTCCTTGAGCCCTGCGGCATCCACCGCCTGCTCGAGTTCTTCCTGTGTGGCATCGGGCTTTCCATAAAGCAGGTTTTGACGCAGGGTGCTGTTCAAGAGGAATGTTTCCTGTGATACGACCCCGACCTGCTGGCGGAAGCTGTTCCGATTGTACTCATATAAATTCTTGCCGTCGATTTCGACAGAGCCCTGATCCGGCTCATACAGACCGAGGAGGAGCTGGACAAGGGTACTCTTCCCTCCCCCGCTCGTACCGACGATCCCGATGTGGCTTCCTGGATTCAAGGAGACCGATACGCCTTTCAGCACCTGCTTGTCACTGCCAGGATACGAGAACCATAGATTCGTAAGATCGATTTTCCCAACGACGTCCCCGAAGGCAGGAAGGTTCTCATCATGTTCTTCCGGCAGATCGAAATATTCATAGATCCGCTGAAGGGCCGGGATTGCCTGCTGGATCGTCAGGGCATGCTCCGCCATGGAACGCACGGGCTGGAACATGATGGGGATGAACGTCAGGCAGGCGACCAGGGTCCCGACCGTGATGCTTCCCTTCCAGATGGCAAGGCCACCGACCAGCATGACGACACCCGGTGCCGCGATATTGAACAGATTTCCGAGACGCCAGTTCACCTTTCCGATCAGGGCCGCACGGATGGAGAACGTCTTCCAATCGGAGAGCTTCTTCTCCTGCGCCCCCGTTTCCTGATCCTGCGTCTGATATGTCCGGACGAGCCGGACGCTTTCGATGCTTTCCTGCAGGTGATTATACATGTCAGCGCTCATATCGCGCTGAATGGCACTCATCTTCCTCATCTTCGTTCCAAGAGTGAAGGACGGGATGATGTAGATGGCGAACACACAGAACATGACGATCGCCGCCGGCCAGAAGAGCACGAAGACGGCCGAGAATGCCGCCACCGCTCCGACCACCTGCTGGAGGATCCGCGGAACAACCGTGTTATTCAAGTTCTGGATCGACTCGACATCATGGGTGAGCCTGAAGAGCATATCGCCCCTAGGTGTTCTCGAGAAGAATGACATCGGTGCGCGGTGAAGCTTCCGGAAGGCCCGGATCTGCATATCGGTGATCACGTCGAGGCCGATCTTCACCTGGACGAACTCCTGCATCGTCTCGAATAGGGATTTCCCCAGGTAGGCACCGAGGACCCCGCCCGCCACCCACAGAAGGAGGGTAAGATCGCCGCCCACGATCACGTCGTCCACGAGCTTCTTCACAAGGACGGGCGGTGCGATGGTAAAAAGACCACCGATAATAGAAAAGATAAGAGCAACTAAAAGCATGCGCCAATAAGGCTTAAAATGATTCACTGTCGTGCGTACTAGATTCATGGTGCTTCCTCCTCACAAAATACTATTTTATTACAATCGATGGGAATATTCACTATAAACTGAATCTTTTTATGATTAAAAATCATTCGAAGCGTTTTCATGAGGAGAGGGGCTGTGGAGGAGGAAAGTGAGAAAGGCAGGACCATGTCCTGCCGATGATCAGTAGGAGGAACGGGCATCCACAGGTTTTTTCTGCTTCCTTCGTCCTGCCGTCATGTAGATCGTGGCCAAAAGGACGAGAAGGAACGTGGATCCGTACATGGCTAGTGCCCATTCTTCCCTGCCTTCCGACCCCATGAATAATCCATGGGCCCAGATCAACAGCCAGGACGGAAATGCAAGGTAATGGGCTTTCTTCCACGCTGCACGTCCGATCGTTTTCATGAAGTCGGAGGTCAGGATGACGATGAGCAGCAAATACAACCCGATCGTCCCGAATCCGCTCAGAACCGGCTCATAGGAGGAGGCAAACGGGACAAGGAGCCCGACCAGGCTATACGGTTCATACGAATCGAACAGCAGGAGGAATCCGTGTAGTCCACCGAGAAGGAGGGCGATCTGTCCGATTTGCTGATGGAATTGAAGCAGGAAGAATTTCTTCTTCGGTACCCCCCTCAGGATCCCGCCGAGCACCGACAGGGTCAGGAGAAGATAGGAAGTGAGTCCGAGGACCCTGATGCCGAACCAGATCCAATTCATCCCGCCACCTCCATTGCGCTGTAAAGGCCTTTATTTCCTCCGGCTGCGACGCGGTCATCGTTCAGATAGACAAAGTAGGCCGCATCCGGGAATTTGGCTGCCTCCTGTTTCGCCTCTTCATAAGGAAGGATGCAGAAAAGCTTGGCGACCACCTCCGCCTCCATGGCAGAAGATGCGATCACGGTCGATTGCACGACGTCACTCGTGGCTACTTCGCCGGTCCGACCGTTCAGTATGTGGTGATAATCCTCTCCCTCATGACTCCATCGTCGATGATGATTCCCTGACGTTGCCATCGCCAGGTCTTCAATCACAAGCTTGATCATGTCTTTTCCCGGAAGCATCGGGTGAGCGATGCCGACTCGCTGGCGACCGATGGCCACGAGATCGCCTCCCGCATTGACCAAGGCTTCCGTGACGCCCTCACGAGTGAGCATCTCCCGGGCACGGTCGACGATATATCCTTTCCCGAATCCGCCAAAGTCAAAGTGAAAGTCTTCGAGCTTCATGATCCATTCCTTCGAAAGCCATTCCATCGGCTCATAAGTGAAGCCTCTTGTTGGTTCTCCGGACACTTCAGGTGCGTACGACTCATGGAACGATGCTGTGTATCCGATCGCCTTCATTGATCGTCCCATGAATGGATTCACCATGTATCTGACCTTTCTTGTAAGGATGAGGGATTTCTCGAGAAGGTCCGCTATCGTTGCATCGAGAAATACTGGAACGTCTGCTGGTAGTTGGTTGAGCTCATCTACAGGATTCCCGGGGATGAAACGGCTGGCCCTCTCTTCGAATCCCTTGAACATGGCCTTCAGCTTTCTTTCCTGCTCAAAGGAGAGGCCGTGTGACATGATGGTTGCGTTCATGGCTGTAAATGTATGAGTCATCGCTTCGACACCCCCGAGCTGCCATGATCCTGACTGAACCCTTCGGACGGAGCCTGGAAGAATGCATCACCCTCATCCTCATCATGGTCAAAGTTGAACTCTCCCCCATCTTCCCTTTCATGGATCATCGACTGATCCCCGCTTCTTCCACCGTCATCAAATGACCCTTCCGCCGATGCACCGTTCACCTCTTGTGTGTGATCCGCGACAAGACCGCCGAACGTCAAAAGCGACAGGGTCACCGTTGATATCACTGTCCATTTCACCTTTTTCGTCATCCTTCATTCTCCTTTATCATTGATTAAGGATACTGTACGACGGAATGGTGAAAATTGAGTGAAAAGGCGGTTCAGATTATTGAAGTCATCAAGACGCCGACGGGATCGGTCGCCGTGAGCGTTTCACGCTGCCGAACCTCCACCGATTTAAGGGAAGATTCCTGTCCACGTGAAAGCTGGAGCTCCCAATCGGCGGTACGAATCAGGCAGGTTTCCCCCTTGTCCTCTGCTTCCGCTCCAAGAAGCTCTGCCAACGCCGAAAGCCTGCCTGGCCGGTCGATGTTCAGCTTAAGCCTTGCGAGTGAAGGGTATGCTTCCGACCGTACGGCTTCTTTTCTCCGCTGAAGCTCCACCCTGAATCTCCACGGGGTGGAAATGAAGGTCCTTCGTTCCCCTTCGTCGACCCTCCATCCGAGGAGAGCCGCATTTTTAAGCACTTCGTTATGCTCCCGGTCATCCACCAAGAAACCAATATGATCGAACCGGTCGCGCTTTCCCTGACCGAATGTGATGTTCACCTGCCCCTGCACCATTTCGATGATGCGGAATTGGACCTCTTCTTGCCTGAAATCTTCCCATTCGAGGGGCGGGTTGAATTCCCTCATCGTCCCGTTGGCCCTTCCGATGCGCTGCCGCGTTTCAAACCCGATCCCTCGGTACCACGCTTCCATTTCTTCTACTTTATCCGTCCACCAGTGATAATGAAAACATTTCATCTTTTTCATCTCCTCTACTACTATCAGCATATCGTTCTCTCACGCGACCTGCTTCGGCAAAGGGGTGGAAGAACTTCTACGACTTTAGGAGGAAAAAACAAAAAGCCCCTCATCAATAGGAGCTTTCAGTAGAAAAATGACATTGGACGTTCCGGCGGAAGTGGGATCACCACGCGGAATTCCGAACCTCCACCACTTTCACTTTGGACGGAAATCACACCTTCATGTCCTTCGACAATCCATTTGGCAATGGACAACCCGAGGCCGTGACCGCCTTCTTTCCGTGTCCTTGCTTTATCCACCCGATAAAACCGGTCAAAGATGCGCAGCTGATCTTCTTTCCCAATGCCGATTCCCGTATCTTGTACAGAGAGGATGAATGTCCTGCCAGAAGCGTTTTGGTCGATCCTGCAGGCGAGAATTACGCGGCCGCCTTCAGGGGTATATTTGATGCTGTTGTCCAAAAGGATATACAAGAGCTGTATCAGCTTGTCGCGATCCCCATGGATAGGGAGTTCTCTTGACGATTCAAGACTGAGCGTGATCGACTTGTCCCTGGCCATGCGGTCGAAGGTCTGAAGGATCTTCTCTGCATCGGGTGTGAAGTCGAACTCTTCCTTTTTCAAGACCAGTCTGGCTTTTCCTTCATCATCTGAGCGTGCGAGGGTGAGCAGGTCGCCGATGAGGCGGTTCATCCTTTTCACCTCGGCTTTCAGTCCTTTCACCATTTTCCTTGTGAACGGATCAGATTCTTCGTCCCCCATCTCGAGTGCTTCCACAGAGGACAGGATGACGCTCAAGGGCGTCCGGAGTTCGTGGGATGCATCCGCTACAAATTCCTGCTGTCGCCGGTAGGACTGCTGGATCGGAACGAGGGCACGCTTCGACATGAGATGACTGAGCCAGACACCCAAGGTGATGAAGAGGACGGCAAGGGCCCCAAAGACGAACAAGATCCATTTGAATAGACGGTAAAAGGAGGATATATCGAGGCCGATATACATCCTTCCCACCACCTCCCCCTGAGACGTGATGGGCTGGGACAGCATAAGGACCCTGAGGTCGAAATCCTCATATCCTTCATTCTCCGTCACATCGATGGAGTCTTGACGGATCTGGCGTTCATCCGGTTTCCAGTCAGACAGTTTATCGAGGAAGGTATCCCTGAGATTCGGATAGATTTCATTCGTTTGCAGGGGCTCCCCGTCACTGTCCAGGATATAATAGAACACCTGGTTTTCGCTGAGGATGGAAAGTCGCTCCTCCCCCCTTGGATCTCCACGCCTATGGGCACCCGCTTCCTGCAGTTCCTTGGTCTCATGTTCCGCCAGGCCCTTGAGTTCCCGCTCCTGATCATAAAGCACGGTCTTATAAACGATGAACAAGGCCAACAGGATGAACACCACAAGAAAGCCGGTGATGATGACGCTATTGAACAGGGTGAGCTGCATGCGGGTTCTCGTGAACAGATCACCTGACTGCCTTCGGGAAAAAATCGATTTACGTTTCAATCCTGTACCCCACTCCCCGGACGGTTTCAATCAAGCCTTCCCCGATCTTCTTCCTTAATAGTTTGACGGTGGCATCCACGGTCTTGTGTGAAACGTCGGAATCAATTCCCCATATCCGGTCGAGGAGAAGGTCCCGCGAGAGCGCCTGATTCTGATTGCGGACCAGCATGTCGAGGAGCTGGAATTCACGGGGGGTAAGATAGATTTCCTCCCCGTCCCTCATAAGGCAGTGGCTTGTCCGGTTCAATGTGAATCCCCTGATCCCGATGGTGTCTGATTGAAGTGGGGCCAGATTCCTTCTGGCAAGGGCTTTGAGCCTGGCATGAAGTTCTGCAATCTCAAAGGGTTTCACGAGATAATCGTCTGCGCCCGCTTCAAATCCTTCTACACAATCCTCCACGCCGTCACGGGCCGTGAGCATGAGGATCGCTCCTCCGTAACCACCTGACCTGAGGCGACGGCAGATCTCGACTCCGTCCCCGCCAGGCATCATCCAGTCCATGATGATCACATCATAATAGGACGCGAGGGCATAATCATGGGCCTCTTCCCCGCTCAACACCCAATCAATGCGCTCCACCCCTTTTTTCTGCAATAAATGGACGATCAGCTCACCGAGTGTTTCATCGTCTTCTGCCAGTAAAATATGCATACCCGCCACCCCTTCGACCTTTTTAGTCCAATGTAGCAAACATAAATGAAAATTTGATGAAAATGACTGGATCCCTTCCTGCTATAATCAAAGCATGCAGTGAATAAAAAGGAGGCACCCCAATGGAGAAAGGCATATTCATCAGCATACACCCCCAGTACTGCACCCTGATATCAGAAGGCACGAAGGTGCATGAATTCCGGAGCGTGAAGCCGAAGCGGCAGACGGATTTCCTGTGGATCTATGAATCGGCCCCATCATCTGCCCTCACCTACATAGCCAGGACCGCTACACCCGTTGAATTCCCGGATCAAGTGGAGGTTCGAGGTGATGGCGATGCGCGGTTCAACGAAGGCGGTACCAAGTACCGGTTCGCCTTCCCCATCTTGGAGCTCTGGCGTCTGGAAAAACCGATCCCTTTCACCTACCTGAAGGAGCACTTCGGATTCCACGCTCCCCAAAGCTATGCCTATCTCGATCGCTACCCGGCCCTAGTCGATCTGGTACGCAGGGAATCAACCCTCGTGAAAATACGGTGAGGCATCAGCGTCGCCATTCGTATAGAAGGTCAGGCAGCTGCTCTTCATTCTCATGTCCCCGGCCGATGATGCGGAAGCCGTGCTTTTCGTAAAATCGCCTGGCCCCCTCATTCACTTCGAAGGTATAAAGGGTCAGGATGCCGGATGACGCTTCCTTGGCATGTGTCAAAAGTGCCGTCCCGACGCCCTTCCCGTGATGGTCCTTATGGATATAAAGCTGGCTGATCTCAGTCCTGTTGTAAGCAATGATCCCGATCACCGATTCGTTTAAGAGGGCGATGTCCACTTCATGGTCTGCGGGCAGGATTTCATCAAGAAAATAAAGATGTTCTTCGAATGAATGGATGTCCTTTTGGCCGATGGCTGCTTCCTTGCTTTCCCTCCACATCCTGACGGTTTCCGGACCGAATCCAGATTGATAAGGGATGATCTTCATGACTGTTCCCCTTCTTCCTTTTTCCATCATTATACTACGTGGATAGAGTTCCGCGCTTCCGGCTTTCTCCACATTCTGCTACTATTAGGATAAGGAGTGATGAACGTGTTTTCTTTTCATGATAAAGAATTCGAACAGGCCTACGACCAAGAAGTGAATGAAATCAACGCTCAGCTCGATAAGGAAATCGTCTTCGCCATGATCGGGGATGTGAACGCCGGCAAATCGTCGACGATCAACATGCTCATGGGCGATGAAGTCGCCAAGGTCGGCGCACAGCCCGGGGAGACTTCCCTCATCGAGAAGTACGCCTATACCGATAAGATCATTTTTGCCGATACACCCGGACTTGATGACATCAATCAGAAAAATTCCGCCGAAACGATGAAGTTCTATAAAGAAGCCGATGTGATCCTCTTCTTCCTGAATGCGGCCGGAACCGTGTTCTCTGAAGGAGAGCGGAAGACATTCGAAGAGGTCCGCAAGATCAACCGGAACATCATCTTCGTGTTGAACAAGATCGACGCGGCAGAAGATATTCCAGGATTGGTGAAGTACATCCAGGATCATACGAATTACCGCTACAAAGTGACGCCGATCTCTTCCAAGACAGGCGAGAATATGGAGATGCTCCGCGGTGCGATCCTCGATATCCTCCAGGAGAAAAAAAAAGATATCCTTTTCGCTAAACACCTGAAGGAAAAATCATCGACGGCGAATAAATGGATCATCGCAGCAGCAGGATCCTCCACGGCCATCGGTGCTTCTCCGATCCCGGGCTCCGACATGGTGCCCCTCACCGCCATACAGGTCGGCATGATGGTCAAGCTCGCCACCCTTTACGATAAGCCCCTGACAAAGGACCGGGCAAAGGAGCTCACCATTGCCACCCTCACCGGCAACGTCGGAAAGACCCTGTTCCGCCAGGTCGTCAAACTCGTCCCGGGAGCAGGAATGGCCGCAGGCGCCAGCATCGCAGGCGGCATGACCCTCGCCCTCGGGTACGCCATCAAATACGCATACGAGAACGATATTGACCTGGATCCCAAAAGTTTAGGCAAATTGTATGAGATGTTTTCGAAGAAGAAAGACGTGTAACGAAAAAGAAGCAGCACGGGCCATGGCCCGTGCTGCTTTTGCGTTTGTGTTGTATGTACGCATGAGAACCGTCCCCATGCGTCATTTTGGCACTCAATATAATGTTTGCAGCGATTCTTTGCTGAATGCGCGGATTTCGTCGGTGCGTCCTTCTTTGATTTTCTTGACCCATTCGGGGTCCTGGAGGACGGCGCGCCCGATGGCGATAAGGTCGAATTCGTCGTCTCCGAGGCGTTCGGTGAGCTCAGAGATATCGGTGGCTTCCGCTTCTGAGAAGCTGGTGAATTCACCGTTCAGGCCGACGGATCCTACGGAGATGACGGGTTTTCCGGTGAGCTTCTTCGTCCAGCCCGCGAGATTCAAAGGAGAGCCGTCAAATTCAGGTTCCCAGAAACGGCGCGTCGAGCAGTGGAAGATGTCCACTCCCGCTTCGACAAGAGGGGTAAGAAATTGCTCAAGCTCCTCCGGTGTCCTGGCGAGCTTCGCAACATAGTCGGTCATCTTCCACTGTGAAAAACGGAAGATGATCGGGAAGTCCGGTCCGACTTCACGCCTGCATGCCTCAATGACTTCGACGGCAAATTGCGTGCGTCCTACAAGATCGCCGCCATAGCGGTCGGTCCGCTTATTCGTTTTCTCCCAAAAGAATTGATCGATGAGGTATCCGTGGGCACCGTGTAACTCGATGCCGTCGAATCCGATCCGTTTTGCATCGGCTGCCGCCTGGGCATAGGCTGCGACGAGCTGTTCCACTTCTTCCGTCGTCGGCGGCTCAGTCACCTGTTCCCCGGTAAGTGTCAAGCCTGACGGTCCAACGGGCAGTGCCTCAGCGTTCGGTAGCTCGCCCTTCTTGCGGGTCATCCCCACATGCCAAAGCTGGGGAACGATCTTTCCTCCCGCTTCGTGGACGGCCTCCACGACTGCTCGCCATCCTTCCAGGGCCGTTTCCCCGTGGAATAACGGGATGCTGTCACCGGATACGGATGCCGGATGGTTGATGCCGGTACCTTCCGTGACGATCAGGCCTACTTCATTTTCTGCGCGTCTGCGGTAATAATCGACGACGGGTTGCCCCGGTACGCCCCCTGGTGAAAACCCGCGCGTCATCGGTGCCATCACCGTACGATTCGGCAGGGATAGGGCTCCATATTGGAAAGGTTGAAATAACGGATTCACAGATTGACTCATGAAAGAATTCCTCCTTTTGATATCTATTCACCATTATTTCAAATCAATTTGGAGAAAGAAAGCAATCTGTTTCCCCGCTAGCCCATCCACATGAGTAAGACAAAATCCGCCAAACTGAAACAGCGCGCATCTGATGATGATCGATAGTCTATTTCTATGACCACAAAAAACCACCGGAGAGTATACTCTCCGGTGGCCATGCAAGGTTCCCATCAGGAAACGAGGGACTCAGGCTTTTTCACTTCTAAATACTGGATGTGATATCCATCCTTTTTGTGCACTTTGAACACGTACCCGTGGGACTCAAGCTCTGCTTCGCTTTCGATCGTGTTGGATAGGAACCATCCTCCGACCGTGTCGACTTCTTCGTTCTCGAGTTCAATGCCGAGCACTTCATTCGCTTCTTCTATCAGAAGCTTCGCATCGATGATGAAGTGATGATCGTTCAGCTTCCTGACGGGTGCCACTTCATCCTGGTCAAATTCATCGCGGATCTCGCCGACGATTTCCTCGAGGATATCTTCGAAGCTCACGATGCCCGAGGTGCCGCCATACTCATCGACCAGGATGGCGATATGGGTGCGGAGCTTCTGCATCTTGAGAAGCACATCGTGGATAGGGGCCGTTTCCACCACTCGGATGATGGGGTTGATATGGGATTTGAGGGAGAAGTCGTCCCCCGTCCTCTTGCCCTGCCTCAACCGTTCAGTGAGGAGCTCCTTGACGTTGATGAATCCGACGACGTGGTCTTTATCCCCATCGATCACCGGGTATCGCGTGAATCTCTCCGACTTGATGAGATCCATGATTTCATCGAATCCCTGGTCGACGGACACGGTCACCATCTCTGTTCTAGGGACCATGATTTCCTTCGCTAGTCGTTCGTCGAAGGTGAAGATATTATTCATGTATGTCAGTTCATTCTGATTGATTTCGCCGCTCTCATAGCTTTCAGACATGAGGATCCTGAGTTCTTCCTCGGAGTGGGCCGCATCGTGCTCGGAGGCGGGCTTCATACCGAATGCCCGGACGAGGAGACGTGCAGATCCGTTGAGGAACCAGATGAACGGGAAAAGGATCCGGTAGAACAGGATGATGGGACCGGCTGTCAGGAGCGTGATCGTCTCCGCCTTCTGGATCGCCAGCGTTTTCGGAGCAAGTTCCCCGATGACAACGTGCATGAAGGTCGCAATCATGAAGGCGATGGCAATGACAAGGACGCTTGAAAGGGACTCGCCGATATTCAGGAAACTGAAGATCGGCTCTAAGATGACGGCGAAGGTGGACTCACCCACCCATCCGATCCCGAGGGCGGTCACCGTGATGCCCAGCTGACAGGCTGACAGGTACTCATCCAGATGACTGACAACCTTTTTGGCCGAAGCCGCTCCCCTTTTCCCTTCGAATACTAGTTGATCAATTTTGGTGGAACGCACCTTCACCATCGCAAATTCCGTTGCGACAAAAAAAGCGGTGAGGGCGATCAAAATGGCAAAAATCGTTAAGTTTATGGCTGTCAATACATCGTCTTACCCGAAGGAAGACTTACACCTCCAATAATATAGATCCTTTATGGTCCTCCATGGACCAAACGATAACGTGATGGTTACTAGAATTATACAGGAGAACCATCCTGTCACCGGTGGATAATATGACAATTGTGTGGAGAATCGAATGCCTCACCGGTAGTTCCTGGTTGGCTTTATAACATTTCCCATATGAATGATAACGGATTCAACGCTACCTCTCCATAAAAAGACTGAATCTGTATGAGCCTCGTCCTCATGCGGATTCAGTCTTTTTTAAATCGTTATTTATGCTTCTATTTTGCTTGGTTCTTTCAACGTGGTCATATACGTTTTGCCCCATTCGTACATGGATTCGAGTATGGGCATGAGTGTTTGACCTTGTGTTGTGAGGGAATACTCTACTTTGGGAGGGACGACGGGATAGACCTCACGGTGGACGATCTGGTCTTCTTCAAGCTCTCTGAGCTGGTTGACGAGCATGCGCTGGGTGATTCCGGGCATGAGGGCTTTGAGCTCTCCGAATCGTTTGGTCCCTTCTTTTCCAAGATGCCAAAGGATGAGCATCTTCCATTTACCGCCGATGACGGAGAGGGTCAGTTCTTTTTCACATTGGAATGTTTTCTCTTCTAAGCGTGACATAGGGCTACCTCCTGATTGAATTCTATCCCTTAGTATACTTTTTGACACTATGTAAGTAAAATGTGCGTACTTACATGGATTCACCTCATGCGTTATAGTGAAATGGCTGAAGGGGTGACCCGCACAGCACAAATTTTTTCAAGGAGTGAAGGATCTATGAAATTACAACTTGCACTGGACTTAGTCAACATTCCCGAGGCGAAGGAAGTCGTCAAGGAAGTAGAAGAATACATCGACATCGTGGAAATCGGAACTCCTGTCGTGATCAATGAAGGACTGAAGGCTGTCAAGGAAATCAAGGAAGCATTCCCTTCCCTGTCTGTTCTTGCCGACCTTAAAATCATGGATGCAGCAGGCTATGAAGTGATGAAAGCTTCAGAAGCAGGCGCAGATATCGTGACGATCCTCGGAGTGGCTGAAGATGCCTCCATCCAAGGTGCCGTCGAAGAAGCGAAGAAACAAGGCAAAGAACTCCTCGTCGATATGATCGGAGTGAAAGATATAGAAAAACGCGCGAAGGAATTGGATCAGTTCGGAGCAGATTACATCTGTGTCCACACTGGATATGACCTTCAGGCAGAAGGCAAGAACTCATTCGAAGACCTTCATACCATCAAGAGCGTCGTGAAAAACGCCAAAACGGCCATCGCAGGCGGAATCAAGCTCGAGACCCTTCCTGAAGTGATCAAAGAAAACCCAGATCTCATCATCGTCGGAGGCGGCATCACATCCCAGGATGATAAAGCAGCGACTGCAGCGAAAATCCGCGAGCTCATCAACAAAGGGTAATCCCATGCAGACGACAGGCTATATGAACGAAATCCTGAAGGAGCTGTCAAAGGCTCCGGACTTGATCGGGGACCGGTCGGCGGAACAGCTGACCAACCGCATCATGGAAGCCGGTAAGATCTTCACGGCAGGCGCCGGACGTTCCGGACTGATGGCCAAGTCCTTCACGATGCGCATGATGCATATGGGACTCGATGCATATGTGGTCGGGGAAACGGTCACGCCGAACCTTGAAGAAGGGGACCTCCTCATCATCAGCACCGGTTCAGGGGAGACGAAAAGCCTTGTACCCATGGCAGAGAAAGCGAAGGAGCTCGGTGCGATCGTGGCGGCCGTCACGATCAAACCCGACTCCACCATCGGAAAACTGGCCGACATCGTCGTGGGGCTTCCCGGTTCACCGAAGCATGAATCAGGCGAAGAGCGGGCCACCATCCAACCGATGGGCTCCCTCTTCGAACAGACGCTCCTCCTGTTCTACGATGCGGTCATCCTCCGCTATATGGATAAAAAAGGACTCACATCCGATACGATGTTCGGCAGGCATGCCAATCTGGAATAGGAACACAGAAACGCCCGCGAATCTTTCGCGGGCGTTTTGTTATGCAGGAAATCCCCTCCTCACTGCCGTATATAAAAGGGAAAGGACGTGAAACGGATGACTTGGAAACAGGAACTACTCGATACGAAGCGGGGATGCTTTGAAGTCTTTCGTAAAGGAAGCGGTGATCCTTTATGCGTGACCCATCACTACTCGGCATTCAATGCTTCAGGAGACCATTTTGCTGACGCCTTCACCGAAACACATGAGGTGTTCCTTGTGAATATGCGGGAAGCAGGGCACTCGGAACGTGCACATGAACCGTACCAGCTCGGATTTCTCGAAACGGTATTCGATCTCGAGGCGGTGCGTGAGTCCCTTGGGATCAAGAGCTGGACGTTCGCCGGCCATTCCACCGGCGGGATGATCGGGACTGTGTACGGCATTTATTTTTCCCAAAGCCTGAATTCCCTTGTGATCGTCGGTTCGGCAGCAAGGGAATTCATGTCGGAATCACCACACTGCATCTACCATGAAGATCACCCTGACTACGTGCGGATGCAGGAGCTGAACATCACCTTGAAGGGATCTGGCCTTCCGGAAGACGAGAGAAAAGCATTGACCCGTGAGCGGATTTCGTTTTCTTTATACAAGCCGGAGCGGTTTCCCTCTCTCTTCCCTCCCCATGTCACGAAGCGGATCAGTGCCACGCGCATGGACTTCTTCAACCGGGAGATCCAGCTTTTCGATGTGACCCGGAAGTTGCACCTCATTGATACGCCGACCTTGATTGTCTGCGGCCGACATGATGTCCAGTGTCCTCTTCTTTACTCGGAGGAAATGCGGGAAGGCATTCCGGGCGCAGAGCTCGTAGTATTCGATGAGAGCAATCATTATCCGTTCCTCGAGGAGAAGGAGCGCTTTCGGACGGTGATGGAATGCTTCTTCGGAAAGGTTCAAAGAGTGAGTGAAGCATGATGCTGAATATCGGCACCTTTATACTCACAGCCTTGATCAGCTGCTGTCTGTCGAGCGTGATTTCGCTCCCCTTTTATGTCAGGACCGGACGGAAGTGGTTCGCACTCTTCATCGCTTTTGCACTGCATGCGCTTATTATGGCAAGTGTGATCCTTATACTTCATTCCGACTCCTCCAAACAGATCGAGAGGTTTCTTGACACGGCATTTTTTCTCGCCTTCCTCCCCTTTGCCCTCACCTACGTCAATTACGTGTTGATTGAAAGAGCAGGCAAGAAGACCGTCCCTTCTTCATAATTAGTAAAACAGCCCCCGCCATTTCTAGGCGGGGGCTGTCATGTTTACTGATCATTCACGTCTGCTTCTTTGTCATAAATGTAGTTGTAGTCATCACGATCGATCGGCGTGTAACCTTCAGGTGTGTAGAAACGGAGCAGATCTTTGTTGACGATGCTGTCGGAGATGGAAAGCTCGGTCTTCGCCTGCTTGTTCAGCTCGGCAAACCCGTCACCCTTGATCTCTTGTCCGTCTTCATTGCTGTAGTATTTGCCGTTCACCGATGTGATGGTCGGTGTGATGAAATCTCCATTACGGAACGGGATGACTTCACGGTGATCCTTGCTCAGGAGGTCGGATCCGATCTGCAGGTAATCCTTCGTATCGACACCGAGGAGATGGAGCACGGTCGGCATGACATCGACGGCTCCTCCGTACGTATCCTTGGCACCGCCTTTGACACCTGGTGCATGAATGAATAGCGGTACCCGCTGGAGCTGGGCATATTCATAATCATCGATGTCTTTCCCGATGATTTCTTTCATGGCTTGGTTATGGTTCTCGGAGATTCCGTAGTGATCCCCGTACATGACGACGATCGTGTTGTCATAGAGACCCGATTCCTTCAGCTGGTCGAAGAACTGCTTCAATGCTTCATCCATATAGTGCGCTGACTGGAAGTATTGATTGACAACTTTATCATCCGTGTCGGCAGCAGGGAAGTCGGTATCTCCCTCATCCATCTTGAACGGGAAGTGGTTGGACAGAAGGATGTACTTGCTGTAGAACGGCTGCTCAAGGCTTTCAAGTAGCGGCTGGGATTCTTCCACGAATGGTTTATCCTTCATGCCGTAGTTCTTGATGTTATCCTCTGACATATCGTAGTATTCGGCATCGAAGAATTTATCATAGCCGAGTGACTTGTACATTACATTCCGATTCCAGAATGTTTTGTAGTTACCGTGGAATACCGCGGAAACATAGTCATCCTTCTTCAGGATGGCCGGAGCCGAGTGGAATGTATTCTGCGCCTTGCTCACATAGACCGATCCTTGTGCCATAGGGTACAGGGAGTTGTCCATCATGAACTCTGCATCGGACGTTTTCCCTTGTCCAGTCTGATGGAAATAATTCTTGAAGTAGAAGGTTTCATTATCATGAGCCAGTGAATTCAGGAACGGTGTCACTTCCTGCCCATCGATCTCATAGTCGATGATGAAGGACTGCAGCGATTCCAGGGAAAGGTACACCACGTTCATGCCTTTCGCCTTGCCGAAATAAGCAGGATTCGGCTCTGCGTAATTGGCTTTGATATAGTTTTCCACACTGGTGATGTCGCTGCTGTCCGCCATGGCGCGCTGTCTCGCGGTCTGGACGTTCTGGACGATATCATAGATCGTGAAGTTGTATGATCCCAGGTATTTCACCAGATAGTTGCGGTCGAACGTACGTGTCAAAAGTTCTGGACGATCCTTTTCCGCAAGATGGAGATTGATGGAGAATACGATGGCAGCCATGGCAATGACAAGACCTGCCGATTTCCATTTCCGCTTAGCGGCCGGCTTCGACACCTTGAAGGCCAAGAGCGCGATCAAGAGGATCGTATCGGCGAAATAGAAGATGTCCAACGGTGTCATCAGGGAGAAGGCACTGTCACCGAGCTGCCCTGCATTGGTCTTTGTCTGCATCAGGACCGGGACGGTGATGAAATCGTTGAAGAAACGATAGTAGACGACATTGGCATAGAGCAGGAATGATAGAAGGAACTGAATGACAATCAACAGGGTCGATTGCACTTTCCCCTTGAAGAACAGGGCGATTCCCAAGAATAATAGACTTGAGCTTAACGGGTTTAAGAATAGTAGAAATTTCTGCATGCTGTTGTCGATCCCAAGATTGAACTCAATCTGATAGGCAGCATACGTTTTCATCCATAGGAGCACGACGGCTAACACAAATATGGCTATGGGCCCTCTGAAAACATTCTTAGTTGATGTTGAAACTTCTTGCATGTTACGCACCTCATAATTGGAATGGTTTAGTAAACATGGATCTGATGCAGGCCTTTGAGGAGCACGGTCGGGGGTATCTCCCAAGTATTTTCAGGCATGCCTCGCATGTTCAGTAAACGATTTATTACCCCGAACGAAAAGTATTGTTAAAACTTTACCATTCTACCTGAATTTCAGCAAGAATACAACTGGAGATCTGCCTATCTTCGAAACTCCATCTTCAGGCCGGGAGCGGGCTCCGACGATTGCTTCAGGAGTTCGCGCGTATCGGTGCGGATCCAGTACCACTGGGTCATCGCACCGAATCCGACCTTTACCTTGAAGGAGCCGTCGGGCTGTTCATCCGCATGGATCTCGATGAGCTGCTCCTCTTCTTTAAGGATATTGAACGCATGGAAGGACCGGACATAGCCCCCTTCGAGAGGCAGCGTGCGGAGGAGGAGCTCAACCGAAAACGTATCCACAGGAACATGATGAAGAGAAATACGCCTCTCTCCGCCTTCCCTCTCGATGATTACATGGTCTCCGGCATACACGGCCCTCACGCCACCACCTGAATCCTCAACGGAAAGGGGACGATTCGTGGAGGCCATCAATCGGGTCACGGTCCTTCGATCCCCGATCTCTTCGGATGTTAGGGTCTGTTCCCTCACCAGGACTGCGCCGTCCTCTTCGAATGAAATCCGTTCACGCGTCTCTCCAATGATCCTCTCCATACCTTCTTCTATTATATACACCTGTTTGACGTCTTCGGATGCCTCCAGACACCTCAGGCCATCTTCCGGTCTCTCTTCCAGCACATGATGCAAATAGTCCCCATGTCCCCTTGCCAACGGAATATCCCCCGGTGAAGAAATCCAGAACAGGGTGAACTGCAGTCCCTCTTCTTCTCCACCGCCAGAGGGCTCATGCTGCCATTGATCAGGAGCATCCCCCTGATCCAGGCGATAAAAATGCCGATGATGAATGCTTCCATCGTCCGCTCGCCACCTGTCGTCGGCAAGGAATTCAGGTTTCCCCCATTCTGTTAGGCCGGTCTCCTCGATCATTTCACGGACGACGGCCGCTTCAGGATCTTCTCCGTCCTGCACCGTCCCTTTGGGGATCTGGACACCCGCTTCAAGGATCGGATGCTGAAACACCAATACCTGTGGTCTTCCATCGTGATTTCTGGTTATGTATCCGTACGCTTTTTTGATCGGTTCCACGCTTCCTTCTCCCTTCCTATAAAAGGCTCATTTCTTCCATTTAAATCCTTCTTTCATTCTACCGGATTTTTTACTATACTAAAATGAAACTTCTGAGGAGATTGTGAACATATGGACTTCATTTTTCTTTTAAAAGGCCTGCTGATCGGGTTCACCGTTGCAGCGCCCGTCGGCCCGATCGGGATCCTCTGCATCAACCGCACCCTTTCAAAAGGTCGCTTGACGGGATTCGTATCAGGACTGGGGGCCGCATCAGCCGATGCCATCTACGGATGCATCGCCGCATTCGGCCTGACATTCATCACGAGCTTTTTGATCAGCCAAAAGCTGTGGCTTCAGCTGATCGGCGGACTCTTCCTCTGTTATCTCGGTATCCAGACGTACCGCTCCAGACCTGCAGGTCATGCTGCTTCTGCAAGGGGTGGCGGACTGCTGAAATCCTATACCTCCGTCTTCTTTTTGACGGTGACAAACCCCATGACCATCCTTTTCTTCATCGGGATCTTCTCCGGTATCGGTCTCGGAAAGTCCAGCTTTGACCTGATGTCGGCCCTTCTCATGGTGACTGGTGTGTTCCTTGGATCAGCCGCATGGTGGCTTTCCCTAAGCTTCGGCGTGAGCCTGTTCAGGAAAAAATTCTCGAATGACAGCCTCGCCTGGATCAACCGTCTATCGGGGATCATCGTCTTCGGTTTCGGGGTGTTTGCCCTGCTAAAATTGCTTTGATGCAAACTGGTTTCATTTCCGTATCCGATATCGTTCCCACCTCAAAAGGCACATACTGATCAGCGTATGTGCCTTTTAACTTTCCGCATATGTATCATGGTTCTGAAATCTTCAAGTATTGTTTTACTAAGTATAAGTGATGTTCGTGAAAAAGATGTCCTTCCAAATAATCAAAATCGACCCAGCGCATGATTTCTTTTTCAACGGGCTCTGCTATTTTTTCTAATAGTTCACATGCGTATACTATTCCAACATTATGTTGGGAATCACCAGGGTATTTCTCTGATACCCAATGCCTTTCAGCTCTGCCTATTTCCTCAATGATCTGAATGTCGTGACCCGTTTCCTCGATGCTCTCTCTCGATAATGCCCGTTCAAGAGATTCCTCTGACTCAACACCTCCGCCAACTAAAAACAAATGCCCATCCAGATTTTCTACACATAAAAACTGATCATAATCATTCTGAATGACAGCATATACCCCCGTTCTTTTCCAATAATTCAACTCATGATTTAGTTTACCGAATGTTTTCATGATCATCCCCCTGGTTGGTATAACATGTAAATAGTATACCATTAAATGTAGAACCCCTCCCCCTTTCACTGCATGCCTCTGATCGTCCATCATTCACATTCGGCCTAGGATGATCATTACATAAGCAACCCACTTGACATACCCCCTATAGGTACATTACACTTGACTCAACTGAGAAAAACAGGAAGCAACATACTTCCGGGAGGTGATCGTATGGAAGATGAATTGAAGGACGGCATCTCCTGCCGCAAGAGTCATCACCCTGAAGAGGTGAAACGGAATCTCACCAGCCGGCTGAATCGCGTCGAAGGGCAGATTCGCGGCATCAAAGGCATGATTGAAAAGGACGTGTACTGTGACGATGTGATCACACAGCTTTCGGCGACCCAGTCCGCCCTTAACAGCGTAGCGAAGATCCTACTCGAGGGGCATTTGAAGGGCTGTGTCGTGGACCGTCTCAATGAAGGGGACGAATCGGTCCTCGATGAATTTGTCGTCACGATTCAAAAGCTGATGAAAAAATAACTCATACCGGAATACCCAACCAAAAGGAGCGATTATCATGGAACAAATCACCTTGAATGTACAAGGAATGTCATGCAACCACTGCGTCAATGCCATAGAGAAGAATGTAGGCGGTCTTGACGGTGTTAAAAAGGTCAACGTAAGCCTCGCGGATGCCAAGGTCGAAGTGGAATTCGACAATGCCGTTGTCAGCCTCGACGAGATCAAGGAAACCATTGACGATCAAGGCTATGACGTAGTGTAAAGAATCAAATGGGAGTGCAGTCCATGCACTCTTTCTTTTCCACACAAATATACCCTTACCAGGTATAAAGGAGGCTTGACGATCATGAATGCAAACAAGAAAGAAACCACCCTGAACATCTCGGGCATGACGTGTGCCGCCTGTGCGAACCGGATTGAAAAGGGACTGAATAAATTGGACGGTGTCGAAAAGGCCACCGTGAACCTCCCCCTTGAGAAAGCGTCCATCTCCTATGACCCTGCCAAACTTGGTGAAAAGGACTTGGAAGAGAAGATCGATGCTCTCGGGTATGGAGTCGTCCATGAAAAAACGGAGCTTGAGATTACCGGGATGACGTGTGCCGCCTGCTCGGCCCGGATTGAAAAAGGATTGAAAAAACTCGATGGCGTCACATCTGCAAGCGTAAACCTTGCCCTTGAGAAGGCCGTCATTTCCTATCACCCTTCTCAAACCTCCGTCAGTGAAATGATTGCGAAAGTTGAGAAGCTCGGGTACGGTGCCCACCGGCCATCCCAGGAAGATGCAGGCGATCACCGGGAGAAAGCCATCAAGGTCCAGAAGCGGAAGTTCATCCTTTCCGCCATTCTCTCCCTTCCGCTACTCTGGACGATGGTAGGCCATTTTTCGTTTACTTCCTTCCTATACGTACCCGATTTCCTTACTAACCCGTGGGTCCAGCTGATCCTGGCAACACCCGTGCAGTTCATCATCGGGGCACAGTTCTACATCGGAGCATACAAAGCACTGAGGAATGGAAGTGCGAATATGGATGTCTTGGTAGCCATGGGGACATCCGCCGCTTACTTCTATAGCCTGTACCAGGCCATCGTGACGGCCGGAAGCCATCACGGGCCCCATCTGTATTTCGAAACGAGCGCGGTCCTCATCACCCTGATCCTCCTCGGGAAGCTGTTCGAAGCGAACGCAAAGGGACGTTCATCCGAGGCGATCAAGACGCTCATGGGTTTGCAGGCAAAAACGGCCCATGTCTATAGGGACGAGAAGGAAATCGACATTCCGGTAGAGGAAGTGGCAACCGGAGACATTGTCATCGTGAAGCCTGGTGAGAAAATTCCCGTTGACGGAGAAGTGACGGATGGCCATACGTCCATCGATGAGTCCATGCTTACAGGTGAAAGCCTTCCTGTCGACAAGATCATCGGCGATCCAGTGTTCGGTTCAACGGTGAATCAGAACGGTGCCATCCGGATGAAGGCCCTTAAAGTCGGACGAGATACGGCGCTTGCCCGCATCATCAAGGTCGTCGAGGATGCCCAGGGATCCAAGGCACCGATCCAGCGCCTGGCGGACCGGATATCAGGCATTTTCGTTCCCATCGTGGTGGGCCTCGCCCTCCTTACCTTCCTTATATGGATGATCTGGATCGAGCCGGGTGACTTCACCCAGGCCCTTGAAGTCTTCATCGCCGTCCTTGTCATCGCATGTCCGTGCGCTCTCGGCCTTGCCACTCCTACTTCGATCATGGCCGGTTCCGGACGGGCGGCGGAATTCGGGATCCTCTTCAAAGGCGGGGAGCACCTCGAACAGACCCAGCTCATCGACACCGTGGTGCTGGATAAAACCGGGACCGTCACAAATGGAGCACCCGTCCTGACCGATCATCTCATGGCTGATTGGGTGGAAGAGGATGATTTCCTGCGACTCGTCGCCTCCGCGGAGCAGCAATCCGAACATCCCCTGGCACAGGCCATCGTCCAGGGTCTGAAGGATAAAGGGGCACTCCCTTCTTCCACCTCATCATTCGAGGCCGTTCCCGGTAAAGGCGTCCGTGCCACAGTCGATGGCCGGCATGTGCTGATCGGCACCAGGGCCTTCATGGATGAGCTTGGGGTGGAAGTCGCCTTCATCGCCGAAAAAAAAGCAGAGCTTGAATCACAGGGAAAAACCGCCATGCTTGTCGCCATCGACGGACGGTATGCAGGACTCCTGGCTGTCGCGGATACGGTAAAACAAACCTCAAAGGCTGCCGTCGAACGACTTCAGAAAATGGGCATCAATGTCATCATGATGACGGGGGACAACACGCGCACAGCGAAAGCGATCGCTTCCCAGGTCGGTATCCATGATGTGATTTCAGAAGTCCTCCCGGAAGGAAAGGCCTCTGAAATCAAAAAGCTTCAGAAAGTCGGTAAAAATGTGGCCATGGTCGGGGACGGCATCAACGACGCACCTGCCCTCGCCACGGCCACTATAGGGATGGCCATCGGCACCGGGACCGATGTAGCCATGGAAGCCGCTGATATCACCTTGATGCGCGGTGATCTTCACAGCATTGCCGATGCGATCCTGATGAGCGGCAAGACCATGCGCAACATCAAACAGAACCTCTTCTGGGCATTTGCCTATAATACAATCGGCATCCCCATTGCCGCAGCCGGGCTGCTTGCCCCGTGGGTAGCAGGGGCCGCCATGGCGTTCAGTTCGGTCTCGGTCGTGTTGAATGCATTGAGATTACAACGCGTGAAGAAATGGAGTTAAACGAAAAGCCCGCCGGGATCCGGTGGGCTTTCTCCTACTGGAGGTTCTTCTCAATCTCCCCGTAGGATACGAGCTTCTTCTTGATCCGCTTCCAATACTCGAACTGGGAGCTCAGCTTCGTTTCGACATTCTGCTCGGGTTGAAGAAGAAGTTTTCGCCTCTCCTCTTTTGTGGCATCCCCCTCCATATAACGAGCCACATACTCTTTGATTTACCTGATAGGCATGTCCGTTTCAGGGAGGGCCAGGATAAAATAGATCCACTCAACGTTCACGTCATCGTACACCCTGATTCCCTTATCGTTGTGGTCCACAAAGGGCAGGATGCACTCTTTCTCATAATATCGCAGGGCAGAAGCAGGTACACCCGTCATCTCTGTGACCTGTTTCATACTGTACGTCATCGGCCTCATCTTCCCATTTAGTGTGCTCAGTTAAAGTGGCCTCTATCACATGCTGAAGGAGCTTTCAACAACCGCCCCACCAGTGGGCAACAAAAAAATGCCGGGATACCCGGCAAGTTCTTTGCTGGATTACAGTTTACAGTCCAGGAGACCAGCTTACATCCCTTTTCCCCTTCCTCAGTTTGAATACGAGGAAATTCGGGTGGATCAGGTCTTCCCTGTACTCCTTATCCTCCCTCACCAGTTCATCCGACGGTCTCGGCTCCACCATCTCTTCAATCATGAAACCTGTCTCCCGGATGGCAGTCGTGTACGTGGTGAGGCTCCTGTGGTAGAAGACCACTTTGTTTTCGGCTCCTTCGGGAAACGGCTGTTCATAGACTCCCTCAAGGAAGTATCCGGATACCCTCCACGCTTCCTTTTCACCCTGTTCATCCCGGATCCATCCGCTTCCCGGCGTGATGAAGCACGGGTGGAGGATGGAAAAGACGAGCGTCCCGCCATCTCTCAGGAGCCGGTAGCATTCCCGGAGTGCCGCCGTGTGATCTTCAAGGTCCTGGATGACCATATTGGAGACGACCTTATCAAACGACCGATCATCCAGGAAATTCAGATTCTCACAGTTTCCATGGTGGTAGCGGATCCCGGATGATTCCGTCGTCTTCGCTTCGGCAAGCTTGAGCATTTCCGTGGAATAATCCACGGCCGTCACATGGGCCCCCTTCCGTTCCAGGAGCCTGCTCAAATACCCTTCTCCGCAGCCTGCATCGAGGATCTCCGTCCCTTCCACATGCCCGAGAAGGGAGAAGATCGCGGGATTCAAGAGGATTCGCCTGCTCCGGTCCCCCTCCTCCGTGTAGCCTGCCGTGAATGCCTCCGCGTGCTCATTCCATCGCTCGATCGCTTCGTCTGTTGATAGATTCTTTTTCAATGTACGCCCTCTTTTCGTCAGAAAGTCGTAACGTTACGCTCCTTGTGCACTTCTTTATTTTCACATTGAATCAAAAAAATAAATAGACTTATATTCCGTTTTTTTGTATCATGTAGATAGAGTCATACCTATAAAAACAAGCCGGAGATTTTCATACGAAATCTCCGGCTTTTCTTGTATCTACTTCCTCTTCCCGAGGTGACGGATGATCAGGATGATGGCGAGGATTCCCATCGCAATGAACAGGAATGATTCCACGCGCCAGCCCGACTTCAGGATCACCCACGAATCATAGAGGGCAAAGAAGCTGACGATGGCCAGGGTGAAGTAGATGAAGAGCAGTAGTTGCTGTTTCATAGTCGTTTTCCTCCCGGCCTTATTTTGGCATAGAACGGGTGCGCCGGCAAGGACCGATTCGCATTTCATAAAGGAGGACAAGAAAATGATTCGCTGGAAAAATCAACGTGAAGAAACGGAAGAACTCTCCCTCGCTGAAAAGGACGGGTGCATCACGATCCAGAGCACGGTGCATCATTCAGCAGAGGAAGTCCACTACAGCCTTGAACTGGATCGATCCTGGACGTTCAGGAAAGGTTCTCTCCGCATCGGTGACCGGTCCTTGACCCTTCATGCCGACGGATCTGGAAGCTGGTTCGACAGGGAACACGGGCCCATCGAGGAGCTGACCGGAGCCATCGATATCGACATCTCCTGCACCCCTTTCACCAACTCCCTCCCCATCAACCGAATGGAGTGGGTGCAGGGCCGAACCGTGAGCATGGACGTCGTCTATCTTTCAGTGCCAGATCTCACATTCCGGAAGGTCACCCAGCACTACACCCTTCTCCGGGATTCAAACGGTATCAGGGAATTCCGTTATCAAAGCCCCACCTATGAATCCAGCATCTTTGTAGACAGGGAAGGGCTGGTGGTGGACTATCCCGGATTGTTCCTGAGAATCTAGTTTTCTGTGTAATGAGAGAGCGGAGCCGGATCAAACAGAAATAAACGCCCGGCAGCATCTGGGTCCCTTGCTGCCGGGCGTCTTGTGAAACCATCACTTCACTTCCATGGTTTCCTGAAAAAAGAGAGACTTGTAAAGGGCAGCGTGGGCAAGGATATGCCCCAGGCTCCCTTCTCCTGCATAGTGCGTCTGATCGGTGAAGTCGACATCCAGTGGAGACCAATAGAGTTCATTTTCTTCTCCGTGCACGTCGACGTCACGCATGCATCTCCCCGCGTAGACTTCCAGGTCGAATCCCGAGAGATGATAGGTCAAGTCCATGAGGTGGAACAGGGAGACATCTTCCCCCGTGAGGCCCGATTCCTCCTCCATTTCCCTGTAGGCGGCAGCCTGACCTGATTCACCCTCTTCGATCTTCCCTCCGATGAAGTTGCTCAATCCTTGATACGGATCCTTCCTCCTCCTGCACAGAAGGACCCTATCCATCGCTTCATTAAAGATGACAATCAGATTATATCGTTTCATGGCCGGATCCTTTCTGTCGTCAGAGTCCCTTGTCTATGTGCTTGATCACGACATCCCCAGGCTGGGAGACACGGGACAGAATGAAATTGAAGTTTTCCTTGTTTTTCGGTACTTCGAACGCTAGGGAAACAATCGCTTCCCCTCCCGGCTTCATCCGGATCCCGTTCCAGTTCTTGCGGGAAATGACCTCGGTGTCGACAGGCTGGTATTCTTTCCCATCCTGATCCTTTAAGAACTGTCCGGTGATCTTATAGTCATCCCACTCATCTTCCGTCGTCAGGTTCTGGATCCGTGCTTTGATGACGATGGATTTCGTGTTTGCCTTGGCTTTCTTAGGTTCATCCAGCCTGAACGTATACTGAAGGGGATCGGCGTTCCACGGCTTTTCGAATTCGATTACTTTCCAGAATTCGCGGTCCAAGGCCACCTCTTCGCCTTCCGGTTTGGCTTCAGGTTTAGCATCCGATTTTGTTTCGTCTTTTGAAGGGGCGGTGGATGTTTGGATTGCTCCATCCGTCCCCTTCACATCCTTGGTATCAGCGGTGGTGACAGCCGGTTTCGAGTCAGGGATCGCTTGAGATAAGATGGTGACAAGGCCGATGAAGAGGATTGCAGTCGCCACACCCAAGGTGACCTTCACCCGCTTCTCCGTTTTCCCCGAATGCTCCGCTGTGCCGCCAAGCGCTTGATAAGGCTGGACTTTCACCGCTTTGTGTGCGGGGAAAAGCGCTCCCGCCATCCCCGTCAGGATCGGGATGACAATGGCCAGGGCAAAAAATGGCGCATGCTCCAGAGGCGGTTCCCCGTAGATTTTCCAAACAAATACAAAGGCGATGAAGATGCCGATGATGCCGGCGAACAGTCCGCTGAATGCCCCTTCATAGAGAACCAGGGAGCGGATGGAACGATTCTTCCACCCGATGGATTTCAGCAGGGCGATTTCGGGCTGACGCTCCGAAATGTTTTGCCACATGATTTCCGTTGTGGTGAGGATGGCAATCAATAAGGCGACGCCCATGGCGATGTAATGCATCGAGCTTACTTCCATGGCGACGTACTCCCCGAGCCAGGTCGCGAACATGACCCCCTTCAACCGGTAGGTGATGAAGAGGAACACCACGAACAGGCTGGTCGGAAGGGCAATGGAGACCACTGACAGGCAGCTCCGCTTCCATCTCGACAGGAAGGAGTTCAGGCTCATGGACCAGATCGCAGCGGATGGGATCAGCCTCCTGCCGATATGGGAGATCTCTCCTGCCTTCATGGATTCATACGGTTTGATCTTCCCGACAAGATACGCAGGGATCATCGTTCCGAGCAGATAGATCAGGATGCCGAACAGCCCCATGAGAAGGAATCTGAACGGCGACGTCTCCACCGTGGAGGTGACGGTGAAGTATCCGAGGATGATCCAGCTCACCACCGACACGAAGGTCCCGAGGATCAGGGCTTCCGTGAAGAGCATCCGCGACAGCTGGACCGGTCTCCAACCGATGGATAATAGGACGGCGAACTCCTTCTTCCTCGTGTACATCATGATGAGGTTCGATGAGAACACGTAGATGATGGCCACCAGGATGACGCTTGCGATCACCCCGCTCAAGCCCACTTTTGCTTCCTTGAAGATCGTCATGGATGAACCGATTTTGATCCACGGCTGTTCCACCCAGCCGATGGACTCTTCTCCCTTGATGCCCGGGATATGGGTCAGGGCCGGCTGAGGCGATGACCCGAGGGTGATATCGGTGATGAGTCCGGTTTCGTCCTCGATCCGCTTGGCGACTTCCTGAAGTGTCTTTTCACTTTCATCGGTCATGGCTTCCACGCCTGCGACCTTGATCCGGATCGACGAAATCGGCTTCTCTCCCATCAATTCCGCTGCGGCATCAAGGGTCGTCAGCATCATCGGCGGCTTTGTCAGGAACCCATACGGATTGTTCAGGGGCTTCATTTCCTGAGGAGGGTTCACAGGCTCACCGTTTTGATCGAGCACGAGATTCGACTTCGAAGGGAAGTAGGTTTCCATGGGAAGCTCTGTCAACGGATCCTTTGAGATGTTGAGCTTCGCAGGGTCAAAGATTCCTTTGACATCGATCTTCACCCGCTTCCAATCGTTGAAACTCCCATCCCCGAACATCTTGACGGGACGATAGGCGTCGGTTTCAGCGAGGGGTACCCCTTCAGGGATCTCGTAAGGCTCCACCTCATAGGCAAACGGCCATCGCTCGGAAAACGGACTGCTTACCGGGCGGTAGTTGACCGGGGTTGCTTGAAAGGCGATGAAATTCTCCTTGGTGGTACTCAATTCGGGATCAGGATGCATCGCCTGATCGAGGATTTTTTTATGGGCCTCCTCGGTTGTGAAGGTGTAGGACTTTACCTCTTCACCCGACTGTTTCTCCAGGTAGTCTTGCCCTCCGTTCTCCTTCACCTTCTCCATCGTTTTTGCCTGTTCCTCAGTAGAAAACGGAAGATCAAGTTTCATGAGCGTATAGGTGACCTTGCTCTCTACGTACTCCCGGTTGCTGAGGAGGACGGGTATCCTGGTCTGGGTGAAGTCTTCATCTTCATACTCCACCACTTCGGCTTGATCGTCCGGTTTAAAATATCGGCTCCCTGCTTCATCAAGGACAGACTGATCAAGTCCGACAAGGGCGCTTTCCGCTTCCGGGTCCACCCCGGCGATCATGACTTCAGAACCCATCTCGAGGGACTGTTCGCCCATGAAGGGCGAAGCCCCGTACTCCTTCCCGAGACCTTCCGGTTGCCAGTTCCCTACCGTGAAGTACGTATTGCCCCCATCTTTCCGGATGCCTGCACCTGTATCCGTTTCATCGGTGATCTTCAGGCGGTACACTCCGGGCTCGGATATGGTCAATGTATTCATCTCGATGGAATTGTTCATGAAGCCGATCATGGCGATGGGGGCTGCGACATCAATGTCTTCCATCGTTTTGATTTTTTCATACTGTTCCATCGTGATGCCACCGGAGAGCCCACTCTGATAGTTGGGCTCGAGGAGATTCAACTCCTCCGTGACACTTCTCGTATCAGGCGGGCGCACGACGATATGATACGAGGATTCCCACCTGTTCTGCAGCTCTTCGACGATCGTCCCGTTGTTTGACTGGGTGACCCCGACCAGGTAGCTGAGTCCCGTGCTGACGATGAGTGCCCCGACGAGGAGCAGGATAAAGCGCCCTTTATTGCGCCACCAGTTATTCCATATGAATCTGATCATACCCGGGCCAGCTCCTTATCCGACAGGATCTTCCCGTCCTTCATCTCGATCATCCGGTCTGCCTTGGCAGCAAGGGCCGGATCATGGGTCACGAATATCACCCCGCAGCCCTTCTCGCGATTCAGTTCGGTCAGAAGGGAAAATATGATATCCCCAGTCTCCGTATCAAGGTTCCCTGTCGGCTCATCGGCAAGGAGCCAGTGGGGCTCATGCACAATGGCCCTGGCGATCGCCACCCTCTGCTGCTGCCCGCCTGAAAGCTGGGACGGCAGGGAGTTCATTTTATCCTTCAGCCCCACCCGCTCGAGGACGGCTTCTGCCCGTTCTTTTTTGTTATATGATACATTCCTTGAGAAAAGGGGAGCCATGACGTTTTCCAGTGATGTAAGGGTCGGAAGCAGATGAAACTGCTGGAAGATGAAGCCGATATGATTGAACCTGAAGTCGGCGAGCCCGTTTTTGTTATACGTTTTAATGTCTTCGTTGTTATAGAGGATACTCCCTGAAGTGGGACTGTCCAATGTACCGAGTATGCTCAGGAGGGTTGATTTCCCCGACCCCGATGTCCCGACGATGGACACAAACTCGCCCTTCTTGAATGTGGCATTCACTTCGTCCAGGGCGCGCGTCTTGATGCCGTCCCCCTGGAATTCCTTCCTCAACCCTTTGCATACGATGGAAAAGTCCATGTGTAGATCCCCCTATTTTTTATCTGATTATTTCAAATATAGCAAAATCGGGATTGTTTTCCTATAACTTTTACAAATATATCTAATGGGTAGATTGTTTGGTTGAGCGTGACCGGTGGGCAGATCACGCTTTTTAATGAGGAAGATGGGGGGGGTGAACAGGCATTTCAGCCTGGCGGCAGGTGTGACGTTTGGATCCTTCCCATGATCAGCGTGTCGTGGTAGGTTCCATCGCTCAACCGTTTGTCGTCCACCAGGATGCCTTCGGTTATAAAGCCGTACTGTTCGTAGAGCTTGATGGCTTTATGGTTGTCGGCGAGGACGGAGAGGGTGACCTTTCTGATCTGCTGGGCGTCTGCCCACTGCAGCGACTGTTCAAGGAGCTTGCGGCCGATGCCGTTTCCCCAGTGGGCCTTCAGAAGGCAGACGCCGAATTCAACTCTATGGGCGGAACGTTTCAGTGGACTTCCTTCGCACCGGGAGAATCCTACGATCTCACCGTCCGTTTCCGCTACGAGGAAAAGATGATTGGGCGTTTCTTCATCCGTTTGGATGATCGTGCGGAATCCTTCAGGCGTGATGAAGGCCTCCCCCTTTTCCCGGTCCATGAATTCAGTCTCGCCATCGATAATGGGACGGATGGTGGATAGTCGTGGTGCATCTTTCATTTGCGCCTGGCGGATGGTATAGTGGCTGGTCATCGAGTCGGTCACGTCCATTTCGTGTTAGATTATTAGTCGAATATAATAGGGATGGTTTGTTTCCGGTCTCCTTTTATAAGGGTGACCGTCGCTTTTTGATCACTTTCCCAATGGATCTTGATCTCATCAGGTATCTTGGTTTTCGTCATCACCTGATCCCCGTATCGGATATCGATGACAGGATCGGGGAATTCGTCCACTTTCACCACCTCGATGGTGTGAACGTCATGGGGGGACGAACTGATTTCAAGGGTGGTTTCACCGGTCCTGAAAAAGAGCCATCCGATGATGAATGGGAGAAGGAGGATGGGGAGGACGACAGCAAGGAGGCACCCGATCCCGGTCAGGTTCTTCGTTTTTCTTATATCGATTTCATCTTCATGGTCTGTTCGTGGGTTCATATTTGGACCTCCCTTCCATTTTTAGAGTATCATATACGGTAGAATTTGGTGGATTTTTATTAGAGAGGCGTTGGAGGACTAGCCGCATGCTGTCCGATTTCCTTTGATTTCATTAAAAATTGTCTTCTTTTGGATAACACGGATCTGCTTTATTACCGGCTTTTTGAATTTTTTTACCGACAATCGGATTTTTTCTACCGACTTTGAAGAATCTATTACCAACTCTCTGATTCTCTACAAAATCCATTACCAACTTCACGGGCTTCTTTCCAACTTGCTTGCGGATTGACCGGGTTCTTCCGTTTATCCTCTACTTCCACTCCTTATGACCGACTCCCCTCTCATGCCATCGCAAAAAAAAGAAGCAGGCCGCGGTTGGCCTGCTTTCTCCTATCAACCCTGTTTCTTTTCCCCAAGCATGACCGTCAGACTGATGAGCGTGACGAGGATCGTGGCACCCATGTCAGACAGGATGGCGATCCAGAGCGTCAGCAGACCCGGGATCGTGAGGAGCAGGGCGATGAGCTTGAGTCCCAGGGCGAGGGTGATGTTGATTTTGATGATGCGGTTCACCCGTTTGGCGATCCTGATAGCCGATGGGAGCTTGCCGAGATGGTCCTGCATGAGGACGAGGTCGGCGGTCTCGATGGCGCTGTCGGTCCCTTTCCCCATGGCGATCCCGAGGTCGGCCGTGGCGAGGGCCGGGGCGTCGTTGATGCCGTCGCCCACCATGGCCACGCGGCCGGTCCTGGTGAGCTCTTTGACCTTGGCGACCTTTTCGTCTGGCAGCAGGCTCGCATAATAGTCGGTCAGTCCGACTTTGCTCGCGACTTTCTCGGCCGTACGGTCGTGGTCGCCCGTGAGCATGACCGTACGCTTGATGCCTGCTGAGTGGAGGCGTTCGATGATGTCATGGCTCTCTTCCCGGATCTCATCGGTAATTCCGAAGAGGCCGAGGACCTGCTCTTCATCGGAGACGATGACCAGGGTGTAGCCTTCCCGCTTGAGCCGTTGGATTTCACCGTTCATCTCGTCTGATAGTCCAAAGGAGATGCTGTTTTCATTCCCTACCTTGTATGTCCGGCCGTTCAGGATGGCCGAGACCCCTTGCCCGGTGATCGTGTTGATCTCGTCGGGTTCGATGAAGGTGAGGTCCTCTCTCGCCAGTCGCTCCATGACGGCTTTGGCGATGGGATGGGAAGAGGATTTCTCGATGGACCCGGCGATGGTGAAGAAGCGGTCGTCGTAGATCTTCACCTGCTCCACATGGGGTTCCCCTTTTGTGAGCGTGCCGGTCTTATCGAAGGCAATGGTGTCGATTTTCCCGAGCTGCTCGAGGAACACCCCGCCTTTGACGAGGATCCCGTTCTTCGCGTTGCGGGCGATCCCTGAGACGATGGCAATGGGAGACGACAGGATCAAGGCGCACGGACAGCCGACGATGAGGACGGCAAGCCCTTGGTAGAACCACTCTCCCCACTCCCCGTTCAGGAACAGGGGTGGGATGACGATGACCAAGGCCGCAATGATCATGATGAGCGGGGTGTAATACTTGGCAAACGTGTTGATGAACTGCTCCGTCGGGGTCTTCGTCTCCTGTGCCTCTTCCACCAGATGGAGGATCTTGGCGAGGGATGAATCATGGTATTCCTTCTGGATGGATACCTTCAGGACCCCTTCGTTGTTGATGCTGCCACCGAATACGGCTTCTCCCGGTTGTTTTTCAACCGGCATCGCTTCCCCGGTGATGGCGGCTTCGTTCACGGAGCTTTTGCCCGATTCCACAATCCCGTCGGACGGGATCTTCTGTCCCGACTTCACGAGGACGATGTCCCCCACCTTGAGGCTTGCGATCGGTACGACGCTCTCTTCCCCGTCTTTCAACAGGATGGCTTCCTTCGGTGCGACTTTCAGCAGCTCTTCCATGGAGCGGCGCGCTTTCTCCATGCCCATGCCTTCGAGGAGCTCATTGACGCCGAACAGGATCGCCACAAGCGTACCTTCCTTCCATTCACCGATGGAGAAGGCCCCGATGAGGGCGATGGTCATGAGCGTATCGATGTTGAACTTCAGGCGGAACAGGTTCTTTGCTCCCTTGAGGAACGTGGGATATCCGCTGATGGCGGCGGCGGAAAGATACAGGGCAATCGATGCTGGATGATTGATCACCGAGTCAACGAAAATCGCCAGGAGGAAAATGACCGCTGATACACCAAGGAGCATCTTCATCCGGCTGCTGCTTGTGTGGGAATGATCATGGCCGTGAGCCCCGTGGTCATGATCATCCTTCTGGATTGCTGCTCCATCCGCGTGCAAAATCTTCTCCACACGTCCCATGTCGACCCCGTCGGCGAGCACCATCTTGCTGCTGTTGTAAAGGATCCTGGATCCTTCCCCGTTATCAAGCTTATTGATCTCCTCTTCCATTTCCCGCGCGCAGTTACTGCAGGATAGACCCTGGAGTTTGTATTCTTTCATTATGTGTTCCCCCAGTCGTTAATGGTGCCGTGCGTGGTGGATCGTTTGCTGCAAAAGATTCATCACATGATCGTCATCCGCTGAATAAAATAGGGTCGTTCCCTGACGGCGATACTTGACGAGACGGAGGTTCTTCAGGAACCTGAGCTGATGTGAAACCGTCGTCTGCAGGAGTGAAAGCTTCTCGGCGATTTCATTGACGGAATGCTCTTTTTGCGCCAACAAATGAAGGATCCTCACCCGGGTCGGCTCCGATAAGGCCTTGAACGTCTGTGTGACCATGAAGAGGGTTTCTTCATCGATGGCATCACATGTGCAGAGATGACTTTCTTCTATTTTTTCTGGTTCGATCGCTTCATTCTTGTTCTTTCCCATTTTCAAACTCCTATCCTATTTGAGTATATGACAATGTGTTCATATATGATATGTTCATCATAAGAAAAAGGTGCACCCAAGTCAAGGCGTGCACCACAATTTGTATCCACTATTCGGATTTTTCTTTTCTTGCTTTATCCACGGCTACCCATATGTAATAAAGGATCCAAAAGAAGATGATGATGAGACTCGCAAACAGGAGCTGATGATACGGGATGAAAAGGAAGACAAGGATGGTGAAAATCAGGAAGGGCGGCAGTAGTATAAAGTATTTTTTCCAGTCCACGTCGGGCACCTCCTCTTCCACCTTTCTTCCATCACCATACCACGTATCGCCCTCATGGAAACATTAGGAATCTCTGCGACTTATGGCGTATGAAAGAATCATCCTTTTACACGGTGGCACTTCCCTCTCCTACCGGTACACTTTCCTTAACAAGCTTATTAAGGGAGGAAACATCATGATCAAAGGACTATACGAAGCCCATTTACCCGTCAGCGATCTTGAGCGCGCGATTGGATTTTATGAAGGACTCGGGCTGAAGCTCGCCAAGAAATACAAGAAGACCGCCTTCTTCTGGATCGTGGAGAATGAAAGCTGGATCGGGCTGTGGGAAGGCGAGCAGGCAAACATCCCCTATCACGCGTCGATCAGGCACATCGCCTTCCGGGTCGACCTGGAAGACTTGAGCACGGCGAAGGAGTGGCTGAAGGAACGCGGCATTGCCATGAGGGAAGCGTTCGGATTCCAACCTGTGGAGCCGATCGTCATGCCCGATCAGGCGCACGCCATGGTTTATTTCCATGACCCGGACGGGAATTCCCTTGAGTTCATCTGCAGGCTGGACAGTGAGCCGGTAGATGAACCGGATATGTATTTGAGTGAGTGGGAGGCACATGTAGAAGTTAAGTCTTCATGATTGGTCCGTGCCTCTCCGCTCCGTAGGACCGCTTTCCGCGGGGCGTGCGGTGAGCCGCTTCGGCTGCGCCTCCAGGGTCTCACCTGCCCGCCTTTCCCGGAGGAGTCGGTCCTCCTCCGCTGCGAGGCACTCTGTGCTTTTTACGCGGTCCTTTCACGCTTCCTTCAGTTGAATGCGCTCATATCTATCGGTCTACTCTGAGGATATCCAGGTGCTTGGATGTCGACATCAGGTCTATTGTGTGATCCCCTTTTGTGTAATAAACGGAAGCCCCTTCCCTTTCTCCTTTTTCCCATCCATTGGCCTTGAGGACCATTTCAAATCCATAGGGAATCCCGTTTTCTTCAGATGCCCTTGACCAATCATACTGATGACCATGCTCATTATCCCCGACCAGTTTCGCATGTGTAGGAACTGGAAAGTGGTATAGATCCTCTGACGGCTCGTAAAGAGATAATGTGATGAAATAGTACAGTGGTGCTGCAACGATTAAGGCTGTGGCTGTTGCAAGGATCCAACCGATTTTTTTCTTCATTTCCCCCACCCCATTTCAGTTATGTAGTAGTAAACCTTTTCCATATTTCCATTGTATAATTTTTCTAAATGCAGGGATACTGCCAGCCTGCCGAAAAAACAAAAAAGGAAGCACGGGGTCTCCATGCTTCCTTTTCCTTTATGCTTTCAACGCGTCGTACTGGGCGATGATTTCTTTCGTGATGGCACTGTCTGGATCGAGTGCGCTGATCTCTTTCAGTGCACCGGCTACGCCGTGTTCTTTGATGATGGATTGAACTTCGACGGCTTCCGGATCTTGCGGGTTGTCGAAGAGCAGGGCAGCTGCGATGGCTTTTGCGAGATTCGTGTAGCCAAGGCCAGCTTTGGCTGCCTGTGTGGTCGGGCGGATCAGACGGTCTTCCGGTCCGAGTTTACGGATTGGTGCGCGGCCAACCCTGGTGACACCGTCGTTCAGGTAGGCGTTTTGGAAGCGGGAGATGATCTTCTCGATGTAGGCGAGGTGATCCTCTTCATTCAAGCCGTATTCCTTCACAAGGTATGCTCCTGTTTCTTTCAGCGTCTCACGCACCTGGTGGGCGATGGCTTCATCGGCAAGGGTCTGATCGATCGTTTCCTTCCCTTGAAGGTAGCCGAGGTAGGCGATGACGGCATGTCCTGTGTTGACGGTGAACAGTTTGCGCTCGATGAATGGAGCGAGCTCATCCACGATGGTCATTCCGTTGACCGGCGGGATGGTTTCAGACGTTTCCACGACCCATTCGTAGTAAGGTTCGACAAGGACGTCGAGTGAATCCTGATCCTGGATCGGCACGATGCGGTCGACGGCGGAGTTGAAGAAGTGGACGTTCCCTTCCATCTTGCTGACGGTTGATTCAGAAAGGTGCTCAAGGATGTATCCTTTCAACAGGTCGGTTGCACTGATCTGGTTTTCACATGCGATCACATAGAGCGGCTCGGATGTTTTCTCCAGGCGCGCTTCAATTCCCTTGGCGATGAGGGGGGCGATGCGCGGCAGGATATTCGGTCCGATGGCTGTTGTAAGGTAGGTCGCTTCTGCGATGCCTGCGACGACTTCGTCTTCCTGGTGGAGGTTATTCAACCCTGAGACGTTGGTGATGGTTTCAGACTCGTTTGATTCCGTTGCAAGCTTCACCTGATAGGTGCCTTCTTCGTTCAGCTTGTTGATGATGGTGTCGGCGATATCGACGAAGGTGACGTGATAGCCTGATTGGGCGAATAGGGCTCCGATAAAGCCCCTGCCGATGTTTCCTGCTCCAAAGTGGATCGTTTTATTCATCATTATCATTCCTTTATAAGGTTTTGTTGAACATAGTCTAAGAAGAGTTCTTCGAGCTTTCGATAGATCATGGCCTCGTTGGTGGAAGAATAGATCATCATGGACGCCTGGTTTTCAATGAGGCTCGTGGAGATGAGGCTGAGGATTTCGTTTTCCCTTTCACTTAACCCTTCCGGGGCCAGCATGAGGAGAAGGCTCTTCATCTCCATGGGCTTCCCGTTCATCCCTTTGATGAGGAACGGCTTGTCGAGATGCGCCACCTGGAACACGAGCTGGGTGACGTGGGGGTCGAGGCAGTGGAATAGCCCCATATTCGTTCCGGGAATCCCAAGTCCGCCCCGCTGTTCCCTTTCCATCAGCTTGTCCATGACCTTTCCTTCATCGGTCACGAGGCCATCCAGCTTCGCCTGGCGGACCATTTCGTTCATGACGGTGAAATGATCCGTCACGGATTGCTTCCGGTACACGCGGAAGTGATCCAGGATCGATTCGATGCTTGTGTGGACGTCTTTGATTTCCTGCAGAAGTCCGCGGATCTCCGTCGGCTTCTTCTCTATTTTTACCGGTTTCACCGGCTTCAGGTATTTCCTGCTTGTGATCCGCTCAATGTTGTTCTGGACGTACGTCTGAATAATCGCGATATCCTCTTCGCTCAAGAGCGGGCTGACAAGGATATAATCCAGATTGGTGAACGGAAGGCGCACGGTGGATATGACGATATCATAGTCGTCGGGATCGGCATCCCTGAAGTCATTCAGGGATAAGATGCCGACGGGATTGATGATCTTCAGTTCCTTCTTGATCCTGCTTGCGAGCATCTTGGACGCTCCGATGCCTGTCGGACAGACGATGACGGCATCGACCTTCACCTTCTCTTCGTTCATGAGAAGGGCCGATCCGAAGTGGAGGACGATATAGGCGACCTCCGCATCGGGGAATATCATGTCGGGAAACTCTAGCTCCAGGCTGTCCTTCACGGCGAGGAACAGGACCGGGTACTTCTTCTTGATCTCATCCGTCAGGGGGTTGAAGAGCTCCATCTTCTGTTGAAGGCGGAAGATCGACGGTCCCATATGCGCCATGAGCCCCTGATACAGGGAGAAATCATCCGTCAGATCGACGGTGAGCTTGACCGAAACATCGCTCACGAGTTTCTTCACAAGATGACCGAGGAACACACTATCATAATAGGTGGCACCCGGTTCCTGCAGCTTCGATCCCCGGAGGATGACCGACCAGAAGGCGACATCGGCCTCTGTGATCGTCACGGAGAGCCTTTCCCTGAGGACGTCTGCGACAGACTTCATGAGGCTGTATTCCCTTGATTCGTCGGGAGTTCCTTGGCTCTGAAGGACATGGCCCCTCCGCACCCGCTGGATGGAGAGGCAGATGTGGACGACAAGGCCGACGAAATCACTGTCGACCAGGTTCACACCTTCCTGATCCAATACGATTCCGAGCGATTCATAAGTAGCAAGGAGAAGCTCAGGTTCATAAAACCCGAGAACAGGCAGTACGCTATCCTGCCCTTTTTGCAGGGAATAGAGGCTGTCGATAATCTCCTCGTAGAAATACACGATGGAGAAGCTTGCCAGGGCATGGCGGCGGCTTCCTTCATCGGCTGCTACTTCCACCCCCACCCCCCGCTTCCGGGTGAGCGTCACGTTGAACTTGGCTAGCCAGTCCGCGACTTCATCAAGGATGGTCGTCAGGCTTGAGATGCTGATGCCCAGCTCATTGGCCAGAACGCTCATCTTGAAAGAGGAGCCTCCCTCGAGAAGGGTGACGAGGAGCCGGAGCTTCCTCTCTTCAGGTGTTTCATCCGTCGGTTCGGATTCCGCCAGCTGTTGGATGAGCCTGTAGATGTTTTCATTTTTCCCGCTGATGAAAAGACCATCGGCAGGTGTCCGCATGAGCTCGAGTTGATGCTGCTTCAGTACGCCCTCAATGGACTTCAGGTTGCGCTGGATTGTCCGTCCGCTTACGTTCAAATACGCAGAAAGGGAGTGGACGGTATGTTTACCCGAGGTTTTCACAATCAGTTCGATGATCGCTTTTTCCCTGGATGTAATGAACATACGTCTCCCCCCTTTCTTTATCTACACTAGTATAAGAACATCCAAATCGGAAAAGCAAGCGTGCGCCTCTCCGATTTGGATTCCATTAGTTGCTATTGATGATGTCTTTGATTTCTTTTGCAGAAGAGGCGAGGACCATTTTGTCGACGTTCTCCTGCTCGGAGCAGATGACCGCGATGCTTGAGAGGATCTCAAGATGCGTGCCGTCTTTACCGGCGATACCGAAGATCAGCTTCGCTTTCTCTCCGTTGAAGTCGACACCGTCTGGAACCTGGATGATGGTGAATCCGGATTTCAGGACTGCCCGCTTCGCTTCTTCCGTACCATGCGGGATGGCTACGTTATTACCCATGTAAGTCGTCGTGATGCCTTCACGATCGATCATGGCGTCTACATAGCTGTCTTCCACGTATCCGGCTTTTGCCAATGCTTCACCGGCAAATCGGATGGCTTCTTCCTTCGTTGCGAACGATTGATTCAAGAAGATGTTCTCTTCTAGTAGAAGATCGTCATCTCCTGAGTCAGGAGCGTCAACAGGTGCTTCCGCTTCTTCCACGAGCTCTTCTTGAGCTGGTGTCACGTCAGCCTGAAGGCTTCCGATCAGCTTGTCATATTCGGGACTGGATAGGAAGTTATCCACTGAGATGTGGTACGCACTTGGAAGCTTGCTTTGCGCACGAGGCGTCAGCTCTTCCTGTGTGATGACCACTTGGGCATCGGCCGGCAGATTGCTGATGGCCGTGTTGGTGACGGTCACGCCTTCAATGCCTGCTTCCTTCACTTTCTTACGAAGGAGTGAAGCACCCATTGCACTGGACCCCATTCCGGCATCACAGGCGAAAATGATTTTGTTTACATTCTCAGGAAGCTGTCCGTTTGATTGCTGGTTGAAGTGACCGGCAACGGAGCTTTTCTTCCCTTTCATATCTTCCATTTTCTTTGTTGCTTCTTCGATGTTTCCATCGTCTTTTTTGCTTGATTTCAAGATGACGGCCGACACGAGGAAGGATACGACTGCAGCCACGATGATCGCCGCGAAGTTCGCGATGTACGCTCCAACGTCTCCAGTCGGTGTCACCAATCCAATGGCGATGACACTACCTGGTGAAGCCGGTGATGCAAGACCTCCGCCAAGAAGGACAAGGGTCAGCACTCCACTCATACCACCAAGGATGACTGAAAGGAGCAGTGCCGGTTTCATCAGCACATACGGGAAGTAGATCTCGTGGATCCCCCCGAAGAAATGGATGATGGCGGCACCAGGTGCGGATTGCTTCGCTGTTCCTCTTGAGAAGAACATATACGCTAGCAGGACACCAAGACCTGGTCCAGGGTTTGCTTCCAATAGGAAGAGGACCGATTTTCCTGTTTGTTGAACCTGCTCCAACCCGATCGGGGAAAGGATCCCGTGGTTGATCGCGTTATTCAGGAACAAGATTTTGGCCGGTTCGATCAAGATGCTTGTCAGCGGCAAAAGATGCGCTGCGATGAGCCAATCGACACCGTGGACAAGGAGCTGGGTGAATGCATCCACCGCAGGACCGATTCCGAGGAATGCAAGGAGGGCTAGGGCTCCACCCAGGATTCCTGCTGAGAAGTTGTTGACGAGCATTTCAAATCCTGAACGGATCTTCCCGTCAACCAGTTTGTCAAATATCTTGATGACATACGCACCAAGGGGACCCATGATCATGGCGCCGAGGAACATCGGCGTATCAGGCGCACCGACGATGACACCCATCGTGGCGATGGCACCGACGACACCTCCCCGCTGATCGTGAATCAATTTACCACCCGTGTACCCGATCAAGAGCGGTAACAGATACGTCACCATCGGACCTACAAGGCTGGCAAGGCTTTCATTTGGGATAAGGCCGTCTGGAATGAAAAGCGCAGTGATTAATCCCCACGCGATAAAAGCACCGATATTCGGCAATACCATGGAACTCAGGAAGTTACCGAACTTCTGAATCTTTACTTTAACAGTAGACTGTGCCATGTAATTTCTCCCCTTCTATAGTAGGATTTATGACATAAGATCACATCTATATGATATGTCACCTGAGAAACCCCATACAACCTTCTTGAAAACTGACTTTGTCGCGACACCCGTGACAAAGGTAATGTATCTGTCTTGACAGTTCAAGATAAAGGAAAATCATCGAATCTGGTCGAATGCATAAGTTGAGGTGAACGATCATGGAAGAATTGAAAGTGGTGATCGGCGCGGGACCCTACCATAATAACCCCGGCTGGATCCATACCGATGAGCTGGAGCTCGACCTTCTTATAGAAGAAACATGGAAAAGGACATATGAAGAAAGCAGCATTTCGGCCGTTCTCGCCGAGCACGTGTGGGAGCATCTCACTGCAGAAGAAGGACTTGAAGCCGCTAAACGCTGTTACCGCTATCTCAGAAAAGGCGGATACGTCCGCTGCGCCGTACCCGATGGGTTTTTCCCGGATGAGGAGTATCAGCACATCGTACAGGTAGGCGGACCAGGACCGGCGGATCATGTTGCAGCCAGCCATAAAATTGTCCATACATACAAAAGCCTGACTGAGATGTTTTCACAGGCAGGCTTTGAGGTCAAATTATTGGAGTACTGCGATGAGGACGGACAGTTTCACGCTTCCGAGTGGGATGAAGCAAAGGGCGTGATCTTCCGTTCGAAGAAGGTGGATCCCCGGAATCGGGAAGTCTTGACGTTCCCTTCTTTGATGGTGGATGCGGTGAAGAATTAACCCAGTGAACGGTGTAAGAGACGCAGGGACTCTGCCAGGCAGTCATCGGTCCCTTGCGATTCTCTCCGGTCAGGAACACCTGCCGCCCCTATGACAAACAAACATCGGTCTTTCCCAAACTCCCCGATCACACCAATGTCGATCGCCATATCCGGCAGTCCTCCAGTCATGTGATTGAGTTGATGAGACGGTATGCCTTCCACTTCTTCCTGCTGGCGGACCAGTCCATTCATGATTGGCATCCACACATCAGGACGACAGTCATATCCTTCCACCACTTCGATCAGCATCTGCAACAACTCCTGAAGCATCCCTTTATTTTCAGGTGAGCGGGGATCAGAAGTGACGCACATATGATCAAAACGCCTTCGAATCATTCTATTCACACGTTCCCATCCCCCTGCCAAAGTCACCACCTGTTCAGCAACGACACTATCATGGGATGCAATCATGACTTCCACGGCCTCCCCAAGCATGAGTGACTGCCTATTTTGATAATGTGGATACAATTCACGACTATCTTCATCAGGGTTAAAGCGGATAGGTTGGATGACCTCATCCCATTTCATTCCTCCACTCTCCACCATACCTGCGACTGCAAATCCAATCGCTACTTTTCCTGCCGAAGCAAGCGGCATAACCAACTCCTCATTATAGGATGCTGTGATCCTCCGATCCTTAGAGGAATAGGATAAGAACCCAGTGCTCCCATGCACCGCTTTCAATAAATCAATCACTTCTTTCATCGTTTACCCCTCTATCTTTTTTATAATCAACAAACACTTTCAGTGGCCGGATGGATTCCATCTCTTCAAAGCAAGCGATAACTTGATCCCGTATGATCTCCCGTTCAAACAAATCCGTGAGATACGGCGTCTCTTCATATGTACTGAAAAACCACTCACCATGTTTGCGATAGTCATAGCCATCACTTGAAGCAACCATTCTCAATTCCTTCTCGAAGAAGACGGAAGGAAGCGTAAATTCATCACGATTCCCATCTGATAAAACGCAGATGGTCCCCTCCCGCTTCATGACGTTCATTAGCGTGAGAAATGCAGCACTGTGGGCTGAGCACTCCAATCCCGCATCATAGGAATCTTCTATTTCGGCTTCACTGCGGTAGATCCTGTCGGCACCAAGTCGCATCGGCAGTGGATGCCTCGCTTCATCGGGTTCCACCACATCCACATGCCTCACCCCGAGATGATGTTTCAAAAAATGAACCGCCAAGACGCCCATCGTCCCTGCTCCTGTTACGAGAACACGGTCTTCTTTCGAAAGATTCAGCTTCAGGACGCCCTTGGCTGCATCACAGGAAAGCGTATTAAGAAGCGCAGACTTCCACTCTACATCCGCAGGAACCCTGACCGCCTTACTGGACGGGGTCACCCCGAATATCTGCTGACCGTAAAAAGCGATAACGCGATCGCCCACTTTGAAATCTGTCACGGCACCCCCAATTTCAATGACCTTCCCTGCGCTTTCGTACCCGACCTTTCGCGGATAGACGGGCTCCAGATCGGTCGGGTCCGTCCCTAGATATTGAGGCATTTCAGCCCCGATGCTTATTCCGCACGCATGGGTTTCAACCCGGATTTCGTCTTCTGATAGGACATAGTCCTCTTCACTGAGCCATTCCAACTTCCTTGGGGCATTCAGGACAAGACGTTTATTCATATTGATCACTCTTTTCTCTAAACTCCTTTGACAAGGGATGGTAAGTCGTCCTACACTTGCATTTAGCTATATTTTACCAAAGGAAGGGACGTTCGAATTTGTTTTTATTGTTTTTAATGGCTGTAAGTAGCCTGATCGGATTCGTTCTCTTAGGAATGGATCAGCTTGGCATGGTGATTGGATTCGGGATGATCCTGGGTTGTTTGATCAGGGGGATTTTTTTAATGAAGGAGATATTGAGTAAATTAGACGAAACCAAATAACAAAAAAAGGATGCCACCATTAAAGGAGGCATCCTTCTTCTATTACTGAGGTTGCTTATAGGCTTGGACTTCTTCCATCGTTGGAATCGCATCCTGCCCACCTGAACGGGATACCTTGATTCCTGCTGCAACGCTTGCAAATTTGGCAGCCTCCACTAGATCATTGGTATCTAGATAGGCACATGCCAATGCTCCTGCATAGCAATCTCCCGCCCCTACCGTATCCACCGCTTTCACTGCAATGGCGTCAACAAATGTTATGTTGCCGTTTTGTGAGATGAGGCTGCCGTTTTCAGCCATTTTGATAATCACATCTTTTACGCCAAGTTCATGAATCTTTTCAGCGGCAAGATGGGCACTGGTCTGGTCATGAACTTGAATGCCTGTAATTCGTTCGGTTTCCTGCTTATTCGGAACAACTAAATCGGCATAATTAAAAGCTTCATTGAAGATGCCGTCTGCTGGTGCAGGGTCTAAGATCACATACATACCTTTACTCTTTGCTGCTTTCATTGAAGCGATAATGGATTCTTGACTTGTCTCCATCTGTACCAAGAGGATCTTGGCATCGATCTGTTCAAACACAGAGTTGATGTCCTCTTCGGAAATATGGTCATTTGCACCCTTCGTTCCCACCATCGTGTTCTCACCTGTTTCATCAATCATGGCAACGAATGTTCCTGTACCGTGTTCTTCCACCTGAAGGATGTGACTTGTGTCGACGCCTTTGGAAGAAAGATTCTTCAAGAGTTGTGTACCCGCAGAATCTTTCCCTACCGCACCGATCAGTGCCGTCTTCTTCCCCAAACGTGCTGCTGTCACCGCTTGATTTGCCCCTTTTCCTCCGGGAGTCATTCCGATTGAGTTGGCAAAGACGGTATCACCATATGCCGGGTACTGCGGGCACTCGACTATTACATCCATATTGATACTTCCAACTGTGATCACATCGTATTTCATATTAATTCGCCTCCACTGCTTGAAATAGTTTTCTCGTGTTTTCAACGTTCTCTTGCAATGTATGATTGCTATTGAATACTGCACTGGTACCTAGAACATACATGGATGCCCCATTTTCTCTGCATCCAGGAATGGTTGCTGCACCAATGTTCCCGTCTACCTGTATTTCAATATCTCGATCGTATTGGTCAATTTTCTGTTTCAAGTTCTTGATTTTTTCATACATTGCCGGGAGGAATTTCTGACCGGCAAAACCGGGATTGACCGTCATCAGCACTACGTAATCGGTTACGTCAAACACATAGTCAAGAAAATCCAGTGGAGTGGCCGGATTGACCGCTACTCCTGCCTTGATCCCCTTACTTTGAATCTGAGACAGGGTCCTTTGCAGATTCGGAGTCGACTCCTGGTGTACCGAAATCATCTCCGCTCCGCAATCAGCGAACAGATCTATGTAACGCTCAGGTTCCTCAATCATTAAGTGGATGTCTAACGGTTTATCCGTGATCTTCCTCACCGTCTTGACGAAATCCGGCCCCAAGGTGAAGTTGGGGGCAAACTTCCCATCCATCACGTCAATATGATAGAAATCTACACCTGCATGATCCAATGCACGAATATCCCTTTCCAAGTTTCCTAAGTCTGCGCACATCAATGATGGTCCAAGTTTACACATCTTCACTACCTCCAGTTGTTGAATTTCTTGTAATAAGTTTAGGCTTAAGTTGATGATGTTTTGGTGACTCGTTCTGACCTTGAATAAGTCGTACGAGTTCATTTACGGCCACTTTCCCTATTTCCCTCTTTTGCTGATCGATGGTAGAAAGAGGCGGTGCCGTATACGAAGAAAAACTAACATTGTCATAACCGATGATCTTGATATCCTCAGGAATCTTCACACCCGCTTCATGGCAAGCCCTGATGGCGCCGATGGCCATGGCATCATTGGAACTGAAAATCCCATCGAAGTGTACCCCTTTTTGGAGCAGTACCCTGATTTGTTCATATCCACTTTCCATTTCAAAATCACCATATACGGTGAATGTTTCAATTGGATGGTGAGTGGATTCAATTGCATGATTAAATCCTCTTAATCGATCCTTTGCGCTCTTTTCAATTTTCGGGCCGGATATAAACACAATCTTTCGGCATCCGCCTTCCTCAATCAAATGCGTAACCGCGTGCTCAGCGCCTAATTGATGGTCGACGGTAACAGCGGAATAAGGATGTTCAAAGTTGGCACGGTCAATGGTGATCGTCTTGATCCCGCGCTCCTCAAGCATTTGCAGATCTTCCTTGTCTACATGCAGGGAGTTAATGATCGCACCACTTACATAGTGATCCACCATGGAATCCAGATAATATTTCACTTTGGACCTTTTATCATCGCTATTACACAAATAGATATTGTATCCGCTCTCATTTGCAGCCGACTCGATTTCCTTCACAAGTTCTGGAAAGAACGGGTTGTTTAATGTTGGTATGAGCAGGGCAATCAGATCGGAATGACGCTTTGACAAGCTTTTTGCAATCGCGTTCGGCTTGTAATTCAATTCTTTAATAATTCGTTTCACACGGGCAATGGTTTCCGGACTTGCTTCACCTTTATTATTGATGATCCTTGAAACCGTTGCGGAGGAAACACCTGCTGCCTTGGCAACATCTTTAATGGTTGTCATGTGATTATCCCTCATTTTACGTAACCGGTTACTTCACAGTTAATCATTCCCACTTTCAATTGTCAAATAAAATTTTATATTTGCTTTTTTGGGAATATGGTGATAGTTTATAGTTAATTGTTCCTGCATTGTAATGTAACCGGTTACGTAACATCACATTACAACTGGAAGGACGTTATCATATGTTAGATCTTATCAATGATGGCTTTAATGGGTTCATTAATCTTGGAGGGGCCGCGATGATGTTCATCATCATAACGCTTCTGTCTTTATGTGTAAGGGTTTCCATTTCTAAATCCATTGAAGGCGGCTTGCGAATGGCCGTGGCACTTACAGGAATGGGCGCTGTAATTTCCTTGTTGACCAGCGCGTTCGCCCCTGCTTTGGAAGATTTTGTGGAATCTACAGGCGTAGCCCTTTCCGTCACGGATCTTGGCTGGGCACCTCTTGCTGTTATTACATGGGGCTCTGTATATACGCTGTATTTCGCTTTTATCTGTCTTGTTGTCAACTTCATCATGCTCATTACGAAACGAACCACTACATTCAATGTAGATTTGTTCAATATATGGAACCTCTCGGTGATCGGTCTTCTTACGATGTATTACTCCGGAGATAATCTTGTGCTGACCTCGCTCTTCGTCATGGTCATTTATGCTCTGATGCTGATCAATGCCGATGTGATGAAACCGACAATCAATGAACTGCTGGGTTATGACCATACCAATATTACGACCACTGCCCACCCATCCCTTCTTATTGCACCGATTGTCATGGTGTTCAATAAACTGATTGACGTGTGTCTGCCTTTCATCGATAAATTCGACTTCAATGCCGAAGTGTTGAATAAGAAAATCGGATTCTGGGGAAGTAAATTTGCAATCGGTGCTTATCTTGGGGTGTTCATCGGTTTGCTTGGACAACAATCTGCTGGTGAGATCTTTACCCTTGCCTTTACAGGAGGGGTAGCGCTGGAATTGTTCGGTCTTGTTGGCGGCTGGTTCGGCCCTGCCATTGAACCGTTATCGGATGGAATCACGAAGATGATGAGTAAAAAACTTCGCGGAAGAAAACTTTTCATCGGAATTGATTGGCCGATCCTTGCTACGAGAGCAGAACTTTGGGCGGTAGCAAATATTCTTGCACCGATCCTTCTGATCATCGCCATCTTCTTACCAGGTAACACCGTTCTCCCACTTGGCGGAATAATCTTGACTGTTCTTGCTCCAGCTCTCTTAATTGTTACAAAAGGGCGCGTCATCCGTATGACACTGATTGGAACGATCCTGATCCCACTATTCCTTTGGGGAGCAACGCTCATTGCAGAATTCGTCACCAATACATCCAAGGCCATGAACAATTTCCCATCCGGCTTATCTGAAAGCGCTCTATTCTCTTCGGTTGATTCTGACCCAATTGAGAAAATGCTCGGAATCCTTATGGGGAAAGCCGTCGAGTCGATGGATATCAAACTCATTCTATTTGCAGTCATCGGTTTTGTTGCCTATCTCCTTATGTTCTTCTGGTACTTCAGACAAATGCGTAAAGAAAATGCAAAGGCAGGGAAGAAAGACGATTCTGTCTCTGCTGCCTGATATGAAAGCAGCCTCTATCTAGATTGATAGGGGCTGTTTTTTTGCGTCAAAATATATGGCGAATCAATAACAGTTTCAAATAATTCCCTCCTCATCACTAGACAAAACTAATACCATTAGTTATATTGTTATTATCATTAGTTTTAAAATTCATTTTCTTAAAGGAGAACGCCATCATGCGTCTAACCCGTATAAATCAGATCCATCAGTTATCTTTTCTGCCACGGTTGTTTCCTGTGAATTGCTATCTTGTTGAAGAACAGGATGACCTGACCCTTATCGATGCCGCACTACCTTATAGTGCAGAAGCAATCCTGGCTTCTGCCGAGAAAATCGGCAAACCCATCACCCGCATCGTCTTGACCCATGCCCATGACGATCATATCGGTGCGTTGGATAAACTGAAGGAATCACTGCCTCATGCTGAAGTCTATATTTCAAAACGGGATGAACGCCTTCTTCGCGGGGATGTTTCCCTGGATGATCACGAGCCCCAGACGCCTATCCGCGGCGGCGTGCCAAAGAACATCCAGACCCGTGCGGATGTCCTTCTTGAAGAGGATGATGTGGTCGGTTCCCTACGAGCCATTTCAGCACCGGGGCACACACCGGGGTCAATGGCATTCTTCGACCAGAGGGACGGTAGCCTGATTGTTGGAGATGCTTTTCAAACGCGCGGAGGGACGGCCGTTTCCGGGCAGCTCAATGTGCTCTTCCCGTTCCCTGCGCTTGCAACTTGGAATAAAGAGGTGGCAGTGAAAAGCGCTCAAAAGCTGGTTGATCTGAAGCCCACTCTCCTCGCCGCAGGTCACGGAGGGATGATCCCGTCACCTGAATCGATCATGAATAAAGCCATCTTAAAGGCAAAAAAGAAAGGTTGAATCAGTATGTCACCACGAATCGGAATGGATCTTAATATCATCGTGAAAGCAGCAATCGAGCTTGCTGACCGTGAAGGGATGAGTGAGGTTACCCTTGCCACCTTGGCAAAATCATTACATGTCCGGCCCCCTTCCCTCTATAATCATGTAAAAGGCGGACTCCCTGCCCTGAAGATTGAAATGGCCAAACGCGGCTATTCCCAGTTGAACCGACGATTGACGGACGCTTCAGTCGGCCGTTCAATGGATGCCGCTGTCCTCGCCTTCGGTATGGCCTATGTACAATTCGTCCGGGACCATCCGGGACTGTATGAAGCCATGCTCATGGTAGCGGTCGGAGCCGATGAAGAGCTGCAGGACATCCAGGGTCAAAGCATCAGGATCATCACTCAAGTCATGGAGGGCTATGGTTTGGGTGAACATGGTACCCTTCATGCCGTTCGGGGACTGCGGAGCATTCTCCATGGCTTTGCTTCATTGGAGCAGCACGGAGAATTCGGACTTCCCCTTGAAAAAGATGAGAGCCTCACCAAAAGCATCAACGCTTTTCTTGCAGGAATCCGCTGGTTCAAGGACTCCAATGAGTAGATGGCTTAGAAGGTTGAATGCTGCCCTTCGCTTCACGCTGGAGCTGATGGGTTTGACGGCAATCGGGTATTGGGGGTTCCATATGGGAGATGGCTGGATGGGGTGGCTCAGCGGGATCACCCTTCTCCTGTTATTCGCAATCGCGTGGGGAATGTTCGGTTCTCCGCGCGCCCCATTCCCACTCCCCAAAAATGGTAGGCTTATGCTCGAAGCCTTGATATTCGGGCTTCCAGGGACCCTTCTATTGGGGTTGATGCCTGTGACGGCCATTATTTATCTAGTAGGTGTGGTCCTCAACCGTGTGCTCATTGTATATTGGAAACAAGAAAACCTGATTCACACTTGAAAGGAGATGCCTCTAACATGACATCCAAACGAGTCTGCGAACAAGGACATGTTTATTACAAGAGCAGTGATTGCCCCACATGCCCGACCTGTGAGAAAGAAAAAAAGCCTTCTGAAGGCTTTCAGTCCAAGCTTTCGGCTCCGGCACGCAGGGCTTTGGCCAGTGAAGGAATTGCGAAGGCAGAGGACCTCTGCAGATACACGGAAAAAGAAATCCTTTCCTTGCACGGGATTGGTCCTTCCTCGCTTCCTGTGTTGAGGGATGAACTGGAACGGAATGGGCTTGCTTTCAGGGCGTAGACAGGAGTTCCCTGAATGGCGTCAAATCTGCATTTTCCCCCATATTACCTTCTCCATAGCCAGCGTGAGCAGGTGGGGGATCTTTACGTATCCTTCACCGATGAAGTCGTGGTTGCTCAAGAGGAGAAGCGTCTTATCAAGATGCAAATATTTCACTAACCCATGACAGTACCCCGCCCAATAGCCATCATGCATGGCTATTTTTCCGTATTCAGGATGGTCTTCAAGCTTCCAGCCGGCTCCATATCCCCCATAGTGTTCTTCATGTAGGGCTGGGCAATAATCTGTATATCTACCATCTTTTAAAACGGCTGGCTGTAGGATTTGCTGGACGCTCTTCTCCGATAGCAAGACTCCAGAAAAGAGACCCTGCTCCCACTTCATGAGATCTTCTGCCGTGGACTTGATGCCCCCGTCCCCCTTTACACGGTCAAACATCACGACATATTCATGGTCAGCAAGATTGGCCGGCAGTTCGATGCGCCCTTCCCCATCCACTACATAACCCGTTGCGTAGTCTTTCGGTGGCCCGTCCACAAATACAGAGGAAAGGGAACTTCTACTCATGCCCAGAGGCTCGAAAATCCTACGATTCACAAACTCCTCATACGTCATCCCGGACTTCAATGCTATGATTTCAGCGAGTAGGACATACCCTGAATTGCAGTACTCCCACCGTTCACCGGGGAGGAATTCAGCTGGTAAAGTTTCAAGGCACTTCACTACGTCCGCGTTCGTGACCATATTCGTCCTGTCCCACTTGTCTTCAAACCACTCCATATAATCCGGCAAACCCGATGTGTGATGTAGAAGATGTCCTACTGTCACGCCTGGAAAGGATAAGCGCGGGAAAAAGGTAGCCAATTCATCTGAAAGTGATAATCCCCCCTCCTCTACAAGCATCATGATGCACGCTCCGGTGAATGGTTTGGTCAACGAGGCGATTTCAAATACAGACTGGCTGGTAAGAGGGGATGCTTCATTACGTTTTCCCACACTCCGCTCATACACCGGGACACCTTTGTCTGCGATCATAATGACCCCGTTGAAAAGTTGATGCTTCTCCAAGAAATCCATCACTAGGTCATATTCATTCTTCATGCGCTCACACCTTTTTTATATGAATTTTACCATAAATAATAGTGTGTGGTACGATACCCCCAAGGAGTGATGAACATGCCAGATAAAGAACCCTTCAACGATGTAACCGATCACATGAGTAAAATCGAAGGATCACCAATAAGTACAGACCCAGGGAATGGAAGCCTCCCTAAACCCATACGGTGGATTGGTATCTTCATCATCGGAGCGTTTGTTCTCGGGGCTTTATTCATCTTGATCGGCAGCTTCATGAATTGACGACTGAATTTCCTATAGGGAGGTTCAGTTTTTTTATTTACAGGAAATGTTCACCAGTTTGTAGAAGTAGTACGGGGAAGGATGTGTTGAGATGAAATCTGTAGATATTTTGACGATGAATAAGACAAGCTGGGAGCAATCGGCCGAGCGCTTTTTCGGACGGACGGCCCTCCCGGAGTTCGGGCCGAATGCCCCGAGTGAAGATGAGCTACACCTGTTTGGAGATGTAAACGGAAAAACCGTACTCGATATCGGGTGCGGTAGTGGACATTCCCTGGCGTATATGGGGAATCAGGGGCCGGTGAGCTGTGGGGCCTCGACTTGACCACGAAGCAGATCGAAGCGGCGACTGGAGTACTTCGGGAACAGAATGCAACAGTGAAGTTGTTCGAATCCCCCATGGAGGAGAATCCCGGGCTTCCGTCAAACTACTTCGACGTGGTCTATTCCATATACGCCCTGGGCTGGACGTATGATCTGAAGAAAACATTGAGCCATGTCCACTCGTACCTGAAGCCGGGCGGCACGTTCATCTTCAGCTGGGAGAATCCCATGCACGACCGCCTCCAGTACCGGGACGGCGAGTTCGTCATGACCAAATCGTATGTAACGGAAGGACCTGAGTACAATGAGGGGTGGAATAAAAGTGTCGTGATTCACCACCGGAAGCTGACCACCTACATCAATACGCTCATACAATGTGGATTTACGATTGAACACGTAATTGACGACGTAGTGATTTCCGACATTCCGTCTGACAACCCGGAACGTTGGTACGCCAGTCAGAAGGCGGAATGGGTGCCTTCCACGTTTATTGTGAAGGCGAGGAAGATGTGAATACATTTCACATGGAATTAATCCGGATAAGAATTATCCCTGTTTATATGATCATGATGTGATTAATATGCACCTGTATGTGTCTGGACTTGTACCGGGATCAATTCTTCGAACGAAACGATATCAAGTGTTATGGATCAACCGGTGTGAGGAATTTTCAAAGAGCTCACCACATTGACTAATGAACCCTCGGCAGGCTTACAGCGAAATCTGTAAGTCTTTTTTGTTTCACGTTTTTCCACAGTCCCGATGAGAAATTTTCAAATCAAGCACATCCCTTGCAAACAAAAAACGGCTGTATTATAGTAGTCCTAGTCATCAATTGACATATCAACTAATTGCGCACAATCAATTGGAAAATCGAGAAATAGTTCCCATGATTATTTTTGTCCCAAACGGGAAAAGCAATAGAGTAGCCAAATCAAAGGAGTGTTCATGTTGGAAAACTACCAAGATCTTTTATCAAAACAACGTACGTATTTCCGTACGGGAGAAACCAAAAGTGTTGCTTTCCGTATTAACACATTAAATACATTGAAATCACTTGTTCAGAAGCACGAGCAGGATATCCTGGATGCTGTGAAACAGGATCTGAATAAATCCGAGCTTGAAGCAAAACGTGCCGAGGTCGGCCTCGTGATCGGTGAGATCGACTTCATGGTGGAGAATCTTGAAGAGTGGGCAGCAACAAAAGAAGTGCCGACACCTGCTTCCCACGAAGGAGCAAAAAGCTTCATCCAGCCTGAGCCTTATGGTTCTGCACTTGTCATCGCACCTTGGAACTATCCATTCCAGCTTGCTGTGACACCGCTTGTTGGCGCCATTGCCGGTGGGAATACGGCCGTATTGAAGCCTTCCGAGCTTACACCGAAAACATCTGCCCTTCTCTCTACATTGATCAACGACAACTTCCCTGAAGAGTATCTTCATGTTGTGGAAGGCGAAGTTGAAACCAGCACGGCCCTATTGAAAGAAGACTTTGATTACATCTTCTTCACAGGCAGCACCGGCGTCGGTAAAATCGTGGCTGAAGCGGCAGCGAAGCACCTGACTCCGACTACACTTGAACTGGGCGGTAAAAGTCCGACGATCGTTCACGAAGATGCCAACCTTGATGAAGCAGCTCAGCGCATTGCACGCGGTAAATTTGCCAATGCCGGCCAAACCTGTGTGGCACCGGATTATCTTCTTGTCCACAGCAGCGTAAAAGATGAACTCATGAGCAAATTCAAAGAAGTCATCACGGCTTCTTATGGTGAAAACATCGTCGAGAACCCGAACTTCGGGCATGTAGTGAGCGAGCGCCACTTCGACCGCCTTGTCGGCTTCCTCGATAACGGAAGCATCGTGACCGGCGGAAAACATGACCGTGACAATCTGATCATCGAGCCGACCATCCTTGATAACATCTCATGGGATGACTCCGTGATGCAGGATGAAATCTTCGGACCGATCCTGCCTGTCATGACGTATGACAGCCTGGACGAAATCATCGAACCGATCGTGAAACGTCCGAAACCACTTGCTCTTTATCTATTCTCTGATGACGAAGCCGTACAGGATGAGATCCTGAGCACGATTTCCTTCGGTGGTGGATCCATCAATGATACGATCAACCACATGACGTCCCACTACCTTCCATTCGGAGGCGTAGGCGATAGCGGAATGGGCGCCTATCACGGGAAAGCAAGCTTCGATACGTTCACTCACTTCAAGAGCGTGTTGAAACGTTCAACGAAATAATGATAAGAACCCTCTGCAGGTGCAGAGGGTTTTTATGTGTTTCACCCGATTTTCTTCGCTTCATCTACCAAGGCATACGTGACGGCTGCTTCAGCGTGTAATGCCGTTGTATCGAATAATGGTACAGCCACATCCCCCTGTTTGATCAATAGGGAAATCTCCGTACAGCCAAGGATCACCCCTTGGCATCCCTTATCGATCAACTTCTCGATGACCTGCTGATAGACCCTTTTGGATGCCGCTACTATTTTCCCGAGGCAAAGTTCCCGATATATAATGTCGTGCACAAGCTGGCGATCCTCTTGGTCTGGCACAACGACTTCAAGGCCGTGGCGGGATGAAAGGCGGCCTTTGTAGAATTCTTCTTCCATCGTAAACGCCGTGCCAAGAAGACCGATTTTCGTCAGCCCTGCATCCTTGATGGTTTGGGCAGTGGCATCGGCGATATGGATGAGCGGAATATTGATTGATTTCTGAACGTCATCGGCCATTTTGTGCATCGTATTCGTGCAGATCAGGAGGAAATCAGCGCCACCGCGTTCAATCTGCTGTGCTCCCTCGATCATTAGCCCTGTTGCCTTGTCCCACTCACCATGATGCTGATATTGCTTGACCTCTTCAAAATCCACCGACACCATGATGCTTTTCGCCGAATGGTGGCCACCGAGCTTTCGATTGATGCCTTGGTTGATGAGGCGGTAATATTCACTGGAGGACTCCCAGCTCATTCCGCCAAGTAAGCCGATTGTTTTCATTCGTCTCTCCTCCCATTTACTCCTTGCCGTACAATCTTCCGAAGCCGCTCCGCATCCTCACCCGGAACGTTCTCCGACAGCCTAGCCCCTGCAATCACCGCTTGCCACTGAAGCACCTCATCTCGGTCCACCCCGCTCTTCTCGCAGTATAGTGCAAGGTACTGCCCGGCGAGTTCCTGATCGACACCGACATACAAGAGATAGGTGCGAAACACATCTGCGCGGATGTCCCCCGAACTAGCATCGACCCAATCAAGGACCCGGATCCCGTCCCTTGTTTTCACTAGGTTAAAAAGATGTAAGTCACCGTGACATAGCTTGGTTCCCGACAATTGATCTACCTGTTTCAACAGGCCCATCTTCTCTTCTGAAGGTAATGATGGGACGTCATCGATCTGCCTGGTCAGTTTATCTCTCATGGGTTCAAGTCCCGGCGCTTCTTTCTCATGGATCATCATCTGGATCTCCACTGACACGGCAAGATAGTCCTCCAGAAGGGTTCGGTTCTTCATGGCGAGATCCCCGAGGGTGTCCCCCTCTATGTATTCCATGACCAGGGCCTGTCTTCCATTGAAGGTCGTGAGTTCAAGGATCTCGGGCACAGGGATGCCGAGGGAATGGATGTAACGCTGCTTTTCGGCTTCCTTCAGGGCTTCGTCCCCAGGGAAGCCTTCCTTGTACACCTTGACCGCATATCCTGCATCATTCAGATAGATCTCCGCCGTTTTACCCGTGGCGATGGGTCCCTTCATATCAACCCTTCTTCCTTCAGGAGCTCCCATAGATCCTGCTTCTTCCGCCGAAGATGCAGGGCCTTCATGCCGATCCGCTCGGCCCCCTGAATATTCTCGATAAGGTCATCGACGAAGACGGCATCTTCGGGACGGACGTTCATTTCCTCCAATGCGTAGCGGTAGATCGCTTCGCTCGGCTTGACCTTATTCACAGTGGCAGAAAGGATGATCCGCTCGAAATATTTCCGCAATCCGAGCTGGTCGAATACCCAGTCCATGCTAGGCACGGCGTTTGAGATGACCGCGAGTCGATAATGCTTTGCTTTCAGCTTCTCAAGCACCGCCTTCACTTCCATGAACATCTCGCAGTGGCGGGCATAGTGGCAGAAGTAAAAGAGTTCAGGTGCGAGCTCGCCCGCCCCCATTTCTTCAGCAATGACCTCGTAGTAGCGTTTGAAATAGCGCTCCTCTTCTTCCCAGTTCGTGATGAACGGAAGCTCCAGCATTTTCGCCTTCCCGATCGCCGCCTGCACATCCTGCCGCTCGAATCCCCGTTCTGCAAGAATGTGATGAACCCGGTCATCCCCTTTTTTGACTGTATCGAATAAAACGCCCCCTGCATCCAGGAATATGACGCGCTCCATACTCGTTCCTCCTTCATAAAAACAGGCCCTCAGCTCATGTCTGAAAACCTGTCATCTTCTCTATTGTTTATGATCCATAACGGCAAAATAATTGTCTTCATCATCAGCGAAATTGAACACACGCTGCGGACCCATCTGGACGATTTCCCCGACGGTTACGCCACCTGAGGAAAGCTTCTCATACAATTCGTCAAATCGGTCGCTGAAAAACATGATCGAAGGCGTTCCGAGGTTGAGCTCCGGTGACATCTTGGCGATGAGCTCCTTATCATGAAGGATCATCGTCGTCTCGGCCTCGGCTGTCGGTGCAATCTCCACCCAGCGCATATGACCGTTATCCTCTTCCGACTTGATGTGGAAGCCTGCTTTCTCACTCCAGAATGCCTTCGCCTGATCCTGATTGTTCACATAAAGCATGATTTGACCGATTTGATTGATCATGTTTTGATCCTCCTGGTAAATGGGTATGTTTCTTCATTCGCCATGAAGGCCTGTTTTCCTGCCTTGAACTGCATGTTTCCACCTATATTTACGCTGACGGGACAGGAAGGTTTCAAAAATTTGATACAATAAGGAAAAATGTCTGAGGAGGAAAATGATGAAGTTTTTTATTGTGGATGCCTTTACCGATGTTCCGTTCGGCGGGAATCCTGCCGGGGTCGTCCTGGTGGACGCCATGGACGAGTCTTTCATGCAGCTATTTGCCCGTGAACTCGGAAATTCGGAGACCGCTTTTGTGGAAAGGATGAGTGATTCTTCATTCCACGTGCGGTTCTTCACGCCGAATGCTGAAGTGGACCTATGCGGGCACGCCACCATCGCTGTGTTCACCGTCCTTTTGGATAAGGAATTGGTGGCAGACGGCCGCTCGTACATCATGAAAACCGGAGCGGGCGACATCACCGTCCATTTAACGAACGGCCGCATCATGATGGAACAGGCACCACCAAGGCTCGGGGATCTCTGTGAAGATGTGGTGGAACTGGCTGGGCTCCTTGGAATCGAAGCGTCCTACATAGGAGGATCCCTGCCGCCTCGTGCCGTGAGCACCGGCCTGATGGATCTCATGGTTCCGATCACAAGCAGGCACGCACTCGACGCCATCAAACCGGACATGAAGGCTTTGGCAGCTTATCAAAAAAAGCATGGCTTGGAAGGCATTCACGCGTTCACACTGGATACAACGGACGCCCTTGCCTGCAGCCGGAATTTCAGCCCCCTTTACGGAATTGACGAAGAATCCGCCACCGGGACGGCGAGTGGCGCGATGACATACTATCTTTATTACTATGGGGTGTTGACGGAGTTTGACGAAGAGTTCCGGTGTTTACAGGGTGAAAGCCTCCAACGGCCATCGGTCATTACAACGCGGCTGACTGATCCTGCGAAGCCCCGGGTGCTTGTTGGAGGGACTGGTGCAATCATTTCAGAGGGTATAATTAGAATATAAGGAAATTTTTTTTTCACTCTTGGTTTCAAAGCGTATACTATTATTGTGACATAATAAATACAGGAGTGAATTCACTTGAGACGATTTTTCTTCACCTTTTTAAAAACCCTTTTGTTCTTCAGTTTATGGGTAGTTGGCATATTGATTTGCTCCATACCTGGTGTAGAAGAACCACCCTACATACGCGAATACGATGCTACATTGAGGCTTTGGTGGGAACTCACACCATTGTTTGCCACATTGTTAGCGAGCATGGTCATGCTTGTATTGGTGGAAAAAAAGAAGCTACGCATTAATCTCTTCCGCTCTCCGGCCAGAGACGTCGGACTGGGCTTGTCCCTGGGGATAATCTGGATTGGTGTGGCCCTGTTAGCATGGGGAATTGGGGACAACCTCCGAACTGGGTCCATGAAGTCTATCCCACTATTCTCCGTTTGGCTCCTTGCAGTGTTAGTGAACGTCATCATGCAGGAATGGTTCGTCAGGGGGTACCTCTTCCAGCTCATCAGGAAAAACGGGAATACCCCAGTCGCCATTGCCATCACTACCCTACTGTTCACCGGTATGCACGGGGGCGCTTTTGAAGCTGGAATCATCCCTGTCATCAATATTGTGACCATGAGCATATTTGTTTCCCTTCTACTTCTTTATACGGGAAATCTTCTTGCTCCTATCATTGCTCACTTCATATGGAATGCGGTAGGAGGCCTGGTCACGGGTACCGTATCACTTGCTGAAGATTATCCTTCCCTCTGGAACTGGACTGTCAGTGGCAGCCCGCTTCAGTCTGGCGGTATTGCTAAACTGGAAGGGAGTATCATAGTTCTTGTACTGAATCTCTTTCTTATCACATGGATGAGCTGGCTTTTGACATCAAAGATTCGAAGGACTGGTACCATCTTCCCATCCACGATATAAAAAAGAAGGCTGTCCAATCGGGCAGCCTTCCGTTCTTATCGCTGAATCTTGTACACGCCCCCGCAATGTGAAATTTGCTGATAGGTCAAACCATTGACATGCGACTCTAATTCGTTCCTTATAAAATAAAACTCGTCATCATCCCAACGTCCCCGATTGTCCTTCCGACACGCCTCAAGGTCTTCCCTCGTTTGAAACGAAATGTCTCCGATCAGGAGTTTGCCCCCGGTCTTTAACAGACCCATCAACTCCTTGATCAGCGCTGTCTTCTTTTTATCCGTAAGGTGGTGGAGCGTGTAGGTGCTGATGATGACGTCATAGGATGACTGCTTGATGACAGAAGGGAGCCCTTCCTGCAAGTCCGCTTGTATCAATTCCGCAGCCGGCATCTTCTCACGGGCTTTCGCCATCATTTCCCTGGAAAAGTCGATTCCGGTGATCGTGTGACCATGATCGTAAAGCCTGCTTGTGAGAACCGCGGTCCCAAAGCCGATGTCGAGGATTTCAGCATTGTCCTTCCCCATCGCTTCCTTATAAATCACATTCAAAATTTCCCTGTACCCCGCAAACGGGTACTGGTTGCTTTCCTCACTCTTTTTTACCGTTTCATCGTATTGGTCCGCCCATAGATCAAACCCAGTACTATTTAACATATATGCCCTCCGTAAGTGTTGATTCATCACGGGCATGGTGTTGGTTTTTACCCGTGACGTGCCTCTATCAGGTTGGTTGCAAGTGTTTGGAATTTCATGTGGATCACGCCTTTCGATTTGTTATACTGATTTTAACATATATTTCTAAAAATGGTGATAGAAATGGGAGGATGAAAAAATGAAGGGGTTTGTTGGTGGTCTGCTTGTTTCTAACCACGGCCTGCTCAAACGGAGCCTACAACTCCGATGAAGCAATCAAACGTGGTGATGTCGTAGTCCAGAACGGGGTAGAAAATCCGGGACCCTTCATAGAGTTTGTGAAGAATGTGCAGGATAAGAATGAAGCTACACTGAGGATAACAGGATATACCAAGGAAGGAGATCCGATTTTTCATGATGTGGAGTATGACGGAAGTAAATTCGGATTTTCCTATGATGACTCCCATGATAAATTTGGCGGTGAAGATATAGGGGTTACAACGGACACCTGCACTGAATTGGAGCAAAGGGAAACACCGAATGATGAAATAGGGTTTTATTTGAAGGGGTGCTCTAAGGAAACGGAGCACCCGCTTCTTGAACTATCAAAAGAACAGTGGGAAGAACGCTAAGATCCTGGTTCCCATCCATGCAAAAAACCGGATGCCCAATCGCATCCGGTTCTTTGTTGTTAGGTTTATTTAAAATCAAACTGGTCCGGATCCGGCCCGATGCGTTTGTGCTCATCGAGGGCGTCCAGGGTTTTGACTTGTTCTTCGGTCAGTTCGAAGTCGTAGATGTCGATGTTTTCCTTGATGCGTGATTCTGTCATGGATTTCGGAATGGTCACGACGCCGTGTTGAAGATCCCAGCGAAGGATGACCTGTGCCGCTGATTTGCCAAGGGATTCGGCGATTTCGTTCACCGTTTCATGGTTCAATAGCTCGGCGTTCATGAGCGGGGACCATGCTTCCACCTGGATATCATGTTTTTCACAGAATGCACGTACGTCTTCCTGTACAAGTTTCGGATGGAATTCGATCTGGTTGATGACCGGTTTCACCTCTGCTGTTTCAAGAAGATGCTCGAGATGGGATACTTGGAAGTTGCTCACACCGATTGATTTGATGCGACCTTCTTTATAAAGGGCTTCAAGGGCTTTCCAAGGCTCCATGTATTTGTTTTGGCCTGGCCAGTGGATGAGGTACAGGTCAAGATACTCAAGACCGAGTCTCTCCAATGTATCTTCGTATGCCTGGATCGTTTCATCGTATGAAAGACCGTCATTCCACACTTTGGATGTGATGAACAGCTCTTCCCTCGTCACGAGACCGGCGTCAATGGCGTTTTGGACACCTTTCCCTACGCTCTTCTCGTTTTGATAGATCGCAGCCGTATCAATGCTGCGGTATCCGATGCGGATCGCGGTTTCCACTGCTTTCTCCAGGTCTTTTCCTTCTTCGACACGGAACACGCCGTAGCCGATTTCCGGCATTTGTACGCCGTTATTTAGTGTAATGGATTTTGCACCCATGAATGAACTCCTCCTTCAAAAATCGTTTCTACTTCAGTATGTACCATCTTCCCAAAAGATAGAAGTAGGCACTTTCATGTGCGATAGGCACTGACAGGTAACCTTTACCCGCTGAAACTATGACAAAAACATATCCAAAATGTTCCACTATGGTAGAATAGTTGATACGAAAGGAGCCTTATCATGAATACACACAACTATCTACACGAACACTTTCCTGGGCTCACCCTCGAACCACCGCTCTTTTATTCATGGCCGACGGGGCTGCGGTTTGAAATCGCCAAGCCCGGAAGTGAGCACCTCGACAAAGACAACCTTGAGCAGATGGGCGAAAGGACGACAAGCTTATTCAAGGCGGTGTTTGAGCAGGACGATGATGTGATCCTCGTGACAGATCTCCTTGGTCTATCCGATTCTTCACTACCGAAGACCAACATCTTTCTCAAATACATCAAGGATAAAGACGTACGCAAGAAGCTGCGGGTTGAACGGTTAGACAGAAGGTTTGATGAGGAGGATGAGACGGTGACTCATCGCTTCTCCCTGCAATGCAAAGCAGGCGACATCCGCTATCGGCCGCTCCTGATGGCAATCTGTCATGAAGATTTTAATCATCCGACACGGATTCTGAAGAATCGTTGGAACATAGGGATCGACATTTACATCGTCAACATCACCAAGCACCTCATCTACCATCTCTATGACGACCGCGGCTGCGATATTATTTCAGCTGAAAAAGATACCCTCCTTCCACTTTATCATTCGGCATCCCCTTGGATCCTAGAGTATGATCGGGAGCAGATTAATGAGGTTTTCATGAAAGAGGAAACAGGATGAAACAAGCATTCCCCACCATTGAAACCAAACGGCTGACACTCGTAAACACCACAGCTGACGATGCCAGATTCATTCTCGCACTCTACAAGGATCCCCTCGTCTGCCGGTACCTCTATGATGAAGAGCCCTTCACCTCGATCGATCAGGCAAAAGAGTGGATCGACTGGCATGAGTATCCGGAAGACTATGGACGGAACCGTTGGATCATCCGAAAGAAAGAAACCGCCACCCCGATCGGAACGTGCGGCTTCGACCAATGGGATGTCGTGAATCATGTGGCTGAAATCGGCTTTGATCTCTGGCACGGGGAGTGGGGAAAAGGATATATGAAAGAAGCTTTGAACGCCGCCATCAATAGCGGCTTCCGTAATATGGGGCTAAACCGGATCCAGGCGTTTGTCGCGATCGGAAATGAGGCATCCTGCCGGCTATTGGAACGCTTGAGGTTTGAAAGGGAGGGAATCTTCAGGGAGAAGCATTTCTTCCAGGGAAATTACTACGATCATTATATCTATTCCCTTCTGAAGAAGGATTGGAAAAAGGGCGGGTTGTGACCGCCCTTCAGGGATGTTTACTTGACCACGCTGATTACGAGGCCGTCATAGCCTTTTGAGCCGACCGTCTGAATCGCAGTGGAATCGATACGGGGATCACGCTGGGCAAGGTCCATATACTCCCGGATCCCGATGACGCGCTCGTCCGTAGAAGCCGCATCTACGACCTCTCCATTCCGTACGACGTTATCGGCAATGATCACGGATCCTGATGTCGTGAGGGCAAGGGCCCATTCCAGATAGCGCGGATTGTTCTCTTTATCGGCGTCGATGAACACAAGATCAAAGACGTGCCCCGCTTCCTTCAGCTTAGGCAGCGTATCAAGTGCACTCCCGACCAGGACTTCCACCTGCTCATGGAATCCCGCACGCCGGATGTTCCCTTCCGCAATCAAGGCATGGGCCTGGTCCACTTCAAGGGTCGTCACCCTGCCGTCCACACCGACACCCTTTGCTAGACAGATCGTACTATAGCCGCCGAGGGTACCGATTTCAAGCACCCGCTTTGCCCCCTTCATCTGGGCCATCAGGGTGAGGAACTTCCCTTGCAGGGGAGACACATCGATCTCGGGAAGGCCGGCTTCCCTGTTCGCCTGAAGCACCCGTTCCAATTCATCATCACCTAATAGCTTTCTGGCAAAATACTGATCCACTTCATTCCACAACTCAGAACCCATATGCACCGTCTCCTAATCTAGTATTTTCACACCTTCATTATATGCTAAAATGTTCCATACAGGAAATCGTAGACTCAACTGAAAGGACGGAGCCCCCATGCCAACCATCCCAAAACGAATCCATATCATCGGCTCCGTCGGAAGCGGGAAAACCACATTGGCCCGCGCCCTCTCTACCGCCACCAGTATCCCCTTTCACGAACTCGACAATGTGGTGTGGGAACGGAGGCAGGGCGGAGACCGAAGACGCACAGATGAAGAGCGCAACGCCGTCCTCGCCGACCTTGTGAAAGCGGAGAGCTGGATCATCGAAGGCGTCCACAGCACTGCCTGGGTAGAAGAAAGCTTCCGGAATGCAGACGTGATCCTCTTCCTCGACACCCCCTACTATAAGAGGATGAAGCAGATCACCTTCCGCTTCCTCCGTCAGAAAACGGGCCGTGAATCCGCTCACTACACGCCGGACTTCACGATCTTCAAGAACATGTTCAAATGGAACGCCCTGTTTGAAAAGGAAACAAAACCGTATATCCTCAAGCTCTTCAAAGAAAGAGGGTACCCGCTTCTCGTCCTTCACGACAATCAACAGCCCATCGACTGGGACTTACGAAAGGAGAAACGCCATGTATAAGTACACGCTATGCTTCATCCAGCGAAACGATGAAATCCTCATGCTCAATCGCGATAAACCCCCGGTACTCGGTCTATGGAACGGAGTCGGCGGCAAAATGAATGACGGGGAAACCCCGGCGGCATGCATCCTTCGCGAAATAGCTGAAGAAACAGGCCTTCACATTGCCCCGGAACATATTCAGGATAAAGGGACCGTTTCCTGGAATACGGATGATGGCATAACGGGCGGAATGCATCTCTTCACGGCCGTGATTGCAAGTGACGTTCCCTACTCCACCCCGATCAGGACCCTTGAAGGGCTGCTCGACTGGAAAACGATTGATTGGCTTCTCATGGACCGGAATCACGGTGTCGGCAGCATGATTCCTCATTACTTTTCAAGGATGTTGAAAGAGAAGAGCGGATTCCACCACCGGTTCACCATGGAAAATGGGTCTGTTCGCACCTACTCGTATGAAGAGATTCCTGCTTCCGGAGTCATCCCACTTGTCCAGGCATAGAAAAGACCCTGCATCAATGGGCGCAAGGTCTTCTCTCTAAGCCGTTTCTTCGTTAATAAAGCGCAGCACTTCCTCCTTGAAGGCATCCGGCTCCTCATAATGAGGCGTATGACCGCTATGCTCAAAGATGGTGACACTACCGTTCGGAGCGTCATGCTGGAACGCTTTGATCTGCTTCTCGCAGGTGGTCGCGTCGAATTTCCCTAGAGCAAGGAGCATGGGATTCGGCACGGTACTCAGCAGGGGCAGGAGGGATCGGAACACTTCCCCTTCTTCACGCAGGAGATCATAGTGGAATTCAGAGCGGTCATAAAATTCATCCCATTCTTCTTCAGAGTGATAGGATTCGTAATCGGTGGGATTGTCGTGATTGTAACGATAGATTTCCATGCGGTGTTCCCCGAGGTGATCACTCAGCTCCATATATCCTTCCGTCAGTTCCCTGATGGATACATCGGCTTCAGCAAGCTCCCTCCCCTGTTCGGCGAGATCGCGTTGTCCGTACTTTTCCAGCAGGCAGGACGTTTTCCGGATCAGGCTCCGGGATGTGAGCTCAAAATCGAACGTCGGCCCCTCAAAGATGATTTTCTCAATGGACCCGGGATAGGCTGACGCATACAGGAGCGCGAGGAATCCCCCGAATGAATGGCCGATCACCGACCACCGTTCGATGCCGAAGTAATCCCGCAGTGCCTCACAATCCTCCACAAGGTCACGGAGTCCGAACGCTTCCCCCTCCTCGATTCCTTCAGACCTGCATACGCCCCGCTGATCGATGATGATAAGGCGAACATGTTCACCCAGACGCTTCGCTTGGTGATAATAAAAGTCATGGCTGCCTTCCCCAGGTCCACCGTGAAGATATAAAACAGCCGGAAGCTCTTTCTCTCCAAATGTCTCCACATACAGCTTCTTCCCTCTGATTTCAATCAGTTCTCCTATCATAGCATCCTCCTAGAATTTCATTTCTTTTATTCTAGCACACCACATAATAAATGATGTAAATTAAGGGTTATTATGGTAAATTAGTTGCACTAAAGATTTTGCTTTTCGTACTGAACCCATAAGGAGGAAACGAACATGAAGCAAGCTGAAATGGAGAACGATTACGTACATCCGGCAGAAGAAACCTTAGACCGTTACATCGACGCGACGAACACCCATCGCTTCAGCGAGGTCGAGAAACTTCTCCACCCCAATGCCGTTTATTATTTTTCTAACCGGACCTGCTCTTCTATGGAAGAAATACAGACTTACTTTGAACACGCTTGGTCGGTCGTGAAGAATGAAGTGTACGGGGCGAATGATGTGAACTGGCTACAACGAGGAGAGCAGGAGGCACTTTGCGTCTATCGATTCACGTACGAAGGCTATGTGGATGGGGCATTTGTGACGGGGCACGGGAGAGCGACGAATGCGTTTGTCAAAGAAGAGGAGCGTTGGCTTCTCATTCATGAGCATTTGAGTGGTGAACCTGAATAGCCAGACCGCTTCTTCAACCTGTTTATGGATATCAAAGAACTTTATGGTAGAATAATAGTAATTCCCAAACAGTTAGGAGAATACAGATGTCAAAAGGATTACTGGGTGTGCTGATAGCCGGTGTACTTAGCTGGTACATTGTCGGGATCTTCACAAAACATTATGATAGTAAACTATTATTCGCGATTATTGCCTGGGGACTCATCGGGTTCCAGACAGGGAAAAAGAATCGTCAAGCTGAAGCGAATTAAATGGAGGAAGATCTGTGTGATACAGGTCTTCTTTTTTATCTTTACAGGAAGGATTTGTGGTACAGTAGATTTATCATTTTTTTTCCAAAAGGAGTGATTGAATGCGATTCCTTCTTCTTTTATCCGTTATGCTGGTGGCTGGGGGATGCAGCATGTCCCCTTCAGAGGTACAAACGAAAGTGGAATGGGCCGATATTGTCCGTTGGAACGGACACAACTACCTCCTTGATCAAGACTTTGGCGAGGCTCGGGCCGATGAGAAACTTGGTGAAGTCTCATTTTCCTTGGACGGTAGTGAGGAAGAAGATAACCCGACGTATCAATTAAAGGACGGGGAAGCTACTTTCGCTTCCACGGGGAGTGCGATCCAATCAGTGGCGGGGGTTCCCGTAGAGGAGGCTATTTTGGTCGAGGACCATGTGTATACCACAAGGGAGGAATGACTGGAAACAATGGGAAAAAGACTTGTTACCGTTTTATCTTTGGCACTTGGCATCCTTCATTTGATGCTGATTTATCTCTTTCTTCGTGACTGGCAATCGTTTACGACTGCATTTGGTTTCGTCAGTTGGGTGGGTTCGATCCTGTTCGGTATGATCATGTTGCTTTTTCATCGGACAACAAATGCGTTGATGGGAAATTCTCTTTCAATCAGGTTGGTCAGGAGTTCCACCTTGATGGTGACGGCGATCGGTTTGACAGCGTACCTGATTGAAGGAATTACCTACTTGATTGCGTAGTTGAGACGCCCATCAGGAGAGAAAAAAAGAAACCCCACGGATCTATCCATGGGGTTCCGGCTCTACTTCCCGCGATGACGTGCTTTTGCTTTTTGTTTCTTTTTCTCGTATTTCAGCTGTTGAATCCTATCCCGTTCGATACGATTCTCAATCTTCGCTTGTACTTTTTTGTGTTCAAGCGCTTCTTTCATGGCTTCCTGGGCTTTGGTCGAAATTCCTTTTTTCATTTCTTTGGCGGCAAGGCGCTGCATGCGTTTCGGATTGATAGGTCCACGCTTCTTAGCTGCCACTCCAACTCCGGGCTGTGATGATTCGTCCAGCAGCCTGGATAATCTTCCATGAATGAATAACAGGATGTCTTCCTCTTTCGGTTCGGTGCCGAATACATGGCGGAAGGCCTTAAGCTTGCCTCTCTCCACTACTTCGACTATGCCGACCCAGTACTGACCATCATGGTAAATCGTTAAGGTCATAACGATTCCCTCCTCTTTGTTTACTGAAATGATGGACATCCCGAGGAGGGGAAGGTTACTGACACGCCAAGCGTGCATCCGGACTACCAACCGGATCGTGTTTTTACATTTCATTTCCATTATACTATTTTTGTATAATGGATGTCATCCTGAAAGGAGAGACTCCTATGGCTATGATTCTAGCTTGTCTGTCATTCATCACGGTTTTGTTGCTCTTCAGGGGGTTTGCATGGGTGGAAGCAAAACCGTGGCATGAAGTCGGGAAGCATCTTGTTCTGCTCTTATTTGGCCTCCCGTGCCTTTTCCTGATCCCGTTTTTCGCCTATGAAGTGTGGCTCGCGACCGGCCTTCCACCTGACTTCGGAGCTGTTTATGTAATGGGCGGGAGTTCTGCTGTCGTGACACTTTTCGGGATCATGTCCTATTTCAGCGGAAGACGATCCTATTTAAGACAAAAAGCAAGTTCACGCTGAACATCCGGGGGTAACGCATCACCGTGCCTTTGCAAGGCTTCCTTGATGCGATGCTTTTTGTCAGAGGTCGGGACAGTGAAGGTTTTGTTAAAGGTCCTGAGCCATCTGTCCACCTGGTGGCGACCGAGTTCCCGGATGGCCGGCTCAGTTGATGCGCTCATTTCGATACTGTAGCGGATCCCCTTCCATTTTGGAAGGGTCCCCAGTAGAACGGCACACTGCAAAGCCGTATGAATAGTGGAAGCCCCGGCATACACCCCGTAAATCCTATCTTCGAACGCATCATACCCGGTGTATTGCAGCGCTCTTCTCGCTTCCTTTGCCACCCCTCTATGCTCATGATCCAACAGGTCGATCAGCTCCTCCTGATAACATCCGCCTCCGATGAAACCAAGTGAACGGATCGAGGCCTTGACGATTTCCGGCTCACTTCTTTCCAGAAAAGGAAGGATCCTCTCTGCATCACCCGCATCTCCTGTTTCACCCAGACCCAGGATGGCTCCCCTAAGAGAGGTTCCTGCCTGGATGGCCTCCCGGTAAATAGCGGCAAGATCGGCGACTCCGTTTTCCTTCATAAGGTAGCGGGCGACGGAACGGATCATACCGCTCCGGTCAAATAGGGCATTCCTGACTTCATTCTCATCTTCTGGATGCATGGAATGATAGCGCCTTAAGACATCCGCCCTGATTTGAGGAAAGCGGTCGTGTTTCAAGACGGGATAGGCAGCCTTGAAGGCATCCTCCGTCACGTTTTGCGTGAATGAACGGTAAAGCAGAAGCCTGGAATGCGGCTCTGACTCCCTCTTCATCCACTCTATGAGCTGGCACTGTGTAGCCCGGCCCCCTTGAAGGATCGATCTGTAGCTGAAATGGCGGATTCTCGGATGGTTGGATGACGTCCCTTTAATAAGGGCGGCTCCTTCTTCCGTGAGCATGGAGAAGATCACCTCAAGCAACCCCTTATCTGCCCGCTCTGATTCTCTCCATTTAAACAGGATCGGCAAATGGTCGACGAACGAAGTGGCATGCTCCGGTCTGATCTTTGACCGGACGAGATGGTTCGCGACTTCCCTGACTTCCTTTACCCAATCCATGCAGCGCAAGAGTAAAAATGGTAATGAGAGAATGGAATCCAATTCTTCATGTGCTCTCAGTGCCCGTTCGCGAAAATAGCCGTTTGGATGAAAGGTAGCGAGGCTAAGAATGGTCTTCTTCATATCTTCACTTACGCTTCGCGGCAAAAGGGTCAGCGGATCTTTCCGGGACCAGTCCCGGGACCAATCCATGGACGTGCGTTCCCGGAAAAGGACATCGAGCCTGATGAGGTCCGTGCTGACTAATGTGCTCACATAGGTGTGGAGCTCTCTTGCTGCTTTTTCTTTTTTCCGTGTGAGCAGCTGTTGGAATTGATCAGGGACCTGCGAGAGGTCTCTTTCATGCTGTGTATTCTTCATCCCATTCCCTCCCTTTCGTTTATTTTGCCAAAAGCGTGATCTCGACTACCTCGGGGCGATTGAAAATCCGGAGTGGAATGATGCTGTTGCCGAGTCCTCGATTGACGACCATACTTGTGTCTCCATCCTTATAGAGGCCCTCCGTATATTCAGGAAACATCCCTTGGTCAGGAGCCACCATTCCTCCGATGAACGGCAGACGGACCTGGCCGCCGTGGGCATGACCGCTCAGTACAAGATCCATTCCGTATTCTTTATAGAGATTGAAGAGCTCCGGTCTATGAGAAAGAAGGATGTTGAACCCTTTTTCCTTTCCAACTGACTGAAGGGCAGCTGGCACATCTCCACCGGCAGGGTCATCCACAAAGAGGAGCCGGATTTCTTCCCCATTCTCCGTGATGGTGACCGCATCATCCTCGAGGAGGACGGCGCCTGTTTCTCCCACTTCCTCCCTCAGTTCCTCCCACCGGCCTGACCACCATTCGTGATTTCCTGAAATGATGTATACCGGTGCAAGGGTGGAGAGTTCCTTTAGGAGGGTGAGTCCGGGACCTGGATCATATCGCTTTGCGTCGACAAGATCTCCTGTGAATACTATCAAATCAGGCTCAGATTCCTTCACCTTTTGTATCAACCTGTCCTGATTGGGTCCGAATGACTTTCCATGAAGATCGGAAAGCTGGACGATCCGATAGCCATTGAATGATTTCGGGATTTTTGAAGACTCTATTTCAAGCTTCGTGGTGACAAGGGCATTATTTTGAAAGTAGCAAAACAATCCCAGAAGAAGGACGATTCCACTTACTACAATCCATTTCTTCACCGGCTGATTTCCAGTTGGAACGCTTTATTAAGATAGATGTACTGCTCTTCATTTGTATCGGCATATGCTTCGTCTCTTGAGGATCGTCGGTCCTCGTAGTCGGGGATGCAATCAAACTGTGAAACCGTGAAATCTTGACGGACGCCGTCTATCATATTGTAAAAATGCCAACTTCCTTCGATCGGGGTTTTGGCGATTTCACCTCCCAGATGATCATGGATGACGAGAGCCGTCACCCCGCACTGCCCTCTCGCCGGATTCTCCTCGACCCACTTCGAGCTGGACTTGATGGACCACGCTATCCGCAAAGCATTTTCTATGGTTTTTATCTCCAATTCCCCCCGCCTCCTCTTCTTTTCTATTAAAATAATAGCAGAAGCATTTTCCAAATACAGATTTTATTACAAAAAGGAGGAAACATCTTTGATTAAACTTCAATCGATTGGCTCGGTCTGCCGGGTGGATGAAAACGGCGTATTCGTGAATGAGTCGAGTCTGGAACGGGTGCATCCCACTTTCAGGCCTGTGGTGGAAGAACTGACGGAACGAATCGCTGACGGGTTTGGGGATATGATTCACAGCGTGTATCTGAGGGGATCACTGCCGAGGGGGCTCGGGGTGAAAGGGATTTCGGACATCGACCTGCTGGTGGTCACCCATCAACCGTGGACGGATGTAACCAAATCCCGCCTGCAAGCATTGGACACCGGTTCACACCCGCTGATCAACGGGGTCGAGTTTGCCGTATGCACGCTGAATGAACTCTTCGAGCCCCGGCGCTTCCACCTGATTTCGTTTATGATCAAGGTGTATGGCGTGCACCTTTATGGCGAGAACCTCCAGCCTGTTCTCCCTGACTTCCGTCCAGATGCGGAGCTTGCCCGTGACCATATCGCATCCATTTCCGACCAGATTGTCCTTGCGGTAAATGATCTGAAGGGAAATGAAGACCCGGACGATGTGATGGACTGCTGCACGTGGATCATGAAGCTGATCATCCGGTGCGGAATGGCCTTTGTGATTGAGGAAGAAAGAACCTACACCCGCGACCTGTATCCTGCGTATCAGCTATTCTCATCGCATTACCCTGAGAAGGAAATGGAAATGAGGCAAGCTGTGGAATATACAATCAATCCGGTGCGTGATCCAGAAGAGGTCATCCGATTCCTGAACGAATTTGGGGATTGGATGGTGACAGAAGCCGAACGCTGGCTTGTTGTACATAGAGAGGAGCAAGATCAATGAACTGGACGATCACAGAATTGAACAGGGAAGCAGCGGAGGAAATCCTCGCGTGGAAATATGAACCACCCTATGACTTTTATGAAAATGAAAGGTCGGAAGAAGCCGTGGCGGAGCTTTCAGGCGGTGAATATCGCCTGGTCCTGGATGAGTCGGGGCAAATATACGGATTCTTCTGTACCGGTTCTTCCGCCCAGGTCCCCATCGGCCATGAGTTTGGTGTCTATCCGGACGATCATGTCGATTTCGGACTCGGCATGAATCCGACATTCACCGGGAAAGGAACGGGCGCTACCTTCACTGCCTTCATTTTAAATGCGATCCGGAGGGATACGTCCTTGCCGATCAGACTGTCCGTGGCGACGTTCAATAAACGCGCCATTGCTGTGTATGAAAAGCTTGGGTTCCGGAAAGCAGATGACTTCCGCACCCGCAGCGCCGAGTTCATTACAATGGTTGAAAACCGGGGGGATGTGACCATTTGAGGGAATACTTGGAATGATTCATGATGAGGCAAGTGGTTTATCTATCCCACAGATGATTGTCATTACTCCTCTCCAACAAGAATGACAATCTTCCCTTTACTCCCCCTGTTCTCCATGAGCACGTGCGCTTCTTGAATGTCGCTCAAACTGAACTCATGACCTACATCCACGGTCAATCGGCCTGATGAAAGCATAGGGATCACGGCAGCGGCCGTTTCTTGCAGGGTTTCCGGTCTTTTTTTCCGGGTGGTACCGAGGCTGAATCCCAGTATGGAGCGGCAGCTTGAGTGAAGATCGACCGACCGGATCATGCCGGGAGGTCCTCCAGCGTTGCCGAAGTGAACGAGCCTTCCGTAGGGGGCGAGACAGGTGAGGCTTCGCTCCGTGACCTCACCTGATATGGAATCCAGGACGATATCGACTCCGTTTCCATTCGTGAGCTCGTTCACCCGTTGGGCAAAGTCTTCTTCCTTGTAGAGGATGACCTCGTCCACTCCTGCTTCACGGGCGATTCCTGCTTTTTCCTCGCTTCCTACCGTTCCGATCACGAGACCCGCACCGAGCTGCTTCGCCAGGCGTGCCGCAGTGGTTCCGACCCCACCTGCCGCTGCATGGATCAGGACGGATTCCCCCTTCACCATACGGGCCACATCCGTCAGCAGGCGATGGCTCAGAAAGGAGACGACGGGGCTTGCGGCTGCAACGGTCATGTTCATCTCATCAGGTATTGGAAACACCAAAACCTCGCGGACGATGACATATTCCGCATACGAGCCGTTATCCGGGAAACAGATGACCCGCTGACCGACGGATACGCTCCTGCATCCTTCTCCGATCTCTTCCACGATGCCCGCAGCATCAAGCCCCGGAATAAATGGAACCTTGTTTCCCTTCCCTCCGCGGCGCGCTTTGATGTCGGCAAAATTGACGCTCGTCTTCACCACCCGTACGAGTACCTCCCCCGCACCTGGAACCGGCCTGTCCACCTCTTCTAGGTACATTCCCGTCACATCTCCATATTCCTTCACCACAACTGCTCTCATACTTTCCACTCCTCCGGCTATGATTCTAGTTTAAGAATAGAAGATTTTTCCTGATAAGCAAAGATGGTTTTTTGGATGAGTGGTCATAAGGAGGGCTTATCAATATCTGTTCTATGCATAACAATTTAAGAAGAAAAGGGATTCCAACTACCTGGAATCCCCCTTCCCCTTTACCGTTTCTTCTCTAAAAATGCACGCAAAATTTCATTGTATACTTTAGGACAGTCCATATTGGCAATATGGCTGCCACCCGGGATGAGCCCCGTCTCGATGGCCGGGTTTGCCTTCTTCATGAATGCGACGGCATCGACTTCGTGGGGGTCGATGCTTCCGTTCAGGATGAGGGCCGGGACCGACAGAGCGGCAAGGTCGGCTGCGCTCACGGAAGGATAGTCGTAGGTCATCCGGTCGAGGACGACCCTCCGGATCTTCTTCCACTTTTCGCCGTGCAGGTTGTTGAAATGTGCGGCCACTTCCGGCTCGTGATCTTCAATGCTGAGGAAATGGCGGTGCTGCTCTTCCATGATGCCTTTCAGCTCATCAGGGATGAATGGTGAATAGCCGGTGATGACGATCCCCTTCATCAGTTCCGGTGTGCGGAGGGCGAGATGGATGGCCAGGGTTGCCCCGAGTGACAAACCGACCACATAGCCTTTTCCGTGCTGTTCAATCTGTTGTTCAACAAAGCGGATGGCGCCTTCTATGTAATCTCCTTGAAGCTCTACGGTTGAATTCCCGTGCCCGGGAAGATCCAGTGCAATGACGTCATAGTCGTCTTTGAACGCTTCGATCTGGTGGGAGAAATGAGCTTGCCCCGTTCCCATGAAGCCGTGAATCAGATAGAGTTTTTCCATGATTGTTCTCCTTTTTTTATCAGACTGTGCGTAATGGCAGGTCGATGAGCGGTTCGTATTGCTTTTTATCCGTATTCAATTCGTACACCCGAATGGAGGTGACATCAAAACGAGGATACGGGACGAGCTCACTTCTAGCCTGGTGTTCCATGACGCCAAGATCCGTTTTTCCTACCCCTTCCCGGATCGATGAGGGATACAGCTCTTTTCCCAGTGTCAGATGCGGTACGAATGCCTCCAGTTCAAAGTACTGCCGGATCTCTTCCGGTGAAGGGGACACAGCCTGGACAATCTCGCGATGAAGATCAAAGAGAGCAGGGGAATGGACAGTAAGATATAGGATGATCCCTCCGAAATAAGCCGGTTCCCCGAGACTTAAGGAAAACGGGCGGAAGCGTGAAACCACCCCCTTCACTTCATCCAGCCACTTCCGGTCAGGCGATAGTCCCCCTTGGGCTTTCAGGGTGATGTGGGGCTCCACCCCTACGTTTCCCATCCACCTGTTCTGAAACTGTTGAACCCTTTCCAGGTACTCTTCTGGGGGCACGATGCCGATAAAGTATTCCTTCTTCACTGTCTTTCCCTCCTTTTCCAAGCGCTATGTTGTGAGTAGTCGGTACACATCACCAATCAGCCCATTCATCTGATGGATGCCCGTATTGCCGTTTGTCATGATGATCCATGCTTTTCCCTCCAATGGCTCGGCGACCATCATGGACTGAAACCCTTCTCCCCAACCGAGGGAAGAAATCTCCTTGGAGTTTCCTTCTCCATCCACGAACACGCCAAGTCCTGCCCAGGATGCGGCGCCTTGCGGAGAAATCATGTCCATCGCATACTCTTTGGAAAATAAGATCCCCTCTCCGTTTAAAGAACGGAAGAGCTCCTTCACGAGTTTCATCAAGTCGGAAGGCGTGCTCCATAGACCCGATGCCGCGGCATACGGATAATGGGGTATCCGGTCCTTCATGACGGAGCCATCGGGCTCGTGTCCAGAGGTCATGGGAAAAGTCGGCTCGTACATGCTTCGCTTCATTCCCAGTGGACGGAACAGGTGCTCTTCGATCGCCGTTTCAAACGGGATATCCAGTACGTCTTCCACCACCTGTTGGACGATGCAATAGCCGGCATCTGAATAGATGAACTCCTGGTTTGGCGGCTTGACTGCCTCAATGCGTGCGGGGCATGCAGGCGTTTCTCCATTAAGGATCTGTGCCATATCAGGGCGGCCTGGATGAATGCCGAAGCTACCTTCAGGATCCTCAATTCCCCCCTGATGACTGAGGAGGTGGCGAAGGGTAACGGGGCCATCACCACTCTTGAGCGACCAGGACCTCAGGTAGTCTTGAACGGGATGATCCAGTGAGAGCAATCCTTGGTGGCATAGCTTCAGTACCAGCATGGAGGTCGCGAATTTGGAAATCGAGCAGGCGTGGAAAAGGGTGTCTTCCGTTATGCTCTCTTTGTCCCTTTGGGCCAGGCCGAGCGAGAGAGTGGAAATGGTTTGGTTGTCCAATATGGTGAGACCCATTCCAGGTACGTAATAGGTTTTCATAAGGTTCGTAATTTTGTTGGTCAGCGTAATCATATCAGCACTCTCCCTTTCTCAACCCTCTCATCACTTCATCCCCGAACCCTTGGATATCCGCCAGATAGTCATATCCCTCATACAAACTATTAAACAATCGAACCGCAACGGCCCGGTACTCCGGGATGACGAGACAGGCGCAGCCGGAGGCACCGAAGATCTGGAAGGAGCCGTCTGGCAGCGTTGCGCCCAGTTCGTTTTGTGGGTGACTGCCCTGTCCTTCTTTCTGCCACCAAAAATAGCCGAAGGACGGTTGCCCGGACCGGTGGACGGGGCTGATCACCTGCCGGATCATTTCTTCCGGAATGATCCGCTTCCCGCTCAGAGTGCCATGGTTTAAATGGAGGTTCCCCCATTCGGCGAGTTCCCTCGCATTCACAAATAGATTGCGGTCCGTCCCGTCGTCGGCGCCCAACCGGATCGTTGGGTATCCGAGGGAAGACACGTCACAGACGAGATTCTCTGCGGCCGCTCCCATCCACCCTGTATGGGTCCATCCCATGGGGTCGATGAGCCGTTCATGAAGGATTTCCCGGATGGTTTGACCCGTTGCTTTCTGTATGATGGCGGCCACGAGGTCCGGCCGCTTCCCTTCCAGTACGGTGCCCGGCGGAGCCACCACTTCTGCCCTTCCTTCCGTCCACTTCAATCCCGTGCTCCTCGTAAGCAGATGTTGAACGGTTGCCTCACCCGGGATTCCGGGAAGGTAGTCCTTCAGGGGATCGTGGAGATGGATAGATCCTTCCTCGATGCAGATGGCGGCGGCCAGGGCGATATAGGTCACGCGGACGGAGTAGACGTTGAAACGCGAAGAAGCATCGATGCTCCTCGCCCCTGTCCGGCCATGATGGAAACCGTCGTACCATTCCTCGACGACCCGGTTATCCTTCATGACCACAAGGGCTGCACCTGATGCTTTCATTCTTTCCTTCATAGTTTTCATATGGGATCTCAGCCCATGAAATGGATCATTCATCCCGCTTCCTCCTCAGCTCACTTCCGGCCTCAGTCCTGCATAGAGATCCACAGGGTAAAGGTCGTCATTCTTCATGTGGTCGATGATGTTCCGCAGGGTAGCGGGTTCTCTGAGATCTGCGTCGTCCATCGCTTCTAGCTCTGCAAGGGTCATCCATTTCCCGTCCTGGATCTCCCCTTCTGCCGGGCGGAAGCTTCCCCCGGTCACCACCCCGGTGAAATGGAACAGGACGATACGGCTGCCTTTTTCACTGATGAACGGATAGACGCCTGTCGTCGAAGTGAGCTGGACGGAGTAGCCCGTCTCTTCTTTCACTTCCCTCCAGGCAGCGTCGGCAATATCTTCCCCTGCTTCGATCCGACCTCCGGGAAAATTCCACTTGCCACTGATCCCGGGCTTATTTTCTTGGATCAGAAACACCTGATCGCCCTGGGTGAGGGTGACGCTGACGACTGCGATCGTATTCGGTACGATATTCATGTTGTCTCCATCCTAGTAGGCCCTGACCGGTGAAATGAGCTGAAGATGGGCGGCATTGCCTTCAGGGCGAATCACCACAGGCTTCATGATGCCCCCGAATTGCAGGGTCACGGTCTCTTCCTTCACTGATCTCAGCGCTTCCATCAAGTACTTCCCGTCGAGGGTCATCTTCATTTCCTCCGCGCCTTCGATCTCGATGATCTTCTGTGATTCTTCGATATTCCCAAGCTGTGTGGCGGCAGATGAAAGCTTCATCCTTCCGTCGTGAATGGTGATGTATACATTATGGTTCTTCCATTCCCCGGCAAAGAGGCACGCGCGGTCGACACCTTTCAACAGCTGCTTCGTCTCCATCTTCACGAGCGTCTCACCGCCTTCCGGAATGAGACCAGATACGTTGGGATACTTCCCATCAATCAAGCGGGAATAGAGGCTGGTTTCACCTAGGCGGCAGTGGATATGATGCTCGTTCATGGCCACCTCCACTGCCTCTGTCTTGCCGTCCCACAGCTTGATGAGCTCCCCGATCGCCTGATACGGGACGATGCATGCCCGTTCGATTTGTTGATCAATCATTGTTTCACGATAGGCGAGGCGGTGTGAATCGGTGGCAACCGATTTCAGCCGCCCCTCCCCCATGGAAATATGTACTCCGGTCAGGACCGGTTTTGCTTCACTTTTCGAAACGGCAAATACGGTCTGCTTCAGCATTTCCATCCACTGGGAGGCATCAAGCTGAAGCGTTTCGCTCCCTTCCATGACGGGAAGCTTCGGATAGTCATCGGAAGGGAAGCCCTTCAACTTCGTCTTGATCTCCCCGCACCGGATATCGGCCGTCGTATCGTCAATCAACTGGAGGTGGATCGGACCCGAGAGCTTCTTGACGATCTCAGCCAAATACCTGGCAGGAAGGACAATCGCTCCCGGCTTCTCAACGTCGAGCCTCCCCGCTTCAGCAGGCAGCTCCCTCGTGATAATCAGGTCGGAATCGCTGCCGACAAGCGTGAGCCCTTCCTCCGTCGCTACAAGATGCACACCCGTCAGCACCGGCATCGGCGTTCTCGTCGAAACCGCCCTCACCACATCTCCCAACGCCTGGTGGAACACCTCACTCATAATCGTGATCTTCACCACAATTCCCCCTCGGAACTTTTCTATTATTCTTACAATTACGCGCAAACATTTCCCTACCCGAACTAGTTTACCAGAAAATGAAGGGGAATATGGATAAATATTACTAGAATCTACATGTATTTTTTATACAGCGGCCTGTTTCATGAGTGTTTCAATCTTATCTTTCATGCCACCATTGCTTGTATAAAGCAGATAGGTTTCGCTCCTGGTCTTGATTACCACCCGGTCGGTGTGGCCGTATGGGAATCCGAGTCTGATGGCCCGTTTTTCTTCCCCAGCATACGTGTCATCCAGCGTTACGTCTGTGATGTCGGAGACGGGGATGTCGATTGTACTGAACTGCCATTTGATGCGCAGATTATGGTGTTTGATTGAAACTTTTGGTTCCATGATGGTCACTCCTTATGCAGAAAAATATAATTGCTAGTTGTATATACGTTCCGAATTGGAGAACGTTCCCAAGAATTCTTAAACATGCTATACTATCAAGAAAAAATTCAGTCAATTCGAAAGGGAGTTACAGATGATCTACGTCATCCGCCACGGCCAAACCGATTGGAATAAAGAACGCAGGATGCAGGGCAGACGGGGCCTGCCCCTGAATGACTACGGTATCGGGCAGGCTCATTCGTTGCGGGACGCCCTAAATGGAATTTGGTTCGACCACGTATTTTCCTCCCCTCAGGAACGGGCACGCCAAACGGCAGAAATCGTATCGGGCAGATCACCCGTGATAGATGAACGCCTGAATGTGATCGATCTCGGGGAAGCAGACGGGGTGCGGCTGGAGGAACTGAAGCGCATCGGCCCGCTTCCCGATCCAGAAGTATATAAGGGCATTGAAGACCCGAACGCCCTGGTCCGCCGTGTGTTTCACTTCATGAACGAGCTCCAAGCGACGCATAGAAGTGAAGAAAACATCCTCATTGCCGGGCATCGCTGTACGACCGGCTGCATCGGTGCCTACTTCAAAGGGATGCCGGAGGACCGGAATATCCTCAACCTCTCCTCCGACACCGGTGGATACAGAACCTATCATTTCGCATAAAGAGAGGGACCTCAATTCGGAGGTCCCTTTCTTTATTCTTCTGACAAATATTCGTCCACTTCCTGTTGCATGACCGCAAGCTTCGACACAACGGTGGGTTTTGGAATCTGATAGTGCTTATCGTATTTGCACATCCTGCATGAGCAGTGCAGTTTTCCCTTTGCCAGTTTCCCCGGATGCACGATGAACGGATGCGGAATATGTTCTTCCCCATCCCTCCCCCACACATTGCGGACGACAAACAATTTTTGTTGGATGACGCGACGACGTTGGTGCCGTGTTTTGGCACGTTTTCGATTCTTCATAGATGAAGACCTCCCTTGAATGGAACCCGCCTGCACGGGGCCTCAAGGTCTGTCCCCTACAGGCAGGTAAGAAGGAAAGGCTTCGCTGCTTCAGTACCTGACATATTTTCTCACGTCCTTTATCCCTATCAGTCTATCATGTTTCGATTCGCGGGCTCAAATCCTATGTAAGGTCCATCTAAAAGTAAATGGCGCACCGGAACCGTCCTCATCCGTTAAAAATAACCCAAAAGACTCACGGTCTATGGTACTATATGAATAGAAAAATACGGAAACAAAGGATGGTCAAACCATGAAATGGATCCTTCAGTACGCGCGGAACGACCGCGGTGTCACCCTTGTTGAAATTCTTGCGTCACTGGTCATCTTAAGCGTCATCTTGGCGGTATTCGTGCCCCTGTTCGGCAACTCCATGACCTCGACAAAAGTGTCGGAGGATATGCTGGATGCCACCTACGTCGCCCAGACGACGATGGAAGAGCTCCACCAGCAGATGACCACGCTGAATGAAACCTCGATCGGCTCATTGAAAAACGTCACCTACCTAAGAAAAGACACAGAGCGCTACTACTATAAAAAAGAAACGTCAGATGCCTATATCGAAATCTCTATCAAAGCACCGGTGGATGGACTATCCAGCGTCCTGGTCAAGGTGTACCCGAATTCCGGGAAGAGCAAGCTCCTCGCTCAGATGGAAACGATCAACCGCTGGGGGAAAACACCATGAAGAAGCTGATCCATAATGAACGCGGTGTCACCCTGATTGAACTGCTGGGGGCCATGGTCGTCCTCGCCATCGTCATGGTCCTGATCGCCAACGTCCAGATCTTTGGACAAAAGCAGTTCGTCAATCAAACGGAACAGGTTTCCCACGAAGCAGATATCAGGCTTGCCATGAACCTCCTGACGAAAGAAATCCGTTCCGCCACTTCGATCTCCGTTACCAACAACACCATCCAGACGGATACAGGCAAGATCGAGCTTAAAGGAAGTACCCTGCAAAAAGGGTCCAAAACAATTGGAGAGAATATCGCCTCCTTCTCCGCTGTCCAACAAGACGGGAATATCACCCTCACCCTTAAGAGCAAGTCAAACGAAAACAAAAAAGCATCCTCATTATCCACGACACTGTACATAAGGAAGTGACCAGTCATGTTTAAAAAATACCTCACAAATGAACGGGGCATGTCCCTCATGATGGTCCTCCTTCTCATGACCGTCCTGACGGTGCTGGGGATGGGTGTGATGAGCATCGTCATCAATAATACGAAGACCACTTCATCCGAACGGGACAATCAATCCGCCTATTACATCGCCGAAGCCGGCATCACCAAGCAAATGAAAGCTGCTGAGGATGCGGCACGTAAGCTTTACCCACTTCAAACGACCGCAGCCGGATTCTACACCAACCTGGAGTCCCAAATCGTGAAAACGACGACTCTCACTGATTTTGCCTCTTCATTCGGAGAGAAGCCTTCAGCCAAAGTGACCATCGCCAAAGTATCGGGTGAAAACCCGCGTCGGTACAAGATCACCTCAATCGGGACCATCGGAAAACGAACCAAGCAGCTGGAGAAGACGTTTACGATCAGCTGGGAGATGAAGGGCGGGCTTCCCCTCAACAAAGACCTGGCCGTTTACACCGATACAACCATTTCCCTTTCCGGTGGAGCCCACATCAAAGGAAATATGGGGACGAATTCCAAGGCCGCAAGCACGATTCGATTCGACGGCGGTGCCGGGATCGATGGGAATATCTATGTACCAAAGGGATCGGAGAATATAGCCATCTACAAACCTGATTATATGAAGGTCCCGCAACCTCAACCATTCAAGGAACAGGCACAGTTTCAGCTACCTCCTTTTCCTTCTTACCCAAGCTACCCGCTTCACCCAAATGTGACAGTGGGAAATGAATACAATAAATACAATGTGATCAATAACGGGGTCCTGCAGGTGGATAACTATCTTGCAGCTGATTATGAACTCAAGCTCAACAGCAATACCGCCTTCAAGGAAATCAAAATGGGCTCCAATTATACCCTTTATATCAATGTCGGAAATACGGACAAAGCCATCGTGGTGGATCACCTCAATGTCCAAAACGGACACATCATCCTGAAAGGGACAGGCAAACTCACGATCTACGTCAAGAATGAGATCAGCATGGGATCCGGGAGCACGGTGAATAATGATGGTGACATCAAGCGCCTGAACATCTACCTTGCTAAATCCACCGCATCATCCAACGTCAAACTGGGAGGCAATCAGAAGATCTTCGGTTCCCTCTATGCAGAAAATGCAGATATCGAAATGAACGGAAGCGGCGGATTTCAGGGTCACATTTTCACAGGAGGAAAGAATGTGACCATCACCGGTGGTGCGCGTGCGTATTCCACCCTCATCTACGCTCCGAATTCGACATTTCAAGTACTTGGAGGTGGTACGGTCAAAGGCATGATCGTTTCCAGGTCGTTTGAAGGAGCTGGAGGGGCAGACGTCATCTATGAATCAATCAATCTCAATGAAGTCCCGTTTGCACCAGGCGGAAGTACCGAAATTCCTGTTGGACTCATCACCTCCGACCCGGTCCGGGAGAAATAAACCTCCCAATACTACTAATAATTGGTATAATAGGCGAGAATCTATTCGGAGGTACCTACCATGAAACGCATCATCAAATCGATTATCATCCTAAGCTTTATTGTCTACATCGCCGTCTGTGTGAACCTGCTTTTCCTTGATCAAAGGACATTCGGGGCAAGTGAGATCACGTACGCCCAGTACATCCGCTTCAGCTCGAATTTCATACCGTTCCGTACGATCTGGAGCTATGTGCAGGCTCTCTTCACGGGGTCTCTTCCCCTCAACATCCCGATCACGAACCTGGGAGGGAATCTCATTGCCTTCCTTCCAATGGGTCTTTACCTGCCACTCCTTTTCCGTAGGATGCGCAGTGTCAAAGCGTTGATCCTCACCATGACCATCATGATCTTGGGTGTAGAATCGACCCAGCTCATCACCAAAACGGGTAGCTTCGATGTGGATGACATCATCCTGAACGTCAGCGGCAGCCTGATCGGCTATTGGATCTTTACGTGGGATTGGGTGCAGAAACTGTTATTCGTATCCAAGGAGAATCCTAAGCGTGGGAAAGCGGCATAAGAAAAGGAACGGGAAGCGTGACTCCCGTTCCTTTTTCTTATAGCTGCTCTTTCCATTTTGCATGAAGGGAACCTTGTGGCTCCTTCATGGCACCGGTTTGATTCATGACTTCTTCATATACGGAAAGGACAAAGTCCTTTGACGGATGGTCAACAAGTGGAAGTACGGCCTCTCTCCCAGCAATCGCTTCTTTCCTGGCTTCTTCTGATTCCCTTTTCCGAAGGTGGATCAGGGCAGTGTAGGCATACGATTCTGCTTTGGTGGCCACGTCATAAGGATGCCGGGCCATGGGATTCTGTACGTGTACTTGAGAAAGATACCCCAGTGCCTTGCCATGCTCACCGAGATGAAAGAAAGCGATGCCCAGATAAAGATGCATATAACTGTCCATCACAAGCTTCATTGCCTTGTCTTTAACGGGTTTCTCCTCATAAAGGGCATGAAGGCCAATGATTTCTTCTGGATTTCCTTCTATTAGATAGGCGTGTAACATCTTTAAAAAGTAATAGGCAAACCGGACTTCTTCTGCATCCGTCATCTGGATGAGCAGCGCCAGACGATCCTCATAGTAGCGGTACCTCTCCATGTCCCCTTGAATCAAGGCAAGATACCCACCGTTTGAAAGGATTTCATGGTCCCGTGTCATATCCCTCGTCCGGGCACTCTCCTGTGCTGCTTCATATAGAAAGTCCCTTCCTGCCTCGCGATTACCGAGTGCCAGGTGAATCCCACCGATGTTGTAAAACACCTTAATCTTTAAGGAGGGGTTATCGATCATCTCAGGCTCATTCTCCATCAACCGTTTGAGTTCCAGGATTGTCTCCAGTGCTTCTTCGTACTGACCGTTCAGGAAATGGAACATGGAAAGATCCCGACGGGTCTCGGTCGCTTTTTGCCTGTGCCCCAGGTTAAGAAAGACACCTTCGGCTTTTTCAATATATTGAGTGGCGCCTGCCTGATCCCCCTTCAGGGCCAATAGATAGGCATACATCTTAAAGACCTCCGCACCGTGGTACGTGTGCGCAATTTCATCGAGATGGGGATGGATCAGGCCGTACACCCGGTCAGGATCGGTAAATCCTTTTTCCGATAAATACTCCTCTACCTGTCTCCAAAGCTCCTTCGTTTCCCCTTCACTTTCCCCGATCAATTCACTGACGCCCACTTCAAGCATCCGGGCAATATGCCGGAGGTTGCCCATGGTGGGGTTGGACTTCCCATTTTCAATCAGGCTCAACATGCTCACCGAAAGTTTATCGCCGGCCACATCAGCCAGTGTTTTCCCTTTTTGCTTCCGGATCTGGCGAATCCTCTTTCCAATCTGCCCCATCACGCGACACCTCCAACTTTAATGATACTCATTATATCACACTCACAATCTCTCTCACTCATAAAAATTTTAATTAAATTCAAATTTTCAGTTCCATTCCTCAGAAAATAGTGGTACGATTTTATCAAACTTAAAAACCATAATCTGGAGGTATTTCCATTGAAGGCTTCCCCTACCAAACGGAACATCGTTCTCATGCTCATCAGCGACGTCACATCCACCTATGGCAGCACGGTGTTCAATCTCGCCATGATGTGGTTCATCTATTCAGAAACGGGCTCAGCCTTCGGGGCGTCCGTCATTGCCGCTTTAAGTACGATTGCCATGGTGGTGGCGAGCCCCCTTGCAGGTGTCCTGGTCGACCGTTTTGATCCTGTGAAACTATTGCGGCTTTCCCTTCTTTCGGCAAGCATCCTTTTGGGTATTCTGTTTTTATCTTCCCTTTATGTGGATGGTCTCACCCTTGTCTTCATCATCTATGCCGTCGTCTTCCTTCTTTACCTTGCCTACAGTATCACGAATCCAGCAGAGAACAAGGTGGTCCCCAATATCGTGAGCAAGGATAAGGTGGCATCCTTGTATGGAATGAAATCCTCCACCAGTCAGCTGTCTTCCCTGGCCGGCAATGCGTCCTCGGGGTTCTTGATCACCTTGTTCTCCCTGGCCGGCAGTATCCTCATCAACTCGGTCGCCTTCCTGTTCTCTGCTTTGGCATTGACATTCATCCGGGTGCTGAAGCCCTTCGATAAAGAAGCACCGGAAGAAGAGCGGCCGTCCATGCGCACCCAGATGCGCCAGGGAATCGAGGCGATCAAAGACCACCCGGTCCTGAAGAGGATTGCCCTCCTTTGTGTCATCATCAACATCGCTTCATTCGGTCCCCTCCTCGTCGTGCTGACGAGCAGTCAGTACGGGGGAAATGCGAAGGATTTCGGTTTCCTGAATTCGGCAGGACTTGTCGGCGGCGTCATTGCCGGGATCATCATCGGGTACATCCAGAAGAAGGTCCGGCCCTCTCTCCTCATGGCGGCAGGCTTTATCTTCTCAGGGACCCTTCTTGCTTCCATGGCCCTGATCCACACCATGTCTATCGCCTTCATCCTCTATGGATCGGCCATGTTCTTCGTCACCACGGCCAATATCATGCTGCAGACGATCATGGCGGTCATCGTCCCTGAGAATCTCCGCGGACGGGTGAACGGGATCCTGACCAGTGCCTCCGTCCTCTTGATCCCGGTGTCCTCCCTATTGATGGGCTGGCTCACGGATCTTGTCGGCGTGTCATGGGTCTTCCTGTTCTGCGGGCTATGGATCGCGGCCATCGGGTGCGTGACGATGCTCATGAAGGATACACGGAATATCGATATCGAAGAATCCCTGGAGAGCTCAACAGCCTAACTGTCCCAAATCGAAAAGGCATGAACCGGTCGACGGTCCATGCCTTTTTGTATCACCCTTGGAGATCCCTCTTTCTGTACCCCCATGCACCGACCACCATGAATAGAATGGCGAAGGCACAGATAAGCAGGAACGGACCTGCCTCGAATGACTCCACCGGCAGACGAGGAATATAGCCGAACGGAGTCAATCGATTCACCATCTCCGGAAGGTCGAGCATCCCACCGAGGTACACAACCAGGAATGAATAAACAAGATAACCCCAGGTGAAGATGAGGAGCCGTGGCCTTACCCCTATGAAAAACGTGCTCACAGCCAGCATGCACCACTGAGCCGGCAGATACACCATCCCCGAGGCGATCATATTCGCAAGTGGGATGGGCTCTTCCATCACCATCGATGCCGATGCCCATAAGCCCACGATGGCGAGCAGGATCACGAGGCCACCCCATAGGATCGAGATCAGGACATACTGCCAAAGGACACGCATTCTAGACACCGGACCTGCTAGAAGGTGCTCAAGGGTGCCTTTTTTCTCCTCGCTCCTTACTTTATGAAGGAATAGGAGGGGTGGGATCGTGCCGAGGACAGCGATGACGATCATCATGAGGGTCATGAATTGTTCGGTCAGGCTGTGGCCGGATGCATCGGGCAGCATGGCGGCAAGCTCTTCATTCCCCGACAGGAATGCTTCAAGGTCACCGAAGACGGAACCATAGGAGACGCCCAGAAGCAGCATCCCGATGGCCCATGAGATCAACGACGTCCGCTGGATCCTGAGCATGAGTCCGAATGGACCGGTAAGCCACCTTGATCCTCGCTCCCTCCCTGCTTTCGCCGGTATCAGACCGCTTCCGATGTCCCTGGAAGCATTCAACCTGAAGCCCAACCAGGCCACAAGCACGATCCAGCCCGCCGCAGGGAGGAGCGGCCACCATATATTCTGCACGAAGACCCGGGTTTCAAGGAGCCAGCCGAGGGGTGAACACCAGGTGAGGAACAGATCGCCCACGTCCCCGATGGCCCTCAGTAGATAGGAAAGACCGAGGAAGGCAAAGCTCCAGCCAAGCGTCCCCACCGTGCTGCCGAATAGCTGTCCCGCTACCAGGGTCACGGTTCCGAAGATCATGCCGGCACTCCCGACGGCGATCCCATAGAGGAGGGAACCGCCAAGGCTTATACTGTCAATCCCAAGGGACACCAGCCCGCCTGTCAAGAAAACGGCCAGACCCCCATTCGCCATGAGGAGGAGCACCAGCACGGCCGACAGATTCGCCGCCCTTCCCACGGGAAGCGCACGGATCATCTCCATCCGTCCATCCTCTTCCTCCCCCGCGTGTGACGCGAAGCAAGCAGGATGCTCATGATGGCTGCAGCGATCATGGTAAACAACAGCATCTGGTGACTGAGCATCGCCCCATCGGTGTAGTCCGACAGTCCGTATCCCTTCCCTACCATGGCAGTCATGGCGGGATTCTTCATCGTTTCCGCCATGGACTGCCTTTCCTGGTCATTCCCGTACATCCCTGCGTACGACAAAGCGGTCACGATGGTAAGAACCGTTAAGGAGACGACCCATGCGGAAAGATAGAGCCGATTTCGTCTGAGCATCAGGCTGATCAGGGTCCCCGTTTGATGAAATCGTCCCTCCATCACCCTTCATCTCCTTCATAATGACGCATGAACAGGTCTTCGAGGGTCGGCGGTGAGCTCTCGATCTTCACCAGCCCCTTTTCACTGATGGCCTTCATGATGGAACCAAGCTCATCCCGGTCCGCCTGGAACGTCATGCCTGCACCGGAAACCTTCAGGTCATGGACCCCACTCCTCTGCCCAAGATCATCCAAGGCCTCTTTTGTTTCAACATAAAGTGTCGTCCGCGTCAGATGTCGCAGCTCATCAAGGCTTCCCTGCTCAACCATCGTCCCCTTCCGGATGATCCCGACCCGGTCGCATAATCGCTCGACCTCCGATAAGATGTGGCTTGATAACAGGACGCTGTGCCCCCGCTCCTTCGCTTCGAGCACATACTCCTGGAACACCCTTTCCATGAGGGGATCCAATCCCGACGTCGGTTCGTCGAATATGAACAGCTCCGAATCGGACGCGAAGGCCACAATCAGCGCGACCTTCTGACGGTTCCCCTTCGAATAGGTCCTGCACTTCTTCCTCGGATCGAAGTCAAAACGCTCCATAAGCTTCTTCAGTCGCGCGGGATCTGCTCCACCTTTCATCTTCAGGAAGAGGTCGATGACTTCTCCCCCGGTCAGGTTTGGCCAGAGCGTCACATCACCCGGTACATAAGAAAGGCGCTTATGAATCTCGACCGCATCTCTCCACACATCCTTTCCGAAGATGGAGGCTTTCCCTCCCGTTGACCGGAGGATCCCGAGCAATATTCGGATCGTTGTGGATTTTCCGGCTCCATTCGGACCGATGAACCCGTAGATTTCCCCTTGGTTGATGGAGAGCTGGACGTCATTCAGTGCTTGAAACGAACCAAACGTCTTTCTGAGCGCTTCTGTGTGTACGATTTCCATTCTAATACACCCCTCGAAAGTTATGAACTTTTTAAACTACTTTATTTCATAATATACAAATATAATGGATTCCACAACAAGTTTTGAACTTATTCATTTGTTATATTTCATAAAATTAAGTACACTAATGGGGAGGTGAATGAAATGGATGGATTCCAACGCCGTCGCGAACAGAAGAAACAGGCGATCCTTCTTGCCGCCCTGACCCTTTTCATGAAGAATGGCATCCAGAAGGTATCAATCGCTGAAATCGCCAAGGAAGCCGGCGTTTCCCAAGTGACAATCTACAACTACTTTGAAAGCAAGCATCAGTTGACATATGACGTGTTCGTCTTTTACATCGAGAGCGCTTCTTCCCAGTTCGAGGAGCTCGTGCACAGTGACCTCCCCTTTCCTGATAAGATCCGCATGATCATGTTCAGTAAAAAAGAGGTCGCACAACAGATCCATGAGGAATTTTATCAGTACCTGATGAAACAGTATTCAACAGAAGGAAATCTATTCGAGAACCTTTACGAAGAAAAAGTCGTTCCTTACTTCAGTCAGCTGATCCAGGAAGGAAAAGATCAGGGATACGTGGATGATTCCCTTTCAGAGGACGCGATCCGATTTTACCTGGAGATGCTCAGAACCTATATGGAGAATGAGGAAAACTATACAAAGGCGCTTCCCCTGACGGAGGATATCAACAAAATTTTCTTTTATGGCATCATGAAGGGGAAACAGGAATAGAAAAAGGAGAGTGGCATGCCACCCTCCTTTTTATAGGTTTTCATAGATTTCAAGCAGCGTCCCGTCCGGATCGCGGAAATGAGCGACCTTGATGCCCCACTCCTGCTGTTCCACAGGCTCCGTTATGAAATCGACTCTTTCCTTCCATTCCTCATAAGAACGGGCAACATCCGCCACCTTGAAGATCAAGGCCACGCGGTCTGTCCGGGAATCATCTCTCCAGTACACATCGCCGATCGCTGCCGCCATCTGCCTGCGGTCGAAAACCCCGAGCTTCACTCCATCGAACTCAAAGTCCGCATCGTTCGATTCCTCATCTCCCCATGCAACCTTGAAACCGAGCACGTCCCGGTAAAATAGGGAGCACTCTTTATAGCGGTCGACCAAAATCCTTGTATGGGTCAATTCCATCAGAACCCCCGCCTTTCCATGGAGGCATAAAACCGGGCACTGGTGGAGGGCATGAAGGTGACATCGAATCTTCCCACAAGCTCTTTTTCCACCTTGGATGCGAGTCCGCTGCCCTTTTGGTTGAAGGCTTCCTCCATTTCGATTCCACCGGCCCGGAGTTTATCATGGTCCCAATCGATCCATTCCCCGTATGTTTGACCCCACTCATCAAGCTCCATTGATAAAAGATCGGAGAGGCCCATCCCTTCTAACTCGAGGTTGCTTCCGCACGAATGGCACCAGACGGGGTCGGCACCGACATCGCCCTCGATCCGGATTGTTGCGGGTGTACCGGTTCCACATTCACAGTTCAACATCCTTCATTCCTTTCATCAAAAAAATGCCGACTTTTAAAAAGTCAGCATCGCACCTCGCTCATCGAACGTCGAAGAAGGATTCCACGCCACTTCCCACAGATTCTTCTCCGTGTCGGCAAAATAGGAGGTGCGCCCTCCCCAGAAGGCGTCGCTCGGTTCGCGGAGGATGGTGCCCCCCTTCGACCGGACGGTGTCGATGATACGGTCGACTTCTTCTTTTTCTTCCACGTTGATGGCGAGGGTGACAGGCTTGTAGCCTTCCGTCGGTTTGGCAAGTGGGACGCCGGCATCCTTCTCCAGCTCCTCATGAGGGAACAGGGTGAGCATGACCCCGGCCGTTTTGAAGACGCCGTATGTATCCGAACTGAAGTCTGCTTCCTCCCATTCCAGTGATTGATAGAAGGCACGGAGCTTCGGCAGATCCTCCGCCCCCAGTGTAACGAGTGATATTCGCTGTGGAATCATATTCATTTCCCCTTTCCTCTCCATCGTACAGGATCCCCTTCAGGAATGATTGTAAAAATCGGACAGTTTGAGCTGGGACGGGGTCTTCCCCGTCTTCTTCAGGATGTCATGGTAAAGATGGGACTGGTCATAAAAGGAGGCGGAAGCTTCCCCGACATTTCTTCCTCCACTTCTCACATAATCCGAGACAAGGGACTGGAACCGGATGACGGCGCTGAACTTCTTCGGCGTGAGCCCGACGTAGTCTGAGAAAAGCCTGGAGAGGGTCCTGGTTGAAAGGAACTGTTCAGCCGCAATTTCCTTAACCGACCGGATCCCTTTACCCTCCAGGATCGAATAAACTGCGGCGTTCGCCTGGATGGACCTGTTGGACGCTGAATGAGTACCACCTTTCTTTAGAAAAAAAGAGTCAAGGGATGCCACACTCAGGCCCCATTCGGCGAGACCCGTCAGTTCCCTCAGAAGATCCGGTGACAGATCATCGAGGAGCACCGTGGTTCCTGTGAAGCTTGATGCCTGATCCCGGATGATGCGATGGTAGGCCCCCGGGTAGAACCGGATACCCCATGTGACAGACCCGGCCCGTCCCGGACTGGTGGCATGGAAATAGTCATCGAACATCCCGCAGTAGGACCATTCGTACCGGCCCGTCAATGAATCCCTGTCGTAAATGATATCCGTGCACCCGTCGGGGACGATGATGCTTGTTAACGTCCGACCATCGCCCACCTCTTTCGGCACCGACTGCCAGTAGCAGACGATGAACGATGTGAGGGCGGGGTGTGGTCGATATTCCCGGTAATCCGTATCGGGGCTCGTCATGACAATGGGGCGGAATGGCACCATGTTAATTCTCCTTTGAAGGCAGGGTGATGATGAAGCGCGTTCCTTTACCCAATTCGCTTTCGATGGCCACTTCTCCTCCATGAAGGGAGATGATCTGCCGCACGATGGAAAGGCCGAGACCCGTCCCCTCTTTTGTCCGCGAATCATCGACGCGGTAAAATTTATCGAACACCTGTGACACTTCGTCTCCTGAGATGCCGATTCCCGTGTCGCTGATGATGACCCGGGTCTCCCCGTCCTGCTCGAGGGTGATTCCGATCGTCCCGTCTTCACGGTTGTATTTGATGGCGTTGGTGAGGAGATTTTCCCATACGTTCTCCAGGAGCTCTTCGTCCGCCCTGATGGCAACGGCCGGAAGTTTGTAGGAGAGCTCGATCCCTTCCTCATCCATCCGCCAGCGGTACTTCCGGATGACGGCTTTCAGCTGTTCATCCAGACGGAAATCCGTGACCTTGAGAGGGTAGGCTTCCTGGTCCAGGGAGGTGAGGAGCAGGAGCTGCTTGGTCAGATTCGACAGCCGCTTCGTCTCCCTCTCGATCACCTCGGCATATTCAATCCGTTCTTCCTCCCCTTCTGCGGTCTTCAACAGACCCGCATAGCCCTGTATGTTCATGAGGGGCGACTGGAAGTCATGGGAGACGGAGCTGATGAACGACTTCCTGGCCCGATCATTATGAAGAAGCTGATCCTGCATGCGGTGGAAGCTCTCGGACAGCTCCCCGATCTCGTCCTTCCGGTGGATATCGATGGGGTAGCTGAAGTTCTCCTGTGACACCTGCCTCGTCGCTTCCGTCAGCTTCGAAATCGGACGGGTGAGCTGCTTGGCAAGCATCATCATGCCGACAATGTTGAGTATGGCGATGACGGCGATGAACCCGGCAAGGACCGTATGAAAGTCCGATGCCAGAAGCTTCGTATCGGACCGGATGAAGAGGCCGTATGGTTTCCCCTCGTACTCGAACGGCACTCCTACCGTATTCTGCAGCTCATTGGAGAAATGTCCGAACATGAAGTTCATGGTCGAGAAATTGCTGATGCCGTGGTAGACGTCCCCATCGGTCAGGACCCGTTCTGCTTCTTCCGGGAACTCATCATTTTTAAAAGGCAGGCCGTAGAAACGCTCGTCACCTTGTCCGTCTGTCACATAAATCTGATAGCCGAGCTTCGAGATCGAATCAAGATAACGGTCGAAACTCTCCCCGGAGTGGTGCATGGAGTCGAGGACCTTCACGATCTCCCGCGCCCGGTCCTCCTGCTGCTGATCGGTTTTCTTCTTCGTATAGTTCATATAGAAGAAGTTGGCGAGGAAAAAGCCGAGGACGGTGCTGACGACCAGGATCAGGAGAGTGGCGGCGATGAACTGCTTGTACAAGGTCTTCATTGCGCTCCCTCCAACCGGTAGCCGACACCGCGGACCGTCTGGATCTCGATGCTCGCGCCGTGCTTTTTCAGGCGGTCCCGGATCCGGTTCATATGGGTGTTGAGTCGAAGCTCGGTCCCTTCTTCCTCAAGGCCCCAGATCTCTTCGATCAAGAGCCCCCGGGACGTCACCTTATTGGCCCGTCCCATCAGGGTATAGAGGATTTCGAATTCCTTCAGGGGCAGGATCAGCGTTTCCTGATTGATGACCACCTCGAAGGTCTTGCGGTTGATGGACGTGTTCCCCATCACGATTTCATCCCGCATACTGCGCTCGTAGCGCCTCAGGATCACCTGGACGCGGAAGAGGAGCTCCTTCGGTTCGAAGGGCTTCACGATGTAATCCTCCGTCCCGGAAAGAAATCCTTTTTCCTTATCCTCAAGCTGTCCTTTTGCGGTCAGGAGGATGACGGGGGTGGACAGGTCCTCCGTCAGGATCTTCGTCAAATCGAACCCATTCATCCCGGGCATCATCACGTCGACGATGGCGAGATCCACCCTTTCTTCCTCCAACAGGTGCAGGGCTTCATCGGCATCCGATGCCTTCAGCACGTGGTAGCCTTCTTTGGTGAGATGGATGGACACGAGACGCTGGATATGGAGATCATCATCTACGACGAGGATCTTCATGGCGCATCCCTCCTTTCTTTTATGATTTCACGCAATTGATGTAAGCCGATTTCCATCTCATCCAGCGATGCATACGCAAACGACAAGCGGATGTGATGAGCATCGCCTGGGTCATAGATATATCCTGGATTCAAGAGGATTTTCCGCTGCAGCGCCTTCAGAAACAAGGCTTTATTCACAATGGGCGCATGGAATCTGATCCAGATATAGAAACCTCCAGATGGATGATTCCACGTAGCAATATCCTGATACTGCCGCAATAAGATCTTTTCCATTCGTTCCGCCCTCTCCTGCAGACGCGTACGAAGCCTCTCCACATGCCGATCATACCTTCCGGACATCATCCAGTGAGCGACGATTTCTTGTGAAAACGCACTTGAGCCATAATCGGTCTGCATCTTGATATCAGCGAGTCTCTTGATGACAGGCGTCGGGGCCACGATCCATCCGATTCGAAGACCGGGGCTTAAAGTCTTCGACACACTGCCCAGGTAGAGGACATGGCCTGCTTCATCCATGGCCTTCAACGGTGGACTGCCTTCCCCGAACTGAAGTTCATGATACACGTCGTCTTCAATGATTGGAATCCGGGCGTCACGACAGAGGGTGTAGAATGATTTTTTCTCCTCTACTGTCCAACTGTAACCCGTAGGATTATTCAGGGTCGGGACGCAATAAAAAAGGGATTGCCCCTTTAGGCTACGGATCGTGGAAGATAGCGTTCCGTCTCTGTTCACGGCTTGCATCCGCATGCCCGCTGATTGGAACGGATGGACAGAGTTGAGATAGGAGGGACCCTCCTGGAACACCGTCGCCCCTTCCTCCAACAAACCGACGGCGATGAGTTGGAGGGCCTGCAGGGCTCCTGAAACGATCAAGATATTATCAGAGGATACCGTGATACCCCGTTTCTCAAGTCGGGCGGATAGGGCTTCCCGGAGCTTTATGCTGCCTTGTGGCGATGAATATCCGATGGCCCGTGCATCAAGGGTAATGGAACGAAGGGATTCTTCCAGTTCCCTGGCAGGTAGGAGGTCCGGTGACAGTTCTCCTGTGCCGAGTCTGATGATATCGTCTTTTTGCTCATAGTCATTGATCAATTGAATGGTGTGGTAATTGGGCTTGTGGACGCCGGTTTCAATGTGACGCTGCCAGTTCGGACGCGCTTGGTCCATCAGAAGGTTCCATGCATTCCCGGTAACATAGATGCCGGAACCGACCCTCCCTTCAAGATATCCGTCTGCTTTCAACTCATCCAAGGCTGTCTGGATGGTACTTCGGTTCACATCGAATTCTTCTGCAAGCTTCCTTTGAGGGGGAATTCGCATATCGGTGCTCCAATCCCCTCTTTCTATCAAGGCTTTAATCCGATCGGTGATCTGCCGATGAATGCTGATCACGGCGTGACGATTGGGTTTCCAGTCCATCCTGTTCTCCTTTGAAAATTGGATGGGTGAAAAACCATCCAATTGGTTGTTTTCTTTTAGTTGTAACACAGTATGATGAAAGAAGAAAGGAGATGGTGCAATGGACGCCCTTCTACATGGTATCCTACTGGCATTCGGTCTTATCCTTCCTTTAGGTGTGCAAAATGTGTTTGTCTTTTCTCAAGGGGCAGCACAACCCTCCCTTCCGAAGGCACTACCAGCAGCAGTCACTGCTTCCCTGTGCGATACCCTACTCATTCTGTTATCAGTCACCGGCTTATCCGTCATCGTCTTTACGTTTGATTGGCTTCGGACAGGATTGATCATCGGCGGAGTCCTATTCTTGGTCTATATGGGGTGGACCCTCTGGCAGACCGAAGGAGCAAGTGCTTCGACTCATGGTGCCATGCCGCTCAAACAGCAGATGGTCTTTGCCCTTTCCGTCTCGCTCCTCAACCCCCACGCCATCCTTGACACGGTCGGGGTCATCGGGACGAGCGCATTGGCATATACCGGAATGGATCTACTCCTATTCACCTGTGCCTGTATCGGTGTTTCATGGCTATGGTTCCTCGCACTTATCTTCGCAGGATCTACCATGAAGCATGTTGATCCGGCTGGAAGAGTGATGACGGTATTCAACAAATGCTCTGCCCTTTTCATCTGGGCCATGGCCCTTTATCTTCTCTCCGGTTTGGTTTAAAAGAAACCACAGGCCTCATAAGCCTGTGGTTCTTCACGTTATTCCGTTGCTTCCTTCTTATCCTTCTCAAAGAAGAGGATGAGGGCCGGAAGCAGCATGCCGCGGACCAGGAAGGTGTCGATCAGGATCCCGATCGATACCATGAATCCGAAGATGAACAGGTCGGCGATCGGCATCGTCATGAGGGCTGCGAACGTTGCCGCAAGGATGACCCCGGCCGACGAGATGACGCCTCCTGTATTGCGTATGGCGATCTCGAGTCCTTTCTTCACCCCGTGCACCCTGCGTTCTTCCATGAAGCGCGAGACAAGGATGATGTTGTAATCGATCCCGAGGGCGACGAGGAAGATGAAGGCATAGACCGGCACCCTCGTGCTGATGGCATCATATCCGAAGAACACGTCGATGAGGAAAAGTCCCGCACCCAGTGCCGATGCGTATGAAATCAGGATCGTCGCCATCATGTAGAGCGGCATCTTCCATGAACGGGTCAGGAAGAAAAGAAGGGCAAGAATCAGGACGCTCTCCAGGACAACAATGGTTAAAATATCCCGGTTGTTCACGTCGCGTTCGTCGACGAGCTTCGCCGTCACACCCGCTACATGGGAATCACCTGAGATCGATGCATCCTTCAGGAGGCGATCGCCATTGTCGCGGATTTCTTTCATGAAATCCATCGCTTCCACTGAGTAAGGGTCGGTATTCAACGCGATGCTGTACGATGCAGCGTCACGATCATCCGTCACCCCTGTCAGCCTGACCGATGCCACTTCTTTATAGGAATCCAGTTTTTCCTGAAGGGCCTTCACGGATTCATCAGAGAGCTCTTTTTTGCTCTCCACCAAGAACGTAGCAGGAGCGAGTTCCCCTTTATCAAACTGTTCTTCGACGATTTCATATCCAACGCGGGATGGCAGATCATCCGGGAAGGATTTGACCATATTGAATTCAAAATCAAGATTCAGGACGTTGGCGGCCGTGATGATCATGAACACCGCGACAGCCCCACCGGCAACCAGCGGTTTCTTCACCACGAATTTGGCGACCGGTCCCCAGAACTTGTGCTTCACTTCTTTCTCTTGGCCATATTTCGGTACTTTCGGCCAGAAGGCTTTCCGTCCGAACAGGGTGAACAATGCCGGGACAAGGGTGATGGATGCGAGCATGATCACGAGCATGGCCATACCGAACACCGGCGCGAAGTTCGAGTAATCACGGAAATTCGCGAAGAAGAGGATGAGCATGGCGGCAAGCACGGTACCCCCGGCGAAAAAGACCGGTTCTCCCGTGGCCCTCATGGCCTGCTTCATGGACTCATATTTGCTTTCATGGCGGTTGAGCTCTTCACGATAGCGTGAGAACACGAACAGTGAATAGTCGATAACGGCGGCGAAGAGCAGGATGCTCATGATCGATGTCGTCGAGTTGTTGATCTCAAGACCAGCCGACCCCATAAGGGCAATGGCCTGGTTGGCAACCTGATACACAATGGCGGTCGCGAGAAGCGGGATGATTGCCAGGAGCGGCGAACGGTAAATCGCAATCAGAAGCACGAGGATGATGAGCACGGTCGCAATCAATAGGACGAAGTCTGCGCTTTCGAAGAGCTTCACCGTGTCCCCGGCAATCCCGGCAGGACCTGTAATATAGAAATCTGTACCATCCTGACCTTTCGCCACGTCGTTCCCGATTTCGGAGGCTTTATCGATGATCGTCGAGTATTCGTCATTCCCGAGGTCTTTCTCGAGATTCATCGGAACGATCATCGTGGAACCGTCTTCCGACGTGAATCCTTTCAGGGCCGGTGGCGGCAGCTTGCTGATGTCCACGATGGAATCGATGCCTTCGATCTTTTCAGCACGGATCGCATCCAGGATCTCATTGGCATCCTCTGTGTTCACCTTTCCATCTTCATTATGAAAGACGAGGATCCCAGGGGTTCCCTGGTCGTTCGGGAAGTACTCTTTTATTTTTTCGTCTGCGACGATGGACTTGGCATCATCGGGCAGGGACTGGAAATCCGACACCTTGTAGTCCGAGAGCTTTGGTCCGGCACTCAGGGCGATCATGACCACGAGCCAGGTGATGATCGTGATCCACATCCCCCGCTTGGTCGATACCCAGGCGGTGATGGGCGCTAATACTTTCTTCATGTATGACAACTCCTATGAACAGAATGATTAAGCTTACGGGATCATTCTATCAAGGGAATATAAACTGAATATCAATTCCTTGTGTCAAAGGGGAATTTGATGAAACTCCTCCCGTCATGAAGAAAGTTTGAATTAATGAGAAGTCCGTTCCATTCCGCTGCGGGCGCCCGCTTTCCACGGGGAGGGAGTCGAGCCTCCTCAGCTGCGCTTCCGGGGTCTCGATCTTCCCTCTTTTCCCGTTGGAGTCGGACGCCCTCCGCTTCATTGCACTCAGTGGTTTTTAATGATGGGTTCAACTCCTAATCTTCCCTGCCACCCACAACCGTTCATTTGGTTGCAGTGCTCCCTTCAGCACACTTTCTAAAAAAAGAATGGTTACTCTGTTCAACGTTTCTGCCTTCCTCCATCAAGAATATGACGGGTGAACCATTCAAGGTTTTGCTCCATGATCAATTTATGAACCTTCGGATGGTCAGAGCTATAGCCCATTCCTTTGAAGAGCTTGAACTCAACCTCCACCCCTTGATCCTTCAGACCTTTGTAAAGTTCATGGGCGTTCTCAACCGGCACCCTTGCGTCGGCTTCCCCGTGCTGGATGAGCGTCGGTGTGCGTGCGGATTGTACATACCATATCGGTGAGCTCTTGGCATAGATTTCAGGGTCATTCCAAGGGGTGTCACCGAGATAGCTGAGGACGTTGGAGGGCAGGTCGGTCGTCGTGTAGTTCGTCACCCAGTTGCTGATTCCTCCGCCGACGGATGCCGCCTTGAACCGGTTGCTGTAGATGGACGAGAACGCGGTGATGAATCCTCCCTGGCTCCACCCCATGATGCCGACCGCGTCCGGGTCTACGATTCCTTGCTCCACCAGGGCGTCGACACCTGACATGATATCTTCATGATCACCGATCCCCAGATTTCGGGCATTCGCGTTCATGAAGGCATCTCCATACCCCGTGCTTCCCCTGTAGTTCGGTTCAAGGACGATGAAGCCCTGTGCGATGAACGACTCGACGGGATACTTATCATTGAAGGAAGTCGATTGAAACGGGAAAGATGCCCAGTTTGGACCACCATGGACCAGGACCAGGAGCGGATGCGCCCGATCTCGTTCCATGTCTTCAGGTATGGATAGAACCCCTTCAATCGTTTCACCATCGTGATTGGACCAAGTGATCACCTTTTTCCGGCTGATGCGCTTAGAACTCAGCAGATCATTCTCATCGGTCACCTTCACTCCATCCACATAAAGTTCCGCCGTTTCATTCGGATGTGCCTTCAGGCATGCCAGATGATGGCCGTCTGATGATATGGAAGCTCCGAGCGTGTAGCCATCCTCATGACTGTAGGGTTCCAGGTTTCCATCCGGTTGGATGAGCCCAATTCTCCCGTTCGTCCGGTCCTGCCATTTCACAAGGATTCCTTGTTCTGTCCAGCAGATCGGCATCCAAGTGGAATCGGCTTCGGATAGGGGCTGCACCCTTTCCCCCGTCATCAGGTCATGAATTTCGAGCGTGCTGTCTGGGATATGGGTTCGGTAGTAATCCTTTTCCTCGCGACTCACCGTATAGCAGATGTGTGTCCCTTCCGGCGACATGCTCACCTGTCCACCAAGGCGCCTGCTTTCTTCAATCTTTTGCACAACTCCAGTGAACTTGTTCAACAAGTACATCTCCGCCTTGTGAGCGTCATCGGCATCCGGTCCCGGACTCGCCAGGAAAATGATCCTTCCTCCATCGAGGGAAAGATCAAAATCCAAAACATGGACTCCTTCTTCAAATAGAGGAAGGAGTGAATCCCTCTCTTCAAGATCAAGATAATGGAGCCGGTGATGCCCGGTATGAGTGGGTGCGGTGTAGTAGAATCCCTTGCCTGTCGGATCCCATTTGTAAGAAGCGACCCCTCCTTCTACATCCGTCAGTTGGACTCGCTTCTTTTCTTTCATAGACTGTATGAAGAGTTGATTTCCGTTGGGCTGTGTACGCATGAAGGCAAGCTGATCCGAACAGGGCGACCATGATGGACGGAAGCCCGGTCGGACCTCGGCCGTCTTTTCACCTTTTTTATGTACTTCGATATGGGTGATGTATGCGTCTCGTTCCCAATCTGCTGTCCGCTTGACGAAAGCCGATCGTTGGCCGCATTCGTTGATGGTGACATCGGATAGTGTCGGTAGGGAAAGAAGGTCTTTTATGCTTATGTAGTCTGATTTTGTATCGTTCAATGGAATCCCGCCGCTCTGTTTTAGTAGTGCCTGCCGGATGGCAGGGTTTGGTGTTAGTTTAACATAAAATTCCATGTTGGGTGTTTAGAAATTCACGTCTGGGATTGGGTCTGCATTCCTTATTGGACGTTCCATTTCGCTGCGGGCGCCCGCTTTCCACGGGGAGGGAGTCGAGCCTCCTCAGCTGCGCTTCCGGGGTCTCGATCTTCCCTCTTTTCCCGTTGGAGTCGGGCGCCCTCCGCTTCATTGCACTTTTCGGTCATGGTGCTTCTTATCGTTCACAATTGAATGTTTAGCAGTTTCTGTCACAACCGGACCTTATTGAACAGGAACGAGCATTTCACACCGATGCTGCCTGATCAGTTCATCGGTGTATCGTTCGACGATGGGCTGGTTTCTTATGGATAAACCGCTCTTTTCAATATCCGATGGCATGTGTTTCCACCATTCCGTTATGGCTTCTTCGGTGTGGTCCAGTGTGAATACGGCGTATTTCCCCCCTGTAAATATCCCCTCCATTGCACCTCCGGTCACCTCGATCTCTGCGGCAACCACCACGGCTGTGTCGTAGCGGCAGGCTTCCGGTGGTGTGAGATCCGGGTGGTCCTGTGGGATTCCGAGTATCACCGAATTCTCCAGGATGTCATTCTTTCTTGCCCACGATTTCACCTTTTCCATAAGTTCCTTATTTGCTTCTCCTCCATACGGGCCTATGTTCCTGAAATAGGCGATTCTCAGCTCTGGAACCTCTTCTATCATCATGTCGATCTCCCCCTCCACTTGAAGGTAATATGGTATAAAATGTTTTTCAAGGGGATTTTTAAAAGTCGTCATGTATGGTACGGTGAACACAGTACGTTAATTGGAGGCCTTTCCTTGTTAAAGATCCTGCGTTTTCTGTTTGCCATCATTACCATCTCATTCGCTCTTTACGGAATGCTGTCGGATGATTTCAGTTATGCACCCCTTATGCTTCTATTCATGGGCGGTGCGATGCTTGTCATGGGGATTGAAGAGTACAAGAATAATAAAAAGGTTTTAGCCAGTCTGCTTGTCGCGGTATGCGTATTTACTTTTTATACCTCGTTTGAGATCCTTCTGCGTTGATAAGCCGCAAAAGAAAATGCACCGTCAGCTGACGGTGCATTTCTTCATAACCCAAACTGCTCTTTCATTATAAGCCGCCCTCGCTGGAAGGAAATGATCACCATCTTCTCTTCCTCTTCCCATCTGTAGACTGAATCATTTTCCCCGTTGTCTTCCTCCCCTTCCGGTACGCCCGGTTGACCCATTACCTCCACGACTTCAGGGTAGGTCATGCCTTTTTCAAGATTGTTGTACAGGTCGAGGGTGAACCCCTGCTCTTCTTCTTCCACCTTGCCAGTCGAGCTGGACCATTCGACGCGGCATCCGGAGAGGATGATCAGGGCCGCCAGGAAAAACGCGATCGTTCTGAACCGGTTCATGGATTCACTCCCTTTTTCTACCTTTACGAAAAAGGACCATGCAAGGTTTCACGAATCTCTGAAATTCACCATCCACTCTCCGGATTCTCCAATTCCCTGCTCTTCATCTTTCCCCCGGTACGTGAAATGATGGAAGTCGGCATGGGAACCGGATTGGGTATCCATATCGTGGGCGGCGAGGCCGATATAGGTTCCGGTGAACCCACCTGATAAAAAGTGAACCGGGATGGCATCGGCTACCGGGAGCCATTCTGACGAACTGCGATAGGAGAACCTCGCCTCGCTCCCGTGACCTTCCACCTTTAGATCAATGGCGCCATCCCCAAGCTCGATCATGACCGGATGAAGCGTCGATTCCCCTCCATCACATGAAAGCAGCCGCAGAACCAGTCCGGATTCATCCCGGGTGAGATAGCAGTAGAGATAATTCTCATCATCGAGATAAAGCATAAGACCTGCGAGCTGATTGAACGTCTCTGGCTCATACTCAATCCTCGTCTCGGCCTCGTAAAAGAAATCCTTCTGGCGCACGGCGAGGATGTGATGATCAAACAGGGAGTGCGGCGAGCCGCCGGACCATAGGCGGAGAATTCCCTCACGGCTTGTCAGGTCGCACCATGAGGGGTCCTGTGGAATGCGCAGGGTGTTCCATTCCCTGTGAAGATTTCCTTGGAAATCATCGTGGAAATCGGTGGGCTTGACCTGACGGACAGGTTCTTTCGTCTCAATGGCCGTCTGCAGACTCGGACCATTTCCCCCGTCTGCAAGCCTTAGCCACCCGTCTTCGCTCCATGTCACTTCCTGGATCGCCGTCTCGCGACCGAGGATCGCCCCTCTACCACCGAGGGGTCGGGTGCATAGATAGGCCATATACCATTTGCCCTCGGGTGACTGGATGATGCTGCCGTGGCCGGCGCATTGAAGGGGTGACTCCGGCTTATCCCGGGCCGTGAGCATCGGGTATTCCAGGTCCACTTCATAGGGGCCCGTGATGGAGCGGGAACGGCAGACCGTGATGGCGTGGCCCGCTCCCGTCCCTCCTTCTGCCGTGATCAGATAGTAATAGCCGTTATGGCGATACAGATGGGGCGCTTCCGTTTTGGCAAGCTCGGTGCCGTCGAAGATCTTATGGACTGGACCTGTGAGCGCTTGCCTCGTACGATCGTATTCTTGTAAAACGATTCCTGCCGACTTGTTCCCCGTCGTCATCCGGTAATCCCAGATTTCATTGAGGAGCCATGTTTTCCCGTCTTCATCATGGAAGAGCGATGGGTCGAAGCCGCTGCTGTTGAGGTAGACGGGCTCCGACCACGGGCCGCTGAGATCAGGTGCCGTGATGACATAATTATGGCTGTCCTTGAACGGCCTCCTCGTACTTTTCACATCGGTATAAACGAGATAATAGAGTCCGTCTGAGTAGTTGATCTGCGGAGCCCAGATGCTACCGTTCTTCGGATTCCCCGGAGGTCCACCTGATCGGTGAGAGGATCGGATTTGTGTACCCAGTTGACGAGATCGCGTGATTCATAGATACGGACGCCTGGTAGCCACTCGAATGTGGAGACGGCGATGTAGTAGGTGTCCTCCACCCGGAGAAGACTCGGATCCGGATGAAATCCAGGCAATACGGGATTGGTGATGATCGTTTTAGGCATGTGTGACTCCTTTCCTGTTCGGTTGTTTTCGGAAAAAACAGAGGGCGGCAGCGAGGAAGAAGAGGAACGCCAGAGGGAAGGCGACAAGCTGGGTGCCGATCAGCGTGGCTCCTCCCGCGGCTATCAGGATGATTCCGGCCCTTCCCGGATTCCGGTTTCCTTTCAGGAAGAAAGAGGCCAGAGCAATCAGGCAGAGGACCACGAGAAGGGTGATGGCAAACCATGTTGACAGTGTTTTGACCGCCTCGAAATTCCGGCCGAGCTCATCCCCCGGAAGGTTCCCCTGCAAAAGGGGGAAGACCTTGTCGGAATAGGTCGCTTCGTCCATGGGCAGGATCGTAAGGGCAAACCCTCCGAGGAAAAAGAGGCAGAGGAAGCCCCCGGACAGGGTGACGAGGAGCTCCCGCTTCCTTGTCACCCCTCTTCCTCCTCGATGAACGTGATCCAATCCGGGATGACGAACGCACCGTCTCCTTCGTAGTGGTTGCGGTCTTCCACGTAGGTGGTGGTGAGGCGGTTCGATGCTTTGTCCCAATCATCCCATCGTTCCGGGTGAAGATGCGCCCCCATCCAGCAGCGGGAGAAGACGGTCTTTCCATACGCCCGCCACGGCCGTCCGAGGTAGACGTTCCCCGTTCCTTCTTCTGCCGTGATGTAGCATTCCTCGAAGATCAATCCGCGTTCCTGCCCTTCTGGTGTCGACGCTGCGGAAATGAAGCCAACCCCGTCATCGGGTCGCTTGAGGGATTTGATTTCACACTGTTGGAAAAGCCCTTCCCCTCCCCCAAAAATGAAATCAATCGTCCCCTCGATCATGCAGGAGTGGAATTCGGCCCTGCTTTTCTCGAAGCGGACCTTCAACTGGGGGGTGCAAAAGGGAAGACCGGTTTTCTGGACTTCCGGAAGGGGTCCGAGACAGATCGTATCCTGATAGCCTTTGAAGCGGCAGTTCTTGAATGTCACACAATCCCCTTCTGAATACATGGCGACGGCCTGCCCGACCACTTCACCCGGTCCTGCGTCATTGGTGATGGTGATGTTTTCAATCAGCACGTTCTCGGCATTGATGAATACGGTGGCGGTCCGGAATGTGCCGATTTCCCCGCCGTTTCCATCAGGCTCCCTCGCATAGCGGCCGTCGACGATTTCCACGTCGCCGATCCCGCTCAGGATCAGGTTGTTTTGATAAATGGCCAGGCGCTCCCGGTAGACTCCGCTCAGGATCGTGATGCGGACCGGCCCCTCGATCCCCTTGCAGCGCTCCAGTGCTTCTCCAATCGTCGATACGGTGCCAACACCGGATTTCCCGACAACCATGCGCGTTTCTTTTACAGATGTTTTCTCAGAAAGGTTTTCCATGTTTCCCTCATCTCCTTCGTCTCTTGGTGGCCCCCGGTCAGGATCCTGCCCTCCCAATGATCGGGGCAGCCCTCACCGGCGTAAGCCTTGGTCAGTTCTCTATCCAGATATCGCGCCCCTTCCACCGGGCACATCCGGTCGCTTTCCCCCGTGAGGCTGAGGCGGGGACGTGGAGCGATCATTTCCTGGATGTCATAGGTGGAACATGCCTTCAGCAGACCCGGGACGTAATAGTAGAAGCCGTGATGATCGAGCCCCCTTTTCTCGAGCAGGGTTTCCGTATCCACCTGGGCTGCGATATCGATCGTCACCTTCACGCGCTCATCGAGGGCCGCAAGCCACCAGCTCAGTAGGCCGCCCATGCTCATTCCGATGGTCGCGATACGTGTGTCATCAAGGTCTTTCCTCGTTGCGATGTAATCCAGGAGCCTCATGCTATCGAAGAGGCGCATGCCCCAAAGGGTGCGGCCGTATAACAGCATCTCTTTAACCAATTCGCTTTCGAGCTTTCCTTTCCTCTCTTCGAATCCCCAATGATCGATGGCCAGGACGGCATATCCCATGGCCGTAAGCTCCCTTGCAAAAGAAGGGTCCTGCAGGTAGCCGGCACTCTCCGGCAGCTCGTGTTTGCCCGTGTCGAAGTCGCCCCCGTGTGAATGCTGGTAGACGACGACAGGGTGCGGGCCCGAGCGGTTCAACGGTGTGAGGAGGATGGCAGGGACGCTCTCCATCCCGTTCAGGTCGATCATGAGATGCTCCGTTTCATATGCATCCCCCTTCTCCTTTGAAAGCATGGTCCCTTGAAGCGTGGCTTCCGGAGGCGGATCTCCGAGGAGCAAGAGGAGTTTTTCCCGCAGAGAGGCGGTCATGAGAGCGTCACTTCCACCGCTTCACTGCCGCTTGCAGTCTTCGACAGGCAGTCCCTGACAGTGATCGTACCGCTGTTTTCCACGTGGAACGGCGGTCCTTCATGATTCTCGATCGTGACGCGGTCGAAATGGAGGTCGCTTGAGCAGCCGATGAAAAAGCCCCGTTTTGCCATATCCTCGATACCGGTCATCATGGCCGGCTTACCCGGGATGGCATCATCCGCCATGGAGATATCGATGTGCTGGAAGCTGACGTCCGATACGTGCTGCTCGGCGAGTCCGTAGATGAATCCCGCTGCCGCATGGACCCGTCTCGCCGTGATATGGGAGAAGTGGATGCGCCGGAACATCGGCGTTTCGTCCGTGACCGGATACGGATTTTTGTCCCATACGTATTGGTCCTTCCCGCGCGGACCGCAGAAGTAGTAGAGGTTGAGTATGAAAGGACAGATCACATTGTCCATGACGATATTCGTCACGCGGATATCTTCGACGATGCCGCCCCTTCCCCGTCTCGACTTTAGGCGGATGCCGCGGTCGGTGTCCTGGAAGACGCAGTTTGAAATGGTGACGTTGCGGATATCACCGCTCATCTCACTCCCAAGGACGACGGCACCGTGACCGTGGACCATCGTGCAGTTCGTAATCGTGATGTTCTCACACGGAGTGCGGTCCGTGGAATCCTCTGTCCCGGATTTGATGGCGATGCAGTCGTCCCCGACATCAATATGGCAGTTGCTGATCCGCACATTCTTGCACGACTCGGGATCGATGCCGTCGGTGTTCGGGGAGTCGGCAGGGTTCAGGATCGTCACATTGTCGATGGTGATATTCTCGGAACGGATGGGATTGACGGTCCAGCTCGGGGAGTCCTTCAGATGCACATCGCGAAGGGTGATTCCCTTGCAGCGGTCAAAGCTGATGAGCTTCGGTCGCGGGTAGAGGAGGCGGTCCCGTTCGTTGCGGAACACCTGCCACCATTCTTCCCCGTTCCCGTCGATCATCCCGTAACCCGTGACCGCGATCTGTTCGGCATCCTCCGCGTACAGGCATGAGGCATAGACATCGCGGTTCACGCCTTCCCAGCGTGATGCCACGACGGGATAATCCTCCTGGCGATCGGAGAACAGAAGGGTCGCCCCCATCATCAGGTGGAGCTCGATGTGACTCTTCAGGAATAGGGCGCCCGTCAGGAATTCACCTGCAGGTACGACCACCCTCCCACCGCCATGGCGCTCCGCTTCATCGATGGCGCGCTGGATCGCTTCGGTACAGATCCTGCCTTTGCTTACAGCTCCAAACTCGGTGATGTCGTAGACAGACATGAAGCGTCTCCCCCTTCCAGTACCGCTTCGCATTCGCATAGGGCCTGGAGGAATGCTCCGAGTCCTTTTTGATCGTTGCAGATGATCGGCTCGCTGATGTAGTACGCGTAGGAACCGTCCCTTTGATCAGCGCCGCCGAGCCCGGCGACCTGACAGTTTTTGTTCAGGTTCACCAACCCTTCATTCGTCAGGAGGACGAATTCTGATATAAGGCCTTTCCGGGATGCGGCGACATCTGCTTCCCACTCCTCACGATCCAATACTCCGAGACGGATCCCTTTGGCCATGGCATAGACGAACATACTGCTGCAGGAAGCTTCAAGGTAATTCCCTTTCCGTCCGCCCTGATCGAGCACCTGATACCAGACGCCGGTTTCGTCCCGCAGTGATTTCACCTTTGTGAGGATGGATTCGAGCATCGTCGCGAGATCGTCCCTTCCCGCCGTGTCCTCTGGCAGGATCTCCAGCGTATCGGCAAGGGCCATGACGTACCAGCCGACGGATCTTCCCCAAATATTGGCTGACAAACCGGTTCCTTCATGGGCCCATGGCTGCTGCTTTTTCTCATCCCACGCGTGATGCAGAAGGCCGGTCTCCCGGTTCAACAACCGCCCGTAACTTACACGGAACTGACGGATAATGTCCTCGATCCCTTCCCCGCCGTTCCAAGTCATGAGGTACTGTGCATAGAACGGCGTTCCCATATACAGTCCGTCGAGCCAGATCTGATGAGGATAAATCTGTTTATGCCAAAACACCCCTTCCGACGTCCGCGGATGCCGGGACAGCTGTTCCCTTAAAAGGTCCGCCGCCTTCCTGTATTTCTCGTCGCCTGTTTCCTTGTGGAGCAGGAACAGGAGCTTGCCGTTGTTGATGTGATCGATATTGAACTCTTCCAGCCGGTAGCCGAGGATGCTTCCATCTTCCTTTATAAAGTGATCCATATTCTCTCTGATGTACGCCAAATACCGTTCGTCCCCCGTCCGCTTCCAGAGGGACTCAAACCCTCTCAGGATGACGCCGTAATCATAGGACCATTTTTCGTTATAGCCCCTTTCTTCATAAAGCCTCGGCGTCCGTTCCATGATGGAGTCCGCTGTTTTCGTTGCCCATGTTTCGTTGGTCATGCCTTCACACTCTCCTTTAACAAAGTAGGAAAGGAGGGAGGTCTCGTGCCCCACCCTCCTCGATGATCATTGACTCGCCTTGTAGGCTTCTTTGTACTCTTCCTTGATGGTTTTCCCCCCCTGGTCTTCCCATGATTGGACGGCTTTCTTGAATCCTTTCATGTCGATCTCTCCGAGGATGTACTGATAGGTGGCATCGGTGATGATCTTCTGAAGCTCGGTTCCTTGGCTTGAGTAGGTTCCAGACTCGAGTGGGACGGCCGGGTTCAGGACGGCATAGTCAGCATTTTCGGCAATCATTTCATTGGATTTCTGCTTGATCGGGTTTGGATCTTTTGATTCATATCCCGTTTCCCGCGGCCTTGAAGCTGCAAGTGGCTGTACTTCCTGCTGCCAAAGATTCTGGTCGATGATTTTGTACAGGCCGTCGGCATCTTCTTCATAATGCGTTCCTTCGATTCCATAGGTCATCAGGCTATACAGCTCTTCATCATGGAGATCATTGACGAACTGAAGGATCTTCTTCAACTCGGCTTCGTCCTTTACTTCAGAGCGAGGGAAGGCAAGAACGCCGCCGACACCGTTCCCTTCAGACCAGATCACGCGCTTGTTGTAGTCTGTTGACGTCATGTCGTTGATGAGATCAAGCTCCATATCATCCTGGATGCCTTTGGCCATGTTCTGGAAGTTCTGCCCGTCGAATAATCCACCGAAGTAGATCCCGGCTTTCCCTTGGGCGAACGTTTGCTGCTGGTCGGTCTTCGCCATGACGGCAAAGTCCTTGTTCACCCAACCGTTGTCATACATCTTCTTCAGGTAGTCCATGGCTTTGACATATCCTTCTGTTTCGAATTCCGGTGTGAAGTTGCCTTGTTCGTCGACATCCCATTTATTCGGGGCTCCGAAGTAGGTGGCAAGCGTCTTGAACGAGCTATACACCAGGTCGCTCCGGTCGAGCAATCCTACCGTATCGTCCTTGCCGTTCCCGTCGGGATCATCCTCGGTGAACGCCTGGGCCACCTTCATGAGATCCTCTGTTGTTTTCGGCATGTCGAGTCCGAGATTGTCGAGCCAGTCTTTGCGGATGACAATCCCGATCCGCGACAAATCTTTCTGGAACGGCACCCCGTACAGCTTCCCTTCAATGGATGCCGACTTCCTTACATCCTCCGAAATGTCCTTCAGATTCGGGTAATCATCAAGATAGTCCTCTACATTCCAGAACATGCCGGACTTCATGGCGTTTCGCACCGAGGAATTATCCATCATGGTGATCGTCACGATATCGGCCAGGGAATCAGACGCGATGGCGGTGTTGATCCGCTCTTCCTTTGACGCATCGGGCACCCAAGAGAATTCGAGTTTCGTATCGGTCTTCTTCTCGATTTCATCCACGATGGTGTCTGTAGGCGGCGAGGCGGTGTGCAGGATGTTCATCCATGTGACCTTCCCGTCCCCTCCTTCCGATGAAGAGCTGGACCCTTTTTCCCCACTGCAGCCGGCAAGAAGCAGCATCCCGGCAAGTCCGACGCTACCCAATCTTGAGATCATGCGTTTGTTCATTGTGTTTCCCCCTTTTTAATTGTTTGGTTTCATTATGATGAAGCGCTTCCATTCTTGTGAACACCTGATTGCCCATCCATGCAAGCAGGAAGAGTGGAAGGCTTGCTCCCAAGAATACGAGAATACCAGGAAAGATCGACCAGAATAGACCATAAAACACGGCTATGATCAGGGTCGTCACGAGTGAGTACTGCAGGAATGACAGGCCGATCCAGAAGGCCGTTTTGATCTTGAAGAACATCCCTTTCACATCGTAGTTCGCCATGACCGGGAAGATGAACAGCAGGGACAATCCATATGCGAACAGCAGAAGGAAGAGGAGTCCCTTCACGTACCACTGCGTCACGAAAAGAAGATCAACGATCAGGACCGTGCCTGCGAGCATGTACAGCAGGCTCGTAGCCGTCGATTCCCGGAACCCTTCCTTTACGTACTGCCAGAACGTCGAAGCAACAGGAACGTCCTTCCCCCGGACCCACTGACGGCAGACGCTCACCGCTGCATATGTTGCAGGACCGATGCCGAAGATCACGCCACCGCACAGGGTGCACAGGAGCCAAAGGGCATTCACATACACAAGCTTCAGTAACAGGATACAGATGGCATTGAGCTTCTCAACGGACTTCATCTCGTCTGCCTCCCCATGTTAATACACCCCGTCTTCGCCGAATTTCTTGGCAAGCTTGTTGGCCAGGATCACGAGAACGAGTCCCACCAATCCCTTGAACAGGCCGACGGCTGTACTGAAGCTGAGCTGACCGTTCCGGAGACCGGCCGTATAGATATACGTATCGAAGATTTCCGCCACCTGACGATTCAGGGAGTTTAATAGAAGATACACGTGTTCGAACCCAAGGTCGAGGGTGGAACCGATCTTCAAGATTAATAGAACGATGATGACCGGGCGGATGGCCGGAAGCGTCACATGCCACGTCTTGCGCAATCTGCCTGCCCCGTCCATCTCGGCCGCTTCATAGAGTTGGGTATCGACGGCGGTGATGGCAGCGAGATAAATGATCGTCGACCAGCCGAGCTCCTTCCAGATCACCTGTCCGATATAGATCGTACGCGTCCAGTCGGGTGAAGTCAGGAAGCTGATCTTGTTGAACCCGAGGGATGCCAGGAGTTCATTGATGATGCCTCCGTCCACATTCAGGAACACATAGGAGATCGATACGATGATTACCCAGGACATAAAGTGCGGAATGTAGATGAGCGTCTGGATCCCCGCCTTGAAGTACCTGTTCCTCACCTCATTGAGCATGAGTGAGAGGATGATCGGCAGCGGGAAGAAGATGAAGATATTGAGTCCGAACAGGATGAGCGTATTCTTCAATAGCATGTAGAAGGTCGGCTCGGTGAACAGCCGGACGAAGTGCTTCATCCCGACCCACGGACTCTCCAGGACTCCGAGATACGGCTGATAATCTTGGAACGCAATGACCAGGCCCGCCATGGGCAGATATTTGAATATGACGAAATAAAGAATTCCCGGGAGGATCATCAGGTACAGGATTTTGTTTGTCTTGATGCCTGCCCAGATTTGCTTCCTCCTGATGATCCGCTCCTGTTTCGCCGACAGGACCGGAAGCGAGGAATCCTCCGTCTTCACTACAGTTTCCATTCGTCTCCCCCTTTGACCACTTTCTTGTTCCAAGCATACTGATTTCAGGAGGATTACGTATATAATCATTTGATGATGGCGCTTACAAACTTTGGTGCATCAACCTTTCACGTGTCATGACTCCCCCAGGTGATTATCCGGGGCACATTCCTTATCAGGGGCGCCACCCCCTACTGGGAAAGTGATTATATACGGAATGAAACCGCCGATGCTACAGTGAACGTACGCTACGTATCTAAAGGAGGATCTGTTATGAAAGAGCCTAAATGGAAGCGGCGTTCAAAAAGCGGGGTTGCTTTCTCCATCGTGAACAACACGCTGCTTGTTCTCGTCGCACTTGCTTGCTTCATTCCGTTCGTGAACGTCATCGCCAGTTCATTCGCATCGACACAAGAAGTGATCGAAAGGAAATTCATCTTATTCCCGAAAACCTTTTCACTCGATGCCTACCATTACATACTGTCCACCCCCACCCTCTTCAAATCACTTGTCGTATCGATCGGGGTGACGGGGATCGGGACCCTGGTCAGCATGGTCCTCACAGCCCTCATGGCATATGGGCTGTCGAGACGCTACTTGTTCGGCAGGGGGTTCATCAACTTCCTCGTCGTATTCTCCATGCTTTTCAGCGGCGGGATGATCCCGACGTTCCTGGTGGTGAAAAGCTTCGGACTCATTGATTCCTACTGGTCTCTCATTCTGCCTGTCGCCATCAATGCCTTTAACCTCATCATCATGAGGAACTTCTTCCAAGCGCTTCCCGACAGTCTGGAGGAGTCGGCGAAGATGGATGGATGCACGGATTTCGGTGTGTTCATGCGGATCATGCTGCCGCTTGCCATGCCGTCGATCGCGACGATTTCACTCTTTTATGCCGTCACATACTGGAATACGTATATGACTGCCATCCTCTATATCAATGATTCATCGAAATGGCCGATCCAGGTGCTCCTGCGCCAGATCGTCATCGTCTCAAGTGGGATGCAGGCAGAAGGGTCGTCCGTTGACGTTGTGCCCCCTGCCCAGACGATCAAGATGGCCGTCATCGTGATCGCCACGGTGCCGATGCTGGTTGCCTACCCATTCGTCCAGAAGTACTTTGTCAAAGGGGCCCTTGTCGGTTCCGTGAAGGGATAAAGGGGAAAAAGAAGAAATCCGAACGTCATCCGCTCAGCGGGTGGGTTCGGATTTTTTTGTATCAATGCCGATGTTTCTTCCGGTAATCGCCCGGGGTCATATCGAGGCGCTTCTTGAAGAAGCGGATGAAGTTCTGGGAATTGCGGTACTGAAGTTTCTCGGCGATCTCCTTCACCGTCCACTCCGTTTCCACGAGCCACCTCTGGGCCTTCTGGAGACGGTAGTTCATGAGGTAATCACCAAAGCTCTCGCCGTACTCCTTCTTAAACACATTGCTGAGGTAATTCGGGTTGTAATGGAGCCGGTCCGCGATCTGATCGAGGGAGAGATCCTGATCAAACTCCGTTTCCACGATGTAGACGATCTTCTGGGAAAGGGACTTGATGGACTGCTCCTTTTTATCATGGGTCGAACGGATCACCGGCTTCAGGAGATCCTCCGTCAGCCGCTTCCTGATCCTGTCCGGACTGTAGGCATTCATGGCCTCTTCGTAAAGGGGCTTGATCCGGTCGAAGATGGCGAAGTCCGCCCCGAGGAGCTGCCCGAGCTGGACGAGATCGTTGATGATGCGGGTCAGGGTCACACCGATGCTGACAGGATTTTTATTCGTTTTGAAGATGTCCGCGATCAGGTTGTCCATATGGGACACGGCTTCGTCTTCCTCTCCCGATCGCACCGCCCCGAGGAGCTGGTTGTGGAGATCCAGTGGAAACTTCGAAAGCGTGGCATCATTGACCATCTGCGAGATATCCGAGAAGAAGATGATGGATTCAGCCCCGACGTTCACGCGATAATACAGGGATTCTTTCGCAAGGTCCACGGCCTCCTTGCTCTTGACGATAGCGTCATAAGGGGCGCTGATTCCGGCGCTCAAGGTGACATGGAGGTTTTCCTTCACCGCCTGCTGGATGCTTTCGTAGTACTGGGCGATCTTCCGCTCTGGTTCTTCTTCCGATTCCGGGAACACGAGGATCGTCGCCTGCATCTCATCATTCAGGACGATGGGGATGAAGCGCTCCGATTCCGGGATGCACTCTGCCACCACCTGATTGATGGCCAGGCGGAAGAGATCCCGTTCCACTCCCTGCTCTTCAAAATCTGTGTCCATCTGGATCACCGCTGTGTAGAAGACCTTCTGATTCACATCATAGCCGAATTGTTCCAGGCGGTTCTGCACTTCTTTCTCCGACAGGCGGTTCCGGAACAGACTAAGGACGAACAGGGTCTCGAGCTGCGGCTGTTGCCTGGTGAGATCTTCAGTGAGAAGCTCATTTTGATCCACCACCTGCTCAATGGAAGCGGCAAGGAGGGAAAGCTCGTTTTCCTTCGATGGAACCCGGGGAAGGGCGAGTTTTTCCTGAATTTTCCTGATCGGCTTTGAGTAGGACTCTGCCAGGCGGTACGAGATGAAGCCGACCAAGAGGATGAGGAGGAGTGAAGTGATCACAAGCCCGATCGCCGTATTGCGGATGATCGTGCCGATTTCCCCCTGGTTCACTTCCACCATGTAGAGCCACTGGTTGTAGTCGGACAGGGCATACACATAGGTGCGCCCGTCCTTTGCCCGCATCATGGTCATGCCGTTGGCGGCTTTTTCTTTGAGACGTTTGAACTCTCCGCTCGTGAGGCTGCTATCCTTTTCCTGATTGGAATAGAGGAGCTCATCCTGCTTATTGTAGATTTCCACGTATTGCTCTTTATCACCGACAATCTGATCGATGCTCCGCTTCGGGATGCTCGCCGTCCCCATGGCGAACTTCTCACTCCGGTAAATGGGAAGCGTCATGATCATCTCGATCTGTTCCTCGTCGGGACGCCAGAAAAGGCTTTGGGTCTTGCCTTCTACATACTTCTCCTTGAAGCCGTCTAGTTCTTGCTCCGTAAGCGTTTTCAACGATCCGTTGATGATGCCCCATTTCTGATCGAGGCTGATGAGATTGTACGCACTCCCCTCGATTCCGAGCATTTCGATGTAGCTCATTTCCTTCCGGATGTCCTGATAGCGATCGAATTCCGATTCATAAAAGGGCGTTTTGAACGTTTCCTCAAAGCTCGACGTCGAGCTGTAGGCGGTGAAACCGTACTCGATGGTTCTCACCTTTTGCTCCACATTATGCAGGACCTGCAGCGTATAATCACGCTTGTCCTTCAGGAATGATTCCTCCACCGAATTGTAGGTGGTTGTATAAATGAAAATACAGAAGCCCAAGACAAGCCCCACTCCTAAAAGGAAGAACGGGACGAATAGGCGATAAAAGACTCTCGATTTCTTGAACATGCTCCCTCTCCCCCATCAAGATCCATGGCGGCATCACATTGCGTGATCCTTTTTCTCTATAAAGTATTCTGAATAATAGCACATTTATATCGTATCACAATGATTTCCACTCGGGTATACGCCTGGGGGAATTTCCTTTTTTTCAAAAAGAAAAGAAGGGCTACTGCCCCCCTTCCCTCCGTACCACCTGTTCGGCATTCCGCTTCGGCTCATAGCCGAGCTCGCTCCTGGCATTGTCGATGGACCAGGGTTTCCCAGGGTTATCCGACACGCCGTAGTAGGTGCCCCCGGCCCGTGATGATTCCATCGCCTTCTCGAAGAGCCCGATAAGATCCGCGTGTGAAAGAAGCGTCTTCATGAGACGGGGATCCTCCTGCACATCTTTCTCCTCTTCCGCATGGACGCTTCCGATGCGGATATTGAACACCGCCGGTCCTCCCGGCTCTTCCCGGGAAATGATCTCACTGATCTGCTCCGACGCGTACTTCAGGACACCATAAAGCCCTTTGGAGCGCGGCTTATCGTCAATGGTGATCTCGCGGCCAAGGAGAGAGTCCCCGTCTTCTTCATACGCATCCGTCGCATGATTGCTGCTCGCGAAAATCACCTTCGGAATTCCGAGCTCCACGGCGGCCCGCATCAGGTAAAAGCTTGAGATGAAGTGGACGCGGGTCATCTTCATGAACTCATCCGTGTCCTTGAGGTCCTTCTCCCCGCTCACGGTGAGAAGATTGATGAGGATATCCGTGTCTTCCGGTATGCTCCTCTTCAGCTCCGCTTCGTCCGTGGCGTCGACCTTCACACCGTTTTCTACCCACTCGGGAACCTCCTGATCCAGGGTGACCATTTCATACCGATCACTCAATCCATCGTGGAGGACCTTTCCGACCGTACCGGCTCCCCCCACCATCACGACTTTTCTCATACATCTTTTCCTCCTTTCCGGAATGGGTAAAGCTGTTCGTTGATGAGTCGGGTGTTAGGATACACTTGTTTGTAAATGGTATACACCTTTTCATAAAGGGTGGTCGCGCCCGTATCGGGTTGGTATCGTTGTCCATGGCGAATGAACGTGCCGGCCGCCTCTTGAATGGAAGAGAACCATCCGCACCCCGTTGCCGCGAGGATCCCTGCTCCGAGACCCGGTCCCTGCTCGGTGACAAGGCTCACCACCTCAGCGTCGAAGATATCGGCCTGCAGCTGGAGCCAAACGTCGCTCTTCGCTCCCCCGCCGATGCTGACGATCGTGTCGATGGTCTTCCCTTTCGACCGCAGGATCTCGACGGATTCCTTCAAGGAAAACGTGATCCCCTCCATCACCGCCTTCACAAAGTCCCCCCTGGTCTGAGAAGCATCCATCCCGATGAAGCTGCCCCTGATGAAGGCATCGGCATGGGGGGTCCGTTCGCCTGATAGATACGGGGTGAACAGCAGCCCGTTGGCTCCCGGTGGTACAGTGGCCGCCTCCTGTAAAAGGTGGTCGAATGATTCACCGGCAGCGAATGTATCACGGAACCAGCTCAGGCTGTGCCCTGCAGATAAGGTGACGCCCATGGCATAATAGCCACCCGGGACGGCATGGTGAAAATGGTGGAGCGCCCCTTCGTAGTCGATGTCGGCATCCTGCTCATAGCTCACGATGACCCCGGAGGTCCCGATGCTGCACATGGTGTCCCCTGGAGATAGGATCCCTGCCCCGATCGCACCGCATGCATTGTCGGCGCCGCCCGTGAAGACCGGCGTCCCTTCGACCAGACCTGTCTCGGCAGCCATTTCCGCGTTCACGGTCCCTGCCTTCCCTTCAGATGGAAGGATCGTAGGGCAAAGTGCTGCCGGAATACCGAAAAGATCGAGGAGATCCTTGCTCCACTCGCCCGTTCTGCTCTCCAGGAGAAGCGTGCCCGCTGCATCAGACGGATCCGTGGCAATCTCCCCGGTCAGGCGGTAGCGGACGTAGTCCTTCGGCAGCATGAAAACAGACGCATGCTCAAAGAGTTGCGGTTCATTCTCCTTCACCCACAGAAGCTTCGGAAGGGTGAATCCCTCAAGGGGACGGTTTTTCACAACACGCAGGAGCTCAGGGAGACCTGCCTTCTCTTCAATGAAACGGCACTGATCCGTCGTCCGTGTATCATTCCACAGGATCGCCGGCCGGGCCACGTCCCCCTTTTCATCAAGAAGGACGAGGCCGTGCATCTGTCCAGAGAATGAAATGCCTTTCACGTCTCCTTCTACTGCAGTGAGCTCCTTCAGTGCCTGAAGAGTCCCCCTGACCCAGTCATCGGGATCCTGCTCGCTGTAGCCAGGGGCCCCGCGCATGACGGAAAATGACCGCCCGGCTTCCTTCACCACGTTTCCGGCACGGTCGAGGAGGAGGCATTTCACTGCGCTCGTTCCGAGATCCACTCCGATCACATACTCCATGGGATCAACGCACCCCCAGGATTGCCTGATTGACGATGGCCTTCAGACGCTCCTGCCTGCCTGAACGATTCCTGATTTCCTTCAGGCCGAGGGCATATGCCTCCAGCTTCTTGAAATCGGTCCGTCCTTCCTGGATCTCAAGGCCGATGCCGGAGGTGAAACTCTCGTAGCGCTCCCCGATGTTCTTCTCCAGCACGCCGTCCTCCATGATCTTCGCCGCCGCTTTCAGTCCGACGGCAAAGGCGTCCATTCCGGCGATATGGGCATGGATGAGATCTTCCGACTCGAACGAGGCACGCCTCACCTTCGCATCGAAGTTCAACCCACCCCTCCCCAAACCGCCGTTCTGAAGGATTTCATACATGGCAAGAGTGGTGGCATACAGGTCGGTGGGGAATTCGTCCGTGTCCCAGCCGATGAGGGGATCGCCCTGATTGGCATCGACCGAACCGAGCATCCCCCTAATCCTTGCCACCCTGAGCTCATGTTCGAATGTATGACCGGCCAGGGTCGCGTGATTGGCTTCGATATTGAACTTAAAGTGATCCGCCAGACCGTATTGCTGCAAGAATGATAGACTGGTAGCTACGTCGTAATCATACTGATGCTTCGTCGGCTCCATCGGCTTCGGCTCGATGAGGAACTGGGCATCGAAACCGATCTCCCCTGCATAGTCCACCGCCATCTGCAGGAACGCGGCCAAATGATCCTGCTCCAGCTTCAAGTCCGTATTAAGGAGCGTTTCATAGCCTTCCCGGCCACCCCAGAACACATAATTCTCCGCCCCAAGCTCCTTCCCGACCTCAAGGCCTTTCTTCACGCTTGCCGCCGCAAACGCGAATACATCGGCCGAACAGCTTGTGGCAGCCCCGTGCACGTAGCGCGGATGGGTAAACGCATTGACCGTATTCCACAGAAGCTTCACCCCGCTCGACTCCATGTACTCCTTGATCATGGCGACGATCACATCCAGATTCCGGTTCGTTTCCGATAGACTTGCTCCTTCCGGGGCAATGTCCACATCATGGAAGGCGAAATACGGAAGGCCGAGGCGATCATAGAATTCAAATGCAGACTCCACCCGGGCTTTGGCACGATCCAATCCGTCAAGGGCGTCCCATGAGCGCCTCATCGTCCCTGCGCCGAACGGATCCGATCCATCCGCGTTGAACGTATGCCAGTAGGCAGCGGAGAAACGTAAATGATCCTTCATGGACTTTCCACCGATGATTTCATCGGGATTATACTGCTTGAATGCAAACGGGCTATCGGAATCAGCCCCTTCATAACGGATGACAGGAATTTCTTTGAACTCGGGCATATCATTTTTCCTCCTTAAAGTTGTTCTTGTATACGCTTTCTTTCCTCATTATAAATCAACCTACTTCGTTTATTCAATAAACAAACTAAGTTTTCTGAAAAAATGATATAATGAAATCACGAAACGGATAAACAGGAGGACATCAATGAAGCAATCGTGGAATCAAAGCAGTATGAAACATGAAAACAAACGACTCGTCCTGCAGCAGATCATCGCAGAAGAACCGATCTCCCGTGCGGATCTCGCCAAGCGATGCGGTCTCAATAAAGCCACCGTCTCTTCCCTTGTGGCGGAGCTCATGGACGACTCCCTTGTAAAGGAAGCCGGCATCGGAGAATCCAGCGGAGGTCGCCGGCCCGTCCTGCTCTATTTTTCACGAGAAGCCGGGTATGCCCTGGGACTGAATGTGGGGACGGGAACGGTGGAGGCTGTCCTGACCGATCTCAGGGGGACGACCATTGCGCAAGAACACTTCCCGTCCCGTGATAAAGAGTATGAACCAACCATCACTGTTATAGAGGAAGCGGTGGAATGGGCTCACAGGGTGGTGCCTCCATCTCCCCATGGGATCATCGGCGTCGGTGTCGCGGTTCCCGGCATGATCGACCACTGTGGTACCGTGTTGAACGCCCCAAACTTGCAGTGGCGTAACCGCCCATTAAAGTGCGATTTGGAGGATAAGCTGAAGTTGCCCGTAATGATTGAAAATGAAGCCAATGCAGGCGCCTACCGGGAATATCAGACACGGTCAGACTCCGCTGAAAGCCTTGTTTATATCAGCATCGGAACCGGTATAGGCGCTGGTATTGTGCTCAACGGATCGCTCTACCGGGGGCAGAGCGGCTATGCGGGTGAAATCGGGCATATGACGCTCGACTTCCAGGGACCACTGTGCACATGTGGAAATAATGGCTGCATGGAACTGTATGCATCGGAGCCTTCACTCGTGAAAAAGGCCATGGCGTCCGGACTGTCAGGTGGAGAGGATTTCGACTCCTTACTGCACATGGCCCGGAAAGGCAATGAATCGGTCCTTTCCCTCTTCACGGAAGCCGGCCGGGCACTCGGGAGCGGAATCGTCAGCACGATTCATGCATATGATGCGAAGCACATCTTCATCGCCAGCCGTGGCGGTGAATGGATGAAAAACGCGGTTCGTGAAACCGTCAGAAAAAAAGCACTGCCCCATTACCGGGATGACCTTGATCTCGTCTTCCTTGACACCCCGGCCGCTTCTCTTGGAGTGTCTGGGTTGGTGGTGGATGAATTCCTGAAGGAACGGAAGGGTTTTGAAAAGGTCAGAGAATAAAAAGGAGAAAACGGGAACATTTTCTTAAGTCTTTCGAAGCAAATCATTAGAAAATACACACTAGTTTGCATTACAATAAATTATGTAATTAGTATAACAACTATTTTCTGAAGGAGATGTCCATCATGGAATTCAAAGACAAGGTTGTATTGATCACAGGTGCCGCAGGAGGAATCGGGTTGGCTGCTGCGAAAAAATACGCAGAGCAAGGAGCCAAGCTTTCCCTGGTTGATTTGTCTCAGGAAGCCCTTGAAAAAGCGGCTGGTGAAATCGATGCAGAGAAATTACTGCTGGGGGCCGATGTAACGAAGGAAGAAGAAGTGGAAAACTACGTACGCCAGACAAAAGAACGATTCGGGCGGATTGACGTGTTCATCAATAATGCCGGCATCAATGGCGACTTCAAGAACATCGTGGATCAAACCGTCGAGAATTTGGATAAAGTCTTTTCTGTCAATGTTGTAGGCGCTTTCCTCGGATTGAAGCATGTGCTGAAAGTCATGATTGATCAAAAAAGCGGTTCGGTTGTGAACACAGCATCCAATGGAGGACTGTTAGGCGCTCCAGGCATGAGCTTGTATGTTGCCTCCAAACACGCTCTCCTCGGAATCAATAAGTCTGCTGCTCTGGAAGTCGCCGATTATGGAATCCGCGTCAACGCTGTGGCACCCTCAGGCGTGGATACAGCCATGATGCGCTCCATTGAAACGAATGCAGCGAAAGGCCACGAAGAAGAAGCACGTAAAGGATTCGAAGCAAGCGTTCCGATGAACCGCTATGCAACAGCTGAGGAAATTGCCGATCTTATGCTCTTCCTCTCCTCCGACCGCGCCTCCTTCATCACAGGTTCTTACTACCGCATTGACGGTGGGCAGGGTGCGACATCTGTATAAGAAAAATTCAGGAAGGCCCTTGTTTGTACAAGGGACCCTCTGCTTGGTGGAGCCTATACACCCTTTCACCGTCGACAGCAATCTGCTGGCGGTTGATCGCTTCACTAGATGATACACAACAAAAAAACCGACAAAGGGAAGATGCATCCCCATGTCGGTTTCTTCTATTCTTCTTATTCCAATTCCTGATCAGTGATCTCTACGTCCCACTCATCTGCAAGCTTCTTCAGATCTTTATCGAACTTGACCGCTTTCTCTTCGATTTTCATCTGAGTCTCATCTGCTTTCGTCATCAGTTCCTCGTCCTCCGTCTCGAAGGCTTCTTGTTGGACGTCGAGGTTTTCCCTGCTCATTTTCACGACTTCACGCAGTTGCTTTGCTTTCGCTTCTACCTCATCTGTCTTGAACTCCCACGAATCGATTTCTTTCAGCATCTTATCGTATTCCGGCTTGGCATCTTCGATTCCCGCAATGAGTGCTTCGATATCATAACTGGTCACTGCCTCTAAGATCGGCTCATTCGCTTTTTCTTCCATTTCAATGATCTTATTCAGTTGTTCATTATTGAACTCGACCAGTTCATCTGCCTTGCCGCTCCCAAATACACCAAGGCTGCAACCTGATAAAAGAAAAAGTAGTGCTGACGCTAACATAAGTTTCTTCATTCTAATTCCCCTTTGTAAAGTTCTGCTTTATGGTTGTGTATACGTGTACCCATACTTCGCCGCGAGTTCATTCAGATTGTCATGGAACGCTGCCGCCGACTTCTCGAATTCATCCCCTTTGGCATTCATTTCTGCTTCCTTCCCAGGGTCATTAAAGGTTTCCCTGTAGAGGACGAGGGATTCTTTATACAGGTTCACTCCCTCTAGTGCTCCTTCTTTCGCTTTCTGTAGTTCTTCCAAGTCCACCTTGATGGCTTCGACCCTCTCGATCACTTCATCATAATCGATGATGGCCTGATCCAGGACCTCGATCAGTTCTTGTTCCGGCTGTTCGCTTGCTTGCAGGATGGAGTCCTGGATGTCCATTTCCAGTTCACCGACTTCTGCCATATCCACATCCACAAAGTGCTCGAACTGTTCCTCAGGAGTACTTGGAGAAGTCGCACCATCGCTATCCTCATTGAGGGCATCCCCCAGTGAACCGTCCATTTCTTCTTTCAGTCTCTCAAGCTCTTTCTTCGATTCTTCCAATTTCGCTTCTGCTTCAGCGGTCTTATCCTCTGCCTCCGAATCAGCTGTAAGGACCTTTGCCGCCTTCTGTAACCCGCATCCGCTCAATAGCAGTGCAAGTAGCATGATGATCAGTATCTTTTTCATTTCCTGTTGCACACCCATTCCCTGCCAATTTCTAAACCTTTCACATAATACCATTTCTCTGGGTTTTCCATAATGATTCCATCGATTCATTTTGTTTCGGCCGTCCAGTCGGGACTGCTCTATCTTGTGTCTTTTTTCCCAGAAACGTTAAAGAAGGGATAGCATGGGTCAGGAAGGGGGAGCCATCTCATAGTCAATTCCGTATTCCTTACTGATGTCATCCACCAGCGTGCGGTATCGCTCGACTGACTCTCCGTATTCAAGCGTCTTTTCTTCCACCTTTGTGCTCAAGGATGGGTCATCGATGGTCTTCCTGATGAGATCGAGTGTATCCCTGTACAGCTTGAACCCGTTGACGAGCTCCTCCTTCACGGGCTTCAGTTCATCTGATTCTGCCGGAAGGCTTTCTGCCTGTTCGACCAGGGATCCGTATTCCGAGATGCCCTCATCCAGAGCCTTCCTGGCGGCTTCCTTGTCCCCGTTCATCTCATAGAGATCGACCCCGTCCTGTACCTTCTGGCGGATCACCATTTCCTGTTGACCGATGGCAGGGACGCTCACGGCGATGAACTGCATGAACTGCGCTTTATCTTCCGTCTCCTCCCCCCCTTCGCCCTTAGTCGTGCCGTCCTTTCTCTCAGTAGAGGCAGCTGGATCTTTCCTGACTTCCTCTTGCTCTTTCGGCGCAGGCTCTTTATCCGACGCACCGGCATCCGGTTCCTTTGGCTGAGACTTCGCCTTCTCATCCTCCATGCCCCCGCATCCACTCAATAGGAGGAGGAACAGGACGGGCAACAGGAATTTCTTCATTGCGTGATTGATCATACTCCACACCTCGACAGGTTCTTCCATCATATTGGCAATTGTTCACTTTGATTTACCCATATTTTGAGAGGATAACCCTATTTTTGTAACTTTTTGCCGATGACTTTTGGTCTGGATTCCTGGTAATAAAATAAGACTTGCGGTCGTGTCGACATGTGGGAACCTGAAAGCTTGGGATCGTCTGGATCGCCAACCGCACTGCTTTTCAATTAAACATCATTGTTCAAACGAATACCCATACTCATCGGCAAGATCCTCAAGATGAGACTGGTAGGTTCCTTTTGCCCGTTGATATTCAAGGTTCTTTGCCATCATCTCCTCGTCTTTTGATGGGTCATCGATCAATTCCCTGTTGAGAATGAGATACTCCTGATAGATGCTGAATCCCTCAAGCGCCTCTTGCTTCAGCTTGACCAGCTCATCCGATTCCACTTCGATGGCCTCCATCTTCATCGAGAGCTGCTCATATCCTGCGATGGCCCTTTCCAACGCATCCTTCATCGCCTGATCCTTATCCTCGGCAGGTTCCCTTTGGGCTTGGGACAGACTGACTTGTATGTTATATTCCATGACTGAAATGTCACTCATATCCTCTTCTATGAATCGGGTGAATTCGTCTGCCGGGGTCATGCTTCCGTTCTTGGAAGATTCATCCTTGGCTGCCTGATTGCCTTCCGTCTTCTGATCCTGGTCGTTCCCTTTATCTTCCGTTGATTCTTCATCGGTTGCAACCGCTTCTGCATCCTCCGCCTCTGTGTTTGACGAATTGATCTTTTCCAACTTCATCAGGCTGCATCCACTCAGTAAAAAGGGAAGCAGCACGAAAACTAGTAATCTCTTCATTCCAGTGACCACCCATCCTGTTTCGTCTTTTGGATCTTTAAGGGGAGTAAGCCCTTTCCTCTTGGACTTTCTCCTACTTATCTCTTTATTCAGGCTGTCCGACCTGATAGTTGATGCCATACTTCTCGCTGAGCTCTGTGACCATGCTATGGTACTTTTTCACGGATGCATCATATTCCGCGCCCATGATGTTCGCTCCGGTCCACTCGGAAGGATCATCGATGGCATCCCTGATCATCCTGAGGTATTCCTGGAAGAGCATCACGCCATGGATCAATTCTTCCTTGAGCGGTTCCTGTTCATCCATGTAGGTCCGGACATTTTTCGCATCCTCAAGGATGGATTCGTATTCCTTCATGGCCCAGTCCACCGTCTCATACGCTGCCTCTTTGTCCCCATCCATTTCGAAAGCGGACAGTGCCTCATACAATCTTTCCTCTACAGCCGCTTCCCGCTGGCCGATCGGAAACACTTCCTGTTCAATGAAAAGCAGCAGTTCGCCTTCCCCTTTGACCGGTTCATCTCCCCGTTCGATCTCATCCAGCTTCTTATTCGCTTCTTCCACAAGTGCATTGGCTTTATCTAAATTCGATGGCTCATCAGACTTTTCTTGGGCTGTCTCCTCCCCGCCCGTTTCCTCTGACGGGGAACTGGACGGAAACACCTTTCCAAGTTTCGTCAGCGAGCATCCGCTCAGCATGATTGCAACGAACACGATCATCAGTATCCTTTTCATTCCATCCATCACCTTTCCTTTTCCACATATGTGTCCGATCACAGCACTCATGTTTTTCCATAATGATTCCAATTGCTCATTTTGATTTACCCATTTTCCACGCAGCGAATCCTTTTTATTACATTTAAAGAAAAAAATCATGAGGACGATCCCTCATGACACTTCTGTATTTCTTACTAAACGTTTTGATATAATACTCACAAGGGTATATCACTTATATCTCTACGAAAGGGGTGCGATCCATGAAGTTCACCATTCATGAAGACTCCGTCACAACCGGTACCACCTTCGGGGATCTTTCCGTATCGACCAATGAAGAGGAAGGATATCGCCCGTTTCAATTATTCATCTCTTCCCTGGCAGGATGCAGCGGGACATTGCTTCGCACCATCTTAACGAAAAAGCGGATGGATGTTGCCCATATGGAAATTCTGGCGGACTACGTGAGAAATCCGGAAGAAGCGAACCGGATCGAAGAGATCCATTTCACTGCATGCGTTCAAACTGACCATAGCCTGACGGAAAAGCAGGCAGAGCGTATTTCACAGCTCGTTTTGACTAACTGCAGCATGATTCAATCGGTCATTTCTTCTATGGAGATTACGTTCAAGATCCACCTCATTGATGAGAAACATCCTTCACAAGAAAAATAGCCCGAACGAAAAAAAAGATTGCCTGAAGGGACGGCAATCTTTTTTCATGATTATTTTTCACACGAGAAAAGCAACACGACGGGGATCCTCAAACGTCGCTCATATTCCTCATCGCTCGAGAAATGCTCCCGCTGTGGATGACCTTCCCGAAGGGTATCCACGCGGAATCCCGCTTCGGTCAGCGCCGTGAAATACTGCTCAGTCGTGCGGTGATATTTCACCACGGTCTGATCGATCCAAGGTTCCTTCCGTTCACCTGTACGGAAATAATCATCCACGATCCAGCTTCCGCGACGTTCTCCGTTCTCCTTGCTGGCGAAAGAGGACGTGGTGAGGGGATGCTGAAGGCTGAAAATGAAGCGCCCGCCGGGTGTCAGCGTCAAGTGGATGCTCCTGAAGATGCTCTCGATGTCTTCTATGTAGTGAAGCACAAAACGGGAAGTGACCAGGTCGAAGCTTGCTTCAGGGAATGCATAGGTCTCCAGGGTTTCATGAAGGATTGTCGCCTGGGGGTGACCGGCAAGGGATGCCCTTGCCGCCTCCACCATCTGGCTCGATCCGTCCACCCCGGTATAGGAGCCAGCTCCCCCTTCAAGGAGTGCCGTCCCGAACGCCCCGTCACCGGAGCCGAGGTCCAGGATCCGGGCATCCTCATAATCCCCCATCAGCTCCACCATCACCGGTCCTTCGATGGCATTATTCGGACTGTCGCGCCTACCCCTTCGCTTCGTGTACTGATCAAAAAACGCTTCATTATCATAAACGGTCGAACCTCTGTATTCGGTCATATGTCCTCTCCTTTTTTGAAATGGTGAGTGGCGCATGGGGACGGTCCCCGTACGCCACCCGTGCGCTAGACTGTGAAACGGCTGACGAGCTTTTGGAGGTCGTCGGCCATGGTGGCGAGTGATGCAGTGGTGGCTGAGATCTCCTCCATGGTGGCGAGCTGTTCTTCGGTGGCGGCGGAGACGTTTTGGGTGCCTTCGGTGGTGAGTTTGGCGTGGTCATCGATTCCTGTTATGCCGCCTACGAGCTGTTCGGTACTCGCGGACATCTGGCCGGATGAGGCCGATACTTCCTGGATTTGTGCAAGCACTTCCTGTGCGGAGGTGGTGATGGTGGTGAAGGCTTCCCCGGCTGCCGAGACCACCTGTTTTCCTGTCGTGACGTTGGATGTTGCCTCTTCCATAAGATTCGTCATGGAGGTGGTTTCTTCCTGTATGGTCGTGATGAGTTGTTCAATTTCCTTTGCCGAACGGGCCGACTGCTCCGCAAGCTTGCCCACTTCCGATGCGACGACGGCAAATCCGCGTCCATGTTCACCGGCCCGGGCAGCTTCAATGGCGGCGTTCAAGGAGAGGAGGTTCGTCTGGGAGGCGATGCCCGTGATGATGGTCGTGATTTCACCGATCTTGGAGGAGCGCTCCTCGAGTTTGGCCGTGTTCGTTGACAGGTGCGTCATGCTCTCCTCGATCTTTTTCATCTGGGCGACGACGCTTGAGATGGCTTCATTCCCGTCTTTTGCCTGGCGTGATGCTTCAGAGGAAGTGGCGGCTGCCTGCTGTGAGCTTACGGCGATCTGCTGGGCACCGGCGGACATCTCCCCAATGCTTTCGGACATCGCTCCGATGATCCGTCCCTGATGTGTGGTCCCCTGGGCGAGATCCTGGATATTCCGGACGATGTGTTCTGTCGCTTCTGTTGTATGATCCGTACTGGCAAGCATCTCCTCAGATGAAGCGGCAAGCAGCTCCGAGCTTTCTTTGATGTGGGCAATCACCGACTTGATGCCGGCGACCATGTGATTGAATGAGGTCCCGAGAGACCCGATTTCATCCTTCGAGCGGTAGGTGCTTTCCACGGTCAGATCTCCATCGGCCGCCCGTCTCATCAGCCCCTGCATCTCTTTGATCGGACCGACGATCAGGCGGACGATGGCGATGCCGAGAAGCAGGCAGAGTAAAGCAGACAATGCGACTGCCGTCGTCTGGATGACCGTTGCTTGTTTGAAATAGGATTCGTTGGCCTTTTGAAGGTTGGCAGCCTCTTTTTCATTGTGGGAGGTCAATTCATCGATGATCAGGCCGATTTCCGTCCGGTACGGCTGGACCCGGTCAATGAGGATCCGGTACGCCTGTGCATTGCTATCCGAACGGGATGCCAGATCCGTTGCAGCCTTCAGTTCTTCTTTATACGATGTAACAAGTTCTTCATACGCACGGATCTTTCCCATCGTGTATTCGGTGCGGTTTTGACGATAGGACGAAATGATCGCCTCATTATCACTCAGCGTCTTCTCGATTTCCTTTTCTAAAAAGGCTACTCGTTCCGGACCCTCAGATACCATCAACTCCATGGCCATGGCATCTACCGTGCGGTTATGGATCTCAACCTCCATCATCTGCTGAATCGATTTCAGTCGCTTATCATACATTTCAGCCGTATTGGCCGCCATCCCTTTCATATAGATATACCCCGTTGCCCCCACCACACAAATGAATACCAGCGCACACACAATCAACACCGCAATCTTCCTGCTCACCCTCACATTCTTCAGCATCCTGCCACGCTCCCATTCTCTGGAATAAAAATCCAACTATAGTTGTAAAAAAGTCTGTTATTTTTGTATCGGGTGAGATGCCGGTTTGTGAATACGTTTACAAAAATTTAGTGAAAGGCCAGGTTGAATAAGGTTTATATAGACATTTATGGATATTGAAAAGAACATGAGGAAGATGCAAACACAGATGCATTTTGACATATGGAAATACTAATAGCCTTCGAATTTTCTGGGGATTATGTCAGGCATTGCCGGAATTGTCCTGATCATTAATATGATGGAAGCCGGGTGAACACGTTTGTCATTAGCGTGCTTGGATCACAACTTTTCACTCATATAGTAGTTGCTCATGTTAAATGAAATAGTCGCACATTTGTTTTATCGTTTAGAGTCCGCAATTCGGTAAAGGTCGGTACCCTCCAAAAGGGAAACCGGCTTTTTTGATGAATTTGGAAATAAGGCATTGACTATTCAGTTGAACTGTATTATCTTTTTAGTAAGTTGAACTATATAGTCGAACTGAATAAAGGATGAGACGATGAAGCATAAATTATTACCCCTGTCAGAAACGATGCACTATATCCTGCTCGCACTGCGCGAGCCCCTGCATGGCTATGCTGTCATGCAGAAGATCGAAGAAATGAGTGATGGCGCGGTCGTGCTCGCAGCGGGTACCCTGTACGGCGCCGTTGAAAATCTGAATAAGCACGGCTGGATCGAACCGGTCGGGGAAGAAGGCCGGAGGAAGGTCTATCAGATCACGTATGACGGAAATGCCGTTTTAAATGTAGAAAAAGAACGATTGCAGCATATTTTATCCTTATATGAAGGAAGTGGATCGGTTGAAAAAGCTTAGGATCTTTTTTGATATCGAAAAAGAAGAAAAGTGGCTGAATGAGCAGCTGGCGAAAGGATTCCGCTGCACCAAAATCAGTTCGCTGGGTGTCTATACGTTCGAGGAAACGGACAAAAAACATGTGATGCGATTGGATTACCGTGACCGGATGAAAAAGGAAAAACACCTCGAGTATACGGACATGTATGAAGATTTCGGCTGGAGCAGCATCGATGGTTCTAAGTTAGTCGGAATCCGGTATTGGCAGAAAGAAGCGGACGGTCACGATGAGCTTTTCTCCGACCGCGAGTCCCTGGCTAAATACTATCAGCGGTTGATGGGCTACTCCTTTTGGTTAGGGATCACCATGTTTTGCATCGTGGCCATGTATTTTTTCAATCAGGACTACAGCCTTTACCACGACGGTCTATGGCGCATGGAAGGCTCACTATTTTGGAAAGCGTTCATTTTTGAAACACCGTTCGCCCTGTTGAAAGCATTGCCTGGGATCATGGTGATTTTGTTCATCGGCAGTTATTACAGAGCGTATAAAAAGTATGAGTTGTTCAAGGAAGCTTGATGCGCGGTGAGTCCCCGCATCTTTTTTCTTTCCTTACCCATGTGACAACAATGTCACACCATCCCCCATTTTGTTCGCCGAATGAAACGATTCCCGCCTGACTCCTCCCTATAATGGGAAATACCAACAACGAATCAGGAGGAATCATCGTGAACATGTACTCTCTTATCGGAAAGAATCTCAAGAAGAATCTCAAAAACTACTATCTTTATATTTTTGCCCTGACCTTCGGGGTGTCGCTGTTCTTTGCCTTTGTCACCCTGCAGTATGATCCGTCCATGGATGCGACGAACGGGTCGATCAAGGGAGGGGCCGCCATCCAGGTGGCGTCCTTCATGCTGATCGCCATCATCGGCGTCTTCCTTATCTATGCGAATGCGATCTTCATCAAACAACGCAGCAAGGAAATTGGGTTACTACAGTTGATCGGGATGTCGAAGAAGCGGATCGTGTTCCTATTGAGCGCGGAGAACTTCCTGCTGTATGCCGTGGCCACCGTGCTCGGAATCGGCGTGGGATTTGCCTTTTCGAAGCTGATTACGTCGATCCTCTTCAAGGCAGTCGGGATCACGGCTGTCGCAAAGCTTCATTTCTCCATGGCCGCCATGGAGCGGACCCTCATCGTCTTCTCTGTGATCTTCCTGTTGATCCTGCTCATCAATGCCGCCTTCATCAAGAAACAGAGCATTTTGAGCCTGTTCAAAGTCAAATCTGCTTCTGAAATGAATGTGAAGAAGCAATCCGTGTGGGAGATCCTGATGGGTATCCTCGGCCTTGGCCTGGTATCGTCGGGGTACTTTGTATCAACGAAGCTGTTCGGCGGGGATTTCACGTCGACGATCGAACTGATGGGTGCCATGATGTTCATCCTCGGTTCGGTCATCATCGGGACGTATTTCTTCTATAAAGGGTCTGTGAGCTTTGTGTTCAACGTGATCCGCAAGCAGCGAAAAGGGTATCTGAACGTGCGGGAAGTCCTGTCCTTGTCCTCCATCATGTTCCGCATGAAGACGAATTCCATGCTCCTGACGATCATCACGACCGTCTCGGCACTGGCCATCGGACTCCTGTCCCTCACATACATTTCGTACTATTCAACCGAGGCGTCTGCCGAGAAGCAGCTCCCGGATGATTTCACCTTCCTCCAGGAGGACGGGTTGAATCAATTCGAGAAAGCCCTTGGTGACCATCGCATCGATTACAGCGAAAACCGCATCGACGTGCTTCAGGTGGCGGTCGATCTGGAAGGCATCGTGTCCGGTAAAGTGGACGGGATCGCCATGGATCTAAGCAAAGCGCAAATGGCCGTCATCTCTGCAGATGATGCCGGGTTGAACCTTAACGAGGATGAAGCGATCCTGACGGGGTACAGTGATATGCTGAAGAACTTCATGCCGATGAAGGAGAAAGGGGAAATCGTCCTCCAGAACAAAGATACGAAGCAGCCGCTTGATCTGATCAAAACGAAGGATGATCACTATATTTCCTGGAAATTCACAGGTGGCGGATTCCCGGTGGTGATCGTGAACGATACCGTCTTTCAAACGATGAAGGAACATCTGGATCCCGGGCTTCAGGGTACATCCAATGCCAATCTGGGCGTCAACATCAAGGATGACCGTCAACTGGAGAAAGCGAACGATCTGTACGTGAGCCTGTTCGGAAAAGAAGAAAACCTGTCTGATTCCCGTCCGATCTACATCGAGTACCAAAAAGCCAATATGGGGATCTCCGTGTTCATCGTCGGATTCCTCGGACTCACCTTCCTCATCACATCAGGCTGCATCCTTTACTTCAAACAGATGGATGAAAGCGAAGAGGAACGTCCGAACTACACGATCCTCCGCAAGCTCGGCTATTCACGACATGACCTGCAGAAAGGCATCCGCTTCAAGCAGCTGTTCAACTTCGGGATCCCGCTCGCCGTCGGCCTCCTGCACAGCTACTTCGCCGTCAAATCCGGCTGGTTCTGGTTCGGCAGCGAACTCTGGACGCCACTCCTGATCGTCATGGGACTCTACACCGTCCTCTACTCGGCATTCGGCGTCCTCTCCACCCTCTACTCCCGCCGCATCATCCGGGAATCCCTTTGATGACGAATGAATGGGGACGGTTTTTGAAGCAACGGGTGACGCGTAGGGACGGTTCTTATACGAAAAATTAATCAAAGCGATGATAATGGACGATTCCCTTCTTTACGGGAATCGTCCTTTTTTGCCCAGTTGACATTCCCATATTCTGGTGGTAAACTACATTTATCTCGAATTCGAGATAAATGAATATAAGATAAAAAGGAGGACGAACACATGATCAGCAGCTTGCAGCGAATCAATGAACTGGCCCGTAAAGCACGTAAGGAAGGGTTGACTCCAGGGGAAGTCGAAGAAAGAGCGGCATTGAGGGCAGATTACCTGCAGGAAATCCGCGGTCAGGTCTCCTCCACCATGAGCAGTTTGACCATCGTGAATGAAGACGGCGAGGACGTCACCCCTACAGCCCTTGTCATCGAAAAAGCCATTCAGTATCGGAATTCACTTCCGTTTTAATCATAGAAGAAAGAAGGAATCGACATGGAAATCGGATTGTATTCAATCGGGGAACATTTGAGGAATCCCATGAACGGGGATTATATTTCTGCCCAGCAACGGATCCGGGAATTAATTGAAACGGCTGCCTACGCAGATGAAGCCGGGCTGGACGTTTTTGCCGTCGGGGAAAGCCATCAGCGCCTGTTCACGACCCAGGCCCATACGGTCATCCTCGGTGCGATCGCCCAAGCCACGAAAACCATCAAGATCGCAAGCTCCGCAACGGTTCTCAGTACATCCGATCCGGTTCGCGTGTACGAGGACTTCGCCACCATCGACCTGATCTCGAACGGCCGCGCGGAGATCGTGGCCGGCCGCGGGTCGCGTGCCGGTGCGTATGAGCTCTTCGGGTATGATGTAGAGGATTATGAAGACTTATTTGAAGAGAAAATCGAGCTTCTTATGCAGCTCAATCGTGAGGAGAACGTGACGTGGGAAGGAAGATTCCGTGCGCCTCTTCGCAAGGCCACCATCCTTCCGCTTGCCACGACAAGCTTCCTTTATACAGCCAAGGACAGCCAAACGGCACTGAGGGAATTCTATCCCCACCTCAACAGCGCCATGATCCAGCTGAAGGGCGGCGGATACCCGCAGGATCAGTTCGCCGCAGCCACTGACCACCGGGATGCCCTGATGATCGGCTCCCCTCAGCAGATCATCGAGAAGATCCTCTATCAGCACGAACTCTACGGCCATCAGCGCTTCCTCGGGGAAATCGATCTTGGGGGAATACCGCTTGACCAGATCAAGAAGAATATCGAGCTCATCGCTACCGACATCATGCCGTCGGTTAAGAAATATACGGCGGGATGATATGGTAAAGAGGGACGGTCCCGCGCACCGATTCTGCTACATCGGAACCGACCCATGTTTCACCGCCTGCGTAATTGTTCCAGCTTCCATAAAGCCATTGTTTTGGTGCGGAGCGTTTCTTCAAGTACCACAGTGGGTTCAGGGAAGGAAAATGGCGGCAAGCACAGATTAAGGGGTCTCCAGTGTCCCAGGGGGATGTCTTTGTTTAGTGGAACTGAAGGGAAGTGAGTGAGTAATACATAGGTACTCCCACTATTGAGGAAGTTGTCGATGGATTGTTCCACTTGGTGAAATGGGAAGTGAACTAGGGCGTCCCGACAAATAATCAAGTCCACTTTTGGCAATGGATCCTTCATGATATCCCCTTCTATGAATTGAATATTTCGCGAAGCATGTTCCGTTTGATTCTTTTTGATGATGTCAGAAACGATATCTACTCCAACATAATGATAGTTGGATAAATCGACATGCTTCATCCAATTAAAATCACCGCAGGGAGCATCCAGTATGGATTGAATGTTCAGTGAATCAAACAGCAAGGGTAGTTCATTTAAAAGCCCCTGGGCTTCGCGCATAGAGGATCCGGTCCCCGATACCGACTCTTCACTTCCCCATATGTTTTCCTTATAGATTTTGGTGAAAATATCTTTCATCATACTAGTCTCCTTCATCTGCATCTGATTTTTCATTTTATGTATTCGCCTAAAAAAAGTGCTGATTTCAATTGAACCATGCATACATACAGAGTGGTCAGGGCTTGGTTGAAGAGAAAGAAAAAAGCACCCGGTGCGAAGCGGCACTGAATGCTTTCATCATTTTATTCTATGCTGGTGTACATCGAACCCCTTCAGGACCCTTCAATTACGAGTATTCACTCTTCAACCTCAACGGCATGGGTGTCAGTTCTATTGATCTTTCAATTCCACTTCCCAGTCCTCCGCCAGTTCTTCGATATGTTTGTTTAACGTTGTGACCTTTTTATTATAGTCTGCAAGCAGGTCATCGGACTCTTCCATCAAGGCATCATCGGTGGCTTCGAGGGCGTCCTTTCGTTTATGAAGGAATTCAAGGTAGAGTTCTTCTGCCTCACGTGTCTCTTTTACTAATTTTTTCATTTCAGATTTTTTATAGTTCCAGGAATCTATCTGATCAAGAATGTCTTCATAACCAGGAATGGCATCATTTTCGATGGCAGCCACCACTTGATCAAGATCCTTGTTAGGACCCTTCGATGCTTCAATCATCGATTTTCTGGCGTCCGCTTCCATGGATCCCAGCTCAACTAGATCTTCATTGATGAAGGCAATCAGTTCTTTTTGGCTTTTATACGTAAAGAACGTATAATCCACGCTGCATCCGGCTAAGACCATCGTGGCCAAGCAGGCTAAAAATAGTTTTTTCATAGGCATCTCCTTCTCCTCTCTCTTATGTACAGATCAGGGTTTGATTATCCCGACTAGCGTCTTTTTTACAACATTTCCCACTATATCATGGATACCTTTACCCATAAAAGTACCTTTTTATTCATTTAAGCAACGGATTTACCAGGATGAAGGGCCTACCATCTAAAAAAAAGGGACGGTTCCGTTCAGGCATCAGCCGATCGGAACCGTCCCTTTCTTAATCACGCTGGTCTTAGCATTTACACGTCTGACTGTTTTGACGCACCGGAACCGGCACCGTGCGTCACTCATACACTTCCTCCCGGGTGTGGAAGTCGTCGGCGATGATGGTGGTGTCGAGGTTGGCTTTGTTGACGGCGGTGGGTTGGAGGAGGACGGATGGGACTTCGATTTTGCCGTTGTTGATTTTTTTGTCGGTGTCGATGTATTCACCGCGTGCGATGGAGATGGCGAGGGCTGCCGCTTCTTCGGCCAGGATGTTGATCGGCTTGTAGACGGTCATGGCCTGGGTGCCCTGGACGATGCGGCGGACGGCGTTGAGTTCGGCATCCTGCCCGGCGACGGGGATCTTCCCGGCGAGTCCCGCTTCCTCCAGCGCCTTCTCGGCCATGCCCGCGGTGGCATCGTTGGCGGCGATGACGGCATCGATGTCCTGCCCGTTCGCTTCAAGGGCCTCTTTCATATTCTCATAGGCGTTCTCGGGCAGCCAGTTGTCGGTCCACTCATCGTACACCACCTGGATCTCTCCCCGGTCGATCGGCTCCTTCAGTACGTCAAAGACGCCTTTCTTCAAGAGGTGGGCGTTGTAATCCGTTTCCGCCCCGCCGATATACACATATTTCCCCTTGGGAACAAGTTCGGTGACGGCATCTGCCTGTAGCTCCCCGACCCGTTCGTTATCGAAGGATACGTACAGGTCGATGTCGGCATTCCGGACGAGACGATCATAGGAGACGACCTGTATGCCGGCCTTATGGGCTTTTTGGACGATGGCCGCGGCGGCTTCGGCGTTATACGGGACGATCACGAGGACGTCGACCCCTTCTGCGATGAGGGTTTCCGCCTGCAGCACCTGAAGGGCATCATCCCCACGTGCCTCCGTGATCAACACTTCCGCTCCCTGCTCTTCCACGGCCTGCTTGAAGAGATCCCGGTCCCGCACCCATCGCTCCTCCTCCAGCGTGTCCATGGAAAATCCGACCTTCACGGGACCTGGCGCTTCTTCTTTTTCTTTATGGACCGGCACGACCGGCTTATCTTCTTCGCATCCGGCGAGGATCACCCCGAAGAAGAGGAGCCACGCCAGGTGACGCATCGCTTTCCCCATGCCCCATCACCCTTCACACATGTTGTCCGAGCAGGCTCCTCCGATACTCTTTCGGGGAGTGCTTCGTCATTTTCTTGAATACCTTGCTGAAATAGTTCGGGTCATGATACCCGACTTCGTAGCTGATTTCCTTGATGCTTTTCTCTGGATCCTTCATGAGCCCCTTCGCCTTGTCCATGCGGCATTCCGTGAGAAAATCGATGTAGTTCATCCCCTGCTTCTCCTTGAACATCTTGCTGATATAGATCGGACTGAGATGGACGGTCTGGGCCAGGGTATCAAGGGACATATCCTCGTGGGAGTGGTCCTGGATGTACTGCTTGATCTGCTGGAACGTGTCGGCTTCCGTATGGCTGAAATGTTTCCGATAGGCTTCCTTCATCTCATCGAGGAGGCGCTCCGCTTCCTTCCGCAACGTGCGGTAGTCCGTCGGCTGTACGGAGAAGAGGGGCTCCTGCGTGTCGATCCCGCTCTCACTGAGGACGCGGGACGTCATCCACAGCACCTGAAGGATCCGCTGCTGGGAATAGATGATCGGCGTCCTTTCTTTCTCCAGGGTGGTGATGGCGTTGATCACCTGGGTATGGACCCGGTCCCACTGGCCTAAGCGGATGTTTTCCATGAGCTCCTTCTGGTCGGTCATCGCCTGCTCCCGTGTTTCGGGCTTCAGGGGGATCTCCTCGAAGAACCGGTACCGTTTCCGTCCCTGTGTATCGACGGTGGCGAGCATCGCTTCCTGATAGGAACGCCTCACGTCATCCAGTGAGGAGCAGACGTTCCCGATGCCGATGAACCAGTCCTGTTCCGCCCCGAGGGAAAGGAGTTCACGGGCGAGGGCAGTCGCCTGGGAGCGGTAGGTGGTCCCGGGCTCCCTGAAGACGATGAGGGGCAGCTGCCGGCCATATAAGGCACCGGTCCAGCCACGCTGGCGGATCGCCTGACGGATCTCGGAATAATGGCCATCGCCGCTTTCCGGAAGGAGGAGGACCATGACGAACAGATCCCCTTCTGCCGGAACGTCCAGCATCTCCATGAGCAGATCCACATGCACATCGTGGACATGGTCGAAAAGGAGCTGGGTCACGACGTCGGTTTCGACGAGCATCCGTGCCCTCTCCCATTTCTCCTGCTGATCGAGACTCGCCACGTGCTTACTGCGCTCTGCCTCGATTTCACCGAGGACCTTCCCGATCGTCGCCACAATCTCCGCTGCCTTGCTCGGCTTCAGGATGTAGTCCTTCGCCCCGAGCTTGATGGCTGCTTTCATATAGGAAAAGGTATCATAGGCCGTCACCATGATGAACTTGATATGCGGCTGTTCCGCCGTGATGGCCTCGATGGCTTCAAGCCCGTTCATCCCCGGCATCTTGATGTCCATGAGGACAAGATCGGGACTGAATGTGGCCGCCATGTCAACGGCCACCCTTCCGTTTTTCGCCTGTTGGATGACGAGATCGGGGAAATGCTTCTCCAGGATGAGCTGCATCCCTTCCCTTTCCATCGGTTCATCATCCACGATGAGCAACTTGATCATGATTCTCCGCTCCTTCCCGTTTGATTCGCAGTGTGATGGTCGTTCCCTTACCTTCTTCGCTTTCGATTTCAATCACATCCTCGACGCCGTAAAAGAGGCGCAGGCGCTTCACGACGTTGCTGAATCCGATGCCGGTCGAATGCCCTTCCGGCAGTGCTTCTTCCTCGACGATCTGACGGATTTTTTCCCGGAGCATGCCCGCTCCGTCATCGCTGATCTCCACCGCGATCCCGTCTTCCTCCTCATACACCCGGAAGCGGATGCTGCCACCGTCTTCCTGAGGTTCGACGGCATGAATGACGGCATTCTCCACAATGGGCTGCAGGGTGAGGGCCGGGATCTTCGCGTCCAGGCAAGAGGGATCGATGTCGGTGGTGAACTGAAGGCGATCGGCAAACCGTGCCTTCTGGATATCCATATACTGAAGGAGCACAGCGATCTCATCCCCCAAGGTGACGGAGCGGTTCTGGCGCTTCAGGTTGTAGCGCAGGATGCCCGCCACGCTCACGAGGAGGTCACTCGTCTCCTCGGACCCTTCCATATAGGCCTTCTTCGACAATGTATTCAGCGTATTGAAGAGGAAGTGGGGATTGATCTGACTCTGAAGGCTCCTGAACTGACTTTCCTGAAGGAGGAGCTTGCTTTCCTGCAGCTCCCTCTCTAAGGCGGCCTTCTGCTTCATCTCCGAGATGAGGTTGTTGATGTTGATCCGCATCCGGTCGAAGGTTTTCGCGAGGAAGGCGATCTCGTCATTCCCCTCCACCTTCACCTCCTGACTGAAATTCCCCCGGGACAGCTCGTTGGCGGCCTTTGTCAGCTTGAAGACAGGGCGCGTGATGCCGAGGGAGAACCAGTACGAAGCAATCAGCAAGAGACAGGTGATGAGGAGGAGCACCCAGATCCCGAGCTTGATCACTTCGGCGGACTGCTCCATGATCCCCCGGTAGCGCACATTGTACGTCGTGAGCTCCTTATCGATCAGGGTGAGGGTCATTTCGGAAATATATCCCGAGATCCGGTTCGCCTCGGCAAACTCCCTTGCCGCCGCTTCCGCATCGTTCTCTTCCTGGAAAAGGAGGAAACGGTCCGTGGTCTCAACGAGGCTGTCGATGAGATTCAGATAGTTTGATAGGGTGAAATCATTATCCTGGTTCCGCAGGCCGTCCACGACGGTTTTCCCGTCCTTCATCTTTTCTTTGCTTGCCTGCAGTTTGGCGAGATTCCCGTCGGTGGTCTCGACCATATAGTTATTGAGATCCGTGACCACCTGCTGGCTGTTCCGCGATACCTCATTCATGCCGAGGTAGCGCTGGAGGATATCATTGTATTGTTCGTGTGTGCGGTAATTGTAATAGGTCAGGGCGAGCCAGATCGCCGACATGATGATCATGACGACCGTGATGAGGGTGAGGATCTTCTTCTGTATGTAGGTCATCGGTCGTCACCTTTCACGATCTTTACGTCGGTTATATAGCCGGCGGGGTCAAGGGGTACCGTCTCCCCGTTCAGCCATTCCTCCATGAGCTGCACGCTCCACTCCCCCATGCGTTCGGGTTCCTGTTCGACGACGGCGTTGATCTTGCCCTGGGCAAGGAGCGTCATGGATTCAGGACCGTCATCGAAGGAGTAGATGAGGTACGCCTCCTCTTGAGAGCGCTTACTTATTTCCTCGATCATGGCCCCGAGATTCCCCGCATTCACGGAGATGAACGCATCGACATCGGGCTCGCGGTTCATGACCTCACGGGTCGCCGTGATGATCTGATCGCGGGCGCTGCCCGTCTCCCCCTCCACGATGGTGATGGATGGGTAGTCATCAAGGACGGAGCGGATGCCTCGTATTCTCTCATTCTGATTGTATTCACGCTCGGCATCCACCATGAGGACGACCTTGCCCGCATCGCCCATTTCCTTCACTAGGGCATCGGCCATGAGCTTGCCCGCTTCGAATGGATCGGAGCCGATGTAGGTGCGGCGGAGGCTCTCACTCATGGGCACGTCATTGGCAACCGTGATGACGGGGATCCCGTTGAAGGAGGCTTTCACCTTCGTCAGCTCCTTGAACTCAGGCGTGTCCATGCCCTGGATGAGGATGCCGTCGACTTTCGACTGGATCGCGATCTCGATATTCTTCAGGAATTCTTCTTCATTCTTCCCGTATGTCCCCCACACCTCGAGACTCACGCCTTCCTTCTTCGCCTGCTCCTTCGCCCCCGTCGCCACCTGATCCCAGAACGGCGTCTGCGTATCCTGGGTGATCAGGACGAGCCGACGCTGCTCCTTGGCAGCAGGCATCGTTTCCCGCAAAGGCCCTTCATCGGCCAAAAATACTTTCTTCGCTGACAGGAACGTTAGATGACACAGCATCAGCACCCCCACACACAGCACCACCAACCCGATCTTCCTCACGTCCCATCACCTCCCGTACATGCCAAATCTCCTATGCCTATCATAGCACGGCAATGCCCCGTGTGCTTCCTATTTTTTGGGTGGTGCACGGGGACGGTTCCTATGTGCCACGTTTATCCGCGGGTGGTGCACGGGGACGGTTCTTGTTCGTCATGCCACACCCTGCCACACCCTTCGGTTAAAGCATTCTGGCTGACGCTTCGGAACCGTTCCCTTGTTTCATTCCCTCTCGAATGCCTCACCGGAACCGTCCCCATGCTTCACTCACCAAACGCCCAAAAGGACGACCCTTTTGGGGCCGTCCTGGTGCGTCAGCGTTTTTTGCGGGTAAGCACGTCGAAGATGACGGCGCCTGCGAGTACGCCTCCGCGGATCATGTATTGGTAGGAGATCCCTACTCCGAGAAGGTTCATGCCGCTTGTGAGGGAGGCCATGACGATGGCACCGATGATGGCGCCTGTCACTTTCCCTACTCCTCCGGCACTGGATACACCGCCGACGTAAGCCGCGGCGATGGCATCAAGCTCGAACAAGGTCCCGGCCGTTGTCGTGGCCGATTGGAGCCTGGAGGTGAAGAGGATTCCCGATAGGGCGGCCAGCATCCCCATGGAGCCAAACACGATATACGTGATTTTCTTGACGTTGATCCCGCTCAGGTGAGCCGCTTCCGGATTGCTTCCGACGGCGTAGATGTGACGCCCGAGGACGGTTTTCGTCGATAGGAAGTGATACACCACCACAACGAGGAGGATGATGACCATCGTCCAGGAGAAACCGTTGTATCCGGCAAGGATCCATGTTACGTAGCCGATGATGGCTGAGACGAACACGAGCTTCAGGGCAAAGATCGGCGCTGAAATGACTTCGAACTCGTACTTGATCTTGTTGCGGCGTGTGGAAAATTCGCTGTAGATGTACAGGAGGATACCCACGACTCCGACCAACAAGGAGAGGAGGTGAAGACCGTTCACCTGTGTCAGGGACGGGATGAACCCGTTCCCGATGGCATTGAATTTGTCATCCTGGATGATGATCGTCCCGGTCTTCTCCGTCACCTGGAGGAGCGCTCCGCGGAAGATCAGCATGCCGGCAAGGGTCGCCACGAAGGACGGGATGCCGATTTGTGCCACAAGAAGTCCGTTGAAGAGTCCCACGACCGCCCCGAGGACGAGGATGATGGGAATGGTCAACCACGGGGACAAGCCCGCCTGGGTCAATAGGATCGCCGCGATGGCGCCCAGGAATCCCGCAGCGTACCCGACCGATAGATCGATGTGGCGGATGACGATGACGAGGGTCATCCCCACGGCAAGGACCGCGATGTATCCAGCGGAATCCAATAGATTACTAATGTTCCTCGACGTCATGAACAGCCCGTCGGTCATGAATGTAAATGTTAGAATGATAACGAATAATGCAATGTACATCCCGTAGTCACGGATGTTGTCCCGGATCAGCATCCTTGTTTCTTGAAAAATATTCATCTCTGTCTACCCCCTTATTGCGTTGCTAGCTCCATGATTTTTTCCTGATTGGCGTCTTCGACTTGAAGTTCGCCTTTGATCTGGCCCTGGGCCATGACGTATACCCGGTCGCTCATGCCGAGGACCTCCCCGAGTTCCGATGAGATCATGACGATGCTGAGGCCCTGTTCGATGAGCTCATTCATCACCGTGTAGATCTCGAACTTCGCCCCAACGTCGATTCCCCGCGTCGGCTCATCGAGGATGAGCAGCTTCGGTCCGACGAACAGCCATTTCCCGATGGACACCTTCTGCTGGTTCCCCCGCTCAGGTTCCCGACGAGCTGTTCAAGGGATGATGCCTTGATATGAAGGGATTTATGATATTTCTCCCCTACCCGTATCTCTTCGTTTTCATTGATGACGCCGGCCTTGGAGGAAATGCCCCCGAGGTTCGCAGCGGAAATATTGCTCTTGATATCCTGGAGAAGGAATAGTCCATCATCCTTCCGATCCTCCGTCACGTAGGCGATGCCCGCCTTGATGGCATCACGCGTATGCTTCAGGACGGTGAGGGTGTCGTTCCAGATGAGATCCCCTTCTAGCTTGTAGTGCTTGGCGTTGCCGAAAATGCTCATGGCAAGCTCGGTGCGCCCGGAGCCCATGAGTCCTGCGATCCCGACGATCTCGCCTTTTTTCACCGACAGATTGACGTTCTTGATCACCTGGCGGCCGAGCTGCGGATCATACGCCGACCAGTTGTGAAGCTCGAGGATGTTCTCGCCGTGCTTCTTGTTCGGACGCTTCGGATAAATATCCTGGATATCGCGCCCGACCATGTTCTTGATGATGACGGGTTCTGTGATCTGGCCCGTTGAGGCATCGAGGGTGCAGATCGTCTGCCCGTCCCGGATGACCGTCGCCTTGTCGGCGATATGGATGACCTCTTTCAGCTTGTGGCTGATCATGATGCACGTGATGCCCTGTGCCTTCAGATCCTTCAAGAGCTCCAGCAGGTTTTCGCTGTCGTCTTCATTCAGGGCCGCCGTTGGCTCATCGAGGATGAGGAGCTTGACGTCCTTACTGAGTGCCTTCGCGATTTCCACGAGCTGACGCTTCCCGACGCTGAGGTCGCGGATGAGCGTATCGGGATTCACATCGAGCTTCACTTTCTTCAGAAGCTTCTGGGCTTCCACGATCGTGCGGTTCCAGTCGATGAACCCGCCGACTTTCACTTCATTCCCTGCAAAGATATTTTCATAGACCGTGAGATCCGGGAAGAGAGCGAGTTCCTGATAGATGATGGCGATGCCTGCCTGCACACTGTCACTGATTTTGTTAAATTGCTGAACGTCCCCTTCGAACACGATGTCCCCCGTGTAGGTCCCATATGGATAGACGCCGCTCAGCACCTTCATGAGCGTGGACTTCCCAGCCCCGTTTTCCCCGATCAGACAGTGGATCTCGCCTTCCTCGACTTTGAAATTCACATCGCTCAGTGCTTTGACCCCTGTAAACTCCTTGGAGATATCATTCATCTCCAGCAAATACTTCTTCAATTCGTTAACCCCCTTTAACAAAAGCAATGACAGGTGGAAAAGTGGCGGGATTGCCCCGCCACCACATCCTTCTTACTCCAAACCTGTGAATTCGCTAGCTTCATAGTATTTGGAATCAATCAGCTTTTCTTTCACATTTTCTTTATCCACCACGATGACTTCCGTTTGCTTCGCTTCTACTTCTTTCTTCCCATTATCGTAAGAACCGGTTGTTTCAGGTTTCTTATCATCAAGCACGTCGACTGCGATACCCATGGCATCTGTTACAAGTGTGCGGACATCCTTGAAGACCGTCATGGACTGCTTGCCGTCGATCACATATTGGATCGATGCTTTCTCTGCATCCTGACCTGTGACCACAAAGCTCTTCACTTCTGAATCGGAACCGAATACATCCGCGATGCTTCGTGCCGTACCATCATTCGGTGCAAGTACGGCTACGTCACCCTTCATGTCCGCTCCGACTGCTGTCAAATGCGTTTGAGCCTTGTTCTTGGCTTCGTTTGGATCCCAGTTCGTTGTGACCTGTCCGAGGATCTTACTCATCTGGTCACGGCTGAGTTCTGCCGTATCCTTCAGGCCTTCTGCTTCACTTGAGTTGGCAATCTTGAAAGTGCCATCGGCGATTTTCGGTTGAAGGGCTTTCCAAGCTCCTTCGAAGAATAGGAACGCGTTGTTATCTGACGCTGCCCCAGCATACAGGTAAAGTGGTACATCCTTGCCTTTTGCGTGGTCGATTAAGTATTGACCTTGAGCTTCCCCAACCGCGACGCTATCGAATGTCACGTAGTAATCAACGGCATCCGTATTCGTGATCAAACGGTCGTACGAGATGACCGTTACGCCTTCTTTCTTCGCAGACTCGACAGCCGCTGCTGCAGCGTCCCCGTCCTGAGGCGTGATGATCAGGACATCGATGCCTTTATTCAGCAATGTTTCCACATTTTCTTTTTCCTTGGCAGATGAACCCTGACTGAACAGGATTTCAACATTGTAATCCGAATCCTTCAGCGCATCTTTAAAGCGTTTTTCATCCTGAACCCATCTCGGCTCATCCTTCGTCGGAAGAACGATCCCGATATCGACGCCGGATTTGCTCTTTCCTCCACCTGAACTACTGCTGCTGCCACAAGCGGCCAGCATCCCCATGAATAAAGCCAGAACCATAAAAAATGAAGCCATTCTCCACATCTTCTTCACACTTGAATCCCCTTTAACGTGTTGGTACATCTTGATTATATGGGTCCTTTATCATGAATGTAATCGCTTTCACTAGCACTCTTTTGGTATCGCCTGTATTTTTTTGGTGTTGGGGGTTTGGGAAGAATAGGTTGGGTGATGGCTGCGAGTTTTTGTGGGGAGTGTGGTATGGATCGGAGCTTGAATGGTGGACGGTCGTTCAGGGGGATGGCGGTGGTGGCTCGGGGTTGGAATGATGGATGAGGTCTGTCGGTGAGTGCCCGTTAGTGGTTGTTGGCGTTCGCACATAACGTGGCCGATTCAGCATTCAATCGCTTATTTGATTGGAATGTCGCAAGTGGAAAAACGGTGAGGCTGGGAGTTCGCAAATAACCAAGCAGATTCATATGGAACAGCATTCAATCGCTGATTTGACTGGAATGTCGCAAATAGAAAAATCGTAGACCCGGGAGTTCGCAAATAGATTTTCGTTTTTCGCAAATAAATTTTTAAAAGTCGCGAGTATTTTTTTGATTTTCGCAAGTAAATTTATCTTTAACAGTTTCGAATCTTCCCGTTCGACAAGGTTCGACCAGATTCACAGCTTGTTTGGATGATTCAAGGCCTTTTTGAACAGATCCGTTGAAATCACGACTGGTAAACGCATGGTAAATCAGGGCAATTCTCGTATAAAACTAGATTGTTAACGATATCGGGAAAAAGTCGCAAATAAGCTGCATGCGGTCCATTCAGAAATGACCACCATCTATCCCCCCTACCTAAAAAAGACCCCCAATACCTTACGGCTTCGGGGGTCCCTCCATTATTTCATCAACCTCGGTACGACCTTGATATACACCAGCTCCCCCAAGAGCTCGACGATCGTCTGGGTGACGATGACGGCTGCGGCGAGTCGTGCCCAGCCACCCGGCAGAGCGAGTGCGAGGGGCAGCACGACAAGGGAGTTCCTCGTGCCGGCGCTGAAGATGAGGGCACGGCCTTCCCCTGTGTCGAGCTTGAACAGGGCGGCAATGGAACGGGAGATGATCGGGCTGATGACCAGGAAGAGCACGTAGATCGGAATGACCCGGACAATCGCATCGAGGTCGCTGTACACCTTGCCAATCTGCGAGGCGACAACGACGATGAGCACAAAGGCCATGAACGGGACGGGAAGCCACGCGGTCCAGTCGAGAAACCGGGCTCCGGCCGTCTTCCTGCCTGCCCACATCTGTGTGAGGAGCGCCATGATGAGCGGCGCCACGATCAGGAAGAGGAAGGCTTCCAAGAAGGGACCGACGCGCACGATTCCGGTCATGTCTCCGCCTATGAACAGCCATAGGTATACCGGTAGCAGGAGCATCTGCATAACGAACAGTACCGGTGTGGACGCAAGCATGAGCTTTTCATTCCCTTTCCCCAGCTGGGTGAACACGATCACGTAATCGATGCACGGCGTGAGAAGCACGAGGCATACGCCCAGCAGGACGGGCGGCGCCAAAGGAAAGAGTGTGATCAGTCCCCAGACAATGACGGGCACCGCGATAAAATTCGCAATCAATAATGCCATCATGAATCTCAGATTCGACAGGGCTTCACGCAGCTTCAGGAACGGGATTTGCGTGAACATCCCGTACATCAGGATCGCAATCAACGGTGAAATCGCCGCATCCAGGCTCCCTCCTGCCTCCGGACTGAAGAGCCCGACTGCCCCGCCGATGAGGAGGGCAATGGCATAAATCCATACTTGCTGGTTTTCCAGTTGGTCTCTTGTTATCTTCATTTCTTACTCCTTCTATCATTCGATACTAGTAAGTGTAAAGGAAGGAATGGGGCAACTCAATAATGGCGCATGGGGACGGTTCCTATGCGCCACCATGCACCACCAAAAAAAGAAGCACGGGGCTGCCCATGCTTCTTTTCGTTCAATTCCCGTCGTAGAGGGTTTTCTCTGCGAGCTCGGCGAGTTCTTGTGCTTTGGCGCTGATTTCCTGGATGGTGGCTGAGAACTCCTGGATGGAGCCTGATTGGGTGTCGGTCAAGGTGTAGACTTCCTGGAACGACTCGTTTAGGGACAGAAGGAGTCCCTGGATGTTCTTGGTGATGTCATTGATCTGGGTCACGTTCTCTTTTGAGTTCGTGGCAAGCTTGCGGATCTCGTTGGCCACGACGGAGAAGCCCTTACCGACTTCGCCTGCACGTGCCGCTTCGATGGCCGCGTTCAGCCCAAGGAGGTTACTTTGATCCGAGATGCCTTTGACGACTCCGGAGATTTCGCCGATTTCCTCTGCGCTGGAGCTGACGTCTTTCATCTGGTCAGTCATATCGGTCACTCGGCCTGACAGTTGGGTGACGGAAGTGCTGATGTCTTCAATGGACGCAGCGGTTTGCTCGACGATGACGGAGAAGCTTTCGGCCATCTCGAACAGGGCGCTCGCCTTCTCAAGGCTCGTCCCGATCCCGACGCCTCCGATGACGTTGCCTTCGTCATCATGAAGGGGGATGGCACGTGCGATCAGGGGAAATCCGAACAGATCCTTTGGAAGGACCGCCGTCAGTTCTTCGTTGGCGCGGATTGCTTTCGTGACGATATCCTCGTCAACGAGGGGATCACCCGGCTTGACGTTCAAGGCGAACGTCTTCCCGGGGATGTTGATGATGAGCTTTTCCGTGTCATAGATTCCGACGGTGATGTCATCCTGGATCAGGCTGTTCAACAAGGGCGCGACCTGGACGAATGATTCTAGTACACTTTTGTTTGCCATCTTCATTCACATTCTTTCTATTAATATGGTAGTTGACGCTGACCGTAGTTGACAGAGATCCATTTGAGGGTCGTGAATTCATCCAGACTCCACTCCCCGTTCATGCGGCCGATGCCGGATTGTTTCTCCCCACCGAAGGCCACGATCGGCTCATCGTTGATGGTGATATCGTTCACGTGGATCATCCCGGTGTGGACCTTCTTCGCAAACTCCACTCCGCGCTCCAGATTCGATGTATGCACGGCGCCGCTAAGCCCGAAGCGGGTCTCGTTGGCGATGGCGATTGCTTCTTCTTCTCTGTCGAACGGAATGATGCATACGACCGGACCGAAGAGTTCTTCCTGGGCAACGGTCATATCCGTCGTCACATCGGCGAGGACGGTCGGTTCGAACAGGCGGCCGCTGTTGTTTCCTCGAAGCACAGGGTTCGCTCCTTCTTCGATTCCTTTTTCAATGAGGGCGGCGAGGTTTTTCGCCTGACGATCGTTGATCACAGGCCCGATGATGGTGTCCGGATCTTTCGGGTCACCGGTTTTCAATGTCGAAACCTTTGCCGTGAATTTCGTTACGAACTCATCATAGACCGAGCGCTGGACGAGTACGCGGTTGGCACACATGCAGATCTGCCCCTGGTGGGTGAAACGGCTGAAGGCCGCTGCATTGACGGCGTATTCAAGATCTGCGTCTTCGAGTACGATGAAGGCACTGTTTCCACCAAGCTCAAGAAGGGGCTTTTTGAAGTTCTTCACGGCCACTTGACCGATGTAGCTTCCGACGCCGGTTGAACCGGTGAACGAGATGATGCGCGGGATCGGATGCTCCACGAACGCGTCCCCGATTTCCTTGATGTCTGCAACGACAACATTCAGAAGACCTTTCGGTACCCCTGCTTCTTCAAAGATCTTCCCGATGAGGGTCCCGCCTGTGATCGGGGAATCTTCATGGGGCTTCAGGACGACGCCATTACCGGCTCCGAGTGCAGGTGCCACAGATTTGACTGATAGGAAGAACGGGAAGTTGAACGGACTGATGACGCCCACGACCCCAGCCGGGATGCGGTACAGTCTGTTTTCCACGTCATCGATCGTAGACGGCAGGATCTTGCCTTCCATGCGGATCGGGAAGGTGGCGGCTTCTTTGATCATGTTTTTCACAAGACCGATCTCGAATACGGCCTTCAATCTTGTTCCACCGAGCTCATCAATGATGATCGAGATGATTTCTTCTTCATTCTCTTCAATATATCTCACGGCATTTTCAAGGATGTCGCGCTTCTTGAACGGATTTACTTTATCCCACTGAAGCTTCGCCTCTGCGGCTGCTTGGTAGGCTGCATCTATGTCTTCTGTATCTGCAAGTTTATATGTAACGATGGATTCACCGTTGAACGGGTTGATGTTCACCATTTCACTGGTGCTGTTCCCATCTCTCCACTCGCCTCCGATGAATTGTTTTCCCAATGACTCTCTATTCATGCTAAAACCTCCAGGTATAATCTATCTCCAACAACCTTTTTATCGGCTGATTCAGGAAAATCTTTACTGGGAAATGGATATTTCATCCCACTTCATTCTCACTATATCCACTAAGAGCTCCGTGAGAACCTTTTTCCAAGATAAAAAAACCGACCCCAAAACGGGATCGGTCATGTGTTAGCAATTTGGAGGCCATTCCGGAAAGTCACAGCTGGAATTGGCATCCTGATCGACGAATTCAGGGTTTCCACGAGGGAAGCAGAATTCAGCGAGAACCTCCAGGGTGACGTTGGCATGGACCTCGATCTGCAGGCAGGCCAAGAGGTTGATCTCGAAGAACTGATCGGTGAGGACTCCGCCATCTGCCATGCATTTTACTTCAAGGAGCGAGCAGTCGATGTTCCCGGCGTTGAGGCCATCAGGAATGCAAACGGCAAGGGAACGGTCGAGGTAAGCCCGGTAGTCGATGGTGCACGAGCCCCCGTCCTCCGTTTCAAGGGTCAGGCTGACCGGGATCTCAATCCTGACATTCACGACACCCGGACTTCCATTCTCGTACCCAATCACGCGGCAGGTTGTGGCTCCGGTGCTACAGGAGATTGTCACGTCTTCGCCGAGGGCGAGGGCGTCTTCTACGATTCCCCTGCAGTCAGGCGGGATCATGACCTTTTGACTTTCCCGGAATGGAGCAAACACCCAGTCATAGACTTTGCTTACGTTGATGCATTCCGCATTCAGTTCGATCACAGGCGGTGTAGTTGGAGGGGGAGTTGGTGGAATCTCTCCCAGTTGAATATCAAGATCAAGTACCTGCCCCTCTGTCAGAGTGACCTCAATCCGCCTCTCTTCATATCCTTCTGCCCTGACCCGTACCACAAATCGGCCAGCCGGCAACCCGATTAGAAGATAGACCCCATCTTGAAGGGACAGTGTGGATTTGAAAGGAACTTCTGAACCAACGGGAAGGATTTGCACAAGAGCCCCCGGAACCGGTCCACCTGTCCCGATATCCGTGATGAAACCTGTTAGGCTTGCAGGATTCGCTACTAAGGCGAAATCCTCTTGAGCGGTTTGACCAGCCCTGATGGCAACATCCCTTCTCTCAGATTGAAAACCTGTGGCCCTTACAACCAAGACCACCGGTCCCTGAGGAAGACCACTCAGCAAATATGCCCCATTGACATCTGTCAAGGTACTTCCAATCGGCTGCCCGGCGACCGTGAAGGCAAGAACGAGTGCGTTCACAATCGGAGTACCGTCGCTTGCCCGTCTCACTGATCCCGCAATAGTACCAGAACCAAGTCCCAATGCCTGATTGACCACGACCCGCTCATTCAGCCCGAGGACAATCGGGACCGTTCCCGTGACATATCCTGGGGCTTGGAAACGGAGAGTATACTCACCTGGTGACAACCCATCCAATGCATAATTCCCGTTCGGGTCGGTGAATCCTGTTGCCGCAATGATACCTGAGCCGCTGTATAGGAGCGTCACCGATGCATTGGCAATCGGAAGTCCACTGGCGGCCTCTGTGACGGTGCCCTCAATCCTTGATGGAAGTCGATCCAAAGCCACATCATTCGTCTTTACTTCTCCCGGATTGAATAAAAGGAGGTTCGTCTGGGATTGATAATTTGTGGCACTATAGACGACCCGATATTCTTGGGGTAAGAGACCATCAATGGTGTAGCCCCCTTGTTGGTTCGTCAGGACGGATGCAACAGGGATTGTGGTCCCTACCACGAATATCTGTACGAGTGCCGATGGAAGTGGAAGTCCGTTCGCAGCATCCCGAACGGTGCCTTGGATGGAGGCAGTATCCTGCACAAGGGATACATCCACGGTAACACTCGTTCCGGCAGGTAAGGGAATCGTCCTGAGAGTCGTTCCAAATCCGGTCGCGCTGTAGATCACGGAATAGGTTCCTTCCCTGATACCCGGTAGTTCATAAAAGCCATTTGCATCCGTCAACGTACTCGTCACAAAGGCACCATTCTGAGTAAAGACCCTCACAAGAGCCCCTTGAATCCCTGCCCCCGATCCCTGAGCCGTCACCCTGCCAGAAATAGTAGAAGGATTAGCGTCCAGGAATGCATTGATGGTTGCAACTTCATTTTCTTCAAGCGTGATGGATTGTACGTCACTAGCAAAGGCATTAGCTGAGAAAGTCAGGGTATACTGTCCTTCAGGTATATTGCTCAACGTATAGGTTCCATCGGCACCGGTCAATACGCTTCCTACTTCAATATCCGTGTTCGGAATGACCAAACGGACAAGTGCACCCGCAATCGGGGTTAGCGTGAGGGCATCGGCCACCGTTCCAATGATTGTTGCAGGGAATGGACTTAATGGAATATTAAGACCCTCCACTTCACCAGGGCTAAGGAACACCGTATTGGTACTGATCTTATAATTCTGAAGTTGTGCCCCTACGTCGAATGTACCTTGTGGTAATCCGGAAACAATGTATCTACCAGTTCCATCTGATACCACTCGCCGAACGAGGATATTGGTGCCGCTCACTCTAATTTCAATCACCGCACCCGGCAATGGAGATCCGTCCACGGCATCATAAACGAGGCCGTTCAACGTAGCAGGGTTCCCTTGCAAGAGCAAGTTCACCGTATTGGTCACGTTCGGTTGAATCAACGTTTCACTCAGGCCCGCCTGGTACACAGGGTTGACCGCTCCTACCGTATAATCCCCCGGAGGCAACCCGCCTGCATAATAGAAGCCATTCGCATCCGTATTCACTGAAGCAATAATGGTTCCTTGGTTGTTGATGACCCGCACGAGTGTCCCGCCTAGCGGCTGCAGGGTCTCAGCATCAAGGATGGTTCCTTGGATGGCACCCGGATTCGGCGTGAGGAATACCTCAACCGTCGTCACCTGACTGCTGACGACATCGGCTGACACGGCGGCTGACCCATATCCATCGATACCGGATACGACCACGTAGGACCTTGGTGATAATTGAGTGGATCGGAAGAACCCATTCGCATCCGTGAGAGTCGTTGTTATGATCGGCCCATCTCCAGAGAACTGCCGGATTGTCACGGTGGCATTCGGGATCGGCAGATTGGTTCCCGCATCACGCACCGTTCCTTGAATCACCCCCGGATTAGGCTGGAGGGCAAAGCTGACATTGCTTACGATATTGGGCGCAACCGTTACACCTGACAACTCAGGTCCGAAATTCGCGGCATTGGCTATAACGGTGTAAGTGCCCGGAGTCACTCCTGTAAAGGAGTATTGGCCAGAATCATTTGTCAATGCAGTGGATACATTGACCCCCGCTACATTCCTGAGTGTCACGGAAGCATTCGGTACTGGGGCTCCTGTAGTCAAATCGGTCACAAGTCCCACAACCTGACCTGGGTCATCCCTCAGGAGCAGTTCAACCGTCAGGATATCTCCTGGACCTGCAAAGACAGTCTTGGAATCGGTTCCGAAATCCACAGCATCCGCTGTAAAGAACAAGGTGCCCGCGGGAAGTCCTTGAAACGTTACCTGACCTGAAGAATCGGTCGTTCCTGCCGCAATGACGATGTTATTTGCCGATTTGACCTGCACTTGAGATCCTGCAATCGGCGTAGACGAACCTACGATAAGGACGGTCGCTGTCACGGCAACAGGATTTGGAGTGAGGACATTCGAGACGGGGGTTACCTGATCGCTTGCTACAATCGCTGAAACCGTAGAGGAAGCAAAACCTGGGGCGCTGGCCGTGATAAAATATGTCCCCTGCAGAAGCTGAGGAATCTGATACGTTCCATCCGAATTGGCCAGGACCGTTGCAATGATGACATTGTCTTCGTTCACAACGGTGATCTGAATGTTTGTACCCGTTACAGGGTTTCCATTCGTATCCACCACGGTACCTGCAATGGTCCCTGGATCCGGGGTGAGGAATAAGTGGACGATGCCGTTCTGATCGCTGACAACGATCGCTCCCACTTGTCGGGAGGCATAGCCGGTCAGGGAAGCTGTCACAATATAGGTTCCAGGAGCGAGACCACTCACAAGGAAGTTCCCGAACAAAGAGGTGGTGGTGGTGATAACGGGAAGCTGTGTTGTGGCATCCGATATGACAACCGTGGCTCCTGACAAGAGGGTACCCGTAAACGCATCCGTTACCTGACCAGTCAAGCCCCCTGTATCCCCCAGGAGCGTGAAGTTCACATCCGGCAGGATTTGCCCTGCTGTCAGCGTTACGCCTTGTGACGCCTGACCAAAATTGACCGCATTGCCCACTACCGTATAAGAGCCCGCCGGAAGATTCCCCACCGTATAGACTCCGTTGGCGTCAGAAAAACCTGAAGCCACCAAGATGCCTATCGGATTCAACACTTGAACGAATGAGGTCGGAAGCGGCACCCCGCCGGTTGTCGTGATGGTGCCCGTTATGGTGGCGGGATTCGGTAAGATGGTCAGTGCGATGACATCTGTCTCCCCACTAACCACCACTGCACCTGCTTGTGCGGATGAATAGTTCGGTGCACTCGCCGTGACTGTGTACACACCTGGTGCCAGATTATTGAAAGAGAAGGTTCCATCAGGGTTCGCTGCAAACGAATCGATGAAGACGTTATTGATATCCCTTAGCTGTAAAAGCGTGTTCTGTACTGTAGGGGTGACCGTCCCGGTAATGCTCCCAGGATCAGGGATCAGTTGAACGGCTACCGGCGTAGTGACGCCCGAAACGACGATCGCGCCCACACTGCGATTTTGAAAATCGGGAGAAAGGACCGATAGGGTATATTGATCCGGCGCAAGTCCGGTTACGGTGAAGTTCCCGGCAATGTCCGTCAGTACGGACGTGACCAATTGACCGCTACTATTCAGGACCGATACTACCGCCCCTCCAATCGGCGTTGAGCCGATACTGCTTGTGACCGTGCCGAAAATACTTCCCGGATTTGGCAAAAGGGCCACATTCCCGACCGTCGTCAGATTCGGGAACACTTGTACCGTAGCGCTATTGGTCTGGAAGTCCACCGCAGAGGCGACAACGGTATACACCCCCGGTGCAAGATTCCCCAAAACGTATTGACCGTCCGGGGCAGATTGAACCGTGGCGACAAGAGAGCCCCCTGCATCCAAAACCCGTATCTGTACATTCGCTCCTGCAATCGGACTCCCAGTCTGGGCGTCGAGAATCACCCCGGAGATGGTCCCAGGATCACTGGCAAGAGATAGGTTCAATACGGTCGTTCCGGCAGCTGCGATACTGGCGCCAGCCGAAACTTGTTGGAAATTGAGACTGCTTGCCACCACGATGTAGTTTCCGGGAGCAAGACCCGTGACCGTATACGTCCCGTCATTTCCTGTCACCGTCGTTGCGACGATGATTCCCGTACCCGAGCTTGCTGCCACCGTCACCGAGACGCCCGATAGGGGATTGGCACCCTGATCGGTTATGGTTCCAGTCAACGTACCTGGATTTGGAGTCAGGAGTGCGTCAAGCGTTGTAGTCTGTCCACCTGATATGGATGTCCCTAGAGAGGCCGACGTGAACGTATTGGCCCCGATCACGACGGTATAGGAACCTGGAGAAAGCCCCGGAACGGTGTAATTCCCTGCCAGATCCGTCAACACGCTCGCGATCTGGACGTTATTAGCGTACACCGTTACGACCGCACCAGGGATTGGCAGGCTGCCCGGGCCAGTCACGGTACCCGATAACGTTCCTGCTATCCGTGTCAATGGAGCATCCACAACCGTGATGGCATTGGACGTCACCACGGCTCCATTGGTTACACTTCCATATCCAGGTGCCGAAAATATAAGAGAATACGAACCTGGACGCAAGGAGGCAAAGGTATACACTCCCGTCACATCGGTCGACAGTGTCCCCGATACGACCCCCTGTCCGTCGATCACTTGAACCGTGGCCCCCTGTATCGGCAGCAGAGTCGCCGCATCCCTTACCTGCCCCGTCACCGTTCCCGGGTTTTGCAAAAGGAGAAGATTCCCTGTCGCCGTCAACCCCGAGACAACCAATGCCGATACGATACCCGTGGAATATCCTGAAACCGACGCCCTTACCTGATAAAGCCCGGGAGCTAGTGCATCGAATGTATAGACGCCCCCTGCATCCGTCGTCGTCGAGTTGAGGAGGATCCCCGTAGATGTAAGCAATTCCACCGTGGTACCGGGAAGTGGTGCACTGGTCACGCTATCCTGTACCGTACCGGAAAGGGCACCGGGGTTCGGCACTAAGGTAACATTCACGACCGATGCCTGATTGGCCACCGTCGTGACGCCAATCGTCTGAGATTGAAACGCCGGGGCGGAAACCGCTAGATTGTATGGCCCCGGTATGAGTCCCACAAAAGAGTAATTTCCTAAAGCATCCGTGATCGTGGTACCCACGATGACACCTGAAGAATTCGTGAGGACGATCGTCGCCCCGAGGATCGGACCACCGCTTGAAACATTCCCCGAAATGCTACTTGTTTGAGGCTGTAGCGGGATATTCACCGTATTAGAAGCACCAGGGGCTACAGATGTGTTAACACTGGCGGTATTATACGTCGCCCTGGCTGCTTCGATTGTATAGTTCCCCGGTACCAGATTGGTGAAGGAATAAAAGCCGATGGCATTCGTAATCGTCGAGGCCACAACCGTGACCCCCTGTAGGAGATTGACCGTAGTATTTGGCAGGAAAAGCCCCGTAGCCTGATCGGTGACAACGCCATTGATCGTAGCAGAAGCTGTTACATTTACGTTCACAATGGTCGTATTGGAAGTCACCCCCCCTCCCGAGAAACTATCCAGTCCCGTAGCCACAACGCGATCAAGGAGCCGCTGTCCGCTCAGTGTGTAGGAACCTGTAAGAGTGAACGTCAAAGTAGCTTGGATGTTGGCAGGAAGATTCCCCACGTTCCATGTCAATTGCTTCGTCAGTGCATTATACGTGATCAGCCCTTGGGAGACACTGTCTACCACAAATGAACCAACCACATCAGTCCCGATGAGATCGACCAGAGACACGGCATTGGCCGCTGACTGCCCATTGTTCCTCACGGTGATGGTACCGGTCCACGTGGCTTGCTGCCCGAGCAGCAAGCTTGCCGGGCCACCGGTCAGCTGCTTATTGGTTTCGAGACGGGCACGAATATCAGTATCCTGAGCAGATACAGGATTACTAAAGGCATTGACGAAAGAAAACCCTTCACTCGTACGCAAGGAATCCTTGTTGTAATTATTCGCATTCGCCGATGAAAAATAAATGGTGCGTAACAGGGAAGACTCTGTAATCCCCAGGGTGGAAAAAAATACATTGGCCGGTAAGTACCAGTCCAAAAAGAAATCTGGTGTCCCTCCAATCGATGAATCAGCAGGAACCACTCTTGCAAAATCAAAATTGGTAATAGTCCTTGAAACATTTGGAGCCCCATTGCCATTGGTTCCCTCTGCCTGATCGGTCCAAGAATTGAATTGCACGACCGTGTTCTGGATCAAGCTGACCCGATTATTCAGCCCATCCACGTTGAATAGCCAATTGTATGTTCCAGCTACGCCTGTCGTGTTGATCAGCACACCCCAAGAAAAGTTTCTGAAACCAGTCAGCTGCGTGTTACGCGGATCTGCATCCAATCGTAGTCGAAAATAAACATTGGTCCCATCATAGGCGAAAAAGCCAGCCGGAAACGTCGAATTCCCAACAAGGTCCGTCGAAGCGGGTGACTCATCCCCCAAAACGTCAAAGAGCGGAACGCCACCCACCTCGATTGCGGTATATTGATTGTTACTCGGAAATGCCAAACCTAAACCCCTCCTTCTTCTTTCATCTTTATAGTCTATTGAGATTGGGACAAATCGGTCATAGGGTGTTCGTCTATTTCCTCCCTTCAAGAGGTTGCCATATTCAAAATCTACTATTAAACAATTTTTTTATTTCCCTCGTCTCGGAACTCTCCCATAAAAAAACGATCCCGCATAAACGGGATCGCATTCATTATCTTAACAACCTGGTGGCCACTCCGGAAAATCACAGCTGGAGATAGCATCCTGATTGACGAATTCAGGATTTCCGCGAGGGAAGCAGAATTCAGCAAGGACCTCCAGGGTGACGTTGGCATGGACTTCGATCTGCAGGCAGGCAAGGAGGTTGATCTGGAAGAACTGATCAGTAAGGACTCCACCATCTGCCATGCATTTCACTTCAAGGAGCGAGCAGTCGATGTTCCCGGCGTTGAGGCCATCTGGAATGCAGACGGCAAGGGAACGGTCGAGATAGGCGCGGTACTCGATGACACACGAGCCCCCGTCCTCCGTCTCAAGGGTAAGCGTGACCGGGATCTCGATCCTGACATTCACGACTCCCGGCCTTCCGTTCTCGTACCCGATTACGCGGCAGCTTGCGGCTCCGGTGCTGCAGGAAATCGTCACGTCTTCGCCGAGGGCGAGGGCGTCTACCACGATTCCCCTGCAGTCAGGCGGGATCATGACCTTCTGGGACTCCCTGAACGGAGCGAATACCCAGTCGTACAGTTTGTCGGCTTTGATGCATTCCGGACGCAGATCGTTCGGCGGTGGTGGGTTCACGTTACCAAGCTGGATATCGAGCCTCAGGACCTGCCCTTCAAGAAGTGTGACCTCTACGAATTTCTCCGGATAGCCGAACGCCCTGACCCGGATCACATAGCGTCCAGGCGGGAGGCCGAAGAGGATATAGAAGCCATTTTGTGCCGACAACGTGGACCGGATCGGGACGTCGGAACCGAACGGATAGATTTGGACCAGTGCTTGAGAGATCGGTTCACCTGTGCGAATATCCGTGATGAAACCTGTGATGACGGCCGGGTCTCCGAGGAGATTGAAATTTTCCTGGATGGTTTGACCTCCAATGATGGCAACTTCCCTTGTCTGCGTCTGGAAGCCGACGGCCCTGACGACGAGGACTATCGGTCCTTGCGGTAACCCATCAATCAGGTAATTCCCGTTAATATCCGTAATGGCCGTTCCAAGTGGCACACCGGTTACAGAGAAGGCAAGAACGAGGGAATTTCGAATCGGCTCACCAGTCAAGGCTTCCCTGATAGTACCGGTTACGCTTCCGAATTCCAACCTCAATGCCTGGTTCACCGTCAATGTCTCAGCAAACCCGAGTTGAATCGGGACCGCTGCCGTTTGGTAACCAAACGCCTCAAATCGGAGGCTGTACGTACCTGCCGACAATCCTGTCAGCACGTAATTCCCGTCCTGGTCCGTTGTCGACGAGGCGACTGCGATTTCCGTCCCTTCGATGAAGAGCGTCACCGTTGCGTTCGTGATAGGAAGTCCCGTGGTGACATCCGTGACGACACCTACGATGCTGGAAGGCAGTCTAGTCAACTCGGCATCGACCGTTTTCGTTTCTCCAGGATTGAAGAAGAGGATGAACGTTTCGGACTGATACGTCGGTGCACTGTACACCACGCGGTACTCTTCCGGCAGGATTCCCGAGATAAAGTATTGACCTGACTGATCGGTTAAAACAGAAGCAATCGGAATGGTCGTGCCGATGGTGAAGATTTGGACAAGGGCTGAAGGAATCGGTAGTCCTATGGCGGCATCACGCACCGTTCCCTGAATGGCCGAAGACTCAGCCAGTAGACCGACGTCCACTGTCACGGTTGCTCCCGCCGGGATGGCGATGGTCCTCGATTCTGCCCCGTAGCCTTCCGCACTATAGATGACCGTATACAATCCTTCTGCTATGCCAGGAAGTTCATAAATCCCATTGGCATCGGTCAGAGTGCTTGTGATGAAGGTACCGTCCTGGTTGAACACCCGAACCAGAGCCCCTTGTATACTTGCACCCGTCACTTGGTCGAATACTCTTCCCGTCAACGTACCAGGATTCGGATCAAGGAAGGCATCTACTACTTCCACTTCATTCGGTTCCAAAATCACAGGGACAACGACATTCGCATAGCCACTGGCCGAGAAGATCACATCGTATTGTCCGACGGCAATATTCGATAGGGTGTAGGTTCCATCTGCCGAGGTCAGGATGCTCGTCACTTCAATATCTGTATTTGCAATGACCAATTTCACCAATGCACCTGAAATAGGGGCAAGCGTGACGGCGTTTACCACCGTACCCCTTATAGTCGCAGGAAAAGGTTGCATCGGGATGTTCAGTACTTCCGACTCACCAGCTGTCAGGAAAATTGTATTCGTCGTGATCATATAGTTTTGAAGTTCTGCCACGACATCAAACGTTCCAGTCGGAAGACCTGTAATGATGTAGCGTCCATTTTCATCCGATGTGACACGACGCACGAGAACGTTGGTCCCCGCTAGCCTGACCTCGATCACGGTACCGGGTAGCGGCGATCCATCGACAGCGTCGAACACCAACCCGCTCAATGAGGCAGGGTTTGGCTGTAGTGAAAGGTTTACGGTATTGGTTACATTCGATTGGATTAAGGTTTCTGCAAAACCTGCTTGATACAGTGGATTGACCGCTGTAATCGTGTAATCTCCCGGTGGCAGTCCCCCAAGATAATAGAATCCATTACTGTCGGTGTGGATGAAGACAATGATCGTGCCTTGATTGTTGATTGCCCGAACGAGCGTATCGCCAATCGGAAGCCCTGTCGCTGCATCGCGGACCGTCCCTTGAACAGCGCCTGGATTCGGCGTCAGGAACAACTCGACGTTAGTGATCTGGCCACTCAGTACTTCAGCAGAAACCGTCGCTGTTCCAAAACCTTCTTTACTGGCTAAGACGACATAGGACCGTGGTGAGAGATGGGTCGTCTGGAAAAAGCCATTGGCGTCGGTAAGCGTCGTGGTGATGATCGGTCCATCTCCTGAAAATTCCCTGACGGCAATCGTGGCATTCGGAATCGGCAAGTTTGTAACGGAATCTCTCACTATGCCTGTAATGATACCTGGGTTCGGCTGCAATGCAAAACTGACGTTGCTCACCGCATTCGGCGCCACCGTCACACCTGAAATCTCCGGTCCGAAGTTCGGTGCGTTGGCTGTTAGACGATACGTGCCCGGTGTTACTCCAGAGAACGAATATTGACCTGCTGTGTTGGTTACCGCAGTGGAAACAATGACACCTGTGTTATCTGTCAACGTGATGGTGGCATTCGGAATCGGGGCACCTGTTGCAAGGTTTGTGACGACCCCCACAACCTGACCTGGATCATCTGGTAAGAAGAGCTGGACGGTGAGCACATCTCCCGGAGCGGCAAACACTGACTTCGAATCTGTCCCAAAGTTTTGTGCATCTGCTGCCACGATGAGTGTCCCAGCGGGAAGACCCGTAAACGTGACATTCCCTGCTGCATCGGTCGTACCTGTCGCGATGACAATGTTGCTGGATGTCTTCACTTGGACCTGTGATCCGGCAATCGGTGTCGAGGTGCCAAGGATCAGGACCGTAGCCGTCAGTGTCACCGGATTCGCCGTAAGGACATTTGTGACCGGCACCGTCGCTCCTGCTGTCACAATGGCGGATACGGTGGAGGATGCAAATCCCGGCGCGCTCGCTGTGACGAAATACGTGCCAGGTGGCAATTGCGGTACTTGGTACGTGCCGTCTGGATTCGCAAGAAGTGTCACGATGAGCACATTATTTTCATTCAGGACAGAGATTTGAATGTTATTACCCGTTATCGGATTCCCGTTCACATCGACTACATTCCCAGATATGGTTCCTGGATTCGGCTGCAGGGAGATATTGGCCGTGCTGTTCTGATTGCTGATGATGATGGCTCCGACCTGCTCAGTGGAATAATTGGCCAGGGAGGCTGTGACGATGTAGGTACCCGGCGCAAGACCATTCAGAACATAGTTTCCGAACAATGACGTGGTAGTCGTGGCCACCGGCAACTGTGTCGTGGCGTCCAATACGACAACAGAAGCACCGGATAGTACGTTACCCGTTTGTCGGTCCGTTACCTGACCGGTCAGATTTCCGGTATCTGGCGTCAATACAAAATCAACGTTGGTGAGCACCTGCCCGATCGTCAGAGTGATTCCTCTCACTTGTTGTCCATAGTTCGGTGCGTTGGCAACCACCGTATAGGACCCTGCCGGAAGACCTCCGACGATATAGAATCCATTAGCATCCGATGAACCCGTGCCAACGAGTATCCCATTTGAATTCAAGACCTGAACGAAAGAAGTCGGAAGTGGTACGCCACCTGTCGTTGTAATCTGACCCGATGCCGACGCTGGATTCGGGATAATCGTCAAATTGACGACAGCCGTTCCGCCACTCGTCACCGTGGCCCCACCTTGAGCTGACGTATAATTCGGGGCACTTGCCGTGACGGTATACACGCCCGGTGCAAGATTATTGAAGGAATACGTACCATCCGGATTCGTTACGAAGGAATCGATGAACACATTGTTGACATCCCTTAGTTCCACGATTGTATTCGCTACTTCAGGTGTGACGGTCCCGATGATCCGACCAGGGAAAGGCTGGAGCTGAACGGCGACTGGAGTCGTCTGTCCTGATACGACAACGGCACCAACGGAACCGCTTTGGAAATCCTGTGCGATGACCGACACCGTATACGTATCCGGTCCGAGTCCTCCGACAGTGAAATTCCCTGCAGGATCCGTTATGACGGACGTAACCAATATCCCGCCGCTGTTGATGATGGAAACGGTCGCTCCACCGATGGGGGTCGACCCGATGCTGCTGGTGACCGTACCGAATATACTTCCAGGATTCGGTACAAGGGCCACATCTCCAATCGCTGTTTGGTTCGATACTACCTGAACCGTTGCGCTGTTCGTCTGAAAATCAGGTGCAGCAGCCACCACGGTATAGATTCCTGGTGCAAGATTACCAACCGAGTACTGGCCGTTGATGTCAGAAGAAACAGTGGCGATAACGGTCCCACCCGCATCGAGGATCCTCACCTGAACATTGGCACCGGCAAACGGTGCACCCGTCTGTGCATTGGTAATGGTCCCAGCCAATGATCCCGGATTGGCTGTGAGGATAAAGTTGACAACCGTTGTGGCGCCTGAAGTAATGGTCGCCCCCTCAGATCCCTGTTGAAAATTCAGATTACTCGCCACCACGATATAATTCCCTGGAGCGAGTCCTGTGATCGTATAGGTTCCGTCCGTCCCTGTCACGGTCGTCGCCACGATGACACCCGTTCCGGAGCTCGTCGTGACGGTGATGTTCACGCCCGCTAGTGGATTAGCCCCAGTATCCTGAACAAGCCCTGTGAGCGTTCCTGGATTCGGGGACAAAGTGGCATTCAAGATGGTCGTCTGCCCTCCAGTGATGGAAGTCCCGAGTGTGACGGTCGAGAAATTGGTGGCTCCAATCACCACGGTATAGGAACCAGGCGCCAATCCTGGAATCGTGTAATTCCCCGATGCATCCGTAAGGACACTCGCAATTTGTACGTTATTAAAGAATACTGTCACAGTCGCGTTTGGAATGGGAGCACTTCCTGGATCGGTGACGGTACCAGTAAGAGTTCCTGCAATCCGTGTCAATTCGGCATCAAGGATCGTCGTCGTATTGGAGGTGACCGTCGCACCCTTTGTCTGACTTCCATAGCCGCTCGCCGTGAATACGAACGTGTACGGACCTGGTAGGAGGTTGTTGAACGCATATTGCCCATTGGCATCAGTAGTAAAGGCATCAATGACGAATCCTTGGCTATCAACAGCTTGAACCGTCGCTCCCTGAATTGGAAGCTGTGTCGCTGCATCCCTCACCTGACCGGCAACGGCACCCGGATTTTGTTGAAGGAAGAGGTTCACCGTCGTGGTGGCACCTGAAACGACCTGGACAGAAACCGTCGAGGTCGAATATCCGAGAGCCACGGCCCTTACCTGATAGCTCCCCGGCGCCAAGTTGCCGAACGTATACAGCCCTGCTGCATCTGTAACAGTTGAAGAAAGAAGAATACCGGTCTGCGTGAGCAGTTCCACGGTTGATCCTTGAATCGGCGCGTTCGTCAAGCTATCCCGTACCGTTCCCGAAATGGCACCCGGGTTGGCCAAAAGCACAAAGTTCACGATGGACGTCTGGTTCGCAACCGTCGTCACACCAGCCGTCTGGGACTGGAAACCTGCTGCTGTAACCGATAAATTATAGGAGCCTGGAATGATGCCCTTAAACGTGTAATTTCCGGCTCCATTCGTTGTCGTCGTGGCAACAATCGTTCCTGCTGGATTGGTCAACACGATTGTAGCGTTGGCGATTGGGCCACCGCTCGACACATTTCCCGTAATGGTACTGTTGAGGGGCTGGAGGGCAATATTAACCGTTTGTGAACTGCCGCTCGATACGGACGTATTCACCGAAGCGGTCGTATAATTCGTTCTGGATGCTTGCACCGTGTAATTTCCCGCGGCAAGATTGGTGAACGAATAAAAGCCTGCTGCATTGCTAGTCGTAGTGGCAATCACCGTTACTCCTTGAAGAAGGGTCACGGTCGCATTCGGAAGCACAAGCCCAGTGGATTGATCGGTTATCGTCCCGTTAATCGTTGCTGCAGCCAACACATTCACGTTTACGATCGTCGTATTAGATGTTACCGTCCCTCCCGAATAGCTATCAACCCCTGTCGCCACCACACGGTCCAATAACCGTGTCCCGCTTGTCGTATAGCTACCGACCAAGGTGAAAGTCAGCGTCGCCTGCGCTTCTTCTCCTAAGTTGCCGACACTCCAGGTCAATTGTTTCGTTGCAGGATTATAGCTGACCAACCCCTGTGAAACACTATTTACGACAAAGGAACTGATGTTATCGGGTCCAAGGATATCCTGGAGAAAAATCGTCGTCGCCTGTGACTCCCCATTGTTCTGAACCCTGATTATTCCCGTCCACGTCGCTTGCTGGCCCAACAAGAGCAATGTCGGCCCACTCGTCAGTTGCTTGGTCGTCCGAAGTCTTGCCCTCACATCTGCATCCTCTGGAGTGACGGGATCACTGAATGCATTGGTAAAGCTAAAGCCTTCACTGGTACGAAGGGAGTCTTTATTGTAATTATTCGCATTGGCCGATGTAAAAGAAACAATGCGGATCAGTGAGGTCTCCGTGATGCCGAGAGTAGAGAAAAAAACGTTGGCAGGAAGATACCAATCCAGGAAAAAGTCCTGTGTCCCGCCAATTGAAGAATCCGCTGGGGAAACCCTGGCAAAATCGAAATTTGTAATCGGTCTAGACACATTCGGTGCCCCACTTCCATTTGTCCCTTCAGCTTGATCCGTCCATGAGTTCACTTGTACAATCGTATTTTGAATCAAACTTACGCGATTATTCAACCCATCCACGTTAAAAAGCCAGTTATACGTACCTGCTACTCCAGTCGTGTTAATGAGCACACCCCATGAAAAATTCCGAAAACCCGTCAGCTGCGTATTACGCGGGTCACCGTCCAATCGAATCCTAAAATAAACATTCGTTCCATCATAGGCAAAAAAACCTGCGGGAAACGTTGAATTCCCGACGATATCCGTTGAAGGCGGATTTTCATCCCCCACTACATCGAATAGCGGGACACCACCAACTTCAATCGGTGTAAATTGATCATTACTCGGAAACGCCAAACCCAAACCCCTCCTTATATAGAATCTCTATATCTTATTGGGGTGGGACAAATCGGTATAGTGCGTATGTCCAGAACTGGAAAAAGAAATCCCCTGCTGACAAGCCATTGAAGATGGTTCTCTGCAAAGTGAACACCCAATCCTCGATTGAGATGCACGTACAGACAACTGAAAACATGAAATGATTCACACGCTTAACCACATTAAGGACTACACACAAAAAAGGTCATCACCCCTCAAAAGGATGATGACCTTTACGTCCATATTAAAAATAGATTAAAAAATTTTAAGATTGAATCCCTTAAAAAGGTTTATGTTTAAAATGGCAGGGTAAAACTACAATTGCACAGATTTGATTACTTCGATATCAATTACCCGATACCTACTACGGCAATTACCCCGGACAAGAATCTACTAAAGAGGATTAGGGCTGTTGCACCTAGTTCTTATTTTTTGGAAGTGGGTGTTCTTCTTGGAGATAACACAATATATTGGACGAAGGCTCAGATACCACCGAAGGACCCAAGATATCACCATTCAAGAACTGAGCAAGGCAACCGGACTATCCATCAACTTTATTTCGTCCCTGGAAAGAGGTAAAACAAATGCATCTATTAACAAAGTTGATATTCTTGTCAAAGCCCTGAATATCTATTGGGTGGATATACTCCCATCCAAAGAAGAGTAATTCCCATTTTCCAATTGGAAATTTTACACTTAATAAGTCTTATTTTTACTACTTTTAAACGTAATTTAATTGGGAATTTATGAATATTGCTTGTATGGGATACACTGAAGTAGAATGGGAACGAATGTTTCCAAGTCAAACTACAGGGTGTGTTCCATACGTGATATTCCACATCGAACGTACTGGTTGCAGAAACCGAGAGAAACCTTTGGATTGTGCTTATGAAATCAAAGGTAAATGGTATGTGGAACTTGATGACCTATCCGAACTGGTCGGGATCATTGAGCAGTTTAGCGAAGCGGTGATCATCAAACAACACTACCTTAATCCAAACAGCGAAGGCATTCCATCGATCCTCATCCAGGATAAGGAATGCAATTGCTGCTCTTAATTCGGCAGGGAGAGGCCATCTCCCTGCTCTTTTCATGAACACAATCTACCAATACCCTCAACTCTGAATCCTCAAACCTCCTACTATTTTTATTTCTCCCCTTTCTTCAGGTGAAGATCGTACATATGACAGAATCGGTCTCATTACGGAACGTATGAATCATGATTTTTTTATGCAGTATACAGAGCCATCCAGTTGCAAAAAAAAAAAAACGCCATTCCCGGAATGGCATTTTCTTCTTTACATCACGATGATCAGGGCAATCAGCGCCAGTATCGCTGGCACCCCCTGTTTCACGATGATTCCCTTATTGGAAGTGAACCCGCCAAACAACGCAGCGATCACCACGCAAATCACAAAGAATAGCTGGATCATATAGCCTGTCGATGTGCTTCCGAGGATCAAGCCCCAGAGAAGCCCTGCAGCAAGAAATCCATTGTAAAGGCCCTGATTGGCGAACATCGTGGCCACATTGGGATCCCCCTGGAGATGCTCCGGCAGATTGAAAGCCCGTTTGGCCATCTTTGATCGGATAAAGAACATTTCGAGGATCATGATGAACAGATGCTCGATCGCCACGATCCCTACTAATATAATTGCTATGATTTCCACAATAATCTCTCCTCTACTCGTACATCCCTTTATAGTATGTTCATCAGTTGTTCTTGACAAGCGGGAAGACACAGAAAAGTTGCAGACCAGAACATGATTTTCAACTTTTCCACATTCATTGAGCAGGTAACCCGGAAGAATAAAAGGACAAAGATTGAATGCAGAAGATACTATGTTCTACCATTACTGAATCAAACTGATAGATGTTATCCTACCTTTTTTGCTCCTATACTCCATTAATCTTTTGAAAATCGCTGTTTTGACCTTATAAGATAGTGAGCTTGAATCTTGTAGCCGTATAATGACCCGATCTCAATACTTTGTATTTAGTTAAGATTCACCTAGAAAATTGATCACTCGCTTGATGAGCAGCTTCGTCGCGTCATCATCGTAAGACGGTAAACAACTCTCTGTGAAGAGATGTTCTCTTCCTTCATATAAAAAGAGTTCAGCGAGATTGGTTGATTTAACAATCTCACGGGCCGCATCAATGTCACCGTCTTCAACAAAAAAAGGATCTTCAGTCATTGCGTGAATTTGAACCGGTACGTCTTTTGGCCACTCGGAATCGAATGCCGAGGGCGGAAGGCAGGCATGAAAGAATAGTGCACCTCTTGCGCCTTCACGTGTTTGAGCGAGCTTCTGTGCAGCCGGGACACCTAATGAAAAACCTGCATACACAATATCATTTGAAAGTTCGTTAGCCGCCTGAACGCCACGCGCCGACACTTCTCCAAATCCAATCCCCTTCACGAATTCCAAGCCCTCTTCCAGCGTAGAAAAAATGCGGCCATCAAATAAATCTGGCACATGAACAAAATGTCCTGCATCTCTCAATCGATCCGCTATTGCTTCAATTCCCTTTGTTCGGCCCAAAACATGATGGAACATCAAAACCTCTGCCATCTTCTTTTCCTCCTACCAATTAAGTTTCATATCTATTAGATTCAACGGTAAGACTCTTATACCTTCAAATACATTATGAGATACATGCGATCATTCTGCTTTAGTGGTATTCATTGAAACACCACTCAGTGGCCTATACACTCACTTTATATAGTTTATTTTGACCACAGGATAAGTCATCTCTTGATTCACTCACAACCTCGGATCGACCGGGTCGGCATTGCTTGCGAGCGTTCCGAGGGCGCACTCGTGTATGCGTTCGAGGCTCTCCCCGTCAACAAAGCGCCTGATGCCTTCAAGGCCGAGGGCAAATTGCCGGAGGGCAAGCTTTTGTTTCTTGGACACATTCCGTTTTCTTAGGCGGTCCAGGTTCCCGGGCTGCGTGTAATCCATGCCGTAGATGATGTGGAGATACTTCTGACCCCTCACCTTGATGGCAGGCTGGACGAGCTTGCCTTTAGACCGCGCCAGGAAGGTTTCCGGCTTGATGACGATGCCTTCATGCCCATCCTCTGTCATCTCGAGCCACCATTCGATCACGTCCTGTTCCGAGGCCTCACCATCGATGATCTTGTACTCAGTCTCCACAAATAAATCGCTGAAGCGTGCAAACTCCCGGTTCTTCTCCATATGCCACGTATGAGGCTGATTGAAGAACGTTTCCCCGCTGTGGGCAAGGACGTGGAACGGGGCGATCTGGATGTCGCCGAAATCCTCGACGTCCCAACAGTAGGTTTCATAGACACCCTTGAACACACCGGCATGATGAAGCTTTTCCTCATACTCCGTGAGCCAGGCGCTGATCCCTTCATGCTCCCCGACGGCCTCCGCGAGCTTGCCCGTCAGCTTCTTCCGGTCCATGAGTGCCTGCTCCGCCACATGGGCGTATTGGGTATGGATCAGTTCCTTCGCCTTCAGGTTCCACGGCATGATCTCGGCATCGAGGAGCACATAGTCGGTCTCGTACCGCGAGAAATATCCACCCTTCACGAGATCTTCATGAAGGGTATGAAGGACACGATCCTCCACCTCTTCCTGGAAGAAACGCCTACCCGTCCGCGTGTACATAACGCCTAAGGTTCGTCTTCCTATGACACGCTCCCCGGCTTCCGCGTCCTTGAATAAGAGCAGGATCCCCCTGCTGCCCATATGCTTCTTCTCAGCCACCATCCGGTTGATGCCAAGACTCCGGTAGTAATCGATGGCGTCCTGCGGGTGTTCAAGGAACCCGTCGACCGTCGATGCTTTCGGAGTCGGACTCATGGTCGGCGGGATGTAGATGAGTTCCTCGACCGGGACCGTGAAATGGGAGACAGCGTCGATCGTCGGAATGATCTGCGCCTTCGGGATGACCACTTCCCCGTACGTTTCCGTCTCCACGCTGTAGCCGTTCAGGAATCGGGCGATATTCGGCGGATGAAGTCGCTTTTCCGCAAGCTCTTCCAGCGGATTCGAATCACTGCCTGAATAGTCCGTTTTCCCCTTCACCGACAGCAGCGTCCGCTCCGGATACCGGTAGGCCGTGAGCTCTCCTCCGAACACCACGCCTTGATCGATATTCAGGGTGTTGTTCATCATGAGGGGCTTAGGCTTCGGATCATGGCCCCACAGGATCAAGAGGCTGTTGTGATGATGAACGGTCCAATCCTTTCTCACCGGGCGCCCGTCCTCATGGAAGCCATCTGTATCCCCGTATCGGCAGAAGTCGCTGACTGCATGGGACTGCTTGCCGATGAATTCGTCCTTGATGCCGGCATGGGCACAGACTGCGACCGGTACTGCGTTTTGCTTCAACACAAGATGGGACGGGGCCCTTAATAGGAAGCTACGCCATGTTTCTTTCAGCTCATTGACCGCCTCTTCCCCGTGCTCCGCTTCGTATCGTTCAAGCATCTCCGCGATCCACTCATCTCCGTGGCTCAAGGTGACGTTCCGGCCGCCAAGGTAGCGCGCGATCTTCCATCCGTGATTGCTGTCGATAATATGGGCAAGCCCCCGTTCGACGTGCCTGTGGAAAAAAGTCATGGTCTCAAAAGACTTGGGACCACGGCTCATGATGTCGCCGAGTGAAAGGAATGTGCGCCCGTAGGGATGGATGTAGAATCCGTCTTCATTTTCTTCATAGCCGAGTTTCACGAGGAGCTCGATCAGTTCATCAAAGCATCCGTGGACGTCCCCGATGATGTCGACTCCATTTCCTACATCAAGTTCCAGCGGATTGCCTCCCCGGATCCACTCGACGGAATCAGAAGGACGGACCGTATAGACAGCGCGGTAGCCTTCTTTCTTCACAAAGCGCTTTTCCCTTTTGAAAATCTGGTACTGTTGCTTGATGCGGCGTTTCCCTCGGGGGTTGTCCCTGTGGAGATCGCGCTCAAGGAGTTGATCCTGATCGGTATCAAGGATGAGGGCCACGACGGGAACATGGTTCTCCTTCGCCATGGCGATGTAGCGCTTCCGGTCATCGGGATGCAGATGGGTGGCATCGACGAAGGTCAGCTTGTTCATGCGGCAGCGTGCGCCGATCACGGCATCCATCATCCCGAACGCTTCCTTGGAGATCTGCTGGTACGTATCATACAGCGCATCGGCTTCTTCCTTCGGCCTGTCCTTCCAGTCGATGAATTCCACGTCTCCGACGAGCTTCCTGAACTCATCGGAGCTCACGATTTCGGATGGTGCCAGGATATCCTCCTCGACCAGCTCGCGCAAGAGCGTCGTCTTGCCGCTATTGGACGGCCCTATGAGAAGGACAATGCCGGCATGTGGGATTACAATCTTCATCATGATTCCTCCTTTCGTGTGAAAATGGCAAACTGCGTCGGCTGCCCGTGGGTGTCATGGTCATCACCGATTCCCTGATGGGTGATATCATACGCTTGATCCCCGTCCATATTCCGGCACCAGGTCTGGAACTCTTCACGTGTCCATTCGAACCGGTGATCGGGGTGGCGGTATCCTTCCCCCATGTCGTACACCCGGTTGTACTCGGCGTTTGGCGTCGTGATCAGGAGGGTGCGCGGTCTGTAGGCACCAAGGATCGTCTCCATGATCTTCGGCAGGCGGTGTTGATCGATATGCTCGATCACTTCGCACAGGATGATCACATCCTTATTCCGGAGGCGCTCATCATAATAGAATAACGACCCCATCACGTTTGTCGGTTTCAGGAATCCCGGCTGACTTTCCGCTTTCTCGAAACGCTTCAATGCCTTCAGGGCGGCCTGCTCCGACGGTTCGACAGCAAGGATCTCTTCTATTCCGGGAACAAACCCAAGGCGTGCGGCCAGCTTTCCTTCCCCTGAGCCCATGTCGACCACGCTCGATTTCGTTCGTAGTCCTTTGACCACGTGGATGATCGACTCATACCGGGTATCATTGAGTCTCGGTTTGGCCGGCTCCGACTTTCCTTTCCCTTCCTCGGGAAGAACATGGCGGTATACATCCTTGAAGCGGAGGGCCCGCTGCAGGATGAATGCACGTTTCGGGTGATCATCGAGCCACCCTTCCCCGTATCTCTCAATCTTGTCGATTTCCTTTTCATCGATATAGTAGTGCTTGTACTGATCAAGGACCGGGATGAGGACGAACAGCTGCCTCAGTCCTAGTTGGAGGGTCGTTCTCCCTTTCAGTGTGATGAACCTGGCGGCCGGTTCCCCTTCGCTCCGGTCGATCCCCACGGCAAATCCAAGGGGATCGAACAGCTCGGTGATCGCCCCGTCCGACAGAGAGGATGCGAGGGGGCCGAACTCGAATGTGAACGGAAAGGCATGATCCACCCACTCCGTGTAGGCTTCCTTCGGTTTGCCGTTGAGGGCCGTGCCGAGGGACGTGCGCAGGAACGTACAGAAGATGCTGCTTACGGAAAATTCGCGGTCATTGATGTAGGAAGTGATGTCATATTTCTCCGAACCGTCCCTCGACAGTTCGATCGGGTCGGGCGTCACGAAGAAGGTCACTTCCACCTCATCCTCACTGAACGTGCTGAAAAACATCCGAACGAGATGCCCGTTCTGACTACGCTCGTAGAGGTTCGCCGGGTTCTTCGCAAGCAGATGGGAGATGACTCTCGCATCCTTATCTGCCGTATGGATCGTCAATTGCATGGGGATCCTTCCTTTCTACTGGGTTATTAATTCACTAGTATACCAGTTCAGGATGGAATAAGTTTCAATAATTGTTAAATGTTCTTGCCAATTTCCATAGAAGGAGGTACAATCCAAATATACCTCGTAAAACGATGTACATAGTAACACGATATAGAAGGAGGAATGACGGTTGGACAAAGAAATTATGAAGGGCAGCATCGACATCCTGCTCCTATCCCTGATCAGCTCGGAGGATATGTACGGCTATCAGATCGTGAAGGCGCTGAAGGAAAACAGTGACGAGCTCTACAGCATGAGCGAAGGCACCCTCTACCCTGCTCTGAAGCGGTTGGAGAAAAAGGGATGGATCCGCTCCTACTGGCAGGAGCCCGATACGGGAGCGCGACGGAAATACTACGCCGTCACCGAAGACGGGAAGGCCGAACTGAGCCGGAAGCTAAAAGAGTGGAACAACGTCAACACCTTAATCAACAGATGTTCGGAGGGAATCGCATGGATCAAACCATTGAGAACTACATCGACCGCATTGTAAACAAACTCGACATCGACGAAATCGACCGACTCGAGCTGAAAGAGGAAATGAGGGGGCACATCGACCTGTTGAAAAGCGATTTCATCGCACAGGGACTTGAGCCGGAAGAAGCGACCAAGGCGGCCCTGCAAAGCTTCGGCCATGAAGAAACCCTGAAGGACGGACTGAAGGAGTCGTATTCCCCTTTCAATAATGGCGTTCTTCTATTCCTGAAGCTGGCCGGAGGTGCCTATGCCCTTGTGCTGCTATGGACACTGCTGCTTCAACGCATCGTGAATAACATGGTGGCCTACTTCTCGACCCCTTTCTACTTCAATCAATACTTCTGGGTTCCCGAGGGGGCAGGGTATTTCAATATGGACGCATGGGTGCGGAATGCAAACGTCATGCCGTTTCACAGCCTGTATGAATACATATCGAGATGGGACCATTACAATGTCGATATCATCCTATCCAACACATTCGGCAACATCCTTCTCTACATTCCACTCGGATTCTTCCTGCCTCTCCTCATCATGAAGGGTGTGGGAATGTTGAAGGTAGTCAAACAGTCAGCCATTCTCATCTTCCTTGTGAATCTGGCACAATATGTGCTCCATTTGGGACGCTTTGATGTGGATGATGTGATCCTTGGTACCGTCGGTGCGTTGATCGGGTATCTGATCTATCGACCGTTCATGCGATGGTCGAAGGGGATGGCAAGTCGGCGGGTTGTGAAGGCGTAGATTTTACTTAAAGGGCTCTAGTAGAGCACAAGTAATCAATGGCATCATTCATTTCTACGGATTCTTATGTTTGAGCACGCTATATAGATAGAAAAGGAGACCCATCCTGAACGAATTGGGTCTCCTTTTTCTATTATTGAATGTGATAATGGTCGGCCTTTTACTTCTGTTCTGATTGCACCAAAATCTTCACCTGATTCTTCTCCTTGATCAGGCTCTGGAAGCCTTCTTCGATGACGTCATCGAGAGGGATCCGTTTGGTGACGAGTTTGTCGGCAGAGAAGTAGCCTTTTTGCATGAGGGAAAGGACGGCCGGATACACGTCGCGGTAGCCGATGATGCCTTTGACGGTCCGTTCCTTGATGACGATGTCATTCGGCAGGATTTCCGCTCCCTGTTCCCAGATGGAGACGATGATTGTTTCGCCACCGATCCCTGTTGACTGGATTGCCTGGCGAAGGACGACCGGTACCCCTGTCACTTCGAAGGATACATCGACACCTCCACCGGTGAGGCGGCTGATTTCCGCCACGGTATCGTCCACTTCTGCAGGGTTGACGACAATCGCACCGAGTTCTTCTGCCTTGGCTTGTCTCTCAGGAGAAAGCTCGACGGCATAGATATCGGTCGCACCAGCGGCTTTCAATGCTTCGATCACAAGAAGCCCGATCGGCCCGCATCCGAACACCGCGACTTTATCCCCTGCCTTTACTTTACTTGAACGTACCGCGTATAGGGCCACAGCAGACGGTTCCACAAGTGCGCCCTGTTCATAGGAAAGGTCATCCGGAAGCTTGAAGAGGAGCTCTTCATCGACAGCCACGTATTCACTCAAGCCGCCACCGCCGCCTGCAAGTCCTAGGAAGCCCATTTGCTCATCGAGATTATAAGCGCCTTGGTGGCCATGTGTGGCGAAGATCGGTTCCACGACAACGCGGTCGCCTACTTTATAATTGCTCACGCCTTCTCCGACTTCCACGACTTCACCGGAGAACTCATGCCCGAGGGTGACAGGCGCTTTTTCGCCGGTAAGAGGATGGGGCTCATCGACCGGGATGAAGATCGGTCCGCCCAAGTATTCATGAAGATCACTACCGCAGATTCCACACCATTTCACTTTCATTTTCACCTGACCGGCACCTGTCACCGGTTCTTCGATTTCTTCCAAACGGATGTCTTTCTGGTCATGCCATCTTAGTGCTTTCATCATGTGCCATCTCCTTCTATCTTGTCTACACCCTCAGTATACAACGAACGACACTTATGTTAAATTTAGTTAATATTAACGTTTGTTAAGCAGAACGTAACTAAAAAGAGGTTTACTATGACAATCGAACAGTTGAAGTATATAGTCGAAATCGGAAAAACCGGCTCCCTGAAGGCAGCGGCAGAACAACTCCACATCACTCTCCCTGCCCTTAGCCAGTCAATCAAACAGTTGGAAAAAGAACTCAACATCCCCATCTTCCATCGTTCCAGAAGGGGCTCGATCCCGACCGAGGAAGGACGCCGGCTCATCGAAAAAGCCCAGGTCGTCCTCTTGAAGCTCCAGGATTTCATGGATGAAGTCGAAACCTACACGGAAACCATGAACGGCGAAATCAAGGTCGCCACGTATCCCGGCCCCATGGAGATCCTCGTGCGCGTCATCACGGAGCTGAAGCGGGAATACCCGAACGTCAAGGCGTCCGTCTATGAAAACAGTACCGAGTTCATCATCGACCGCGTCCTCGAAGGCGAGGTCGACGTCGGCTTCATCACCTATACGGAAAAAGAAGAAAAGCGATACCGCAATCTCGTTTTCAAGAAGCTCGTCGACGGGCATATGGTTGCCGCCGTCAACAAGCACTCCCCCCTTGCCAAGGAAACGCTCATCACCCAGGACATGCTCATCGGCCAACCCATCGTCCTGTACAATGACAAGTACATCCAAGAATTCATGAAGGGCTTCAGCTCCCTCCCCTTCGACATCCTGTTCACCACCAACAACGTCGACACGATCCGCCTCGCCCTCGAGACCAACACGGCCATCAACATCGGCTTCGACTACGCCTTCCGCACCGACGCAGGATTATCCCGAAGCGCCGAATACGTACTCGTGAACTTCGCACCGCCTTATTATAAAACGTATTCCTTCGGGTATTTTTATAACGCGAATAATGGATTGTCCCGGGTCATCCGGGAGTTTTTGAAGAGGGTGCGGTCGGTGATTGTGGATTAGGATTTAATGAAAAACAATCAGTGTAGATTCTTTATATCGCTCATGATTTGCGTGCAAGACTTCGCTTTCCGCGGGTAGCCCGTGAGCCTCCTCGGCAAGCCTGTGGGTTCTCACATCAGCTACTCTTCCCGCTGGAGTCTGCGTCTTGCACTCCAATCAACCGCTAGAAACCATTTACATGGTCAACAAGCAAAATAATAAACCCGAACTATTTTTGCCTTATTTCACGCAAAGGAGTTCGGGTTTTACTATTAGGAAAACACTTTGCCCCAACCTGTTTTAAATCCTCTCAGATGACCAACCCGAATCCACTTACCACTACAAGCATGAGGACGAAACGGATAAGTTGATGGCTGAAGGTCACCTTCCCATTCATGAATTTTCCATTCAGAATAGCTCCTAGCTGAATCACAAGAAACCCTGCCGCAAGTAACGCCAGTGCTCCCAGGGTATTTGTGAAGAAAACGAGATAAACGGCCATGCATAAGCTTCCGGCCACGAACAGCACGGCGTTCTGAACCGGAATATCTCCTTTGAAGAGCTGGACGGATCCTGTTAAAAGGTGAAGAAGTGCGTAGAGCGAGGCAATGACGATGAGTGTAATGAGCATAATGACCTCCATACTTTAAGTATTCGATCAATTCAACATCTTAACTATCATTCTATCAAAAACACAACCTTTAAACCAACTAATTCCAAATAAAGAAATATATGATATATTTAGATTATCTGTAAATGAGACCAACGGAGGATTCACTATGTGGATTATATTAGGACTTATCGCGATCGCAGCAACAGTATTAAATCTTTTCCTGTATTTCTCTGGAAAGGATCACAAACTCGCCATGGCGCTGGGGCTATCATTCACCGCATTGACGATGTGTGCAGAGTACAGTCTCGTCTCGCAGTGGGTAAAAGCAGAAGACTGGTCAGCACTGGAGGACGTCGTTCCTACAATGGAAAGAGCTTTGTGGGTTCTCGTCATTGTGTCGATCCTACTAAATACGGCGCCTATGCTAATAGGTAGAAAAAAGCAGAAGCATGTTAAAAAAATTGATAAGGAGTGAATGTGAATGAGTTATTGGACGTGGCTCATCATCTGTATCCCCCTCATCGTCGGGGTCATCGCGGCTAATTCTTCGAGGAAGGGTAAACGATGAACGTCATTCGCCGACCATTGACTCTTATGCTATTGGCCATGCTTTTCATAGGCGGATGATATCGGCCTGTGGGCCTTCACCCATGAAGAAATGACCCAAAATAGAGCCAAAAGAAACAGCGCCCGATTTATTCTGGGGTATAGAAACGGAACGGCTGAACGTGAATCAAAGGGGTGGAGCTATTACTTGCCCGATGATCCGACGGAAGCGGACCGGACAAAAGCTTGGATCGGGGTATTCGAGACGGTGGAATCGGTTGGGGAGTGAACCTGTAGGGGACAGCCTATCAGATCATCATAGAAAGCATTTATAAGAATCCCAACGACGTTTATTAGAGGTGATTGGAATGTTTACTGAAGGTTTTTGGCTTGTGTTATGGTGATACTGATTATTTACAGTGTTTATGTGAAGGTGAAATCGAGTCGTTGCTCAGCCAGATTTTTTGGTATTAGAGTTTCCTTTAAGCCAAATCCCTTCTGTGAATGGTAAGAAGAACAAGCGATTTTCAAGTTGGTCTATCAGAAGCAACGATGATTGAATCACCTAACTAATGGAAGGCTTTGATGCCTACTAGATGCGATGCCTGAAAAAGGCATGAACCCAAAAAATACATCACTTAAACGTTAACCAAATATTAAAGATAGAATACAATCTCCCACACTAAGAAGAACACTTGATAAACCAAAATGAATACGATCAGTTCCAACAACATATAGAGAAGGAATAGGCTTTTCTGGACGATCCACTTCCGACCCGCCACTCTTTTGTGGATCCAGTAACCTGTCGCCCAGAAGGAATAGTGCAGTCCATTTTCGATCCGTTGAAAAGTGGTTTGAGGCGGTTCATTCATAGACCTTTCGAAACGGGGGACCCAGTATTCTTTCACAACAAAAATGGCGAATGCCATGACGAGTTGGTTACACATGACTGCGATCATCAAAATCCTAAGCAATTCTTCTATTACGGGTATCTCCATGTTCTATACCTCCTCTCTGCCCCTCCCCTATATGCTACCAAATGAAAGAATCGGAGTGTCAACGATTTATAATCTAATGGGATGATTTATTAATTAGATGTTCAAATACTGCAGGGACGTGGATTCGATCCGAGTCGAAAATGCGGGCTTATTAAAGAAAAAATCAAAAAAACCTCCTCCCAATCAACCGGAAGAAGGTGTTCTGTCGTTAATCCCTATATCGAAGCACATATATAAGAATGACCGTGCAGCAACACTTCGTCAACGTTTCTCATTTCCCTGGCTATCGGACCCATTTCATCCGGTGAGCTGCATCCATCTATCCTTTTCAAGAAAACATATAAACAAAAGGCCAACAATTCGAGACTCACTCAAATTGTTGGCCTTTTTTATCTTTTTCGAAGCAATCGTTTGATGCCTTCGGTACAAATGACGCTACTTGCTATCCCAACGTATACGCTTGATGACATCACTTTTCCCATGTAATAAAAACCCGTCCCCGCCAGACAGTCTAAGAGAAGGAATCTCTTGATACTCGAACTGTGGATGGCGTAAAAGATCACTTGATGCTGAGCTTTCATCCCCATGATCACACACCTGTTTTTTTCAAAGGATATGACGGATGCGGATTGTCTTATTCATCCCAGAAAAAAAGAAGGACCCCTGCGAGCCCTTCTTCTACATCATTTCCCGTAAACGGAAAACTTGTCTTCAATCGGTGTCCTCTTCTTCGCCGGCGGAACCTCATCAAAGTAGCCGAGGTGCAGGAATCCGGCGATTTTCTCGCCCTTTTCGACGCCGAGCAATTCATGGACCTTCGGATCATAAATATGAGGATTTGTTTTCCACACAACTCCGAGCTGCTGTTCCCAGGCGAGGAGCTGGAAGTTTTGGATCATGGCGCCGATGGCTCCGAAGTTCTCTTCCCACTGCTTCTGACGGGGGTCTTCGGTCATGACGACGACAAGGATCGCCGCAGGCTGGCTGAAGTAGTTGCGGCGGTTCTCCCTCATATCGGGCGGGAAGGTTTTCACGAGATCCTCTACGAATCCTTCCTTCTCATCCGCCGGTACGAAGATGAATCGCCACGGCTCACGGAGTCCGTGATTCGGTGCCCAGACGGCATCCTCCAATAGGTTCAGCACCGTTTCCTGTGTGACTTCTTTATCAATGTAGCCGGCTTTTATGGAGCGGCGTTCGCGTATCGTTTTAGCAATGTTTGTCATGATTGTATCTCCTTATCTGCTTATCTCTCATCTAAATGATAACAATTCTCACTCTCAATTGCAATCTTTCTATAGGAAAGGAGTCCCCTTATGAGTAAAAAAATGCTGCGTATCTCCTTTGGATCGTACCGAAAGTTTCTCTCTATGTCCGCGTATGGTGTTCCTCACACAATAAGCGGACATTGAGAACATAGATAGTGGGTTCTTATCACATACTGCCTGCTCATGGTGACCATATTCTGAGGTAAACAACAAATTATTATTGAAAAAGAAAAACTTTTTATTGTTTTACAATAAATAATCCGATACAATCATGTCATAGAAATCATTTACCAAGATTCTACATGTACAAATTCAGCGGAATGGACGTGGACATCATCGGATTTACAATTATTTTTTTGTTGGTGATTGGATTGATCGTATTAGGTTCCATCATGACAGCGCTCATGGTGAGGAAGACAAACACCAGGCCTCCTAGGAAATTATCCTATATTGTTTTGAGCCTCCTGATCCTTCACTGGATTTTCTGGCTTTCAAGCGGCTATGAATGGTTTTCCGACGAAGTGGCCGAGGCCATCTTCAATCCTATATGGGGTGTGTTATGCGCAGCAGGACTGGCTGCCAGCCTTTATGAATGGAGGCATAATAAGAGCTTCGCCTTCCCCGTCGGTGCATTGTCGGGTGTCACCTTGATGTTCGTGGTCTTCATCAATTTTGTTACCAGTATGTAAAGGAGCGTTGACCCACATGAAACTTTTTGCCTGGGTGCTCGTGGCACTCCACCTGATCATTACGATCCTATGGATTGCCAACTCGCCTGCCCTGTTTTCACTTGTTGGAATCATCGCCTGGTTCCTCTTGATCGCGGGAGGATTCGTCCTCTATTCGAAAACAAACCATATGGTGGTCATTGTCTCCAGTTCCTTCATGGTCTTCCTGGTCCTCTTGACCGGACTGATCGAATGGACGGTTTCATCCATGCCTTAATATAAAAAATAAGAGACTCCCTTCGGTGGCGAGTCTCTCACAAAGGAGAATGCTTTATGTTGAAGAAAACCATTATGAATGTGTACAATGCGGCCCTGAGCGTGGGTGCTTTTTATCTCGGTGGTTCCATGATGTCAGGTAAAGGGATCTTTGCGGCCTTCCCACCAGAGTGGGCAGGAGATCTGCCTTTTGACAGCTGGATGGCTATGGCGATTGTGGGCATGATCGTTTTCGGACTGGGCAATGCCGTCGTAGCAATCAGAGGGTTCATCCGGTATGACCGGCAGATTTTCTTCTCGACCCTGTTCATGGGCGCCCTGCTTTTCATTGCGACGATCGGTGCCACCCTATCCGTAGGAGAATGGTACTTACCATCGGTACAGCTCTTGATCGCCAGTATTGGCCAGGTGTTGCTGGGCCTTGGCGCTTTCATGCTTCATTTTCTTCGTCCGGAATCGGCAGGGGTCACAGAGTGACCCCCGCCTCCCCTTATTTTTCTATAAAACCATCCTCGAATGCCTTCAATAGATGCTCGAGGGTCACGGGATCACTGTACGTCGATTCCTTGCTGTTGATCTCGATGACATGACCGTTTTTCACCGCCGGGATGTTCTTCCATGTGTCGGTGTCCATGAAGGAATTGTCCACATCGGGATTCTTGCTCAGGACGAGGTAATCTCCGGTGAAGTCGCCTACCGCTTCCGGCGAGATGACGTGAATCCCCGTTTCCAAGGCGTTATCCTTCACGGCTTCCGGCATGTTGAGCTTCATGGCCTGGTACAGGATCTCAGAACCACGGGCATAATTGTTCCCGAAGACATAGAGTTCCTTTTGTCCGGTTTCAATGACGGATACCGTGGCGTCGTCGCCGATTTTCTTGCGGATCTCATCCCCGATCGTCGCGGCACGCTCCTGGAAGTCATCCGCCCATTCCTTCGCTTCTTTCTCCTTATTCAACAGCTTGCCGATCTCGATCTGTTGATCGATGTAATTCAGTTTCCCCCATGTGAAAGCGACGGTCGGCGCAATCTCCTTCATCTTATCGAGGTTCTTCGTCTGACTTCCGGCAATGATCAAGTCCGGGTCGAGCTCGATGATCTTCTCGAGCTGATCATCACCCACCACTTCCACATCTTTCAGCTTGTCGGTGAAGAGCGGGTTCATCTCGGTCCACTCATCGATCCCGACGAGCTTCCCTTCGAGGGAAATCACATTCGGACCATTGGTGAGGGCGACAATCCGCTTCGGCTCTTTCGGAACCTCTACCGGTCCCTGTTCTGATTCATATGTAAATGTCGAGGAATCCTCCTTTGACGAATTCGTTTTTGTTTCTCCGCTGCTGCACGCCGCCAAGAGCAGACAGACCATCAATATGGTAAAGAACGATGCTTTTTTCATGTGGTTCCCCTTTCGTTTCTTGATAATGAGAATCATTTTCAATTATAACTTTACGGGGGAGGAGGCTAGATGTCAATCACTATTTCCCATATTTAACAAAGTCGCTATGGTCTCCCTTCGAAAAGATGAGTGAAATGAAGCGGAGATGGCTCGACTCCTGCGGGAATGGCGGGCAGGTGAGACCCAGCAGGCGCAGCCGATGCGGCTCACCGCACGCCCCGCGGAAAGCGAGCCATCGCAGCGAAATGGAACGGACACTATTATCTTTAACGCCATTTTCGAAAAAAATATATTTTTAAGGAGTTAGAATCATTTTTCCGATAAACCCAATCGAAATAAAGGGTTTTCACGACATAACATATGTATCTAAGGACCTATTTTTACCCCATTCCCACTTCTTCCAGCCAGTCTCATTTCTGCCAGAGGGTGTTGACGCAGGAAACAGTCCGGCGTAGAATAGGGCTCACGTTAAACAAATTAAACTTCTTATCACGAGAGGTGGAGGGATTTGGCCCTTTGATACCTCGGCAGCGGGCTCACTTGAGCACTGTGCCAACTCCAACAGGCGGATGCCTGAGAGATGAGAAGAGTACGGATCTTTCTTTCCTTATGGATCTCCGGCCTCTTCCTGTCTCAGGAAGGGGCCTTTTGTTTACCTTAATTCAATAATTTCTTATCCAGAGAAGCTGAGGGACTGGCCCGATGACGCTTCGGCAGCAGACTTTCCACAAAGTACTGTGCCAATTCCAGCAGGCAACGCGCCTGGGAGATGAGAAGGGAACCATTGATTCCGTGTGAATCCATGCCCTCTTCTCGAGACCTCGGGAAGAGGGTTTTTATTTTAACCACCAGGAGGCATGACGAACATGATTGAATTCAAAAGCGCCACGAAAGTGTATGACAGCGGCGGAAAGGAAGTCCGGGCCCTCGATGGCATCGACCTGCGGGTTGAGCAGGGGGAAATATGCGGGGTGATCGGATTCAGCGGCGCCGGGAAAAGCACGCTGATCCGCACCGTGAACCGATTGGAGCGATTGAGCTCGGGAAAGGTGATCGTGGACGGCCAGGATCTCATGGCCCTTTCACCGAAAGACGTGCGCGAGGTGAAGCGGAAGATCGGGATGGTGTTCCAGCACTTCAACCTCCTGAACTCCAAGACGGTCTTCGCCAATGTGGCGATGCCCCTCATCCTCGCCAAGCAATCCAAGACAGAGATCCAGAAGCGGGTGACGGAGCTGCTGAGCTTCGTCGGCCTTGAAGATAAAGCGAACCAGTACCCTGATCAACTATCAGGCGGTCAGAAGCAGCGCGTCGGCATCGCCCGTGCCCTTGCCACGCAGCCGTCGATCCTTCTGTGCGACGAGGCGACATCGGCCCTCGATCCGCAGACGACAGGCTCGATCCTGAAGCTGCTGAAAAAGATCAACCGTGAGTACAACATCACGATCCTCATGATCACCCATGAGATGTCGGTGATCCGGGAAGTGTGCGACCGGGTGGCGGTCATCGAAGGCGGGAAGATCATCGAGTCCGGATCCGTATTCGACGTCTTCTCCTCCCCTCAGACCGAGACAGCGGCGAACTTCGTGAGCTCCGTGCTGAACGACTCCATCCCGGAATCGGTCCTCGAGCTTGTGCAGAAGGAAAACGCACCGGGACGGATCTACAAGATCCGCTTCGTCGGCACCTCATCAGGTCAGCCGCTCCTGTCCCAGGTGGCGAAGCGCTTCGACCTCGATGTAAACGTGCTGTTCGGAAATATTACGGAGCTGCAGGGCACACCATTCGGTCATCTCATCGTCGAGCTCATCGGCTCCGAGAGCGAGATCAACCGTGCACTGCTTGTCATGAATGGAGAAAACGTCACCGTGAAGGAGGTCGCACCACATGCTAGTTGATTCACAGCAGATCATCGATGCACTCATTGAAACATTGGTCATGACCGGCTTCTCCCTCCTCTTCTCCACCGTGATCGGGCTGCCCCTCGGGGTACTCCTCGTCATCACGAGGAAAGGTCATCTATGGGAGAATGCCTTTATTTTCACCATCCTGAACGGAGTCGTGAACATCTTCCGTTCCGTCCCGTTCATCATCCTGATGGTTGCGATCGTCCCCCTCACGCGTTTGATTGTGGGAACATCGATCGGAACGGCCGCGGCCGTCGTGCCACTGGTCTTCTATGCAGGACCTTATATTGCACGATTGATTGAGAACTCCCTCCTTGAAGTCGACAAAGGCGTCATCGAGGCGGCGGAATCCATGGGGGCGACATCCACCCAGATCATCTTCCGCTTCCTCGTCCCAGAAGCGCTCAGCTCCCTCGTCCTCAGCCTCACCATCGCCACCGTCGGACTCGTCGGGGCATCGGCCATGGCAGGCGCCATCGGCGGAGGCGGACTCGGGGATCTCGCCATCACCTACGGCTACCAGCGCTTTGACACCTGGGTCATGGTCATCACCGTCGCCATACTCATCGTCCTTGTACAGGGACTGCAATCATCGGGTAATTTCGTATCGAAAAAAATCAGAAGAAGATAGCGAGGAGATACAACATGAAGAAATGGATCATTCTATCACTCATCCTACTAATCGGCGGGTTCGCTGCAGGCTGCAGCTCAAGCGCCAGCAAAGATGAAACGAAGGTCAAGATCGGCGTCAGTGGTTCCGATAACCGCATCTGGGACTTCGTCGCCAAGAAAGCGAAGAAGGAAGGCATCGATATCGAAATCGTCCGCTTCTCCGACTACGTCCAGCCGAACCTGGCCCTTGAAGAAGGCGAGCTTGATGCCAACGCATTCCAGACGATTTCCTACTTCAACGAATTCAAGAAAGAGCATGACCTCGATCTCACACCGATCGGCACAACCGTCATCGCTCCCCTCGGCCTGTACTCGGAGAAATATAAATCAGTAGACGACATCCCGGATGGCGCCAAGATCGCCGTGCCGAACGAAGCAACCAACATGGGAAGAGCTTTCCTCCTCCTACAAGAAGCGGGCCTCATCGAGCTGCCTGAAGACTTCGACGGAAACGGATCACTGGATAAAATCAAAAAGAATCCGAAGAACATGGAGATCGTTCCAGTCGTAGCCGGCCAAACACCGCGCGTCCTGCCTGATGTCGCTGCATCCATCATCAACAATGGCATCGCCGTCGACGCCGGATTCAACCCCGTGAAGGATTCCATCTTCCACGAAGATGACACGGCCACGCCTTACATCAACATCATCGCCGCACGTACAGAAGACAAGGACAACAAAACACTCAAGAAAATCGTCGAGCTCTACCAGGAAGAAGACACAGCAGACTTCATCGAAAAAGAATACAACGGAAGCACGATCCCGACCTTCGTCCCACTGAGCAAGATCGGAGAATAAACAACCAAGAGGAGGAATGGACATGAGTACCGTCGTCGACACATTGAGAGATCAGATCATCGCGAACCTTGAGGAAAACAAAGAAAAGTACATTGCCATTAGCCATTCGATCCACGACCGGCCAGAGATAGGCAACGAGGAGTTCTTTGCCTCGAAGACCCACGCCGAGCTTCTGGAGTCGGAAGGATTCACGGTGGAACGCGGGGTGGCGGGACATGAGACCGCCCTCCTTGCCCGCCGGAAATCGGATAAACCCGGCCCGGCCATTGCGTTCCTCGCCGAGTACGATGCCCTTCCCGGCCTCGGTCACGCCTGCGGACACAACATCATCGGCACGACGAGCGTATCGGCGGCCATCGCCCTCAGTAAGGTGATCGACGAAACCGGCGGAGAAGTCGTTTTGCTAGGTACACCTGCCGAGGAGGGTGGCCCCAACGGCAGTGCCAAGGGAAGCTTCGTGAAGCACGGTCTCCTCGAAGGAATCGACGCCGCCCTCATGGTGCACCCTGCGAACTCCACACGGATCACATCGAACTCCCTTGCCGTCGATCCCCTGGATTTTGAATACATTGGCAAACCCGCCCATGCCGCCGGTTCCCCGCATCACGGGATCAACGCACTGGACGCGGTCATCGGCCTGTTCAACGGGATCAACGCCCTTCGCCAGCACGTGACCGATGACGTCCGAATCCACGGCATCATCACCCACGGAGGCGATGCGCCGAACATCGTACCGGAATACGCCAAAGCCCGCTTCTTCATCCGCGCGGCTACCCGCAAGACCTGCAGCGAAGTGACCGCCCGCGTGAAGGCGATCGCAGAAGGCTCTGCCCTGGCAACGGGGGCGAAGCTGAACGTCATCGCCTTCCAGAATGAAGTGGATAATCTCGTGTTGAACCGGACGTATGACGCGGTCTTTAAAGAAGAGCTTGAACGATTGGGCGAGTACGTTTCAACCGAAGAGCGAAACGGACTCGGCTCCACCGATGCCGGCAACATCAGCCAGGTCGTCCCGACGATCCACCCTTATATCCAGATCGGACCCGAAAGCCTCGTCGCCCATACGGATGAATTCCGTGAAGCAGCGAAATCACCCAAGGGGGATGAAGCACTGATCCTCGGAGCAAAAGGGTTGGCGCTCACGGCATTGCGACTGGTCACAGACGGTGACGTGCTAGCTGAGATCAAAGAAGAATTTACTAGAAGAAAAGCATTAGAGAGCTGAAGTTCTGTGGGAGTCCCCTTGGTTGGTCATGGGGGCTCCTTTTTTGTTGGTTTGGGGGTGGTGGGTTAGTGGATTGGAGTGGATCGGGGCATTTTTGTATGTGAAATCACTTTGAGTTGGTGGGATTGGGGGGAGATGAGGCTTCATTGGTCTGAAATAGAGAGTTTTGAGCTTAAATCACACCCTTTATTTTCCACCAAACAACTTCCTTCCCGTTTTTCTACCGACTTTTGAATTTTTTCTATCAACTTTTAAACTTTCACTTCCAACTTTCGAGATTTTATTACCAACTTTTTTTGGAAGGGAATTTTTATCGTCAACTCCGCCGGTTTATTTTCAACTCCATTCTTTTATTACCAACTTTCACCCTTTATCACCAACTCCCCACACCCTATTTTCTGGTAGAATAAGAGGGAAGTGAAAGGAGCCAGAACCATGATCATCCTTCCGACCGGCGTCACCGGATTTTTCGATTCGCAGTCTGGGGAACCTCCCCTGACGGATCTATCCCTATTTCAAAAGCTTTGCTACAGCATCGCGGCTGAATCGGGTGGCCGGGTATTGGCATTCGTATCCGTCGATGTTTCAACGAATTTCGCCTATGCCCGGATCCAATGGAATGGGGATGAGCTCTTTGTGCTGCTCAATGAGCATTACCCCTATCTTGCAATGGCCGATGCCATCGGGTTCGGTGGGATCTCCTTCGTCGACAGAGTATTGTTAAGAGAAGCGTTTTCCCCTTACTACAGCGTGTTGGAGACGGGTGAGCTGAACACACCCATCGAACCGCCGATGATTCAACACCTCAATCGGGCGGAACGCGCGCAGATTTCCTATTGGAAACCGAAGACCGTTGGGGAGGTCGTGTTTCATTATTGGGATTAATAGTAAAAGGAGTGATGGCATGTGATCACCATTCAAAAAGCCGAAAGGTCCGATGCCGAGAAGCTGACCGATATCATGAAAAGAACGTTTGATGAAGAAGCACGGAGATGGCTGTCTGATGACTCTATCGTCGATTACAATATTCAGCCCCCTGGATATTCTTCGGTCGAGATGACGAACTATATGATTGAAGAATTGGTCTATTTCAAGATCATTGCTCATGATGTAGTAGTGGGCGGGATAATCCTTACTCTGACGGGGAGCTCCTTCGGCAGGATTGACCGCATATTTGTCGATCCCGACGTGCAGGGACAAAACATCGGGTCAACGGTCATCCGTCTCATCGAAGAGACATTCCCTGACGTGAGGACGTGGGATCTCGAGACGTCCAGCAGGCAAGTGAACAACCATCATTTTTACGAAAAGATGGGATATCGAGCTGTGTTTCAGACAGAAGACGAGTATAGCTATATTAAGAGAATCAAGCGCCAATCCCCCGCCGGGAACGTCGTGGAGCAGCAAGATCTATCCCTTACCCAATATGAGGACTGCAAGATGGAACACACGGAGTACTATCAAGTTACACTAGAGGGAAGTTCCTTCTGCAACAGCAATTTGATGAATACGCACTTCAGCAATTGCAACCTCCGTGATTCTACCTTCAAGAATATCAATTTCACCCATGCCTCTTACGCCGACCTGAATCTTTCCTACAGCAGCTTGAGGCTGGTCACGATGGGGGGCGTCCGTTTTATGGATACGAGTCTCGGAGAAAAGCAGGACCCCCTCTCATTCGAACGCTGTGAACTACAAGGTACGACCATCAAGAACAGCAATCTAAAAAACGTACAGATTACAGGCAGTGATATATCGGGAATGACCATAGACGGAATCTCGGTAGAAGAACTGCTCGACGTGTATAAGCGCCATTCTCTACTATAAAAAAGACAGCCAATCCCCGTAAAAGGTTCCGTTCCCTATTGCAAAACTTGAAATTGCAGTTGAGTAAAAGCATATCAAAAAAAGAATAGCTCCATTCATATGAATGGAGCTATTCTTTAAATCAAGGTGCCGTTCGAAGAAACTCATCGATGAATTCCATCATCAAACCGTAAACAAGAATACCGAGCGGCGATCCATTGATCATTAAAACAATCATTCTTTTTGCTAGATTTTCTTTACTGAACATGGAGACGATACTCAATGGTATGCCGAACACGGAAAGAAGGAAGGTAAGGAGTAATAACGGTCGTATAATGGGAACGACATGATTGCCGGAAATGGTCGGAATGAGGAACAGTGGCAAAACAATCACCATAGCTAGTGCAATATAGGATGAGATTTGAGTGAACATCTTCAGATTATTCCTTTTCAATTTAAACACTCCCTAGGCTAACCGATGGCCTCCGCGTGACATCTCCGGCTGTCCTTTCCCTACTCAAACGAATGCGTCGTCGCCGTAATCTTCCCGGACGGGTCCACACTGTACTGGGCCACGGCGTTGGTGGCGACGGTCTTATTGGTGAGGCCGTCTTTGTAGTTGAACGACACTTCCCATGCTTTCGAGGAGCTGCTGAAGACGGTGTCGTTCGAGAGGAGTTGGAGGTCGTTGATGTTGATCGGCTCACTGGCGGTTTCATTATAGATGTGAAGGTCCTGCTCCAGTTGGACGATGGCAATGAATTCAGCGTCCGTACTGTCGATGGTCTCGTCTCCATTGTTTCCGCACCCCATCAGGAACAGGATGACACCGACGATCAGGAATGAACATTTTTTCATACATATTTCCCCCTTTAACCAATTTTTCGATCTATCCGTTCAAAATCTTCTTTTCCGTTCAAGCGGGTATCTTCTGCAACGGGCACGTCTTTCCTTTTCTCTCCCACTCCCCATACGCCTCCTGATATCCTTCCACCATGAGCTTGAGGGCGATGATGGCGAGCGTCAAAAAAAGGATCGGTACGAAAGGAATCCACGTATAGGTAGTAAATAGATACCTAAAATCTCTTCCGATGAGGCCCGACCATTCGTTTGAGAGGGAGGCCATGGCAGAGTTCCCGAATAGATCTTCCATCAATGCCCCTCCTCCAAAGAAGATGCCGAGGATACCGAGGTGGGAAAGGAGGATCAGCACTTGGATCGCTTCCCTCAAAAAGAGGACGATGAACCGCGGCTTCAGGAACGGAAGAAGATGCTTCCGGAGGATGTGGCGCCGATTCCCGCCGAGAACCTGGACGCTTTCCATGAACTCCTGCTTCATGATGTCCTTCACTTCATTGGACACGATGAGGGTGGAAATCGGGACGGCTGCCAGGGTGAGGACGGCGAGTTCGATCAGCACCCGTGCGCTGAAGGAGTAGCTGAACTCTCCCCCCATGAGTCCGTCCTCAAACAGCACCCAATACAGCATCATGAAGGCAAGGAGTGTGATCGGATAATAATAGAAGGTTTGCAGGAACGGACGGATCCACGCGGTGAACTTCGGAACGTACAGGGTCATCACGGTCCCGATGAAGGCAGACAGGACAAAGCGCAGAAACGCCACCAGGAAGGCGATCCCCAGGGTGAATTTCGCCCCGACCACCATCACGAGGAACATGCTTTGCCCCAGGGCGTTGGTGCCGAACGGGAGGTGGTCCATCGGTCCATAGGGTGGTTTCATCGCCCCTTCCTCTCCGGACTTCAACGGAACGACAGGGATGGCATCACCGCACACCCACCCGTAAACGAGGCTCCCTCCAAGTATGAGGGCAATGAACGAAAAGCCGATCACAAACGAGAGATTCTTGAATGCCTTCACCCCTCTTCACCTCCGACGATGCTTGATTTCAGCTTATTCATCCCCTGCTCAAAGAGAAGGATCGGAACGGCGAGGAGCAGGATGCTCACGGTGGCGATTTCCGGGGTCGGATGATGATAGACGAACCAGGTGATGCCCCTCGTATTGAAGATGATCTCCAGCATGATGAGGTTTGAGAGCATGAAGGCCAAGATCATCTTGGAATGATGGAGGAGACCCATCAGCCCATTGCGGAACACATGGACGAATAGCACACGAAAATCCGTCAGCCCCTTCCCCCTCGCAAGCTCCACGTAGGGCTTCCGCAGCTCTTCATCGAATAGGAGCGTCAGCGTCCGGTACAGGAAGACGGTCGGAAGGATGGTATAGGTGATGAGAGGCAGTACAAACGGCCGTTCATAGGCGCCGACCACATCAAAGAACAGAATCCCCGTCTGCTTGAATAGGAAAATGATGAACAGCTGCGCCATGGCGATGACGAACAGGTCTGGCACCGCCTCCAGGATGGTGGACAGCTTCATGAGTGCCGTGCGTTTTTTCACCGATAGTTGGAAGGTGATCATGATGAGGGTGACCGCGATGATAAGGGCCAGGATGAAGCCCAAGAAAAGGACGGAGAGCGAATAGCCGTAGAACTCAAAGACGTATGGAAACAACGGGTATTGGCTGCCTGTATTGTAGTCACCCGTGGAATACGTGATGGAACCTGGTTGAACCAGTGAAACGACCAACCCTTTGAGGCTGCTCCAATAGGTGGAGAGACTGAGATCGATGCCTCCCTGGAAGAGCGTGATGAAGGCGCCGAGAAGGATGATGGAAATAAGAATGATGGCTGTTTTGGTGAGGAATCGGATGCAGATACCCCCTTTTTCTTCTTATTTTAACATAAAATACCATAAATGATTGTACTAAAAAAAGAAAACAAGCAAAATAAGAATGATAACCCCCACCATAAGCAGACCATATAGGAACGAGAGCGTTTTGAAAAGGGCGACAAAGTATGGAGCAGGTGCGAGCTTTCTTGAGATGAACAATAGAAAATCCATGATCCAATGAACAGGAAGGATTTCCAACGTGGGGTGATGAAATTCATCATCCTCTTGATACGTCTTGAAGACGATATAAAATGCGTTCCCGGCAACATAAAGTAATAGGACTATGACAACTACTGCAAGTATCTTTTCCAATCATATTTCCCCCACAATCGCAATGAACTTAAAGCGAAGCACTAACTGGTCCACACTGCCCTTTTCCTAACCAACCTATACACCATTCCGCCCGACAACACACACGTCACTAACGGGAAGAACACCGGAAAGCTGAATGCCTGAAGCCCCTGGGTCAGCTGAGAGTGGTATCCGATTGATTCACGGTGGGCACCGGAATGATTGATGGTGCGGACCATGTCGGGATCACGACGCAATTCTTTTATGGACGGGATGCTCTCCCGCTTGACGGTCCCTTCCAGATCAATGGTGAATACTTCCCATGCCTCGGGTCCCCGCTGCCCCACCATGATTGTTTCACTCGTTCCACTGTCCCGGTCCGTCTTTCGGACCAGTCCCACGTTTCCGTAGCGCATATCGACTGAATCCTCTAGGTTGATTAGTTTTGGAAACGAACTGACGAACTCCCCATTCACCGACAGGATCACCTGATCACGGTCGAATTCTTCCTTAAGAGAGACTGTATTGCCATCCACTGCGTAGATCCGTTCATAACCCGTCGTGCCTCCATCGTTCATGGCCGACACATAATCGGAGTAGGTAGCCGTGCGGACTTCATCCCCTTCCCCTGTAGAGAAGACGTGGGTAACGGTCACGCCGGGAATTTGGCGATACGGTGGCGAGTCCACCACCTCGTACAATCGTTCAATCGATGTATTTCCTTCCCTCTCATCAAACGTCAGCGGTTCGATTATGTAGCGAGCCTTACTTCTTTCATCGCTTATATATTCCCTTACGATCAAGCCGATTGTGACGGATGAAGCCAAAAAGACCAATCCCCCGAGAAGCCCTATGATGATCCGTTTCATCCTTTCCCCCCCAATCCCTGTCTAGTTTCAAGTATACTATTTCTCCGCCACCTAGTATTCTCATTTTTGGATGATAAAGGATTTTACATGCACCAGACAGAAGAATACTAGCATGGGAGGGATGTTCCATGAATAAACTGATCCGCATCAGCACCATCTATCTACCTGTTACAGATATTAAACTCTCTGTGGAATGGTACGTCCGCCATCTTAGCGCAAAACTGAATTATCAGGACGAGGACAAAGCCATCCTGGACCTCGCCAACCAAAGCGTCTTCCTCGTGAAATCCGGTGAAGGCGAGAGCGCGAACTTCACGGATCACCGCGGAAATGAGCGCTTTTCCGTCACATTCGAGGTGGACGGATTGGTGGAACTCGAAGCCCTGCACGGGGATTTCATCTCCCTCGGGATGGAGGTCGGGGCCATCGAAGACCGCGGCCATGCAGGGCGGAACTTCGTTTTCTACGATCCGGACGGCAATGCGTTCGATGTATGGAGCGAGCTTAGTCCGTCATTCCGGCACCTTGCCCATAAGGAATAACGGCAAAAGAGCTACCCACACAACACGCTGGGTAGCTCTCTTCTTTCATATACCGGTTTTGATTCCGAATCCGACGAGGAGAATCCCCGCTACTCGTTGGAACATTTGTTGGTGTTTTTTTTCATTCAACCACTTCTTCGCATAGTCCACTACATACACCAGGATCAGGAACCAGGCGGCTGCCAGTCCTGTCAGGATCGAGGCCAGGATGATCAACTGCTGGTTGACATGACCGTTCAGGTTGATGAACTGCGGCATGATGGTGATATACACGATGACGGTCTTTGGATTCAGCACATTGCTGAGCATAGCCTGCATGAACGACTTTTTATGATAGCCGCGGTCAATGGGTACGTCCGCGGAGGATTCCATTTGATCCACGGCAAGGGTCTGTTTCGTGATCAGGCTCTTGATCCCAAGATAGATCAAGTAAGCGGCACCGAGGTATTTAATCGTGGTAAACAAGACCACGGATTTGGCAATCACGACGGATAATCCTAAAATGGCAATGCCCGTCCAGAACGAAAGGCCAGAGAGCATGCCGAGAACCGTAAAGCGTCCCGCTTTCGGTCCGTAACTCAAGGTATTCTTCATGAGAAGCATGGTGTCTGCGCCGGGAATGACGACCATAAGCGTAGCGACAGGTATGTAAGCAAGCAAGTTGTCCATGTGTCCTCTCCTAACATGACAATAGTGGTTACTACAGTAACTACTAAAAAGAATACCAGAATCGATTAGAAATAATCAATCTATTTTGATACACTAACAGAAATAAACCCACGCACACGGAGGATCTATGAGCGAAACCCTTTTAAAGACACTGACCAAGCTGCATTTCACCGAATACGAAGCCAAAGCCTACCTGGCCCTCCTGGAAGAATCCCCTCTCACGGGCTATGCCGTAGCGAAAAAATCCGGCGTACCTCGATCAAGGATCTATGAGACCTTGGATCACCTCGCTGGAAGGGGAGATATCCTCGTCAGTCCGGGCACCACCCCTCAGTACACTCCGATCCCGGCCAAAGAGCTCATCAAGAATCGGCGCAGGGAAGCGAATGACCACTTCAAACTGGCTGAGAAATCACTCGCAGAGTTTGAACAGTCTTCCCATGATCGTGAAAACATCTGGAACATCACAGGCCGGAATGAAATCATCGACAAGGTGAAGAACTGCATCGCCACCGCACAAACGAGGATTCTTCTTGAAGTCATGGAAGAGGAATATGAGGAAGTGGAAGAGGAGCTGAGACAAGCAACCCTTCGCGGGGTCAATGTGACCATCATCGCCTATGGTGACATCTCCTCCGACTTTGCCCACGTCCACCTTCACTACATGGGCTCTGCCATCAAGGAGGAGTACGGCGGCAACTGGATCGTCATCAGCGCCGACGACGTGGAAGTGGTGGCAGGCATCGTCTCCCTAGGAACCGACAGCCGCGCAGCCTGGACAAGACACGTCGGATTGGTCATGCCCATCACGGAAGTCATGATCCACGACCTCTATCTCATGGAAATCATGAAGGAACATCGGAATGAGCTGGAGAAAACGTTTGGAAAGAACCTCGTGAATCTCAGACGGAAATTTTCGATCCATCCTGATTTTAAGAAGCATTATTTAAAGTGAGATCATTCCATACACGAATAGAGGGTAAGAGATGATACAAATAGAAAGAGCGACCCTTCAACACGTAGAGGGGATTTCCGATGTATGTTCCCGCGGCTACCGTGCGACATACGGGGAAAGCCATCCTGAATCGTATATCGAACGGATCATCGAAGAATTTTATCATCCCGACCGGATCAGCAGTGAAATCACCGATGGAGGTGACGGCTGGGACGGATGGTATGTGGCCCTCGAGGATGGCACCGTCCTCGGCGCAATCGGCGGCGGCATGACCGGCGCATATCAGGGCGAAGTGTTCGTCCTTTATCTTGACCCGGACCGGCGGGGAGAAGGAATCGGCACGCTCCTCCTTGAAGCCCTTACCCGAATCCAGCGCGAAAAAGGCGCCACCGAACAATGGGTATCGGTGGCGAGAGGGAATCAAAAAGGGATCCCGTTCTATGAAGCGCGGGGCTTTGTCTTTCAGCATGAGCAGGAGAGCTACTCGAATGGGGAGGATGAACCGTTTGTGTCGAACCGGTACTGTCGTGGGATCTGAGCAAGCTTGACTCAAATTAAATAATCAAAAAAGGCGATGCCTCCCACACGGAAGCATCGCCTTACTCTTTCTATCCTTCAACCGGCAGCGCCACCCACACAGTCAGCTCACCTTCCCCACTCTCTGCCCAAATCTCCCCGTCATGAAGCTCGACGATGCGCTTCGCAATCGCAAGGCCGAGGCCGGATCCGGCGATCATGGTGGAGCGCGCTTCGTCGAGGCGGTAGAACTGGTCGAAGAGCCGGTGCAGTTCTTCTGGGTCCACAGGGTCGGATGGATTCGAGAGACTGGTGAGCACCTGGTCCCCTTCCACTCTCATCCTGAGATTGATCGTCCCTTCCAGGCTGTACTTCTCTACGTTGGAAAGGAGGTTATCAAACACGCGGATCATCTTCTCGATGTCGACGGTGACGAGGACGGGTTCTTCCGGGACGTCCATCTCCACGTGAAGCCCCTTCCCTTCAAGGATCGGGGTGTACTCCCCGACGAGCTGGTGCAACAAGGCGGCAAAATCGACCCGATCGGTCTGGAGTTCAACCTGATGATGGGTGAGCTTCGTATACTCGAACAGCTCGTCCATGAGCCCCTTCAACTTGAGGGACAGGCGGTAGGTGGTGTCCACATACCCCTTATCCCCCGGTGACTTCTGGTCTTTCGCCAGCTGCAGATAGCCGATGATCGACGTAAGCGGCGTCCGGAGATCATGGGATAGATTCGTGATGAGCTCACTTTTCGACTGCTCGAGCTCCCGTTCCCGCTCGAACCGGAGCCGGAGCTGATCCGTCATCCAGTTGATGTTCGCAGCCAAGGAGGACAGTTCGTCCTTCCCCTTCACCGGTATCTCATACGTCCAGTCATGATCCACGATCCGTCCGATGCCCGATTCGATCTGCTCGATGTAACGGGTCACCGGACGCATGAAGAGCACGAACAGGACAAGGAACACCACGACCGCCAGGGAAAAGGCGAGTAAAAGCTGTTGATTGTAGGTCGTGGGATTGATTGCCTTGAGCCTTGACGGGGCCTCAATGACCACGTATCCCAAGCCTTCCTGGAACATAACCGTGGAAATGAAGGGTGCCTGCTTCTCGTCACGCCCGCTGGAATAGTCATTACGAAGCTTCTGCTCAAGGAGCTTCGGCAGATCTTCACTGTAAAGCTTCCCCGTCCGGTACGTCACATCCCCCTCGGCATCGGTGACGAGGAAACCCCACTCTTCGCGCTGATCCTTCACCGTTCCGATCGCTTCTTCAATCCCCTTCGAATCAGACAAGCTCACGTTTCCCGCTTCCAATGACGCCTTCCAGTCGGCCAGCACCTTCTCCACCTGATTGTTGACCTTTTCCTGCTTCCTGTAGTCTTCAAGGGGGGTGAAATAGAACACCGTGAGGAAAAACGTGACCGTCGCCGCGGCCAGGCAGGCGATGAAGATCAGGATGAGCCTCACATTCAGGTTCAGTTTAAGGGGCAGGAACCTCATGCCTTATACCCCACGCCCCACACGGTCTTCACATAGAAGGGCTTCTTCGGATTCTCTTCGATTTTGTCGCGGATATTGGTGATATGCACCATCACCGTGCTGTCGGATTTAAAGAACGGTTCCTTCCACACCGCTTCATAGATTTGCTCGATGCTGAAGACTTGTCCCTGATTCCGCAGCAACAGGGATAGGATATGGAATTCCTTCGGGGTGAGGCGCACCTCGCGACCGCCGACGGTCACTTCATTCGTCCGCTCGTTGACGGTGAGATCCCCTTTTTCAAGAAGATGGGAAGGCTCACTGTTCCCCGGGGCCATCTTGTAGCGGCGGAGCTGGGATTTCACCCGGGCCATGAGCTCGAGGGGATTGAACGGCTTGGTCACATAATCCTCCGCTCCGCTCGCGAGGCCATGAATTTTATCGAGGTCCTCGCTCTTCGCCGATAGGAAGATGATCGGCATATCATACGACTGCCTGATCGTCATGCATGCTTCCACCCCGCTCATCCCCGGCATCATGACGTCCAGGATGATAAGGTCGACAGGGCTATCCTCGAGCACGCCAAATGCTTCATGGGCATCGGCTGCTTCCAACACCCCATACCCTTCATTTTTCAAATAAATCGCGATCATGTTCCGGATGTCTGCTTCATCATCGACGATCAGTATGGTCGTTCCGATCATATGGTCCACTCTTTTCTCTTCATCATTTCATCAGTCTCGCGGCAAGCACATAGGCAGGCGGTACGTTCCACCACACCCGCTGCCATTCCATCCCTGCAAAATATTGCTCGAATAGGCCCTTTTTCATCATGGAATACTGGAACGTGACGAACACGCCTCCAGGCGCGAGCACCTGATTGGTTACTCTTAAAATAGCGTGTGACACGTCATTTGGCAAGCTTGCGAACGGAAGCCCCGACACAATCGCATCCAATTGCCCCATTCCGCACGCCTGCATATGTTCCCGAACATCCTCGGCCGAACCGTGGATCACCACCACATCGTCCCGCTTGCTGTAGCGGTCATGGAGAAGCTCAAAAAATTCTCGGTTCTCCTCGATCAGCAGCAGCATCGTTCCATTCTGCTTACGATTGAGGATTTCCTCCGTAAACACACCCGTACCCGGCCCGAACTCTGCGATGCTCTCCACCTTGTCGAATTCAATCGCCTCCACCATCTGACGGGCAAGCACCTTCGAACTCGGCAGCACCGCCCCCACTGTCCTCGGCTGTTTCACATATTCCTTCACAAACTGCAGCGCACTCATCATCTGTCCCTCGCCTTTCTCGTATCGTTTCCATCAGATTACCGGACGGACCTTAAGAAAAAGGACGGGGAAATCTTAAGGAAAGTTAAGAAATGACAGCTGGATACACAGAGATCAATCAATGGTATCATCTACTTATAACGAGGTGATGAAAAGTGAGTGGTGATTTCTTATTTATCGTAATTGCCTTTCTTATGATTGCAGCGGTATTGGGCGCAGTATCTGTTGCCTTCTTCAAACGGAGCAAATAGAAAAAGATCTCCATCTACCTGTTGTAGACGGGGATCTTTTTCGAAAACAAGGTTATGATTTATCTTCCTGCTCTGATTTCCACCATAGGGAGTCTTCAGGATTCTCTACTGCTTCTTGGAATTCAGACTTTGTCGCAACGGTTGGGTATGAACCTTTGAGGGACTTACCGGACGTACTCGTGAACATGAACAAGATGATGAAGAAACCGATGACGCTGACAATGGTCAGATACCATGCAGGTGCCAAGTTGTTCCCTGTTTGGTGTACAAGCCATGTGGCAACCAAAGGCGTCGTCCCACCAAAGATGGAGACCGAGACATTGAACGTGACGGATAAGGTGCGATAGCGTACATCACTGAAGAACATGGAAGGTAGCGTTCCCGGCATCGTTCCTTCATACGTTGCGAGTAGCACACCTAAGATGAAGATGCCCAGTGATACGAAGATCAGACCATTCAGATTCACGAGATAAAAGGCAAAAGCGGACAGGAGGGACAGACCACCCAACCCAATCAAGATGGTCGCTTTGTTGCCGATCTTATCGCTCAGTTTTCCGAACATGAGGGCCAATGGGATCATGATGACCATGACACCCGTGATCAGGACCGTTCCCGTCGTGCTGGACAATCCGACGATTTCATCTAGATAAGAGGGCATATACGATAACAGCATATAATTGGTGATGTTAAAGAATGCTACTGCAACGAAACAAACAATAATGTCCTTCTTATGATTCTTGAGGATCGAAACAAAGCTTTCTTTCTTCTGATCCCCGTCATCACCGGCAAGTTCATTTTCGAAGATCGGTGATTCCTCCAAGCTCTTCCTCAAATACAATCCAACAAGCCCCAATGGCAAACCAAGCAAGAATGGGATTCTCCATCCCCATGAACTCATTTGATCGTCCGATAGCGTGATGAAAAGGATACTCGCAAGGAGAGAGGCCAAGATATAGCCGGTAAGGGTTCCGATCTCCAACCCACTAGCGAGGATATTTCGTTTATTATCCGGTGACGATTCTGCAATATACACCATGGCTCCGGCATATTCACCACCAGTTGAGAATCCTTGTATGATCCTTGCAACAAGCAGCAATATCGGAGCCCATACCCCGATTTGATCATAAGTAGGAAGCAACCCGATCAGCAACGTGGAACAAGCCATCAAGATGATTGTGGTCGTCAATACGACCTTCCTCCCTAACTTGTCACCGATCCGACCGAAAATAACCCCGCCAAGCGGACGCATCAAAAACGCAATGGCGAAGGTTCCGAACGTGAAGATCAACTTGAGTTCATCATTCTGAACAGGACTGAAAAAATTCTGACTGATGATAACGGCTAAATATGAATACAAACCAAAATCGAACCATTCCATCGCATTCCCTACACCCGTTGCAAAGACACTCTTCTTGGCCTTTTCAATACTAACAACGTTGATTTTCTTCTTATTGAATTTCATAATTTGCTGTCAACTCCTTTGATGTGGATGGATGTCTACATGAAATACCTGGTTGCCTGAATAATCGTATATGATTTCAACTTCTACTTACTGAAAAGGCCTGTTACTGTATGATAGTACCCTGTATTCAAAAAATGTATTCCTCCTCGACAAACAGGTTTCTTGTCATGTGTAAGTACACCTATATTGAGCCTTTACAATCCTACTTTAGTATTTGCCACAACCCCTATTGCTATTAGCAACGCGAACCCGATATAAAAAACAAAGCAGCCTCCATTGGGAGACTGCTTTGTTCGGGTGGTGCATGCGTCATTTATGATTTCTTTTTCTGGTAAAACGAAAAACCTATGAATCCAATCCCCACCACAGCCAAGAGTATCGAAAAGACTAACGGAACGGTTCCGATCCTCCGAAACGCCGTCCCGAACACACCGTAGCGCGAATCCCAACCAAAGCCTTCATTACTAAGAACCGTGGAATAAATCGCTGCAGTAATCAACGTCGATCCGTATAAAATGGCACTGGATAAGATCAGCACCAACCCTGTCGCAAGTTTCTTCATGAGTATTCCCCCGATGTCTGATTTTGGACGACGCATGGGGACGGTTCCCATGCGTCACGTTTTTGACACACAGGAACCGTCCCCACACGTCATGCATAAAACCCAATGGCATTCAAGATCGCGACCCCGACCACCGTCACCAGGATCCCCGTCAACGCCGCAACGAAGGCCGACTTCATCTTCCTCGTATCCCACCATACCGTCACCCCGACGATGACCGTGAAGATCAACCCGAAAAAGATCGACACCATGGGATTCGTCGGCGTAAGCCAGTCGTACCAGGATAGAAAGTCCATATCACTCACCTCCGCTCCAGAATCACCTTACATATATAATTCCATATTAAGAAAATAATTCCTTTTACTAAAATGGGACGATTCACGTCAAGCCTGCGCCGTCAACGGATGCTTCACCCCATCAGGAATTCCCGCCCCGCTTCGCATGGGAAGGACAAACAGCACCTCATCCCCATGGAATACGTCTGCCCGCATCCCTTCCGTCTCCTCCGGTGTGAAATGGAAGACGATCTGCCGCGTATCATCGTCTGCAAGCTTTTCGGCAATCTTTCTGACATTCACGTTTTCGCGGCACACCACATCAAACAAATCAATCCGCTCCCCGTCACGCTGGAACATCACCACCACGTCTTCTTCCTCGAGATAATAGAGGTTATCCGGGAAGGCATAGAGAGCATAGAACATGAACAGCTCACCCGTATTCTTCGTCCCGAAGCGATTGGATACCGGCAGCCTGTCCCTGGCGATCTCGTATGCAAGATCGCGATCTGCTTCCTCCTCCATATCAAGCTTCCTCGCGTTCATTTTACCGGCGGTGCCTGGCACCAAACTGAACAGCGTTTCTTGCTGCGCCTGGAAGCCGAACTTCGGATAGAACTCCAAGACGTTTTGGTTGGCAAACAGATAGACGAAGTCAACCTCATCCCGGTATTCCGCCAGCACGCTCTTCAGGAGATCCGTCGATAAACCGCGATTCCGGTAGTCGGGATGGGTCATGACGGTTCCGATCTGAATGGCCTTCTTTTCCTCTCCTGCCATGGTAAAGTCGATCAGGTTCACCGACACGTTGGCAATGACCCTGTCACCTTCGATATAAGAAAATGGCACGTATTTCTCTGTCCAGTATCCTCTGGCATGCCACTGTCCGAAATGGATGCCGAATGTGTCCTCGGCAAGCTGGTTGAAGCTGTCACGTAAGTCCTTATTCTCCCGAACGTTCTTTCTAAGTTCCACATACATCCCCCTTTGCTTTAGCATTTTCACCTAACGCTGCCGCTTCTTCCATCATAGCAAAAAGGAAAATTATAACAACACTATTTTCTTCCACTCAACAAAAAAAATCATCCGGAACCTCCATGTGAAGGTTCCGAATGATTGTGGTGATCATCTTATAGCTCGATGGTGTCTCCTGCTTTCATGACGCGCCCTTTGCTGTCTTCAAGCATCTCGACGAATTTATGCGGATCCTGCTTGATCGGCGGGAATGTATCGTAATGGACAGGAACGACTTCCTTCGCTTTTAAGAACGTAGCGGCAAGTGCTGCATCCTCTGGTCCCATCGTGAAATTATCCCCGATCGGAAGGAAGGCAAGGTCGATCGGATGACGTTCACCGATCAGCTTCATGTCGGAGAACAAACCTGTATCTCCTGCGTGGTAAATCGTCTTTCCTTCAGCCATCAAGAGGAAGCCTGCCGGCATGCCGGTATAGATGATCTCGTTATCTTCTGTAGTATAGCTTGAGCTATGGAATGCCTGGGTGAATTTCACCTTACCGAAGTCGAACTCTCGCGCTCCGCCGATTGACATCGGATGAGTGTTGAGGCCCTGAAGGCCAAGATAGTTCGCCAGCTCGTTCGGTGCGATCACCAAGGCGTCATTCCTTTTCGCGATGGCGACAGTATCACCCACGTGATCGTTATGTCCGTGGGTCAGGATGATCACATCAGCTTTGACGTCATCTGCATTTAGATCGGTATATTCATTCCCGTTGATGAACGGATCAACAAGGATCGTTTTTCCGTTTGTTTCGAATTTCACCACTGAGTGGCCATGATATGAGATCTTCATCATTATCTCCTCGCTTCCGTAAATGTTTACAGACGTAGTTTACCCGTTTGATCAACCGGTAAAACAGGATGGTCCTCTACAATGAGCTCTTCTTCAGACTGCTGATCCGTTTGAAAATCACACGGGAACAGAACGCATGACTACCGGCTGCTGTGAGGCAGCCTTTTGTAGCGGTCACTGTCCAAACCGCTCCCTGATCCAGCCCGCATCACTCAAAAAGTGAGCCCTGGACAGTGTTTCACCCCTCAACCGCTCCCGGTACGCCATGATCGTTCCGTCATGGGACACCACGTACACGTGACATGCCCCCTGTTCCTCAGCCCACCGTAAAAAGACATCTGCGCATTTTGCAAACTCGTCATGGGGCAAGACATTGATACCTGACGTCCACATGTTCCGGTCCATCCCTGATCCCAACTCAAACCCAGGAAATTCGGTTCCAATTGTCTCCTGGTCGAGCATCCGGTCGCATGGAAGGGTCATTGCCCCCTGCTTCTGCGGGAACATCCTCGGGGACACCAACGGATGCACGACCCGCCTGCACCCCGATTCACCGGCAATCAAGGAGGCCGTTTGCAAGGTCCTTCGCGTAGGGCTCGCCACCACTAGATCATCCTTCGTGACATCGAAAACGGACGAAAGGCTTCTCGCCTGCTCTCTCCCCGCTTCCGTCAATGACGGATCCTCCAACTGCAAGCTTTCCGGCAGGCTCAGCGTATGCTCCCCCTGCCCATGTCGGATGAATGTGACCTCCATTGGCTACCCCTCCTTTGACGGATGCGCCATTTCCATGATCACATACGCCTTGCCACCTTTGGTGAAGTGGCGATCGGTTTCACGCAAGCCGAACCGGGTATAGAGGCCGGCTTTCTCGGTGCGTGCGTTGCACCAGATCCGGCGGATGCCCATGGCTTTTAGTTCTTCGAGTACATAGTCAAGCAGTCGGCTCCCGTAGCCCTTTCCCTGCTCTTCTTCAAGGGTGGCAAACTTCCTGAACTGACACTCCCCATCCTCGATGAAGAGGGAGATGACGGACTTCAGGTCACCTTCATGAAAGAGTCCGTAGTGCAGGGCCGATTCATCCCCTTCCACCTTGATATAGTCATAGGGTCTGTCCGGCCACATGACGGTGTGGCGGAGATCCCAGGCTTGCGGATGCTCGATTTGTTTAATCATGTCAGGCTCTCCTCTTGGATGAACGTTTGTTTGTGAAAAAGTTGGAACTGATGGCCACTAGGGCACCGATGATCAACCCCATCTTCCAATAACCTTCCTCAGTGAATTCTGAATACAGAAAAGAGCTTAGTACAAATAGGATGAACCCCATCGTAAAAAGGATTTTCCCCGTCATGGTGAATTTCTTCAAGATGATTTCCACCCCCATTATCTCTTCTTGATCAATAACCGCTCGTAAAAGCACTTCTCTATTACCATATCATATCCTCCGTGTGATTTCCTTTTATTTCCCATAAACAAAGACACTCACGTTTCCGCAAATGTCCCTGCCGTTCTTATTCCACTACATCCACCGAAATCAGGTCCTCCACGCGTACCCGGACGAACCCCTCATCGCCGCACTCAAGCATCAGATTCCGGTCCCGTTCATTCAGATAATGAATCGTACCCGTCTTCATTTCACATTTCCCTTTCAATTCATTCCATATTTTCATCCGCAGGGGAAGGTGGTACTCCATGGCATAGCGGATCCGCTCCTCCATCTCGCTCAAGGCGAAGATGTCGACTTCAGGCTTCGTATCGCGCTCGAATACCTCCCATATATCCCTCAGTTCCTTGACGTGCTCCGGGAGCATGAGCGACGTCCATTTGATTTTCCCTCTGTCTCTAATCATTTCAATCACCTCTGCCCGTTATTATAACCGAACATTTGTTCGTTTATAAAATGAGACGTATTGAGACAGAAGACTTATCCACTGCCAATTATCCCCACCTATTTGCCTAGATGAATGAAAACGGGAAAAGTACTGTAAAAAAAGGAATTAAACGAGGAGCACCGAATGACTAGTCGAGATGCTTTTTAGAGAGGAGTAATGAAGATGAAGAATGGTGCCGCTATGGATGTTCTTGAATTATACAAAACGGCCATATTTGAACAGGATGTGGAGAAATTCTTATCTGTCCATACGGAGGACGTTCACATTTATGATTGTTGGGGCGACTGGGAATGCAGGGGGATCTCCGAATGGAGGAAGAATGTGACCGAATGGTTTTCCGGTTTGAAAGAGGAGGCCGAGGTCCTCAAAGTCCTGTAATGAGGTAAAGATCGAGGAAAGCAATACTGTTGCCTTTATTCATTGTGAAGTCGTGTTTGCCGCGTATACGAAAGAATCAGGAGAAAAACTTCGACAGATAGCCAACCGGTTTACATTCGGGCTCAAAAAAATAGGTGAGTCCTGGGTCATTGCACACCAACATTCTTCGTTACCGATCGACATGAACACGGGAAAAGGAATGTTCCACCTGAGATAGAATTGAAACCGGAAAAGCTTCATCCCTTCACACATTTACTGGTGGGGCGAAGCTTTTTCCTATTGGAGGCAACGATCTATGCCCTTGACCTCCACCATTAGTCTTATATCCACCCGGCCTTTTGCCCGTCGATACCACCCATCCGTCAAGGTACATTATAGAAAAGGAGGTCATGACCATGATCAAAGGATTATATGAAGCCCATCTTCCCGTCAGGAGCGTAGATCGTTCCATCTCATTCTACGAGGGGCTCGGGTTGGAGCTGTCCCACCGCGCAGGGGACGGGCTTGCGTTCATGTGGATTGAGAAAGAAAGAAGCTTGCTGGGGCTATGGGATACGGATTGCGTGGAGCATGATTATCACCCGTCCATCCGGCACCTTGCATTTCAAGTGACCCTTGACGAGCTAAAAAAATCGGTCGCATGGCTCATCGAACGGGGATGTCGCCCACGGCGGGCGTTCGGCTTTGAGCCGGTGGAGCCCTTCGTGATGGCGCATCATGGGATGGCCCATGCGAAAATCCATTTCGATGATCCGGACGGAAACAGCCTGGAGCTGATTTGTCCGCTGGAGAATCCGGGGAATGTGGAGGGGCGGATGTATTTGAGTGAGTGGATAGCAGAAAACTAGAACGCAATGTGATTCAATGAAAAGAAACGACTTAGACTATACCCCAACTAAGTCGTTTCAAAAAAAGTCTATGGCCATCTACCTCAATGGTACATTCTCCTTCTCATAAAAAGGGCGTACGACAAGCTTTTGATCCTGCATTTTCTCTTTTGTTCCTAAAGACGCAACAAATAAGGAAAGGGTATCTACATTTGTAAATAGTGGAATATTGTGTTGAACAGCATTCTTTCTCAGCTCCTTCTCCCACTTACTCTTACCTCTTCGCAAATCGATAACGATCCCAATCGATTTTTGTTTCATTTTCCTCATTAATTCAGATAAGGTATCTTCAGATAAACTGATTGTTTTTATGTTTTGATTTAAATGACCCGTACCTTTTTTCTCACCCTCCACAAATAGGAACTCTGAGGTGTGGCAAGACAATCTTTCAAGAACCTGTTCAAGATGGCCATTGATGAAATCTACTAGAATTAAAGCCTGTTCTTCTCCAATTCCAAAGCTCAGCCCAGCTGCTTGAAAAGACTTTAATACCGCTAGGTCAAATTGTTTGTCATATCCAATTACTTCTCCAGTAGACTTCATTTCGGGTGTAAGAATGGGATCAATAGCGGTCATTTTGGAGAAAGAGAAGACCGGCGCCTTCACATAGAATACATCATCTCTTGGTCTTTCATTCTTCGACCTATCATCTGATGAAAGCGAGTATCCCAACTGACAATTGGTAGCGAGGGCAGCCATGTTAAGATCTGAGATCTTACTTATAAATGGCAATGTTCTACTTGAGCGTAGATTTATCTCGATCAAGTAGATTTGTTGATTGGAATACACCGCTTGAATATTAACTAATCCTTTGATCTTCAAAAATTGCGTGAGCTTGTTTGTCAACTCGGTTAGTTCATCAAGGACTTTCTTTCCGAGCTTTCGAGGTGGATAGATTGCCATCGAATCACCGGAGTGAACCCCGGATCGTTCAATATGCTCCAAAACTGCTGGTATGACTGCTTTCTCACCATCACAAATCGCATCTAATTCCAGTTCAATCCCTTCGATGTACTGATCGATATGGAGCGGGTTCCCCTTCGCAAAGTCATATCGTGATAGGTACGACTCTAACTCTCCATGATGTGTGATGATCTCCATATCACTGCCACCAATCACGTAAGAAGGACGCACGATGAGCGGATAACCTAGATCAGATACTACTTCACGGGCACGATGGATAGTCAACACTGTTTCACCATTAGGATGAAGGATACTCAACTCCTCTAATGCACAAACAAGTTCACCACGGTTCTCACCTATCTCGATGGATTCAACCGAAGTCCCAAGAACGTTTACACCCCTATCCTTCAACTGCTTGGCAAGATTAATGGCCAACTGACCACCGAATTGTACGAGAACGCCCATAGGTTGTTCAAAATCAATGATATTCATGACATCCTCTACCGTCAGGGGTTCAAAATAAAGTTTATCTGAAATACTGAAATCGGTGGAAACCGTTTCTGGATTATTGTTGATAATAATTGATTCAAATCCGTTATCCTTAACCGCTTGGATCGCATGGACAGTCGCATAATCGAATTCTATTCCCTGTCCTACTTGAATGGGGCCAGATCCTAAGATGACTATTTTTTCTTTATGAGATGGAGAGACATCGTTGAACTGCTCATAGGTACTGTAGTAATATGGCGTATAAGATTCGAATTCTCCTGCACACGTGTCGACCATTTTATATACTGGAAGCATTTGTGACGCTATTCTTTTTTTATAGATATCTTGCTCTGCACTGCCTTTGAGTAAAGCAATCTGATAATCGGATAATCCCATTTTCTTCGCCTTAAGTAAAAGTTTAGCGTCTACACGTTGACTTTTAATCTTACTCTCTACATCTATGATTTTCTTGATCTTATACAAAAAATACCGATCCACTTCTGATACTTCAAAGATGGTATCAACCGACACGCCTCTTCTAAACGCTTCTGCAATCAAAAAGATGCGATGATGATCAGGAGAGCTCAGTCTAGTGAGATTCCCTTCCTCCCAATCAACTTGTCCCAACCAATATTGCTCATATTTCCGACTGACTGACCGAATTCCTTTCATCAAGGCTTCTTCGAACGTTCGCCCGATGGCCATCACTTCTCCAGTTGCCTTCATTTGTGTTCCAAGCTGATCAGGCTCCAGTCCGAATTTTTCTGAAGGAAAGACCGGAATTTTCACAACGGCATAATCCAATACAGGCTCATAGCAAGCATATGTAGTTTTAGTAATGGGGTTTTGGATTTCATGCAGACCTTTTCCTACTGCCAGTTTGGCAGCAATCTTGGCAATCGGGTAGCCTGTTGCCTTAGAGGCCAATGCGGATGAACGGCTAACCCTTGGATTTACTTCAATAATGTAATATTGTTTGGTATTCGGATGGAGTGCGAATTGAATATTACATCCTCCAACGATGGATAGATGGCTGATGATTTTAAGGGCGGAAGTACGGAGCATCTGATAGTCCTTGTCGCTCAATGTCTGACAGGGTGATACGACGATGGAATCACCGGTATGAACACCGACAGGATCCAGGTTTTCCATGTGGCATACAATGACCGCTTGCCCATAGCTATCCCGCATCACTTCCATTTCAACTTCTTTGAACCCTTTAATGCTTCTTTCAACTAAACATTGACCAATTGGAGATAAAGAAAGACCGTTGCCAGTAACCGACTCCAGCTCTTCGAGGTTATGACATATCCCTCCACCCGTTCCCCCTAATGTGTAAGCCGGTCTCACGATGAGCGGAAAATCAAATTCACTTGCCACTTCCTTGGCTTCTTTGATGGACGTGACGATTCGACTTTCAGGAACGGGCTCATGAATATCTAGCATCAACTCTTTAAATAGTAATCTGTCTTCCCCTTTCCGAATTGTCTCCGCTGTTACACCTAAAAGAGTGACCTGGTGATCTTGCAGAAAGTTCTCCTGATCAAGTTCATAAGCGATATTCAGTGCCGTTTGTCCTCCTAGGGTGGCCAATAGTGCTTGAGGCTTTTCTTTTATAATAATAGTCTTTACATACTCTACTGTTAAGGGTTCCATATAGATCTCATCGGCGGTAGTCTTGTCTGTCATGATGGTGGCAGGATTGGAGTTAACTAGAAGGACGTGATACCCTTCTTCCTTCAATGCTTGGCATGCTTGAGTTCCAGAGTAATCAAACTCTGCAGCCTGACCTATTACAATTGGACCTGATCCAATCACCAGTATCTTTTTTGGGTTACCGTACATGGACTTTCCCCCTTGCTTCTTGTTCCTTTTTAAAATCACGCTCGATGAAGGAGTGAAAGAGCTCATTTGAATCCATCGGCCCAGGAGATCCTTCAGGATGATATTGAACAGACATGACCGGATACGTTTTGTGCATGATCCCCTCCACAGTTCCATCATGGAGTGCTGTCTGGATGATCTCCAAATCCGTTTTTATTATACTTTCTTTCCTAACAGTATAATTGTGATTTTGAGAGGTAATCTTCACAAGGTTGGTTCGATGATCTTTAACAGGGTGATTGGGTCCTCTGTGGCCAAACTTCATCTTTTCCGTATCTGCACCACACGCTAGGGCGATAATCTGATGACCTAAACAAATGCCGAAGATAGGATAGTCTGGAATCAACCTTTTCACTAGTTGAATGACATATGAGGAGTCCTTAGGGTCACCCGGTCCATTTGAAAGAATAATTTTATCCGGAGACAAGCGGTGAATCTCTTCAATGGACGTGAATGCAGGGACCACCGTAAGACAGACACCTCGACTAGTGAGCTCCTTCATAATCCCCTTTTTTAGGCCTAAGTCTAGTACCAGCACATGCTCCCCTTCTCCTGGTATCGTGTAGGCATCCTGTGACGTGACACATTCGACCGAATTTCTCCCGCCCCCACGACCCAACTCTTTAAGCAATACTTCCTTCGGATAATCCAACGGGGCGATACTTGCCCTCATCGTTCCTTCCTCTCTGATCACTTTGGTAAGTTCTCTTGTATCTACCTCAGTGACAAACGGGATTTCTTCCTCCAATAGGTAGTCTGATACGGACATCTTGCTTTGATAATGAGAGGGAGTTTCGCACAACTCCTTCACGATCAGTCCGTTTACTTTGGGTTTGTTTGATTCCGAATCTCCATCATTTATCCCATAATTTCCGATTAACGGATAGGTCATGACAACGAATTGACCATGATAGGAAGGATCCGTCAAGACTTCTTGATAACCAGTCATTCCCGTACAGAATACAATCTCCCCTATATATGGACTTTCTCCGCAAATGCCTGTACCGTGAAACTCGATTCCATTTTCCAATAGGATCTTTAACTCTTGCACCGCCTTCACTCCCCAACGTTCGTCTCTCGACCAAATTCGAAACAACGAGTGATAGCCGAGTAAACGCACCATCACTCATTTTCACCTCAATGCTTGATCGGAACTCTTGCAGCCTTTGATATTTTATTCTTGGCATTCGCATCAGCATTTCCCATCCTGCTTCCAATCAGTTGATTCATACGTTTTATTGTAGGGTTTTCGAATAAATCAATCAGTTTGACTTCCGTGTGGAACTGATCAAGGATTTCGTTTAGTAGTCGGATGGCTAACAAGGAATGGCCCCCAAGGGCGAAGAAATCATCATTCTTCCTTAAACTAGTCTCTATGTGAAGTATTTGCTTCCATATCCCCGCCAATTTTTCCTCCTCTGGCCCTACTAATTGATCATGGTCTCCGTCAGCCCATTTCGGATGTGGAAGTTTCTTTCGATCCACCTTGCCATTTTGGTTGATTGGGAGGTTCTCCATCTTCACCATGAGAGGAATCATGGAGATTGGGAGGTTCTCCAAGAGATGTTTCCTGACTTCATACTCGCTGATTTCCGCTCCTTCTTCAGGGACCATGTATGCCACTAAGTATTCTCTTTTTCCCTCTTCCACTTTTGTCACGATCGCTTGCTTAATCACTGGGACTAGATTTAAGAAGTATTCCACTTCATTCAGATCGATTCTTACCCCGTTAAGCTTGACTTGAAAGTCCTTTCTTCCTAAGATCTCTACAAATCCATTGGGATGATATCTCCCTATGTCACCTGTGAAGTAGACCAGGTCCTCCTTATCGGTAGACAACGGATTTTGACTAAATGTATCATTCCGGTTCAAATACCCGCTCGTCCGGTAAGGAGTCTTGATGACGATTTCCCCTGGTTCATTCACTCCAGAGAGCGATTGCTGCGTATTCAAAATCAGCACCTCTGTTTCAGGGATGGCCTGTCCGATTGGAACAATGGACAGTCTTTCCTCATTGGGGCCCACCCTATGAAAGCTCTTTGCCAAAGTGGTCTCAGAAGGGCCATAGAGATTGACCACTTCTGCACCAGCGCCAATGATTTCTTTCCACTCTGTGACCAGGTCATAAGGCAACGGTTCCCCAGCGAAAAAGGTCAACCTAATCAAAAGCCCCTTCGTACTGGTATGTTCCATCCATCGTTTCACTAAAGATGGTACGGCGTGGACAACCGTAATTTCCTTCCGCTTCATCCAATCAATCTCTTCCTCATTGCCGTCCGGTATACAAAGCGTTGCACCGCTAATGAGCGGAAGGAAAACATCACGGAGATACACATCAAATCCTGGGTTGGTAAGTTGTGCTATGCGATCAGATGGTTGAATGTCAAACTCTCTTCTTTGCCAGCACAAAAAGTGATTCAAGCCTTTTTGATTGCCCATGATTCCTTTTGGCGTACCTGTCGAGCCGGAAGTGAAGTAGATATAGGCGTCAGAATTGTGATCTACGGTTGAATCCCCCAATAAACCTTCTGTCAGATGATCCGGCCCCGGAATAGAGATAGTGGGTGAAAAATAAAGGACATTCAGATCATCTCTCTCCGTAGCTGATAATACCTGATCGAAATCAACGAATAGAGAGACCTCTGCTTCCTCAAGAATCCTCTTGATCCGGTTCTTAGGGGTATCTACATGGATAGGCACAAACACATATCCGTTTAACATCATACTCACGATGCTTGTAATATAACGGAATGAGCTTTTTCCAAATAGAGCGATACGATCACCTTTGGATAGGTTCAGGTTCCTAAATGCATGTGTATACCCATTGGCATACTCCATCACATCTTTGTATGTCCATATAGTACGTTGTTCTTCCAAGGCGTCAGCCCGTAGATTGTCCTCAATGGCTTTTTTAAGGGTTTTAGCGAATGGCACTTTTTGAAGGCTAGGCTCAACCGCAGCATTTGTATGCGTATGATTGATGTCAAGTCTTCCGACAGAAGTATCCTGATTTGCTAACAATGATTCACATACAGTGTTGAATTGGTGAAGAAAGGTTTGAATTCTTGTCTCATGGATCTTTTGCCCTTGAAAAACGACCCTTACACTCAGTGAGTCTTGGTCATCAATGAAATAGAAAGTTAGTAGGAATTTTGCCTTTGAATCATTGAATTTTTTTCTTTCGACTTCCAGATCATTTAGCCTTTCTTGATTCTGTTCATAACTGATATAGTTCACAAGAATATCGAATAAGGGATTGGAGTTCCGTGTCCGATTAGGCTGAACTTCCTCAACGATCTTTTCAAATGGGACGTCTTGGTGCATGAAGAGTTCTCTCACAGATTGACTTGTTTCCCTGATGACTTCATCAATTGTTTGTTCACTTTGTACACGGATCCTTAAGGGGAGGGTATTCAAAAATAATCCCATTGACTCTTCCCATTTTGAAGGACGATCGATGATAGGCGTCCCCATGATCAAGTCTTCTTGTCCATTGATCCGATGAAGCAGAATGGATAGAACAGAAGCCACGATAGTGAAATTAGACGAACCATGTCGCCTGCTTATTTTTTTTATATTTCTGAAGGATCTCTCGGAGAATGTCTGCGTCATCTGTTGAGTTTGCTCTTCCAAATCATGATTGTGTTGATCAAGTGGGAATTGGGTTTTAACCAGTTCACCGCTTAGCTTTCCCTTCCAATACTCTAGCTGATCTTTATAGAAAGTCGACGTACTATACTCTTTTTGGCCCTTTGCATACTCATAATAGGAAGGGACATGCCTGATTGCTAATGGCTTTTTTTCTTTTAGACGATTATAGGTTTCAAACAACTGTTGTTCAAAGAATTCCAATGAGATTCCATCCATGACAATGTGGTGAAAAACGATATAGAAATGAAATTCAGATTGCTTTACCTTTACCAGTTTCATTCTGTACGGAGCATCCTCCTCTAGATTGAAAGGCTGTCTCAACCACTCATTGATGAGATGGTCTGTACCCCCCGCTGTCTCGAGTTCAATCTGGACATCTATATCTCCCGCAATAGCATATGGGTTACCCTTTTCTAGGCGAAAGCGCGAATGGAGGATTGTGTTTTGTTTCAGTACATATTTAATGCTATCTCTAAAAATATCCAGATCAAGTTCTCCACTCATTTTCACTCCATAGGGCATATGGTAACTATAATCCGCCGGATCTAGTTGATGTAAAAACCACATTCGCTCTTGTGCATATGATAGGGGATGGAATGGATTTCCCCCATTATTCGTTTCCTGTAAACCTCCTGATATCCGCTCAGCCTTCACTGCCATTTCCCTGATGGTGGGAGAGTCAAATAAATCCCTTAGCCTTAAATCCGTGTTACATGAACGATTCACTCTCGAAATCAATTTGACCCCTAACAGGGAATGACCTCCTACCGTGAAGAAGTTACTTTCCACACTGATCTCCTCAGTCTCCAATAACTCTTCCCAAATACGGGATAACTGAACTTCCATCGGGGTTTCCGGCGGGAGATATTCCTCCTGATTGAATATGTCATTCTTACTTGGTTTTGGTAGAGCATGATAATCCAGCTTGCCATTCTTATTTATAGGAAACGCAGCCAACTCTACCATGTACTTCGGCATCATATAATCGGGAAGCTTCCTACTCATAAACTGGTGTAAATGGTTTTGTTCGAATGGTTCTTTCACAACCATATACCCCACTAACCCCTGCTTGGTGGAAGGATCAGCAAAGTGAACAATTGCATCTTTGATTGCTGAGAAAGCTTTAATTGAGGATTCGATTTCGCCCAGTTCAACCCTCATGCCCCTGACCTTTACTTGTGAATCCTTCCTTCCTGTAAACACGAGATTGCCATCCAATCGCAGATACCCCTGATCTCCTGTACGATAAATCTTCTCATCTGGATGATAAGGATTTTGGATGAAGCTATTCCTTGTTTTCTCAGGATCATTGACGTAGCCCTTGGCCAATCCTACACCACCAATATACAAATCGCCTATTACGCCAGGTGGTACGGGTTTCATGGATTCATCAAGAACATAGATATAATTTCCTTGGATCGGCTTACCCACTGGGACAAATCGATCGCCGCCCACGTCTGAAAGCGTACATTCATAGCAGGTGGAATCAATGGAAACTTCTGTCGCACCCCATGAATTCAACAATCTGACATCCAACTTCGAGAAAAGGTCTTTGACGAGTGAGGTTGCAAGGGCTTCCCCACTTGAGATGATGGCACGAAGTGAAGGCATATCCTTTTCTTCTTCTTCACTAATTTCTTCAACGAAGAGTTTCAACATACTAGGGACGAAGTGAAGGATAGACGCATCATATTTCACAGTATCCTCTATGATGGCACGTGGATCCTTATGTTCTTCAGGATTCATCAAGGCAACTCGAGCCCCGATTATTAGCGGCCAGAAGATTTCGACCGCTGCGTCATCAAACGAAAGAGTGGTTTTATGTAAAACAGTCTCCTCTTCCCTTAATTGATGATAGGATTGCATCCACTCCATTCGATTGACCCATCCTTGATGGTGATTGGCTACTCCCTTCGGTTTTCCCGTGGATCCAGATGTGTAGTAGACAGATACTACGTCTGTTCCCTCCACCACTATTGACTTCCCGCATCCATCTGCCTGATCCCAGTCAAGTCTGCTTACATCCATGATTGATGAAAACTCTGTCGAATGGGATTGGTCACCACAGACTACAATCACTTTTGCACGTGAGTCGGTTAAAATCTCTTCCACTCTACCCGGAGGCATGCCGGCATCGATAGGCAAGTACGCTCCTCCAGCCTTCAAGATTCCGAGAAGTGACACCAACATTTCGGGCGAGCGGTCCATACTAATTGCGACGATGTCATTGCGAGAAACACCACGTTGAATTAAGTGGTCGCGGAGATAAGATGATCGTTCATCTAACTCCTTATACGTCAATTGATTGTCTCCTTGAATAACGGCTATATTTTCAGGGGTTCTTTTTGCCTGCGCTTCGAATAAGGCGTGCAAACCCACAGATGGGGCAACTTCATCAATGGTTTCTGTTAGCTGCTTCTCTTCTTCCTTTGTTAGCAAATTAAACTCTTCTATCCGACTATTCAGAGGTTTTTCATACAAGCCATCTAGCAGCTTTGAAAAATGCCTCGTAAATTGCTTTATTCTTCCTTCTGTAAAGAGGAACGATTTGTACTCCCACCGGCCTAAGATCTCTCCCTCATTCTCTTCCAAAAACAAAGTAAGATCATATTTGGATGTATGATTGTTCACTTTTTCAGGTGCACCAGTTAACAGGGGATACTTATCGCGATTCAGCTTAGGCGCATTTTGGAAGGCCATCATGATATTCATGATAGGCGTGAGGCTATATTCTACACCACTTCTCACTTCCTTCACTATATCTTCGAAAGGAAGATGCACATGCTTCAGGTGATCAACACTTTGCTTTTGAACATGACGCAAGAGACTGATGAAGGTCGACGTTTCATCAAACTGTGTCCTCCATGGCAAAGTGTTGACGAAAAAGCCCAGTGTCTGATCAAAGTGACCTCCCGGCCTTCCGGCAACAGGTGCCCCTACGATGATGTCTTGTATATGCGTATATTTGTAGAGCATAAGTTGAAACAGACTCATGAGAACCATGAATTTAGTGGTACCGGTTTCCTTAGCAAGACGGTTTACCTTCTCCACTGACTTCCCAGGAATATGGAAATGGAAAGATTCACCTTCAAAAGACTCATTAGCCTCTTCGTGATAATCGGCGAATTTCACCTTTTCTACATTTCCTTCCAATACTCGAGACCAATAGTCAACCAGATTTTCTCTATGAATGAGTAAATGCTTTTTATGCCACTCAGAATAGTCTTGGTATTGAAGCAATTGGCTTGAATCCAGGCCCCTTTCAGGAGAATGATAAAAGGACAGCAAATCCTCCAAAAAGATGGTGAAGGACCAGTCATCAAAAATACTATGATGAAAATTAAGGAATAACGTATGGTCTTCTGGACTTACTTTATAAAGAACCACTTCGAATAAAGTCCCTTTAGATAAATCAAATGCTCTCTTTGCTTTATCTTCAATGAACTCCTCCACATCATGAGGATTCATCGATGCATTCACCACTTCAAATGGAACATCTCCTCCTTCTACGTCCACTTTTTGCATGGGACGGCCATCGTTCTCTATGATCTTGGTTCTCAGAATCTCATGCTTCACCATCATCATTCGAATTGCCTTGTGAAGCCTACTCGGATCAATACCTCCTGTGAGCTTTACTTTATAAGGAATATTATACAAATGACGATTTACATCCAGTTTATCCCAGAACCACAACCTACTTTGTTGAGAGGATGCCTCCAACGTACTAAAATGCGATCTTTCCAACTGGGAACCTTCCGTTTGTTCTTGTCGACCCTCTACTAAACTTGCAAGGTCTTCAATGGTTTCCTGTTCAAACACGTCACCTATTGTTACCCTTACCTGAAAAGCATCCTCCAACTCACTCGCCAATTTAATGGCATTCAATGAATTTCCCCCGACTTCAAGAAACCGATCCGTTCTATTCATGTGACTAGAGTCTAGTAACGAAGACCAAATGGTGTGAATTTTCTTCTCTGTCACACTCATCTCTTCTTCATGTGCTCCAGCCAATTCCCCCAAAACCTGATTGGTGATGAGCTGTCGATCGACTTTTCCGTTAGCATTGAGGGGCAGGGAATCCAGTACCACATATTCTTGTGGGAGCATATAGGCCGGTAGAGTACTTACTAATGCCTCTCTAATTTGTTTGACAGTTCCCTTATATGCTGGATCAAATACCAAAGCAGCCCGAATAATTGTTTCCCCGTTCTGATTGATTCTTGCCACCACTGCACTATCTTGAATCTCATCCTTAGCTTCCAGATGGGCTTGTATTTCATTTAGTTCAACCCGATAACCGCGAACCTTCACCTGATGATCGATCCTGCTCACGAATTCCAGTTGACCTTGAGGATTGACCCTTGCCAGGTCTCCAGTCTTATAAAGGGTATGATCATGTTCGCCTTCCTGCCAAGGATTCGGCATATACTTCTCTTTGGTCAAGAAATCATTCTGAAAGTACCCTCGGGTAATACCTAATCCGCTTATGTAGATTTCACCGATCTCACCAGGTACTACTGGATCAAGGTTCTCATCCAAAACCATGATAACCGAACACCCATATGGCTCTCCCAACGGAATGACACTGCCTGTCCTTTCCACTTGATCAATATCGTTGGCCATGACCCCGACCGTTACCTCTGTGGGTCCATAATGATTAAAGATCTTACATGTTGGATGGCGTTCCTTAATTTTATCCACCAAGCTCCATTTCAATTGTTCTCCACCAAGAATGATGTAATCCGGGATATAGATAGATGGCGTATCTCTATACAAAAGTGCCTCCATGTGGGAGGGGACTAATTTCATGCAGTTGACACCATACTCCCTGCAATAGATTCCAAGCTTTTCGGCATCAGTGATCATCTCTTCGGGGATGATATGTAGTGTCCCACCTGTTATGAGAGCGGCGAATATAGGTGTGACGGATAAATCTGCTGCAATCGTAGTAAGAAGGGTATAGTTTAAGGGTTTTACTACGTTCATATAGCCCAGTATTCCTTGAAGGTGGTTCAATACATTCCTGTGCTCAACTTGTACTCCTTTTGGCTCTCCCGTAGTCCCTGATGTAAAGATGGTATAGATAAGATGATGAATGGAAGCTCTATCGGAGAGGTTGGTCGTAGCATATTTTACGAGAGTTGAACGTTCAATATGATGCATGCTTCTTACATGATCTAAATGAAAGAACGATTCGTTAGCAGAATCAGTTAGAAGAATAGGAGAGTTTATTCTTTTTATGATCTTGGTCAAGCGATCACTTGGTAAAGCCGGATCTAACGGGACATAGTAACCACCTGCTTTCAGTATTCCTAGAATGGCTGTAATCATGTGAATGGACTTATCCATGCATACGGCTACAGGTTCTTCCACGTTTAGCCCCTGATCTTTCAACAGATGCGCTACCTGATTGGACTGATGGTTCAATTCTTCATACGTCATTTCCTCATTTTTATAGCGGACGGCCACCCAATCAGGATGATGCTTAGCTTGCTCTTCAAACGAATCAATCACGGTCTTGGATTGATCAATTTCTTTCTCACTGACATATACACCATTGTTTCTCATGTCACGTTGTCACCCCTTGGTTCCATTTTGAAAAAAATCCCCGTTGGAAACGGAAAAAATATCATTGACAATCATTTCGTGATTTACCTTCTTGTTTTCCAAACGTTCTCTCTTAGCAATCCTCTCCTGATGCAGCGCTTTAATATGAGCATTAAAGGGCAAATTGCCGAATTCTACAATCCGAATTGCTCCTAGATAGTCTCTGATCGGCATGACTGCTCCATGGTTATAGATGCTCGGCGCAAACGGTATATCCAAAACTCCTTTTGCAAACGATTCAATGATTCCTTCGGCCAGATCACCTTTGCCTAAACGAAACACTTCGTCAATAATAAGCATGGTTTCTTCTTGAATAATCTCCATTTCATCAGACACATCAATCGTCAGGCTCCCTAACTGGCTTCTGATCATCTTTACCATGTGATGGGACGTCCTGATTCCATTCATATTGGCCTCTAATGTAGGAATACCTTCCGCTTCATGGGGTGTTTTGATAATCATCTTTGTCGCACCTGCCAATACCGATGTGAGAGACCCCAAATTAATGACAGAATAGGCTTCAGATTCTTCACGTGGGAAATTACCCATCCACTGGTGATAAACGGTTGAAAGGTTAACATCATATCCGAACTCTTTAAAAAGTCGCGATGCCATCATCCTCAACGATTTCATGGCAGCTATATCCTGTGGAACGTGACCTACACTACCAAAGCCCAAGCTTATATTCTTGACCCCTTGTTCGGCCGCTAGTAAGCCCTCCATGATTGCAATAGCATTTGAGATGCTTGGCGGCACCAAAGTACCCGTCAAAGGTCCAAAAGGTTCCCGGTTTAATGAAATTCCCTTTTCCTCATAAACCCCGACTAACCGATCACAATATTGCCAGTTGAAGATGCTGCTTTCCAAACTCGCTTTTTTGGAGTAAGGAATGTTATAAGAGATGCCGCCCCCCTCATTGGAAGTCCATCCAGAAGCGTGTATAATTTCCGCTAGAAGCCTTCCGTCAGGTGACCCATGTCTGGCTTGAAGAGGGCGCGGTATGGCCTCACTCAACTTCCGGCACCCTCTTAACCCATGATTCACAGCGGGAAACCCATTAAGGACCGAGGTATCCTTTGTAAGACTTTCACTTAATCCTTGCTCACTTTTCAGATACGCATTCTGTCTTGTATAGCTATCAATGGTAACAGGCATGACATCCGCTCCTGCTTTAATGAAGCCTTCCAGCAATGCAGTCTGGCCAGTAATGGTTGCTACTCCGCCCCTTGGCTGAAGCAATACCCTATTTACTTTCTTTGCTTCAGTCAAGACTTCAGGAAATGATTTGTGTGGCGGGAGGGACCGCAAGTATTCAACCGACTCTTCTAAGTCAATCCAATGACCGGTTGGCCAACTTCCTAGAACCTGCTCCCTTATCCTGTAGAATATATCTTCAGTTAATTTTGCGTTTTTTGGTCGCATCTTCCTTCTCCGTGCCAGGGATTGAGTGTGTCCCCTTTTGTAATGAAATATCCGCGCGAATCCATTCTATTGCTTGATCAAGATCGGCGGATGGGTGAAAGGCACGATGGAATCCCATCTTAAGAAACTTTTTCTCCACCATTGCCCACTCATTTTTTCCAATTGCAAGGTTTCCTCCAATGTAAAGAAGCACTTGAGCCAATCCACTTTTAGTACAATTTGTAGCAAAGCCCCGGCAGTCTAGCTCAGCATGACCATAAAGGGACGAAACGATGATTGCATCAGCGTTAACTTCCTTAGCAGCTTCAATAAACTCTTCTTGAGAACATTGGACACCAAGATTATGAACGGTAAATCCCTTCTCTTGGAAAGCAAAGTGGAGAACTTTATTGCCCACAGAGTGGCAATCTTCACCTATGACACCCATCACAATCGTATGTGCATTCTTCATGTTATAACCCTCCCACTATAATGCCTCTTGTCAAAGACTAGACAAGAGGCCGGTTTCAATTGACTATACGATTTTATCTAGCTCCTTGGGGCATAGATTCTTTTATAAATTCGACCATCTTATTCAATGTGTTAAAGTTTGTGATTTGCATCGCGTTGATTTCAAGCTTATACTCGTCTTTTAAAATGGAGATGATTCGAAGCACGTCCATTGAGTCCAGCTTATAAGGAGAATCCGGTCCAAAAAGAATCGTATCTCCATCCACATCTTCTTGTAGATTGACCCCATATACTTCTGTAAATAATTCAACTACTTTTCGTTTAATTAGCTCATCCATTCCCAATTCCTCCTCATATCAGTAACTACCTCTTCTTCTTTTTATGTGTAGGTTTGGCCTTTACGTGGCCCTTGATAAACCCAGCGCTCCCCATATGAAACCTGCACCTATTCCACCGATTACAAGAGTATCTCCCGATGCTACTGCTTTCGTATTCATAGCCTGATGCAACACTGTCAACACAGTGGCTGCTCCTGTATTCCCAAATTTGTCAATATTGATAGTGGTCTTATGATCAGGCTGACCAAGCTTTTTCAATACTTCCTGAATGATGTTCAGATTGGCCTGATGAACAATATAGTGGTCAATATCATCTGGTGTAAGTTCCATTTGATCAATAACCGCCTGGATCGAGTTTGGAAGGTGCTTAGTGGCCATATTCCATACTGTCCTACCATCCATTTTGATATAGTGCTCATCTTGCTTCACAGTCCATTCATTCGTTGGTTTCCTGGACCCACCTGCAGGAATCTCGACCTTATAAGACAACTCAGAGTCAAGTTCCCAAGATAAAAGATTATACCCATCAGCTTCATGATGAAGAATGACGGCCCCAGCTGCATCGCCAAAGAATACACGAGTGGTCCGGTCTTGTGGATTCGTATACTTAGATAAGGACTCTGCCCCGATGACCAGCACATGTTGAATTGAAGGATTCTGCAACAAATGGGTTCCCAAAAACAATCCATAGATCCCACCTGCACAAGCTGCCTGATTCATATCAATGGTTATCGCATTGTTGATTCCAAGAGCATCCTTTACAATGACCGATGTGGAGGGGAGAATCTGATCCGGAGTAAATGAGGCAATGATGATCGCATCAATCTCTTGGGCATCCAAACCGGCATTTTCGATGGCTTGTTTTGCTGCCTCAATACAGAGATCGGAGGTTGCTTGGTCCTCACTGACAAACCTTCTTGTCTTGATCCCGGTCTTATCCACGATCCATTCATCAGAAGTGTCAAGATGGCTGCTTAAGTCCTCATTTGACACCTCATTTTCTGGAACGAACATTCCCGATGAAAGGATCCCAATCGGTCTACTCAAAGTCATTACATTCTGTTTGTCTTTGACAGTTGTTTCAATCATCGCCAGTCCCCCAGTTATAATTTGAATTTCAAAGGATCAATGTTCGTTACGGTGAAATCCCGTTTTAAGATGGCTCCAAAAAAGTTACTGGGACCAATTACGTACACTTGTTCAATTTCATCTTCAAGCATTTTCTTATGAACTAGAGTAAACTTAACTGGGTGATCGACACTTTTCAACATCTCTTCCTTTAAATCTTCTCCTGCTACAATGTACCTCCCATCCAAGTCTGACACAAAAGGTTTTGAACATTCAGAAAAATGATAATGAGAGTAGACCTCTCGATCCAATCGATCTCTCAGTTCCTTCAGATTACTTGTATGGCTTAGTTCAGCGGTGTGTATGGACGTGCTTTTCCCCTGAACTTTTATCATTTGTTTGAGTTCATTAACGGTCTCTACCGTCGAACCGATTCCAATGAGGTCATCCGAAATGAATACTGATATCTCAATCCATTTACCTTGAGATCTGAATGATTCTACAATGTCTTCCAAATCATCCAAAGAATATTTGTAAATGAAATGTGTGCAGTACTCAGCATCAAGATTACTCAAGTAGGAATCTTCTACAAGAGCTGTATCTCTTACCATCTTCAAGGCATCTGAAAAATCGATGCTTCCCAAGAAAATCCCTGCAGGTGTAATACCGAAACTGGATCCGATGATATAGTCAGGGTCTACCTCAGGATGACGCTCTTGAAATTCATACAACAAGGCAAGTGTGTTGACAAAGTATGAACAACGCTCCGTCACAATAGACGTATCCCCGCTTGAGAATTTCTCAAGCAAAGGATAATCCATGCACCTCTCTGCTTCTTTATAAAGAGATTGGGCTATAGATGATTTCTCTATAAAGGTTTTAAAGTCCCGATATTCCGACTTGGCCATTCCAGGAAATAAAAAGACTGATTTACTCATCATACCCCTCCATGGTCAACTTCTGGTCATTTGGAAATCTTCAATCTCTAGGTAACTTTTAAGGGTAAACGATACATCAGTGAACTCCATCGATTTCACCAAAAACTTCCCTGGTCCGATAATATCAAGCTGCTCGACCCCCTCTTCTTTTAGAAGGTGAAGAATATCTGTCCATCTGACAGGCAGGACATACTGTTCTGTAAGAGACCGCTTGATCTCCTTCCCTTGAACCATCGGTTTTGCTGTATTGTTGCAGATGTTAGGAATAGATGGATTTTCAAACTCATGGCTCTCCATAAACGATTTCTTAAAAAGATCCCTAACTTCACCCATCATGGACGAGTGTGCGGGAGGACTGTAAGGGATATGCACACCGAGACCTCCGCTTTTCAATACGTCCCAGCCCATCTTTTCCAGCGCAGTCAATTCCCCAGTAATAATCATTTGATTATCTGCTGTGAACATACAAGGCGCCACATAATGACCCTGCTTGTTTGTTTCTTCCATTATTTCCAACAGCTTCTTCTGACTAATGTTATAGAACATATAATTGCCAAACCGATCATCGGAATAAATCGCCTTTTCACTCTCTACCATTGACACAATCATCTGTAGCATGGTTGCAAAAGAATAAGATCCACTTATATAACCTGATGTGATGCTACCAAGACTTGGGCCAGAGATAAAGGAATACTCCTCTAGGTTCATGTTCAGTCTCTTCAATAATCCACATGTGATAGAGACAATGCCGCATCTGCCAATGTGACTCTCATTGATCAACTTTTCATTATCCGAGAAGAAGGAATCATACAGAGAGATTCCCAATACCTCGCTTGCTTCATCGAAATAGGATTGAACTTCTTCGAATTGATTGTAATACTCCAGGAGATGCCCTGTTCTGATCGTCATTTGTGGGGGTAAGATTAGTGCTTTTTTCATCATTTTTCACCTATTTCACTAGATTGATAGACCACCATCTACAACCAAAGTCTGTCCAGTAATGTAACTGGCATCATCTGAACAGATAAATCCGACCGCCTTGGCGATTTCCTCCGGTTGACCAAACCTCTTTAAGTCAATTTGTTCCTTGTATTCAATCAAATCCTTCTCTTCAATTTCATTAAACATTCGCGTTCCCTCTATATAGCCGGGTGCGACGACATTAATTCTTACGTTAAAATTGGCAAATTCCTTGCTTAGTGATCGAGTAAGTCCGATAATTCCAGCTTTGCTGGCTGAATAGCTGCTTAACTTCGGAATCCCTTTGATTCCTGCAATGGAAGAGATGCTGACGATACTCCCTTTTCGAGCCATGAGCATAGGTAAGGAAACCGCTTTGATACAATTGATCGTGCCCATGATATTGGTTGATAAGATCTCTCCCCAATTATCGAGACTATTGATTGCTAAGGCCCTTTCGGCACTAACTGCTGCATTATTGATCAAAACATCAATCGATCCATGCTTTTTCCTCACTTGATTGAATACTTCTTCAACGTGATCATACTCTCTTACATCAAGGTGAATGGCTGTACAGGCTGAGGGGAATTCGTCATTAATTGTCTCGACCGTCTTTACCGCTTCTTCCTTATTGCGGAGGTAGGTGACAATCACGGTTGCCCCCTGTTCCGCCATGCGTTTGGCAATTGCTCTTCCAATACCTTGGGACCCACCCGTGACGATCGCGACTTTTCCTTTCACGATTTCCTTCACACTCCTAAATTTGAAAAGAGACTTCGTTGATTCTCGTAGTACCTCTTGAATTTATCTTTTGTTTCCTTTAATGTCTCAGGATCAAAAATATTGTAGTAAAATTCAGGATTCTCTTCGTAGTATTCATAATATTCATCTCGTAGGACTGAACAGATGACTGCATCATGGTAGGACCCATCAAGAAAATAATAATCTCTCAGAATTCCTTCTATTTGGGTAGTATGTTTCATGAGCATCCCGATGGTCCTCGTATTGTATAAGCCCGTCACAAACTGCAGGCGATGGGCATTCTTGAAATGGAACAGATAATCCATGACCAACTTTGTTGCTTCCACACCATAACCTTCATCCCAGATTGATGGATCCCCAATGGTCCCACCAATTTGATAATTCCCCTGGGTTTTCACCTCATGCCAAGAGATAAAACCGATTTTTCTCCCTGCATTGGTCTTAACTCCTACGTATCTGGATTTGTCTTGCTTCATCTGTTCCTTCATTTCACTTAATGATACAAAGTTCAATGATCCGCTCATCAACGTGCTTGTAAGGTCGGATTGTCTCCACTGATAGATTAATTCCACATCTTCCTCTTCAAAGGGGACGAGTGTCACCATTAGGCCTTTCATCGTCACGTCCCTCCTTTCACTTTACCAGTTCATTCATTAATGAATCATATGACTCCCTCTCAATGATTGAAAGGGCTTTCACTGCTAGACCTACTCTGGAGTTCACTTCAAACTTTTGAATACATGAAGTGATGTGATACTCCACTGTCCGTCGACTCATGTAGAGTGTATTGGCGATTTCTTGATTGGTTTTATCACGGATCAGCTCTTTGACGACCGATATCTCCGTTTTGGTCAAAGGCAACTTATTCACATTATTGCGGAAGTATCCTTTGCTTTCGTTGTAACCCGAGAACTCTTTCGAATAGTAGAAACCGCCATTGGCTAAAGTTTGAATGGCCAGCAACAGATCTTCTTTCCTCCTATTAAGGATGATGCTATTCGAGATTTCCCACATTAGATGAATTCGCTGTATGTTCACTACCGTATCATCAAAAATCATCACCATGGGACTTTCTTGGCCAGTGAGTAAATGTTGCTGCTGCAAATATTTTCGTAGCATCTTCAAAGCAGACAAATTGGTATTACTCATAATGATTAAATCAAGATCACATGCAGCCAAATCATCAAGACTAAAAATTTCATTTTCGATGTACACGCTATATTGTACGTCTATATCAATCGGACTGGATTTAAGAAATAGATGAGTTTGGTTCACTAACGACAAATTTCTATCTACTATGGCAGTTTTTAATGGCAGCTTCATAGTTCCTCCAATAATCGTTATTAGTTTGAAACAGCTTTGATCTGTTCATTCTAGCGATTTGAATATGCCTTTGAAGGATTCTCTCTATTATGGCAGGAGTTTTTGTCTTCCCCGGCTTAGGTCCATAAGTGGTTCACTGATACAGGCTGGTAGATTTCAATAAGGATTAAACGAGCTGAAGGTTTTTATCTTTTGAGTACATTGAGGCTAGTGTAGCTTTTTGAACATGGAGTCTGTTTTCTGCGGTGTCATACATTAGGGATCTTGGACCATCAATAATTTCCTTAATGGCTTCATCTCCTCTGATGATCGGGAGGGGGTTAATAAAATATGCATCTTGGTTGGCTCTTGCAAAACGTTCATGATTGACTAGCCATTGATCTCTTATCTCACTTTTATACTGCTGCTCTTCATAACCAGGTAAGGAAAGGCTACCCCAAGCTTTTGCGTAGACCACATCAACATCTTCGATGGCTTCATCTAGGTTATTGGAAAATTCGATATTTGCACCCGATTTTTGCGCTGCCTGTTTGGCAAAGGACAAATACTGATCATCGAGTTCGTAGCCCTCAGGGTGGGCAATTCTCAAATCCATACCGAGTAGGGAAGCCGCCGTCAGCATACTGTGGGTGCACCCAGGTGATTTTTTCCTCTCTGCATATCCCCAAGTGAAGAGTACTTTTTTCTTTTTGTATTGTTGACCGTACTTTTCTTTGAGAGTTAGAACATCCGCCATGATCTGGCATGGATGGTCCTTGTCATCCAACGCATTGATTACGGGTAATTGTGAGTTCAATGCAATTTCTTCTAATGTATTCCGACCATAACCATAATCGTTCATGTTATACCAACGGACAACCAGACCGTCCAAGTACTTACCCATGACCGTGGCCGTATCTTTCATGCTTTCCTTGTTGGCCAATTGTAGCTCATTGGCGCTGTATGTCAATGCTTCCCCGCCTAACTGTTTAATGGCTGTTTGAAAGGATATTCTCGTTCTAGTTGATGGAACGTTGAAGAGCAATCCTATGTTTTTATCTAACAGTGGCTGATCATTTACCTTCCCAGTCTTGTAATCCAATGCCAAATCGATTAATTTCTCTAAATCTTCTCCCCTTATATCTGAAAAGTCGAAAAATTTCTTCAAATTCCAACACTCCTTTTTGTCATAATTTATATCTTTCTGTACTCAAAGTATAATATACCGGCTAATTTTTAGTATACGTGTATTCCGCAAAATTGGTAATTTAACATATATTTCACAAAATCCAAATTATTGCGTTAATTACCATAGAATTTACTTTTGGGATACCTTAGGATATCTGTAGCCAAAGGAGGTAATAATATGAAGCTAGATCAGAAGAATAATAGTTTTATTATAGATGATCAAAAGGAGTATACAGCTGTTCAGTTTAAGAGTGATGTGATACGTCACTCTATGGTCCTCTTGAAACATGGTGTTCAGGAAGGGGACAGGGTGACTCTATGCTGTCCTAATAACTATTCATTTCTAGTTTCTCTGTTTTCATTGATGCACGTTAACTGCTCTATCGTCCTCCTTGATCCAGACATAAGTTCCACCGATTTTGATTGGATCCATAAGAAAACAAGGTCTCATTGGATTCTATCAACTGAAGATGCGGGAGTGGAACATACCACGTTTATTAACTTGCACTCAACGATAAAAGCCGCCAGTACTATTTCTCAGCAAAATGACATGGATTTAGACCTTACCCAATGGTACCACCGTCGTGATGCCGTCATCCTTTTCTCATCAGGGTCTACAGGATTGCCCAAAGGCATTATGAAGTCAGGTGCATCCCTATTCTCAAATATGTACTCAACCGCTATCGGTATGAGATATAACCATGATGAAGTGATTCTGCCAGTTGTTCCATTTTTCAATATTTGGGGGCTTAACATGATCATCCAATGGTGGGTGACGGGCGGAACTCTCATCGTGTGTGATTATCAGAGTACACGGACTTTACCTTCTATCATCAATCAACGAAATGTGTCTGTAGTGGAAGCAACCATAGCCACCACGTACCTCATTGTTCAATTGGCCGAAAGGAATGTGAAGCACGTCCAGCAAATCAAACGCAACGTCCGTATGTGGTTCACGAGTGGCGCCCCTGTTCCAAATGTGTTAAAAGAGCGCTTTTATTCCGTATTCGGCATTCCACTTTTAGATTATTACGGTTCGTCTGAAGCTGGCAACTTAACCTCTACGAACCTTGGACATCTGAAGGGAACGGGGACCTTATTGCCAGGTTCCTCCGTTATAATATTTAATGAAGACTTTATTGAGACCATCCCTGGTGAAATCGGTCACATTTATGCCAAGGGCAATGGACTTATGGAAGGATATCTTGATGAAGTCGGCAATGCCTCTTTACCTCTTCTTAACGGGTGGCTTGATATGAAAGATTTTGGTTACTTTGATGAAGAGGGAAACCTTTTCGTTATTGGTAGACACGACGGGGCCATCCATCGAATGGGAGCTACCTTTTATCCCTGCCATATGGAGAGAATCGTAGAAGAACTTGGCATATTGAGCAAAGTGGTGAGTTTTAAGGAAGAGAAGAAGAGCTCCTTCCTTACTCTATTCGTTCAATATCCACCAGATCAGTCTTCTATCATAAGGAAACAGATCATTTCAGCTCTTCCTACCTATATGTATCCTGATAAACTGATCTGCATTGATAAGTTCCCCTTCCTTCCTAACGGAAAGGTTCACGGTAAGAAACTAGAGGAATATGCGCTGAAAGAAGTCACCATGCCTATCTAAAAAAAATAGAAAAAAGCTACTATCTGGTGGTAGTAGCTTTTTTTATGCATCGCTTTACTCCAGTTCAATGGAGAGGACTTCTTCTATACTATTGAGTTTTCTCTCTAATCCCTCGTAGCTACTTGAGGTAACGATGACATATCCCAGGCGATCTGAAGAATTCCTAGGCTTTCTCACTCTCTTCCCCTTCTTACTGTCTAACGAAGCCATATGAAAGCCAGGAAATCGCTCAATATTCTCCATGCCATTTATCGCCTTTAAAACACCGGTTGAGGAGGACGTGACGAACTGAATTCCACTATAGTAAGCTGTCTCATACATCATTGAATCGATTGATTCTATAAAGGAACGAACGTGCAGCTCTAGGAGATCGATCCCTGTTGCTTGCTTAATAAGTTCAGGAATCATACCTCCAGCCAAGCGGGGATTGATTTCTATAATATAGCAGCTTCCTGCCTCTACTTTCACTTCAGCGTGGACTGCCCCGTTTAGATGACCCAGCTCACCTATGGCTAATTGAACTGATCTTTCAATCAAAGCTGTTAGTTCTACTGGAATACGAGAAGGGAAAATATGCCTATCTTCTATAAAGTAGGGGCTTCCCTTCGTCGTTTTTTCGGTGATTCCAATGGTTATAAGATCCTTTCCAGTTCCAAACACCTCAACACTATATTCGTCCCCCCCAATATACTCTTCAATTAGCACTTTGGGATGCATTCTCTGGTTCCGCATGTTCACTTCTTTTGACAGAATGGCTTGGACCTGTTCTTCTATCTCTCTTCGGTTATAACATAGCTTGACATCATTTGAACCGCTATCTTCTGCTGGTTTTACAATGTACGGAAAATCCATGAGCTCATGTAGCTTCTCCATTCCGTTTTCTTCATCAACAATCATAAAAAGGGGCTGATTAATCTCTTGATTGGCCGATAAGGTCGTCCTAAGAAGAGATTTGTCTCTATAGTGACGAATGATATCGGGATTATTGGCGTTCAACCCAACTCGATTAGCAAGGGCAGCAGAGATTTCAATATAATACTCACTTGTACTCATAATCCCCGCTACCGTATGAATACCCAATTTTTCAACCTCTTGATATAAGCAATCCAAATCATTGGTATCGCATACTTTGTACTCAATTCCTGAAAAATCATGATACTGATTAATACTGTTGGTAAGCAGGATGCCGTTATATCCATTTTCCTTGGCAATATCAAACGCCTTTCTCCCCGTTCCCGTGGTATTAGACTCTATGAATAGTAGGATATTGGGTCTCATGATTTTTCCGTTCCTTTCTGTTCCATTTTACATAAGACCAGGTCTTCACTTCCTCCTGTCCCAAAACCATAGTAGGTTCAGAAGGAATACTCCCATGGTTCAAGCCATGATCTTTCCAAAATTCCTCATTAAAGACGGAATCTTGGTAGCGGTCTCCACGATCGGGGAAAATAGCTACGACTGTCTTATCGGGGCCTGCCTTTTTACCAACCCAGGAAGCTACGGTATAGACGGATCCCGAGCTGTTCCCCGCAAAGATTTTCTCTCTATTCGCGAGTCTAATTGAAGATTCAAATGCTTCATTGTCATTTAACCAATGAACTTCATCAATTAGTCCATACTGCACATTCTTAGGTTTGATACTATTTCCTAGACCGCCTTGTAGCCTCTTGCTTTTCAAAGGCTGATCAAATAAGATACTGCCTACACTATCTACAGCTATTACTTTCAGCGAGGGGTGTTTCACCTTAAGATGTGAGGCAATACCACCAAGTGATCCTCCGCTCCCAACCGCCCCCACAAGATAATCAATTGAAGGAAGTTCGTTCATTAGCTCATCTGCAAGGGATTGATACGCGCCGGGGTTGTGGGGATTTTCATATTGCTTAGGCCAAAAATGATTAGGGTATATAGTGAATAATTCACATAGATAATCTAATCTGGCACCTTGCCAACCTCCGCATTCACTCATCCGTTCGACAACATGGACATCCGCTCCAAGAGCCTTTAATTTTATCATGGTAAGGGGATCAATTCTTGGATCTGTGACGATAATTACCTCATGCCCGAGAGCCGTCCCCACCATGGCAACCCCTAGTGCCATCGTGCCTGATGAACTCTCGATGATGACATCTCCAGGGTTCAGCGTCCCATCCATTTTTGCTTGAAGAAGGATATTTTTTGCCACCCTATCCTTCATCCCAAAATGATTCAACATTTCCAGCTTTGCATGCACATTAGGTGTACATAATGAAACGAGAGGTGTCTTACCTATTGAATCGATCAAATTAGTAGCCACTTGGGCACTCCTCCTTCGTAATCGTGTGCATCACCTGAACCTGGCCGGTAAGTTGACAAACCCGTTCTTTAGCCATTTTAAGCTTCCTGTAGTATCCCTCGTCCTCTTGAGAGAGCAGGACACCTATGTAGGTGCCGCTATGAGCTATTACAACGCCTAGGCCATTCACTTCTTCATTGATCTTCATCATTTGGTACAACGTTTTTTTTGGTGCGATGGTTTGGTGAAGGATGGCACTCCTCGTGGTTACTTCACCTATACCTTTAAGATCCTTCTCTTGAATGGCATGAATCAAGTCCTTAAGCAACCGATCGTATTCTTCTTTATGACTGGATTCATATGGTTGATGCCTCTTGTTAAATTCAATCGTATTGATTTCTCCACCTTCATCATGCGACACAATGGTCAGAGATGGCAGTGGACCTATGTGGTCTTTTAACTTTGCTTCTCTATGGTAGTAGGAAACAATGGATGAATACATCACACCATCAGTTGGTTCAATATCAGCAAGGTAGCGTTGCAAGGTATTAATGTCCATTGTGAAGTCATAGGCTGACTCAATCGCCCTGGACACCGCGACTAAATCTGCTGAGGAACTTGCCAGACCTTTTCCGATTGGAATCGTACTTTCAACCGTAAGGGTACCTCCAAGCGGGAGGTTATGTTCGACCAAAATTCTCTCGCACAGCCTTTTAGCCTTGAGTTTGAACGAGGGGTGGACCTCAATCGTGTCACTCAAAAGGTCAGGTTTGAACGTGGCTTTTGAGTAGCGGTTAATCGGGAGTGTTACCAAGAAAGGCTTGCCATTGGTCAATACCCCTTGCAATAACTCTCCAAAAGTCCCGCTAGAGATACCGACTCCTCTGAGCTCCAGCCGGTCGGGAGTTTTTAACATGTCAGTCCGCACATCTCTCAGCCTCCTAAGATTTCGCTAAATGATTTCGTTTTTCCCATCTTTGTCCAATCTCATGATTGACTGCCAAGTATTCATGAAGCAGTGCCTCCACACTGGCCGGGTTAGTCGAGCCAGATGTCTGCTTGTTTACATTATGAGGAATAGAGAATAATGCTAGAATGGACTCCTGATCCATTCGGATACTATATCCATGCTTATGACAAACTTCCTGGACCAATACGTTTTCTACTCCGGATGGAGAGACACCCTTTTCGATAGCTGTTCGAATGATTTCACCTACGATCGATTGGGCTTTTCGATTCGGAACGTCATATTCTCTCGTAAGATGATTAGCAAATGCAAATCCGCCAAAGAATCCTTTAGCACAGTCGTCCAGCATTTTTTCTTCTATAAATGAGATATTTTCCAGGACGATTCTCATTAAGCTGAGATTAACCTTGGAAGTATGGAAAAGTTCACCTACATATTTCCCTCCCTCTTTAGCCGTCTCTACGAGATTCGTGAAAGGGGTATTCTTCTGAGAGAGTGCTATGCCCGTATAGAACGAGATCATATGGGCATTCTGTCCTCTTATCCTCTCCATAATGGGGTAATTTTTCTTTTGAGGCATCGCTGAGGAGATACCGGAAAGCTCATCTGGAAGATCAATGTACCCATCGATAAGCCAGTCCATTAGATCTGTTGCTAAACGACTGATAAGTACGCCCAGGTTCCCTTGGGCGGCTGCTACTTCCAGAATCCCCTGTTTCGAAGCAATGGAAGCCAAAGCTGTATCTTTAGGCTTACGAAAACCCAGCTCCTCGGCCATTCTTTGACGATCCCATGCATATTCTAATCCAGCCATGGCTCCGGACCCCAATGGGCACTGGTCAATATAGTCGAATACATTTAGCAGGACCTTTCTTATATGCGTCAATTCTTCAACGATCGAGAGGAAATAAAAAGCTGGCGTAATGACTTGGGCTGGTTGATAATGCGTCTTACCCGGTAGAGGCAACTTGGTAGACTCTTGGGATCGATTAATCAAGATGCCAATCAAATCTGCTACCTTCTGTTCCAGTTCAACCACCTGTTCTTTAAGAAACATGGCTTGGGCACAACTCTGAACATCATTTCTGCTTCGATCACTATGCCATCTCACCGGCACACAAGAATCCAACTGGCTTTCAACAAACTTTTCAATCGCAAACGACATATCAGACATATTTTGAGAGGGATCTGCCTGGATGACAGAGATGTCGACTTTTTTTAATGCCTCATCCAAGGCGAGACGTTCTTTATGATTGATCAATCCCAGCCTTTCGTACTCCCTGTTCATGACGAGTTCAATTTCAATGTAATGGTTAGTCAAGTGCTCTAATTCGAAGGCAAAGTGAGGCTCGAGTATATGCTGATTTATAAAGTCATTCGGTTCCTTCGTAATCCTCCCAGTTAGATGAATCAACCGTATACGCTCCTCTCTGCCATTGATAATGGAATAGCCCTCTTAATAATTTCAACCGTATCCAAAATATCTTCATCACTAATATTTCGATGAATGACAGCCCTGATCACACCTGGTTCCAACTCATCAATGTTGAGGCCGAACATGGAACAGGTGCTGATGAATTTATTGGTTGTATATTCTCCTCTCAATCTGAAAAAAACCATATTAATTTCCACATTTGGTTGAAGGATTATTTCCTCCACCATACTTAATTGATCTGCAAGCATTTTAGCTTTCAGATGATCTTGCTCCAATGTAGCTTCCATGTTTTCTAGAGCGACGATTCCAGGCGCCGCAATAACTCCAGCTTGTCTCATCCCGCCGCCCAACATTTTTCTGATCCTTCTAACCTTTTGAATGAACGCGCGAGTTCCTGCAACCATCGACCCCACAGGAGCTGAGAGACCTTTGGACAAACAGAATTGGACTGAGTCTGCATACTTTGCGATATGAGCTGCGGGCACGTCCATTGCAAACGAAGCATTGAAAATTCTCGCTCCATCCATATGAAGGGGTACCTTCTTCTCCTTTGCGAATAAAGATAGTTCCTCCAAATACGAGAGAGGCAGGATATTCCCCCCAGTCCGATTACTTGGGTTCTCAATGCATATAAGCGAGGGAAGTGCAAACTGTGGATCGTCTTGATCCTGAGGAAATGCCTTCTCTACATTGTGTAATTTCAAGATTCCATCTGACTCTGTTGGAACGGGCTCATACATGACTCCCCCACAAACGGAAGCACCTCCCGCCTCATAGATGTATATATCTGATTTGTCTCCAACAATCACTTTTGATCCCCTCGGGCAATGGGCAAGGATAGAGGCAAGATTCGCCATTGTTCCAGACGGCATAAGAATCGCGTCTTCCTTACCCAGTAATTCAGCTGCTCTGCTCTCTAATTCCTTCACGGTCATGTCCTGACTATAGACATCGTCTCCTAAAATTGCCTTGCTAATCGAATCCAGCATTTCTTTACTTGGTAATGAGAACGTATCACTTCTTAATTCAATCATGTGTAACCACCTGTTCTTCCAATATATTTTTAAATGCTCCCGCAACTCTTTCTACGTTCGTTTTGTCCATGAGATTATGATGATGGCCATCTATTTCATGGATGAATACTTCCTTTGTTGTCCGGGCTGCCCACACATTTGTATCCACCAGGGGAATCGGATTGATTTCCGATCGTTCACTTACATTGAACAAGTGTAGTGTTTGATGAATACGATAATCACAGAAAAATTCCTCTGCCGCTAAATTGTTGCAATACATAATTTCTAACACTTTAGCCGTCTCATTCAGCGTCGCATCGAATGGAATCATCTTTCTCTTTTTAACCTCTGTGTGAATGAGTTGGATTTTTTTCTCATCGGTAAGGTTCTCCGTATACGTTAGATTTAATCGTGCCGCCCATGCCTCTAGAGGAGATTTACGCGACTGAGCCACTTGTTGGTCATCTCGATGACAATCAATGGGATAGGTGTCAATCAGCCCGATAAAATCGACCTCGTCACCCATCTCTTCCAGTTGATGAGCGATTTCAAATGCAATCGTCCCGCCTAATGACCATCCTGCCAGGGCATAGGGTCCTGCTGGTTGCACCTTCTTTATCCCCTTTATATACTCACACGCCATTTCCTTAATTGACGACAATGGGGATACATGATCTTCATAGCCAATGGATTGAATACCATAAATCGGATTCGGTATACTCATTTTCCTCACAAACTCGTAATAACAGATGATTCCCCCACCACCTGGATGGATTAAGTAGAGCGGTCGTTTTTCTTGGTCACCCTTTTGTAAAGAGATCACATTGGAAGTCTTCCATTCCTGATTATTAATAGTGTCCAGCACCTTCCCCATCATTTCGATGGTAGGATGTTTAAAGATGAAGCTCAGAGGTAGCTTGGTATGGAATTCTTGATTAATTCGATTCAATAGTTTGAAAGCGTTAAGGGAATGCCCACCTACATCGAAGAAATTACTATTGATTCCGATCTGTTCATGTTCTAGCAAATCACTCATTAATTGGCAAAGAATGAGCTCCTTGCTGGTCCTAGGGAGAATCAGTTCCTCACTTTGAAAGATCTTCCCTTCCGGAATAGAGAGTGATTTTCTGTCGATTTTCCCATTTGATAGGCGAGGCAATTCTTTCATCAGTTCAAAATGTGTGGGTAGCATATACATAGGGAGTTTCGTCATCAGCTCATCCTTCACCTTATGTATAGCTACCTCGCTCTCATCAAGCATGGTGATATAGGCAATAAGCTTCTGCCCTCCACCATTCTCAGACACCTTCACCACACATTGATTGACGCTTTCGCTCTCCATTATGACCCGTTCAATTTCATCCAGCTCGACCCTTATGCCCCTCAATTTGACCTGGTTATCTTCACGACCTACAAACTGAATGTCACCGCTTTCTAAAAAGTATCCTTTATCCCCTGTCCGGTACATGATCGTTCCTTCATGAAAAGGGTTGTCAAGGAATGTTTGCTTAGTTTTTTCAGGATCATTCACATAGCCCCTGCTCAAACCTATTCCCGATACAAAAATGTCTCCTGTGACATAAGGTGAGACCGGATGGAGGTATTCATCTAAGATGTATACCTCGTTATTCATTAACGGTTTACCGATTGAAAGGATGTCACCGTTATACCGATCATGTTCTGTGCAAACATATTGGGTGACATCTATGGATGCTTCAGTGGGACCCCATGTGTTATAGACTGGACAGTTCATTTTTTTTCTCCACTCATTGTACAAAGTGGATGTCAGAGGTTCACCAGCACTCCCAATGAATCTAAGATGCTCACTTAACGCTTCGGCATCCTCTTCAGTCAACTCCAAGACCACTTCATTCAGCATGCTCGGTACCACTTGAAGGAAGATTGCTCTATACTCCTTCATAGCATCAATAATTGCTCGTGGATTACGATGTTCTCCAGGTTCAAGTAAATGGATGTGTCCGCCATACATCAACGGCCAAAACACTTCCAGACCAAAGGCATCAAATGTGTGCAACGTCTTCTGCAAGACCGCATCGCCGATTTTCATCTGATGGCTTTGCTGCATCCCGTTCATTCTGTTAATCCAACCTTTGTGATGATTGATTACCCCCTTTGGTTCTCCCGTTGATCCGGATGTGAAGTAAATAGAGAGCATTCCTTCAGTAGTAGTCAATGTCTTGAGATTAGGGAAATCAGAACCAATCCCCAGTTCAGATTCTTCAACATTATAGGTTTTCTGATTGATGGTAGCTATCCGCTCAGCACTTTCATGTTTCGTTAAGAGGAATGATACGTTTGCCTTTTCCACCATTTTCTCCGTTCTTTTAAGAGGATCCTCTGTATTTAGAGGTACATAAACGCCACCTGCTTTTATTATGGCAAGAACGGAGAGGATCAACTCTATCGAGCGGTCCATGTATATCCCTACCGTAGCTCCTCGATCAATCTGATTAACTATTCGAGCTGCTAAGTCGTTGGACTTCTCATTTAACTCTTGATAAGTCAACGTTCGATTCCTAAATGTAAGCGCATTGGCATGGGGATGATTGACCACCCGATCTTCAATCAGCTCGTGGATACATTTCTCCGATTTGACTGGAGAAATGGCTGGGCGGTTCACTTTCGTGATAACCGACCTTCCTTCTGCCAATGGAAGGGTCCCTATAGGCTTGTCTTGATCCTTTGTGAGCTCTGTTAAGAGAGCCATGAAGTCCTGTCCAAACAACTGGTTGATATATCTTTGATTAAAGATGCTGGTGTCATACTCGACTTCAAGTTCGATTTCCTCTTCGCTGACGATTGCAGACAAAGACAAATCTAGCTTTGTCGTTCGGTTGTCATATAGGATTTCTTCGTACTCCAGACCTGTAAGATTTGGTTTGCCAGCTTTGTAATGGAGAGCGAACATTATATTGAATAGAGCGTTATGAATATCATCTCTGTCAGGACTGATTTCCTTCACGATCGTGTCATAAGGAATATACTTGTGTTTAAAACAGTCGTAGACTTGTTCCTGCATTTTTTTTAGATGTTCATTGAACGTATCGAGGGGCGATATATGAGAGCGAATAACCAGTGAATTGATGAATAATCCCGTAACGTTCTCTAGCTCCTTGCTCTCTTTTAGACTCACGGGTGTTCCAATACTGATCTCTTCCTGTGAGGTGTACTTGTATATCAGGATGGTAAATGCAGTGATGAAGGTGGTGAAAAGGGTGGTTCGGTTGGCTTTAGATACAGATTTCACGGCTTGTTGCAGTTCACTTGGAACCCTAAACCTGGTCGTTTTCCCACCCGTGCCCACCTTCTGGCTTTCCCCATGTTTATTGAAGTCGACCTTGGAAGGGGCTCCCTTAAGGTTCTCTTTCCAAAACTCCAATGAAGTCGATCGATCACTCTCGACAGTATTCCTCTCCCATTCAGCAAAGTCGGCGAATTGAATCTCCAACGGTGGCAATTCAGCTTTTAATTGCTGGCTATTGGATGAGTACAGGCGAAATAAATCTTCTAATAAGATTCCCAAAGACGGACCATCACAGAGAATATGATGGATATTCATCAAGAAGTAATGGGTATCCATTCCGGTCTTAATAAACTTTACATGAAAGAGCGGGTTACTGCTTTCAAGATCGAATGGCTGTTGAATATAGCTCTTTATGGCTTCTTCTACTAGGTCTTCTGAGAGTTCCACGTAGTCGAAGTCACATTGCTGGTCACTTGCAATAAGTTGATAAAGCCTTTCTTCGAACGTGAATGTCGTACGAAGAATTTCGTGGCGTTCTACTAATTCCCTCAGACTTTTCTTCCAGGCTTTAAGATTAAATGCTCCAGTGAATCGAAAAACCTTAGAAATGGTATAGGTCGGCTTGTCAGGATCAAGATTATGTAGCACCCAAAACCGTTCTTGGGAAAATGATGGCTTCAGCTTGTAGTATGTGAGGGGGTGATATTTCGTTGTATCAATCGTCATACTTTGCCACTCCTTACAAAAGATGGTTGTGTAACTTGAGCAAAGTATAAGTTTTTTCTTCTCAAGAAACATTAGTAAATAACGCAAAATAGGAAGTTTGGGTAATATTCATTAAAGACCATTTGCCTCCCATAAAAATAGACCTGTAGAGAATGGGCATTCCCTACAAGTCCTCTTTATCTTCCTAGAGCCAGACCGCCATCCACCACAAGAGAATGCCCTATAATATAACTTGCATGCTTCGAGGCCATCCAAAATACGGCTTCAGCCATTTCATCTGTGTTGGCCATTCGACCTGCAGGAATGTACTTATTAGAGAGCTCATCCGAGCTATCTTCACTTACCCCCAGTACACGATTTGCCATGGGGGTCTGAACCAATCCCGGTGTCACATTATTGATTCTAATCCCAAACCTGGCATATTCATGAGCAGCCGTTTTAGTCAGTCCTTCCAGCGCATGCTTACTGGCAGAATAAATAGATCCATTGGGCGTCGTTTTCAGACCGCTCACTGATGAGATATTGATGATGGATCCTCCATAACGCTGGCGCATCATCTGCTTAATTTCGTATTTCATACATAGCCATGCTCCCTTTAAATTCACGTTCATGACCTGATCAAATTCTTCTTCTTCCAGTTCAATCATGGATGCGAAGCGATGCTCTACCCCTGCACAGTTACAGGCAACATCTATACTTCCATATTGATTCACAATCTCTTTTATCACCTTTTTCACATCACTGGCACGACGTACGTCCATTTGATGAAATTCCACATGTTCGGATATCTGTCTTAATTCCCCCTGTGCATCCATCCCCTTTTGAAGGTTGGTACCGGTGATGATGACTTGATTTCCAGTGTTCTCCAGAAACTTCTTGGCCACTCCTTTCCCTATACCTGAATTCCCCCCAATGACCAAAACGACTTGACGTGTGCCTTCATGGTTTCTCATATTATTCAATTCTCCATTTTATGTTTTTTAATATCAGGAAATACGAAACGACTGTAAAGCCGACTAGAATGGAAGAGTCTATTAGGACCCCTTTGGTCAAACCATTTGTCAACACTTCCCTTAGCCCCTCCGCCACATAGGTGGTTGGGAATACAAGGGAAATCCAATATAGAATCTTTGGTAACTGTTCGCCATCAATTAATACTGGTGTCAAAAACCCCAAGAACATCATTAAACTAGGCAGTACGATGTTCGTTACTTGGGGACTAGGGGACCAGAAGCCAATAAACACCCCAAATCCGACGATACTCAGAATGCTCAGAAAGATAAGGGGTATGACAAACCAATGAAAGTTCCATTCAAGATCATAGATCGTCTCCCCTATAACAGCTAAAATCATAAAAGATGGGAAGCTCGTAATCATGCCTTTAATAAGGTTGGCACATATAAACGAAACTTTACTAATCGGAAGTGTTGCATAAAAAACAAAATGCCCTCGATGTTTCTGCCAAGACAGATCCTGAGCCAGTAGATTAATTCCTGTGATGATCAGCGCGAATACCATATTGCCCGTTACAATCCGAAGCACCATGTCATTCGTGGGGTTCTCCACGAAGAAATGAAGTAACATTAACGTAGTCAATGGAAAGAGCGAGGCGAGGATGATGATTAATAGCCATTGTTCTCTAACATTGGCATACTGAATTCTTACGAGTATCCATAAATCTATTAACCACTGCGAAATCCCCATGCGTTTATGCTTTAAGTCCAATTGAGTCACGCTGTGGTTCGCCTCCTTCCAAGCGAAGGTAAACATCTTCCAGGGTAGGCGGCACTAAAGAAAAATCAAAATCAAACCGTTCGCCTAAGCCCATTAGCTTTTTCACCACATTTACCACATCTTCTTTTTGTATTAGAAACCTTATTTTATGATCAGTGACTCGTTCGGGGTCCCTTTCAAGCATCAATGTATACAATTGATTTGCCACTGCCTGATCACTCGCTGATAAGTCCAGTCTCATTCGCTGATCAATCCTGTGCTTCAATTGTTTAATCCCATCCAATGCGACCAGCCTTCCTTCATTAATAATGGCCACCCGATCCACTACTTGCTCTGCTTCTAGTACATTATGGGTAACCAAGATGATGGTTGCGCCCTCTCTATTCTTTTCTGTGATAATATCCCATACTTTCTTCCGCTTAACAGGATCTAGCTCATTTGTCGGTTCATCAAAGATCATGACGCTTGGGTCCCCCGTCAGGGTCAGGGCAACACTGATCAATCGCTTTTGTCCACCCGATAAATTCTTGATATAGTCTTTTCTAAATGCTTCTAAACCAATTAATTTCAACAGTCGATCCGTCTCTTCCAATGAAGTGGACTTTGTCAATCCTTTCAAACGACAAGAGAAATAAACGGATTCCCACACCCGTAAAGAAGTGATGGCATGTGGATCCTGAGCATAGTAAGCCACATTCTCAGTAATAAATGCACTGTTCTCCTGTATGTCTTCACCGAAAAGTCTAATACTTCCGCTTGTAGGCTTGATAAGCCCCATCATCTGTTTAATCAACGTCGACTTCCCAGCCCCATTCGGACCTAATAATGCGATGATCTCTCCTTCATGAATTTGAAGGTTAATCCCTTTATTGGCCGTGATATTCCGTGAAGGATATTCTTTTGTTATATCGTTTATCTCATAAATGATTCCCATAAGAGCTCCCTACTGTAATCGTGATACATTTAATGATATAGAGGAGACTTCATCAAAACATCTGTATATTACGCAATATGAAGCACAAAGAAAAAAACCTACCACAAACATCTGGTAGGCTCCTAAGAAAAACAAGTTTAGTTTTCTTTTAGTGCATTGATCAAGTTTACACGCGCTGCAATAAAAGATGGAAATAGGGATGCAATGACCGAGAGTAGAAGACCCGCCATGATGGCAAGCCCGATATTCCCCCAAGGAATAATGAATGGCATGTAAGTAGCAGAGGAATTAGAGATGGAGTTCAAATAGATAACAAATATCCCCAACACGACTCCGACGATGATTCCGGCCACTCCTACGACTAACCCTTCTCCAATCACCATCGTTCTCACTTGTCTCGTTGTAAAACCGATGGCACGCGTGGTTCCAATCTCTCCTATCCTCTCCATTGTATTCATTAATAAAGTATTGCTAATTCCTATGCTTGAAAGTGCAATGACGATAATCATAAGGAATTGCATCACTTCATTCATACCATCAAAAGAACTTTGTGATGACTCAATCTGGTCTTCCACTAGCGTAAGTGTCGAGATGCCTGTAGGGAAGTCTTGACGCAAATCCCTGCGCAGGTCTTTTGGGTTGCTTGAATCATCGACATCCATCATGAGTGTCTGAATTCCCTGCCAATTAAACACTTGTGAAAATTCTTCCTGAGAGACGAATCCGACATAGCCCCCATCCTGAGACGTATTAACTTTTCCGGCCACCTTATACTCTCGTTCACCGGCAGGGGTGTTCATCTTGACAGAGTCGCCAACTTTCCCACCCCACTCATCAAACGCTCTCTCTCCCAGTAGAACTGCACCGTCAGGAATATCCTGACCATATCCCTTAAACAATGGAAAATCCGGAGAGGAAGGGTTGCTCATCAAATAAAATTCTTTTGCCTCGCCATCCACTGTTTTCCAAGTAACCATTGTCTCCTTATACCAGGCCATATCTTTCACAGCCTGATGGTTTTTCACAGTGTTTAACTGGGATTCATTAATTGGTTCTTCAAATTGGATTTGGATATCTCCACCGAAGGTTTGGCGGATTTCCTTCTCAAATCCCGAAGGAATGGATTCCAATGCCGATCCAAGAAAGATGACCACTCCAATACTGATTGCCAACATGGCCGAGGTATTTGCATTTCGATTGGTATTTACTTTGATATTACTGACCGATAAGCGTCCGGGATAACCCAACAAACGCTCAATCAACGGTCCTAACAACTTCGCAAGCATTCTTATTACCACCGGATAAAGGAGAACGACTCCGAAAAGCAGGAATACGTAACCCCAATAACTATCGAGAAAACTCAAGCCGATGAAGGCCAAGCCGAGTATATATCTGATGACCTTCACTCTGGTTTTCGACTCTTTATTCGTATTCCTCAAGGCATATATTATAGGGGTCTTAAAAGCGATATACATCGGAATACCTGCTATTATGAGTGGGAAGAGGAGTCCGATCATTCCTGATAAGATCGTGGCACTCTGCCAATTCAATGTATAAACCATTGTGTCTTGGAAGATACCTAGAAGCATATCAACAAATAGATCGGCGAACCATACTCCGAGTGGAAGAGCAATCACTGTTCCGATAAGGGATAGTAAAAATACTTCCATGAATACAAGTTTAAACACATTAAAGTTCGTATATCCAAGACTCTTCATGATGGAAAATTCCTTTTTACGCTCGATGACACTCGAGTAAATCATATTGAAGATGATAAAACCACTGATAAAGAGTGCAAGGATAGACACGAGATAAAATACAGAGTACAACCCATCCACATCGTTATTCCTCAAATCATCGATTACCACGGGTTGAACGTATAAAGGTGTCCCGTTCAATTCATCTTGATACTGTGATAAATGATCTTTACCTCCTTCATGTTGCAGCCTTATATAACTAATCTGATCGGTCAGTCCAGTCCACTCCTGTAGGGTGTCAAGGTCCATCATGACCCTGAATGATCTCCCTTCTGCTTCTTCCCAACTGTTAGGGCTTGCTAACCAAGAAGTGAAGCCTACAATCCCCGTTACTTTAATTTCCCCCAGCCCTTTAAAGGTGACTGTATCCCCAATATCCTTCCCCCATAGCTTGGATGCATTTTCGGGGATGATCAAGCCTCCACCTTCCAGGTCTCCCTTGATCAAGGGAAGCTTGAGAAGATTACTATGGATATCACTTACTCCCGTCACCCTTACCGGGGTTTCAGGTGGACCTTTGTCACCATCTACATCAATCAGTGTCTGCTTATCCAAGACACTCAGGCTGTCTTTCACGGCATCCTGCTGCTTAATCGATTCCACTTCACCCTCAGAAAAGGAATAGTCCTTACTCAAGATCCATGAGTCTGCATTACCTGCGTAGATTTCTTCATAGTATCTAAACGTATCTTTCACTGTGTTATTCGCCACCAACATGCTGGTGGTCAACAGAATTCCGAGTATGACGGCAATCAGAGTAAAGAAGAACCTCCTCTTGTTCTTCGTTAGATTACGCCAGGAAACTAGCCAGATATTCAGCATAGTCTTGATCCTCCCTAGTAACTTCCTTATCAATCACTCCATCTTTGAATAAAATAATCTTATCCGCATATCCGGCTGCGAAGATATCATGTGTTACCATGATAATGGACTGCTTTCGTTCTTTATTGAACTTCGCGAGTAGCTCCAGTATTTCTTCAGCACGCTTTCGATCCAAGTTTCCTGTAGGTTCATCTGCCAAAAGGATTTTGGGTTCATGGATCAACCCTCTAGCGATGGAAACACGCTGTTGTTGCCCTCCACTCAATAGATTGGGGGATTTCTTTTCAAGCCCTTCCAATCCCACCTCTTTGATGATCGATCGGATTTTCTCCTCTCCATCCTTATCTTTTCTCCCGTCTGCATGTAGCGGGAAGGCGATGTTTTCCTCCACAGTCAAAGTAGGCAACAGCTGATAATTCTGAAAGATGAAACCGATATCCTTGCGACGCACAATGGTCCTTTTTTTTTCATTCAAATCAGAAAAGGGTTTCTCTTGTATTCTCACATGACCAGATGATGGAGTATCCAACCCTCCAAGAAGTTGAAGAAGGGTACTTTTACCCGATCCACTCGGACCCATGATGGCAACAAACTCTCCTTCTTTAATCGAGAGGTTTACTCCCTTTAGAACCTCGATTTTCATATCTCCCTGTTCAAAATGCTTGAACACGTTATCTACAGTGATCATATGTTCCTCACTCCTTCACATTTTCCTTGATAGATACTGGGTATAGATACTCAGTATCTATTACCCTACAAAAAAAACTTCACCATCTTTATGATCATTCATCCTTGATGTACTCCAACCACTTTAAATCTGCCTCCAGATGTAGTAGTCCCCCATAGATGATCTTCTTAAAATGCTTATGATCGATCGTCTTCTTAAAGTCCGTAAGTAAAAGGATCTGTTGGAGAATCAATTCTTTCTGAGACTGTAGCAATTCCTCTATTCCCTCCAACCCCTTACTTTCGGCCAGTAAATATTTCATGTACAGTTCATCCCTTAATAGGGGCCTTTTAACAGGAGACGATATCCAGTCAAAAAGAGCTTCTCTCCCCTCTTGGGTAATTTGATAATGAATCCTTCCCTTCTCATTTTCCCCTAGTGACGTAACCAACCCATCTCTTTCCAGTCTCTCTAATGTGGAATAAACCTGACCCGGATTTAGGGGCCATTGATGATGAGAGAGTTCATTGAATTCCGCGATGATATCATAGCCGTGTAAATTCTTCCTATATAAAAATCCCAATATTGTGAATTTAACAGTCATGTTCTTCCCTACTTTTCTAGTCCCTATTTAATCAATTCACCTTTATGCTCCCTGATTTGGTTTTAATTTTCATTTCATTTCCGCCATTTCCTGATGTTCCCTTCACTTTTCTTTTGTCTTTTGTTGATTCATCCAATGACATATTGATGGATTGACTACCACTGTTCGTACTGACATCCAGATTCAGATCGGGTGTCTCTTCATCGAATTCAATCGTAGCCTTACCGCTTGAAGTGGATACCTCTACATCCCCATTCAACTCGGCAAAATGTAACTTCACATTCCCACTACTCGCTTTAACTTCAATGTCGGTTTGATTTAAATCTTTACCAGATATATTCCCTGAAGAACCATCAAGGATGAGCTTGCCATTAAAGTCTTGTGGAATCATCAATTCAAGAGTTGGCTTCTTCTTAACCAATCGTGCAATACTGCTATCCAGATCCACGGTCAACCGGTTTGACGACTTATCCAGGGTCACGCCTGGACCATCATCATAAACTGTAAGATGCGCCTCTAATTCAGACGTATCACTTACCTGAACATCAACATCTGTGCTTGCAAAGTTCACTACAATCTCATTTACATCGTCGACGGATTCCTTATTTACCAGTACATCCTTTTCACCGGTAGAACATCCAGCAAGGCTGAATAAAGCCACCAGTACACCAAAAATGAATTTTTTCATCATAACCCAACCTCCTTCGAACCCATTATATAAGATGACGTAAGGTCACTTTCAAACTTTACGCAAAGGAAGATTCAAAATAGTTGAAAGTGACGTAACGTCATCTTTTATACTTACACTATATTCATTATCGTGTTAAAAAATAAAAGGAGGAGATTTAACTTGAAAAAAGAAGATGTTATTATCTACGGCTGTGTGATTGCAGGGGCTGGGATCGGCTTACTATTTGATAATGCGATCCCTGGTGTACTAATCGGGTTGGGAATAGGCTATGTTCTAAAATACTCCATGTCGGGCTCAGCAAAAAAGGAATAGGGAAGTAGGAATTGCCTTGCTACATATCAATGAAGTTAAAAAAATGAGTGGCGTATCCGTTAGGACCTTAAGGTATTATGACAAGATTGAATTATTAAAACCTGCATCGAAGACCCAAGGGGGTCATAGGTTATATTCGAATACGGAATTGCAGAAGCTTCAGCAGATTCAATTCCTGAAAACAATCGGCTTCCAACTTAGTGAAATTAAAATCATGTTGGAATCTGAAGAATGGGACTGGTCGATTAGCTTAATGAAGCAGCTATCCTACGTAATGGCAGAGAAAGATCGACTTTCCAAGATCGAATATAACCTCAGGGAGCTGATTAACGGAATCGCCATCGAGGGAGAAGAGTTCCGAATTCAAAAAATCATGAGCCTATATACAAGGGATTCAAAAGAAGTCCTCACGTATAAACAGAATGAATTAGATATAAAGAATTACGAAGTTCTCGATCGTTTGCCGAATATGACCAGTAGCGATCCAGACTCCCTCGAATGGATTGCCTTATTAGGACAATTGAAGAAGTACATCCACCTTAAATATAGTGACCCCCGAATTCAAAATATCATCAAACGTATGGACGAAAAAAGAGCTGAGAACTTTGGAGACGAGGATGCCTTCTTAGACAAACTTTGGGATATTCGTATGTCTCCAGAAGAATCCAGGAAGCACAACTTATACCCCATTGATCAAGAAGTCCTTGATTTCATGAAGAATGCCTATATCCATTACATGGCGAAGAATTCTTAATCTCAACCATTGGAGGAACACATGGGAACTGAGCTATTACTCTATCTAGGCGGTTTAGCCCTGTTGGACACGTTAAGTCCAACCATTATTGGCGTCACCCTTCTACTAATTTTGAAGGATAATAAGAATATGGCCTCACGATTGTTTGCCTACCTCTCTACCGTTGTCATCCTGTATTTTTCCCTCGGTGTCATTTTGATGCTTGGCCTAGGGTATGTGATTGATGCCTTTTCGAACCTGTTCCAGAATAGGGTCGTCAGCTGGGGGATTTTCAGCATCGGCGTCATTCTGTTCGTGGCAAGCTTTTTCCTGCCTAAGAATCAAAAGAATCGTGTCCCCATCCCTAAAACTCAAAGCATTATCTCTGTTGTCCTAATCGGCGTGACCACTTTTCTTATCGAGGCTGGAACAGCTCTTCCATACTTTGCCGCTGTCGGATTGTTGACTACCAATCAACTTCCCTATTATCAATGGCTCCCAATTCTCATCATCTATAACATCATCATGATTCTCCCTGCGATCTTGATCTTTTTCAGCTACAAAGTATTCGGAACATGGGTGACCAGCAGCCTGAATAAGCTTCGCACCCGTTTAACAACCGGTTCAGATTCTGCATTATCCTGGATCATGTGCATCGTTGGATTAATCTTGATTTTTAACACGCTTGATTATCTATAAACTTGAAAACCCACCAATATGGTGGGTTTCTTCATGATTGACAAAAAGCAGCGTGTCGACGGAAAATCAAATTTACGGGTTGTTCTTTGGCTTCAAGAAGCGTCACGCAACCCATTACATCCTCCAACTCGAAATCCACCATTGTGGCATTAGGTAGTTTCCCATCTGGAAAAGCCACAATACGAGGAGCTTCACTACACCCAGACAGCACCAGTGCCTGCAAATCAATCGTCAATCCGACTCCCAGTGCTTTAACAATCGATTCCTTGCGCGTCCAATATGTGAGCAATCCTTTTGTTTTTTCCTTGGGGTCTACTTGTTCTTTCTCATATTGTGAAAGGGCTGAGTAAAGAAACTCCACATCTTTGGCTTCATCAGCTTCTTCAATATCTATCCCCAACTCACAGTTACTCACTCCCACCACTACAAAATGAGCAGTATGAGAAAGGTTGAACTTGATTTGACTTTCATTCAATAACGCCGGTTTCCCATGTTGAGCCCCACATCCCAAGCAGTCCCTACTTATCTCAATATCTTCGGGACGTTGCCCAGTATACTCTGCCAAGACATCTCTTAAAAAAGTATAGGTTATGGCTTGGTGCTCTTGATCCTTTGGAAACTTTAAACGGGTTACTTTTTCCTGTTCTACTTTATCTAAATGATTCAGATTTTTATGATACGTATCAAACGTTGTCCACCAAATATGCACTTCATTTTCTTTCAAATTCAATCTATCTTCCCTCCCGCGCACAGTCTAATGATCTTCTTACTATGATAAAGCCCACATATAGATAAATCTATTGCGTGAATTACTGGGTTTTAGGATAATCACTTAATGACTTTCTGTTTAGTAAACTAATAAGCTATTTGAAACCATTCTAGTTCCATTGTTCCTAAGCGGCTAATTTGTACTAAACGTACTTTTATTAAATAAGGGATGTATGATAACTATTAAGGGGGTTTTCCATTGAAAAAGTCATTTATCCACTTTTGGATCATTGGACTGGTTCTGATAGCAGGCTGCGGCAAGGAAGATGAATTCCATACACATGAGATAACCGAATACAAGAATCCCCCATCCACTTACTATATGAAGATACAGTTCACTCCTGAAAATATTGAAAAAAACACGATACTCGAAGCCATCCAAGTGGGAAGCGTAGAACTCAAAGATGCGTATGTACTAGATGATCGGGACCTCAATACCGTTGAAGAATATACCACCAGGAAAATCTCATCACTCCCAGTCGAACTAAAAAAGGACGAACGATACTCGGTCATTCTGGTATCTGAAAATAAAGAGCCGTTTGAGACAGAAGAAATTGATTTCAGCTACAAACCAGGTTCAAAAGAATTGATCTACACCCATGAAAAGTAAAACACATCAACGAAACAGGAGTAACCGTTGCCTGATAAAGCAGAGGTTGCTCTTTTTTATCATGTATTAACAATTATTTATTGTAAATCAATAAATAAAATGATACATTCATCTATAAGAAACCATAAGAGGTGACCTGCATGAAACAAGGCTCAACATTATTCCTCAAGGTCGTTCTGTTCTGCATGGGCATCCCCGTCCTCGCTATATGCGTCGCAGGGGCCGTCCAATTGGTCAGGAATCCGGCCGATCCGGAGTACGCACCATTACTCTATCCAGCCGTTGTGCTGATTTATATCACCGTGATCCCTTTCATCATGGCACTGGTCCAGTCCTTTTCGCTCCTTGGTCTCATCGATCGCCAAGAGGCGTTCTCTGATCGCTCCGTGACGATCCTGAAAAAGATCAAACGGTATGCGCTCTCGGTCAGCGTTCTCTACGTTGCCGCATTGCCGTTCGTCTTCATGATCGCTGATAAGGATGATGCACCGGGGCTGATCCTCGTTGGACTCGTCCCGATCTTCGCCTCCCTCGTCATCGCGGTATTCGCTGCCGTCCTCCAAAAACTATTACGTGAAGCCATTTTCATTAAAACTGAAAATGATTTGACGGTGTGAGGGGGATACAATGGGAATCATCATTCATATCGACGTCATGCTGGCCAAACGGAAGATGAGTGTCACGGAGCTGTCCGAGAAAGTCGGCATCACCATGGCCAACCTCTCCATCCTGAAGAATGGGAAAGCCAAAGCCATCCGTCTTTCCACCCTTGAAGCGATCTGCAAAGCGCTGGACTGTCAGCCCGGGGATATACTGGAGTATGTGAAAGAAGATGAAGCGCCTTGACACCTTCATCTATAAAAAACGCCATCTTCCTGAGACAGGGAGATGGCGTTTTTTGTCCACCGGAATCCTCAAATGTGGTAATATATTCTAAAACAAAACTAGGAGGCTCAATGAACCAAACTCTTAACAACGCGTCCTTTATCGCAACCCTTATCTGCATCTCCCTGTTCTTCCTTGCCACTTCATCATCCATGATCGTCACCTTTACAGAATACAAGCTCCATATCCACCCATTATCCATCGTCCTTGTTCTTACCCTCCTCTCCTTCCTTGCCGGATTTGCTGAACTATCCAGGGTGGACAATGGCAGGACCTACGCAAAAAGCATGACAACGATCCTGTTATCAGCAATTCTTATGCTGATCACTGGATGCATCTTGGTGACGGGGAGCCTTTTTGGCTAACCATGAAAGGAGTCTAAGCATGAACCAATACGTCGTCATCAAGCCTCACCACTCCACCTATCCGGATCCCATTACGTTAAAAACTGGGGACAAGGTCATCTATGGAAAGGAAGACACCGAGTACCCCAACTGGATCTTCTGTACCTCCCCATCAGGAAAGAAGGGGTGGGTACCGAAACAAATCCTTTCGCAGGATAAACGACCCCACTTCGCTACGGTATCCGAGGACTATTCAGCCCATGAACTCACGGTGGAGGCAGGAGAAACGTTGACCTGTATGCATCAACTGAATGAATGGACCTTCTGCCGCAGGGATACCGGTGAAGAAGGCTGGATCCCAGATATTTGCCTTAAGAAGATAACGTAAAGCCACCTATTGTCGGGTGGCTTTTGCTGTTGCCTGAATAGAAACAAGAAACTGACTGACACTAAGAGGACATTCATGTATAAACTGAAAGGAGATTGACTGTGAAAACATTCTTTATTTCCTTACTCGCTTCAGGTCTCGTTATGAGGCATAACCTGAACTGGCACCGCAGGGTTCTTACGTTTTCTATTTCAGGAGCCCTAATTGGTGCTTTCGTGTTGGCGGAGTATATCCGGTTTCGAGTGAACGAAATAAGCTGAATGAAATAGAGCCCCCTCAGTTTTTACATGAAGGCTCTTTTGTATAGATGAGAACATTCCGACCCATTCTCTGATTGCTCGCATTTCCACGGCCATCCAAATTCTCGATTATATCATTACTTTCTAGCGCTCATTCCGTCTCTATTTCGCCACTTAGATCGCATATTATAAAGAAAATCACTCCCAAAAAACACCGCCACCCCCACCAGCATGATCGTAAATGAAGCCCCTGTCTCCGACGTCTTTACATACGTATAAACGGAATGCCCCAACAAGACGATCAATAAAACGGAAAAGGCCTTCCCACTCGCTTTTGTTGAATTCCTCTTTTCTTCCTCCGTCATTTTTCTGAAGAACATGTTTCGTTCCCCTCTCCTTTTTCGTTTCCCTCCACTATACACCTTTTGACAAAAATTGTATCCCTCCTCTCTTCAATCCCATCAGTGGCATATTCAGGAGCCTATTGGTATGATAAACTCCGGCAAAGGGAATTGAACATCGATTGGAGAGACAGAAGAAATGAAGAAGATTGAAGTGGATACATTGATCGAAGGCGGCCACAGCATGATGAACAGTGTCGTGGTGGATACGGCGATGGAACTGAGCGGGGCTCACTTTGTGGTGAAGCTTGATGAGCTGTTAAAAGAGCGGGGCGTCACCCAGAAGCAGCTGGCCGAGATGACGGGGATGAGGGTCGGAACGATTTCCGAAATGGTTAACGGAAAGGGAACCTCCATCAATAAAACACAGCTCTTTTCCATCATGGCAGTCTTGAAGGTCACTCGCCTGAGCGATCTCTATGAGGTGGTCCTTCCCGAAGAGATGCGCAAAGAATATCTGATGCTCAAAGACGAATGGGTGAACGAACGCAAGATGCCCCTGGCCGTCAAAGAGATGTATAAGAAGAACGTGTTGAAGGCTTCCGGCCTTTCACTTGATTGATCAACCATACGCCCCATTAGCAGGGCGTATTTTTTTATGGAGAAAAGACATCCTATACGAAAAAAGGGACGAGGTATGACGAATGAAAATGTGGTATGTTCTCTCCATTTTATTAGGTTTCATCCATCCTCATACTGTTGCAGGAGAATCCAAACCTGAACAGGATCTGCTCGAAGACATGCGGGAAGACGGATATATAGGGATAGAGGATGCCGTTGCTGCGTTCGAAGATCAGCAACAGATGGAGGTCAAGCTCCCCCGTCCCCCATTTCACGCCACGATCGCACTGGGGAAAGCCTCCCCTGACACACTGACCCTCCAGTGGTTCAACACGGTCAACCATGCCCATATCCGGGTCACCATCGGCAGCCGGCTATCCCTCAACAAGAGCCATGCGGTTGCTGTCACTCTGAAGAACGGTGTCAAAGCCTTTTACAGGGAGGATCCGCCTCATCACACCCTGTCATTTATCAGTGGCGGGCTCACGTACGACATCTACACCAGTGAACCGGTTGTCACGAATCAACGCGAGATGGTGGAATTCGCCAATAGCTTCAACTAGCTACGGCCCTGTTTTCAGGGTCTTTTTTTGTGTTCCATCACCTTCCCTTCTTCCCCACAAACCGCCCAAACTCCTTCATAAACTCCACCTTCACCGTCCCCACCGGACCGTTACGATTCTTGGCGATCTTGATCTCCACTTCCCTCCCGCTCTTCGTGTCGGTGTGATAGTAGTCATCACGGTAGAGGAACAGGACGACGTCGGCATCCTGCTCGATGTTGCCGGAGTCGCGGAGGTCGGTGAGACGCGGGCGCTTGTCTTCCCTGGATTCGACGCCCCGTGACAGCTGGGAGAGGAGAATGATCGGGATGCCGAATTCCCGGGCCATTCCCTTCAGCTCCTTCGTGATGTAGCCGATGGCGAGGTCGTGGCGGTCGAAGCGGCCTTTCACCGTGATGAGCTGGAGGTAGTCGATGAGGACGAGGAACGGCTTGTCGGGATGCTCCTGTTTCAGGGTGAGGATCTGCTGCCTCATCTCCTGGAGGGTGATCATCCCATTTTGCGACAGCTCGAAGTCCGATTTGTACACGTCGTTAAGGGCTGCATGCATCTTGGGCATTTCGTCGACGGTCAAGTACTTATAAGGGTTATTCCACTTCATCATATTGATGCCCGTAAGGCTTGAGAGCAGGCGCTGCATCACTTGACGCGAAGACATTTCCAGGGAAAAGGTGAGGGCGACGCCGTCTTGTTTGATGCACTCCCACGCCAGCTGGATCGCGAACGCGGTCTTCCCCATGGACGGGCGCGCCGCCAGGATGATGAGCTCACCCTCCTTCCAGCCCCCGGTAAGAGCATCGAGGGAATTGAACCCCGTCGCGACACCCGGCAATCCTTCCCGCTCATGATAGAGAGATTCATAGAGCTCCACCATCAATTCCTTCTTCGACTCTTCCTGATGCGTCATATGGGTCTTCATGCTCGCAAGCGCCTTGTACAGATCATGGGCCGATTCCGGCGTGTAGTCCCGGAGGAACTCATGAGCCGAGTCTCGAATGAGTGAAAGCTCATACTGCTTCAGGACGAGGGATTCGAAGTGGGCGACATTCGCCGCCGTCGGGCAATGGGCCGCAAGCTCCAAGAGGAACTGCACCCCGCCGACCTGCTCAACGTCTTCCCGCAGCTCGTCCACGAGGGTGACCGGGTTGACATCCAGCCCCTTTTCCTCCACCGCCCGCATGGCGGCGAAGATCCTCCGGTTATGCCATTGGCTGAAATGCTTCTCCTCCAAGGTGATGTCCCCGATTACACCCGGCTCCAGAAGCACGGCCCCAAGGATCATGCTTTCCGCCTCAAGGATCTGACGCAGCAGCTTTTCCTCATTCCCAGGGTGGTACTGCCCGATATCCCTTACACTGTTCAATGCGTTCCGCCCCTTCCTTTTCCCATTTCAAGATCATGTCCTTCAGGCGCGTCTCCTCGACAGGCTCTTCGTACAATTCACTGACGCTCGGTAAAAATCGGCTTTCACGAATGTGCACCGTCAGCCTTTGTTGCACCCGTTCATACGTGCATCTCTTCAGCTCTTCTGCCCATACCTCCAGCATCGACCGCGATAAGGGCTGATTCGGATAGGCCGCCTGCATCCTCTCCAACACCTTCCCCAGTTCATCACGCGTCATGGTGCGGAACCACATCATCGAACAATTCGTGGAACTTCGCCATCACGGTATCCCCCTGTTCCTTCCGTGACTCCCACACCTTCTCGATGTAGATGGCGCTGTTGATCGTCCCCTTCTCGGCAAATAACGCCTCCATGAACGCCATCAGTTCCTCTTCGGATTCCTTTTCACACATTCGTTCCAGCGCCATGGAGTCGGCAGGAGAAACGCTGAGCCCCTTCCCCCGCTTCAGGATGAAAAAGTCCGTCACCGCCTGCAGCTTGCGCGTACTCATCAATCTCTTCTCAATCTTCTCTTTCTTTACGATCTTCTTTATGTTTTCACCTTCATTTCGCAGCCCTTTCACATCCATTTCACGTTTATTTCGCAAAGAAGCCTTCCAATGCTCAGGGGCACGGAGCGTGACGATCAATCCATAGGCAAACGCTTCAGTCGTCAGAACCCCCACCTTCTCCAGCCGCTTGATAGATCGATGGATCCTGGACAGGGAATACACCTCTTTCTTCCGGCCGTCATAAAACCACAGATCCTTTTGGAGCTGCTTCAGCGACGTCACATACTGCCTCGAAGACAGCTCCACTTCCCCCACGCGCAACCCGGTCTTGAACGTCGCATGAGTCAGCATCCAGATAAAGATCCGCATATCCTCCTGATGATGGAACACATTCATCTCCACAATCTCATTCTCAAACTTACTCCAGCCTTCCATATCCACACCACTCCCATTTCAACGTATGTATCTACTCTGTATATAGGGTCAACTTGCCGAAATGGGTACGGTCGACGAAAAAAAACCCTTTTCCACGGAAGAAAAGGGTGAGAATCCTCATTTGATTTATCATTCTTACGCAGGCTTTTTCTGCCTGAGCATGCGTCCTGTACCATAGCCCATCAACGAGACACCAAGCCCCACGAACGGCGCTACAAGTTTGAGGAGCGTCATATTCCCAAGCAGCAGCCCCAGTCCATGGGCCGGCACACTGTACCAGATGCCGAACAGCAACAGTTCCTCGTATGGAGCAAAAAGGGCAAACAAACCCGCCACCAGCCCCAGTCCCCAATACACCCCGATGAATACAAGAAATGCCCCCTCCCCTTTGATTCCTGATGGGATGCCGAACAAAAACCATACGAGGAAAAAGCACACCGTCACCAACAGATCGAACGCCGTTGCCGGATAACCCGCCATGACCCCGGGTGCATTCATCCAGATCGACACCATCGTGAGAACAAACGCCACCAGGAAAATCGGAAACCATCTCTTTGACGAAAAAACCATCATACCCTCCCCTTTACACACTGGTAATAAAAGTATAAAGCATAACCATGTCCTTCCACTACACCCTTTTCAGCTTTCCGTCCTGTTTACCACCACCCAAACAGGGAAAAATAGAAGTATTACACCAAAGGAGCCGATCCCCATGACCAAGCCAACCATCAAAGCATTCATATTCGACGTCTATGGCACACTCTTTGACGTCCATTCCGTGCAGGACACGTGCAACAAACACTTCCCTGACAAAGGCGAAGCCATCAGCCAATCGTGGAGGAAAAAACAGCTCAATTATTTCTTCCTGAGACAAGTGATGGGCACATACGAAGACTTTGTCACGGTCACCCGTGAGTCCCTCCGCTATGCCCTCATGGAAAACGGAGCCGAATGGACGACGGAAGCAGAAGACGAATTGATCGACGACTACACCCACCTCACCCACTACTCTGAAGTCGAGGGCGTCCTCCAAGAGCTGAAGGACAAGGAGCTCGTGATCCTGTCGAACGGCACGCAGCATATGCTCGACAGCCTGATCGAAAACGCCGGTCTCGCTCACCATTTCGACTCGGTCCTGAGCGTAGATGACGTCAAGCAGTTCAAGCCCGCTCCCGCCGCCTACACCCATGCCCTCAAGGAGCTCAATGTCACGCGCGAGGAAGTACTCTTCATGTCCTCCAACGGCTGGGACATCTCCGGCGCCAAGAACTTCGGCTTCCACACCGCCTGGATCAACCGCGGCCACGTCCCCACCGAGCAGCTCGGACTGGAGCCGGATGCGGAGTATGACGATTTAACAGGTATTCTTGAGTGGAAATAAACAAAAGGATCCGATGCTGCTATCGGATCCTTTTTACGCGTTACAGGAAAACAGATACAATTCATTACCTTCTTACTTCACAACCTCGCTATGATCCAGTTCCATAATCATCCCTTACTCCCTGCATCAACTCACACTCATCACATAAACCAACAAAAACCCGATCGCATATGCCAGCACCACACTAAGAACAGAAGCAATCATCAGGGCTCCCCCCATCTTGCGGTCCCTGAAGTGATGCCAGAGGATAAATCCAGCCACCAGTGCAACCAGCGCAAGCACCATGGACGCCATCAACATGGCCGCAACCGCAGCCACCCAGCCTACAATCGTCGTGAATGTCTTTCCACCTGGTTCGTTCATGCGTTGACCCCTCTTTCGGATTTTTCTTTTAACCTATACTTATGCGTACAGTCCGCCTATTTACCGGATTCAGCAGAAAAATAATGAAGATCGCAGCTTTTCCTAAGGGTTATTTTCATGCAATTAGTGTGTGAGGAGCGCAACCAAGACGGGAAATAATAATGCGTGGATGTACGATATCAATATCCTTTTATTTGTAACTAGTTTTTTATACATGTTTAAATGTCCATCTTCATAAAAGACCTTCAACATAACATGTTTTTCTTTTACAGGCATGTAGATATCACACATGCCAAAGACAATCATCACCATAAGAATGGCGACTTCAAGCTTGGGTTCAAAAAGGACGATTCCACTATAGACCGTGACTGACATAATCGAAATGATTATCGGGATGATTTCATATGCCGTTACTTTATTCCACCTGGACAGTACATCTAATTTTGCCTCCGAATTCAAGTCAGCACCTTCTATTCTCTAAAGCTATGTTGGACTTTATGATCGTCTCGGAATCGTTAACTAACAGGATACTTTGTAAAAGTATGACAGGTTACATACCATCTACCCTTACGTTCTTCCCTCAATGCATGTTTATTGCAAAAAAAGCTGTAATGGCCGTGACCATACAATATTTCATCAAAGTTCCTTTATGTTTCTTGAGCTTCTCTTTTAAATGTAAGTCTCCATCGGTCCCATATACATTCATACATTCATCCTTCTCAAAGATGGGTTGATACAATACACAGTAAAGAAAAGGTGTCGCAATCAGGGCCAAAACGCTCTGGCCGTGGATATCTCCAAATGAGTAGACCAGATAAAGGACGCCCGCCCCTGCTGACATGATCGTCGGCACGAGTACGAAGGCCAGAAATTTGTTACGAATATTCATATTTTCAGTTGATGGTTCGTTACTCACCCTATCACCTTCCCCTCTTTCACTTGCTAGAGTGTTAGATCCATCTACGCCCCACACCACCTATAGCACTCTACCAATCAACCATGGCACAAGATTGATGCTAATCACGCCCCACACCGTGACGGCAGCAATCCACCAGATCATAAACCGGGTCGACGGCTGTTCCTTTCTCTTACGGATGATAACCAGGGTGATGAGTCCAAGTGGAATCATGATGGCAACTAACCATGAGACCATATCATGCACGCTCCCCTCCGTCGCTTTATATATAAATATTACCATATATTTGGAAGGTTCTGAAGGGAGATAATACTTCAGTAATAAGGACATCGTCATTTAATTTGGCAAAGGGTATACTAAAATTAGAGAGGAAGGGGGATAAAATATGAATACAAAAGAAATGATTTTTGATGTGTTCCAAACACAAAGAGCAAGATCACTAGCAAGAGAAATTGACAACTACTTATACCATGAAAGTCCCTATGCCAACTATGTGGAAGATTATCACGATAGTCGGAAAGACGGCGCGAGAACTGATTGCATTGGGTATATAAGTAAAAAAGGGAGTTATAAGTTTCTCTCCATTACTACAAGTCGAAAACATTGTGTTGTGTTGCATTTGGGTAAGAAACTTCATACAGCTACCTCTATTAACATGCAACATGAACTTGACAATTTATTAAAACATCGTTATCAAAATTCAGATAACATTAAACCAACCCCAGGAGAAGCTTATATTAGGCTTGAATGGGTTGATGAATTGTCACAAATCATACCGTTTATTGACAAAGCTTATTCATTAAGATTAGAAAAATAAATATAATCATTACACCGCATATCCTTCATCAGGACATGCGATTTTTTGTTTCAATTACTTTTTAATGCATGCCGAATCACAGCCCCTAAACCATATTGCAAGAAGATTTGAATCCACTCACCAAGAAGCTTATAATGAGGTGGAATTTGGAACAATGAACAAGATCCGGAAAGGTTTAGATAGGATGAAACAGACAGTGTTAATCGCAGAGGATGAAGAGATCCTCCGGGAAATCAGTAAGAATTATTTTGTGAATGAAGGCTATGAGGTATTGGAGGCAGGCGACGGTGAGGAAGCGCTCGAGCTCTTCGGGCGCCACCCCGTCGATCTGATCATATTGGATATCATGATGCCCCGCCGTGACGGTTGGGACGTGTGCCGGAGGATCCGTGAGCAGTCGGCGGTGCCGATCATCATGCTGACGGCGCGGTCCGATGAGGAGGATACGATCCAGGGATTCGAGCTCGGGGCGGATGATTATGTGACGAAGCCCTATAGCCCGAAGATCCTGCTCGCGCGTGCCAAGCGTCTCCTCCAGCAGCGCACCCAGCCCGCTCCCAAGGACGATGGCGCCTTGACAACGGGCGGTCTGCAGCTGAATCTCGGGGCCCGGACGGTGAAGGTGGCAGGAAAAGACGTCTCCCTCACCCATACGGAGTTCGAGATCCTGTCGTACCTCATGCTCAATGAGAACATGGTCATATCGCGGGAGCAGCTGATCATCAAGATCTGGGGCTATGAATACCAGGGGGATGAGCGTTCCCTCAACACCCATATCCGGAACCTGCGCTCGAAGCTCGGGACATGCGCCGGGTTGATCAAGACGATCGTACGGGCCGGATACAAGTTCGAGGGACAACCATGAAGAGCCGCCTCTTCCTCAAGCTCTTTTTCCTGACCCTTGCCCTGTGCATGCTGATGGTCGGAGGAATCTATGTCGGTCAGACGCTTTTCTTCGATGAGTATTATGAGTCGAGCAAGATCGGCGAGCTCTCCGACTCCATGGATGAGTTCCAGAAGGAATATCTGAAGCTCGACGACGGGGAGCGGGCGAACCATGAGCTGGAACGCAGCTTCCATCAGGAGACGAATGCCTGGATCACCGTCCTCGATGAGAAGGGCTATGTGAAGACCCTAGAGGACTACACCCTCACCATCACGGGCGGTTTTGTCGAGGAAGGCGGCATCGTGGCCAATATGGACCAGGAGTATACGATCCCCTTGGCCTATCTCGAAAACTCGCTATCTGACACATCGATCCTGGAAGCCCTGGAAAACTATCGGGATCACGTCCTTGAGGTCAAGGCGATAGCAAAAGGCGACGAGCTGTATCCTTACGAAATGGTCGTGGATAAAGAACATCACCTGAACAACCGGGAGAGCCCCTTCGAGATCTTCGACGGCGGGATCGACAGCTACATGGACTATATGCGGAACCGGGTCCTCGACGACAGGATCGATCACACACGGGACCAATCCCTCAAGAAGAAGATCCTGTACGGGAAGGTCGATGCCACCCAGACACCTGAACAATACCCGTTCCAGATGAACCCGGTTTTATCGAATCGCGTGTTCCTGGAGCAGGTCAAAGCATTTCAAGCCGATCTGCTCCTCCGCCCGGGTCATGATCCCGTCGAGTCCTCCCCGAAGAGCTATGAGCGGAATGGCGTCTCCTATAAGATCCTCGTGGACAAGAAGCTGGATGAAGACGGGAAACCCCTTTATTTCATCTCGATGACGTCCCTCCAGCCGATTGATGAGGCGATGGAAATGCTGAAGGATTATTACATCTACGTGATCATCGGAGCGGTCATACTGGCCCTACTCGGTTCCTTCTATTATTCAAAAAGAATCACACAGCCCTTGGTGAACATCAACAAGACGGCAAAGGACATGGCCAATCTTCAGTTCGAACAGCGCATCCCGATCAAGACCACCGATGAGATCGGCGAGCTGTCGGAGAGCATCAACAATCTATCCGACAACCTCCATCGCCATATCAACCAGCTGCAGCATGAGATCCAAAAGGAAAAGCAGCTCGAACATACGCGCAAGAACTTCATCGCCGGCGTGTCCCATGAACTGAAGACACCCCTCAGCATCATCCAGAGCTGCACGGCGATCCTACAGGACGGCCTTGCCAGGGACCGCACCGATCACTATTTTGAAGCCATCAACCGGGAAGTGAGCCGCATGGACCGGCTCATCGTCGACATGCTCGAGCTCGCCAAGTACGAGTCCGGCACCTTCCAGCTCCAGCCGGAAGCGTTCCCCGTCAAAGAGGCGATCCAAAACGTGTTCAACCAGCTCATGATGAAGATCCAGGAGAAAGATCTCCAGATCCACATGGACGTGGCAGACCTCACCGTGCTCGCCGATCAGCACCGCATCGAGCAGGTGCTCAGCAACATCCTGTCAAACGCCATCAAGCACACACCGCCAGCAGGACAAGTGACCATCGAAGCCCATCCCGAAGGCGGCCACGTGCGGATCAGCATCATCAACGAAGGTGAGCCCATCGAAGAAACCCAACTGAAGAGGATCTGGGACCAGTTCTATCAAGAGAAGAAAGCCGGACGTGCCAAAGACGGCACCGGCCTCGGACTCGCCATTGCAAAGAACATCCTGAAGCTCCATGACGCAGAGTATTACGCTCAGAACACAGACCGCGGCGTTTGTTTTTCGTTTACGTTAAAACAGATGTAGCGGCCAAACCTTTGCTCTGTCGCCTACAAATAGCTCTCCTCCAAGGGGTTGTAATCTAAATGATTTATTTGTAAATAAACTGATACAAAAGGTCGAATCATGTGTTACAATCTTTTGGGAGGTGCGTAAGTATGAAAAAATTCTTAGTAGTCGTACTTGTTGCCCTGCTCTTGGGAGCTTGTGGCGCAACGGAAACGAAGGAACCAAAGTCTGTCGATTCCAGTGAAAAATCCAAGAACGAAACCAATAAGGAAGAAGCCAAAAAGGAAGAGCCTAAGAAGCTCAACCAGGAAATCGCTGACACAGAAAACATCAAGGCAACCTTGATTTCTGTGGAAAAGAAAAAAGACGATGTGTTTGGTGATACCATTGAGGTCATGTTCGAGGTTGAAAATAAACGTGATGATACCATCGAAATTCAAGCAAGGGAAGTTTCCGCTGACGGCAAGATGGTCGATGAGGGAATGCTCAGCATGAGCCAAGAAATTTCAGGTGGCAAGAAAGCCGATGCTATCCTTACCATCCAAAGCTATGACGAAGGAAAAGAGATCCCTGAGCTAAAAGAAAATCTCGAAATGATCCTTTATGCTTTTTCATGGGATAACATGGACTTTGAAGAAGAGCACGATGTAAAAATAGACTTCTAACATAGAAGGAGGACGACTTAAAAAAGTCTCCTCCTTTTTTATTGCAGTAAATCAGGTGTTCCATAACTACGCTCGTTCGTTTTATCCAATTCATCCCCTTTCCCTCCTATCTCCGAGTTTTCGCTCTCTATCCATTCAATGTTTATATGTATCCACTCTTCACTCCAAGGTTTTATACCAATCTTCACCTCATCTTTATCTCACAGCGATAAAGTATGGAGTGATGCGGATACGCGCATATGAGCTTTTCAAGAGTCGTGAACGACCAAATATAGAATTAGACTTTGCACATGAAAGGTGGATACACAGTGAAGCGTACAGTCAGACGAAAACGTATCAGAAAAAGAAGGATCGGACTCCTCTTCATCGTCGCCCTCCTCCTCGCCTTCGGTATCAAAGGGTACATCTTCGCCAATGGGAAGCCGTCCCTTCATAAAACCAGCGCCGAAGAGGAAACGGAATTCAACGGGTCGGACGAGCAGGTCGACAACACCAATGTCCTCATCCTCGGAAGCGATGCACGCGGGGACGAACGGGCACGGGCCGATACGATCATGATCGCCAACTACTCCTCGAACACGAAGGAGCCGAAGATCGTCTCGATCATGCGGGACACCTACGTCCATATCCCGGAGCACGGCTACAATAAGATCAACGCCGCGTATGCCTTCGGAGGGGCGGAACTCATGAGGCAGACGATCGAGGAAAACTTCGGCATCCCCATCCACTCGTATGCCGAGGTCAACTTCAACTCATTTGAAGAAATCGTCGACGCCGTTGCACCGGACGGGATCGAAGTAACGCCGACGTATGAAATGACCCAGGACAAAAAATCCCTCGGCGTTCAGCTGACCGAAGGCACGCAAAAGCTCCACGGCAAGGAGCTCCTCGCCTACAGCCGCTTCCGCCACGACGGGAACGGAGACTACGGACGCGTGGAACGCCAGCAGGAAGTCTTCGGCAAGCTGAAGGAAGAAGTAAGCAGCTTCTCCACCATCACCAAGCTGCCGAAGATCGTTCGCATCGCCTACAACTCCGTCGACACCAACGTCCCTTACCGCACCCTCCTCTCGGTCGGAACCGATGTGGTGCGCGGCAAGACCAAGGACGTGGAAACGATGCGCCTCCCGATGGATGACACCTACCATAACACCCGTTATGATGTCGGCGCCGTTTTGGAATTTGATGAAGGCGGGTTAGAAGAGAATGCGGCTGAGGTGCAGGCGTTTTTGGAGGAATCTTGATGGGGAAAACCTCAGAAAATGAATAGGCAATTTGAAAATATTCAACCTCACAAAACCCAGAGTTGATAACTCTGGGTTATATATGCTTCCATTAATAAAGGTAGCCCAATAAATCTAAACATCCATTTTCCCACTTCACATTTCCGATTTCCTTCATCATCAGTTCATTCATGACTTCCATTCCCAAACCTAAAGATTTATGATTTTCATTATCTATTTTGAGCCATGTACATTCGTTCATTACGGATCGGTATTCATTCTTCAAATACAAACCCTTATCATCTGCAAATAAAAGTAAGAAATCAATTGATTTATTTTCCACTAAATTTTTCAATTTCTGAAAGCAACAAAGAGCCTAATCCATTTGAGCGGTATTCCTTTTTGACACATAGATCAATGACTCCAAGAACGTTTACTGGAAGGCCATTTAGATTCATGACTCGATAATCCAGCCCTACTTGAGCAACAAGTATATGGTCATCATTCAAAACCAAGTATCTAAAATGAGGCAATTGCTTAAAATATATTCTTTCCTTCGGATAATCCTCTCCAAAACTCTCCGACAGTAGCTCTTGAATACTTCTTCTTGCCACATCATCTAGCTCATACTCGTGTACTCTTTTGATTTTCAACTTTTTTCACCTGTCCTACATTAATCCGTTTAATCCTATTTTTCATTGAGCGCAATGAGACCTATACGATACGGGAATAGTACGCGACATCGGCAACCCTGCCCAGCAAATTCGATTCGGGCAACACCGCTACCAACGTAAACCCAAGCTTTTCAATTAACTTCTTTGACTGCACATTTTCATTATCGATCGTAGCCGATAGGCGTTTAAGATGTAATGTGCTTCTACAATGCTCGATGACCGCGGACACCGCTTCATACGCAAATCCGCATCCCCAATGCTCCCTCATGAAGCGATAGCCTATTTCGCCAAGATACCCTTCTGCTATAGTTGGAATCATGACATCCCCGATGAATTCATCCGTATCTTTTAGTGCCACCGTCCATTTCGTTTCAGTACGATTCCTGATCATTTCTATCATGGCGTGTTCATCACGAGGGGGATTGATTCCAAGGTATTTTCTTACCTCTTCGTGGTTAAACATTTGAAGCATGTTCGGAATGTCTCTTTCCGCTCTAGGACGTAAAACCAATCGTTCTGTTTGGATGATTGGTGCTTCTTTTTTTGTCATGATGGATTCCAGCCTTTCGTGCATTGTGTAAATAAAAGGTCACATTGTCTATATGCTGATTCAATGTTGAGATCCCGGTTTTTCTGGTGCTACTTATCTCTTCTGGGTCTGTAGCGTGGACACGCTTTTATACATATACAGGTAGAGGCAACCATTAGCCTTTATCAAATATCTCTTGTTTATTTTCCACTATTCTGCCTACTTTCATTTTGACACGTGGAACTCCATCTTTTTGATAATAATCATTTAATATAGGCTCTACTTCATATTTGTCTGTACAAAGGATCTTAGGAGAAAATTGCTCAACATACATGTCGCCATAACCTTTAACACAGTTCGCCATTGTATCCAGTGCAATTAAACTTAAAGGTCTTCCTTTGATTAGCCACGTTTTCATTCTCTCCCAGGTTGGGAAGCATACGGCTGCCAGCCTTCCCCAATTATCGTTAAAACTCGCGGAAGTTGACTCAATCCAATCAAGTACATTACTTGAACGGAAGCGGTGTAAGCAGGTAAAAGCCGCTATTGGCAATTCTTTTTCACCTACCAGTTTCAATTTCCCAAAGATATTACTCAATCCCTCTTCGGATGGCAAACTACTGGCTGTCGCCCAAGAAATCGGGTAAAGTAAATCTTCGTCATAATTCTCCCAAAGTTCTCTTACCCACCCTGAAGCAGAAGCAGCTAAAACATCAGCTACAATTTCCAACATTCTCGATTTCACTTCGTAATTTCCGGTTACATAAAATCTAGATTTCACTGAACTCAAAGTCTTCTGGTTATCGTGTTTTTTAAAGGCATTTATTACATCATCCTCAAGAAACCATCTGGTGATCGAAAAGTCTAATAAAGACTCCAAATTATCTCGAACATCTCGTAATGTGGGGGCTTTATCCTTTTTAGTTACAAGTATATCTTCTTCTGGTTGACAAGCTTCTCCGTTTTCTTCATAAAAATCATCATGCAATGAAAATTTATTGGGGGAATGAACAACCGCTAAGTTGTACCATTCAATAGGTCGTAATGAATATTTCACTAACCTTTCGTGACATGGATTGCATAATTTATAAGGTTGATTAGGGTCATCAGATGCTTCTACAACATTAATCTCGTTTCTTTTACAAGCTTCACATAAATCAGTTATTGCCATTAACACCACTCCCTTTTATTGCATATATATTAATGCCCACCCCAAAAACGATACTCATAAAGATCAAAGTCCATTTTATGCTCCAGAAAACGTTGAAAAAAATCCTTCTCTGCAACTGGAATGTCAAAGGCCCCCGTCACCGGATGCCCTGCTGACAGACGGAAGATCCTTCGACACTCATCCAGGGGGATTCCGGTCACGTCCTCTTTCCCCACGAGGATCTTGGACTCACTGTCAAGATCATTCCATCCAATCTCCCAGATGGCGTCTTCTTCGGAAATCCCATACGGAGATGGCTCCGATTCCACAAACAGGCCATGGGTGGCAGACCATTCGATGGCCGATGGACAGTTCACATGGGAGCCAATATACATATAGTAATCCGTCCCCAAATGGATGAAGAAACGATCCCCGTCATACAGCTGGCACCAGATGAAATCCCGTAACACCATCTTCATGATCAAGCGCAGGGCACCCAGGTCGACCAAGGAATCTTCCTTCAGCACAACTCTTTCAAATTCACTCTCATATAAGAAAGATGCCCGATCCTCTTCCGTTATGCTCCCTTCCAACCCCAGAACACGCACGGATTGGATGCCGTTCTCCTCCATAAATGCAATGGCAGAATCAATATAAGCCTCCTCTACCCGTAGATAGTCATCGAGCGTCAATTCGTTCCCATCAAAGGTCTCCCCTATATCAGAAGGTGAAGTCCACTCCTCTATCAAGGTGTAGTGGCCATGCTCATCCCTGAACCTTGGATCGTACTTCGTGACACGCCACTGGTACTGTATGTGTTTCACGATCCGACTCCTCCATTATTTCTGTCATGTGCGTATCTTTCCTTCACTATACCATATATTTTTCCAATATTATCAAATCAATTGTAGTATAATGGAAACAAGATCCATTTGCGGTAAGGCAGATCAACAGGGGGGATGTATGAATAAGAAAAAGGTGGTTCGGATTGTGTCGGTTCTCTCTCTAGGGACCGTTCTACTAACGTTATGGGCTGTTTTTTCTTACAAAGAATCTGATAAATTCGGTGGATTTCCAGTCCCTCAATTGGCGAAAAAAACAGTGAGTCGGGATGACTTTGAATCGTACACATGGGCTGGTACTTCTGAAGCGAAGGAGGATGGACTTCCCTTCCTTTACCGTTCGCAAATCAAAGCGGGAGGATGGAAAAAAACGTTTACAGAAGGGACTCTGACGACGTATGAAAAAGGTGAACATAAAATTGATGTGATCGCGCAAACAGGCTATCTTTCCATAGGCGTCAGTAAAGAGTAGTCGTGTATTCTGCATGAACCAATCCCTTAATAATAAGGCGGTTGGTTCTTTTTCATTCAAGACATTCTTTCACTACCAATTTTAAAAATCCTAAAGAAGTCTGAATCTTTACAAAAAACCTCTTGTAAACCTATCACTCCCTCCCCTATCATGGCAGTAGTGGCACCTTACCCCAGTATGCGCATCCATCAGATGTTCATATAAAAAACTACATACAGGAGGCTCTCCATGTTCAAGAAAACCATGTTGTTTGTCGTTGCCCTTGTCCTTTCCTTCTCGCTGTTCCTGCCGTCCGCGTTTGCCACTCCGCCTGTCACGCCGTCGAAAGCGACGTCCCAGTCCCAGTTGAACGGACTCACGGTGAAGACCGAGGGGGCGATGACCGGCTACTCTCGGGACATGTTCCCCCACTGGATCAGCCAGGGCGGCGGATGTGATACCCGCCAGGTCGTCCTGAAGCGCGATGCCGATTCGTACAGCGGCAACTGCCCGGTGACGTCGGGAAGCTGGTACAGCTATTATGACGGCGTCACGTTCACCGATCCTTCCGACCTCGATATCGACCACATCGTCCCACTAGCCGAAGCATGGCGCTCCGGGGCCAGCAGCTGGACCACCGCCCAACGCGAGGCATTCGCCAATGACCTGAGTGGCTCCCAGCTCATCGCCGTCTCCGCGAGCAGCAACCGCTCCAAGGGTGACCAGGACCCATCCACCTGGCAGCCGCCCCGTGCCGGTGCGAAATGCGGGTACGCCAAATGGTGGATCAGCACCAAGTCCAAATGGAACCTGAGCCTGCAATCGTCCGAGAAGACCGCCCTTCAAGGGATGCTGAACAGCTGCGTATACTGATAGAATAAAAGAAAAACGGACGATCCTCATCGGGATCGTCCGTTTCAAACAGGAGGCCAAACCATGGAAATCAAATCAACCACGTTCAACGCAAGCCACGGCGTCATGACCGAAGAAGTCGGCGTCATCAGCGGGGAGCTTGAGCTCGTCACCACCTGCGATGAAGATGGCATCCTCTCCCTTAAGATCACCTATGTGGGTGCCGAGGAGTGGTACACCCTGCCCGGTGAGGAGTATCGACTGTTTGATGCCCGGGATCATGAGGTGGTTCATGGGATGCTGGTGAAAGTCCTGGAAAGAAGCTGAGTTTCTACTAAAATATAATCAATGCCAAAGACGCTTGGAATCCCAAGCGTCTTTGGCTTTTCTATCTCCTACTGAAATAAGGCCCAAGCCAACCGGTCTCATGCGTGAGGGCGAAGGTCCAACGGAACTGTTTGTCTACGACATAGACGTCGCGGCCCACTTCACTTGATAAGTCCCTCACATCAAAACCCGATGCATTCTCAAGGAGCAGGGCATCCTCCGTGTCCTGGAAGAAGATGAAACACGAATGTTTCTGTTGATCCCTGAAAGCACCTTCCGCCTTTTCTCCTTCAAGACATTTTTTCTTCTTGTAACTGAACAGATGCCAGAGATATCCACCAAATCCATCTAGGTCAGACAAATAGATAGACTGTTTCTCCTTTTCGCTGAGGTGACCGGCAAAATGGGTTTCCCATTCTTTCTTCAAGTATGCTCCCCATCCCGGGATGTCCCGTACCTTAATGTTTTTTTCTATTAATCGATCGATCATATTCATTGGTACCTCCCAAACCTCCCGAGCACGTTAGAACCTATCACGCTTCTCTTCTGCACTTCCGTTCTCTCAATGAATGAGAATGTCGCATCAACGAAATGACCCTCATCCCAACTACTAAGAGATTGCTCTCCACCGGGAAAATGCTCATTGATACATCCTCAACGCTTCTTCTAAGAATTCTTTAAACTGTTCTACATACCTTTGGGGTTCCACGATCCTCACCTTATTCCCAAACCCCGCCAAAAACTGATAAGCAAAGTGATTCTCAGGCAGTTCCATCGTGGCTTCGTACGTTCTTCCACCAGCGTGTACGACGGACTGTTTTCCAAACCGCTCAATGAATTGATCTCTGACACTAATATCGATTTCGGCTTTCACCATCATAGACATCATCGGTGGCTGTTCCATGCCATTTCCTGCAGAAGATTGGGGCCGTGGTGTAAACGAGCCCTTTATCTTGAGATCCGTCATCCTTGTCACCTTGAACGTCCGGTGATCCTCACGCTCCATACTGTACCCGGCCACATACCATTTCATCTCATGGAGCTTCAGATGATAAGGCTCCACGGTTCGGCGGCTGATGGCCCCTTTCTGATCCACGTAATCAAATTCAATCAGCCAGTGGTTTTTAATGGCGTCCATCAGAGTGGATAATTCCTCGTTCAATCCGCTCTGACCCACCCTATCAGAAAAGGTCATGAAGAGGGTGGGAGTAAGATCGAGATGACTCATCCCTTTGATCTTCCCGATCGTTTGTTGAACCCCTTCATTCGATGACAGCTGACCGAATCCATCCAGGGCTACGACGATATGCTCAATGTCCCTGTGGGTCAACAACCGCTTATCAAATTTATATTCCCCCATCAATCCGTATCCGCCCTCCCGACCGTGCGTGGCATAGACCGGTATATTCGCATAGGTCAGGGTGTCCATATCGCGCTGGATCGTTCGCTTCGTGACCCCGAAAAGCCGACTCAGCTCAGTGGCAGATACCCGCTCCCTCTGCAGAAGCAACATCACAATCGAAATCAATCGCTCAATTTTTTGCATAACGCCCTCCCAATGGCGACATACAGTTGTCACCTTTCCCTCATTATACTACCGATAGACCCATAAAGGAGGCAACACACAATGAAATCAATCGTTTATCTTCAATTCAACGGCCAGGCACAGGAAGCACTCACATTTTACGAAAAGGCCCTACAAGGAACGGTGGAACAAGTGACCTTTGGCGCAATCCCTCAAGATCCCCCGTTACCGGCTGAAGAACAAACCATGATCATGGAGTCGCGACTCGACTTCTCTGGAAACACCCTCATGATCTCCGACGTTCTTCCGTCCATGCAAGCAGTCACGGGGTCCATCTCTCCCGGAACCAATGTGATCATCAGCCTGATCGACGGCGATCCCGATCTGAACCAAATATATTTTGACCATCTTTCTCAAGGAGGGACCATCATCATGCCCCTCTCGTCCGTTCCGTGGTCATCAAGCTTCGGCATGGTGAAAGACCGCTTCGGCGTGATATGGAAATTCAACAGTGACGCAAGTGCGTTTTTAAACCAGCTGGTTTGATCATCATCCCCCACTCCACTTTTAGTATCACAAGTGGGGTGGTTTTTTATTTTAACCCGGGTAATATTGACGACACTATTTTACCCGGGTATAATACACTGTAGTAAAGGAGTTGGAAATCATGACAAAAACCTACACCGCATTTTCAGGCGTCAAAAACGTTGCTAGTGGACCACTGGATCGAGTCGTCTCCACAATCAAAGACCAACTGGACAGCAACGATTGGCCCCAGGTCCTCATCTTTGACGATGCCACTGGCAGACAAATCGATGTTGATTATCACGGTCCGATCCATTCAAAGGCAGATACAGGAGAACAAGCGGAAGCAGCGCAACCACGACGGGTCGGCCGTCCTAAGCTCGGCGTCGTTTCCGGCGAAGTAACCCTCCTCCCCCGTCACTGGGAATGGCTCAAGAGTCAGCCCGGCGGCGCATCCGTCACCCTTCGGAAGCTCGTCGAAGACGCCCGACGCGGAGGAGCCCAGCAGGCCAAAGCATCCCAGGAAGCCACCTACCATTTCATGACCTCCATGGCCGGGAACTTCCCTCATTACGAAGAAGCGCTGCGCGAGCTCTATGCAGGAAATCAGTCTGCGTTTCACCAGCATATAGAGGACTGGACCGTTGATGTGAAGAAGTATATGAAGGAGCTCTCCAGTAGAGCATTCACTGAAGAGTGATTCACACTAGGAGGTACTCATATGAACAGACCCTTCACCCTGGACTGCGGCGATATCCTGTTAAGAGAATTTCAACCATCGGACGCAGAATCCATCTACCACTTGACGTCCCAGCCGGAGGTCTATGAATTCCTGCCCGACTGGCGTTCCACAAGAGAGCAGCGCCTGGACTGGCTGACGAATTACGAAGTCCCCGATAACGAGGCATTCCTCTCCTCCCTCCCCACCATCGGTAACGGGTGGCTCAAGCTTGGAATCATTGAAAAAGAGACGGGTGCCTTCATCGGCTTCTGCAATACAGGGATCAAGGAGGAACTCCCCGAACCCAACAGGGAAATTGCCTTTGCCATCTCCAAGCACTACCGGAATAAAGGCTACACGACCACGGCCGTAAAAGGACTCATCGCCTTCCTGGTTGAACAGACCGATGTGAAGCAGTTGAATGCAGTGGTCCTGCCCCGGAATCATGCTTCGAGAAGGGTCATTGAGAAAAGTGGTTTTCAGTTTTGCGGAATCGTGGAAATTGATGGCGAGACGCATGGTCATTATGTATTGTCTACGTGATATGGGTATGGCACATAGAAGCACCTACCATAATAAGGGAATATTTGTTATGATTAAAAGGACGTATTCATTCATTTACTGGAGGTCCTATGAAAAACAACACATCACTCGCACTCGCTGCTTCCCTCATCGCATTGATCGGCTTTCCGGCACTCTTTCTCGTCCTCTCACTGATCACAGGGCAATGGATGTTTCTCGCCTGGAGCATCGCGCCATCACTGGTTGCAGGGCTGACCGGACTCATGCTGACCCGGAATCAATTCAAGAAGGAACAGCGCACCGTGTAACCCAAAACAAGCCCAGATGTATCGCCTCTGGGCTTGTTTTGCTTATAATCAGGAATACTCCCCCACCAGTCGGGTATAGATTCATCAAACACCTAGTATTCCTGGTCCTATCCATCATCGGTAAGCATGACATGACATACATACTCCTGTGGAGCGGCGGTATTACATTGGGATTCTTCCTTATGTATCTAGTGGGTAGGAAAAATCGAAAGAGTAGCAGTTAGGTAACAACGCCTTACATTCTCTAATTAGGAAGGTGATCCGAATCAAAACAGCCTCAATCGTCCTGCATGTCCTCTTCATCATGACCCTTCTCTTTCAGCTGGGCGCCGTCCTGATCATCTCTTCAACCTTCGACGACCTGACCGTTCCCATCCACTTTTCTATTGATGGCACCGCTGATAACTTCAGAACCAAAGAAGCGGATTCCTATGCACACTAAGAAGCAAGCTACCTACAGGGCAGCTTGCTTCTTATTTTTCTATTAAAGTCGATCGTCCGCAGATCAAGCAACATTCATCACATCAACCCAGCAAACCACAACCCAAGCGTCGTCCCAACATAATTCCCGATGATATACCCGAGCGTACCTACTACGAGGATCGGCCCAATCAAATCCTTCCATCCCTTCGCAATGGCCATGGCGGCAGCCGTTGTCGGGCCTCCGACGTTGGCGTTGCTGGCGAGGAGGATTTCTTCAAGGTCATATTTCAATAGCTTCCCTGCACCGAGCGAAATGCCCAGGTTGAGGATGACGATGATCAGGACAAACACTAGCAGCAGCGGTGCATTCTGAATGATCAACGGAATGGATGCCGGTATGCCGATCACGACAAAGAATAGGTAAATGAGGAATGTCCCGATTTCCTGGCTGCCGTTGATCGAGTCGAAGTACTTCGGAAACAGGGCCAGTGCCAGGAAGGTCAGCGTCGTGAGCATGAGGTACTTATCCCCGAACAGCCCGTTCATGAGATTCAGGAAGAAGGACGCATCGTCACCAGACGGGATGATTCCGGCAAATAGTTCGGCGATCTTGAATGACACCACCACAAGCAGGAAGGCGGTCCCGACCGACAGGGCTATATCCTTGAGAGACATTTCCTTCCGCGACCAGAATCCTTCGGCAAGCGTCTTGCCGTCTTCCTTCATGCTCCCGTTTTCCACCTTTTCCGCATGGGGCGCACGGAATCGTTTCCTGAAGAAGCCCATCGTCGGGATCGTCATCAGCACGATGAAGTAGATGGCCATCATCAGATTATCCGCCACCACCGCAGACGACACCATTTCTCCCGGCGGTGCGAACTTCGCGGCCATGGCGGCAAAGTTCACCCCTCCCCCGACATACGAAGCACTGAGCATCGCGCCGAGCTTATCAAGGTAGAGAATGTGATCCCTTAATAAGAAGAAACTGATGATCGTCCCCGCCACTGTCCCGACGGAACTGATCAAGAACAGAATGAGCAGCCGCCCGCTCTCCTTCCACACCTTCTTAAAGTTGACATGGAAGAGGAGCAGGGGAATCGCAAGGGGAATGATGAACGTCCACACGGCATCATATACCGGTGACTCCGTCGGGATCACCCCCGTATTCGATAGAATAATAGCACCCACCAGGGCAATGATCGCTCCCGATATCTTCGCTGCCCAGCTATAGCGCTGTTCGAGGAAGATGCTGACGGAAGCCCATACGACGATGATCCCCCACAGGGTTATGTAATCGTCCGGTTGAATGAGAGCTTGGTTCATGGGGTTGCCTCCTTTTGAAATATTTTCTTCAAAGATATATACTAAATAAATTTTATGGCACCCTTATTAAAATTCAAAAAGGTCAAACTGTAGTATAAAGGTACAAATTGTAATTTAGCTACTATATATCTAGGAAGAAAGTTGTAGTAAACTTAAGAGTATAGAATAATTCCTATTTAATCCTATTATAGTATTGGGTGGTTATTAATGAAAGATTTGAAAAGAAGAGAAATTGAGTTGATGTCTAGAGTATGTGCGCGTAATGGCGTACCTCCTAAATTAGGAAGGATGCTTGTAAAATTGGCTGAGAAGGAAGCTTATGAAAACAATAGCCAAACATTTAGAATCAAAGAATATCAATCACTTATAAATTTACATTTTAAAAACAATGAATAATTATGATTACTGAAGGTGAGATAAAAGATGTTACTAAAAAAGCTGGAATTCGTTAACTATAAGACATATTACGGGCATCAAGAAGTAGACTTGTATATTCCAGAAGAAGAAAGACAAACTAATGGTAAAAACATTATTCTACTAGGCGGTTTAAATGGAGCTGGAAAAACCACTATCCTTAAAGCAATTCTCTACATACTGTTTGGTAAACGTGGTATGTCAGCGCCAGAATATAAGCGCTTATTTTCTAACGTAATTAATAATACCTTTTTTGCAGAGGGTGGCCGAGAGTGTCAAGTTTCACTATCTTTAGAAACTGACAAAGGCGAAGAGTGGACGTTAAAAGTTAAATGGTTTTTTAATCGGGACAAAACTCTTTCTCATGAACAACGTTCCTTAGACATTCGAAGTGCTGGCTCGAAATTTAAACGCTCTGCGCAAATTGAAAACATTGATACCTATAATAAATTTATTGATAAAATCATTCCCTATTACGCAGCACCATTCTTTATCTTCGATGGTGAAGAAGTAAAAGATATTATCCTCCGTCAGAACAGTCAAGAAATGAAGGAAGCTATTCACAAGATTACTGGTATGGAATCCTATAAACAGCTAATTACAGATCTCACCACTCTTAAGCATTCGATTGAGAAACAGCTAGCGCGTTCAGCTAGTCACTCCTCTTTAAAGAATGCAGAGCAAGATTTAGCAGCACTTGATCAATCCATTTCAGCATATGAAGCAAAACAGGATAAGATCCTATCTAAAATGAGAAATCAACAATCATTAATTGATGCAGCTAAAAGAGATAGAAATGAAAAGTTATCCAAAAACTCTAAATCTAGAGAGGTAATTGTGAAGAATCAAACTAAGGTGGCAACCCAGTTAGATATGGCTAGAGTTGAATTAAAGAAATTCTTCTCAGAGAACCTTATTCACATTATCTTAAATGAAAAAATCACAAATCTTAAAAGAACGCTGAAAATAGAAAAAGAGCAAAACCAAAAGAAAATCCTACAGAATGCTTCTCTCACTCCTTACAGAAGCTTTATGGACCAACTACTTAATCAGCCTATAAATCCACCTCTTTCATCTGAACAGCTAAATCAGATAAAAGCATTAGGAAAAGAGATATGGATGCAAGAGAATAATATTAAAACTGACCCTTCCAATGAAGTCGATGAAATCCATGACATTTCAAACAAGGATTATTCGTATCTCACCTCATTACAGGTGAAAAGCCGGGATGCGATCACCAGTTTTATTAACACCATCGAACGACTGTCTCAAGAATATAATGACTTGGAAATCGAAATAAGAAATGCCCCAGAATCCGTCAATCTTGATTCTGAAAACGACAAGATCGACATACTCACCAAAAGTTTAGGGGAAATTGATTCCAAAAATAAAGCCGTCAAAAAAAAGCTTAGAATACTGCTAGACGAGCGAACGACTCTCAAAAATAAGTTTACAAGATTAAACATCCAAGATACCAATTCTGAAGACTTGATTGAGCAACTAAACAATGTGACAAGTACAATAGGGGCTATGAGTGAATATGTAACTGAGGTTACCAAGCTGAAAGCAGAGATTATTAAAGAAGAGTTTTCAAGCATGCTCAAAACCCTCTTTAGAAAACAGGATGAGTTTGGGAAGATCGAATTTGATATCAATACTTACTCAGTACGATTGTATAGTGATCAAAAGCAAGAGATCAGTATTCAGGAACGTTCAGCCGGTGAAATGCAAATGATCTCATCTGCTCTTATCTGGGCACTGACCAAAGTATCTGACCTCTCCCTACCAATGGTGATTGATACACCTCTTGGTCGTCTTGACAGCTACCACAGAAGTCACCTCATTAACCATTATTACAAACATTTGAGTGAGCAGGTCATCATTCTATCGACAGATACAGAAATTACAGGTGAGTACATTCGCCTTATGGAAAAATCATCGTATAAGCAATACATGCTGGATTATGATGAGAAGAAGAAGTATACCGTCATTCGAGATGGCTACTTCGATTTTGTAAGGAGGTAACTCGATTGTCTAATAAAAGAATGAATTTATCTCAAGAAGGAAAACAAATGTTAGATGAAGTCGCCGAACTTCTCGAAATAGATCGTCCTCAATCAGTAAAAATAGCTCTAGCCAAAGGTATTTCCATCAGTCAATCTGAGCCCAATCTAGATCCTATTAATGGAGGGAATAAATGGACAATTCCCGATAATGTTATTAAGCATCAAGAGTTCACCTTGTTTAAACATCTGATCATCAATGAAGCTCAACGTTCGTTGAATGACGATGAACTTCACCAATACATGTTGGCCTATATAGAGCAAGGATTACGTGAGATCAAAAGAATCAATGAAAGTAAGACTTCCATGGAAGATATCCGATTGATGATTATATAAACGACCCCCCCAGTGGACTCACTGGGGGGTCGTTTATTCTTAAATCCGGTCACTTAGAGGTAATATGTTTACAATATGTGGCGCTGGATTGGATAGCTCTCCTTTATCGTTTTGAATAGGTCCATGAACAATACACTGACCTTTCTTCAACGTTGAAAGAATGGCTTCCCACTGTTTCTTCTCACCAGGGTCTTTAGACAGACTGCCAGCAATGTTTGATACTTCTTGTTCTGGCGGAGAGAAATATACTTTTTGCGATGCATTTTGCAATCTAGCTAACTCACCCGCATCAAGTTGTGACTTCAGGAATTGGGTCGCATACCATGCAGACCATCCAAACTTTCGACCTTCTGTCAGAATCCTAGCAGAAGGAGACTTTTCGGTGTGATCCAAATTTTGCGCTTCATCCATAATGACAGGCATTGGCTGATTTTTATTACCGTATCTTACCGAGTAATTCCACAAATCCCATAGGATAAATTCAGTTATCATTAACTGAACATCACGTGGGAATCCAGTCAGTTGGATGATGTGAACTTCCCCATCACTTCTCACAATATCGCTCCATTTGAGGGACTGATCATTGTTAAAAGGATTGCGGTCGATCAGAGGACGAATTTGAGAAAGTGCCGTTTTAGCATAGCTACTTCCGTCTTCCTCCAACATCTCCTTCAATTTCACTAAACTCATCTCTTCGTCATATCGGTCAAGACCATTGAGAATGGCTTCATAGATTGCATTCTGTTGCTGAATCCCCAAACTTTTATAGACAGATGAGAATACGCTTTTTACCCGTTCAGCTACATCTGTATTGGATTCGGGTAGCTGAATCCCACCGATGTCTCGAATGTTCTTCTCAAACGGATTGATTGGTAGCTTCTCGCTATAGACAATCTTATGCTTGAGTTTATCACCCATGAAGGTGACGAACTCCTCTTCTAATTGGTTTGGAAGGAATCCTTCCGTATAGTCGATAACGATGCTTGGAATACCTAACTTTGACTTTTCTAGAAGTAAGCATTGCATAAAATACGTTTTCCCTTGCCCAGACTTACCGGAGATTAGTAAATGGCGGTTGGCCAATCCTTTATTTCCATATTCCCAGTAGATCTTATGGTTTGTTTTCTCTGGTTTCCCAATTAAGATTCTCGACTGCTCTAAGTCATGACCGCCAGCTAATTCTGGTTCTGGGTTTGGTTCTGGTTTTGGTTCTGGGTTTGGATCTGGATGCACTGTGGGTTTTACTATCTCTGGTTGTTCTTGATCATCATCACTCGGGTCTTTCATTCCTGAATTATCTTCACCGTTTGGAGAAGGATATACTCCATACGGTTCTGGAGGGTCCACTATAGATGTCAGGTGTTCATTATGATCCGAACTTTTTGAGGGAACATATGTTACTGAGAGTAAGTCTTCTTTGACAAAGTCTGTCTCTTTTTCTTGTACCCAATTACGCATTTCTACAATTGGTTGAACAAGTCCACTATATCCGTCTTTTTCAGTAAAGTTAAGTTGAAGGATGTTGGAATCATTCACTGCGCTTCGGTAATGAAGGTCTTTTTTGAATGAAAGTATAGCTCCTTCTCCAATAAATGGTTCTAAGCTGCTAGATATACTGTATTGGTCCTTAACTAGCTTCTCCCTCACCTCACCAAGTAATGAATATCCTTTACCTGACCAAAATTCACTTTGCTCGAGCTTTAACGCATTCGAAATTAGTAATTGAGCGAAGAAGTTACGATAAAACTTCCCAGTGAATGTATTCCCTACTTCACCTGTGAGCGTTTCAAATAACAGTTTTCTCGTTTTTTTGACTTGTGTTTTCGCCTTGTCAATGACTGCACTACTGTTGATTCCAATCTTCACTTCAACAGGATAGAAATGCAAGCTGAGTTTCTCACCCAGTTGCTCAAGACCAATTAGTAGTAAGTCATCGCTATGGCTACCTTTCACCCCTAAATTCTTAGCCGTAAAGACACCATCTGATCTATTTAGACTTACTGCTCCGGCTACTCTAAGTACTTCCTCAAGCGAGATGGGTACCCACAGGATATTCGGGTGATCCAAGTAAGAAACAGAGTATTTGATCGCCGAAATGATACTTAACTTTTCTCGATCAAAATGCCCTTTACTACCGATGATTCGCAACAGCCACTCTCCGTTGAAGGTATTGAATGCTTTAATAGTACTTAATACATTCTGATTTGTACCCTCTACTTCCTTATTATTGAGAAACTCTTTAATGACTGAATAATATTGATCAGATTTATCTGTTACTGTAATTGCATCATATCGGCTTGATGAAGAATACTGATCACTATAATGAATGACAACCAAGTTATCATCGTACTTATTGAAGTATTCAAGGTCAATGGTTGGATCTACAAAGGTAACCCAATGAGAAGCAGAGAAGATTTTCTTTAAATCTTCTTCATCTGTAGTCGTTGTCCTAGAGAAGATTGCTTCCCCCTTACGATAACTGTCATTCCCACTGTTTCGGAGATTGGCAGCTAGCTCGTTCACATAAAAAGACACTGTGGATACGTCGTTGTCTTCTTCTACAGTGTATGATTTGACGCCAAAACCACTTTTATAGTTCTCTTCATCTTTCATAGATGGCACACTAGAATAAAGGCCCTCAATGGAGATACCGCTTTCCATTTCACTCATAGGTTGAACAGCAAAACTCTCTTGAGCCTTCATCTTATAGAAGGATATGTGAGCATACTTATACTCTTCACTCTCACTCTTCTTGTAGAAAAATAGCTTTTCCCTTATCTTCTTCATGACATCTTCTTCATCGTACTCATTAAATTTTAACTTAAGATCAAAGTGTTCTTTTAATATTGCTATCGATTCAGTTCGAGCGAATAAATCAAATGCCGACTCTGTGTCGCTATCGCGGTATAGCGTGACTTCTACTGGCTTTAGCTTTTCAATCCCATCGTTTTTAATAACAGTAAGCATCCATTGAAGAATCCCTTTTAGTGCTTCATGATCGTTAATGATATGAATAATATTCACTTGTATGGGGGCCAAAGATTCATCAATAAATAGGTACGAAAAGTGTTCTTTAAATTGGACTAGCTTGTCACTTACTACTTTTGCGAGGAACTGATTCGCATCTGATACTGACACTTGCTGTACTTCCTTAAAAGTCAGCCATTCTAACGCTGATTGCTGATGTTCAGATTTGAATAATTGTTGCCTCTCATCATAAACAAACGGAAGAAGAGCATCCGGATGTAATCGATTGAGCACACTATTGTCCACCTCTTCATTCCCTAATAACTCATAAATCTTGAGTTTAAACGCAATCATGAGTGGGTGAAATGGGGTTAAATACATCATTTCATTGGATTGAATGGTTCCTAACTTAAATAAGTCCATTCCTTTTCTTCCAGCTGGACTACCATCTTTAAACGATCCTATATCGTTTAAATAGGCGGAAATATATTCTTTTGCTCGTTGAGCGTAAGTCTCAGATACATAAGTCAAACTTGGAATCGTATTATTCACTTTAAAGTGAGTAATAAAACGACTGTAGGCTTCTCTCAAATCGTCGCTAAGCTTAAGATCTTCAGCCATTAATTGATCAGACTCGAATTTGGCATGCTTTATACCATCTTCTACCCATTGATCTTCCCATTGAAAATATTGTTTATAGTCTGGATTAAGGTAAAATTCACTGTTTTCTAGTACTAATCGATTGGTTTCTTTCAACCACTGGACATCCTGTCCTTTTTCTCGGATAAGTTTCCAAAGTCTCTGACCTGTGATTGGGAAGGAGTCTTTGATCTCATTCCTCAGCAATACCGGTATGGTCACTTCATCAAAGACTAAGTTGATTTTAAGCTCATCATCATCATCAAATGCCTCTGCTAGTGGCTTCACTGTCACAACACTTTCAGTAGAGACCTGGACATTTTGTCCATTCGCTTCTACTTCTTGAACCTCTTTCTTCAAGCCTCTTCCCATGATAATCTGGTCACCTTCATACTGCAGGCCGACTACTTGCTTAACAGGATCCACAGAATAGCTGGACTTAAAGTTCTCTAAGTCGATTGGTTCCAATGGTACGACTGCTATCAAACAATCAACACCAAGACTGACCTTCTTATCATGCTTGTATGTGAATCTAGCAAAGGTTACTTGGTTTTTCTTAGCTTTGATTGAAATTTCTATATTTGATTTTTTCACATCCACTTCGCATACCGATTTGAATTGGTTTTGAACTGTAAGGAAGTTTTTCGAAAGACTCTTTACACCTTGCATCTCAAAGTGAGCATGAAGATTTACTTCATCTAACTGCTCAGGATTAAAGACAATAATATGCCTTTTTCGATGACCTGCCTTGGTTTCTTTATGAGGTTTATTCCACAATGGAAGCTTATGTATAGCTTTCATGTCTTGGAGATCCACTTTCTTGTTACCTGTAGTCTCAGTGAATTCTTTGTGCAACTTGTGCACTTCAGGGAAAGACACTTCCATCCAGTCTTCAGATTTAAGCTCTTTTACACCATTAGGCAAGAACTTCTTTTCTAATTCGTCATCGCCCAATCCTAGATCGTGAACTCTTTTTACAAAATCGAAAAGTTCTCGGTTATCATCCAAGCGGCTTTGTTGATCTTTTCCTTTGAATGATCCCAAATCAGGATCTTTAAACAGTCCAAATTTATGATACTCTTGATTTTCGATCGATCCTTTTTCCAAAGTGTTAAAGAGATCTTCAAAGTCAAACAGTGTAATCTGTTGATAGGCTTGCTCTTTTAATAAATTTTCCAGATTATCTTGCAGGATAATTTGATCTACCTTATCTAAAACGCTATTCTCAATCTTGATCTTCAGATTTGAAAAGATGGAGTTTAGGTGGAGGGGCATCCCTTCTTTTTGGAGATCACTGCTTCCTCCTTGGATTGAATCCAATTGCTCAGAAACTATACTTAACAACGCTGTATTCTTCCAAGCATCTTTTTGTTCACCTACTAAGTTCCTTAGCGTCACTAGGAAATCTGGAGTCACATGGCTTGAAGTATATGCTACTACCAGATTGACATTGTTAAATGGAATGGAGAAGGTTTGATATTCTTCACCTTCTTCATGTTTATAGTGAAAGGATTGAATGTTTTTTATTTCTTTTAGGGCATCAATTAACAGTTCTAGTTCAACTTGACTATCTAATTGGAGGTAGTATCTGTTTCCTGCTTTTATTTTTGTGTTCTTAAAATAGTCTAGTACAGTAGATACAATGTAATTATAAAATTGGTTTGACATATTGAGCATCACCACTATCACTTTTTTTGTCTATAATATTTAGATTGTCTAAAACGTTCATGACTTCTTTTTTAGAATGCAGGTCAAGACCAATTCCGCGCTTCTCAAATTCGTCGAAAAGATCGTTAAGAGGGATACGCTTGTCCTTTACTGCTACTGCCGTCATCAAATGTAGGAGGTCATGTTTGATATTCAGTACATTCCCAATGCTTCCCCTGCTCTTAATAAAATGATCAGATGCCAAATCATCAATGTTCTTACCAAATTTGTCAGCAACGCTGCTACTTGTACCGGCCTCTAAGCATTTGAATAGAATGTTAAATGCTTCAGGAAGAGTAGTGGACTGATCTTCAATATTCACCTGTGTAAATGGTAGATTTTTATATTCTTTGATCCACAGTTTCACGTCAGCTAAAAATTCTTGTTCATATTCGTCCCCTTTTTCTTGGATAGACTGATACAACGAGCTATATGGCGTAAAAGCATATGGTCCCTCTTCAGCAACTCGCATATCGTTATGACTTAAGTGAGAGATAGTATGAATATGGGGAAATAGTTTTCTTGCGTTCCCCTTAATGAACTTGTATCCATCCACCTCATCCGCTGCGCGTCTTCTTTTATTAATCGGCTCCCAATCCAATGCAAAATAGAGTGGGGTCACTTGATTGAAATCCGCATTTGTGAACTGTTCAAACTTAAACACTAGCTGCATTGCATACATAAGCGTGTAGAAATGTGTGAGAAGCGGAAATGAGGCTAGAAAATAATCTGTGTGTTTGCTTAAGAATAGAACATCTTCCTGATAACGCTGCACCAACGGTGGAAGAAGAGATTGATACTGTTGCTTTTTTTCTTTTGTAGGTCGCAATCCATTTAACTGATTTAAGATTAAATCGGTCAAAATATTATCAGACTTCTTGCTCTTAAATATGTCTTTAATGGACTCATTATTTGATGCAAGGGTTTCAGATAGGAATTGTGCATATTTCCCAAACTCGTTTTCATACTTCTTCTCAACTGGAATGTAGTTGAACAGATGCGGATGGATCGGTTTAATCTTGTCATCACTGGCCAAATAACGATCTAAAAACCTAATGAAATCATATTCAGCATCCCCATCACCTTGAAACTCTACTTGACTTGCAATATGTTCACTATATTTATTCTTATGCTCAGTGGTAAAAGTATCGATCTCTGAATAAGCACTTGGATCTAACTCAACTGATGAATTATATCTAACAAATTCACCTAATACTTTGTTAAAGTTCCCTTTTATTGCGGCTGTTCTCTTAGTTAGGAAAGGGACAATGTCAAATACATTCCCCACATCATGCTTATTTTTTGTAAATAGATGATCTTTCAGATCATCCACATTTAGATGCCCCATGTTTAGTTCTCCCTTTCAAATACAAAGCGATCAAAGTCGTCTTTTTTGATCTTGTAATATTTCTTATCATCTGGATAGTGAATGAGCATTTCGTTTCTTTGTTCACCAAAAGTCATAAGCTTTTCAATATATTCAACGAACTTTATTGCATCCTCTTTATCTTTTTTGTTTGGCCTATAGCCTTCTTGTACTTTCATCAGTAATTCATATAGAGGAAAATCTATATCTAAAAATTCTCTATTTGATGAATCTCCATCATGATAGCCAATCAGAATCGTTGACTTGAATGAAGATAGGATCTCTTCTGAACTATGCTTTAAATGACTTGCATATGGCTTTAAATTCAATTGTTGAGCAAGCCTGAATTTCTCATCTGCCTTGTTAACGTAGATGTAATCTTTCTTAGGCGTTCCTTTCCAATTAAAAATGGCGGATTTGATTTCCCCATAGAAAGTAATGATTGAATCCTTATTTTTCACATTGAAATTATAGAGATACCTAAGGTATGAAGCAAAATTCGAGTCTATCAAATTGGTAGCGAATGATTGATTTGACAAATACGCCAGGCGGATAAACGTCCTAAAGAATAAGTTAAATGATTCACCAATCAGTTGTGCATCATTGGCCAATGGTTTTAGCCAAGCTTTTCCCGCTGCTGAGTGTATATGTTCCGAGATAAGACCATCCCAGTCGTTAAGCGTGTTCAGTTCAATGACAATGTGATCAATATGAACAGAACGCTTATGAATCGGGTCTAATTTACTCATGGCATGTAAGATTCCCGAACGTTCCTTTCGATTAAACAACAAGGTAGGCACTGAGTTTTTTAGGATTTCAAATTCAGACATGAATTCAATTGGCCTTTGATCGTCATCGTCGGGAAGAATAATATCCGCAATAAAGTTTAAAAAGGCCCGCGCTGATATAACGAGTTTATGTTTGACTATTGCTTCAACTAGAAGATTCACAATTTGCTTTTGGACAAACTCAGATTGAAGCATCCTAAAGTTTTCGTGAGCCATTGTATTGCTGTCTCTCTTCTCATCTTCAGCTAAAGCCAGGGTAAATGGGTTGAGTTCATGTTTAGAAAAAATCCTTTGAAAAAGAGTAAGATAAAAACTTGAGGTTGGACCACTTTCAGTCAATTCATAGGAATGATAGTCACCAAAACTAAGTAAATCTGTATTCCCTTCTGAAAAGTGCGTTGTAATTTCAGGAGAAAATAAACCACTAGTTTCCACAAACTGCTTCAGCCTCGTATAAGAATATGTCTGATGTTTTTCGTTAATGAAATTGTGAAGAACCCCCATGTTAATGGCAAGAATGATCTTATCCTGATTTTGGTCGATTTGTTCATCTGAAAAACCTTTTAACACTTCCTCGAGAGTTTCCATCGCATTTTTTCCTGGAGAAAAACTTTCAGTAGCATCATTATAAATTGTGTACTCTTCTAGTAACTCGCTCTTGTTTTCCTTCAAATACGCAAGAAGATGTGATTTCCCATCCCCAACGCTACCACACAGCAAAATTAAATTGCCTTTATTTGTATTTGCTCGACCTCTTAAAATCTTCTCAAAATCTAATTGAATTTGACGGTCGACGTGCATATAGTTTTTGAATCGACTAAATTGATTCGCATTTTCAATCGCTTCTTGAGAAGAATCTTGTAGACGCCTTAATTCCCTTATGAGAAAACTCTCTCCGTCTGGCAAGTTATTTTCGAATATCTCATTGGAATTATCTGATGGGACTTCCATAGGAGCTGGTCCTACATCTTTATTCTCCTTGCCAATAGAATTCGTCCCAAAAAGTTGTAGGATTTTTTGGTGAACAAGATCTTCAATATCCACATCGGGCTTAGGAGGTTTTGGCACTTCGTAAATCGGAATCTTTACTTGGTCTATGGTATAAACCTCAACAAACCAAACAGCAATATGGTACATTTCTTTATGCAGTTTAAAAGCAGCCGTTATGTCATTGAAGTTTCCGTCATGTGCGGCTTTATTCCCTGATAAACGAATTGTGTCAAAAGACTGTTGAATCTTACGGTCTATGTACTCATTGCGTGTAAGATACGAAATTCTATCGTATAGAGATTGTCCATATGAAGATTCAAGCTTTTCAATTTTATAAACCTCATCTAATATGGCCTCTAGGAATAATCTCGCTTTAACAATAGAACTCCCTGCGTCCTCATATATTAGTTCTTCCATTTTCTTCGCGTTTTGTGCAGCTACCTGATTAACTGGTTCTATGAAACTCAGAAAATACTGGTCATTTGTAGTCAAAATTAATCATCTCCGGCCTATTTCTTTTGTAATAATTTTAACATATATGTCACCCAAAAATTTGGATAACCCTCTAAATATCTATCGTTTTTTTAGAAAAGGCGAATAAAGGTTCGTCTATTATTGAAGATCTAGCTAATAGAGTATATAATATTCTCATTGGAATACGTACGTAAAGTGGAGGTTATATATATGGATGCAGCATTTAGTTATACTTTCCCTGCCATAAAAGGAATTCAAGCAGACAAAGAGTACTATGTGGCAATGTGCCCTTTAAGAATCATTCCAAAGATTTTTCTATTTGATGAAGATGAGATACCACCTGAGCACCGTGCTCAACGTATTCTCAATAAGAGCCGCATACCTGAAATAACGAATTATATTGTAGAAAATCATCGAGATTATGTCTTTTCATCTTTAACAGCTTCCATTGACGGAGATTTGGAGTTCATTCCGTTTGGACAAGAACCCTCCTCCAAAGACTTAGGACAGTTGCGAATTTCATTGGATGCTAGATTTCTCATAAATGATGGTCAACATCGTCGGGCAGCCATCGAAGAAGCTCTTAAAACTGCACCGGAGATTGGTTCCGAAACCATTTCGGTAGTCTTTTATCATGATGAGGGATTGACCAAATCTCAGCAGATTTTCTCCGACCTCAATCGCCATGCAGTAAATACAACCTCTTCCATTGGTATTCTTTACGATCATCGTGATAAATTAGCTCTCGTTACGAAAGAGTTAGTCAGTGAGATCCCTTTACTGAAACGATATACAGACCGTGAACGAGTCTCACTATCTAAGAACTCACCCAAGATTTTAGCGCTAAATCATGTATTTAATACAAATCTGAGACTTCTTGGGAAGGCCAAGGGGGATCAAATTTCCGATGAAGACAAAGAGTTCTTGCTAGAATTTTGGAAAGTTCTTACCAATAGTATCGTAGAGTGGCAGGATATCTTGAACAAAAAATTATCTCCCAGAGATTTAAGAGCTAACTTTATTGTAGGACATGGGGTTTTTATCGAGGCAATAGGATTACTGGGAAGATATCTACGAGAATATCACTCTGAAGACTGGAAGACTTATATTGAAGCCCTATCAACAGTCGATTGGAACCGTTCAAACACCGACCACTGGCTAGGAAGAGCATTTAACCAGAATGGAAGGATCCAAAAAAACAATCAAACAATCCAGTTAACAACAAATAAAATTAAATCTCTTCTACAACTTCCGCTTCTAGAACATGAGGTTCAATTAGAGAATAAATTTAAGCAAGGGGATAATTAACATGAACGAAGGAATTATATCTAGCCTCTTTACTGATGAAAAATCAGTTCTTGATAAAGCAAAAGAACAAATTATAGATGTCTATCTTTCAGATGACCGTCCATGGGTTGTAGGTTATAGCGGGGGTAAAGACTCTACCGTCGTTGTACAACTTGTATTCGAAGCACTAAAACAGCTACCACCTGAAAAATTGCATAAAAAAATATATGTAATCTCATCTGATACACTCGTGGAAACTCCACTCATTATTCAATCCATTAACCAGACACTTCGTAAGGTTCAGGAGAAAGCATTAGAATTAGGGTTGCCAATAGAAACACACAAAGTCAAACCAGTTGTAGAGCAGTCTTTTTGGTACAACATTATTGGAAAAGGGTACCCCTCCCCTAACCAACAGTTCCGTTGGTGTACTGATCGTTTAAAAATTGATCCTGCTAATCAATTTATTACTGATAAAGTGAGTTCTTTTGGTGAAGTCATTATGGTATTGGGCGTACGTGAAGATGAGAGTGCCACTAGAGCAAATGTTATAAAATCTCATACAGTAGAAGGTAAAGTTTTAATGCGGCACTCAACGCTATCTAATGCCTATGTATATGCCCCTATCAAATCATTTGATCTAGATGACGTATGGGATTACTTACTAAACAATCCATCTCCTTGGGGAGACGACAACTACGAACTACATAGACTTTACCAAGATTCAAGCAGCGGGGAATGTCCGTTAGTCGTAGATAAAACGGTAAAAGATACAGCAGGTTCATGTGGAAATAGTCGATTTGGTTGCTGGGTTTGTACCGTTGTAAATGAAGACAAGGCACTTTCAGGATTCATTCAAACTGGACACGATTGGATGAAGCCATTGTTAAACTTTAGAAACTGGCTCTCTGCTATTAGGGATGACCGAACAATGAGAATGAAATATCGTAAGCACGGTCAAATCTACTTTAGAGATATTCTCGTTGAAATGATCGACGAGAAGGAATACCACCATATTCCTAAGAAAGGTAGCCGTCCAAAGGAATTAGTTGAAATTAATGATGAAAACTACTTCATCGTCCCTAAAGCACACCTAAGATCATATCTTGATGAACACAATATTGACCTTAGTACTGAACAAGGCCACAATATTTTGGTTACTTACGTAGATGAAGAAACAAATAAAGAAAAATACGCGCAGCTTGGACTAGGGCCTTTCACAATGAAAGCTCGCAGAGAAATTCTCGAACGACTTCTTAAAACCCAGAAACAACTTCAACATCCAGATGATCCAAACTATGAATTAATTAAAGAAGAAGAACTAAAAGCAATTAGGAAAATTTGGTATAAAGCTGGGGAATGGGAAGATCACGTTCCTTCCATCTTTAAGGAAGCGATTGGACACGACCTGGAATGGGAGCTAGATGATCGCCCACTTTTCAATAATGACCAAATTTCTGATCTTGAATTGCTATGCGAAGAATACAAAGTGGACATTAAAGTCATCAAAAAACTTCTTTTTGTTGAAAAAGACTTTTCAGGTTTAAAAGTACGAAGAGGACTTATGGAAGAAATGTCCAAAGTACTTAAACAAGATTATTTACACTTATAAGATTTAGGAGACGAATTATGTACCTCAAGAAGATTCACCTAACAAACATAGGTCCCTACCGCGGAATGCATACTATTGACCTCTCTACATCTCCAGAAAAAAATACGGTTTTAATTGGTGGAGAAAATGGAGTTGGGAAGACTACACTTCTCAACTCCATAAAGATGGGGCTTTTTGGCTCCTTTGGTTTTGGTTACAAAACTGAAAACAAAGAATACCTTAAAAAGGTTGATTCTATACTTAACTACTCTGCAAAAGTAAATGGAGAAAATAACTTCCGCCTACGCCTTGATTTTGATCTTATTGATGATTTGACGAAGAAAGAATACTCTCTTTATCGAGCATGGAAATACCAAAATAAATCCGTTAAAGAAACACTCGATGTCCTACAAGATGGTAAATACTTAAATGATTACGAAAAAGAAGTATTCCAATCAAAATTAAAAGAAATAATGCCTCCTCATCTATTAGACCTATGCTTATTTGATGGAGAAGAGATTTCAAGAATTATCAACAATAACCTTCTTTCGAGTTATATTGAGAAACTAACCAATGTTCTTTTTAATCTCGATCTATTTGAAGTAATGGAAAAAGATCTAGATATCTATAGCCAACAAAAAGAAAATATATCCTCATTAAACACACAAGAAAAAGAACTTATATCATTAAGAGAAGTGAAAAACAATCACGTCTCAACCATCTCATCCTTAAATGAACAGATAGAAAGACTGTCACAATCTAAAAATGAGGTGGAGGAAGAATATTCTCGAATTAAAAATGACTTTGAAATACACGGTGGACTAATCAGAGACGAGCGTGAAGAAATTCATTCTTCTATTAATGAGCTAGAAAATGAGCGTAAACAAAATCAAGAACGCATTAAACATTTTGTCTCTAGTATGCTTCCTTTCTTCCTAGTAAGGGATCTTGTAACGGATACCAGAGAGCAACTGATTAACGAAGAAAAGTTTCAACTCTACTCTTCTTTGGATGAAAAATTAACTCAAGACAAGATTAGAAACATTTTGCAACAGTTATCAATCTCATCAAATAATCAAGATGCGGAAGAAATCCTTAAAAATGAAATTCTTTCTACCGTTAAACCTTCTGATGAAACTGGACTTATTCACGGAGCATCCTTTTCCGAAGGAAATCAGGTAGAAAATATTTATCAGGAAGTTAGTACGCAAAGACTAGATTTGCACATTACCACCATTGAGGAAAATAAAACAAAGTTAAAAGAAATTCAAAATCTTAAAAGCAAGCTGAAGTTGAACGATTCCTCTTCTGAATTTAGCATAATGGTCTCTGATATGGAAAAATATAATCGTCAATTAAATCAGTTATCTCAGCAAATAGACGCTATCGAAGTAAAACTTCATGAAGAACAAGTTCAATTAAGTAAAATTAACAATCAAATTGAGTCGATCGAACATAAGTTTAAAGATCAAGAAAAGAGCAGAAATTCGTTTGTAGAATCTCAGAAAATCATTTCATTGAGTCAAAAATTTCGTAGAATCCAACTTCAAAAGAAATTACAAGAAGTCCAAATGGAAGCACTAAGAATGCTTAATAAGCTTATGAGGAAAAGAAACTATATTGCCTCTATTAAAATTGATCCATCTTCATTTGAGGTCTATTTATTTGATCAACAAAACGAAGCAATGGAAAAATCCACGCTATCTGCAGGTGAAAAGGAAATCCTTCTACTTTCAATTATCTGGGCGATCTTCAAATGCTCTGGACGAAATGTTCCATTTATATTTGATACGCTACTTGGACGTTTAGATCGTACCCACAAACAGAGTATCTTAACGCACTATATTCCTAACTGTGGTCGCCAAGCGATTGTGCTTTCGACAGATTCTGAGATTGACGAAGGTACCTATAGTCTTCTACATGAGTACACCGCTAAGGAATACACCCTTAGTTTCGATGTTAATAAGAAAGAAACAAGCATCTTAGATAATTACTTTTCTTTTAAGGGACAGGAGGTTAACCATTGAACTTTAGGATCAAAACATCAAAAAGCACAGGTGAGTCCCTGAAGGCTCTCCAGTCTTCAACTGGTCTAACCTGGAACATATTATCAAGAATAGCAGTTGGTTTATCCCTCCGAATTCCTGACCTACCTGATTTGATTCAAGATAAAAGCGGAGTAGACATTCATCGTAATGCCATGACTGGTGAACACGATTATGTGTTCAAAGCACTAATTCGGCAGCATGCTAAACGTAATTTATCAGATGAGGAATATTTCCCTGATTACTTTAACGCTCATTTAGAACGAGGAATAAAGCTACTTGAAAATGAATACCGTCATGCTGGTAATTACGATAAGTTGTTAAATAATTTACTTAAAATCGATGCATAAAGGGGCCAATACTTATGTTATACCTGGATAACAGTGCAACTACTCCCCTCCTGCCTGAAGTAAAAGAAGCAATGCTTCCATACTTACTCGAAGAATTCGGAAACCCTTCGAGTAAGTACTACTCCTACGCTATCAATGCAAAACAAGCAGTAGAAATAGCTCGAGAAAACGTGGCAGAGTTGTTAGGCAGCAAGCCCGAAGAGATCATCTTCACAAGTGGATCAACTGAAACAAACAATATGGTACTTAAGGGTGTAGCCGACCGGCACCAGTCGAAGGGTAAACATATTGTCACCTCTAAAACCGAACATCCCGCCATTCTAGATGTTTGTAAGTACTTAGAGGAAAAAGGTTTTGAGATCACTTATTTAGATGTAGATTCATATGGAAGAGTATCATACGATGACGTACAGAACGCCCTGCGCGATGATACAATTCTCGTAACCATTATGTGGGGAAATAATGAGCTGGGTTCACTTAATCCAATTAAAGAAATATCAACTCTCTGCCTTGAAAAAGGCATCTTCTTTCATACAGACGCTACCCAAGTAATTGGAAAAATATCATTTTCTTTGGATGATTATCCCGGTATCACATTCCTATCATGCTCTGCACACAAATTTCACGGGCCAAAAGGGACAGGTGTTGCATTCATTCGTAAAGATGAGTATGGCATCTCCACTCCTTTAACACCTCTTTTTCATGGAGGTGGACAAGAACAGGATCTGAGAAGTGGTACTCTAGCTGTACACAACATTGTCGGAATGGGAAAAGCTGCAGAAATTGCTTCTTCCTCGCTTAATGATCATATAGCTAAATTAGAACACCTCGAAAGCGTGTTAAAGGATTTATTACTTAGTAAGTTTGGTTCCGTTATAACTTTTAATAATGATGACCATAATAAAATCCCTGGAATTTTGAGTGTTCAATTTAAAGGATTAAACAATGAGATTCTAGTGAAGAAATTATCACCAGTTATGGCGGTATCAACTGGATCTGCATGTAGCTCTAGTAAACCAAGTCATGTATTAGCGGCAATTGGGTTGTCTTTAGATGAGGTGAGAAATACAATTAGGTTTTCTTTGTCACACTTAATTAGTGTTAAGGATTTAGACATAATCAAGTCTCTATAAAAAAGAAGTAATAGCCAAAATATATTTAGGCTATTACTTCTTTTTTTATATACGTATTGCTCATGTTTAGCTTAAACTCCTATTTTCTCCTTCAATCTTCATTTTAATCGTATTCAATTGCCCAGCAGTTTTTCATAGCGTTTTATTCCTTCAGACCCTAGAATCCCTTCCAATAATTAAAAAACTTCAATCAATTACCTATAATTGTAAAAACTTGACGTTCTGTCTGTTCCGACCTTCTTTGTGCAACTTGATAATGGTTGTAAAAAGGGGCGTAACCTTTGCTAGAACGTGATGTATATAAGAAATATCTAGGTGTTCACCTTAGGAATAAGAGGATAGAGCTCGACTTGACTCAGGATGAACTTGAGGAAAAAGCAGGTTTGAGCGAAACCATGATCAGCAAAATCGAGAACAACGAACGACTCCCCAGTTCCTACACCCTCTATTTGATAACCAGCGCAATGGGAATCAGCATTGACCAGTTGAATCAAGACATTGCCCGATCCATTCATGAAGAGACCAATGAACCTACATAATCTCAAGCAATCCATTTTCCACGGAGGTGATCGATCATCGTCAGAAAATCACAATGGACCAAGATGATGGTAATCCAGAACAAGAAGACCCTCACCTATGAATTCATCGGCTTCAAAGACGAACAGGCGTATGGAGAGATTTATGTCACCAATGACGATTCGAAGACCTCCATCTTCCGGGGAACCGGATTGAAGAGAGTCATGCGGGATGCGAAGAAAGGAAGCTGCATGCGTTAAGCTGCAGCTTTCTTTCTTTGCGTAATGTGGTGGAGTACTACATACGTTGCACGCTGATGTTTAAAAGGGTACTATCTAACGCTCACTAGTATAACCATTTGAATCAGGGATAACCTATTCGGTGGAGGTGCTATAAGTGAGAAAGAAATTCGAAATAAACCTGATTAAATGGCTTTATTTCTTTGGTATTGGTTCCTTTATTTTGTTAGTTAATAAACCTCTTGCAAAGGACTGGCTCCTTGTTTTCTTTATAAAGAGTTATTATGCATCGTTGGTCGATAAGTTGGTTGTATATAAAGGGTATGTCGAATATCCCACACGGTTTCCGAAACGTGTTAAAACGAGCGTATTGTTCGATTACATCCTTTTTCCGATTACATGTGTCTTTTATAATCAAATCACTAAGGATTCTCCTATCCTTAAGTGCCTGATAAAGGTCCTGTATTTAAGTGTACCCTTGACCCTTATTGAGCTATGGCTAGAAAAAAACACTCAGCTTGTAAAATATAAAAAAGGATGGAATGGGAGCACTACTTTTTATTCACTTTCTTTTTCCTTTTTAGTAGTCAGGTTTTCAATGTATGTTATAAGACGTTTATTTGATAATCAAAAAAGACCGAATCATCCCACCTTATAGCGTGTATGTGGAAGCAGGAAGCTCATCAATTTTCATACGAAGTAAACTATACGGTTTCTCTCGCAGGTCATTTCCATAATGAAACCTTGCCTGCCGATGTAATTGATTTACAATGACATATAGGTATCGATCCGGACCAATCGAAAAAGTATCCGGCCATAAGATTCTCGGATCATGTGCAATGGTTTCCATTGTGCCATTCGGCCATATCTTTCGTATACTATTGTTTTCATAATCTCCAGCATAAACCGCCCCTTTTGCATCTGTAATCATGCCATCCGATGCACCTTTTTCTCCCCAATACTCCACATGATAAGGTAGATCCGTGTCCGGGATCGTTTTGTCTCTAAGGGCCTCTGTTGAGATCGAGAACAAGTGACGGCTGGTTAGTGGAGCAAAATATACTGTCTTCCCATCGTGAGAAATCGCGAGACTATCAGAAGCTAATGTAAATTGGGAAGTGGATCCATCTTTGTTTCGATTCATTAAAATCCGACCTTCAACCTTCGGTAAAAAATAGGGATCGGGTGATGTTGAGTTTGCCCCATTTAACCGCCTGAATGCGTGTCCAGTTGATAAATCCACAACGATAATAGCTCCTGGTCCTTTCGATGATGAATCCGTGATATATGCATAACCCGCTTTCCCTACACGGAAATCAAATCGCACATCATTCAGATACGTTGTGGCCAGGACAACATCTTTCGAAAAGGTATAAACCTTTCTGATTGTATTGGTTTCTAAATCAACAGCGACTAATTTCGCTCCACCTTTAATCGGTTCGGAAAAATTGGGTGCCGCTGTATCCAATACCCATAGCGTTCCCCTTCCATCGGCAACTACACTTTGGACACTGATGAACGTCATGGTGATATCCTCGTAGTTCTCCACATTCGTTTGTACATCAGGATAAGGCTGTAAGGTATTCTCAACAATTTCCCCCACAGTAAACTTGACATCGTCTCCCCACTTCGGAAAACAAACGAAAATACGACCCGTTTCAGAAACAGTAACTCCTGTGGGCATAGCTCCATAAAATGAATGAACTAATTCTAATTCACCGAAATATTTTTCACTAGGTAAGAAAGGCTTCATGATATCCTCCTTAAGCAACACGGATATCACCTATATATGTGATAAGTTTCTTCTAGTGCATGTTTCAATTTACTTAGTTATGAGGTCATACTCGAATGATGCTCCCGAGTAAAGTAAGGCACTTGAATGGAAAACTCTCTATTTCTTCATAATCCCCGCCACCAAACGCGTCAACACTTTCCGCGGCAAGAATCGCCCCATTTGTGTGGTCGCATAGTTCGACTTCCCATCAACGACGAAGCTGTTTCCTTTCGCCAGGGCGTGGAAGGCGGATTGGACGACTTGTTCTGCAGTCCGCATTTTCCCGAAGGAGACATCTCCGGCCGTTTCAAAGAATGAGGTTGCTGTTGCCCCCGGGCAGAGAGCAAGTACCTTGATGCCCTTCTTCCGGTATTCTTCCCAGAGGGATTCAGTAAAGGAGAGGACGAAGGCTTTGGTTGCGCCGTACACGGCCATGTAGGGGACGGGCTGGAATGAGACGACGGAGGCGAGGTTAATGATGGTGCCCGAGCCTTTTGCCACCATGTCCTTCAGGTACAGATGCGTCATATCCACCACCGCAGCCACGTTCACCATGACCTGGTTGTGATCGGTCTCATGGGGGTTGGAGAGGAATTCACCGCTTGTGGCGAAGCCGGCATTGTTCACCAGGTAATCGACGGTGAGCCCGAGCTCCTGCGTTTGCTTATAGACGTCCTTCGCCCCGTACTCCTTGCTGAGGTCGGCCGTGATGACCGTAGCGTTCACGTTCCATTGTGTTTGCAGTTCCGTTGCGAGCTCCTGCAATTTCCCCGTCGAGCGGGCGACGAGGATGACGTCCATTCCTTTCGCTGCGAGCTGCGTGGCAAACTCTTTCCCGATGCCGGATGAGGCTCCTGTGATCAATGCGGTTTGGTTCATTTGTTTCTACTCCCTTTCTGAGTTTATATGTTTAATCATTTGAACATTCAGGTTGAAAGAAAGGATCTGAAGCCGGATGACTAAAGATCGCATGTACTTTCCACTGTATGGATCAGTTGCTTCAGCAGTCCGACCGATGGCTCGAGGGCCAATGAGTAGAGACGCTGTGTGCCTTTTTGTTCGATGGTGACCAGCTGATTGTCCCTGAGGATCTTCAGATGATGCGAAATGGCTGGTCGTGATAGCGTGGAATGCTCGGTGATTTCGTTTACGGTCAAATGGTCATGCTCTGCCAGCAGCAAAATGATGTCCTGCCGTGCCGGATCACTCAATGCCTGCAAGAGCGGAATACAGGAACGAAACACGTCGATGGCCTGTTGCCCCATATCCATCCCCCTCTAATGTCTATTTGTTTAAGCTAATCAACTCAATGATAGTCAAACGAGCGCCAAACTTCAAGACTAACGGGCCCTCTCCTGGACATTTCGCACCGTCGCCGTCACCCATTTCCTCGGGATGAAGCGGATGCTGTTGGCAAGCAGCTTATTCTTGAATCCCGGGATGACGATGGTCTTCCCTCTCATCAACCCATCATACCCGATGCGCGCAACCGTCTGGACATCCATCACGCCGCTCTTGAACAGCTTCGACTCACCCAGATTCGCACGGGACTTGAACCCGGTCTCCGTCGGCCCCGGACATAAAGCCGTCACCGTGACGCCGCTCCCCTTCAGTTCGTTCTCAAGCGCCTCCGTCAGTGAAAGCACATACGATTTCGTCGCATAATACACCGCCATGAGCGGTCCCGGCTGAAAGGCAGCAGAAGACGCGACGTTCATGATCCTCCCGCGCCCTCTCTCCTTCATCCCCGGCAGGAACAGCTTGGTCAACGCGGTCAGTGCCTTGATATTGATATCGATCATGGACAGCTCATCCTCAAGATCGGTCTCATCAAAAGCCCCATACAAGCCGAAGCCGGCATTATTCACCAGCACATCGATCTCGATATGCTTACCCTTCAGTTCTTCCTTCAGGCGGTACGCTTCCTCCGGCTTCCCTAGATCCATGGCGATCACAGTACCCCGGATCCCGTACTGCGCCTCCAGCTCCCCCTTCAGCTGATTGAGCTTCCCTTCACTTCTTGCCACAAGCACAAGATCATAGCCGTCCTTCGCAAAGAGCTTGGCGAGCTCCAGTCCTATGCCCGATGAAGCGCCTGTTATGAGTGCGGTTTGGTTGGTCATGGTTGGATCCCTTCCTTTTCTTATGATTAGTTTTTTATGTTTAATAACTTAAACGTTTAAACATTTAAACATATTGTAGTGAATTGTTTTGAGGTTGTCAATAAACGTTATCTGCAAATCCAGATGTAAATAGACAAAGCCAGTCAAGGTTAAAAAATTACAAGTCTATATCATACAAAATGAGATTCTGAGAACTTATCTCAACAAATGTTCCTTTCGGATAAGGTTCTCCCTCGATATCAAGAGTAACTATACTTGATCCAATTCTAAAATCACAACACCCATACTCAAATAATGTTTCAACTTTACAAACTATAATTGTGGAGTTTCCATCACTTTTAATACAGTATTGCTCTTTGACCGACTTAGTAACATCTTTTCTCCACTCTACTGTATCTGGTATTTCTAGCTCGACAAAATATTCTCGACCTTCTATTGGATTTTCTCCATTCCACCTAGCTTTTCCACCACCAAACTCAGAAGTAAAGCTTACTACAATCTGGTCATTATATTTCTCTACATTTTTTATTATTTTGATTTTCATGGACATCACCTCTGAATTGGAACTCTTATAATAGTGTTACCGTAAGTCATAGTATCTTCGATTGGGTCATAAATAATCGTCTGGGTTAATAACTTTTAAAAAGTCATTTACGAGAGTACCAAAACCATATTTTTTCCATATTTCTATTAACTCTTCAGGAAGTTTATAAAGTTAGTCTTAAAAGTGGACACAAGGAATTGAAAATCCATACAATTTACTTACCTTCTAAAAAGGACGTGTTCACATGGTTAAACATTATTCAAGTGAGTACAAAGAATATGTAGCGAAGATGGTTGTGGAGGATGGCCGAAAAGCTACAGATCTTGCTTTTGAACTTGATCTTCATTATTCCTCTGTTAACCGATGGGTTAACCAATATAGGCAAAAAATCGATGCTGCCAACGCACCTAAGGAGTACATTACGTCCTCTGAATTGGAAGCTCTAAAAAAACAGCACGAAAAACAAATGAAGGAGCTTCAAGAGGAGAACGAAATCCTAAAAAAGGCCATGCACATCTTCTCCAAAAGGCACATGTGAAATATCAGTTCATTCAATCTCATTCGGATGAACACAAGGTGGTGAAGATGTGCCAGGTTCTCAATGTCTCAACCAGTGGTTATTATAAGTGGCTAAACCGTCAAAACGAAACGAACACCGAAAGGCAACGCCTAAAAAACGAAGTGAAACAAAAGATAGCGCAATCCTTCCATGAAAGTTTTGGGACATACGGGAGTCCCAGGGTTCATCAGGATTTGATTGAGTGGGGATACTCTATTTCACAAAAGACTGTGGCCCGATATATGCAAGATATAGATCTTCGAGCCATCCCATTAAGAAAGTATGTCGTGACCACTGATTCGGACCATGACCTGAAGGTCTATCCTAACTTACTTAAGAGGAATTTCACGGCCCCTACACCAGATACGATATGGGTGGCGGATATCACCTATATTCGGACGATCGAAGGGTGGCTTTATCTTGCCTCCATTATGGACCTATTTTCACGAAAGATTGTCGGCTGGAGTTTCGGGACGTCCATGAAGACAATCCTTATTTTACGTGCACTCGAAATGGCAATCACAACCAGAAATCCGGATGGAAATCTTATTCACCACTCAGATCGTGGCACTCAATATTGTTCAAATGACTATGTGCAGGTACTGAAGCAACATGGTTTTCAGCTCAGTATGAGCCGAAAAGGAGATCCGTATGACAATGCCTGTATTGAATCTTTTCATGCGACACTTAAAAAGGAATGGATCTACCGTACCAAGTTCAAGACCCTCACGGAGGCGGAAAAATCAGTTCAATACTATATTTCAAACCAGTACAATGAGAGACGAAAACATTCTGCATTAGGCTACCAATCCCCTAACCAATTTGAGCGAAACCATAACCATGAACTTCTGCTTTAAATTCCAACTTATACTCGTTTGGCGTGAAAAAGAATCAATCCTCCAGTTGGATTGATGGTTTTTCATGCCCCACCAAACGTAGTGCGGTAGGGCTTTTAGATAAAGTTATTTGCATTTTTCACTGTCTATTTTATTGACAGAAGTCCATTTATCCTTATATTTTAAAATAACCTCTTCATCAACTGTTTCAAGTTTAATAAAATCGCTAAATATAGTTTCCAATTAAAATACCTCCTTTGATTATTGAGTTAATTTCACATTTAAATAAGTATTCTTTAGTTGCTCAGGTGCCAAACTAGTATGTTTGCTAACCATCATGAGTTTTTGATTCAAAAGTCATTTTACTTTTAACTATAAAGATCTTAAAGTAAAAAACCTTGAAAGGCATATAGCCAATCAAGGTTTCACAATACTGATTTAACCGTTTTGATGTTCCTTTTTCGCTAAATCAATCGCTACGGCTAATTTAATTTGAAAAATTTTACTTAACCCTCTTTGAAAATCCTTCAGATTAAAAGTTTCAATTATAGGAACTTCCGAATGATTGACTCTACTAATTTCAATTTTAGCAATTCTATCAAGGTTAACTAAAATAGTGAATATGTCTTCGCTTTGGTCAGGTGTCCAATTTAAAATATATGCACTTTTTACTTCTCCAAAAGTAGTTCTTAACACATTCATTATTGCTTCTGCTTTACCATCTTGAGCCGAAACAATGTTCGAACCTTCTAACACCTTTCTGAAATCCTGTTCCTGTTTGCTTCCGATTAGTTTCATTTTATCACCCCTGGTATAGTGGTAACTAGATTCCCATACTTATCGGTTAGTACCGTCATAAAATTTGTAGGAGAACCACTAAACTTATCAATACCTATGTTTGAGTCTAATGTAACTTCCCTTACATATCTAGCCTGCTTCTCGATTGTCCCATCTGCTAACTTTATATCTGAGTATAAAACTCTTGAAACTGGAGTATTCAAGTACTCCCTTCTAAGCATACAATGCTTATCTGTATTTTATAAATAATTAGCGGTTCATTCGGCACTAGGTAGCCCCCCCAACAAAAAAGAAACCTTGAAAGGCATTAGCCAATCTGAACTGAGCCCTATAGTTTGGACAATTTAATAAAAGCACCTTTATTGTTTAAGCTGCTATGAGATGACTCCGGTATTGTGCCGGAGTCATTTTTTGGAGTTTCCATTGTCTGCGTTCGCAATTGTAATAATCAATATATGCGTCGACCATGGCGCAGACCTCATCGAGGTCAGATGCTAATGAATAATCAACGTAATCTTTCAAGTGCCCAAAGAATGATTCCATCGGCGCATTGTCGAGGCAGTTTCCACGACGGGACATAGATTGAACCATTCCCATCTCACGGATGCGTGCCTGATAAGCAGGATGTATATAATGGAATCCTTGGTCGGAATGTATCATGGCTTCTGGGTGGATATTTCCTTGAAGTCGTTCTTCAAGCTTTTTCGTCGTATGAAGAACGAGCTCCATACGGAGGCTAGTCGATACATGATGTGCCAGAATTTCACGTGTAGCGACGTCTTTCACACAAGAGAGATAGACATTTTGACCAGACCCGATTCGAAGATAGGTGATGTCTGTGACGAGAACCTTGCCCGGCTCTTCTTGGTTGAACCGACGGTTCAGGTGATTAGGCACAGTCCTATGTTCATACGTCGCCTTGGCGAGTTTACGGTAGGCGTTCTGCCTACGGATTTTCGTCACGATCCCGAACTTCCGCATAAGGCGAAGGATACGTTTATGGTTCATCGGTACACCACTAAGATCAAGTATCTCCATGTAAAGACCGCGATAGCCGAGCCTCCCGTTGTGACGATCGTGAACACGTTTTAGAAGTAGATAATCCGCATAGTCACGTTCTTCCCGAAGGGAATCAATGTCTCTACGCGCAAGCCAGGCGTAATAGCCGCTGCGACTCACCTCGGCAAGCGTACAAAGTTCTGTGACGAACCGACCGGATGATAATTTCTGTACGACCATATTGATGGCCTGATATCGCTCAGTTGCTGTCAGTGACGGTGTTTCGCCTCTCTTTCGAGAGCTTCGAGCTTTTTTAGTAGTTCGTTCTCCGCCGTGAGATACTTGATCCGTGCTTCTGCTTTCGCAAGACGTCGTTCAACGGATTCGTCTTGTTTTGGTCGACCACCAAGATTTGATTTTCCACGTCTATCATTCAGGAGTCCTTCCTCCCCGTACATTCGATATGTCCTGCGCCATCGTTTCAACGCTTCGTTCGCCGTTTGCTTACCAATCACCAATAAGTCAAAGCCACTCTCCTCAAAGATTTCAATTGGTCGTTTTCCGGCTAAGTTCTCGCGTACCGCATGAACCTTGAACTCTCCGTTGTATTGGATGGTACAATCCGATACCGAGGTTACGTGAGGATTTGTTTCCAGCTGTCTGATTTGATCTGGATTGAAAGTACGTCTGTTCATAAATAGTTCTCCCGTCTGAATTGAATAGATATAGTATAGCGTTATCTCTAAACACAAAAAACCCCAAATGGGGTCTTTTATCAAGTGTCCACCATTCAGGGTTCAGTTCAATCAAGGTCATCTTTAAACTTTTTTACTTCTACTTTGTTTTCACGCCTTCTTTCATATTCTCCACTAAATTATTTAACCACTTTCTTACTTTTAATTAGTTAAGTAGGATTTTTCAGATACTACTAATTTACATCAATTACTTGTATTCCTTTAACCTGAGCACAGTTATTAATCTCTTTGATTAAGTTGTTTCTATAAACTGATATTGCTCCGTTTATTTCTCTTTCACCATCTGCATCTATATATTCCGGAAATAAAATAAAATTTGTTTGATCCATTTTTTTTATAATATATTCATTTCCTTCAAATTCTCCACATCTGATATGATATGAAGTTATAAACGACATTATATCTTCATATAACTCCTGTGTATTGATTTCTGCCTGCAAAAATCCTTCTAAAACATCCATAATAATCTCACCTTTCTATTTTATTGGATAAGCTGATAACATAACTTCATCTTCAGATAATAAAACTTTAATAAGTTTTCTCCCCATGTTCCTATAGTTTTTCCAGCGTCAATTATTACTGAATAACTCTGTTTTCCCATTTTAGTTAATCCAAATATTAAATCAATACTCCATGATGGTACTACCTTCATGATTTCTAAATTTCAAACTGGTCTCATTCATGTTGTTCCTACTTCACCAAAAACAAAAGCACCTGTTGCCTAAAAGGTAACCAAGTGCTTAATTGTTTACTTTTCTTCAAATTTTTTCATTCTCTCTATTAACTTTAAATTTAGCTGTTCTTTATTTTGACTTACATATTTATATTCAAAATATTCAATTCTAGCTGCCGGACCAAATTCACTTTCATGCCAATTTGTATAATCAAAATGTACATTTAGTTTTCCCAATGCATTAAGTAATAATGTCACTGAAAACCAAGGTTCTTGGTCATTATCAATAAAAACCTGTTGCAGTTTAACTGTTAGTTCAAACAATTTATGCATCTCTTCATCATGGACACTCTCATCTATAGGATATATATCTGGGATATCATGAGAATAAACTGGTTCATTACTGTCAATAGGGGTAAAAAAGAAGAATACCCCCCCTTCTTTATCCTTCACTTCTCCATTGAAATAAAAGTCGCTCCATTCAATTGGAATTAAATCGTTAACTTGCTGAGCTATCTGTTTATATAATTCATTTAGTTCATTTTCAAAACTCATATTCTCAACCTCCTGATTTATTTTGTATCACTAACCTTACTTTTCGTTGTCCTTCAATTTGATATTTTATAGTAAATGAATCTGGTCGCATTGAGTTACTTGAATAAATTGGTTTAATATTAACGGAGACTTTCTTAGGAGGCACCTCTTTTAATGCATTTGCCCATTCTGTCTCCATATTATACCAAACTCCACCTCTCCTATTAATCTGACTATTTTGTGGTACTAGATTATCTATATCAGCAGGGCCATTAAATTGAGCTCCTATTAAATGACCACCATCATCATCTGATAATCTATCTTTATCTCCTACATTCGCTTGTGCATATTTATTTCTATCAGCCTTTTTTAATATAAGTTCAGGAGCCTCAACATTGACTATACGCCCAAGTTCATCGGTAGTATATTTATAATCATCTTTTGTTACATACTTTGCATTTGGAAGTAACTGTTTTTTTCCGTTTTTACCTTTTATTATATGTTTTCCGAAATCAATTTCTTTAATTTCTTTTATAATACTATCTTTAACTGTACCCTTAGTGCCTATCTTACTATCCCCAGAAATCCCAGTAAACCTTACGCTCCCATTCTCATTCATCACTAGCTTCTCAAACGTAGAATAAGCCTCTAAATTAACAGCTTTTGAAACTGGTCCTGATACCACTTTTTGATACGTTTTCTCCATTTTGGTGCTAAACTTTTCCGAATTCAAGACATTTTTTGACTTTCCAATCGTATCATTAATTTTTCCTGAGTACGTGTTTACTTCCTTTGCCTTTTTACCGATTTCCGAAGAATGCAGTTGACGATTGGCGTCCTTCGATAAATCAAAGAAGTTTTTAATTCCGTCGTGGGCAGCAGCCTTTATTGCAGTCGTGTTCATGACATTGTAGGGAATGTTTTGCTTGGTCCCTTTTTTACTAGCATTACTGATCCTTCCTGCCTTGCTTACTGTACCGACTTTCTCTGTACCTTTCACTCCATAAATAGAGGCAGCAATATAGACTCCAGAATAGGAAATAAACCTCACTCTGCTTCTCTGGTCTCCATGGATGAATTCTTCCTCAAAGGATTGCTTCACATCATTCCACAGATATTTAATTGTCTCGTCCAGATGGATGACTGCGTTAAACATACCCTGGGCAAACCCAAACGGATCAGAGACCATGTAATAAAGAGTATCAACGAGGTCAATAACGATATCAGTGAGTGCCAATAGACCACCCTCCAGAATGGCAGCACTATCCGCTGGATTATGAGGGTTGATCTTAAATTCACTGAGCTCTGATGCAATATCTTCTACTTTTTTACTCTTAAACTCCTTTGTAGGTAATAAAACTGGGTTGAAATCCATTTTTTTGAAAACCGGACTTAGCTGCATGATATGTTTCTCCAAGGCATCGACCTGCCCTTGAAGTGATGAGAGTGAAGCGGTTTGAGCATGGTCGAACTCATACAGCTTTTCAATGCTTTGGTCGATTTCCTTCTCAGCTTTGACCACATATTGCACGCAGTTTTCGTCCTCAATCTTTGGAAGCGTGACGATGTCGGATACACTTCGTATCGTATTGTTGGCATCACTTGTGAGTTGTTCGGTTGTTTGCTTCGCGAGGCGAAGACCTGCTTCCAATTCATTTTCCAAGAATCCTTCATTCATAAACCCATCAGGTGCTGGCTCCAGGTTCTGAAGTGCGTCATTCATTTGCTTAATGACGGATTGGTAGTCGGATAGAAATGTCTGATACTGTTCAATTAGGGGAAGGTGCTTACTGCGGTAAAAATCCCGGATGGCGTTTCCACCTTTTCCCTTGATTGCCTCCTCTAGATCTGTCACGCCCTGTATGGTCTTCTCGATCTGCTTCACCTGTTTTTTCTGAGAAGATAAGGTTTCCTCTATTTCTGTTATTCCCTTTTGAAAGCCGTCTACGTCTAGTATTTTCATAGAGTCCCCCCTTATCGGCCCATGGAGATCATGGAATGGAGGCTTTGATCGGTATCTTCCATGTCTTCAACTGATTGTTTCGATGTTTGCTGGTTGTCCAGTAGGAGTTCTTGGTAGGTCTCGAGCATTTTCTGGCATTGCGCATTGAGCTCGTTCAGCTTGTTGATGACTTCAAGCTTATTCTCTCCGCCAATCTCTTTCGGAAATGATGTGTCCCAGGAATCGACTGACTGACGTAACTTTGACAGTGCTGCTTCCGCCTCTTCATAGTGAATCTTAATCTCCGTACCCATGTGATCGGTCCTTTCTATCTGAATCTAGTTACCCACTCTATTCATCCAATTAAATTCCAATTTGTTCAATATCGTACCATCAATACCAGTTATATACCACTAATAACCAGACTTTTAACAAAAATGGGTATTTTATTACGGTTCATTGGTCTTGTGTTTGGTATTTACTTAGGAATCTGGCACAGAAGGCAAAAAAAAAGAAGCATGGAGACCGTCTCCACGCTTCTAGTTATTTGATGATTTTTCATCAGCCTTCACGCAATCAATCGCTACCACCAGGGCAATCATGACTTTCTCCATGTTTTCCTTGTGTACGTTCACCCTGTAGCTGTCTCCCCAGGAAAACCACTCCTTGGCTACATCTCCTACGACTTCGCCGTGTTCGAGGACCTGGAAATTCATATCCCACCAGTTTCCCCTCACTTCGATCCCTGCAGCATCAATTGTGTAGCGATGTTTAAAGAAGGAAAGCTCTTTCTTGATCGTTAAGACCTCTTTACCATCTACCTCGACAAAAAACGTTGGCAGAAAGCTCAGCATCTTCTTCGTAATCAAGGCTACTTCTTCCCTACCAACATCCATAATGGAGAACGTCTTCGGAAACCGCATGAAGCTGCCCTCCACATAATACCGATCCCGCTCGTCTTGGTCCTTCACCGTGAACTTCTCGCCTATACTAAAAACCTTCTGCTTCATATACAGCTGACTCATGCTATCTTCCTCCATCCTATGTGCTACTAGTTTATACGAATGATTGCCCAGGTTGGTTTCATTTGTGGCATGGGGACAGTTCCGGTGCGTCAAAAGAGTGGCGCATGGGGACCGCCCCCATACGCCACTACTTATTACGTCAGACTCTCAGATAGTTCCGTGAAGATGACTCCGAGGGCATAGGCACCGGCATCAGGGTGACCCAGGCTGCGTTCGCCGACGGTTCCGGCGCGTCCCATCCGGGCGACGATGTCCTTGGTTTTCTCGGCTCCCTCTACTGCGGCCGCTGCTCCTTTTTCAAACGCCGCTTTGACGTCGTCTCCGTTTGATGCGCTGTCCGACCAGGCGTCCGCACAGGGGACGAGGGCGTCGATGAGGGTTTTGTCGCCCACATCCGCTCCCCTTCCGAAGGATCGCTCGCCTGTATCCTGGATGCCCTTCACCGCCGCCTGCAGCATATCGGCGAATTCTGACACGGTCAGTTCGGTTCGGTCACCGGCTGATTTCCCTGCTGCGCGGAAGGCGGATCCCCAGATTGGACCGGACGCCCCGCCGCAGTATTCCATGATGACCATGGAGCTTGCGTCGAGGAAGCTTCCGATGGTGAGTGGGTCTTGGTCCAAGATCGATTTCCACTCCCGTTTCAGCTGCTTGAAGCCCTTCGAGACGCTCATGCCGAAATCCCCGTCCCCAGCGTGGGAATCGAGCTCACAGAATGGTACTTCATTCCGAATGATGACGTCGCTCATCTTGTCCACGAGGTAGATCATGTTCTGGAGGGATACCTTTTTATCCTTGATCTCCGCATGCTCAACCGCTGTTTCCACCTCGAAGGATATAGGAGTCGATTCTTCCTCTTCCCCGAAATCGATGTACTCGACCCCTGGCACCGGTCCGTCCACCCTGAACGCTGGAGCCAAGCTTTCACTCGACAGCAGCGTGCGCAGTTCATCATCGAGTTTCATGAAGGTCAGGGACACGCCCGCCATATCGATGCTCGTCATATAGTTGCCGACGAAGGCACGGTTGATTGCGATCTTTTTCTCCGAAAGGATGCGGGTGACAGAGTTATTGAATAGATAGAGTTCCTGCAGGGGAGTGGCTCCAAAGCCATTCACCATGACGGCAAGCTCGGTTGAGTCGCCATCAAGCTTCATGTCTTTCAGTAGATCATCCACCATGCGCTCTGCCAGCTCATCGGCGGATGCGACCTTTTCACGACGCGTACCGGGTTCACCATGGATGCCGACGCCGTACTCGATTTCATCATCGGCGAGCTTGAACGTAGGCGATCCGCTCGCCGGCACCGTGCAGGAGGTCAGGGCGAATCCGATGCTGCGGACGCTCTTCGCCGCCTTCTCCGACACGGCCTTCACTTCCTGGAGACTCCTGCCTTCCTCAGCCGCCGCACCGGCGATTTTATGTACGAACACGGTTCCGGCAACACCCCGGCGTCCCACCGTATACAGGCTGTCTTCCACCGCGATATCATCGTCGACCTTGACGTATTCCACCTCGATGCCGTCCTCTGAGGCCAGGTGGGCAGCGTTCTTGAAGTTCATGATATCCCCGCTGTAGTTCTTGATGATGAGCAGGGCACCCTTCTTCCCGGCCGTCGCCTTGATCGCCTGATACACCTGGATCTGCGAAGGCGAGGCAAACACGTCACCGCACACGGCCGCATCCAACATCCCTTTCCCCACAAGACCCGCATGGGCCGGCTCATGTCCGCTACCACCGCCGCTGATCAACGTGACCTTCTCTTCATTCAGTTCCTTCTTCTTCATCACCTTGTACTTCTTCATGAACTCAAGCTCCGGATGAGCAAGCGCCATCCCCTTGCACATCTCCACCACCAAGTCCTCAGGCTTATTCAACACCTTCTTCACATCCAACGCCTCCTTGAGATTGTCGTTGGGTAAATTATCTCACTGGGTGGATTAAAATGAAAGCGTAACGCATGGCGGATAGGGGCGGTTCCTGCTCACCAAAAAAGTGACGCATGGGAACCGTCCCCATGCGTCATCTGGTTTTCCCTCTCGCCATGAAATCGCCTGGAGAGGTGGAGAAATACTTTTTGAATACGGTACTGAAGTGTTTGTAGTCTGAGAATCCTACATCATTTGCGATCTCATAGATGCGGTAGTTCTCGGTTTGCAGGAGAGAGATGGCCTTCATGATCCGGTAGCGGTTTAGGTAATCCATGATGGTCAGGTTCGTTTCCTTCTTAAAGACTCGGCTGAGGTAACTCGTGCTGACACTCAATGATTCCGAGATATCTTCGTTGGACAGTTTCTCTTGGTAATGTTCCTTGATGAATGACACACACTGGGTTACATATTGGTTCGAATGATGGCTCAGATCCTTATCGAGCAATTCTTGGTAATAGGAGATCGTTTGGGTTTTCTGTTTATCCTTCTGCTGGTCTATCATTTTCTTTGTTAATTTTTGAAAAGTCTCATGCAGGATTCGATCATCTACAGGCTTCAAGATATAGTCATAGACCCCCAGACGGATCCCCTTCTGTGCGTATGAGAAGTCACTGTAGCTCGTGAGGATCAATTTCTCACATTCATGGAAACCTGCCGCTTCTTCAAGCATCTGGATACCATCCATGACTGGCATCTTGATATCGGTCAACACGATGTCCGGCTTGACTTCCTTGATTTTCTTTAGCCCTTCTGCCCCATTACTCGCCTCCCCTACGATGGTGATACCGAGACTGGTCCAGTCAATGGTGTAGATCAAACCCTGCCGTATAATACGTTCATCTTCCACAATGACTAATGTCAGCATCGTTACTCTTCCTCTCTAAAAGGAATGGTGATCAATAGAAGGCTTCCTTTGTTCTCTTCACTAAATACTCTCACTCCATACGATCGTCCATATTTCAATTGGATTCGTCTGTGCACATTGTAGATCCCGATATGGTTGGAGGGATTTTGAGTAGTGTGTAACAAGTCTCTGATTTCCTGTAACCGGGACTGCGAGAATCCACTTCCTGTATCTGATATCATGATCACGAGCTTATCCCCTATTCTGGATGCCTTGATCTTGATCAGCAGATGATCGACATGATCAATGCCATATTTCACTGCATTCTCCACCAAGGGCTGCATAATCAACTTCGGTATCGGAGTGGTTCCCAGTTCTTCCGGTATCTCCACGGAGAAATTCAATCGTTCTTCAAATCTTGCCTTCTGGATATTGAGGTAATCGTAAATATACTTGATATCATCCTTCAACGGGCTGTCCTGATCCGTATTATCGATTGAGTAGCGAAGGATCGAGGATAACTTTAATAGAAGCTCCTCGGCAGATGAAGGATTCATGCGGATCATAAATTTGATGTTTTCCAGCGTGTTGAAGAGGAAATGCGGATTGAATTGCATCTGAAGCTGCTTGATCTCGGCCTCCGTCTTCCGAATGTGGATTTCTTTATTCTCTGAAAGAAGAAGGTTCTTGGAAAGGATCATGTCATGAAGATAATAATTGATCGTTTCAAATTCATCTTCTTCCTCCAGTTGGTGATAGCCTTTATACCTTCCTTCATTGACGTCCTGAATCGTCGAAAGGAGAGTATCGATGGACTTCGTTTTCTTCCGGGCGATGCTAATGGCAAAGAGCCTCGTGATGATCACCATCAGACCACAAATGACGAATAGGCCAAGGAATCCGAAAAAGAACCCCTTTTGTAACAGTCCTTCATAGCGGATAGAGTGAACAATGAATTCATCCTTCACAATGGATGAGGAAACGGTATGATACCCCTTCTTGGATAGCACACCGATCTTGCCATTATCCAGGATCAGGGATCGTTTCGATGAGAATAGCTGGTTGCCGAAGGGATCGGTAATGACGATATCTGTATAATTCATATTCTCATAGAATCGCCTCAACTGATTGGACTGCAGATCAAAGATGATGAATCCGCTTACCTTATTGCCATCGTAGATTGGTGCCGTCATCTTTAAGAAGGTGAAATCTGCCGCATGATTATCCTTTTCATTATAAAAGGTAATGTCTCTATTCTGATTCTTATTGACCTTTGTCAGATACTTATCATAATAAATCTGTGCCGTGTTATCCTTATAGGCATTCGTTAAAAGAATATTCCCTTCTACATCGACAATATAAAAGTTACTCTTCAGTTGGTGATCGGTGACCACTTGATAGAGTTCCTTGTAAATGTCGTTATGCACGTCATTCGTCTGGAACACCCGGGACAGCCTGGGATCTTCTTGAAGGGCTTGAATCTCTTTTTTGTACGACGTGATTTCACTCGACAAAAACGAAGATAATTCCTTGTTTTGACTGGTAAGTTCCCGATCGCTGATTTCATTGATAATCATGAAGAATAGTTGAAAGAAAACTCCCGTTACGAGAATCGTAGGGATAATCGCAAACAGGAGCAGGGACCGGCTTAGTTTCTCACGATACAGTTTGTTAATCGTTGTGTTTCCTATCATGATGATCACACCAACTTATTGGAAGCATTGTATCTCTTATTATAAGAGTCCCTCTACAACCTGACTACACTTTCATTCTTAAAAAAGCCCGATCGTCAAACGAATCTTTCCCTTTCTCTAGCCCTTTTGTGTTTGGCTTCAGAAAATAGCATAGGGGATCGTTCTTGAGTAAGTGAGAGAGGGCCGCTTCGGTTTGGGCAAGGTCTTCCTTCAGGACGGGATACCCGTCACTTGCCAAGATCACGTCTTTTGCCTCTTTCACATTGATCACTTTCACCTGATCCCGAATGACCGGGAAGCCATCGATGACGGTGTAGGCCAGTGGTGAATCCGTTTGGTTGTTCTGGTGATGGTACTGCTGTCGTAGAAACGGCTGGATGTGCAGGGTGCTGAGATCTTTTTCATACAAGTCCCCGACGTTTCTCGTTTCCAGATAGCTCCTGAGAATGGTGATCCTCATATCTGTCATCAATTGATCTACGAGCTTTTCATTCGTGGTCACCACCCCGTCGATGGAACACTGACAGTCCCCGACGAACCACACTTCCTTGCGATGGTCGCTGTACAGGATGATATTGGCCCCCATGCGCTTATGGGGATGGCTGCTGACATCTTCGAGAATGTGATGTTCCCGGTAGTAATCCGCGATACAGTCCGTCAGAGCCGTAACGGCATCATGGCAAGATATATCCCGATCGAAGCGCCCGATGCACTCGGATAGCCGCTCAGTACAGATCAGGGCAGGGGATACTCCGGAATAAAGACTCTTATCCTGGGGTGTCATGCCATCGATCACCGCCGCAAAACCGGGCACAGTCACAATACGGTCTTCGTTATCTTCTTCCCGCCCTGTCTTGGCGTGGGTGTAGGATTCCACTACAGTGTATGTCATTCTCTTCCGCCTCTCTAAATACTGATTTCCTTGGTCTTATTGAATGTAAAGAAGATGATCAACGTGATGATCGTCGTGACCGTCAAGATCGTGGATAATGCGGCGGCCGTCCCGTAACTTGCCCGGATGACCTCGGAGTAGATGGCCACAGACATCGTCCTTGTACTTCCCGTGAAGAGGATAATCGAGGAACTCAGTTCGTTGATGACGGTGATCCAACTGAGAAGTGCACCGGCAAGCACCCCCGGCATCATCAATTTCGCCGTTACATTCAGGAAGGTACGAAGTTGCGAATAGCCGAGACTGATTGATGCTTCCTCGAGACTTGGACTCAGCTGATAGATGATGGCCGCACTCGAACGCATCGTATACGGCAACCGCCTGATTACATACGAGATGATCATGATGGCTGCTCCACCACTCAGCAACAATGGTTCGTCATTGAACGCAACCAATAAGGTGATCCCAAGAACCGACCCCGGAATGATGTATGGGAACATCGCAATTGTATCGAGAAGGGATGTGAAGAAATTCTTCCGTCGCACGGAAACATAGGCAATCAACATCCCAAGGATAATGATGATGATGATGGCAATCAGTCCGTACACGAACGTATTCATGATGGAATCTCCCATACGATCCATCACGGTGATATAGCTGTCCAGTGAAAATCCAGGGACAAAGATCGATCCCTGCGTCTTCAAGAATGACGTGTAGATGACCGTGATTTGAGGAATGATGGCGATGGCAATCGTTACATAGATGAAGAGATGTGCCACTACATTCCTGAACCCTTTTACTTTCACAGGTTTGATAGGGCGCAACGAGCTCATTTCAAACGACTTCTTGTTCACAATGTATTTTTGACCGATGAAGATGATGGCGGTAATGATGATCATGATGGTACTGAGCGCCGCGGCAAATGACGCATTGCCTCCGACTTCGCTGATAAACTCAGAGTAGATCAGGACCGGCATCGTGGAGAAGCCTTCGCCGATCAGCATCGGTGTACCGAAATCAGCGAGTGCATTCATGAATACAAGGAGAGACCCTGCAAGAATCGTTGGCAAAATCAGCGGTAGGATGAGCGTATAGACTTTTTTCATCCCGGTCGTCCCTAGACTTTCAGCTGCCTCGATCAGGGACGAATCCATTTTCTTCAATGCCCCTGATACATACAGATAGATGAATGGAAACAGCTTGAAGGTGAAGACGATCAGAATGCCCGCAAACCCATAAATACTCGGGGTTTGAATATTAAAATGTTCCTTGAAGAACGTCGACACGACCCCGCTTCTCCCCAACAGGAGGATCCATGAATACGCCCCGATAAACGGTGGGGACAGGACGGAGATGATGATGAGGATTTCAAGAATCCCTTTCCCCTTGATTTTCATCGTCGTCATCAGATAGGCAAGGGGTACTCCAAGCAGGACGGCGAAGATCGTGACCAGAATGGTAATGGAGAAACTGTTGAAGAGCGATTCATAGTAGTACTTCTTTTCAAAGAATGTTTGATAGTTGGCCCACGTGAAGCTGTCTGAGCCCGGACTTTTGAAACTATTGATGATCAAAGATGATAATGGATAGACGAGGAACAGGACGAAGATCGCCAAACAGAGAATGATCATAATGTTCCAGAAGTCGAGTTTGAATCTAGGGAATCGCTTATTCATATTTCACAACCCCTTCAATCAGACTGTGCTCCCCGTCCTCTGTGAAGACATTGATCTTGTTCACCAACAGCTGGAGCTTGACCGTCTGGTTCACTTCAAAGAAGTGCTTAGATGTGTTGGTATCCTGACTGAGTTCCACCTTGCTTCCATCTGGAAGCTGAATCTCATAGTGAATATATTTTCCGAGGAAGTTCCGGAATGTAACCATCCCATCAATCCCTTCCTCTGATTCTGAAATGATGAATTCCTCAGGACGGACGGCAACCGTCACCGCCGCTCCGTCCTTCGCCTCACTCTTGAGATTCGTCATCTCGAACGTGAATCCATCAGCCAAGGTAATTAGGGTTTTCCCACCTTGGTGTGACACCTTCCCGCTGAATAAGTTCGAGTGTCCGATGAACGTAGCCACGAACTGATTGGCCGGACGAAGATAGATATCTGTGGGAGAACCGACCTGCTGGATCTCACCGTGATTCATGACGGCAATCCGATCGGAAATGGCGAGTGCCTCCTCTTGGTCATGGGTAACGTATACCGTCGTGATGCCAATCTTCTTCTGAATCTCGTTGATAGCACGGCGCATATCAATTCTCAATTTGGCATCCAAGTTGGACAGGGGCTCATCCATGAGCAGAACCTTCGGATGAATGACGATTGCACGGGCGAGTGCCACCCTTTGCTGCTGCCCTCCGGAAAGTCGTGCCGGAAGCCGGTCCTGATATTGGGTGATCTGAACCGTCTCCAGGATTTCCTCCAGCCGTCTGGATTTTTCATCTTTCGGAAGCTTCCGTGCGTTCAGCCCATACTTTATATTATCCTTCACCGTCATATGCGGGAAGATGGCGTAGCTTTGGAACACCATTCCAATGTCCCGCTTATTGACCGGGATCTCATTGATCACCTGTTCGTTAAACGAGATCTCTCCCCCATCTACACTGTGGAACCCTGCAATCATCCTGAGTAGCGTGGTTTTCCCACAACCTGAAGGACCCAGCAGTGTAAACAGTTCTCCTTCCTTGATATCCAATGAAAGCCCATCAATGACCGTTGTATCTCCGTACTTCTTGGTTACATCATTAAACGTGATTTGAGTCGGCATGTCTCATTCCCCCTGGTTTAAAAAGGACCGCCTCCTCTTCGTGAGGGAGGCGGCCTATGCATCTTAATTGCTTGTAAAGATGTCCTTGTATTTGCTCAGCAATTCCTCTTTATTATCATTGGACCATTCTTCATCGTCCTTGATGACTTTCACATCGTTTAAGTCTTTCATTCCTGAGTTGGGATCGATTTCGATCCCCTTCAAGACCGAACGACGGTTCAATTCAGACGTGATTTTCTGTTGCACTTCTTTTCCCGTTACATAGTCCACAAATTTCTTGGCATTCTCCAAGTTGTTGGCATCCTTGATGATGGCCATTCCATCAGCTTTCGCAATCGTTCCTTCTTCAGGATAGACGACTTCCACAGGTGCCCCATTTTTCACATAGTTCAGTGCTGCTTCTTCAAACGTCAGTCCAACCGTATACTCACCATCTGCTACCCCTTTGTACACTGCGGACGAACCACTTAATAGCTTCCCATCGAGATTTTTCACAAAGTCAGACACATAGTCCCAGCCGTCATCCGGTACACCTTCACCCATTGCATATAGCTGGTTGATCAGGTGCTCGAATGAAGATGAAGATTTGGAAGGATCCGCATTCGCAATCGTCCCTTTTAGTTCTTTGTTCAAGAGGTCTTGATAGCCTTCCACCTTCACATCACCGATCAGGTTCGTATTCACCATGATGACACTTGGAACAACAGAGAAACGTGTAATATATCCATCCGTATTCTTATAGGAATCAATGACATCCTCTTCATTAGAAGACTCATATTTCTCAAACAAGTCTTTCTTGGAGCTCAACGTAGAGATTGAACCTCCCCAGAGGACATCCGATAATGGGTTCTTACTTTCTGACTCAACACGCTTCAATAGTTCACCAGATCCAGCCGAGATCAACTCTACTTTGATACCGGTTTCATTTTCAAAGTCTTTAACAAGAGGCTCTGTGAATTCGAGCGGATGAGGTGAATACACCGTCAATTCCTTGGAGTCGCCTCCGGTCTTCTTGTCCCCTGACGAACATGCGGCAAGTGTAAGCGTTAACATAATAAGGCATAAAAATAAACTAGTGCGTTTTTTCAATTCCTTCACTCCCTTAACTGATCTTATCTCTACTTTAAACCTATCCCTACCCACCCACAATCCGAAATCCAACCCAGAATATCCGGAAAAATGAACACATAGGGACGGTTTCGTTGCGTCAAAAAAATGGTGCATGGGAATCGTCCCCATGCACCACTAAACCGGCTGACCAGCCAATGCTTCGATGATGTCACCTTTCAATCTCTCTTCTTTCCACTCGCTTTGGAAGACCTTCTCCACTTTCACAGTCCCGATGATATGGCGGATGTTTTCATCGGTTTGGATAAAGCGTTCGTTTTGTGTGTACAGTTCCCTGAACCATTCCCTTGCCTGAAGCTCTATGATATTCCTCTCAATTTTCTCTTCCGTCGGGTCGCCCTTCATGAAGCTGACCATCGACATGCAGAGATTGGCAAAGATCTCGATTATCAATTCTTCCCCTCATTCTCTTCAGCGTTATGATACAATCATTCTAATAAAAGAAAAAAATTCCTTTTTATATTTTCTGTCTCGACAAAGATGAACGACTCAAGGAGGTCTCTACATGACAACCCCCGCATACATAGAACTCGTATTCGAAAACGTCGAATCCATCATCCTGAAACCTGACCGATTTTTAAAGCTGGAGTTCGGTCCTCTGGTAAAAAACGATGACCGCCATACCCAATACGATCAGTTCTTTACGGATGAAGTGCTGATGCACATCTCCTATGAGGACGCATCGGAACTGTCCTACTCTCCGGCCAAATCCGATCATCCCCTTGGCGGCTACACGCAAAATCCTGACAGCAATCATGTGGCAGACCGCCCGAACATACTCGGCCGCCTTCTGCTTTATCCTGATCTCACTCACATCTATTACATAGACGAAAACGAGAATGAGATTTCATCCGTAATCGTTCCGTGGAGTGAGGAAGACGAGTATCAGAATGAGTATATGACGGTGACGACGGAGCCGGGGTATGTGGAGGTCAGGGTCCGGAAAGGGTAACGGGGGCAGAACCTTACCACACGAAGAAGCTTGGTACCTCCAAGACTTTTTGTGTGGTGATCTACCCAAACCAACGTCAATACCCCTTGGAATCAATAAAGAACCGGATCGTACGCCGATACGTCTTCCAGTCCTTGTATCGCTTTGAAAGCCGGGTTTCCAGTTCGTCATCGATCACTTGCTCTCCCCTGTAGATGCCCTCCCTCTCCATATTGATCAGCCGGCTTTCATACTGACCGACTGATATTTCCCGCAGTTTGCGTTATCCCTTTTTGAGTTGGTGCTTGTTCCTGAGATACTCCGTAAATTCCATTCGCCTTCTCCATTCTAGTAGTCTCTGTGCATTCCATATTATGTAATTATATGGTAACACATTCACAATCGATTGTGCTCCTATTTTTACCAAAGAGTAGAAAATGGAGGATGCTTTAGCAATCTCTACCCAACCGAATCTTCTCCCCCAGTTCCTCAAGCTCTTGCCAATAACGATATATCTCCCGTGCAAACATCCCGTCTCCCCCTTCAAGAGCCGTATATTCCCAGAACTCATCCAGCGCCGATTCGATCCGCTCCTGCAGTGCTTCGATTTCTTCCTCCCCGGCTTCGGAATCGTATAGATTCGTACAGGCAATGTACTCCCACCTTATCGCATCATAGTCATCAATGTACGGGTGATCCCTATCATCCGGAGAATTAGCAGCACCCTCAGAGCACTCATCCGAACAAAACGATATCCCCTCATTGTTCACGCGGAGGTACAGCCCGATCTCATTTTTACATACGATACAATTCGTCATGTCACACCTCTCCCTTCTGTCTTTACCATACATAGGGATCGTCAAAAATGTGACGAGGGCACGGACGCGTTTGATTTCATAAACTCAAGCCCCTTATAGCTAGTTAGTTATAAAACACAGGAAACGCTCCGATAAAACAATGAAGGAACCATCCGAATCTAGTAAAAAATGATCGCACCTCACACACCCTTGCAACCAAATAGACCACCACACACGACTATATAACGTAACAGAAAGGAGAACGCACATGGATATCGCATCATTAGTGAAAAAGGCCAAAAAAGGCGATGATGAATCGTTTGAACTGCTCATTGGTTCTGTCAGGGAAAAGCTGTACCGGACGGCATATGTATACGTCCGGAATGAACAGGACGCCCTGGACATCTATCAGGAGGCGATCTATACCGCTTTCACCTCCATCCACACGTTGAAGAAGCCCGAACAGTTTTCGAGCTGGATTACGAAGATCCTCGTTTTCAAGGCGATCGATTTCATCCGGAAGGAGTCACGCCATTTCACGACCGATGATGAAAATGTCTTTGCCGGGCTCCTCTCATCCGAGAATGCCGATTCGAGCCTGCATTCCATGGATCTCACGGAGGCCTTTACCTCGCTGAATCCGACGGCAAAAACGATTGTTCTACTGAGGTACTACCATGACCTGACCACGAAGGAGATTGCGGCGCTCATGAAGTCCCCGGAAGGAACGGTAAAGTCACATTTGAATCGTGCGAAAAAACAGCTGAGACCGATATTAAAGGAGGGCTATCTGTATGAATAAGGATCTATTCGAAAACATATCTGTACCCGTTGAGAAGCTTGTGGCAAGGGAAAAGGAAGCAATGCTGCAAGCGAAGCGAAAAAGGAACGTGAAAAAGACGACGATGCGCTCCCTCATGGTGGCGTGCGGCGTATGCCTCTCTCTACTCGGCTCGGGGTTTGTATCGACGGGCATGGCGGAAGCATTGTCGAGCATCCCTCTCCTCAGTCCGATCTATAAGGATTTCAGGGACATTGCATCGGATAAAATCGAACAGGATCACCTTGCCACCCCCATCGACAAACAGGACAGCCACAACGGGCTCACCATGACAGTAAAAGAAGCCGCTTATGACGGCAACCGCCTCATCGTCACGGTCGTGTACACCGGCGCAAAAGGCGTGACGCTGAAAGAAGAAAAAGCCGGGCGACAGGAAATCACCATCAACGGCCAGCCCATCAAACCGGCAATCGGCTCAACAGGGCAAGATGATATAAAGCCGAACACCATCATCGAGCACCACCAGTATACCCTCTCCAACTTGGATGAGTATGGTGATGCGATTGATATCGAAGTCCAAGGAGACAACCTATTTGGCTATGAGGGCCAGTGGAATGTGGCTTTCCCCCTTGAGAAAATAAAGCGTGACGTCACTGCCTTCTCCCCTGATGCCACTGCGAAAACCGACAACGGAATGTATGCAATCACTGCCGACAACGTGACCTTCTCTCCACTCTCAACCCGGATCGACCTCTCCGTCGACTATCCGAAGGAACTGGACGAAAACGACCGCTGGCCATGGTTCGAATACACCGTCGTCGACGACCAAGGCCGCGTCTACGATGGCATGAAGCTGCAAACCGGCATGGCCGAAGGGACGAAAGGCCATCATATGGTGCTGACGCTGCCTCCGATGGATGAAGTGCCAAGGTCTCTTACACTGAAGCCTAGTGAACAAAATCAGGGTGTGTATGGTAAGGAGTTGGATGAACTTGAACTGCTTATTCCTTTAAAGAATCTTAAGCCCCAAAACTAATAAAAGAACAAAGCCGGATTCCAATTTCAACGGAACCCGGCTTTCTGTCGTTCTTGCTGAATACCTCTGACCCAGATTGGAATCTTCTCCCTCTTTATCACCCATAAATGAAACTTCTCATTCATTCCCGACGTAAATAAAGCAAGGAGGCGATGATATGTTGTGGGGCACACTTGTTGGCTGTTTGTTTGCAAGCTTATTCCTATTCGGATCCGCCTATCTGATCTGGTACAAAAAAGACCTCACCTTCATCGCCGGATACGATGAAAAGAAGTTCAAGGGAGACAAGGACCGACTCGCCAGGGCCTACGGCATCTTCTGCTTGGCAAGCGGGATCCTGACTGTCATCCTCCCTTTTGCATTGGAATTCATCGGCTCTTATGCAGGAGCCCTATTCGGCATAAGGCTCACAATGGGGGTCGTTGTGTTAACGTTTTGTTCACAGTCATTGAATAAAAAAAGTAGTGGCTCCTAGTTTACTAGCAAATATTGCATTCCGAAGTAATCCATTTAATACTTATAGAGACATAAAAACAGAAGTCAATTGGAGGATACAGATGAAAACTAAGATTGTTCTAACCTTACTGATTGTAAGTGTAGGAGTAAACCTGTACATAGGGGGAAAATGGCTTTTGTTTGATCGCCCATACGAGCCGACCTCCGAAGAAGCAATCATTCTTGGGGAGATGGTTCAAAAGACAGTCGAAAGTGAAGAGTACAAGGATATAGCTAAAGCAGAAAAGGTCATCGCTATCGAGAGGGGGATTGACAAAAATAAAGGAGGCAGATTCCCCTACAATATGATGACTAGTGTGCGCACAGATAAGGAAACCCATCTATTCTCATGCAGTGATGATAAATGTACAAAAATGGAATTGATAGGAACAAGTTATTCCATCTACCAAGACGAAGAGCCGAGACTGCCACTCAAAAAGTAGATTGACTACCTCCCCCTTCACCACAAATTGAACGTTACTTACCCTGACCATCACAAGGAGGAACTGCCATTGAAATACCCATCAAAAGTAGACCTGTGGCTCGCCATCCTCATCTGGGGAAGCATGCTCGGCACCATCGGAATCGGCCTTTATGCTATGTTCTATGAATCTTCTTCCTTTTGGGAAGTGATTTTTCTACTACTCTCCTGCGTGCTGCTTCCCCTGTTTATATTATGGGGGTGCCTTACCACGTATTATCTGTTCAGCGATAACCATTTGATCATCCGATATGGTCCTTTCAAAAAGAGAATTCCATTAGACAGGATCACCTCCGTCAAGAAAACGAGCAATCCTTTATCAAGTCCTGCCCTTTCCCTCAAAAGGCTTGAGATTTCGTACAATACCTACGATATGGTGCTGATTTCACCCAAGGATCGGGATGGGTTCATCCAGGTCTTGTCCGAACGGTGTGAACAGCTTACTAGCTAAGGAGGGATACAGATGAATACGGAAGAGTTTTATATGCTTTGTCATTCCACTGATCTCTACAAAAGGGTGGAGCAGAAAAATAGCGACATCACCGGAGGCTACATCACACGTGACGAGATCAATCTCATAGAAGAATGGGAAGGAGTGGAGCGGGTGATGATCTCTGGCCTGAAGCAGGATACATTCGACTACTTCGTCCAACACCATGCCCACAAATTCAAGGCCATTCTATTCTGGAAAAATAAGCTCGTGGAGGACTGGTCCAGTCTTTCCACCCTGAAGGATGTGGAATTCATCGGGTATTTCCATAATCAGCGGATCACGAAGATGTGGGATATGACGGGGAATCACGCATTAAAAGGTCTTTCCATCAGCGACTTCACCAGACTTCATTCACTTGATGGGATCCAGAAAGCCCCTGCCCTGGAACGGCTCCACTTCGGTGATGCCGTCTGGCCAGCGAGTGTGCTGGATGACCTGAAGCCGCTGGAGGGCTCACGCTTGAAGGAATTCACCTTCTCAGGCAAGAAGATCAAAGATGAGGACATATCAGTGTTTACCACGATGCCAAATCTGGAAGTCATGAACTCACCGACCAACCACTACACAACGGAGCAGCTTGCGTGGCTGGTGGCCAAGCTCCCACACGTCGAAGGCTACGCGTTGAAGCCCTACATTCAATTAGAGAACCGCGATGAGAAAGACGTGCTGATCTGCGGGAAACGGAAGCCCTTCTTGTCATCCGGGAAAGATGCAGCAAAGATTCAGAAATATGCCGACAAGTTTGAAGAATTGGTCCGCCAGTATAAAGAAGAATAAGTCAAAAACGCATGTAGCGGCACTCCCTACATGCGTTTATTACGAAATTCAAGATACGTTCCCCGCTTCCCTCGTAACAAGGCCGATGACACTGGCTGTCAATACCACAGCCGTCCCAAGGGCCATCCCGATACCTGCGAATACATCATCCACCCACACGACACATCCCACGGTTGCCATGATCAGGATGGAGGATGGCATTTACCGAAACGACCCTGGCAGTATGGGAAACATTCCGTCAGTCCATCGCTCGATTGGCTCCATAAGACACAAAGAACATCAGGGGCGCAATCGAGATGAGCCATGCATACGACCCGATGATTCCGCTGATAAAATAACCGAAAAGAACGCTGAAAGCGACCAGTTTACCAATCTGATTCTTCTTCATCCATACCCTCCTATCCAGCAACACGTATCATCAGGGTAACATAGTGATGGTGTTTATTGGAAGAACCTTATAAAATGGGTAAAAGGGGATGAGGGAATGAAAAGGAGATGGATGTTTCTCATTGTGATCATGGTGCTCCTCCTATCTGGATGCCAACGTTCAGCAGAAAGGAAAAAAGCGCAGTATGATCCAGCCATCAAGCAAGTACTGGCCCTCGAAAAGGACCGGATTGCCGGAGAATTCCGTTTGAAAAGGGAGGACACGGGAATCGTTGTATATGGGAAGGGGCAGTACATCAGTCTCTTTTTTGAACCGGAGCCGGACGTGAGTGCAGAAGCGTTATATCAACGGAATGAACAAGGGAGCTATGACTATATTCCCGAAGAAGAGCGATATGACATCTTCGACCGAGATGAAAAGGTCTTTGAAAAAGATGATTATATAGAAAATCTGGGCATCAAATAGCATGAACCCCCATCCTCTAAGCGAAGATGGGGGTTTCCTCTATTCTAAAACATTCATATTACGTCCCCACAACCCCATCCACTTCATCACGGATCTCCCCAACAATCTCTGTCAGGATATCCTCCATGGTCACAAGGCCGACCGGCTTGCCGGTGCTGTCAGTGACGACGGCCATGTGGGTGCGGGATTGCTGCATCTTGAGGAATACTTCCTTGATCGATGCGGTCTGTTTGAAGCGCGGGATGTCGTGGATGTAGTCCTTGATATCCCCTTTTCGTCCGGCGGCGATGGCAGTCATCATTTCCTTCGTGTTGATGAAGCCGATGAACTGGCCGGCGTCGCCTTTGGTGCGGTCGTGGACCGGGTAGCGCGTGTATTCGTGACGGTCGATGACGGTGATCATGCTGTCGAGGGATTGATGCCTCTCGAGGGTGATCATGCGGCTCGCCGGGATCATGATGTCCTTCAGCTCGCGCTCGTCAAAAGCGAAGATGTTCTTCAGGTAGTCGAGCTCCGTCCGGTTGATCGCGCCGCCTTCAAAGCTCTGGGCGACGATGAGCTTGAGCTCTTCCTCGGAGTGGGCCGTGTCATGCCCCGACGGCCGGACGCCGAATGTTCTCAGGAGAACGCGTGCCGAGCCGTTCAACACCTTGATGAACGGGCTCGTGACCTTGCCGAACCAATACAGGGGCGGTGCCAGGAGAAGTGTCATCTTCTCCGCGTACTGGATGGCGAGGGTCTTCGGTGCGAGCTCGCCGATCACGACGTGAAGTAGCGAAACGACCGATAGTGCGATGGCGTACGAGAGCACGGTGATCATGGCGGCCGGGACGTTCAGTTCGACGAACACCGGCTCGAGGATCTTCTGGACCGTCGGCTCACCGAGGGCCCCGAGTACGAGGGCCGTGATGGTGATCCCGAGCTGACAGGCGGACAGATAATAATCCAGCCCTTCCACGACTTTCTTCGCGATCTTCGCTTTCTTGTTGCCTTCGGCGATGAGCTGGTCGATCCTCGACATCCTCACTTTCAGGATGGCGAATTCCGCGCCGACGAAGAAGGCCGTCAATCCGATGAATACAACGATCAAAATTAAGTTAAGTGTGATCATACCGTCCAATTAGCTCCCCCTTCCTGAGGGGTTCACCTCCAGTGAATTCATGAGGGGATGGGAATCATCATGTTCTCTTTCCCCTTTATCCGGTTGAAACAGGATTTGCTTGATTTGGTAATTATCGAGCTCTGCCACCGTCCAGGCGTGAGTGCCCTGGGTGATGCGCTGCCCTTCCTCCAGTCCGTCAAAGCTCTGGGACTGGATCCAGCCGGCGATGGTGTCGATGTCCTCCCTGCCTTCGAACTCGAGTCCAAAGCGGTCTTCGAGATCATCAAGGAGCACGCGACCGTTGATGAGGTAATCGTCTTCCCCGCTCTTGCGGATGTCCGCCACCTCGTCTGCATCGAACTCATCGCGGATTTCCCCGACAAGCTCTTCCAGGACGTCTTCCATCGTGAGGATCCCGGCGGTTCCGCCGTATTCGTCCATGACGACGGTCATATGGATGCGATCCTTCTGCATCCGCTTGAAGATTTCCTGGATACGTGTGACTTCCACCACATGGGGCACGTCGCGGATGAAGTCTTCAAGGACGATCTCCCGCCCGGCCACGATGTGGTTGAGCAGTTTTTTCGCATTCACGATTCCGAGGATCTTATCTTTATCGCCGTTTTCCACGACGGGATAACGCGTGTAGTTATGCTCATCCATGAGGGCGATGATGTCCGCCGGCTCCATGTTCTGGTCGATCGTGATGAGATCGGTCCTCGGCACCATGATATCCTTGGCCACCCGTTCATCGAAGGAGAACACGTTCTCCATATACTTCAATTCGGTCTGGTCGATCTCACCGCCCTGGAAGCTCTGGGCCATGATGATCTTCAGCTCTTCCTCCGAGTACACCTGCTCATGATTCGCTGCCGGCACCCCGAACATCTTCAGGAACAACCGGGACGTGCCGTTCAGCACCTGGATGAACGGATACATCACCTTTCCGAACCAGTAGAGCGGCGAAGCGAGAAGCATGGTCGCCTTCTCCGAGAACTCGATGGCAAGGGTCTTCGGTGCCATCTCCCCGATCACCACGTGCAGATACGTGACGACGGCGAGGGAAATCCCGTATGAGATGACGGATGCGACTCCGTCCGATACGCTGAGCCAGTTGAATACCGGCCCCATCAGTTCTTTGACGAACGGCTTCGAGAATGCCCCGAGGCCGAGTGCCGTCACCGTGATCCCGAGCTGACACGCTGAGAGATAATAATCGAGATCCTGCACGACCTTCTTCGCGATGACCGCCTTCTTATTCCCCTCGGCGATCAGCTGGTCGATCCTCGACGAACGGATCTTCACCACCGCGAACTCCGCTCCCACGAAGAACGCCGTCAATCCAAGCAATACAAGTAACAACACGATATTTGATATGATATATATGTCCAATTCATCCCCCTGATGAGGGATTCACCTCCACAAAATGATGTCTGTTAGCGCATCATCATGTCCGGTCCATGGAGTGTGAAGCAGGACGTACCGCTTTTCCCCGGAGCCGATCATGATGAACGCCTATCCTAGTTAATCCATGAGCAACAACGGCCCACAACGTATACTTCAGCTTCTCGACCCCAAGGGAACTCCCTCCAAACTGTCACGTGACGGTTATAGTTAGAATTATTATACGATGGTTTGAATGGGGGCACAAGGATAATCTTACGACCTTTTTTCCCCATAAAAAAAGAACATCCTTTAGTAAGGAAGTTCTGTCTCACCGGAATGTTTGATCTGGATGTTTTCCACTTCACAGCGTAACATATATATCCGTTGAACCAGTGGGTGCTCTTCTTGGATGAAGTCCTTCCATCTGCAGAGCGTCCTTTTCCCCACCCGGCGGTCCAGCATAGTAAGTGCTTTAACCAATACATCATCCGACTTCAAAAGCTCGCTGATCGGGGATTGGATATAGTCATCCACCACCGAGAAAAAGTCATATCGGGCGTAGATCCCTTCATGAAGCAACTGCTCATGGGCAAGTGCCTGGATTTCCAGGTTGGTCCCCACATCCCTTTTATCCTCGTTCCACTTCCCTCGGATTTCTTCTTCCCGGTAGTACTCTTCTCGCATAGACGTAATCGAACACATGCTGAACACTTCCTCTTTATCCACCGTCATGACCGCACGCCCCATCTGGTCATGCGCTTTCCGGTATGAAATCACGTGGAAGTCGATCCTGGATTGCAGCTGTTCACAGATCAGATTCATGAGGCGCTTCTTTGTTTTGCTCCAAATCAAGGAAGGCATAGGAGCCTCCTTTCCCTAAAGGTAGATAATTTTTAAAAACCGATCCCAAAAAGAAACCGGGACCGGCTATCAATCGATGGTATTCTCAAAAAAGTGGATCTTACTGATCAGGAACTGAATGAATTTCGGAAAGAAATACGCCCCGAAGAACGCGCACGCAAATGCTTCAGACCACATTCTCAGCCACGTCAGAAGAAAATGGCTGTCATATCCGAAGTTGATGGACACCAACATGAATGAAATAAAGATCGACATGCACAGAGCCGTTACGAATGCCGTAATGACCCTTCTATATTTGGAATGGATTTTCATAGGCTTCTTCCTTTTTAACATTGTGATAACTGTCTGATGGTATCACAAATGAAAACAGGCGTCAAAGATGCAGGGGATGCCCAAGTGGGGTCATTCCCCACGGGTTCCCAACCTTTCAAAGAAGGCCGAGACGTCCTCATCATAGCCGTATTTTGTGATTAATGCTTGCAATCGTTCCCTGTCGTGGGTAGACGTTTTGCCGGTCTCGAGCATTTCTTCGTATAGTTCCACGAAAGGCAGGTTCGACTGCCGGGCGTTCTCCAGTTCCTGTCTTGCGTCATAGCTCACTTTTCTGAACCTTACATCGGCAACACCTGTGTCGTCGATTTCAAGAATGGCATATTGAGCGCGCCGATCCTTCCCGAACGCTTCCCACTTATAGAATGGCTGACCGATGCTTCCTGGGTTGATAATCAGCTGATCTTCGCTGCTATAGCGGAGGAGCTGGTGATGAGTGTGGGCATACACCGCAACATCACCCCCTCCTTTGACCAATTCATCAAAGTTCTTCTGATCATTCGTCGGCCACAGATCGCCTCCGTGACTTTTCGTGGGAAGGTGATGGCTGATGCTGATCGACAAGTGATTCACTTGCTTCGTCAGGTGCAGCGGCAGGTTCCTGATCCGTTCTATATACACTGGTTTTAGGTTCTCACACTGATAGTGCGCAAGCTTTGAAACATAGAGATCGGTAGGATGATGAAGGTCCACTTCCTTCTTCATGACATCAAGGAAACTATCTTCCCAGTTCCCCCTCACATAGACAGAGGCACCTGCGCCCTCCAACATCACAAACAGGTCATTCGTTCCCGGTCCCGGCATGATCAGGTCCCCGAGAAACCAATAATCCGTGACACCTTCTACAATCGAGTCGTCTATCACTGCTTTTAACGCTGTTGCATTTCCATGGACATCAGCCAGCAGGGCAATTTTATGCTTCATGTATGTCTCTCCTTGGAATGGAACGATAATGGATTGCATATTCTACCAGTTTAGCATGTTTCGTTGCATGCAGGGACTGGAGAAAAAAGAAAAAGAAGTACCACGAATCCAACGAAAAAGGCAGCCAATCAACCGGCTGCCTTTCCCTCATTCCTTACTCTTCCCTAAACTTCTTCCCCGTCTTCACAAATGAATCGATATCCCGGTCCAGGTACACCCATCCCTTCCACGCAATGTGGATCGTATCCTTCAGGAAATACGGATCATATTCGTGATCGGAGTAGTCTGTATACGCGAAGCCATTATCCGCGATCTGCGCGGTGATCCGCTTGTAGTAGTCGTCTCTCCCCTTCTTCGGGAAGCCGGTGTAATCGTAGTACTCGCCGTTCACGGGCAGGATGACGAAGAGCGGCTCGGCTTTTGATTGCTTCAATACGTCCATGAGCAATTGGAAGTCGTCATACTCTTTGGATACCCCGTAGGAGTGATCCGTGTTCTTGCCTTTTTTGGCCGCGATCTCGCGGGCCTGATTCTTGTATACCTTGTCGTCGATGTTGAACCGGCTGTGCTGCGTGTGGCGCTCCCCCGTGCGGTCGGCCATCTTCATGAGGGCGTCCCAGGATTGACCTTCGACCTTGTTCGAGGCATTGCGCTGGGCCGATGAGATCGTGAACAATGAATAGTACAGATCCTTTTTCTCCAGCACCTTGCCGTACAGGTTCGACACGGCTGACAGCCCTTGATAGGTAGCGGTTTTATCATGAAGATACGCATCGTACAGTTCATACACGAGCGTATCGTTTTTCACCGTATTATAGGACATCATCCGCTTCATCAGCTTCGTTTTCGTGTCTTCATCGATGATGGAATTGGACGGGAGGTCCATGGCCTGCAGGGCTGAATAGTTCGGGGCGAAGTGATTTTCATCGGTCCCATTCTTCACGAACCATTGAGGCGAGACGATGATCACCATCTGCTTCTGTTGGAGCTGATCGGCGTGACTCGCCAGGTTGATGGCGTGGATGATGGAGGTGGTGCCCCCTTTTCCGACGAGGAACGGCTTGAAGCCGGCATCATTCACCTTGAAATAGTTCGAGGGGTGGTACCGGTCCCATCGCGAGAATTCGGAAGATCCATAGATCGGTAGATACGTATTGTCCTCAAGCATCTCATCCTGCATGAAGGTCCCGGCAAACATGTTCGAGTTCAGGGAACTAGCTGCCTCATCGAGCCGGCCGTCGGGCATCAATTTCACGAGCCACTTGTTCGGTACCGATATCATGCCGATGAACAGCACGAATGCGAGGATCATCGGGCCGAATACGTGTCGCTTTTTCTTCATTTCAGATTCTTCAGCTGCTTGATGATCGCATTTGGCGTGTTCCATACGTCACGGTCAAACTCCGTGATCGGGACGAGGATCCCGAGCCTGTCCTCGAATTCGACGAGCATTTCCACAGTGCCGAATGAATCGAGGAGACCCTCTTCAAACAGGTCCATATCCGGGGTTTCTTTCACCGACTCCTCCTGGCAAACCTCTGCAAGTATGTCTAACACTTCTTGTTCAAAATTCATATTCGTGTTTCCTCCTAGTGGAATGGTTGTCCTGAGAATAGATAGAATCCGAAGCAGATCACATGGAAGGTGATCACAATGGATACGACGGTCGTGAACCGGTTCGCCGGCCACTTCTTATGCTTCTTGTTCCATTTCTCGAAAAAGTTATAGCTGACCATGACGGCCGCATGATAGAGTCCGTAGACGATGTACTGGATCGCAAGGCCATGCCACACCCCCATGAGGGTGAACAGCAGGATGTAGCCGAGATTCGACAGCAGCATCTTGTTCTTGATCCAGCGCTTCTTCTTCATGAGGAACATGAAGCGCATGAACACATAATCCCTGAACCAGAAGGACAGGGTCATATGCCACCGGTTCCAGAAATCCTTGATGTTACGGCTCAGGAACGGCTTGTTGAAGTTCTCCGGGGTCCGGATGCCCATCATGTAGCTGATCCCGACGGCAAACGCCGTATACCCGGCGAAATCGAAGAACAGGTACATGCTGTAGCCGTACATATAGAGCAGGTTATACAGGATCTTGTTCGACGTCATATACGGCAGATTCATGATGAAATAGGTATTGACCGCATATCCGATGATGAACTTATAGAGGAACCCGATGAAAATCTTATGTAATCCCGAGTACAGGAGGGATTGGTAGTCCCTCGCATCCCATACGGTCCCCTCATCTTTCTCGAATCTCCGGTACCGGTCGATCGGTCCCGAGGAGAGCGATGGGTAGAACAGGATGAAATAGGCGATCCGGTAGACCGGCGGCTGCTCCTTGATCAGGCCGTCCCGTATTTCGATGACCATCTGGACGGCTTTGAACGTCAGATAGGAGATCCCGAGGAATGTGGCCCAGTTATCGAAGGCTAGAAACGGAAGCACCTTGGATAGAATCAGGGGCAGGAGGGATAGCGCCACCATGAGATAGAAGACGACTCCTGCATTCCGCTTCGAGCGGTACGCCATATACCATTTAATCAGCAGCACCTGGAACACGGTGAAGGCGATCAAAGTCGCGAACCCTCTCGCCTCCCCCGAGAAGATCAGGGACAGGATGACCACCGAGATGATCAGGTTATAGACACGGAAGCTCTTCCCCATGAGGCCGAGGATGATCGTCGGCAACAGCAGGATTCCGATGATGATAAAGAATAGAAACGAGCCATATACCGTCATGCAAGAACCTCAGCCTTGATGCGCTTGCGGTCGAGTTTCCCATTCGTCGTGATCGGCAGGCTTCCTTTGTAGATGAACTTGCGCGGGACCATATAAGAAGGCAGCGTCTTCTGCAGCTCTTTCCGGATGAACGACGTGAGATGATGCTCCTTCTCGAATGGATGGTCCCCTGGGATGATCGTGGCCACAAGATAATCGATCTTTTCTCCATTCTGGTGAGGGAGGACGACCGTCGATTGTACGTACGGGCACTGATTGATTTGGAATTCGATTTCCTCAAGCTCCATGCGGTACCCGTGAAGCTTGATCTGGAAATCGAGACGTCCCTGGTAGAAGATGCAGCCTTCACGGGCATAACCGGCATCCCCTGTGCGGTAAGCCCACGTTCCTTTATACGAAAAGAACGACTTCTCCGTCAGATGGGGCGCACCGAGGTAGCCTTTACTCACGCTCGGACCGGCGATGATGATCTCCCCTGCTTCCCCGTCCGCTGCAGGCTCTCCTTGTTCATTCAGGATGAGGACCCGGGTATCGGATTTACTGTACCCGACCGGCAGCGATCCGTGATCGGCCAGGATACGGTCCGTGATCTCGACCGAGGTGACGGCGACCGTTGCTTCCGTCGGCCCATATGTATTGAAGATGACGGCTTTCGGGAATCGTTTGCGGAGCTCCTTCGCCACCGAGACCGGCAGTGTTTCCCCGCAGAACTGGAACAGCTCGACGTTTGGCATCTTCGCTTCATTAAATCCTGGGTCCATGAGGCACATCTGCATGAACGAAGGGGTCGATGTCCACACCTGGACGCCGGATGCTTCTAGGGTTTCAAACATTACTTTCGGCTTGTCGACGCAAGATTTTGGGAGGGCAAATAGGGTTCCCCCGGTCACGAGCGCCGGATACAGGTCCATGACGGATAGGTCGAAGGAGAACGGTGCCTGATTGAGGAAGACTTTGTGCTCCCCGATCGGGAAGTCCTCTTTCATCCAGTCCACGAAGCTCTGCAGGTTGCCGCCCGTGATCTGGACCCCTTTTGGATTCCCTGTGCTCCCTGACGTGTAGATGATGTAATACACTTCATCGTCTTTGACCCACGTCCCGGGCGTCACGCTCATCGGTTCGTTCCAATCGAACGCGTCCAATGCCAGAACGGGAACGGAGGCAAACGGGATGGGTTGCCCCGACACGTTGATGATCAGTCCGGCGCCCGAGTTCTCGATGATGGACCGGACCCGCTCATCCGGGATGGAGGTGTCGATGGGGATGTACGGGAAGCCTGCCTTGACGCTCCCCAGGAAGGCGATGGGCATACCCGCTTCCATATGTCCGTAGACGACAATTGGGGTCTGGCGCGGAAGGATGTAGGCGTCCAGCAGATAAGAGGCGAGTTGATCGGATCGTCCCCAAAGCTCCCCGTACGATAGTGCCTGCCCAGTCGCTTTGAAAGCCGTCTGTTCCGGTGATTGTGTTGCATGCTCTTGAATGTCTAACAAAAAGTCCATAGTTCGATTCCCTTCTCCACGTTAAAAATCGTTGTAAATATAGCTTCCGGTATTGGCACTGTGAAAGCTGTATAAAAAGAATAAAATCAGCAGGATCGCCAAGTAGAACGTCGTGTGCACGATCCATCTCACGGCGATCCGTTGATAGAAACGGCTTAATTTATCCATGGTTGTCTCCTTCAAATTTGTACCCCGTCCGGATGACGGTGCGGATATAGTGGGATTCCGTCCCGAGCTTGCTTCTCAGCTTCCGGATGTGGGTGTCGACGACACGGCTGTCTCCGTCGAAGTCCATGCCCCACACCCGGTCGAGGATCGTATCCCTGGATAGCACAATGTTCTTGTTCTCGATGAGCAAGAGCAGGAGATCATATTCTTTCGGCGTGAGTTCCACTTCGGCCCCGTCCACTTCCAGACGGCGTGCCAGCGTATTCAGGAGTGCAGAACCGAACCCGATCATATGACCGTTCGGCAGATAGCTTTCCTTCACCCGCTTCATGAGGGAATTCGCCCGTGCCACCAGCACCCGCGGACTGAAGGGCTTCGTCACATATTCATCGGCCCCGAGCTCAAATCCGTGGATTTTATCGCTGTCAGCCCCCTTCGCGGTCAGCAGGATGATGGGGACACCCGACTTGAGGCGCACCCGGCGGCACACCTCGAATCCATTCACCTTCGGCATCATCACGTCCAGGATGAGGAGGTCCGGAGAGATGGAATCCAGCATCTCCAGCGCCACATCGCCATCCTCTGCTTCGTGTACCTCCCATCCATCCTGGATGAAATAGTCCGAAATGATCTCCCTGATTCTCGCTTCATCTTCCACAAGCAAAACTGTTTTACCCATTTTCTTCGTTCCTCCAGCCTGATTCTTCGATTAGTGTAAAAGGGTCGTATGTCTTTTGTGTGTCCTTTTGCCTTTAATTTGTAAATAGTATAGTAAATTGGACTCCATCTTCGAGGTTCTCGACCTTGTACTCACAGTGATGCATATCGAGGATCTGTTGGGCGATCGACAGTCCGAGTCCCGTCCCGCCGGTCTGGCGGCTGCGCGACAGCTCCCCACGGTAGAATCGTTTCCAGATATGATCGAGTTTGTCTTCAGGGATGTTGTCGCCCCTGTTCCGGAGGATGAAGGTCGTGTCGTGGTCATCGCTCTCGATATCGATGGAGATGGTGCTTCCCTTCTCCGCATGGCGGATGGAATTCACCAGGAAGTTCAGCATCACCTTATCCATCCAGCCGTAATCGGCCACGATCGGCAGTTCCTTGGTGGAGCCGATGACGACGTCGAGATCTTTTTCCTTCAGGGAATAGACCAATTTATTCGAAGCTTTATCCATCAGGTCACTCAATAGGAAGGAAGTCTTCCGCAGCTTGATGGTCCTTGCCTCCAATTTGGCCAGGTCGAGCATGTCCGTCAGCAGCCCTTCCATCTTCTCCGCCTCTTCGACGATGACCTCGAAATAATGATCCTGCTTGTTCGCCCCGATGCCATCCTTCAGTCCCTCCGCAAAACTCTTGATGATGCTGAGCGGTGTCTTCAACTCATGGGAGGCATTGGCGAAGAAGTCCTGTTGGATCTTCTCCATCTCATTCTTCTGCTCCATATCGGCAAGGAGCTGGACGTTCTTCTCCTCGAGCTCCTTCAACGCCTGATCGAGATTCCTCGCCATGAGCAGCATGCTGTTGGACAGATTCCCGATCTCATCTTTCTGACGGACGGGGGAATCGACGGTGAAATCCAGCTTGACCATCCGCTTCGCCATCTTGTCCAACTTGATCAGGGGTTTGCTGACCAACCGCGAGAAGAAGAACGATAGAATGATAATGAGGAAGAGCCCGCCGATCCCCAGATACAAGTAGAAGAGCTGGAGGGCATTGTTCGTGTCCTGGACTTCCTGCAGGGACGTCACGGACACGAGGAGTTCGGTCTTCCCGGCTTTCGTTTTCACCGGATCGATGATGACCATGTTATGCGTCCCGCTCCACGGCTCCGTCCAATCGATCTTCTGCAGCTTCATGTCCTTGACCTTCTTTTCCTGCGACGGCTTCAAAGGGAATAATTCATTCAACGCATCGAATAGCAGTCCCTGCTGGGTGTTCCATGCCTTCGACCGGGGCAGGACCCGTTCGACCACTTCCCCCGTCACCTTATCCGCATAGGACGCATCCACGTCCTCCCCGATCGACGGGAAGCCCTTTTGGGTAATCTGGAAGGGATACATCACCGTAGGGGCATCCTTTTGTTCCTGATCCAGTGCTCCCCACACCGTCAACGTACTTCCTTTATCGATCGCGGCCGCCTTCAGTTCCTGCCCATATGTATTCATGAAGAACGACAGCGACACGACCACAAGAGTCCCGTCTTTTTGTTTAAGCGTGATATGATACGGGTCATTCAACGTCAGATCCCCATCCGTGTCCACGATGGTCAGCTGACTCTTATTCTCCGACATGAACTTCACGGCTTCCCGTGACGCCCTATGCGAGCTCCAATCCTCATTCACATAATGCTCAGAGAACCTCTCCAGTGCGGACTCCACGCCCTTGATCTTGTACTTCTGATAAAAATCCTGAAAAAAGAGCATATGCGCCAAAATGATCATGCCGTAAAAGCACATGAACACGACAACCGTCAGTAGAAATAGTTTCAATGTAATTCCTTTACGCTTCATAAAGCCTCCTGGGTCCTTGATGATGTTTTTACAAGTATACGAGTCTGATATGTTCTTTGTGTGTAGGCAGGATGGCCCGCAAACAGAAATGCATTTAATGGTACTACAAATGGGAGCAGGAATCCAGATGGTGACATATACTCCCAATATGCAAAGATATAAATCATTTATAATAAATATTCAAAACTTTTCCACTTTAAAGTTGTAAAATATTTTCATCCATTGTATGATGAAGGAGACAATTTGTCATTGACCCCCTTTTACCCCTTTGTTTGTACAAAGGGGGTTTTTTGTTATTCCTTGTGGAAAAGGGCTGGATTTGGAGCCAGACATCAAGATCCCATGAAGAGTGTCAGAGCTTTCCACCATTCCAGAAGATGAGCACGGTTGACGGCTGATTGTGCACCATCGTTCCCGGTGGTGAGAGGATGGCTACGTATGAATGATGTATATAAAAAAATGTACACTCTCACTGCCAATCGATTAAATGGTATGTCAGACTATTAAAATAGATAAACAACGCCATTTCAATGAGGCGGAATTCCTTACCGCACCATCATGATTGCCCTCTCCATCCAACTCGTATTGCGATCGTTTAAGAGAGCGATTCTCCCAAAAGAAAAAAGGCCAACCGTCCTACCGGTTAACCTTTCATCCTTCTTTATAAGTTTCCTTAAATGATCTTCTAACACTCTACTGAAACCCTCATTCCTTATCTAAAAGCCGGTTCACGAATCTTGGCAGTACAAAACTTGCATGATGAAGCTCAGGGGTGTAATACTTTGTATCAAGTTCCGAAATATTCTCCATTGACACATCCAATGGATCATACACTTTCGAACCCATCGTAAAGGTCCACATCCCGCTTGGATAGGTTGGGATATTACACGTATATAGGCGAGTGATCGGAAATACCTCGCTTGCGTCCCTCATGACATGTTTGATTAGCTCCGATTTGAACCACGGGTTGTCTGTCTGGGCCACAAATATCCCATCTTCTTTCAGTGCTTTGGCAATGCCCGCATAAAATCCCTTCGTGAACAAGCCCGCAGCGGGACCAACGGGTTCTGTTGAATCGACCAGGATGACGTCATAGACGCCTTCGCTCTTGATGATGTGCTCAAACCCATCTCCGATCAGCAGTTCAGCACGGGCATCCCCGTAGCTGGATGAAATCGTCGGCAGATGTTTCTTCGAGTATTCCACCACTTTGCCATCAATCTCAACCTGCATCACACTCTCGACTCCTGGATGCTTCAGCACTTCCCTGATCGTCCCGCCATCTCCTCCACCGACGACCAACACCTTTTTGGGTGAAGGGTGAGTGAATAATGGGATATGCGCGATCATCTCATGATAGACGAATTCGTCTTTCTCCGATGTCATGACCATCCCGTCGAGTAGCAGCATATTGCCGAACTCTTCTGTCTCCAGCATTTCTAGCTGTTGAAAATCCGTCTGCTCGCTCTCAAGCGTGCGACGAACTTTCCCGGTGATTCCGAAAGACTTCGTTTGTTTCTCCGTAAACCATACTGACATGTTATCCAACTCCCAATTAACTAATTAACTTTAATCCAATAGCCGCGCTCAACACCATGGCCATGAAGATAATTCGTAAGATGCTCTTAGATTCCCCATAAAATAAAATCCCGACCAGTCCTGATCCCACGGTACCGATTCCCGTCCAGATCGCATAGGCCGTACCCATTGGTAGAGACTGCATCGACAAACTCAAAAATGTGAAGCTGCATGCAAGCCCGACCACAAAGATGAGATAGGATGATACGCTTTTTTTCCGGGTGATCAGGTTCAATCCCGTTACACCGACCACTTCAAATACCCCTGCAAGAATAAGGAATGTCCATCCCATTACGATTCGCCCCCCTGTTCCTGACTCTTCCCTGTCACCAGCTTAAGCCCGATGACCCCTGCCAATAACACAAGGATCAATACGACTTTAGCCACCTGGAACGGGACATTGAAAAAGACCATTTCCGCAATGACCGTACCCGTCGTTCCAAGACCGGCAAAAACGGCATAGGCGGTCCCGACCGGCAGGGACATTTGTGTAGCCTTAATCAGGAACCCAAACGATAAGGCAATGGCTGCGATTGTCGCTGCCCACGTGATGAAATCTGAAGAATGTTTCAATCCGATGACCCAGCCCACTTCGAATAGGGAGCCGAGTACAACGAACGTCCACGCTTTATTCATTCATGACACTCCCTTTCACTTACGCCTTTCCAAAACACTTCCAATGAGTGGTCCAAACGTTTTTCCAGTCGGTCAGTTCGTCCATACATTAATTCCACCAACAGTCCATCAAGGATTGTCAGATACGCAACAGAAGCTTTTTCAGGTGTCATTTCATCGTGTAATTGTCCATACTTTTCAAACAGTTGAACAAATAAGGATTCTAAGCCTGATATATATTTCTCAGTCCCTTCCTTTATGGGCTCTTCCAATTCAACAGGCGGAAAAAAGGATGTCCTTAAGAAGAATTTCATATTTGAGTCTTCCCGGTATCGAGCAAGATAATTAGCAGGAAATTGGTTCAACATATTGCGTATGGATGTATCACTATCGACCAGATCCATTTCAATGAAATCCAATTCATATTGAACGGAATCTTCAAAAGCACGGATAAAAAGATCTTCTTTACTTTTAAAATGCGAATAAATGGATTGCTTTTTAATACCCGCTTTATCTGCGATCGCAGATAGAGAAGCTCCTTGATAGCCATGAAGGGCGAATTGCTCAAGGGCAATCGCTTTTAATTCGTTTGATTTCATTTTCTCCACTCCCTTACGAACGTTCGTAAGTTATTTTATCCAGGTAGGGCCTGAATGTCAAATGTTCGATTGGCTCTCCTTTCGATTGTCACAAAAAAGACACGGGAGTGAACCATCATGGAGCATTCAGCCAGTAAGAAAATTGACAGTACGCCGGGTGGTTTGACATGCTGAAAAGGGAAAGTCCGGTAAATGAAAATACATGATGGATTGATTTCCTGTATGAGCTTCAATCCAGTCAAAAAGTGGGGATCAAGAGGATGTTTGTATTTCAGAAATATTTGTGGAAGTTCTTCTGTGTATGGTTTGTGATTGGATTGATTCTAGTCGGTTTCTCGCTCTTGCCGCCTTGGCTTGAGTGGGCAAACACGGTGTTTTTGTTTGCTTCAGGGTTATATGCATCGTGTTATCTGTGGAATGTCTTGCCAAAGGGACGATTCATCATTCCATTCATCTTTTTCGGGTCCATCGCAATTGAGTCCATCGGTACCCACACCGGCCTGATATTCGGTGAGTATACATATGAAGCAGATTTCGGACTGATGTTCCTCGGTGTACCGATCACAATGGGACCTGCGTGGCTATCGGTCATGGGAGCCAGTTTGGCCTTTTCTAAATTATTCTCCTTCCGTCACAGGACCGTGATACTGGTTCCCCTCTTTGCCGTGTGGTTGGACCTGGCCATCGATCCCGTGGCGGCCAATGTAAAATCCTACTGGATCTGGGCCGATGGAGGATTGTATTACGACATTCCTTCCCAAAACTTTCTCGGATGGTATCTCACAGCCCTTTTATTTGCCATCCTGATCTCCAGATTTGAACAAAAAACGACGATGATGGAGTTAGAGAGGAATAACCAGTACTTGTTCTTAATGCTGCATATCCTGTTCGGTTTTACTGCATTTATTTCTGGACTTTATGGGGTCTTGGCGGTCGGCGTCTCATCGAGCATCTGTTACTTGTTCTTGAAAAAGATCCGCACCGAACCATGATTCGACCGGAAGAGGAAAAGCCTGGCTGCAGCCAGGCTTTTATCTGTCGTAATGGGATGACACTCATTCCCATGTAGACCTCATTCTCCGACCATCCCATCACCATCGCGGTCATCCATATATTCATAGAGCCATGAATCCCTCGTGATCGGCATCTTGAATCCGGCCGCTTTCGCTTCAGCGATCGTCACCCTGCCGTTATGATCCGTATCAACCTTACTGATATCATGAGTGCTTTCCTGTGTTGAGGCAGCCTCTGGAGCCGCTGCAGGTTCGGCTTCTGCTTCTGCTCGTGCATTCACATCATCCGGGTTCACGTTATCGAAGTCATCCGTCACGGTTCTTCCCTTCATGATGTATGTATACGTGTAATGATCGGGAATCTGTGTTTCTGTATCTGGATAGCTGATCTTTGCCACGAAGTTTGTCACTCCTCCGGCATCGCGGATCACTTTTTCCATGTAAGCTTGATCCCCGTGACGGTTGAGGGTGCTGTCCTGAGGCGTGATGTTATAGGCATTGGACACTCCGCCCAGTGAGTCGGCGATCACATGCCCCTGGTCGAGGTAGGAACGCTCCGTCCCCGGAACATTGGCTTCATCGTAATAATACCTGCCTGACGACTTAACCGGCTCCGTTTGATCATCCTGAAGAATGATTTCCTTCGCCTCCACGCGGATCAACTGTCCATATTCATTGGTGAACGCCCAGTACTCCCTGTCACCGAATCCGATATCCACACGGACGTTGGGCTCACGATCACCGGACCTGTCCCCGCCGTCGACTTCGATCAGTTTATAGTCGCTGTAGTCAATGTCCCCATTGATGCTTGTAGCAGAAGCCGTGGTCGCAGGTTCGCTTTCACGCTTTTCTGGTTCATCCTTGGATTCCTCTGCTTCCGCCGCTTCACTTTTAGCGCCGTCTTTTTTGCTCTCATCTGCTTTCTGTTCGCTTACTTGTTTGGTATCGTCTTTGTCTGACGCCTGATTTTGCTGTGGAGCACACGCCGCAAGCGTCATCATGACAAGTGATATCAGTAAATAGGTTGCTTTCTTCATATCCATTCCCCTTTAAGAATAATCATTTCAAACCCTATTAGAATACTACTCTTTTGCCTTCTCCTGCCCCGTTGTTTGTGTCTAAACCATGACGTTTTCCAAATTATAGTCTTGTTCTCCCTCTCCTTCAATCAACTAAAATGATGGTTATGCTATGGTGGAAACAGGACGACCTTTGAAGGAGGACGAAAAAATGAAAACGTTTCATTCGCCAACACGCTGGAATCTGAACAACCTTTTACACGGACTTGATATGGACCGCTGGGACCAACAGTTGAATGTCCTCGGGGAATCCTTAAAAGCGTTCCACACGACAGAAATCCCCTGCGAACAGGATCTCTTTCGCCTTTCCGACATCATCCAACACCTTGATTCAGCCGAATCCTTTTATTACTGCCTGACCGTAGAAGAGATCGCCCCCACTACCTTATCTTCATTCCACTCCACGATCACATCCTTAACGTCAGAGGCCCGTACCATCCGCTCCAAGTGGCAGGCATTGCTTGAAACCATGAGCCCTGCTCAATGGGAGGACTGGTCCAACACCATTCCCCACCGTCGTTTCATAGCTGAACTTACCGGTGGAACCAAGTCGAACGATTCCCTCGCAACACTAAAGTCCCTTGAAGAAAAGTATCTCGCGCTGGTCAGGAACCTGACCGTGCATGCCGATCTTGGAGAAGGCGAGAAGGACCTTCCTTTTGCAGAAGCCAATAAAATCGCCATGACCCATGCCGACCCTGCCATGAGGGAGCTGGCATTCCAAGGACTGAACCGTGCACTGCAGGAAAAGGCTCCTGAAGCAGCATCCATTTATAATGAAATGGTTGGGTTGAGGCTCGAGGATCAAAAGCGGGACCATGTGAACTATCTTGATGACTCCCTCGGCGCGAATGGAATCTCCAGCGCGACCCTTCACGCCATGTGGGACGCAGTCGATTCCCATCTGGATGAATTCTCGGACTACCTCACCCTCAAAGCGAATGAGGCCGGGAAGGAAAAACTGTCCTGGCTCGAGCTCATGACGGCATCTGAAAATGCTTTACCGAAAGTCCCTTACCCACAGGCAATCGAGAGGACTTTGAACTCCCTCGCAACAATCGATCCCAAGATGTCCGAATTTGTAAAAGAGACACTCACAAACAACTGGGTGGACGCAGAAACACGTCCTGGAAAACCATTCGGCGGATTTTGTGCCCCATTTCTTACTCAAGGTGAATCCAGGATTTCCCTCAGCTATGACAACAGTCTGGATAGCGCAAGACGGCTGGCCCATGAGCTTGGCCATGCCTGGCATTTCAAGCAGATGAAAACCAGGAACACCCTTCGCTCACTGGACGAAACGCTCGAAATGACCATGGCCGAGAGCGCTTCGATCCTGTTTGAAACGGCCCTGATCGAGGATGTCATCAAGGGGACAATTGATCCGGCCATCAAGAAATCCATCCTTGGATGGAAAGTGGAACAAAGCATCAACTACCTCATGTCCATAAGGGCCGCCTACCTATTCGAAACGGCCTTTTACGAGAAGCGAAAATCCGGACCGCTCCCTTTAGAGGAGATGGAGGCGCTCCTCCTTTCGACGCAGCAAAAAGCCTATGGAAACGGGTTAGCAGCATACGAACCGTGCTTGTGGATGAAATACCCCCATTTCTTCCGGTCCGACCTTTCCTTCTATAATTATCCCTACTCCTTCGGCTTCCTCTTCAGCATCGGCCTGCTGGAGCTTGCCCGAAAGCGCGATGGATTTGCCCGCAGCTTCCAGGCATTTTTGAGCGAAACCGGCATGCTACCCCTGGAAGAACTGACGAAAAAGCACTTCAACATCGACCTGTCCCAGCCTGCCTTCTGGCAGCAGACGATGAAACGGGTGGTGGAGGATGTAAATGAATATAAACAGTGCATGTAATGGGCTGAATGGAAGAACAAAAAGTCGGTTTCCTGATGCCAGGGAACCGACTTTTAAACTCTTAAAACCCATTGAACCAATTACCAATATCTGTTACCATATCCACTGAATCGAATAATCATAAAGGAGAGGATCGGCATGGGTGTTTTTGTTATTATTTTATTATTTACATTGTCAACAATGTTATTTACGATCTCAGAAGTATTAAAGATCAAAAAGGAAAATATGCAGCTTAGGGAAGAGCTTGATGAACTGAAGAAGAGGATCTCGTAAGTTCATATCCTTCTACTATCATGATGCTCCCTACAATGACTGGCCCATTCTCCCTTTGGTTTGACTAGTTACCTGCTTTCATAGTGGATATAAACGCGCTAAACTCTTCAAAACTCGTTTCTCCCAATACCAATTTAGACGTCTGAGCAAAGATCTCCTCATTTATCGTCCGTTCACGATTCGTTGTTCGTTCAATCCATCCGTCTTCTTGATCCACTTTGTCTACCACATTCGTTCGGTTCAAGAATGCTTCATAGTACCTCAATCCGAATTTCCTTTGCGAGATGGCATTCATATGAATGCCGTCGGGATTGGCCGTCAATCCCTTTGAGGTGACAAGATACGTATGTTCTTCGGAATGGGCAACGTCAGCTAACACCTCGTTTATTTGCTTATACTCCACCGCACTCTTTCCGAATCCGGACTCTCCAAGGTACTCTCCCAATTCACCCATGATAATGGGAATATCCGGAGCATTCAATTCCTTTCTCAAGTGATTGAATAACGTGCAGACTTTCTCCTTATACGTTTCATAGCGTCCACCGTAGCTGTCGCTTTCTCCCTGATGCCACAGAATACCGACGAGTTCACTTGTTTCCATGGCAAATCTTGCTTCGGAAATGGCATGTCTGGTCAGGATCCCATCAGGTGTCCACTCATCGATCGAGCTTCCACCCTCGGCACAGGGGATCAATCCAATGGATTCCCCAGGGTGATCCTCTGTCCAAGCTTGAGCGAATGACGCTGCGGGGCCAACACCTGCTACGTGGCGATCCACATTCAGCGGTTCAGCCATCATCTGCCATCTACCATTTCGCAGCATACTGATGTGCTCATTGTAGATCGGAGGCACATCCTCCATGAATCCTCTTCCCGCCATATTCGACTGTCCAATCAATAAGATCGACTTCATTCCAACACCTCTTTCTTGATGTACGATGGGCCATCACTTAAGGGCGTTAAGCGTAGCTTCGGCCACCTCGGCAATCAGCGCATCGTCATACTCGGCATCCTCCGTATCATGACGGGTCATGATGGCGAGGATGATCGGCTCCCGATCTGGCGGCCAGACCACGGCGATATCATTTCTCGTCCCGTATCTTCCGGCCCCGCTCTTATCAGCGATCGTCCAGCCTTCAGTTGCGCCGGCCCGGATCAGTGTATCTCCCGTCGCATTTCCTTGCATCCAATCCAGTAGACGTTCGCGCTTATCGTCCGTAAGCAGGTCTCCCACTGCAAATCCTTGAAGACTCGTGGCAAGGGCCGCCGGAGTGCTGGTGTCACGGGTATTTCCCGGGGTGAATTCATTCAAAGCCGTCTCGTATCGATCCGATTGTGTCACGTCATCGCCGATCTCCCTTAGAGATTGCTGGAATTGTTCAGGGCCTCCCAGTTCCTCAAAAAGCAAGTTGCCGGCCGTGTTGTCACTGGTCCGGACCGCCGCCTCGCTTAGTTCCGCCAGGGTCATGCCCGTATCAACATGTTTTTCCGTTATGGGAGAGTATGAAACCAGGTCATCCTCGGTGTACGTGATGACCTCCTCCAGCTCTTCCATGGTATTTTGCTTCAATACAAGTGCCGCAGCCAGCGCCTTGTACGTGGAGGCAAAAGCGAAGCGCTCCTCTGATCGATAATCGATGGTCTCATCAGACCCCGTATCGATGGCATAGACCCCGACCCGGGCGTCATAATCACTCTCGATCGTGGCAAACGTCTCATCCAGATCGGTGCTCTCCTCCGCTTCCTTTTGGGAGGAAGGTTCGGGTGTTTTCTCCGGCTTCATGCAGGCAGATAGCGTCATCAGGACCAGTAAGGTAAACATCGTGACCATAAGGATTTTCTTATTCAATACCATCACCTCTTTCTTTCTATACTACAGACACGTGTGATGGGATGGCTATCCATAATCAGACCTGCTACCAATGGTTTAGGTGCCTATTATTCTCAAGTTCAGTTCTTCCGAAAGGGGATGGTGCGTAGATTTAATCTGACATAAGAACCCTGTGTTGAAAATAGAGTTTAGTTAGCGTGTGCCACAGCTTTGACTTCAATCCATTGCTCCGGGAACGCCAGATGAGTCACGCCGATGAGGCTGCCGGCCGGTCTGTGCTGCCCCAGGTATTCCTTGAACAGTCGGATGACCGAGTCGGAGTGCTTTTCCGGATCGGTCAGAAAGACTTCCACATATGCAAGATTGGTCTTTGTGACATCGAATTCCTTCATTACTCGATCGAGGTTCTCAAATGTTTGCAGAGTCTGAGCTTCAATATCCCCCTTGCCCACAAACGCTCCATCCTGATCGTGTGAAAATTGACCAGAAACATAAATCGTTCCGTTGACGCTGTATCCTTGAACAATGCCGTGATCCCATAAATTGTGGTTGTAGGTTTTAACATGTGACATGTGATCCTCTCCTTTATCTCAATGTAAGGTCAGTATAAAATGGAAACAAAGAGAAAAACAGTACGCACAATAAAGATAGGTACTATCAGAAAGGATAGTGTCAACATGAGTATGGCTGAATTTAACGAAAAGGGAACGATTCAAGAGACATCCTTCGGGTATACGTTATCCGTCATTGGAGGTAAGTGGAAGATGCTGATTCTGTATCTCCTAGCGGAAAATCAACCCGTTCGCTTTAATGACATGAAAAGAAGAATCGGAGCGATCACCTTTAAAACATTGAGTTCACAACTGAAAGAGTTGGAAGCAGACGGGATGGTCAAACGAAAGGAATATCCTCAAATCCCGCCTAAAGTGGAGTACAGTCTTACACCCAAAGGTGAATCCCTATTGCCATTATTGGAGCAGCTATGTGAGTGGGGAGAAAAAAACCGTACTGATTGATGATGGTCATCTAAGATACCCACCATTATTCAAGTCAAATGTCGCCCCTGTTTCTACAGCATGCGCTCTGGCTACCTGAAGCAAAGCATCCCCACCGCCCTTCCCTCCTTGCATCCTTTGCCACGCAGCCCCAAATAGTCACAAAGGCTACCGAGTAATCGGCAGCCTGTTTTGTTGCTTTCCTTCTATACTTACATGATCAAATTTTCATGAAATGAATTGCTCCCACTCTTTTATTATGAAAGACGAGCTTGCAGGAACTGTTTAATTAAAGTGGCACTCGTTTTCAACTCTTCTTCTAATGGGAAATGGCCTGTATTCAATAAATGCACTTCGCAATCATCAAGATCCCTCTGGAATGCCAGAGCACCTTCTGGTCCGAAAAACATGTCATTTTTACCCCATATAGCGAGTGTAGGTGGCTGGTATGTTCTGAAGAATTCCTGCCAGTTTGAATACTGCTTTACGTTGTTTCTATAGTCGTATTGCAAAGCAAGCTGTATCTCGTCATTTCCTGGACGATTCAGAACAAACTGATCCATATTCCAAGCGTCCGGACTAATATGTTCAGGATTACGAGTACCGTTTGTATATTGATATTTTGTAAAGTCTGAAGATAATAGGAATCTTATTTTATTTTTATTTTCCTCAGTAGGATTTTCCCAGTATGTGCGTACAGGATCCCAGGCTGGCATTAACCCTTCTTCATAAGCATTTCCGTTTTGAGTTACAATAGCCTGAATTCGCTCAGGGTGTTGGCATGCCAACCTAAACCCTACTGGGGCACCATAATCATGTATATAAATACTAAATTTCTCTACGTTTAATTGCTCGACAAACTCATTGATGAGGATGGCATAGTTACTAAATGTGTATTCGAATTCATTTATTTCCGGCTGATCGCTATTCCCAAAACCCGGATAATCTGGTGCCAATACATGAAACTCCTCCATTAATTCCGGTATTAAGTTTCGATACATATGAGAAGAGGAAGGAAAACCATGAAGCAATAAAATTGTTGGATTTTCCGGTTGACCAGCTTCTCGATAGAAGATATTTACGCCCTTGATACTAATACTTTTGTGAGTTACTAACATACTACCACCTCATAAGTTTATATTTTCACTTCTAAAAGGGGCAATCGAATGTAGAGCTCCCAATGGAAAAGCCGTTACAAACGATTTTATAACCACTAAAAATACTTTTAGAAGTTATAAACTAAGTTACATTACATTATATAACTTGTCAAAACTATTTTAACGGTTATAATTACAATGAGGTGATGAAATCATGGATAAATCAATATTCACTTTGGGTGGGGCCTTATGGATAAACCTTGTAAATACAACTTACATCTCTAATAAACAAAAGATTGATATCTTAGCTAATGCATCAAGTGCACTTCAATGGCTGAAGGAAAATAATCTATTGCGAGAGTCTGATGAATTACATTTAGAACAAAAAGAATCATTAGATTCATTAATTGTTGAACTTCAATCAATCCGTACTCTTTGTAACATCATATTGTCCGAGATCACCCAAAGAGGAGAGCTTTCGCTCGAAACAACCAATAGAATTAAAAAAATTGTCGAAAATCTGCAAATCAACCCAACCATTAATTCAAAAAATGATAAATTGAAAATGACATTCGAGGGGAAAACAGTTGAAGATCACGTAATGTACAATATTATGGATTCTATGATGAATACTTTCGAAAACACTTCTCTCGAGCGTATTCGAAAGTGTAATCATGAAGAATGTAAACTCTATTTCGTCGATACATCTAAAGCAGGAAAGAGACGTTGGTGTAGCATGGAGCTGTGTGGAAACCGCAAAAAAGCAGCCGAGTTTTATTCGAAGCAAAAGAAATAGGAACCCTAGTATCCTTTTATGATTGACGCTTTATCACTTAAACGGGTACCTGCGGTTTTGCATCGCTATGCCCATATTCAAGACGATTCACCTATTCTTAACAACGTTAAGTAAGTTTCAATGGGTTTGAAAAACTTCTAACGAATCGATAGTAGAAGAGTCAGACACAGCTGATGGAAATTACAGGGAAAGAGGACGTAGAGCTCGTGAGCATCTCGGAGCAACTGGACACAAGGACAGCGATCGGGAAGGCTATGTTTTGGAATGTTTGAGGTCATGTCCGAACTGGAGCGATACATGAATCGTGAGCGAATGGTGACGGGGTTGGCCGCAGCTTGTTCCAGGGGACGACGCGGGGGAAGACCTAAAACATGCTACCGAATGATCGGCAGCATGTTACCTTTCTGTTTAGAGGCAACTAACCTCCTTTACCAATTGTCTAGGGTGTATTAATTGATTTTTAGAATCTTTCATTTCTGATTATTTCATTTTTCCCAAGCAGATGTATTTGAGTAAGTTTCATAATCAAAACGACTAACATAATCAAAGGTCTCACCGGTTTTTCTACTGTAAGCTTCACTTGCCACTTCCAGGAGCTCTTCAGCATCCCACTCTAAGTCAATTTCCGCTGCCTCTTTGACTACCTGATCAAAATAATGTTGACCTTCTATGATCACTGCACAACGTGCATAAAGGAAGGCATCGGGTGAGAGGTATTCTTCTGACTCACCATCAACTCCAGCATGTTCTGGCCTATCCAATAAAAAGAGCTTGTGGCTAAGTGTCTCTTCAAATGCATAGATTGTTTCAACAGGTAATTTTTCCAAATGACAGATTAATGCCTCCATTGGATCCTCTTGATCCATATCAATGAGATCAATTAACGACCAAAAGGTCTTCTCATCTAGCTCTTCAGAATAATTACCTTCCAGCACTGTAGGTTCTTGCTTATAGACAATCTCTGATTCTTTTTGTTTGTCTCTCATAAGGTCACTTGGAAAAAACTGCTTCCATATTCCACTGTACCAATTACTCTTCTTGATCTCATTTTTTCCTTTTAAATCAATTTCCCCGATCAATTTATAATTATCACCAGGCTTCCCATCAATCCAATAGATGGATGGTTCGGGGCGTTTTAAATGTAAATCATAACCATAGTAAAATTGTGACAAGCAAGGATCCTCAATTTCTGGAGGAATTTTACTATAATACGAAGTCGTATAGACCAAATACGAATTTTCAACTACATTCAATACAACGAGGGCAAACCAGTAATGATTAGGAAATTGGGCTGTATATACTTGTCCAGGAACTGGTTTTTTCATCTTATTACTCACTCTTTCACTCTCCTTTACTAACTTATCGAGGTCTAGGTGATTTATTTTTACCTTGCTTTAAGTTAAGACTTTTCATTTTTTATTGCCTATTAACAGATGCCTGTTCCCATTCGCTCCAACCAATCTTCCACAAGAGCATTAAAAATCCCCGGCTGCTCAATCTGCAGGTTATGCCCTGCCTGATCCACTACGACAAATGTACCACGCGGATACTTGTCTTCTAATTCAAGTGCATCCCGATACCCCACCGTCGCATCTTGTTTCCCGAGGAGGAACAAGCTTGGCTTGGCAAAGACCGATTGACCAATTTCAAATGAAAAACCATAACTCTCCTGTACTCTATCCAAAAAGGCATGATCCGCCACCCTAATTCCACTTATGATCTCGTTGTTGTATCTCTCCCACGTCGACTTATTCAGCACCACATTGTTGCTCCTGAAGTCTTCAAGTTCATTCTGGCTCAGTGTGCTGATGAAATTCTCATCAATCTTCAAAACCTCGTGCTCCGGCACGGTCCGATCCTGATGATTGGGCTTAATCACTGGACAGATGAAAGCTGCACCAAGGATGTTATGTTCATCCTTATGGATCAGGCCGTTGGTCAAATAACCACCGTACGATTCGCCAGCAATGACATACTTCTGATCAGGAATGACGGTCTGAATGAACTCATGGACCGCTCCCACCATATCATCTGAACATTTAATCCCGTCATAATCCCTCGTCAAGCCCATGCCTGGAAGGTCTATGTAGATCCGCCTCCACCCATGCCGTTCGTTGAATATAGGTTCCATGCACCCTTTCATTAAACGATGATCAGGTGAATAGCCGTGGATCATGATGATGGGGGTGCCTTGTCCTATTTCTTCATAATAGATGTCTGCTATATTTACAGTACAATAAGTCAGTTGAGTTGCCACTCTTTCTTACACCGAGTACTATTTTGAGATAATCATATATAGAATAGCCATACTTTTTTCCAATATAATAAACTAACTAAACAATGGAGATTAGAATATTTTAAAATCCATTTAAAATTTATTCATAATCTTCAAAATCCGTCTCCCAATCGTTTTGTTTATCAAAATCATATTCAGTCCAATTACTCCAATGGGTATTTCCACTACCTTGTTCAACTAAAGCTATATTTTTTTCGATTATAGCTCGTTCTAATGAAATGAAAAAAGGATTTTCACTTGGTGCCTCACTCTCGACCTCCACATGTTCCCAACATTCGGTGCTGTAAAAAGAAATCCAACCACTCGTTTCATTAATTGTTTTTAATACCTTATCACTAGGCATAAACCAATTGATTGAATCAGGGTAGTGTTCATTTAAAGCTCGTAGCAAATAAGTGTCGATATAACATTGGTCCAGAATTGAAATATTATTTTCTGTATAATCGTTTTCATTTAAGCTGTATAAGGTTACGTCTTCATTTACAGTAATCGTACCTTCAAATAAAGGATTGGACGAATTTTTATTCAGCTCAATATTTTCACAATCCACAAACCCGTAATTCTCTGGGTTGAGATTTGAATAATAATATATCCACGTTTCAGGACCTCCTTTTGAAATCCCCATCTTTTGAAAAGCAATTAGCCAGTTTTGATCTTTTACATATACGTCCAACTTGCATGTAACATAATCAAAGTTTGCATTTTCCAAGAAAATAAAATCGTAGTTATGATAATGTTGATCTAATACATCGGTTAATCTCAACTCGCAACCTCCAATTGTGAATGATTTTTCAGTCATGAATTACCTCTTTTTTTCTTTCTTATTATTCAAGAAACCATTCGTCCCTGTTTAGCAGAGCACCGTTTGCAATGACGGGATAATCTTCGGGGATCTCCTGCACTATATAGTTGGTTAGCTGGTTGATGGTCGCAAAATTCCTTATACCGAAACATTTTAATGATATGAATTTCGATTCGTAAAATCAGAATACGAATGTGAATAATGTTTCTTATCATCGAAAGCTGCATAATCAAGTCTTTCAAGAGGCGTTAAATTTCCATCTTCTACTTCGGTCTTAACAAAAGCAAAATGGGATAGTGACGGCATATCAGATATGAATTGTATACTAGGTATTTTTCCGCACCCTTCCAACATAATTTTCTTCAAGGTTTTCATTTTACTTAATGAGTCCATGTTGAGAAATTTCTTACAGTTTTCAATACTAATCTCTTCAAGTGTTAGACTAGATAATTCATCTAAATTCAAAGCTGTTCTACAATAATTCAATTCCAAACGCTTAAGATTCCCTAGAGAGGTACAACCTTCAAAAGAAGTAATATTGGATAGAGTTATTATTAATGATGTTAAGTCCAACATTTCTTCCAATTCAATTAAATTTTTATTTTTGGGTCTGTAATTATAAAGCATTAATTCCTTTAGTCTAGTTCTAGATGATAACCCTTTCATTTTACTATTCCACTCTATATCCAAATCTACCAAATCAGGGAAACGCGTTAAATCAAGTGAGATTCCAGGAACATGAATACTTATTTTTTTCAGGGATTTTATATCATATAAACCTTCAATATCAGTGATGTAGCTACTGGAAACATAAATTTCCTCCACCCCTGGACACTCTCTTAAAAAATCTAAATTATCCATTTTAAAATAATAGTCGGTGATCTGGAGCTTTTTTTCATCGTTCTCTTTAATATATTCTAAGTGATAAGATAAGTTATTATCCTCAACAATAATTCGGCCATCATGTATTTTTCTTAAGCGCTTAATTGGCATTCCCCTCAAACCTCCTTTAATTAATAGCAGGAGAATAAGAACTCGCTCCTTTGTATTAGAAATGAGACAATCGTGCATCCTCTATTTCAGGAGGGACCAAATCATAATACGCTGTTGTATAGACCAAATAAGAATTTCCAACGACACTAATTACTCCAAGGGCGCACCAATATTTATTGGGTAATTCAGCTGCATATATCTGCCCTGGCATGGGTTTGTTTTTCTTTTTACTCACTCTTTCACCCTCCATTAATCACTTATCGAGATCTAGGTAATTTATGTTTACCTTGCTTTAAGTCAAGTCTTTTCATTTTTTATTGCCTATTAACAGATGCCTGTTCCCATTCGCTCCAACCATTCTTCCACTAAAGCATTAAAAATCCCCGGCTGCTCAATCTGCAAGTTATGCCCTGCCTGGTCCACTACGGCAAATGTTCCACGTGGAAATGCCCCTTGTAATTCTAGAGCATCTTTATACCCCACCGTCGCGTCTTGTTTCCCGAGGAGGAACAAACTTGGTTTGGCAAAGACCGATTGACCGACCTCAAATGAAAAACCATAATTCTCCTGGACCTTATCCAAAAAGGCATGATCGGCCATCTGAATTCCACTTATGATCTCGTTGTTGTATCTCTCCCACGTCGACTTATTCAGCACTACATTGTTGCACCTGAAGTCTTCAAGTTCATTCTGGCTCAGTGTGCTGATGAAATTCTCATCAATCTTCAAAACCTCGTGCTCCGGCACGGTCCGATCCTGATGATGGGGCTTTATCACTGGACAGATGAAAGCTGCACCAAGGATGTTATGTTCATCCTTATGGATCAGGCCGTTGGTCAAATAACCACCGTACGATTCGCCCGCTATAGCGTACTTTTGATCAGGAATGACCGTCTGAATGAACTCATGGACCGCTTCCAACATATCATCGGAACTTTTAATCCCGTCATAGTTATCCGTCGAGCCCATTCCTGGAAGGTCTATGTAGATCCGCCTCCACCCATCCCGTTTGTCGAATACCGGCTCCATGCACCCTTTCATTAAACGATGATCAGGTGAATAGCCGTGGATCATGATGATGGGCGTGCCTTCTCCTATTTCTTCATAATAGATGTCTGCTTTGCGTACTTTACAATAAGGCATGTGATCGTCTCCTTTTCTAAGTCTATCAATCTGTTATCACCTATTATATCGTGTGTAGGCACGAAACGATGAAGTGGGAAACCCTTAAGGCAACAGGTCAGCAGGGATCTCCCTCCCTGATTCACGCATCGTGTAAAAGTGAACAGACAGGCTTTCTACCTCTACATCTTCCACTCTTTCTAATTGATCATCCTTGATAGGTAGAAAGGCGATTCCTTTTCCCTCGGAGATGAATTCCTGAATCAGTGAGAAAGAATCCAAAGGATGAAGTTGCTCCATAGGGATGTGATTCTCCTCCATAAAGTCAATCGTACGCTTCCTGAAGGGGCACTGTTGGTCCTGACTGACAAAGAAATATTCTTTCGAAAAATCCATGACCGTCTTACCCTTCGCTTTCTGTAATCCCATTGAAATCGTATGGCTCCCCACTTGTTGGAAATCTGAATCGGCATACGTTCCATATGTGATGACCATGTCCACCTTTTGATTCCTTAATAAAGAATGCAGCTGGCTGCTGTTCTCGATCGTCAATTCGTACTTCATGAACGTCCCGCTTATCCGTTTGCTGACATAGCTGGACAGAATCGATGGCGATGTGGCGATGCGGTAAGGAAGGGCGTTGGTCCTTTTGATTTCATGTTTCGCTTCGTCAACCAGGTTCAAGATCCTGTTTGCGTAGCCGACCAGCACATCTCCTGATGGAAGGGTGGTGACGCCCTTATTCGATCGGTTGAGTAGCGGTGTATCCAGTTCTTGTTCCAATCGCTTAATCCGTTCTGTCAGGTGAGGCTGCACATACCCCAAGACGTTCGCGGCCTTACTGATTGATCCTTCTGTTACGACTGTTTTGAATATGATAAGGTCATTGATTTCCATATCGTTCAGCTCTTTTCCTGCTATCAGATTTCATGATGATCAGCATCATCTATACCTATTTTACACCTAATCTCTGCAGGATTATCATGAATCTATTCCATTGAAAGAGAGTGATGAACATGATTGGCATGCAATACAAAGTCATCCTGCCGAAGGATTATGATATGGGGATCATCAGAAACAGAGTCCAAGAGAACGGGATGAAGACGGATGGTTTCAACGGACTCGACTTCAAAGCCTATTTAATCACCGAGGCAGGGAAGAACGGTCAAACCTATAATTCTTACGCACCATTCTATATGTGGAACAACCATGAAGGAATGAACACCTTTCTATTCCATGGTTATTACGACAACATCCTGGACTCCTTCGGCTGGCAGCACATTCAGATCGGTGTTCCCCTGGTACTCGACGTAGACCGGAACTTTTCCAACAGTCAGTACGTTGTAGAATACGCCGGCCGTATTGCCGAGACTGCTTCATTAGCGGGCCACCCCCTTCTTGAGATCGCCGACGTGGAGGGATCCGGAGAATGCTTAGGAAATGTAGTGGTCTATAATCCGGATAAGTGGGGCTACAGTCATTTTCGTTTTTATGAAAAGAAACCGGTTGTTGAGGAGTCAGATCACCTGACCGTGTATGAGATTTTACATATTTCAAGATAATCAAGAAGGGAGACCCGTGACGGATCTCCCTTCCTCCATTATTTTCTCCTCACCGGAATCCAAATCTCACTTCTATACGTCGGTGAAGACATATCCTTGCTTTCATTCCACAAAAGTTCCGGTCCTTCCATCAGTTCGTACCCGGATGACGGGAACCATTCGGAGTATATCCGTCCCCACACGTCTTGAAGTGTTTCAGGAAAGGGACCGACGGATTCGAACACGGCCCATGTCAAAGCCGGTACCTCAAGATCCGCAAACCGGGCTGGGCATCCCTTCGATGTGGCCACCCCGATCATATGATCAAGCTCTCCCTTTTCCTCCATCCGTTCTTCGGAAAAGCGGGCGGATGCACTGATTAGTCCCGTTGGCTCCACATCGGACAGGTCCTTCAATTCCTTGATCATGTCTTCTGTCAAACGCTCCCACATGGCCGCAATCTTCGGGTTCACGCCGTGGAACTGGATGGGGACGCGTTCCTTCAGGCCAACGATGCGAAATGCCCCTTTTTCTTCTATTCGATAGTTCATTTCATTTCCTCCCTTAATGGCTAGTTGGAAGGTCATCGGTGGGTACGCTTTTAGTGAAAGCCCACTCTTCCTGGCTTCTGAAGGCGTGATTCCATGAAGTTGCTGAAAGGCCCTGGCAAATGAATCAGGTGAATGGTACCCATATTTCATCGCCACATCGATCACCTTCACCCGGTCCTCCTTCAGTTCAAACGCAGCAAGAGTCAAGCGCCTCCGACGAATGTACTCTGACAATGTTACGCCTGCCAGGAACGAGAACATCCGCTTGAAGTGATACTCTGAGCATAACGCCCGCTTGGCCACTTCCTTATAATCGATTTCCTGGGCCAGGTTCTCCTCGATATACGTCAGTGCCTGGTTCATTTGTTTTAGCGAATCCATCTTCATGACCTCCTCTTCCTATACATTATCAGGGTCAGCATGCCTTCATCCGACTTTTCATGCACGGTTATGCAGGGTCAGCCCCTCCGTAACGCAAGAGTTTTCTTTAAAATTACATTTATGGATGAATTTATATTTACGAGATAAGATGAACATACGTTACATTGTTCACTCAGTGCGAGAGGAGTCTTGTCCATGTATAAACCGTCCCCTTCCAAACGAATCTTCCTGTTGAGGCTTACCGTAGTGGCCTGTCTGTTCGGCACCGTTTCTGTCCTGTACAGTTTGATTCGATTCTCCACATTCAATACCAACAGTTTCACATTGGCTCTCTGCTCTCTTTATTTATTCTTTCACTATCATCAATCTTCTAGGAACCCTACATCTCCCTGAACAATCCGTCAGATTCCACCCAACCAATCTCATTCCAGAGGTGTCACGCTATGAAACGAGCAACACGAAAGACATTCAGTACATTACCTATAAAACAGCGTACGCTTCCCCAAGGTTAAAAAAGAGGCATCCAACCATCGGATGCCTCTCAATTCTTTTCTATTGATCCAATTCCTTCTCCTCCAACGGAACCTTCTTCCCGATCCCAAACGCAAAGTAACTGATGGTCACCAGCGCGAGGAATACGATCCCCACGATGAGCGACATGCGCGTATCGTCATTGAACCACATGCCGACGAGGACGGCGATCAGGAAGGCAAGGGTCAGATAGTTCGTAACCGGTGCAAACGGCATTTTGAACGGGTGATCGTCGAGTTCTGATCCCTTCATCTTCCGGAAGCGGATCTGGCTGATCAGGATGACGAACCACGGGACCATTCCCGGGAGGACGCTTGAACTGTATACGTACACAAAAAGGTTCTCCGGTGCGATGTAGCTCAGGATGACTCCGATTCCGAGTCCGATCATGACTCCGATCGTCCCGAGTAGTGGTACACCATTACGGGACAGCATTGTGAAGGATTTCGGTGCTTGTCCATTCACCCCGAGTGTGTAGAGCATGCGCCCTGCGCTGTAGATCCCGCTGTTGCAGCCGGACATGGCCGCGGTGATGACAACGAAGTTGATGACACCGGCCGCTGCCGTGATCCCGACTTTGGCGAATGTCGCGACGAACGGGCTTCCGATGGAATTCAGTTCATTCCACGGATACACGGTGACGATGACAAAGATCGCCCCGATATAGAAAATCAGGATCCGCCAGATGATGCTCTGGATCGCTTTCGTCAGGGTGTTCTTCGGATCGCGTGCCTCTCCGGCCGTGATCCCGATCAATTCCACCCCTTGGTAGGCCGCCACCACTAGGGAGAGGGCGAAGAAGAAGCCCGACCATCCTCCGGCGAAGAAGCCGCCGTTTACCCACAGGTTCGAGAGCCCGATGGCGTCTCCCCCGTTTCCGAGACCGAAGAAGATCAGGCCGATCCCGGCGAAAATCATCAGGACGATGGTGATGATTTTAATGAGTGCAAACCAAAATTCGAATTCCCCGAAGGATTTCACGGAAATCAGATTCGCCGCGCCGAGGATGGCCATGGCCACAATCCCCGGTATCCACGCCGGCAGGTCCGGGAACCAGTACTGCATGTACGCCCCACTGCGACGATTTCGGCCATCCCGACGATGACCCACTGGAACCAGTTGCTCCACGCCGTCATGTACCCGGCAAGTGGATGGATATATTTATGCCCGAAGGTCGCGAACGAACCGGTGCTCGGCTCGACGTACAGCATTTCCCCCATGGCACGCATGATGAAGAAGATGAAAATCCCGGCAATCGCATACGCCAGCAGGACAGACGGGCCCGTCCACTGGATCGTACTTGCCGATCCCATAAATAATCCGACGCCAATCGTACCGCCCAAAGCAATCATCTGAATGTGACGTGCTTCCAGGCCTCGATGCAACTCTTTGTTAGCCATGCTGTTCCCCTCTTTTACGATTATTCGCTCTGATGTCGTAGAACGTGAAGCTTAATTGTTTTTCATTATAATATGTTTCCTATGTGAAAACAATTGTGTTTTCAGGAAAAACAATCATCCGTGAGGACTATTGACAAACGAACGTCCATGGAAATATCAGGATTCCTTATTTCAGTATAATTTCTGACTAGATCCTTGTTCATATAATTGAAATGGAAGGCTCCTTTAGTATCCGTCTTTGTCCATACAATCATCCCCCTCCCTACGTCTTAAGCCTTACGTGAAAATAAAGCCGTGGTCCATCAAAAGGAAACGTTTTACACGGTAGAATAAGGGATAGAATCGAGTGTTGAAATGGAGTGAGAACATGAAGAAAATGTGGGCTTTCTGGTGGCTGACCAACCTGTTCTGGGTGATCCTGTTCGGTGTGATCTCGGCGTTCATCTGGCTGCGGGATGTGGACGGGGCAGGGATTGTGCAGTCTCCGGAAGCGAAGTTGGTGGCGTTTCTGATCCTTGCGGCTGCGTTCCTTTTCCCGGCCATCATTCAAGGCGTTTGGCTTGTGGTGAACGTGGTGATGAACCGGAAGAAAACGGTGATATAAGAAAACAGAACTTCCTTCACACAGGGAGTTCTGTTTCATTATGTAAAGAGTCGGTTGCACATAGAACTTTTATTCGTTTGTTTCACTGGTGGAAATAAAAAATCTCCTAAAATAAGGTACCGATCTATGATAAGATGGGGACACATCACAAGAAAGGAGTGCGAAACTCATGACAGACACCGGTTGGACCATCATCCTCAACGCGGTTGCCGCACTTGGTTTTGCCATCAGTCTCTTCTATTACGATCCCTTTTTCTACACACGGATGATGGCATGCCTTTTTGCCGTATCGGAAGTCGTGATCTTGCTGCAGAGGAAACGAATAAAGAAAGGCGTGTATCTTGTCTATTCCATCATCATCCTGGCCATGATGGTCATCGCGAATCAGGTTGATCAGGATCGTATTGATGCCTGGCAGACCATCCTTCTCTTCATCAGTGTGTTTATGCTGTTAAGCACCACCTATCGAACCTTGTACCATGAGCCTCGTACATCGTCCAAGCAGCTGAAGACCTGAACGGTTTTCAGCTGTTTTCATGTTTTCCCTCATGCCGCAGCAGCCACTCTTTCCTCCACACGCCTCCCGCATATCCGGTCATCGTCCCATTTGACCCGATGATACGATGGCACGGGATGACGATGCTGAGCTTGTTCTTCCCGTTGGCACTGCCGACGGCACGGATTGCTTTTTCATTGCCGATCGATACGGCGAGGTCTTTATACGAACCCATTTCTCCGTACGCCAGGTCGAGCAGTCCTTCCCAGACGCGCTTCTGGAAATCGGTCCCCTTCACATGGACGGGAAACGAGAACGTCCGCCGGCTGCCGTTGAAATACTCAGCCAGCTGATCATGACAGTCGATCAGTACGTCAGGCGTATCGTCCTCACGCATATGCACCCTCTCTTCCCTTTCCACAAATAAGATCGACGACACGGCCTCGTTGGTCCCGATGATTTCCAAGATCCCAAGGGGCGTGTCCATATCCAGTTTATACTCCTTCTCCGTACAATGATCGCCAGAGATAAAACGTAGCATAGGCTTCCCACCCTTTCCAATTGATTGCGAGTTCTTCGATTTCCTCGATTGTCGGCTTTCGTTCCAGGCCGAGGGCTTCCTTCAGGGCCAGGTGTAGGCCGACATCGGCGACGGGGAACGCGCTGCTGTCATGGAAGCATTTCATCCGCACATAATCGGCCGTCCATGCCCCGACACCGCGTATGGCAAGCAGATTCTCCCGGATGGCTGATGAATCCAAAAGGAGTAGCGCTTCTTTGGAGAGTTCCCCTCTCTCCATGGCTTTTGCGAGATCGAGGACGTACTCTGCCTTCCTCCTCGTGAACTGAAGCTCACGCAGTTCATCGATGGAGAGGGTGGCCACGCGTTCGCAGGAAGGAAACAGCCAATGATTGCTGTCGTTGAATGTCACACTCTCTCCGTACCGCTCGACAAAGCGTTTTTTAAGCGTATAAGCGAACCTCAGGTTGATCTGCTGACCAAGGATCGCCCATACAAGCGCCTCGAACAGGTCGGGTATGCAGAGGATCCGCATGCCTTCATAGCACTCCGCGAAAGGCTTTAAGACGGGATCTCGTCCAGCCATCTCCATGAACCCGGAAAGGTCCTGTTCAAGATCAAACCATTCCACCATATAATCGGCCACAAGCTCTCGTGCATGTGTGGACGGAGACGTGTTCAGGAACGCGACATTCAAGGCTTCACCGGTGGAAGTGACCCTACAGAGAATCAACTCTCCATCAACTTTCAGAAGCTTGATGACCGCTCCCTCTCCTACCTCGTGAAGCACTTCCTGGTCCGATCTGGCCAAAAACCTCAAGCACTCCTCAAAGCTGAAAGGATGCGGCAGATTGAGTTCAATCGACGATCCACGATTACTCCACTTCATCCAACTGCCCCCTCCGATACTCACTCGGTGAGCATCCCTTCATGCGACTGAACACTTTATAAAAGTTTGACGGACTCTGGAACCCCACTTCATAACAGATCTGAAGATTCGTCAAACCGGTCTCCCGCAGCAGGTTCGCCGCCTTATCGATCCGGACCTTCTCCAGATACGTCCGCGGTGTATGGGAGGTTTCTTCCTTGAACACCCGCTCCAGGTGATAGCTGCTCAGCCCCACCCCGTCAGCGATATCCTGCAGCTTCAACGGCTGCTTGTGGTGGTTGACCAGGAAGGCAATGGTTTCCCGGACGACACCGATATTCGGCGAATGCTCCTCTTCGGGCTTACACCTCTTGCAGGCACGATACCCCGCCTGCTCCGCCTCCGCACGCTCCTGGAAGAACTCCACGTTCACCTTCTTCGGCTTCCTCGACCGGCACGAGGGCCGGCAGTAAATCTTCGTCGTCTTCACTGCCGTAAAGAACAATCCGTCATATGTCCGGTCGCACGCCATGATCTTCTCCCACATCTCTTCAAATGACAGATTCACCACCGTCTCCATCCTGCTTCACCGCTTTCTTTCATTCTCGTTGCTTCTAGTTTACCAATCCTCCGAAGGGCATTTCATCCTCATTCTTGCTGTTATGGTCTGATGGATTATTGGGATAAATTGTTAGAATCATAACTAAACCACGAGCGTGTATGTTTAAATTAGTAAAAACCAGCACTACACACATATACATGACACATAGGGGAGGAATGATGAAAATGGACCTGTTCTTCTACATGCTGATGGGATGCTTGATTGCCGCGGGAAACATTCTCGCCTTTATCACCTTCCGCAAAAAGAAAAGCCTGTATTCCGCTGCGTTGACAGTCCTGCTCATGGCACCCGTGCTTGGCGGTGTCGGGGGGATTACCGCACTGATTGTCATCCGCGATGCCTTTGCCGTCTTTTATGGACTTCAAGTAGCGTACTTCCTGCTCGTGAACAGCGCGATCATCCTTGTCATTGCCGTCATCACGTCTGCCGTCCGAAACTACCGTACTCCTTAAGGAGGGGAATCACATGAAGAAAACCTATTCCATTCTTTCAGGAGCTTTTTCCGTCATGGCCATCTTTCCAATTCTCTCCGGATTGACGAAGTGGGGATTTCCACTGTATGTAGCGGTCCTGGAAGTGAGCCTCTTCTTGCCGTTCACACTGGCACTGGCTGGACTCGTTTTTGCGCTGATGGGACTTAAAGGCAAGTTAAAAATCAGCTTGGTCGTGATGAATGCAGCCGGGCTATCCCTGTCGTTGTTATTGGTATTTGTGGCGCTGTTTGGATTTCAGCAGCCATAAAAGTATACCCTTTAAATGAAAACCCTTCCATTTTACTAACGAACAACCTCCCTCCTTCATGCTACAATGAAACTGTCTTACATCCAAAAGGAGGGATCTACCATGTTCACATCAACCAATGATTTTCTACGTGAATGGAACCAGGAAGCCGCTACCACTCAGAAAGTGTTCGATGCACTCACTGATGCGTCACTGAAACAGGAAGCCGGGCCTGACCTATACACTATCGGTAGCGTGGCTTGGCACGTAACGGGCGCAGCGTATTATTTCCTTGCCCAAGTAGGGGTCACCTTCGAGGCGCCAGACCTCCAAAAGGCTGCGCCGGCATCCGCCAGCGAGATTGCCGAGACATATAAGCTCGTGAGCATGCGTCTCGGCGATGCCGTGTCAAAGCAAGTGTCCGATGAGAAGCTGAACGAACCGATCAGCCTCTTCGGCATGGACATGCCGTTCCAAGGTGTCCTTCGCCTGCTCATCCAGCATCAGGCCCACCACCGCGGCCAACTGACCGTTCTCATGCGCCAGGCCGGACTGCAGGTTCCTGGCGTGTATGGACCGAGTAAGGAAGAGTCGGAAGCGATGCGGGCAGGGAAATAAGTGAAAGAAGACTCGCCTGGTGGCGAGTCTTCTTTTGTCCATTTGACGAGTTTATATAAATAGGCTTCCAACGATCAATCCGGAAGACCTTATGAAAAACGCTTGTTTTTTTCACATTGATTTATGTTTACTTTCCCGCCTTTTCTCTTCTCAAGTTGAAGAAAAGCATCAAGGATACCCTTGTTATACCGATGAGCAGAAGACAAACCGATACCAATAAAGGACCATCCACGGTCATCATCAGCCTTAGTCTAATTCCATTTACAACCCAAACCGTTCGAGCACACTCTGATCGGTTTCTGGCACGTCCATGCCTTCTTTCCAGATCAGCTTGCGGTCATCAGGGGTTCCGAAGTAGATCGCCTCGATTTTCTCTCCACGGATTTCTTCCTGCTCAGAAAGATCGACGAATTCATCAGCGTTTTCAAGGGCACTTGGACGGGAGGCTTCTTCCTTGATCACCTGACGCTTCCCCGTGACATAGAAATCCCCGTTACTGTTCACATCATACTTCAACGTTGAAATCTTGTACCCATCGTCTACATTCAGATGAAAAAAGACCTTCCCATCCGCCTGACTCACTTTACTGATTTCCGCGTTCTCGGTCCCGACATTGACCACATTCCACTGGAACAGCCCTACATAAGCAAGGACGAGGCAGGCTGCAACGGCAGACGTCACAAGCATCCCCTTCCAAAACGACCGCTTCTTCCCCTTCTTCCAAGAGGACGCAATCCCCTTCATCACCCGGTCATCACTATTCCGGTCAACCGTCACCTTCTCCTCCACCGGCAGGCCGGCACGCATCCGCTGAAGCTCATTCCTGCACGCTTCACATTGACTAAGATGTCCCTCCACTAGGGACCGGCTTTCCTCACTGCACACGTCATCATGATATAGGGGCAGCAGGTCTTCGATGACCCGACATGGTACCTCCCTCATACGTCTTCCTCCTCCAAACGATCCTGAATTTTTTGCCGTGCCCGGTAATACGTCACCCTGGCCCAGCTTTCCGTCTTACCGAACAGCCCGCTGATGTCCCGGAAGGAAAGCTCCCCGAAAATCCGCAGGGTGAACACTTCCTTGTACGGATCTTGAAGGGAGTGCAGCACCTGATGGACCCGCATCGCCTCTTCCCGGTTCTCCATGAGCCGCTCCATGACCGCGTCCCCACTGGATTCGACCGCTTCTTCCGGCACCAATCGCTTCTGCTTTGATAAATGGGTAAAGTATGTATTCTTCGCGATCTGGCACAGCCACACACTCATCTTGCACTGCCCCTTAAAGCCATCGATCGCTTTCAGCGCCTTGAAAAAAGTCTCCTGCGTGATCTCTTCGGCCAGCTTCTCATTGCGGCTCATGGATAGGATGAATGCATACACTTCCCTGAAATGCTGATCGTAGATCTTCTCAAATTCTGTCACCCGGCTGCCTCCCTTCTGATGTATGACCTGGTTGGGGTGGATTCGTTACAGAGTTAGATGATTTTTTTGATTTTAATCCAATTATCATCACAATCTACTTAGTATGTAGGGGAGTGGACGCCGTTTCACATGAAATACGACCAAACGATGCCAAAAATAGCCCAGATACATCGTACTCCAACTTTCCTACTCTCCTTTTCTACCGACTTTTTCAAATTTATTATCAACTTTCGAGATTTTACTTCCAACTTTTCGAAATTTATTTCCAACTTTGGATTTTGGAACATTTTCTTCTTCCAACTTCCCCTATTTATTTTCAACTCCAAGCCTTTATCATCAAGTTCAATCTCTTATTACCAACTCTCTCGCATTACTTCCGACTCGCTTCTTTATTAAACCTCACATCCCACCCAAAGTATAGAAGCACCATAATCCCCACGCACAAAAAAAACAGCCCACCCCGTGAGCTGCCTCAACACCCTCTACCTCTTCACCTCATAATGCAATTCCACAAACTGATTGAACGACTGCGTCCCCTTCAGTTTAAGATCCAGTCCGTGGTCACCTTCCCTAAACAGTGGAATCCCATTCCCGATGATCACCGGCGCAACGGTGATGATGAACTCATCCACCAATCCTTCCTGGATGAACGCGTGCAGCAGTTCCCCTCCACCAACGACCCAGATATTCTTGCCGCTTCGCCCTTTTTGTTCCTCTACAAACGACCGGACATCACCATTCCGATAGCTCACATGTTCCGTATCCTCCCAAGAGGAACGGGAGAACACCACACATTCTTTCCCTTCATACGGGAATGCTCCCATCTCCTGATTCATCACCCAATCATACGTCTTCTTTCCCATCACTACTGTATCAACGGTGTCGTAGAAAGCGGAAAACCCATTGTCCCCTTCGCCCTCCACCTGGAAAAGCCACTCCAATGACTCATCCTTCGTCGCAATATATCCATCGAGACTGCATGCGATGAATACAACCACTTTACGATCCTGATGCATTTTATCTTCCTCCTTTTCCTATCAATACATTCAGTATACGATTAAAACATGACATCCTTTGTCATATTAATACTGACTAGTTTAACCAAAGGGGCGGATGGTATGAGAGCGGACCGATTGATGAACATCATGATCCTATTACAGAACCGGGGCAAGATGACGGCGAAGGAACTGGCGGATGAGCTGGAGGTGTCGGAGCGGACGATCCTCCGGGACATGGATGCCCTGACGCATGCGGGGATCCCGGTCGTATCCGAACGCGGCAAGGATGGGGGATGGCGCCTGATGGATCACTTCCGCAACCGCCTGAGCGGATTGACCAGCGCCGACATGACCTCGCTTTTCCTGTCCCCGTCCAAGGAACTCCTTGAAGATCTCGGCCTTCATTACTCCCTCGATACGCGGCAGAAGCTGTTCGGGGCGATCCCTGACACCTACCGGGACGAGGCGCAGGCCATGTGGGAGAAGATCCATATCGATTCCGGCACATGGAAACCTTCCAGTGAGAAAGCCCATGCCCTCGCCGTCGTGAAGCAGGCACTCTGGGAAAATAAAAAATTGTTCATCCGCTACGGACGCACAGTAGGGGACATGAAGGAGCGGATCGTGGAACCACTGGGGCTTGTGGCAAAAGGGGGAACATGGTATCTGGTGGCTACCCGGGACGGAGAAATCCGGAATTATCGGGTCTCCCGGATTGGGCAAGCGAGCCTGGAAGAGGAGACATTCGAGCGGCCCCCTCATTTTCACCTACCGGACTACTGGGAACAATCCAAGACCTCCTTTGTGAAGAATCTCCCCGCCTATGAGGTGGATGTGTGGCTGCACCCTCAGATCGTCGGGAGGATCACCTTCACCGGCAAATTCGTGAAAGTAATGAAGAAAGAGCAACCTACGGACGACGGATGGATTCCCGCCACCCTGCAGTTCAATGATGAACAGGAAGCCATTGAATTCATCCTTGGCTTCTCCGATCAAATCAGGGTTGAATCCCCTCATCTGAAGGAAAAAGTACTGGCGGCAGCACAGGCAGTCATTACGTTTTACCAAAACGAATCCTGATCCTGATTAAAAAGGATCGCCTCTCGCCCGGGCGATCCGTTCATCTATACAGACCAGCAAGCATCGCTCATTTCCTCTGAAAAACAACTCCCATGGCAAAGAAACTGCAAAACATATTGACCACTACAACCCAATTAATTACACTTATAGAAACAATTGTATCAAAAGAAGCACCATGCAGCGGAAAGGGGAAAATATGAAATACATACTGATAATAGCCAGTGCGCTCTTCCTGCTAGTCGGATGCAGCCACAAAGAGGAGGTAAAGAGAGAATCCCTCGGAGAAACCCGCAATCCGCCAGACACTTCCGGTATCTCCCCTGTTTCAACGAACGAGAATCCAGCCACCAAGAGCGAGCACCTTCTTTCCATTTCAAAGGATTCCATCGACCATCTAGCACCTGACTCCTATCATCTTACCCATTCTTCGTGTCCAAAGGGATTAGTCGCACCTTCCTATATTACGGACCAGTCCATCTTCTATGTGCATGACTCAAGCAGCGAGCAGCCGATTGATCAGATCATTGCCTTTTCCCGATCAAGCGAGACATGCGAGGTTCTATATGAAGCAACGGAAGGTATTGATTCTCTCGTCGGAATCGATCAAACGCTGTATTGGACCGAGTATGATACAAGGCGCACGTCCGATGTCAGCTGGACGATCCACGCATTGGACCTTGATACCGGGAAGGTCCAGACGATTCACGAAGGAGAGAGTACAAATGAAAACCCCACGCCTATCCTGACGACCAATGACCAGGCCCTGAACTGGATCCAATACGAAGTGAAGGATGACCGCGTGATTTCCCAGGTGATCAGCTATGATGAGAAAACCGGTGAGAAGAGTACACTCGTAACGACTGAATTAAACGAAACCGGAAGTCCGGACGGAGACTATATCCTGGAGCAGAAAAGGACAGGAAATAGCCTGCTTCTCCATAAAGCCATCTCCAAGGACGGTGAAAGGAGGCTCACCCTGGAACGGGTGGCAGACGATGAGGAGCACACCCTCCTCACAGATGAGGAAATCCTGAGTTTTGATGGAGCGGATGATCGTTTTGCCTATACATCTGACGAGGGATTAACCATTGTAGACAGTGGAAAAGAAGAAACCTACAGGTTCAAGACAACCTCGAGGACCCCGTCGGATGCCGCCGTTTTCGTGAATCCTCACACGGTCGCCTTCAGAGATCGCACAGAAAACGTTTATCTTGCCGATTTGGATACCAGAACGGCCCTTGCATTGAGGCGCGATGGGTTTGGCCACACGGCAACAAAGCCCATATACTTCAACGATACTCTCTGTTTTGCCGTGTTGAAGGAAGAAAGCCCGGGTGAATCCATCACCTTCCATACGTATAAGATGAAGTAAGCTTCAAGAGTCCATTAAGGAGGAATGTCACATGGCGAACACCCTTCCACCCTGGTTTTGGATCGCCTATTATCTATTTTTGGCCGTCACCATCGGGATTGCGATCTACAACGTTTTCAATCAAAAAGAAAAACGATTGTCCCTCCTCACCATTTGGGTGGCCATCACGGTTCCTATTGTTGGTCTCTTGAATAGCATCGGGCGATTTGATGAACTCAATGAGTTTCAACACTTGGTGAACGAACTGCATCAAGGGGCTCTTTGGGCCTGGTATGCCTGCAGTGGCTACTTGTTCCTTGTTGTCTGGTGGATCATGTTGCTTCTGAAGATCATTACGCGTCAAAAAAAGATCGTCACCCGCTGAACCACGTCATGAACGGCCCCATCATCGGGGTCTTTTTTGTGCCTGCCTAGCAGATAATCCCCTCCCAACTGGATATACTACCAGTTAAAGTAAACCTCTTAGCTAAAACGTTCCCTTCCATTGAAATAACGCCACCGAACCGGCTGAATCACCTTCCCCCCGCCCCATCCTCTGTGCTATAGTATTCTGGTATTCAAACGGAACGGAGTGATCACATATGAATTCGACAGCTAAAGAAATCACATTGATTATTATCGGATCCCTGTTCTTCGCGCTTGGGGTGAATCTGTTTGCGATTCCGAATGAGCTTGGCGAGGGAGGCGTGACGGGGATCTCTATGACCCTCTACTATGTATTCGGCTGGTCACCGGGCTACACGAACTTTATCATGAACGGGATTTTGCTGGCCATCGGTTACAAAGTACTGAATAAACGCGTGACATGGTATACGCTGCTGGCGATCTTCTTCACATCGGTGTTCCTGCACTTCACAGAAGGAATGGGACGCTCCCTCGATATCATGCTCGGTACGGTCTTTGCTGGTGTGTTCATCGGGATCGGTCTCGGCCTTGTTCTCCGCTCAGGCGGTACAACGGGCGGGTCCACGATCGTTGCCCGCATGCTCAACCAGAAGTTCGGCTGGGCCGTGAGCACGAGCATGTTCGTGTTCGATATTCTTGTGGTGATCGGATCCGGGTTCGTCATCGGGATCGAGAACACGATGTACACCGGGATTTCGATTTACATCAGTACAAAGATCCTCGATTATCTCATCGACGGTTTCGATACGCGGAAGGCTGTCACAATCATCTCGCCCCTCACCGACGCCATCGCCGAGAAGGTGAGCGCCGAGATGGACCGTGGTGCCACGATCATCAACGCCCGAGGCCACTACTCCCAGGAATCCAAGGATATCCTGTATGTGGTCATCAACAAGCAGGAACTCTTCCTCCTGAAAAAGACGATCCAACAGATCGATGACAAAGCATTCGTCGTCGTCCACGACGTGCGCGATGTATTCGGAGAAGGTTTCACCTTCCCGAAAACATAATGAAAGACGCCTGGAATCTAGAATCCAGGCGTTTTTTCTATGAGTTCTTCTTTATGAACCTTCCGTCTCCACCTGAGCAAGACGAAGCCGACAACGAGCACGACGATCGTCAACACCAGGGGCAACCGGTCCAGTAACAGCCCCACCACGAATTCGACCCCGACCTTTTCATCGAACGTGTATACAAGTCCGGTCCACACCCCCGTGTAGATCGATGAGGCGATGAGCGTTGCGGTCACATATTTCCTGAGTGGCATCCGCATGATGCCCGCCACATAATGGATCGGATGACGGATCCCCGGCACGAAAAACGATACCATCACCGCCCAGAATCCATAGCGGGACAGCATCTTTTCTGCCTTGTTCAACCACTTGGTCGACATCCATCTATTGAATAATGGAATGCTCCGGAAAAACATCCCCACCACATAAAACCACAGGAAGGCCACGAAGACCATCCCCCATGACGCAAGCCAGACACCGTAAGGATTCACCCCGTCCGCCGCCCAGATCCCAAGGCTAGAAAGAAGGATCACCTCATCCGATATCGGCGTAAACATGATGCCTGCCGCAAGCCTGAGCAATTCAATGATCTCCATTGTGCACCTCCCCCTCCGTTCATTGATACCTTCATTATATTCACGGAACCTTAATGTTTCAGGTGGGAAGTTCTTAAGAAATCTTAAGGATTACGGATCAGAAGGGATAGCGTTCACTTTACCAGTCACCAAATATGGTATATTATGGTTTAAAAGGACAAGAAAGGTGGATTCACATGAAACTCTTCTTGCAGTCCATTGCCATCTCCATCGGCATCCATCTGCTATTTTTCCTTGGGACTTACGTGGCCGGTATCATCAGGACGATGAACTATACGCCCGACTTTGAGGCAGCTGGTTCCCTCACGTCAGAAGTAACATTCGGTACCACCTACACCTCGTCACCACTACTGCTTCCCATCACCTTCATCAGTGTCGCTGTGATCGCCGGGGCCCTCATTACCTTGTACAGAAGCAAATCGACCGCCTACTGAGGAATGTCATATCCCGGGCCGTTGGTGTCCCAAGGGAAACGGTTTGACCAGGGAACATTCAGCACTCTAATCAAAAAGAACTTCCACATCGGGAAGTTCTTTTTTTAATACGGTAGAATGAATCCACTGAAGACCATCAGCAGATTGATGATGAAATGCCACAAGATCGGTGGGAACAAGCTTTCACTTCTCCACTTGACAATGGCAAAGAAAAACCCGCCAATGGAAAAGCCAAGCGCAGGCCAAAAGGGAATGCCGAGGGCAATATGATGGAGACCGAATGCCAGGCTTGTCACAACGAGTGCATACAACCATGAGACCTGTCCGGCCAAGACCGGTAAAAGGGTCCCCCTCCACAACATTTCCTCCAGCGTCGCATTCACGATTGAAAACGCGAGGGCGAACAGCACGATCTCTTTCATCCCATCCCATTCACCGAAGAAAAATATATTGAACGAGAAGCCTATGACGCTCCCCATCACGGAGAAGAGAAAAAAAAGCCTGATTGGAATCGAATGAAATCCGTGCGTGATATAGGGAAAATAGATTCGATTGTTCCACCTCGGTTTTTGAAGCTGCATGGAAAATCGGGTTTTCGTCAGCTTGGCGGTCAACACCAGCGCCGCAATCAGGAAAACGAGCGCCCCCTCTCGATGAGGATGGCCGTCTCCATATCCTCTACGTGAAGGCGCAAAAACGTCCTGACTGAGACATACCCATAAAATCCGGCTAAAAAGACACCCATAAAAAGGAGGGGCAAGCCAGGCGTTCTGGGGATCAACCTGATACCTGCCAGTGTGACGAAAACGAGCAATACCCATGCAAGATGAGCTTGGCAGGCGATGACCACCATACCGAGAAGGAACACGATTCCTCCTCCCATGAGACCGGGATGTTTCATATCGGATAAGTCACCTCGCCCGCTTCGCCATCGGATGATCCTCATTCAGCTGCAGCAGATCCCACAGATTCCCGTACAGATCCTTGAACACCGCGACCTTGCCGTATTCCTGTTCCTTCGGATCCCGCACGAATTCGATTCCGTTTGCCACCATATCCCGGTAATCACGATCGAAATCATCCGTGTTCAGGAACAGGAACACCCGTCCACCCGTCTGATTCCCGACGAAAGGCTCCTGCTACTCTTTCGATGCCTTGGCCAGCAGAATCGTCGTCCCCACCGATCCGGGCGGTGACACCACCACCCACCTCTTATCCTGTTCAGGCTGATATGTATCCTCCACTAAGGTGAAATGGAGTTTATTCGTGTAAAAATCGATCGCCTCATCATAGTCGTTGACGACGAGGGCGATATGGATGATGGATTGGTTCATGGGGAAGTCCTCCCGTATGTAGGTTTTTTATTACTATACCATTTTTTGTATAAATAAAGTTGCAAAAAAGACGCCAGTTCCATAGAAACCGGCGTCTTTTCTTTATCTCTTATTTCACCCACTCTACGACATCTTCGATCGGCTGTCTGACTTTCTCACGGTGAGGCTCCTCTGCACGGTAGCCGAATGCCGCCATGACGGAGATACCGAAGTTTTCGCTGTCGAGGATACCTGCTTCCTCGAGGATGAGGGAGGCTTTTTCATAGTTGAATCCTTCGATTGGACATGAATCGATACCGATCATCGCGGCTGACGTCATCATATTGCCGAGGGCGATGTACGTTTGCTTGCTGGCCCAGTCGAATAATGCCCGTTCGCTTTCGTAGATGTTGATGTCCTCGTCTTGGAATCTTCTATACGCCGCCACCATCTCGTCCATCATGTGATCGGGTACTTCCTTGACGTTTCTCAACAGGTGCTGCGCATAGTCTGATTCTGGCGTTGCATTCTTACGTGCAAGGATGATGACCATATGACTTGCAGTCGGCAGCTGCCCTTGTGCTCCGAAGCTTACTTCGCGCAGTTGCTCGCGGATCTCGGGATTTTGAAGAATCACGAATTTCCAAGGCTCATAGCCCACGGAGCTCGGTGACAACCTTCCTGTCTCAAGGATATAGTCAAAATCGGCATCGGAGATTTTTTTCTCCGGATCGAATGCTTTTGTGGCATGACGGAATGAAAATGCGTCGAGTACAGCTTGTTTTGTGCTATCTTTGCTCATGATTGAATCCACCTTTTCTTGAATGTGATTGACACTTTTTATTGTAGTGAACATCTATCGTTTAGCAAAATAGATATATCAGAACGAAACGTTCAGTAATACTGAACTTAAGGAGAATCACTATGGAACTGCGACATCTGCTCACATTCAAGACCATCGTCGAAAAAGGCGGATTCAAAAAAGCGGCAGACGAGCTGGGGTATGCCCAGTCCTCCGTCACCAATCACATCAAGGACCTGGAAGATGAGCTTCATCAGCCCCTATTCGATCGACTCGGGAAGAAAGTGGTCCTCACCACCTTCGGAAAAGAGTTCTTCCCCTACGCCACCAAGATCATAGACCTATACACAGAAGTAAAGGAAAAGGCCACCCATCATGATGAGCCGAGTGGCAACCTGCGGATCGGGGCATTCGATCACCTCACGAGCTACCGATTGCCACAGATCCTCGTCGAATACAAAAGAAAATACCCGAACGTGAACCTGTCGATTTCGTCCATAGACTTTCACAATCTCCACTCGGAGCTTCAGAACGGCACCATCGACCTTGCCCTGATCCTCGAGACGAAGGATTGGACCCCGAAGGAGCTGACCGTGGAATCGATCAAGCACGAGCCGATGGTACTGATATCACCGCCAACCGAACAAGATACCGATCCGACACGGACCGTCCTATATACAGAAAAGACATGTGCCTACAAGAGCCTGTTCGACCGGTACATCGATCAGCAAAGTCTGGAGATCCAGGGAAGCGTGGAATTCGGAAACATCGAAGCCATAAAGCGCTGTGTCATGAGCGGCCTCGGAAGCTCCATGCTCCCGTATTTCACCGTGAAGAATGAAATCGATCAACACGCGTTCAAAGGAGACATCATTGAAGATCCGGCGTATCAAATCACCACATTCGTCGCGTATCATAAGGACAAATGGATCTCACCGGCCATCGCTTCCATGATCTCTCTTATTGAGGATCATGCCGAGCATTGGGATTGATTGATTCATAGAAAAAAAGTGCATCATCCTTTAGGAGATGCACGTTTTATATGATGCTGTTCACCTTACCGTCTGGCACCCCGGCTCCGCATGCCTCGTTTCACCAAACAGGTCACCAGGTACCCAATCAGCAAGAGAAGGATATACAGGCGTACATCGAAGGAACGAGCATTTCGGAAACCACTTCTGAAAAGGATATCCCGCTCAGCACCGATATGTGTTCCGTTGCTCCCGATAGCAGGATGAACATGGCCAGATTGGAAAGGAAAAAGCCCATGACCATCAGCGTGACAGCCCGCCCTACGGAAACCTTCATCATCAGCCCGGCAATGACTCCCAGCAGGACAAACAGCAGTGGGTACCATACCAGCAATGCTGATCATCGGCAATCCCACTTCCTTTCTCCAACTCATCTATTTCCCCGATAGCACTTCCCACTCATCATATACAACAGCTTCGCCAAGCCCGCCGGTCCGCAGCCACTCGAATGCCTTCAGCACGAGCGGAGACGCATTCTCTATGGACACATCGTCTTCCGACACCCATACAGCCCCCAGGGAATCCTGCCCCTCGAATTGCTCGGGTACCGCGATCCCACCACCGATTTTCCTGACAGAATAATAGACGGCGATATGATGTACATTGGTGAAGCCACGCCATTCCCACGGGAGCTTGAAGTCCGTCACACCAATGTTCTCTTCGATTTCGATTTCCACACCCGTTTCCTCCAGGAACTCTCTCTTCATGGCCTCATTCAGCGATTCCCCGTCTTCGAGACTCCCTCCCGGAAGATCATACCGGTGAATGTAGGGTCCCCCGTTCTTCAGGATGACCAGGAGCTTCCCGTCCCTGGCATAAATTCCGTACACGCCGAATGCTCTGTGAAACTTCTGAACTGTCATATTGTCTTCTCTCCGTTTCTTTCATCATTGAACAGGTGCGAGCTGAAGCTTTCCGTCTTTCTCAAAATCGCATCCTTCCAAGCTATAATGCTCTCCGTCGTTCCCCTGTGTAATCGTGAAGTTCCCACAGACATATTCTTCGATAAGTTCACCATCTACGCTGTGAGTCACCTCGAACTGCTTGCCCGAATAGTCCAGGTTATGTACGACCCGTTGGCCCTCGATCCCGTAACTTACATAATCGATGACCTGGGATTTCCCCTCTTTGACATTCTTTGCAAATGTCTTTAACCCTTGGCTATTCTGAATCTCCCCGTGATTGTTGACCACTTCGACCGTGTCGAGACGCTGACAACCGCACAGGATACTTACTAGAAGCATGGCCAATGCAACATAACGTATCTCCATTCCACACCTTTTTTGTTTAAATATACCATTAACTAAAATGAACATCTTGCTTTTTCATGCAAAAAAACAGGGAGTCCCTTTCCCCCTGTTCGGTTAATCCTGCTCCCCACTTACGTCCACGTCCAACCCATCTACCACAATAGAAAACGAAACAGAGTCCATGAGCCAGGATTCAAAGCATCTTCGAATGGCATGTGCGATTTCTTCTTTGCTTCCACTTTCATCAATATCCAGTTCCTCAAGGCTGAACGTTTGCTCCATACGTGCATCTTCTCCTGCCGTGCTGGCAGTGAAGGTAACGGTTGTCATGTTGGATCCCTCTCCTGTCCCATTCCATTGGGTGTGCATCTCTAATACAATACGTTTCGTTTCGCTGCGGGAGTCCGCTTTCCACGGGGCTCGCGGTGAGCTGTTTCCCGTTGGAGTCGGACTCCCTCCTCTGCACTTCACTCTGTGATATGACAGGGGGCCAGCAATCTAGATATCTATTGATACGTACTCTATGTAAAGACCTCTGATTCCTCGTATCTTTTTACGAGCGCTCACCTGTTCAAACCAAAGAGTGCATTGAAGCGAAAGGCGCTTGACTCCTGCGGAAAGGAGGAGAAGCGAGACCCCGCAGGCACGAGGAGGCTCGATCTCCTCCCCGCGGAAAGCAAGCGTCTGCAGCGGAAAGGAACGGTCACATTTCCATTTATCCAAACTCTAAAATAAAACATTCTCACCAGTGACAGAAGAAGAAATGCGATTTCCCCTTCCCCTACTGACCACTTCCAGTATGTCGATTGTCCCCCATCATATAATTCGAACTGTCACCCGGCTTCGCATTCGGATCGGTTGGGATATGAGGGTTATTGTTGTTTCTCCTGCGCCTCCAGTCAATGAATAACGCGAACAATAAAACCCCAACAATCAGTATGACAAACCACCACATATCGGTTTCCTCCTTCGTCGAGTGGAATCCATCTTTCCTATACATACGAACGTGCTCGAGAATAGTTTCAAATTTCTACCATTCCATTCATATATGGCGGACGCATAGCAACCTTATTCTCTATCCAACGCCTCCAAATCAACAAGCAGATCCGACAAAAGCATTCCGTTTTTATCCATTTTGTAATAAAGGACTTTCGTATCTTTCGGTATTTCAAAGCTTTTTAGAAAGATGATGTGCCCATCAGGCTTAATATTTGCATTGTTCCAGCGTTCCTTTTTAACAAATGTCGTTTGGATGGCTTCGTATTCTTCTCCGTTTTCATCGATTACAATCTGACCTCTGAGGGCAAATGGTGTATCTGTATTCGATCCCTCTTCTGTGTTTTCATTGGGGAGCATTTTCACTTCCCCCTGAAGCGTAATGATCTCATTGTCGGGGTTCTCCGGAGCAATCTTCTCTACAGGTTCTGCCTGGTCCACTACAATAGAATATTCAAAGGATTCTTTTGCTTCACCCAATGTTACTTTATTAGCCCCTTTTTCCAAAGCGGCCAATGCTTCTTGCGATTCGTTCCCTTCTTTCTCTTTGCTCTTTTCTTCCTGTTTGCCTGTCGTTTTTTCATCCGTACCCGAACCGGACATCACCACAACCAGATAGCTGATCCCCGCGATAACAATGAGTGCCCCGGCCAATGAAAGGATGAGTTTCTTCATAAGGCCTCACCTGCCTTCCCTGTAATCATCTGGATATCCTTCTCATTTACTTTGAATTCTCTTATCGACAGTTCTACCACATTCATGATCCTCACACATACTCCCCCTTTTTTATGTTCCACATTAACTCCCATCACTCTGTTGCTTCCTCACCCATCCCCTTCAAATCAATCAATAAGTAAGGTCGTGGCTTCCCGCTTGTGGCTCTCCTCATGTAGAGTGGAGTAGCGTCCTTTGGTACTTCAAAGCTTAGTTGAAGAATGACATGGCCACCTTTTAGAAGTTTGATATTGTTCCATTTCTCCTTCTCAAGGACGTTTGTTTGAACAGGCGTGTAGACATTGTTCTGATCATCCATAAGATCAAGTCCTTTCAGGGTGAACTCTGTGTCATCAATTGAATATTCATCATCCTTACGTGCATCCAGATAAAACTCCCCCTGCAATGTAATGATTCGGTTATCGGGGTTCTCGGGGCTAATGGGCTCCTCTGCTTCAGCTTCTTTAAATAAAATCCTTAAGGACTGATCCTCCGTCACTTCATCACCGAGCTCTGCGACCATCCAGGCTTTATTCTCGATTGACTGCGAATCACGGTCTTCCTCACTGTCTTTGTCCTCAGGTTTTTCTTTTTTCTCCTCTTGCTTGAACACACTTTCTGTCTCTCCATCCGTCCCCTTCACCGTAGAAGGATCCACCTTTTCCGATGCTGACTCTTTGACCTGAGGCACGGCATTGGCGAGCACGGCAATCATGCCGGCAAAAAGGATGATGCCTCCTGTCACAAGGACGACTTTAAACCCTTTTTCCGTCTTCTCTGAAGTGTCGGCACTTCCCCCCAGCGCCTGGTACGGCATGACCTTGACCGCCGCCGCTGCCGGAAATAAGGCCCCAAGCATACCCGTTGCGATCGGGATGAGGATGCAGGCCAGAATGAACGGAAGATGCTCCGTCGGGAATTCTCCGTAAATTCTCCAGATGGCCGTAATGGCGATCACCAGGCCGAGGATGCCGGCTGCAAGGCCGCTGAGGAGTCCTTCATACAGGACAAGCCTGCGGATCTTCCCGTTCTGCCACCCGACGGATTTCAGTAGGGCAATCTCGGGCTTCCTCTCAGACACGTTCTGCCAGATGATCTCCGTTGTCGTCAGAATGGCAATGAGAAGGGCGACACCCATGGCGATATAATGCATGGCCCCGACTTCCATGGCGACGTATTCCCCGAGCCATGTGGCAAACATGACCCCCTTCAGCCTGAAAGTGATGAAGAGGAAGAGGATGAAGAGACCCGTCGGAAGAGCGATGGAGACAATGGAAAGGATGCTCCGTTTCCACGTTCCGATAAAATGGTTCACACTCATGGTGAAAATGGATGAGGAAGGCAGTAACCGCCTACCAACGGCGGTGATTTCACCACTCCTCATCGCTTCGTACGGTTTGATTTTCCGCACTAGGATGGCCGGTATGACCGTACCAAGTAGGTAGATCAGAAGACCGAAACAACCGATGAGGATAAAGCGCACGATTGATGTGGAAACGCTCGAGCTCACATAGAAGTACCCAAGGATGACCCAGCTCACAAGCGAGACGAAGCTTCCGAGGAGTATGGCTTCCATGAACAGGAGCTTCGACAGCTGATTCGGTCTCCAGCCGATGGAGAGGAGAACGGCAAATTCCTTCTTCCTCGTGAACATCATGATCAGGTTAGACGAGAAGACATAGACGATGGCAACAAGGATCACACTTGCAATGATGGCGCTCAGTCCGACCTTCGCTTCCTTGAAGATCGTCATGGAGGATCCGATCTTGATCCACGGCTGTTCCACCCATCCGATTCCTTCCTTCCCTTTCAAACCGGGGACATGGGTCAGAGCCGGTTGAGGGGAGGAACCGAGGGTGATGTCAGTGATCAGACCCGTTTCCTTCTCGATTTGATCGGCCACGGCTTGAAGGCGTTTCTCGCTCTCATCATTCATGGTTTCGACGCCTTTCACTTTGACCCGGATCGAGGAAACGGGCTCTTCCCCCAGCACCTTCTCCGCGGCCTCCAGGGTCGTCAGCATCATCGGCGGCTTTGTGAGGAATCCATATGGGTTGTTCGTCGGCATCATCTCAACTGGCGGATTGACGGGATTCTGATCCTCATCCATCACTAAGTTTGATTTTGCCGGGAAATACGTTTCCATCGGAAGCTCTGTTAATGGATCTTTCGAAATTTCAAGCTTGGTAGGGTCATAGACACCTTTAATATCGAGCCTTAGGCGTTTCCCATCTTGCAATCTTTCTCCAAAGAGATTGACTTGACGGTACGCTTCCCGCTCCAACAATTGCACGTCATCGGGGATCAAATAAGGCTTTACCTCGTAAGCAAACGGCCATCTTTCCGGGAACGGGCTGGACACCGGACGATACTCAACCGGTGACGCTTTGAATAGGACAATCGGGTCCAGGGCCAATCGCGAATCATTGGCCGAAGGATCCACAATATTTTTGATGTATTTTTCATGTGCTTCCTTGGAGGTGAACGAGTAGGATTCGATTTCTTCTCCTTCTTGCTTATCCAGATACTGTTCTCCACCTTTTTCCTTAATGCTTTCCATCGTCTTATCTCGTTCTTCTACAGGAAATGGAATGTCAAGTTTGGTAATGTTATAAAACTGCTTACTTTCGACAAAGTCCACATTGCTCAATAGGACCGGGATATTGGTTTCTACCATCTCTTCGAATTGTGACTGGGTCGCTTTATCGTTTTCCTCAAAGTATCGGCTGTTGTACCCTTCGACCACAGCTCCCTCAAGACCCACAAGGGCATTCTCAGCCTCAGGGTCGACCCCGGCCAGCATGACCTCCGAAATGACTGAAAGGGGAACATCACCTTCATAATTAAATGTCCCATGTTCCCCCATTCCTTCATCTGCCCAGCCGACCGAATAGTAACTATTGAATCCATTTTTTTGAGTCTCGTTGCCGTTCGTCAGCTCCTCCATATACTCTACGCGATAGATCCCGGGATCCTGAAAGGTCACTCTTTCTAAAGTCGTTTCATTATCCACAAACCCGATCATGGCAATCGGTGCCGCCACCTCGACATCGCCGATCCCTTTCACTGTCTCCAGCTGTTCCATGGTGATCCCGCCTGATAAACCGCTCTGGTAGTTCGGTTCGAGAAGATTCAACTCTTCTGTCACGCCGCGGGAATCGGCGGGTCGGACGACGATATGGTAGGAGGACTTCCAGCGCTGTTGCAGTTCATCCACGACCGTTCCCGAATTGGACTGGGTCACCCCGACCAGATAGCTGAGCCCCGTGCTGACGATGAGTGCCCCGACCAACAGCAGGATGAATCGCCCCTTATTCCGCCACCAGCTATTCCAGATGAACCTCATCATAGAGCCATGCCTGCCCTGTCCGAAATCACCCGGGCATCCTTCATCTCGATGATGCGATCCGCTTTCGCCGCAAGGGCGGGATCATGTGTGACGAAGATGACGCCGCAGCCCGTTTCCCTGTTAAGGGCTGAGAGGGTTTCGAAAATCACCTCTCCCGTTTCCGAATCGAGATTCCCCGTCGGCTCATCGGCAAGGAGCCACTTCGGTTCATGAATCAGTGCCCTGGCAATGGCAACCCGCTGCTGCTGACCACCCGAGAGCTGGGATGGGAGGGAATTCATCTTATCTTTCAGCCCTACTTTTTCAAGGACCGCCATCGCCTTTTCTTTTTTATTGTAAGAGACCTTCCGGGCAAACAATGGGGCCATGACATTTTCGAGTGATGTAAGGGTCGGGAGGAGATGGAACTGCTGAAAGATGAAACCGATCGTTTCAAAACGGAAATCGGCAAGCTCATTTTTCTTCATCTTCCGGACATCTTTCTCCCCGATCATGACGGTTCCTGAAGTCGGTGCATCCAGCGTCCCGATCAGGCTGAGAAGGGTAGATTTCCCGGAACCCGAGGTACCGACAATCGATACGAACTCTCCATCATGAAACGTCAAATTCACCCCGTCCAACGCCTTGGTCCCGATTCCATCCCCCTTGAATTCCTTCGTCACCGATTCACACACAATCCCATTTCCCACAAATAATCCTCCTTATGTATTTATCTGTAAATTTAGTATATTCTAACTATAGCAAATTAGGAGAGATATGTGGGAGTTTTTTGGAAAATACAAAAAAACCCTCTTAGATTCCTAAGAGAGCACGGAAGGTACCCAACCAATTAAAATGCAGGAGGCGTTACAGAGAAAAGGATACTTACCTCCTCTTGAGAGGTATTTCGGTACATATGCTCGGCAAAAGGAGGGATTTTCACGCTGTCCCCTGCCTGAAGGATATGCGTGGTTCCTTCCAGCGTCAGCTCGATCGGTCCATGCATGACAAACGCCACTTCTTCTCCCCTATGGGAAAGCGGTGAGTCGGAAGATGCTGCCCCTGCGGATAGCCTCATGATGGCCGTGACCAATGTGCTGGTGAAGTCCGGCGACACCAGTTCGTAGTGGATCCCGTCGATCATCATCTGCTTCCGTTCTTCCTTCCTGACAATCAGCTCGCTTGCATCGTGTTGCTCCATGAGGAAGGTGAAAACCGGTGTATCGAGGGCTTTTGCGATGGACTTCAGCGACTGGATGGAAGGCGTCGCCTTCCCCTTTTCAATCTGATTCAGCATGGATGTCGTGAGCCCTGCATCCTGAGCGAGCTGGGTTTGCGTCCTGCCCGCTTCTTTTCTGAGCTGGGTGATCTTCTTCGCTAATTCGTCTTGTTCCATGGTGACACCTCATTAAATTAAATTTAATTATTTTAAATAATAATTGTTAAGTTTTCGTTTGCGTGTTAAATTTAATTTAACATTTTTTAACTACAGTAGCTACCAAGGAGGGAATAAGATGATCACATTCTTATTGATGACCCTGTTCGTCGTCATCAGTCCAGGCGTCGACACGGCCCTGATCACGAAAAGGACCATTGCCGGAAGTAAAAAAGACGGCATCTGGATGGCCGTCGGGATTTCACTCGGTTCCCTCGGTCATACGATCGCCGTCACTTGCGGATTATCGGCCCTCCTCTTCCAGTCAGCCTGGGCGTTCCAGACGTTGAAATGGGTGGGCGCCCTCTATTTGATCTACTTGGGGATCCAGTCCCTATGGGTGAGGAAACATACGGAGGAAGGGGCACAGGTGGAACCAAAGCGCTCTCCCCTTACTCAAGGGCTGCTCTCCAATCTACTGAACCCGAAAGTCCTGATTTTCTTTCTCACGTTCCTGCCGCAATTCGTGACAAACACCGACCGGGTGATGGCATCGTTTCTCCTTATGGGGCTCACCTATACACTGCTCTCCTTGATCTGGTTCATCCTTTACGTCATCTGCCTTCATTACATCCGTGAATGGCTTCTATCCCCGATCGTCCAACGGTGGATGGAGGGTGCGACCGGTGTGGTGCTGATCCTGTTCGGCATCAAGCTGTTATTCACCCAGGGAGGATGAGCCCATTCATAGCACTTCAAGCTTCAGCACCTGGATCTTTGAGGGAAACGATTCTTGTACCTCGGTGTACCAGATCTTCACCCGGTCTCCCGTTTGAAGCCGTTTAAAAAAGGAATGATTTTGAATATCCAGTTTAGCGACAGAGCCGTATCGTCCAATCACCTCATTGATTGATACGCTCTCCACTTCTTCTTTTGACACGTCGTCATCGCCCACGAGGTAGATTTGCCCATTTCCCATGACCAGCATCCCTTGCATTGTCATGGCCCCTTGTTTGATCTTTGCCTTCTGACTCAACTCTCCTGCATAAAAAAGCAGAATGAAAAACAGGAGAGCTGTGAGAAGTATATAAACCCTGTTCAACTGTTCTCCTCCTTTCCGCAACCATTGTGAGATCTTTCTATAAGATCATGCTTTTCTTTTTTACAGAGCTAGGTGGTACATGATAGGAGGATTTCAGAGCCGAGATGATCAACTTGATCTCATGCGGTTGACCTCTCGTCCTGTTCTCTGCCTTGCCGACTTCCGTAAACTCTCCTATAATGAATATACTAAAAATTCACAATCGGAGGTCCTCATGAAGATTCGTTTACTGGAAGAGAAAGACAACAAGGCGATGGCAGCGATCATCCGCGACATCCTCGAAGCCAATCATCTCGACATCCCTGGAACAGCTTACTTCGATCCTTATCTGGACGACCTATCAAGCTACTATAGTGAACAGCCCGATGCCTGTTACTGGGTCGCGGTGAACGAGCAGAATCAGATCCTGGGAGGGGTCGGCATCGCCCCCTTCGATAGGGAACAACGGATCTGTGAGCTCCAGAAGCTTTATGTGTCACCGGAAGCCAGGGGACTCGGTGTGGCCAAAGCGCTCATGAACACAGCCCTTGAATTCGCCTCGGACCACTATGATCACTGCTATCTCGAAACAATGGAACAGCTGAAGGCAGCCAACTCCCTGTACGATCGATTGGGCTTCACCAAGCGGACAGAACCCTTGGATGGATCCGAGCATGGAACCATGGATACGTGGTACATCAAACAGCTCTGACTTATTTGTAGAAAATGACCGATCGAACAATCTCAAAAAAGTACTCTTTCCACGATTTCTTTGGCAATCCGATCCTCTCCTTTATCGTTAATAGGAATAGTATAAAGGTGTGCCTGGGACAATCCCATTAAGATTGGAACGCATTTCTCTAAAAGACGTTAAGCAACAAATAAAATATCAATAAAAATATTCAGATCAACCATCCCAACAGCGATTGGCCCTCTCCCATCGAACCTGACCGTCTGTCACGGTACCAGAAACCACTACCATCAAGGAGTTTTTATGAAACAGATCCTCAGTATCGCCATCATCCTATGTTGCTTCCTACCTCTTCACACGGAAGCAGCCGGACCGTCCACTTTGTTCGTCTCTCCTGATGGAGATGACAGCCATCCCGGCACAAAGGAACAGCCCTTGAAGACGTTGAAAAAAGCAAGCAAACTGGCCGTGCCGGGTACCACAGTCTACCTGAGGGAAGGCACGTACCCGGAACGGCTGGACATCAAGCACTCCGGGACAAAGCAGGAACCGATCCGCTTCACCCACTATGAAGATGAGGTCCCGGTGATCAGCGGGGAGACTGCACCTGCAGATGGCGGCCTCATCACCATCCGCAATAAAAGCTATATCACGATCCAGGGACTCGATGTGGGTGGCCTCTCCACCGATCAAGAGGAGCCCACCCCGTCCGGTATTTTAGTAGAAGGAAACGGGACAGGCATCCGGATCCTTGGTAATCGGATCTTTGATATCACTACCACCCATCCGAACGGCAATGCCCATGGCATCGCCTTCTATGGCACAGAGGCACCTGAACCGCTCCAGGATATCGAGATTTCCGGCAATATCCTCGAAGACCTGACCCTCGGATTCAGTGAAGCGATGACGTTGAACGGCAATGTGAAGGATTTCCTCATCAGTGGGAATACGATCCGGAATGTAGATAACATCGGCATCGATGTCATCGGCTTTGAAGGGATTGCCCCGATTGAGCAATACGATCAGGCGCGCGAAGGCATCATCCGTGACAATCATGTGTATAACGTCAGCAGTCATTCCAACCCTACCTACCATGAAGAATACTCCGCCGGAGGCATCTATGTGGACGGAGGGAGGGATGTGGTCATCGAGCACAACATCTCCCATCATAACGACCTCGGAATCGAGATTGCCAGTGAGCATCCCGGCAAACAAACGACGCGGGTCCAGATTGCCTGGAACCAAGTTTACAGGAACCGCTACACGGGTATTTCAATCGGGGGTTACGATTTGAAACGGGGCGGCACCACGCACACCCGCATTTCCCATAATCTCCTTTACGGGAATGACACCATGGGCATGGACGGGGGACAGCTGCTCATGCAGTATCATGCCACTCAGAATCTGGTGGAAAACAACATCATGATCCCCACCGATACCGGCTTGTTCCTGGTTAGCCTCCACCCGTCCAACCGGGACAACCAGCTGATCGGGAATGTGTACGGGAACGACAGCAGTGAGTCCGACCGCTGGATCTGGAATGGACAAGACATCACCCATCCGCCCTTCATCCCCGGTGTGATCCACAACTAAAATCGAAAGGGGCCATTGCCCATGAAAACCGAAAAAGAAAAGATGCTTGCAGGAGAGAACTACAATCCCGCCGATCCCGAGCTCGTGGCAGGAAGAACCCATGCCCGTGAAAAGATCCATGACTTCAATCATTCACCGGTCACAGACCTCGACAAGCGCACATCCATCATCCGCGAACTATTCGGTGAAACCGGAGACCAGTTCTTCATCGAACCGAGCTTCCGCTGTGACTATGGCTCCAATATTTACGTCGGGGAGAACTTCTACGCGAACTTTGACTGCGTCCTCCTTGATGTATGCGATATCCGCATAGGTGACAACTGCTTCATTGCCCCTGGCGTACACATCTACACCGCCACCCACCCGATTGACCCCCATGAGCGGAACAGCGGCATCGAGTCAGGCAAACCCGTCACCATTGGTGACAACGTCTGGATCGGCGGCCGTGCCATAATCAACCCCGGTGTCACGATCGGCGACAATGTTGTCATCGGATCAGGGACAGTGGTGACAAAGGATATCCCTGATAACGTCGTAGTCGGTGGGAATCCTGCCAAGGTCATCAAGTGGGTCAACAATAAAGGGTGACCTCCCCCATGGACCGACCAATCTCTAATGAAGGAAAAAGACCAAAAGACACCCCGTGCCTTTTGGTCTTTTTGTTAGATCAAGTGCTTAGCGCAATTGTATAGGGAACAGTCCCACCGATCCTCGTGATGATGCAACACCGTGATGGATGTATTCTCCATATTCGTCTGTTGGAATGCATCGGGCATCAATCGCTTGAGCGTCAAACCGATCAACGCCCCGTGGCTCACCACCAACACCCTCTTGCCTTCATATTTCTGGACCACGTCTTCTAAAAACCTCACGCCCCTGCCCGCTACGTCCTCATGCTTCTCCATCCCAATAGCCCTGCTGCGCCATTCCTTTCCCCACTTTTCGAGGCGCTGCTCTTCCGTCATGCCTTCCGCTTCCCCGCAGTTCACTTCCCTGATCGTTTCATCCGTATGATGAAGGGACAGCCCGATCTTACTCCCTATGATGTCGGCCGTTTCACTTGCCCGGCATAGATCACTTGCAATGATCAGATCCCACGGCTCCTCGCCGGCTAACCTCTCACCCAATTTATCCGCCTGTTCCCTACCTGTTTCATTCAGAGGGATGTCGCTTATTCCCTGAGCCTTCCCCAAGAGATTCCACTCTGTGATGCCATGTCTGATCAGTCCGATTGTTGTCATGATGGTCTCCTTCCACGCAAGAAATTCATTCTATCTATCCTACTTCTACTCCAAACGTGGATTCACCTTCATTCCTCCCCACCTCACCAGCCAATTAATGGTAAAATAGGAAGCACTATACCTTAAAGGAGCGACCCATGCAAACAACACTGATCAATACTACTCATCAATCTCGTCACCCTGATGATCGTGACATCCAAACAAAAGAAAGGCCGGATCACCCTGACTGCGAAAAAAAACATCATCGGACTCGGCATGACGGTTCTTGTTATCAATGTCATGCTGACGTGGATGATGTAATAGAAGGAAGGAACAACCATGAACCCAACCGATGATCTATACAATCTGGACCTCTCCTACCTCGGGGCATTCTCCACCCGCCTCGACACCCCGTGGGGAGCTCTCTTTTATAACGAAAATCAGCCCCGCTACTACGATGCCAATCATGCGCACGTCATCCGGGAGTGCCATGATCCGCAAGCAATGGTTGCGGAAGTGGTGTCTTTTTATCAGAAAAAGAACCTCGTCCCGCGACTCTACATCCATGAGCTCCACCTTCAATAACCGCTGCTGTCTGAATTAGAAAAGAATCAGTTCCAGTACGAAGAACTCGTCAGCCCCGTCCAGCTATGGAACAACCAGGTGGCGAGTGTGGCCGACAATCCTGGCGTGACCATTGAAGAAGTGACCGGGGAAAATGTCCAAGAAGCCATCGATGTTGAAAGCACCATCAAGGAATTCGGCAGCAAGGAAACCATCACAAAGGTCTTCGAAGAGCAATTTGCCCACCCTTCGTTCAGCTACTACCTTCTCAGGCTCCACGGGGAAGCGTGTTCCACGGCCTGTCTGTTTCAAGACGGTCTGGATGCGCGCCTTGAAAGCGTCGCGACCCTTGAATCCCACCGGGGAAAAGGATTGATCGGTCACCTCATCCGCTTCATCCAGGAAGAATCAACGCGCAGGGGCATGGCCAACCTATGGGTCCTGCCGATCAATGAAGCCGTGGAGAAGGTGTACGCACGCTACGGGTTCACTACCGTCGAACGGATGCGGAGTGGGCATGCCTTTCTTTCCGGCAAGAGCATCAAGGACATACGGGAAGATCATTCATGAGCTGAATATCCGAACCGACGACAACAAAACGGGACAGTGGTATCCAAACCACTGTCCCGTTTTATTAAGATCACTTTCCCTTCTTCCTATACTCTTCCTGCAGAAGCCCATAAAGAGCACAATCTTTATACTGATGTTTAGCATTCCGGATCATATGTTTAATCGTACCTTCTTGCTCCATTCCATTCTTGAGCATAATCTTCCCCGAAGCAGGGTTATCCAAGTTATGTGCGGCTGAGATCTTATGAACGTTCATCCTTCTAAAACCAAAATCAATGACCGCTTTAAGGGCTTCAGTCCCATATCCCTTGTTCCACCATTTGTAACCGATAGAATAGCCGACCTCACAATTATCCGTCAGACCATCGAAATGAAAAAGATCGATTGCTCCTATCAATTCACCGCTCGTTTTCAGTTCCATCCCCAATAACAGAACTCCTGTGACTCATAGTTCTTCACGATTTCTTTTACCCTCTCAATGGTCTCCGATACAGACTTATGGGCACCTTTTATGAGATTGTCCATTACCCGATCATCGCTAAGCCAATGATCGAATACACACTGAGCGTCTGAAAGCTCGATCTTCCTTAAAATGATCCGTTCCGTTTCCAGTACCGGCGTACCGAGATATTGTATCATCCGTCCCCCACCTCAACCCTATCAAGCTACTATTCATTTCTTCACATTCAAGCGTTTCTCCTTCTTCGAATAGGATATGGGTGAACGGCCGTGCCTATATCAATCCGATCTTTCAAATAAATCTCATCAGATACTCTCTGAATATCTTCTCCATTACCTTGGGAGTGTTCTCGATATAAACCGTCATCTGCTCATTGTTGGACTCGAATGTATCCTCGTTGCTCTCCTTCATCGCAAAATCAGATATGCCTTTTATGATGATGCACTCCACTTGATTCTTCTTACAGATGTACGCAATCGCCCCTGCTTCTGTATCAGCGATCGTGATGTTATGTTCCTTAAGCTCTACATAATCCTTCCACATCACCACGGCCTTATCTGCCGTGCCGATCGTTCCCGTATTAAAATCATTCCCGTAAGGTGATAGATCGATATGGACGATGAAAGATTGTTTGATAAAAGGCTCTATCTCTTTAACGGTGCAGTCATATTGCACGGCTTGATCCGGTACAACAATATCCAAAGGACGGAACCGTTCATCTATCCCTGCACATGTCCCGGCGACGATCACTTTCGTCAACCCAAAGGCAGATATCATATACTGATTCGCACCGACCCCGTTTACTTTCCTGACGCCGGTGCTATAGAAAACAAGCTCTCGCCCATTGATTGTCCTCATGAAATACTCACCGTATGGATAGGCAAAACGTTCGCCATCTTTGACGCTAAAGTAACTCTGCGTCGCGTCGAACTCCCACTTGGTCGCGATACTTATACCGATCATGATTGAACCACTCCCCTTTTCCAGTGACCTTATTTTACCATAAACTGTTATACCCTTACACAAATCTCAACATAAAAACAGCACCCTGAGTTTCGTTCCTCAAAGTGCTGTTTCATTGAGTTGCTATAACAGGCGACCCACCATCAACCCGATGTAGGCGCTCAGGATTCCACCGACATAGCAGCAGCTATTATAGTAGATGAATGCCCGCTTCTCCTTCTTGAGATGAAGCTGAACCCCTTCAAGTTTGAAGGTGGAAAAAGTGGTGAACGCCCCCATCATCCCTGTGCCGAAGAACAGTATCAGGGTATGACCCGCCGTGCTCCCCGTCAGGAATCCGAGGATAAACGAACCAAGTATATTGACCGTCAAAGTGGAAACGGGCACGGTGGATGAGCTTTTTTTATTGATGGCCTGCGTGGTCGCAAACCGGGCAATGGCTCCGATAAAGCCGCCTGCACCGACCAGCAGAAGGGATAAGAAGCTCATTGCGCACCTTCTTTCTCTGTGAGGCGGAAGCCGATCCTGCTCATGAACAGACCGCCGAAGATACTGAGGGCAATATAGAGGAAGGCGAGCCCCGTCCGTCCGCCTTCAAAAAGGGCGACGGTTTCCACACTCAACGTCGAGAACGTGGTGAAGGATCCGATCATTCCCGTCCCGATGGCCGTCTTCACCATGGGGGACAAGGACCATCTCTCCACGAGCACCGTCGTGAAGATCGCCAGCAGAAAACTTCCGATCAGATTGGTGACCAACGTGGCAACCGGAAAGACGCTGCCGCTATACACATATATGCCCACGAGATACCGGAGCACCGCACCGACAGCGCCGGCCAATCCGACCCATACATAGATCATGATGAAAAACCCCTTTATTATACGGATGAATGATATCCAGATTATCTTACACCACTTGGTAAGGGGAAAGAAAGTCGCGATCTACGATGTAATTTGATCAAGTGAACGAATGTGGGTATGCCTCAAGCGCCAAAACAAGAGGAAATGAACAAAAATAGACGGATTTGTACCACCTGCCACGCCCACATGGTTCCCTTACTTTCAACTTTGGATCATTAACTTTCAAGTTTGACGTTTTTACTTTCAACTACGCGGATTTTATTTTCAACTTCTCTCAAAGGCGAATTCTCATCATCAACTCATTTCCTTTTTCATCAACTACCCCACTTTACTTTCAACTTTCCCCCTGTATCACCAACTCCCCTCAACAAAACAGCAAAGAGCACCCGCCACATCTATATGGCTGGTGCTCCTTCCACTAGCACGACGTACTCATTTCTTTTTCTTAATTACAATTTCCCCCAACATCAAATGCCTTTATAAGGACGATCTTGTCGCCTTTTCCCTTTTCTGAACCAAAGGGTTGGGAGGACATATCCACTTAGCACCATCAGTCCGACGGAACAGATCCGCAACAGGATACCGAGAAATGATCCTGATTCTTGCAGGTCCCTGGCCTGACTGACATAGTAATAGAGGACGCTGGCTGCTGCGAGATAGACGAGGGAATAGAAGAACCTCCTCACCGCCATAAATCCCCTTCACGGTTGATGAACTCCAGCTCCCGTTCGTAGTGATCATAATGACCTTCATCGATCATCCGCTGGAACGCCACATCCCCTTCTGCCGCCTTCCTCTTCATCGTCGATTGGAGGGCTTGGACTCGGAGCTTCACCACCTCGAGGATTCCTTCCTTCAGGTGCTCCATACCATAGGCTTTGAAAAAGAGATCGATCCGTTTCTTCCTTATATGAGCATCCCGGCTCGCTTCGTAGTAAACGGCTTCTCCATTCTCATCGAGATACCCCACCCCAAAAGGCACACATGTATAGAGGGCATATGCCACATCCCATACCCTCGGACCTGGCGCCGACACATCAAAATCGATGATTCCCGCGACCTGTTTGTTGTGGAAAATAATATTGTAGATTGCGAAGTCATTATGACAGATTAATTCATAAGGTCCCGGCGTATCATCGAGGGGCTCCCATTCTTCCTCGAACGGGAAATCACTTACCGCATCGTGGTAACCTCGAAGCATTTTCGCGATGTCGATCAACACCTCATCCGACCACATATACGATTTGAGGGGATAATTCCCGGCTTCCCCCTCTAAAAAAGAAAGCACCTCTCTTCCCTTTTCATCCACCCCAATGAACCTCGGAGCATGGGGAAATCCTTTCTCTTCCAAGTGTTTCAACAGCTTATGTATCCGTTTGCTCTCAGGCTTGATTTCACGGCGGACTGTATCTTCCACGCGGTAGACCTGCGAGACATTCCCACCTGTCAGCTTTTCTTCATGTTGACTCATCCAAGCCCCCCTTTGCTAAATCATAAAAATGATGATCAAAAGCACCACGACTCCGATGCCAAATGAATAGCCCGGAACCTTTTGTTTATCACGTGTTTGCCGATTAACGATCGACACGATCCAAAAATAAAATAGCCAAATGAAATACACAAGCAGCGCATACATGATCCAGCGATGTCCGTCCACCCATTCAAACAGGCTACCGCTCATGCCAAGCATGAAGTAGACGGTGATGGAAATGACACCGATGATGATCAGCAGAATCGGTGCACTCTTCCAGAATCGTGCCTGGAACAGATCCGGTTTCTTCTGAATCTGCAACATCAGAAGAAGGTACGCACACCCTGTGACACCGAAAATAAACATGGCCCCTAGAAGCATGAGGATGAACGCCATCCTATCATTACCCGGTGTGACGTTGATCGGGATATCTCCAACATCGACAAAGACCAGAAGGATGATGAGGGTGAGGATCGTCAGTACTTGATACATGGTCCATTTCATTGATTTGATAGAATCACTCCTTGGTGTTGATTTGCTGGTGGAATAGCTGGAACGGATGGGTGGTGATGAAGAAATCGTCCGCCGCTGCGTGGGTTCCCTTTCTTTTTTATACGAATTCAATCGAAAAAAGATTCATCCAGCGAGAGAGTCAACACCCACTATTGTATATTACTTCCATTCTATTAAATACGTATGGGAGTTGGTAGAATCATAGGATACTTGGTCGTAACGGGACGGAGTCGGTAATGATGCAAAAAAGTTGGTCATACGCCCCTTGTGTTCGTAATAGGTTTTACTACAAATCACAGAGTTGGTAATAAAAATTCGATTCCCGGTAGAAAATTTCAAAAAGTCGGTAGTATTTTTTCCATTGTCGGTAATAATGTCGGCTGTAAATGTGACGAAGACGTCCAATTTCATGATGAATGGGGTTATCCACAGGATATGAAGGGAAATCCCATCCCCTTTACACTCCTTCCTGTGCAGCGACCACCTTTTCCCTTCGCCAGCACGTCGCCATTAATAGGACGACTGCTATAAACGAGATTCCAAGACTGATTGAAACGACGACCATCTTGATTCCCATTATTTAGCTCAAGACTCCATTCTTTGACGAAAACGAAAAAAAGACCCCGAAGGCTGAACCTCCGGGGTCTATCACAATCAAATCGTACTTGTATCAATCACAAACCGGTATTTCACATCAGAAGCCAGTACACGCTTGTACGCTTCATCAATCTGATCCGCAGAGATGAGCTCGATCTTCGGTGCGATGTTGTGCTCGGCACAGAAATTAAGCATCTCTTGTGTTTCTTGTATCCCTCCGATCATGGAACCGGCGAAAGAACGACGGTGGCCGATGAGGGACATGACGTTCAGTGACATCGGTTCTCCCGGTGCGCCCACATTGACGAGCGTTCCGTCAAGGGTCAGGAGGGAGAAGTATGCATCGATGTCGATGTTGGCGCTGACCGTGTTGATGATCAGGTCAAAGCGGCCTTTTAGCTTCTCGAATGTTTCCGGATCCTTCGTCGCATAGTACTCTTTGGCACCGAAGGCGAGTCCGTCTTCCTCTTTGTTCAGTGTTTGGGAAAGGACGGTTACTTCTGCTCCCATGGCGTTGGCAATCTTGACGGCCATGTGACCGAGTCCACCCATCCCGACGATAGCGACTTTTTTGCCGGGTCCGGCATTCCAGTGGTGAAGCGGTGAATACGTGGTAATCCCTGCGCATAGAAGCGGCGCCGCCGCATCAAGCTCGATGCCATCGGGGATGTGCAAGGCGAAATCTTCCGTCACGACGATATGTGTTGAATATCCACCTTGTGTCGCCTCGCCGTATTTGTCGACGCCCGCATAGGTCGGCACATTGCCTTCCAAGCAGTATTGCTCCTCACCGGCCTTACAGTTGACGCATTCGCCGCAAGAGTCGACCATGCAACCGACGCCTGCGCGGTCGCCCACCTTGAACTTCGACACACCAGAGCCGACTTCCGTGATGATCCCGGCAATCTCATGCCCCGGAACGAGTGGATAACTCACTTCTCCCCACTCACCGTGGGCTGTATGGATATCAGAGTGACAGATCCCTGCGAATTTGATTTCGATCAGTACATCCTTTTCATCCAGTTCACGTCTTTTGATTTCTGCTGAGCGGAAAGCCTTGTCCGGCCCGTCCACTGCGCGTGCTTTTGCCATAACCATAGTAGTTCCTCCTCGAATTCTAATTGTCCCAAGTCAGGGTGTCTTGCTCCTACTGCTATCCCCGTTTTCCCCTTGAGCAAAACCATCGTACTGCCTCTAGTTCACTCTAGGTCAAGCACGAAGCTCCCTTTTGACTACCGGTGAACACCGTGGTATCTTTCCAATCATATGAACATGAAAAGAGGAACCCTCATGAAAACCTACTCCATCAGCGAGGTAGCCAAGGAACTGAACCTCACCATCTATACGCTCCGCTATTATGATAAAGAAAGACTCATGCCCTTCGTGGAACGCAGTCCGAACGGCGTCCGCCTCTTCAAGGATTCCGACATTAGCACGCTCCGCATCATCGAATGCCTGAAATCCACCGGCATGCCCATCAAGGATATCAAAACCTTCATCGACTGGTGCACCGAAGGCGACTCCACCCTCCAGGAACGGCACGACCTCTTCATGGAACGGAAAGCCACCGTGGAAAGGCAGATGGCGGATCTCATGAAGACGATGGAAGTGATCGACCACAAATGTAGCTACTATAAGGAAGCACTGGCTGCGGGGACGGAAGAGATCCATCGTGACAAGAAAATTGAAATCCAATAGAAAAACGCCCTGGATTGGGCGTTTTTTCACGTTCAGTTCGAATCCACCGTAAGCCGGTGCTGATGGCAGTGCACGCATTTGAACAAGTACCCCTGAAGCGCGCCATCATTGGTTAGCCATTCCTTCAGCTTCTCCTTCGGCATGTTATAAGTGGCCATGATTTCACTCAAGTCGCCGGCAAGTTCTTCCTCCAGATCATGACGGAAGCTGATCAGGGATTTCCTGATCAGCTATTTAATGTTTATTCATATCGCATTATACGATATAATCAAGGAAACCGAACCAAGGAGCGAATCCATGAAAAATGTGACCCAACTCAACCAACACTGGACCGACCTTTATTTCCACCTTCATATCCAGCATCAAGAAAAGATCTCCCACCAAGTCATCCGCATCATGCAGCTTGTGGATAAACGGGACGAAGTCAGTGTGAAGGATGTCGCCAATCTCCTCTCCGTTACCCAACATACAGCTTCCGAGCATGTGAAGCGGATCATCGAGAAGGGATACCTCCTTAAAAAAAGGCATCCCGATGATGAGCGCAAGGTGATCTTGGAACTCACCGATAACGGTCGGGCTGTGCTGTTCCGCAATACCAGTCTTGATGAAGACAAACTGCAGGCTGCCCTAGACCTCATGACTCCTGAGGAAAGAGCAACCGTATCGGAAGCATTCCGGCTGCTGAGCGAGAAGGCAAAATCATGTACGTCTTTCTGAAGATCCTTGTATCCGCGCTCGTCATCGGTGCCGTGACCGAGATGGCTAGGCGCTTCCCTACCTATGGGGGCATCATTGCGGCCCTTCCCCTGGTCAGCCTCCTCAGCATCATCTGGCTCCATGTACAGGGCGAGGCATCGGAGCGCATCAGCACATTCGCCCTCGGGGTCCTGTGGGGATTCCCCGCGACGGCCTTCCTGCTCATCATCGTATACCTGTCGCTCCAGCACTCCCTTCATCTTTTCACAGCAATTGGGCTTGGATTCGCAGGATGGGCGCTGTTTCTCGTCTTACAAGATGTCGTCATCAAACAGGCAAAAATCTTTTTCTTATCATAGGAGGAATGAAGAATGAATGAGCGCTATCCCATCGGGGAGTTCGAAACACCTAACCATCTATCAGCCGACCGAATTCACCAATGGATTGAAGAGATCCGCACGTTTCCTGCAAGACTGCTAGAAACAGTAAGGAATCTAAGCGACGAGGACTTGGATAAGACTTACCGTGAAGGGGGCTGGACCATCCGCCAGGTCGTCCACCATGTTGCCGACAGTCATATGAACGCCTACATACGATTCAAACTCGCCCTGACGGAAGAGAACCCGACCATCCGTCCCTATGACGAGGATAAATGGGCCGAGCTCCCTGATTCCCGCTCTCCCATCGCATCATCCTTGACGATCATCTCCTCCCTGCACGAACGATGGGTCATTCTTTTAGAAAGCTTGACGGAAGAACTGCTCGCGCGGACCTTCGTCCACCCTGACTCTGGGAGCGTGGCCCTTGCCGTGAACATCGGAATCTATGCCTGGCATGGGAATCATCACCTGGCTCATATCCAGCATGCGCTCCAAAACTAAAATAAGCCTTGGCTTTCCTCTTAAGGAAGGGCCAAGGCTTTTTCTAAAACAACTCATACATTCCATGATAAAAGTACGTGAACTCCTCATCCGACACCCGGTATCGCTTATATCCCTCATAAAAGGCATCCCTCTCTTCCCCCGTGAACTTCCCGATCGCTAGGGACTCATCATAACGTGGATCTCCCACCGTCATACCGGACACATCGATTAAGCAGTTCACCTCACCGTCCACCACGAGCACATTATCGGGATTGCAGTCCCCGTGGATCATCGTGGGGTTGACCGAAGCCGGCCTCTCCTCCTTTAATTGTTCCGAAAGCGCTTTATCCCCATCCGTCTCACCTGCCCTGACATACGGCTCCGCCTCTTGCCATACCCGCTCCAGCCAATCACCTTTCTCACCCCCTACTAGTGGCGCTCTTTCATGGAAGCGATGAAGGAAATCTCCGAAACTCCTGATTAGCACAAGGCGTTCCTCGCCATCGTTGGCTCTCTTTAACGCCGATGTTAGGGAGATCCCCTCTATGTATTCCATTAGAAGATAGCTGTCTCGTTCACTCTCCCAAAACCCTATGAATCCAGGCACCGCGACATATCCCTGAACGCGTTGTAGCACCTGCGCCTCTTTCTTTAACCAGTTTCGGTAGCGTGGTAGAGACGCCTTCTTCAAAATGAACGTCCCTTCCCCGGTTTCAATCCGGCTCACTTCAGACGTGCAGCCCTGTTCTTCAAGGAGTAGATGTCGCAAGATGGGACCTACCAGACTTTCAATCTTCTCGATCATGCCAGACGCTCCTTTATCAAAATGTGATGACAGCGCGTGTCCTATTCAAACTTCTCCGCATACTTCCCTCTCTCCAAGATTTCCGCTGTAGTCATAGATGTCCATTCCGGTATGGGGACCTCGGGATTCTTCTCAAGAAATGCATCCATGATTTGAAGGCCGACACGGTAGTTGGACCACATCGGGATCTTCTTTTCGCGACTTCCAAAAAAAGTTTCATCATAGAGCTCTTGATTATAGGTATCGGGATTCTCTGAAATCATATCCCACACCATTTTTTCTTTATTTGGATGTAACCTGTCCACCGATGGAATTTCCACATCGGGATAGATTTGCTTAGCAAATGCATCTGCCTTTCCTTCAACGACGACACCATCCAAGTTCGATTTTCGCTCTGATTTATGGGTCTCGAAATTGACGGTATGATGATACTCATGAGCGATTGTATATTCAAGATTTTCCACGTTGAAAGCAGGATCGATCAGGATGAGGATGGCATACTCACCGTACACCACACCATATACACCGTTCATAAGATTTGTGTTAGATTTGAATTCAGAACTGGAAGGAACCACGTAAATGGTTTTATTACCACCGGGAAGAACTTCGATAGACTTCTCCATGGCTTTCTTCATGCTCGAGTGGATGGTGTCCTGTTTTCCCTTTAATACCTGCAGGTCTTCCTCCATTGTATCTAGGTCTCGCGGAGCCTGTAAAAATTCATAACCAATCATTTTCATTATAGTCGGATCATCCGCCTCACCGTGCTCAACCATCGCTTTCTTGACCTTCTGTATGTAAAGCGTCTCTTTATCCTGATCAGGATTGTCACGTACACTTTCGATATAATCTGCCATCTCATTGTAGTAATAGTGAACCTTTATTTCTTGTTCTTTGTATGTAATCGTTTCTTCGCTCTTGAACGCCTCTTCTTCTTTGTCATCTGAACAGCCCGTGAGTGCTAGGAGCAGGGTACATATAGCAATCGTCCAATAGATCTTCTTCATTCCGCTCCCCCTTCTCCATTCTCAAGGTATCGAATGACCCTTGTAATATAAGACGTGATGTTAGAAGAAGTATCTATCTGTAGGCACGGGAGGCCATCGGGCTTTTTACTGTTCAACACCGTTTTCCGGAATGCTTCTTCGGATTTCACCTCTTTGATTTGGCTCGGCATCCGCTCCCTTTCCCTCAAACGCTCATTGATCAGGGTAAAATCATGCACCACACACTCAATATATTTATATGGAATTCCGTATTTTTCAGCAAGGAGCGTCCCCTTCTCTACAATCTCATCATAGAGACAAGGGCTATCAAAGATCACACTATGTCCTTGCACGAGCAACGACTCACTGATGGACCAGTCCAAGTGATATGATACTCGCCCTGCTGTATCATGGGTAAGTTCATTTTCCACCTTTTCCATCAGAGCTGATTTCGTGACGTCATGATCCACGATGACCGCACCTGTTCTTTTTCCTATCTCACGGGCAAGGGTTGACTTCCCCGACCCTGGAAATCCTGACATTTGAATAAACATACTCAAGTTCACCTCGTATCCTTTTTATATAAACACGCCCTATTCATGCTCATTGCCTACCAACTGCCTCAGCCTATCCGTCCATTTCTCATCAAGTGAATAAACAGCGTTTGAATCCTTCGACTTCTTTACCCGACTCTCCTCCCCTTCATCACCCAACCAAAGAAGAAGCTTTTGCTGTTCACCGTTCGCAGCATCCACCTCCATGATAAAATCCGGATCTTCAAGATGGGCCAGCCCCTCAACCTTCACAGCACTAGCGAACACTTCCTGGACCGCTTGGATCATGAGCGCATCGTCCTCATTAATCCTTGAATCGACTCCCGGCTTAGAAAGATGGAGCCCTTCCCACTCTTTGAAATCAATCAGCCCGTTCTCCATGTTCGACGCCGGAGGATCGTACAGAACAGGGGCGGCCGTTTCCTTCTGACAACTGGCGAGTATAATACTCATCGAGACTGCAAACAGGATCTTTTTCATAGCGGCACCTCCACTTTCTTATACGTACACAAGAGGATTAAGTTTCCATTTATTGATAAAATTAAAACCGGACCCAATAGATCCGGTTTACTCACTTCATTTCATATAGGTCCTGACCAGGTCGTAACAGCGGGCTTCCGTCAAATTCGCCAATGTTGCCGTGTACTCCACCTGTTCATGGGTGCCTCCTTTGAATTGTTCAGAAGCTTCCTTGGCACTTGCGTCACGGGACTTGATCCAAAGACGCTGCTCCTCCTTGAGCTGATCGAACTGATCAGCAGGAAGATTCGCTTTGAGTACACTGTAAACCTCATTCAAATGCGCATCCCAGGCTTCAAAGCGCCTGTCTTCAAAGTACTTCAACTCGTATGTAGATTCATTACCGGTTTGATTGGAGTCTTCTTCTTCGAATTTGGCTTTGGTTTCATCCAGTTCATTCACGTATTGTGATTGTATGCCCTTACGATTGGATTTACTGCCTTCTTCTGTTTGGCTTTCCTTCTGATCCGATTCTTCCGTGGCATCATCCTCTGAAGAAGAAGTCGTTTCCTGGCTGGACTCATTTTCCGATTCGGCAGTGTCTGCTTCCTGATTTTCGCTCTCCTGTTTACTCTCCGCTTTTGAATCAGATGTTGTGTCGCCTTTCTCAGCTTTTGCTTCCCCGGTCTCATCTTGTTTCTGCAAGGTGGCACTGGATTCACTGTTCTTGCAAGCAGTCATGGAAGCAAGGATTCCAATGACCAGGATGATGATGATGCGTTTGTTCCACTTCATTTTCCAAACGACCTTTCCCTAAAAGTGTAGTAGCTCCGTTGATATCATTTCTCCCATATTCTTATATTACCATAATGTAACCATATGGGTATTTTATGGTTATACGTGATACTCTATTTATAAACCCCCGGGAGGTGACATATGGATCTGCAAAAAATCGATGTGGATAAACACAGGGAAATCATCGTTTCTTTCCGGAGGGATTCCTTCAGGGTCAGCTTCGGTACGAATCGAGACTTTGACGAGAAAGAATACGTACGATGGGTCGAGAAACAATCGGACTTGTTCCCGGATGGTTTCATTCTCCTCATGGAAGAGGGAGTGCCAATCGGTCAGCTTGAATTGACGGTGAAAGACTATGAAGATAGCAAAATCGGGTATGTGAACCTCTACTACCTGATTCCTGAGCGACGTGGATCAGGGATGGGAAATAAGCTTCACCAGTACGCCCTTCAGTTCTTTCGGACTCAGGGTGTATCCGAATATCACCTTCGCGTTTCACCAAGCAACCATCAGGCGCTGAGTTTTTACAAGAGAATAGGAATGAGGGAATTCAAGAAGGAGTTCGGAGGTACGGTCATCAGGATGAGAGGAGTTGTCAGTGAACAACCGCGAACGATATAAAAAGGAGATAATTCCCCTTGGAAATTCCAGAAACAGGATGGACATATCAAACTCATTCTATCCAATACCATTTTTCAATTTAATCCAGCACTTCAATCTTGGAACATTTTGCTTTAGCAGGTGCTGACTCCATAACTATCCCGCACCACACCCCGACCTTGGTTCCGGATTCAATTCCCTCTGCCATTGAATCATCTTGAAACTGTAAATAAGTAAATGAACGATTGTCTTGATCGAATTCCTTAAAGGAATGATCAATATCTTCTTCATCAAAGTCTTCAATCGGAACCAAGATGCTTTCTTCTTCAAGATAGATTCCCTCCATGGTAGGAGGTCCCTCCCCATCGTGCACAAATTCAGGCTGCCCTTCATGAATCATCTCCTCACAACCCGTAACCAACAAGAACAGCCCCACCGGCAGGAGGAACTTCATGAAGCGTTTCATCACACCCATCTCCTTTCATACAGTTGACAACATACAATCTCTGCTTCACTATGTTAATGATACATAGTGAACTGAGGAGGCTTCCCCTTGAAAAACATGATACTGATTGACATTGAAACGGGAAGTGCCGCTCCTGATTCCGGGATCTTTCAAGTCGCCGCGCTTGTTGTGGAGGACGGTGTCATCATTGATAAGCATTATTTTTTTGACATAGAGGACGAGACCATGACGGTCTTCGGTTTTGGGGCTGGATATGCGAAAATCTCAGATCACATAAAGATGAAACAAACCTTCCGTGAGCTACTCGAAGACTACCCATACCCGGTTGTTTCGTTCAATGCATCCTTGGACCGAGCCACTCTTTTACACGACGGATGGCTGGATGAAGACAGGGAATGCTTCAGTGTACAGGCCGCCATCAAGCACACCCATCCCCATCTGTTTTCCTATACCCTGAGTTATCTCTCCCACTATTTCAAAGTGGGGTTGCCCGTTGACCACAAAGCCTATTTGAATTCGCTACTCCTGCTTGAAGTGATCAGCGGGGCCTCTCCGCTGGAGTGGAATCCGGTTCACTTAGCCAAGCCGGAACGCGATCGCAGGATTTTCGAAGGAAAGTCCATCGTGTTCACCGGAGCCAGTGCCCAGCCCCGGGTGAGCATGAGCAAAGCCGCCAGAAGTTGCGGGGCCACCGTTAGCAATACCATCACATCCAAGACAGACTTCCTTATCGTCGGCAAACGGCCGGGAAGCAAGCTGGAGCGCGCCCGAAACCTTGGGGTCCCCATCATTTCTGATGAATGGTTTTTGGAGACCTTATCGACCGAACCTGCAAAAGAATCATCTCCTTACAAAAAACTTAATGATGTGTCTGGAAAGATGGTTTACCTCGCTCCCATGCCCGCGCCGTACAAACGAAAGGTGAAGAATATCCTGAACAAGATGGATGTTTCATGGGTGAGGGATTCGGAAGATTTGAAACCCGAGGTTGTCATCTATCGAGACGGATCAAGGTCCATGGAAGGATTGGAGATGACTCTATCCCTTTCGCAGTTGAATCGGATGCTTCTGGAGAAATAAAATCCTATGTGTAGAAAAAAGCATGGATGACTAGCCACCCACGCTCTTGCTTTTCTCTTTTTTCTCTTTTCTCTCCTGCACCAGCCCATCGAAGTATTTCGTGAACTCCGACTCGGCCGAATAGGACAGACAGAGGTATTGCTTCGCCCTGGTCATGCCGATGTAGAGGAGGGATACTTCGCGCTCTACGTCGTCTTCCAGTGCAAATGGCATGTTGTCGACGTTCAGGATGAAAACCGCTTGGAAGTCCAGGCCTTTGCTGCTGTCGATGGTGCTGATTTTGACGCGGCCATCGTCCATGTCGAAGCTCCGTTTTGATTCGCTGTTTTCCGTCAGCCAGAAGTGGTCGATTCCTTCTTTGGAAAGCTCGTGCTTGAGGATATCGATGTAGCTGGTCTTATGGGACTTCTTCACGCGATAAAGGATGAGCATCTCCGAGTAGGGCACATGCTTTTCCTTGTTCAGCCTGTTGATCAGCTTGGCCACAGAGCGTGCTTCCTGGTCGAACGTAGCGGCCTTGATGATCATCGGTTCGACACCTTTGCGCTTCGTGCTCTGGGGAGCGATGATTTCGCCTTCGAATCCGCGGTCCACGACCTTGTTCTTCAATGCTGAATGGGTCTTATAGAAATCCCACGCGAACTTCACGACCTGGGCCGTATTGCGGTAATTGATATTCAACACCTTCGAACGCCCCTGGAAGCTCAGTCCCATATCCTGCAGATAGCTCCGCTTCCGTTTATAGATCGACTGCGCCCTGTCCTCTACAAGAAGGAGGGATTTGGTCTCGGGATTCAGGAGATTCGCTACAAGCTCAAACCAGGATGATTCAAAGTCTTGCCCCTCATCAATCAGGATCGCATCATAGCCGGGAAGGATCGCCTCGCCTTTCTTGATCTTATCAAGTACGGACGGAATGGTTTTTTCCGTGATCTTCAGGTCATGCTTCAACCACGCGTGGAAATTCCGGACCGTCACATGATGGGTCCTGCCTTTCCCCTCGTCTTCCGCTAAGTCGAACAGATCGTCTGGTTCATTCATCATATGGGTCACCATCTGCTCGATATTCCTTGAAAGGGAAATGTTATAGCAGAGGATGAGGATCTTCCAATCTGGATGCTCTTTTGCAAGAAGCTTCGCACGACTTGCCAGGATCAGCGTTTTCCCACTTCCGGCCACCCCACGGATCAGGCGGTTCTTATCGCCGAGCTGCTTCGCAAGGTTCTCCTGATGAAGGTCCATCGCCTTCACATCATGAAGAGACAGCAGTAGCTGATCCTGATACGGAACGGGCTTTTTGAACTCGGCACTGATCCTCACCTCTGGGAAGAGATGATACCGGATTGCATCCATCTCTTCTTTTGTAAGGGGTTCCTTCAACCGGTATGGGATCGTGAACATATTCATGATCTTCTCCATCAGGATTTCTTCGGAGAATCCTTCTTTATCCGGGTCGATTTCATCGCGCGTCAGGCAGAAGGACGGCTCGACGACGGCATACAGCCCGTCCTGTATGAAATCCTTCTGATGAAGGCGTGTGAACACTGCTCCGAAGCCATACGGGAATTTCAACTGGAACTGATATTTCCCCTCCAACTGGACGAGGTTCTTATCTTTCTTCAGTACGTCCGAGATCTTGAATGCATACTCTCGCGCTTGCTTCAACGGATTCTTCACCGTACGTTGTTCCCCCGACGAGGTATGCAGCGTCCACTCATCATGGTTCAATTGCAATAGCGTACTCTTCGTGTAATCCTTCACCTCAAGCACCACAAACCCCAGATCAGGTCCGATGACCACGAAATCCGGACGCTTCCCGTGGATCTCAGGCTCATAGTACACAATATAATCATCAGGTAAATACGTCTTCAAGGTACGAAAAAGAAGCCTCTCACCGGCCGTGGCCGACGTTCGGATCGTTTCTGGTATCGTGTATGCCATAAAAAAAACACTCCAACTTTTTGATAATTTCCATTATACAACAATCCAAGAGTTCTTTTAACATTTTTCGACAGATTATCCAATCCAACCTAGCAATTTTCTGGCTGGACCGAATGCCCTCTGACGTCTCTCCTTTAGCATATAGTCCAGCAAACCATACACACCGGGAAGCACCAAGAAATAAATAATGGCAAAGAATGAAAAGGTCCGGATGATCACAAATGGTAGGTAGGGCAAAACAAGGCAAAGGCCGATGTGCAAGCCCACGGAAACCATCAGGGTGTCTTTCCGGAGTGCGACCTTCAAATGGTCAATTCCGTAAGAAAGTAAGACCCCGGGGGACATGCACAACAGAACAACTGGAAATATGAACAGAGAATAGTAAAGGACGATGCCCACATTCTTTTCCGACCATGGACCCAGTGAGACAAACAAAACACTGCCTATAAATGAAACCACTACAAGAGCAACACCCTTATCTACGAACGTCTTCATCAAACATCCCTACTTTCATACACTCTCCTACACTGCCACTCTACCACAATTTAACTATTATGGATGCTTAAGAATGAAATATCGGACATGCTGAACCACTTCATGCTTTTACCCTCCTTGATATTCCCCTTCGACAATTCATGATATACTAAACCAATATTTCCTATTTATAGTAAGGGGGCCAGAGACATTGAAACGTTTCATCAAAAAACACCCCGTCGGTTTCACCATCACGATTTCCACCATCGTGTTCACAGCTGCAGTGAGCTGGGGCCTCATCGCCCTCATCCATTGGTCCTTATTTGACATAGACCGGCTGGAGCCAGGGGAACTCATTACAGAAGAAACGTCACCGGACGGACGCTATACCGTACAAACCTTCCTCAACAATGGCGGAGCCACCGTGGATTATGCTGTGCTTGGCGTACTGACATTCAACGAAAAAAAACGTGAAGCCAAGAATATCTATTGGCAGTACCATGAAGAGGAAGGAGAAATCAGTTGGGTGGACGATGAGACGGTGCAAATTAACGATCAAGTCCTTCATTTACCAGATGAGGTGTATGACTACAGGCGGGAATGAAAGAGAGGTTCCCTCCTCAGGAACCTCCACTTCACCTCTCCATCGCGCTGTCCCATTCCTTACGCGAAAACACTCTCCCACACACTTCCATGATCCCTTTCCCGTATTCACCTTCTGTTATGAAGTCATGCTTCCTTTTCGCTTCTTCCGTGGCAGCTCCTAGAAGATAACCGTGCTCTACAGTCTTCACCATTTCCAGGTCGTTGCCGCTGTCTCCGAAGGCTAGGGTGCGGCTACTGGGGACGTTGTAATGTTTCTTCATGAAGCTGACCGCGGCCTTCTTGCCCGTCCCTTTGGGAATGAAGTCGACGTCGTACGCATTTTCCGGGTCTCCTGCCTTCGGGTTGCAACGGTTGATGTTGATTCCTACACCGTGATTGAACGCGAGCTGACGGATGATGCCGAGGTGATAATCGACACCTGTGTCCGAAGCGGGATAGTAATAGTAGTTCATCTTATAAGTCCCCTGCCCGAACTGGGTTTGAGGGGTCAGTTTGATAGAGTAGATGTTCTTTAAGTCATCCAGGATCTCCTGTACGACTCCATGGGAGAAGCCTGACCGGGCAATCCTCTTCTCCCATTCCGGAATGGGACGGTAGCATTGGCTTGCATGCACTTCCCACATTTCCGTCCCGAGGTTGCTTGAGATGAAGTGGGGAAGATACCGCATCCTCGCCTTCTTCATCTTCTCCTCGACCTGGGTGAGACTGCTGCCTGTCACCCATCCGATCTTCACATGTTGCTCAGACGCAAGCCATTGAAGATACTCCTCCAGTTCATGGACCATCATGAGCTGCTCCTCTGTACATGCATGTGGGAAATACGTTTCATCAAAATCAAAAAATGCGATATACCTGGTCTCGCCTGTCGAATGGTAAACATCTTGCGGCATATGGACACCTCCTAGTAAGATAAATTCAACGTACTCTCTGGGAACGTTCCCATGTCAATACATAACTTGGAGGGAGATTGACCAATGCCGACCATTCTTGATATCGCCCGTGTAAGCGGAGTGTCCAAATCGACCGTTTCACGGGTCCTGAATCACCATCCTCATGTCTCGGAAGACAGCCGGAGGAAGGTGGAAGAAGCCATCAAGGAACTTTCCTACGTCCGAAATCTCCGTGGCGTCCAGCTCCGTTTGCAACGAAATCACACGATCGGGATTGTCGTGCCTCTCCTGGATCATCCCTACTTCAGCCGCCTTGCGGGTATCCTTACAAAAACCTGCCGGGACGCCGGGTATAAGATGGTCATCCACCAGACCTTCTTTTCCCAGGATGCTGAATCAGAGATCTATGATGCCTTGATTCATAAAGAGGTCGATGCCTTGATCCTCACCCACTCAACCTTCGCGGAAGATGAGATCAAGTCGAGGGTTCAGGATCAGATCGTCGTCGTGTGCAATGAACAGTTCGATGGGGCACACTTTGATACCGTCGGCGTGGATGAAGAGGAAGCGACGTTCATCGCCACCGATCACCTTCTTCATCAGGGGGCTTTCCCCCTCATCTTCTGCGGAGACGATATGGACTCCCCTCTCCAACAGAAGCGTTGGGAGGGTTTTAAGCGGGCACACGCCCATCACGGACTTGAGTGCGCTGACACTTGTTGTCATAACAAGGTCATCACCATTGAAGACGGGGTGGCATTGGGAGAGGAACGTTTCCTCACCGCTTCGCCACCAAAGGGAATTGTGGCAGGAAGTGATTTTGTAGCCGCAGGGCTCCTCGCTGCTGCGAATGCAGTAGGTTTGTCGGTGCCGGAGGACGTGAAGATCATCGGGTTTGATGATCATCCCATCTGCTTGACGACCTCCCCGACCCTTTCTTCCATCTCGTATGCTCTGGACGAAATCGCGCTAGATCTCATGGGCAGGCTGACACAGCGCCTTCAAGGAAAGAATCCCGAGCCCCTTTTGATCAAACGAAAACCATGGTTGGTGAGACGAGGTTCCTCTTAATGGTTTTATTTTACATAAAATCCAGTTTGGACTATACTTTGTAGGGAGTAAGGTCATAGGAGGGATCATGTGAAATCCGCCATCATCGATAACCGCGGGGAGGAACATGAATGGTTGTTTATTTTTGTGACCATCACATCGTTCTTGACATTCCGCAAGATTCCTAGATTGGAAGCCTTTCATAAGAAACTAAGGGGAACATTCAAACCTTATTAGAGATTAATTACACCACGGAGGTACACCATGTCCGATCAAGACTCATTCAAAAACGAATCACTACCCACAAAAATTTTCATCATCGTGTCTGTCAGTCTGATCATTCTCGCAGCTATCGGATTTGTCGTCGCCCTGATTTTCTTCGGTTTCGTCGGTCTCTTCCGGATCATCGGCATCGAGTACAGCTCTTACTGGTCCCTGCTTTGGTTCGCGGTATTCTACTTCATCTGCGGATTCATCGGAGATTTTATCGTGAAGCTGCTGTTCGGCCTCATGAGGGCGTCGGGACGCTGGTCATGGAATGCATTGAAGGGAGGCTATTTCTTCTTCTCCTTCCTGATTAACTGGGGCATCATTTCCATCCTGGTGGCTCTCATGTCGTCCATTGACATACAGCCCCTGACTCAGATCGGAATCGCCTTATTCCTCGCCCTGTTGGATCTTGTGTTCGACCCGCCGAAGGAAAAGAAGGCAGACATGGAAGAAGGAGGCGAATGATCGCCTCCCTCCAAGCTAACAAATGCTAACCTCGCTCTTTTTCACCTTACCGGTCGCATCGTGGATATAGTCCGTCCCCGCCTCACAGTTCTCCGTGTTCTCCCACTTCGCAATGTATTCCCTCCAGTTGTGCTGAACAGAAATAATCTCGACTTCACCAATGGAATTTTCATGTTCCTTCATAACAATGGATCGGACTTCCTTCTGGGATATGTTCGGTTGAATGGAATTGCATCCGCCAAGCACCAGTATCAGCGATAAAGCCCCCACGATTTTCTTCATCCCCATCAGCCTCCTGTCCCTATAGACGATGCAACGCTACAGGAAGTTTCAAGCAGTGAATGCTCCCTTATTAAAATTGTATATTTTTCCATAAAAATGAAACTTCCCTCGTGATCATACGTTTATATATAAAAGGGGGAATGACCAATGAATAAAACGGCTATTTGGGCAACCTGTACAGCCATCATCATGGGCCTGATCGTTTGGACAGCCAGCAGGCTCGTACCGTTTTCCTACAATGAATACAGCTTCTTCATCGGACTTGGCGCCTCAATCCTTTTGTTCTTTTTCAGCAGCAGTGGCGGAGTTTTCTCAAGAGCTGCGACCATGGATGCAAGCGAAGCCGTTTGGAAGGTGCAGAAGGTGGAGAAATCGAAGGTCAAGGTCGGCGGGGTCTTTTATGGCGCGGTGCTGTATACGGTGGTCAGTTTGGTTATTATGATGGCTGTTTATTTCTAAGCCTTTGCACGAAGACTTATTGAAGTATTGCTTCCATCCCACTCTGGATTAGTCCCAGTGAAGATAGAATATGTATCTTAAAGGAGCGAACACTATGTTTCTATTCATATGGGGCGGCCTTCTGGTTCTCCTCGTGATCCTCATCAGCCTTCTGCCCAAGAGCCGATATCTCTGGGTGATTCCTCCTGCCGCTTACCTCACCGTGGTGACCATCGCTCTTCTAGGTAAAAGCAGCGATCCCGGGTATGATGTATGGGGGTTCAAATTTGCGATTGCACAATTCATCGCCATCCCCCTTTTCGTCATAACAGCAGGTGTCATCTTTTTCAGATTGCATTGGCGGAAACCAAATGTGTGAATCAGAGAAGAAGGCGATCCCCATGCAATGAGGGATCGCCTCCACTTTCATTTTCTCCTTCTAATGTAGAATGACGGTATAGGTTAATCAAACCTCACCGTTTAAACACTTCCTCCATATCCTCCTGTACCATCTGCAGGTATTGTTCTCCAAGTTCCAAGTATTCTTCTTCATATGTTTGGCCCGGCGGTTCATAAGGAATGGAGTAAACCAAAACTATATCCCACCTGTCTGCCTACAAACTTCCCATCCTCCACCATGCTTAATTGGATTACTTTTGAAGGCTGATAAGGTTCGAATATCTCAGACGTATCTTTGGTTTGAACAAGATAACGATTTAACCAGGACAGCGGTACCCCGAATGAAAATCTATAGTCACTATCATTGTAGGATAAACTTAGCGTCGGCTTAACACGTTCACCAAAGCTGTATTCATGGTATTTACTGGCCTCTTCATGAAGCCCCCCACGGTCTCATTGTTTAGCGAAAATAGGAATAAAATCACAACTCTTATAACATAACCCATTCTAAAAAGCTTTCACAAACAGCACACGATCCTGCCCCTTCCCATCATAGTCAGAATGAACATGGATACCGGAGTCCGTCAGCTTATCCCCCTTCTCTATCTTGAACCCCATTCTCGTATGGTAGGCAATCGACCCCGTATTCACCGGGGAAGTGAGGCAGCGCACCTTTTGACAGCCACGACTGCTTGCCTCGGCAAAGAATTGCTCATATAATGCCTTTCCAATCCCCAGTTGACGGTATTCCGGGTGAACGCCAACAAAGTGGATATAGGCCTCCCCTTTCTTTGACTGCGAGAGGAACCCGACCAAGAAACCCGCTATCCTGCCTCCCCGTTCCATCACAAAACTTGTATCCTGGAAGTGGTCGAAGAAGACTTTCGGGAGCATGTCGGCCATATTCCTTCCACCCCACCACTCATTGATCACCGGGGATATCTCATAATAATCCTGACTATTTAATTGACGAATGTTCATATACAACCGCTCCTTTGAAAAAACCTATGTAAATGGAAAGTTATTACTGATACGATAAATTATATCAAATATTCTTAGGAGACCACCCATGCATTTCATTTTTGATTTAGACGGAACCATCTGCTTTAAAGGAAAACCCATCTCACCGGCCATCACCCGTGCACTCCAGCAGCTTGAAGAAGCCGGCCACCGGATTGTATTCGCCTCGGCCAGACCCATCCGGGATATGCTCCCTGTCCTGCCAAAGCCGTTCCATAACGGTACGCTGATCGGCGGGAACGGGGCACTAATCTCCAAAAACGGGACCATCACGTTTTCTCAGGCTTTTTCACCGGCCATTGTCGAGTCTCTGATGAGCACCCTTCATGAGCATCAAGCCACCTACCTGATTGACGGGGAGTGGGATTATTCGTATACGGGCAGAGCCGATCACCCGATCCTGACCAACCTGGATCCACATCGCCTTGCCAAGAATATTCCCATCAGTGAGCATCCCTCCATCGTGAAGCTGCTCATCCTTAGCGCAGTTGAAAAAGAAAGCCTTCTGGAAAAGCTCGGAGAAATGGATATCATCCTCCACCTCCATGCACAGGAGGACGTGATTGACTGCAGCCCAAAAGGCATCCAAAAGCGTGCAGCACTCTCTCACCTGAATATCACCGATTACATCGCCTTCGGTAATGACGCCAATGATATTACCATGTTCGAAGGGGCCAGGCACGCCGTCATGATCGGCGACCATCAGGCGTTACGCCCGCATTGTACTGAAAGCATTCCGTACACTACAGAAATAGAAGAGGATATCATTGCAAAGTTGATGGAATTGAGCGATGCCTTCGCATCAGAACGTGTCACATCCTAATCGTATACAGCAGGGAGTCACAACCAAAAATGTCCACCGACTGTTCAAGCCGGTGGACATTTTAGAAAACACACTATTCAATGAAGCTCTTATTACCAGATTAGGAGCATCCCGATTTAGTCAGTCCCTCCGATCTACAACCAGATTAGGATTTGATTCCCTCAAAACCTGCAGGAACTCCTCTTGATTCCTGGGGGAAACCGTCAGAAACTTTGAGGCAGAGTAGGTAATCCCTATCCGGTCCACTGAAAGCGCCGGCCCCACAAACGGACTCTTTATAAAAGCCACTCTCTCAATCTCTTGGATGGGAACCCGTAAGGTGATAGGACCATAATATATCACCACTTCCTCCGCCTCTACACGATAACCCGTCCGGAACCAGATAAGAAGGTTCACGACACCAAGCACCAGTGGGATTACAAAGATCCAGACCCACTCATCGGATAAAACCGGCAGTCCGAAACAGAGAAACAGGATGATAAGATGAAGGAATCCCATCCACCCGTCTTTTTTTGAAGGGAAATACACGTAACCACTCCTCCGTCTATTAATGGCATTGGACTTCTCGATAAGAGGTGAACGGGACCGCTCTTCCCACACCTTTTCTTCCATACAAGCTTTTCCAGCGTTCCATCTATGTGCTACTATAACGTTAGATTCATGACTCACCCACTAGGAGGATTTCCATGAAAAAAGCCACCCCGTTCCTTATGTTCCAAAACGCCGACGCCGAAGAAGCGATGACGTTCTACACGTCCCTCATTGAAGATTCAGAGATCACAAGCATCAACCGCTACGGAGCTGATGGGCCCGGTGAGGAGGGGACCGTCATGACGGCCACTTTCACCATCAAGGGTCAGGAGTTCATGTGCATCGACAGTCATATCAAGCATGGATTCACCTTCACCCCTGCCTTCTCAATCTTCCTGGAGTGCAGCAGTGAAGAAGAGATCGATCACGTTTACGAGACGCTTCTCAACGGCGGAAGTGCCCTCATGCCCCTTGGTGGTTATGGGTTCAGCCAGAAGTTCGGATGGGTCAATGATCGATTCGGGGTATCATGGCAGATGACGCTGATATAAAAATGAGCCGGCATCCCGATGCCGGCTTTACTGCTTGAGTACATTCGGTCACCGCTTCTTGAACCGCCTGTTAATCCACCTAAACAGAAAGCCGAAACTTTTAAAGAAAAGCCAGAATGGAACATATATCAAGAAGATAAACAATCCGTTCTTCTCCAGCATCAACAATAAGTGATCAACATTCGATTTCTTTTGATTGTAATAAGCATCCAGTTCCTTGTACTCTTTCCGCAAATCGTTTATGATCTCCCGCCTCTTTCACATTATTGTTTATTCCCTTCCACGACTTCTCCATCATAAGCCGCTTGATAAATCCTGTGGATATCCGCTTCCTCCAGTACCATCGGACTCCTGGCTAACAGTCTCTTCTGTTTCACACCGTCCTTCGTCAGCTCTTCAAGGGCTGATTCGGGGATATCGAACTGGGATAATCGCTGTGGGATACCGACATCCCTGACGATCCTAACCAATTCTTCCACGCATTTTCTTGAGGCTTCTTCCTTAGACAAGTCATTGGACCTGCCTTCGATTGCTTCTAACACGTCTGCCATCCTCCCTTCACAGCTCTTCCGGATATACCCCATCACATAAGGAAGGAGGACGGCATTGGATTCTCCGTGGGAAATGTGGAACTGACCACCAAGGGGATAGGCGAGGGCATGGACACCTGCTACGCCTGCATTGAAGAAGGCAAGACCCGCGATATAGCTTCCGTAGCTCATATCAATGCGTGCCTGCCGATCGGAACCATCCCTCACAGCCGTACGAATGGATCCGCCAATCAACTTGATTGCGTGCAGGGCCAGGGCGTCCGTTGACGGGCTTGCATTGATCGAGACATATGCCTCGACAGCATGAGTCAGGGCGTCGATCCCTGTGGCCGCCGTCACCTTTGGTGGCACCGTCAGCGTGAGTTTGGGATCAATGATGGCAACGTCCGCCAATAGGTTGTCATGGGTCACGACATCCTTCGTGGAATCTAAAGAGAGAACGGCAATGTTGGTCACTTCCGAACCGGTTCCCGCTGTGGTCGGGATGAGGATCTTCGGAAGTCCCTTCACTTGGATTTCCTTCGTGCCTGATAGATTCAGATAATCCTCTACACGCCCTTCCTGCTGAGACAGGACAGCGGTCATCTTGGCCAGGTCGAGAGCACTCCCGCCTCCCATGCCGATCACCAGGTCGAAACCTCCTTCCCTCGTGAATGCCACCAGTTGTTCCCCTACAGAGAGCGGGGGCTCAGGTACCACTTCTGTATACAGGGTGATGTCGAATCCCTCTTCCTCAAGGGGTACCGTGACGTTCCGGGTCAACCCGATTTCGACCAGTTGCGGATCCGTGACAATGAGGATCCTCTTTGCCTCCGCCTTCCTCACTTCAGGAAGTAGGTTCTCCAACGATCCCCACCCTGTATAGCTAAGTGGCGCAAATACTAGTTTTGAACTACTCATCTTTCTCTCCTCCTTGTTGGTCATTATCCCCTTCCCATTGACCTGTACCGAACCGCTTCCACTGGATACCTCCCAATCCCCACTTTCAAGATAGGCAAGGCAATCCCGTATCCAATCAAGAATCCAACCGTGTATAAGAGCAGATCGGAGAGATCAAACTGTCCGACATTCAGAATGTGCTGCATCCACTCCAACGTCCAGGCAACCCCCTGGAACAATAAGAATCGCCCCTTAAATCCCTTCAACACATTGGAAACTGTGAGAAGAAAATACATAGGAACAAAGATGATCAGGTTGATCACCATGACCCATTGTGAGGCCCGGTCCCCTTGTATGTCCGACAAGAAAGCAATGGGATTCCATGACACATAACCCGTCCCGATGCTATACTGCCCATCCGGCCTCAACAGACCGAAGATCAGGACCGTAAAGTAGGCCAGCAACAGTGCGTATCGATCCCATTTCGTAGCCATGCCCAAGACCAACTTCAGAAGAACATAGATTGTCAGCACGACAATCGCCATGGAGAGAATCGTCTTCTCAATATTCTCCATATTGGGAAAGAACCGGGGCAGCATATTCAAGAAATACTCCATGTAGATCCAGATCCCTGCTACTAAACTAAAAACCAACACCACTAAACTTTTCAACTTCCCATGCATACAGCCACCCTATTCTTCTTTACTATTTCTTTCATCATACCATTTTTGTATAAAAATGGTACAAGCGAGATCCTTCATAGGGATGTTCTTTTTTGTCGCTAGGGTAAAAGGAGGATTATCTTACCTTTTCCATTAACTCCCCTACCCCCTTGTCCCTGAATCTGATACTCTCTACCAACCCTTGATCGTTTACAGTGATATCGCCTGATAGATCTACCGTTCCTCTTTCATCACCGTCTCTACTATAGACGACCTTCACTGTAAACGTAAATGAACCCTGCACTGTTTCATTTTCCTTCACGACAATTTTATCAGCTTTCAATTTACATCCGCTTGAGTAGGCGTAATAAGGGAAAGTGATTTTCCCTTCATTCACATATTGCTCTATGGTATCAGGGGACATATAGGGTCGAAAGAGATCCTTGTAATACGAGAGGAACAGGTCAAAATACTCATCGCTATTTCCTTCTTCAATATACCTATCCTCTTGCTCCATCAGGCTTGCCAGCTCATCATCCGGTCCTGTGAAGATTTTCTCCAGCACCTCTTTGACCTCTCCTTCCTGGGACGCGGTTTGATCTGTCATCACGGTGTTCAGCAGAAGGTATCCCCCTACGAGGATAAACAGTGCTGCTAGGAGTGCAGTCAGCAATGTAGGGACCAAGCGTTGCTTCTTCCTGCCCTTTTTCTGCATACTTTCCACCAACCTTTCGTAAACATCTTCCTGCTCATCCGGCTTCATGGAGACATGTTCATAGGACGGAAATCGAATGTTTTCATTCCCTTCACTCACGATGGTACCCCTCCTTTTCCAACTGAGCTTTCATTGCCTGCAACGCCCTTGAGAGCGTCGTCTTCACCTTGCTCTCCTTCCACCCGAGCACATCTGCTGTCTCACGGATTGACAGGCCCTTGATCTTCCTCAGTAGAAGAACCTCCCGATACGAGCGCTTCAACCGGCTCATTGCATCGTATACCATGCGTTCTTCCTCCCCAGCTTCCACAACGTCCTCTGGAGTGGCACCACCCATCCCTGTGAACATCTCCGTCACATAGTGAAGGGGCTTCCTCTTCCGTATGAAATCAATCGTGGCATTCCGGGCGATTCGATACAGCCAATTCTTATCGCTCATTTCCCCCTGAAACCCCTCCAGTCGATGGAAGGCCTTCAGAAACGTATCATGTGTCAGATCCTTTGCTTGCTCACGATCCCCGATCATCAGCACGATATAACGGAAGATCGCGTCGCTATATTCCACGTACCATTCGCGTATTTTCTGTTTCCTGTACCCCTCATCCAACAAGGTCACCTCGTTTCTTTCTTAGACCATTTATCGTAAAGACGGGCGATAATGGAAAAAGTTTCATTTTTAATTAAAAAAGCCATTCCGACTTGGAATGACAATTCTCCTAAAATGAAACATCGAGCTTTTCTTTCAGTTCCTCCAACACCTCGGGCTGCTTCTGTTTTGAAATCATCGTGGATCCCGGATCCTCTACTTCAGTAAAGTTGAAAAGGATCGTGCCGTCTTCAAGGATGGCAAAGGCGTATTTCCCCTTGCCGGACTCTTTTTGATCAGGTCCAAGGAAAACAAACGTGTAGGAGCTTTTGGATTTCAGCTTCTTCATAAACGAATCCTGACTGATTTCCTCTACTTCCAGCCCTTCCACTTGTGTCAAAACCTTTTCTAGCGTATCTTTCTCTGTTATCATTTTTGTTTGTTCTTCAGTTGAGGTATTGTTTTCAACCTTCTGGACAATCAACGTATTAGCGAATTGTTTATCCTTGAATGCAATGGTTTCTTCTTTTGCCGAGCAGCCTGCCAGTATGATGACGGTAACCAATATGCTCATCAGCCATTTTTTCATGATATTCCCTCCCCATGACCATCCACTCCCCTAGAAAAGTAGTCGTGTCGTTACCAGTAAAGACGGATGATCACATCCTAAAGTTTCATCTGCTTGGTAAATAAGTTTGGTAAGTGAGATAAAGGCGTAAATAGGAAGTGTAATGAATTGCAAAAAGAAAAACCGGCACATCCATGCCGGCTCACACAACCTTATTCAGACTCCAATTCACTTTCCACAACCCACTTATGATTCTTCACCATATCCCCTCCATCTGTCGGCTGGTAGTCAACCGTGTACACCGTCGTTCTTTCCGCAGACACGATCGTGGCTTTGGCATTCTTCATGCCTTTCATATGATCGGCTTCCAGGGTGACCTCGGTGCCGGGTTTGAGTTCTTCATCCCCTGCGTCTTTGATTTCTTCCTGGATCACCCATTTGTGATCCGTCACTTCTTCTCCTCCATCGGTCGGCTTATAGTCGACGACGTAGGCAGTGGTATCATAGGCACCGGTGACCATGCCTTCTGCCCCGTCCATGCCCTTCATATGATCCGCCTTGATGGTGACTTTGCTTCCGGTCTCGAATTCAGGGTTTGCCGCTTCTTCAAGTCCTTCAGGCATCTCGGCCGAACCTGAATGGTTCATATCCCCATGCTCGTCATGGGATTCTTTTTTATCAGACTGACTGTCCGGGCTATTGCCGCATCCCGCGAGTGCCAATAGAGCCGCGGCTCCGATTACCAGTATGTATTTCTTCATGATCATCCCTCTTTCTAAAAGGTTTTCACCTACAGTGTTACCCTTTAGAGGAAAAAATCATCATGATTTCCGGAAAATGATTCAATGGTCCAACCCTTTTTCCATTCGTTGTGCTACCAAAGCATCCCCTTCCCGACCGGTCCGCCGTAACTCACTGGCGACGGATCGACGCCTTTCCTCCGGATGATGCTGGCTGAATTTCGCTTTTCCTTCCATCCTGGAAATCGGGATCCTGAAGGCTACGATCCCTCTCTGCAGTCCATTGAGCTTGTCTGAGGCAACCTGATCCAGGGAATACGCGCTTTCTGTCCCTTCATACTGATCGACCAGTCGCTGCAGCGAGTCCAGTATTTCCTCGCTGTCTTCCATGATCTCCAGCTTACCGTATACGTGGGCGGCCTCGTAGTTCCACGTAGGCACCTCCTGATCGGATTCATACCAGGTCGGCGAGATGTAAGCATGTGCCCCCTGGAAGACGGCCAATACTTCCTGTCCTTGCCCATCCTTCCACTGACCATTCGGTCTCGCCATATGTCCGTAGAGTACACGATCTCTCCGGTCCACCATCAATGGGAGATGAGTCGCCCAAGGGGAGCCTAGATGCTGGGAGAAGAGGATGGCGAAGCCGTTTTCCTCTATTAACTGAAAGATTTTTTCTTCGTCATTCAACTGAAAGTGCTTGGGGATATACATCTTCTTTCTCCTCTCATGCTCTCACGGATGCCCGTTTGTTTCTTTTACTGTACTGGTCCTGGCTTGTCTTTTCAATCAATATCAGATGTAATACCGACGTTACGCACCAACAACCCCCTGTGCCATTCGCTCATATGCCCGCATGAAGCTCTTATGTGAACGATCACCAAGGGTCTCTTCATCGTTCTGGAACAAGCGTTGGAAGGTGAACGCCTTCGCTTCCTCCAACGTGATGCCTCTGCTGTTCATGATCAGCGATATATACGCAATGAAATAGTCTTCACTAAGGTCACCGCCATGGTTGATGGTCATGGTCATCCGCTCCTTTTATTTGATAAAGTCAACTATATGTATATGATATAATCAATAATTGATTTAGTCAAATAATTAATTCCACGAAAAAAAGGGACGGTCCCTGCCCCTTTCACTTACAGCCTCAATACCATCCAATCCTCGTCATAATAGCACCCATCAAACTTCAATCCGTGCTTCTCGACGCCGAACACGGTAAATCCAAGGCTCGTATACAGGCGCTTCGCAGGTTCATTATCGGAAACGACGGTGAGGTTGATCTGTTCGAGCCCGTCGAACCCTTTTATATGCTGCAATAATTCTTCTAAAAGCGATCTTCCCACAGCTTTCCCGCGCATGTCCGGTGAGACGAACATGCCGAAGATGTTTCCCTTGTGGGCCATTTTTGGACTTGTTTCCCTGACGAAGGTGGCCATGCCGACAAGGTCACCGTCCACCCAGGCGCCCATGGTGAATTTGCCTTCCGATGGTGTCAATCGCTCTTGTACATAAGAGAGGGAAAAGGCAGCCTCCCGTTCATAGGTTGAGCCGAATGCTTCGGGATTGGTTTGAAGTGCCTGCAGGCGCAGCTCCTGGTACGCTTCTGCATCGTGTTCATTCAATATGGAGATGGTCATCTGCTGTTCCTTCTTTCTTCTAGGATCATCTATCACCTATTCGCTGATCACCCGCCATTTCCTCCTGAATACGAAAAAGCTCCATTCCAGCGATTGGAATAGAGCTTTGCTTCATCATTCATTCAGTAGATCACAACATCCCCGTCCACCTTCAAGCCGACGGTGTCCCCTACTTTGACCTGAGGTCTTCCGAGGACACGGATGGAAGCTGAAGTCGCCTGGCCGTTCTCATCGATGAGAAGTTCGATCAGGGAATCGTGTCCGAAGTAGGTCGTCTTCATGACCTTCGCTTGGATTCCGCTTTCGATCGGTCCTACGCTGAGCTGTTCCGGACGAATCATGACCGTGACTTGTTCGGCGCAACCGGAAGGCTTATGACATGGCAGCATGCCGAGCGGACAGTCGACGCATTCTCCGCTGATCCGTCCATTGAGGAGCACGGCTTCCCCAACGAAGGTGGCCACCTTCAAGTCTTTCGGTTTCGTATAGACGTCATCCGGATTGGCGATTTGGACGAGCTCGCCGTCCCTCATGACGGCGATGACATCAGCCATGGAGAACGCTTCTTCCTGGTCATGTGTCACCATGATCGAAGTTGCATTCGACTGTTCAAGGGCGTGCTTGATATCATCCCGGAGCTTGGCGCGAAGCCCCGTATCCAGTGCGCTGAACGGTTCGTCCAGTAGGATCAGGCTCGGACCGGGAGCGAGGGCGCGTGCCAGGGCGACACGCTGCTGCTGCCCGCCGGACAGTTCATGGGGCATGCGTTTTTCAAACCCTTGCATACCGACAAGCTCGAGCATATCCAGTACACGGCCCGTTCGCTTCATCTTGCGTGGCAGTCCGAAGGCGACGTTCTGTTCCACCGTCAAATGCGGGAAGAGTGCGCCTTCCTGCGGTACATAGCCTATCTTGCGCTTTTCCGGGGAGAGATAGAGGCGTTCGCCGAAGGCCTTCACGCCGGAGATTTCGATTTCACCCGATGCAGGGATTTCAAATCCTGCGATACTCCGGAGAAGCGTCGTCTTTCCGCACCCGGATGGGCCGAGGACGGCAAGCATCTGCCCCTTCTGCAAGTCGAAAGAGACATTCTCCAATACTTTCACTCCATCAAAGTTCTTTGATAACTCTTTAATCGCTAAGGCCTTCATACTCTTTCACTCCTCTTACTGGAAAATGATCGCATGGTCAAGATATAGACCGGCACGCCCGAGATCAGGATCAGCAGGGCGGCATAAGGGGCAGCGGCGGCAAATTCCGAGTTCGCCGTGTGCTGCCACACCCTGATCGCGAGCGTATCGACACCCGTCGGACGGAGCAGCAGCGTCGCCGTCAATTCATTCATGATTTTCAAACAAACAAGGGCCATCGCCGCCCCGATCCCCGGTATGATCAGGGGCAGGGTCACGGTGAAGAAAACACTCATCGGCTTTCTGCCCAGTGACCGTGCGACTTCCTCGACCCGCTCAGGCGCCTGCTCGTACGATGCCCGGATCGATGACTGGGCAAGGGGGACGAACAGGATCACATACGCGATGATCAGCAGGACCGAGGTCTGATAAATCCCGCTCATATAGCGAATCGCGAAGAACACGAGGGTCAAGCCGATGACAAGACCCGGCAGGCTGTGGACGACATACGGGACCCGCTCGGCCATGACCGACAGCGGCCCCCGGTGTCGGAGCGACAGCATGACGAGGGGCAGGGCGATGATCACCGTCACCACGGCTCCACCCAACCCGTAGGACAAGGTGGTGAACAGATTACCCACCAATTCAGCAGGCTCAAAGCTTGCAGAGCTTCCGTTCAACAGCCAATACCCGAGGCGTCCGAGGGGGATCCCAACGGCGAGTACCGTCAACACAAGGAACCCCAGTTGGACGAACGGTGCTACCAACCCGAGTCTCACCTGCTCTCTCGCACGGGAGACGCCCCTTCCGACAGACGTATATTTAGCCTTCCCACGGACGTAGAGCTCCACTCCGATGAACACAAGGCACAAAAACAGGAGGACCGTCGTCAACATCGCAGCAGATGCTCCGTTGAAGGCCATCGTGTACTGATCATAGATCGCCGTCGTGAACGTATCGAACCGGAGCAGGGACAGCGCCCCGAACTCCGCAAGCGTATGGAGGGCAATGAGGAGCGCGCCACCGAACAGGGCAGGTCGCATCTGCGGGAACGTGACGAGCCAGAAGGTTTTCCACGGTCCGTACCCTGCTGAGAATGCCACTTCTTCCAGGGAAGGATTCATCCCCCTCAGTGCCGCAGCCACCGGCAAGTGGACAAGGGGATAGCTGTATAGCGTCAAGACAAGAAAGGCACCGAAGAATCCTTCAAAGATCGGACTCAGGGATACCCAGCTGTAGCTAGAGACAAAGGCAGGAACGGCGAACGGAATCGTCACGAGGACGTTCCATACGCGTCTCCCCCATAGATTCGTCCGCTCCGTGCACCAGGCAGTGGCGACACCGATGACCATGGAGGCCACCGTCACCGACACGTCCAGGAGAAGCGTATTTTTCAGAAGCTCATACACGCGGTCGCGGAAGATCAGATTGATCGACGTCTCCCATCCTGCTTCATACGCGCGGAGGATAATGTAGAGGATGGGAAGGCACGCGACAAAAATAAAGATAAAAACAGGTAAAAGGAGCAACAGCGACGTTCTTTTTCGCTGCGGCTCCTTCTTCCTCCATATGCCGGTCAGGGGCATTAGAGCAACCCTACTTCTTGTAGGAGTTCCAATGCCTGCTCACCATCAGAATATTCACCGAGGTCAAGTGCTTCTTTCGGCGGATTCAATTCTGAGAAAGGCTTCATGTCCTTCGTGTCCACGCTTGAGTTCAATGGATACTGTGAACTTGTATCCGTCAATACCTGCTGTCCTTTTTCTTCCGTTGCAAATTCCATGAATTTCTGTGCTTCTTCTTTATGAGAGCTTGACTTGACGATCCCTGCTCCGGATAGGGAGATCATATCCCCGATATCCCCGTTACCGAAGTAATAGAGCTTGGAGTTCATCTTGTCTGCGCCTTTTTCTTTGGCTTCATTATCCCAGTAGTAGTTGTTGATGAGGGCTGCGCCTACATCGCCTTTTTCTACTGCATCAAGGGCGATCTTGTTGTTCTTATATTGCTTGCCGTATTTCTTCAAGCCTTCCAACCATTGTTTCGTTTCGTCTTCACCATAAAGCATGATCATGGCGGAGATCTGGTTGGTGAACGCACCGCTAGTCGGTACGTAGGCTACTTTATCTTTCCATTCAGGCTTGGCGAAGTCGAATACCGTCTTAGGCAGTTCGCTTTCTTTCACCACATTCGGATTGTACGCCACTACGCGTGAGCGGGCAAGCAATCCGACCCATGTGCCGTCCGGATCTTCGTATTGGTCGTCCATGTTATCAAGTGCTTTGGAATCGATCTTCTCAAGAAGTCCCTTCTCGCTCAGCATGACGAGTGGAGCCGTTTCTTCCGTGAAGATGATATCGGCAGGAGACTTGTCCCCTTCTTCTGCCACCTGATGAGCCAATTCATTGCTGGAACCTTCACGAACATCGACCTTGATGCCGGTTTCCTTCGTGAATTCCTTCGTCAACGCTTCGGTCACTTCCGTGTGCTGACCGCTGTAGATGGTCAACGCTTTTTCCTTATCGCCGTCCTTCGCGTTATCGCCGCCGTTCCCACAAGCCGCCAACGCACCGACGACCATGACGGACGCTGCCGCCACTGCTGCCTTCTTCGCATATGTATGAAGCTTCATCATGTTGATTTCCTCCCCAAGACTGAATGGTTTGTCATATATGGTGGTTCATTAGTAACGATGCAAGTGATAATCATTATCACTACCTTAGTATAAGCAAGAGGAGAATCAACGTCAATGTCTTTAATGAAATAAGTTCTCAATTAGCCGAAAATGTGAAAAAAGAATGACGTTTCCATCATTCTTTCATCAGTAAAGCCAATATGAACGATGTCACAAGGCCTGTCATGGATGCAACCAACATCATCATGGCAAGGGCACTGTACCCCATTCCCCTCCATCCCCCGATTGCAAATCCCACCACCCATCCTGCAGCTGACAGGAAAATCAGGATTAAAAACAGGATCAAGCCTTCATGGGAGTGTCGCTTTGTATAGCGGAGGATCACATGCAGGACGAGTGCGGCGACCACACCGAAGATAGCCATTGTCAGTGGGGGCAAACGGATCACCTCTTTGACTTTTATATATTCTATTTATATACGTTCCTTTTGCTGTTACCCCTTTTCTTTCCAAAAAACCATTTACAAATTCCACCTGTACAGTATAATAGTTTTATGATTATTGAACAAAGAAACCTAGATGAAATCAGAGTAGATATTTTTAAGGCATTGGCTGATCCGACACGGCTGGAAATTCTGAGGTTGCTAAAAAACCATGGGGACGAAATGAGTTGTGGAGAGGTGGGTGATCGCATTCAGTTAACAAAGTCCACGGCTTCCTATCACTTTAAGATTCTCAGGGAAGCGGGATTGACCACGACCCGTAAAGAAGCCAAGCACAAATACGTGCAGATTTATCCTGATACGTTCTCTACGTATTTACCTGGGTTCCTGGACTCACTATGAGGGTCCAGGAATATTTTTCATCTAACAGTTCAATAGTTTTAAAACTGACAAACAAAGGAGCACACACATGAAAATCATATCATTCTTATTCTTCTCTATTATGTTTGTGATTGGTACCGATACCTTCCTTATTTCGCCTTTGCTTCCCACCTTGACCAGTCTGTATGAAGTGTCTACGGACGTTTCGGGATTTATGGTTAGCTCTTATGCACTGGGCTATGCAGTTTTCGCCTTTCTCGCTGGGCCCCTTTCAGACCGTTTGGATCGTAAGAAGGTCATGCTGATGGGTTTCATTGGGTTTATTATTTCCACCTTCTTATGCGGTGTTGCCCCATCGTTTTCCTTCATGCTTCTGTTTCGGTTTGCTGCGGGAGTAAGTGCCGCGTTCGTCACTCCTCAGGTTTGGGCATCGATTCCAGTTCTTGTCCAACCACAACACATAGTGAAGACGATGGGTTTTGCAACGGCGGGACTTGCCATTTCCCAACTGATCGGAATCCCGATCGGCAGCTACCTTGCCCACATATCGTGGCATATGCCCTTTTACTTCCTATCTTTCTTGGCACTCATACTTCTTATCGTCATTCAACTCGTGTACCCATCATTGCCACCAGTAAAACAAAACGAATCAGCATCATTTTGGAAACCGTATAAAACATTGTTCATGGCAGTGAATGCAAAATCATACATACTTGCTTATTTCATCTTTCAGGTTGGGAACTTTGCTGCCTTTTCATTTATCGGCTCTTGGTTGAGTCAAGATTTCTCACTTGACGTGGCTTCAGTCGGAACGGCGATGATGGCGATTGGTCTGGGGAATGCCATCGGTTCCCTCTTTGGAAGTCATCTGATCCAAAAAATGGGGCAGTCCCGTTCCTTACTGCTCTCCTTCATCTTGTTTATCGGTCTCTACGGTATCCTGCCTTTATCAACCAACCTTTTAACAGCGGAAATCATTCTCGCTGTCGCCTTCCTTGTTGCAGGATTTGTTTTTCCCGTGTTCATGAGCATCTTCCAAAGCTTGACCACCTCTGCACGTGGAACGATTTCATCGGTGTCCAATGCGGCCATGTATATTGGAACGACAGTGGGTTCGATGACAGGCGGAGTTTTATTCGCCCAATTCGATGGCTTCTGGGGGGTGTCGATTTTTGCAGTAGGGATGTTCATTCTTTCTCTCCTTATCTATAGTAAGACTGGTGTATTTAAAAGACAGGAGGCTGTCATAACGAATGAAGCCTGATTGCGCCATTTGACAACGCTTCTATTTGTAACTATTATGGTTACGAAGGAGGGAGATCATGATTAACACCCGCTTATCGGTCGCAATTCATATCCTGTCTCTTGTGGCGATGGATCCGAAGCAATCGTCCGATCAGATCGCCCAGAGCGTCACCACGAATCCCGTCGTCATCAGGAGACTATCCGGTGACCTGAAGAAAGCCGGACTATTGACGTCCCAAGCCGGAGTACCAGGCTTCAACCTGACACGTGATCCCAAGGACATTACCTTGCTTGATATCTATAAAGCCGTGAATATGGAGAAAGAGTTATTCTCAATACACGATAAACCGAATCCGAAATGCCCCGTCGGCAAACGGATCCAAGGTACACTGGATGAAACATTCAAAAGCGTCCAGGCAGCCATGGAAAATGAACTGAATGAACAAACGCTGAAGGACATCATGAATCATCTCTTTCAATAAGAGGTGATTTTTTCATGGTTGACAGACTCACCTGTAACATATATAGTTACATGTAGAACAACTCATTCACCCGACTCAATCGGGATTTATTTTTAAACAACCTGTAACAAAAATAGTTACAAAACAATAGGAGGAATAAAAATGAACATCGCCATCATCGGAGCAACAGGAAAAGCAGGATCATTGATTACAGAGGAAGCCATCCAACGGGGCCATGACGTGACCGCCATCGTGCGCAGCGCATCAAAAGTGAACGCAAACGTAAACATCGTTGAAAAGGATCTCTTTGATCTGACAGGAGAAGACTTGAAAGGATTCGACGTCGTCGTGAACGCCTTCAATGCACCTGAAGGAAAAGAGCATCTCCACATTGAAGCTGGCAGGGTTCTTACCAACGCCCTGAAAGACGCTCCCGAAACCAGACTCGTTGTCATCGGCGGAGCCGGCAGCCTGTTTGTGGACGAAGACAAAACCGTTCAGCTCTTGGAAACACCCGACTTTCCAAAAGCCTATTATGCCACTGCCTACAATGCGAGCCTCAGCCTGAAAGAGCTGCAAAACACCGAAGGCCTCAACTGGACGTACATCAGCCCGGCAGCCTTCTTCGACCCTGAAGGTCCCAAAACGGGAACCTACCAAACCGGCAAGGATCATTTCATCGTCAACGCAGAAGGTCAGAGCTACATCAGCTATGCCGACTATGCCGCAGCACTCCTTGACGAAGTGGAACAACCGAAACATATCAACGAACGATTTGCCGTTGTATCGAAATAAGGAAAAAGAGAAGGCAGGGAGCCGATCCCTGCCTTCTTTTACTGTGCGTTATCAACGCCAAACACCCCGATGGTCTTTAGGTTATTCTTTTCTGAAAAACGATAGGTTACATATGTAACCAAGGAAGACAACTCCAATCAGGCTGACATGCACAACCTTTGGAGATTACTGCCTTACACGCCCTTGAATCTTCTCATGCCCTTCCTTTTCAATGAGATCTTTCAACTCCGTCAGGAAGCTGTCAAACTCCACATGCCTTCCCATGGCGTAGGTCATGTCCACCTCGACATCCAGCCACGTAGAAAGATCGGCCTCATTATGCTGGATCTGCACCTCGAGCTTGTCTAGGGCATTCGCCACCTTCGCCTCATACGTCTCTTTTGCCTCGAACTCATGCCACAGCGTGTATAGCTCAAGTCCTACTTCTCCCGGAATCATGTCCCGGATGTTCTCGATTGCCCGTTCCTCACGCTGCTGCTTCAATGCCTTCATCTCCGCATTCCCCATCGTATCAAATGCCGGGACATCCCCCGCTTCCGCCTCCACTAGGTCATGGATGATGATCATCTTCAACAGTTTTTCCATCTCCACTGATCCGTCCAGATGCGGTTCCACGAGAATGGCCATGAGGGATACCCTCCACGTATGCTCCGCCACACTCTCCTGACGTCCATCCGATAGCCAGCTGTGCCGCATCTCCATCTTCAGCTTTTGGGATAGGTGGATGAGGTTCATGATGGCTTTTAGGTGTTCCATGTTCTCACTCCCCTTTTCATCTTATAAATGAGCATAACTCCTTTTCTGAATGTAGTACAGTTAACCTCCTATATAAAAAGACTTTGCCCACCCGAAAGTGGCAAAGTCTCTTTTTTTATACTTTAATTCATCGCACGATCTCCCACTTCGTCAGCCCCTCAACCAACACACTTCCTTCAGATGACAGTACCACCCCATCTGATTGGTCATGTGGATAGAACAAAGACGTGAAGACCCGCTCTCCATCATTCACAAAAACCTCCATGGACGAAACATCCAAGAAGATGGAAAGTTTAACTTTTCCGGCCAGGTCAACCGTGGCACTTCTGGTGTAATCATTCTTTGTTCCCATGTTTTCAATCCGGTTCTCAGAGTGGCTGCGGTCCAGAGTGAGCTCGTTTCGTTCTCGATCCAGGATCAGTTTCAGATTGTCTCTTAATCCTTTGAACAAGCTTACTGTTACACGCTTGCTCTCTCTCATATCAATCTGCAAATCTATACGTTGGCTTTTGCCGTTCAAATATTCGATGGAATATTCTCCTTCCAGGGAAAAGCCACCTAGATCGACCCGATTTTTTTGATACGCCGTGATGGTTTGACTTGGGCTCTGGACTAAGTTGCCATTCCTTAGGGATAATTCCCTCGGCAACGTCATAGAGCCATTCCAGCCATGTCCCTGTTTATGCAGGGGATCATTCATATCCCACATTTTCATCCATGCCATCATGATCCTTTTCCCATCCGGGGTCAAAAGCGTCTGTGGTGCATAAAAATCGAATCCTTGATCCAATTCCTGTTCACTTTCAATTGAGAACGTCCCGCTTGAATGGTCGAATGACCCGATCAATGCCATAGAAGAGTGAATGTTTTCATATCGGTTACCGACACGATATTTTTCCTGGGGAGAAAACAATAGGACGTACTTTCCGTCCAGTTCAAAGAGATCAGGACACTCCCACACAGTGCCATACTCCCTGCCAAGGGTCAGCTTATTCAGATAGGTCCACGTCGCGCCATCATCTGATTCGTAGAATAATACATATCCGATATGCCCTTCACTTTTCGCCCCCACTACCATATAAAAGCGTCCATCATATTGCCAAACCTTTGGATCCCTGAAATCCTCCAGCCTGATACCCACTGGAACCTGATCGGTGTTTATGACAGGGTTGCCGCTATATTTGATATAGGTCAGTCCATCGGAGGATTTTGCAAGGCATTGGACCTGTCTTATATGAGGTTCCCCCTCTACCTCATTGACCGGATCGAATTTTTTCAATTCTTTATCATAGTGGGCATCAAGATGGCTGTCCACGTGTCCGGTGTAATAGAGCCAATGCTCTTCTCCTACCTGCAGAGCCGATCCAGAGAACACGCCGTTACGGTCATAAGCCTCACTTGGTCTAAGCGCCACCGGAAGATGGTTCCATGTAATGAGGTCTGTGCTGATAGCATGTGCCCAGTGCATCGGCCCCCATTGGGTATCGTATGGATAGTGTTGATAGAATAGATGGTAGGACCCTTTAAAATATGAAAATCCATTCGGATCATTCATCCAGCCCCTTTCCGGCATAAGATGGTACTGATGTCGATACGTTTGGTTGATATCTATATCAATGGTCATTGTCTTCACCCGCTTCTTTTGGTTTCCAAATGGATTTGAGTTCATATACTTTTATGGATGCAATACGTGTTTCATCCCTACCGATCAAAGAGATATGGTCACTCTCAGGTAAACTCGGATAAGCCCTGGTAGAGATCATTCTTTTATTCTGGATGAAACATTCAATGGCTGAATGGTCGACAAAAAGGTGGACGCGCAGTCCTCCCTCAACCACCACTTCCCCTCCGTGCCAATCCCCGTCCTTATCCAGACATGTGTTGCGCCTATCCATACTCACCACTGCTGCGGATGGATCAAAGAGCAACCGGGTCACTTCTAACCCCTCGGGATCTTTTTTCAGCTCAACACCGACCTTCTCATCCGTTTCTTCAAATTCCACCAGTACTTCAATCATCTTATGACGGAGCGACTCAAGCTTCTGGTTAATGGACTTTATCGATTGATTCACTTCATCCACAAGAAGCCGCGCTCTGAGGGATTGGAGATTCTCAAGCGGTCTTACGATGAGCTCCCCTTCATGAAGGGAAAGTTCAATGGGAAGACCAGCATTATGTGCCCAGCCTGAATCGTATTCCTCCTGTTCCGTTCGATTACCTTGCAGTATGGAGAACACCACGGATTTCCCGCTTACAGGATCGACAAATCCACTGGGACCGCTGAACTTGAATCTCCCATAATCAAGGAGCCGGGGAGTAGGAGTATCTGGTATGAACGTATGTGAACCCCGATGGAACTCTCCAATGTAATAATACGTGTCCACTTGTTGACTTGGACCTGAGTGAAAATAACTCATGAAAAGAAACACGAACTTCCGATTGCCTTTTTCATCGGATATCGGCAGGAATACCGGAAGCTCCCAGTTCGTCCCCAGGTGAGGGTATTCCTTGTGGTCGACAGAGAAAAATTCGCCTTTAAACGTCCAATCTCTACAGTCATTGGATGTATATAGCCAGGCAACAGGTCCCTGATCCTCGATTCCACCACCATTAATGAGGTACCACTGATCCTCATCTTCATCCTTCCACACGAAAGGGTCCCTGAACTGCGATGGGATCCCCTGATCAACTGTCTGTTCTATGACCACGTTTTCCCCTAAATCCCACTCTAACAATCTTCCATCATGAACGTCTTTTGGCTTTGCCACGCCCACGCCTTGATTGTACGTCTTGGAAAAATCCGCTGACGTATAAAAAAGGAGGGGGCTGCCATCCGGACCGATTGTCGCCGATCCCGACCAAACGCCCGATGGAGAAACCTTTTTTTCAGGAATCAATGCGGTGGGTTCATTTTCCCAGAACACCATGTCGTCACTCGTCCAATGACCCCAATGGAGATGTGAGAAGTAGGGGCCCGATGCATTTTTCTGATAGAAAAGATGATACTTCCCCTGATAATAGAAAGGGGCATGAGGTTCATTCATCCAATGCTGTGGAGGAATCGCGTGAAATTGGGGGCGGTGGGGATCATCCAGGAGTCTGGCTTCATCCAGCTCAATATCCCTGCTCACAAGGGTCAGACTATTTACTGCACTCGCCTCTTTCCAGATCGCATCGTCTCCCAGTGCCTCACCCAGCATGCAGATGGAATCAATTACTCCTGAAAACATACCGCCGCTAAAATAGTTCCCAATCTTGAATGGCGCACTGCTTTTCCCGATGGATAAAGAGGTCTCGGAAGGTGCAAAGGTTGCCGTCATCTCTGTCTCTCTTACTCCATTTATAAAGATGGCTATTCGCTGTTGATCTTCATCGTAAACTGCTGACACCTGGGACCAAGCTGCTAATCGTAATGATTTATCCGTCCTGATCAGCTGAATCTCTTCTCCGTTCCCGATCTCAAGCTGCACAATTCCGTGCTCAAATAATCCAAGGGCGAACCCTGTTTTGGCATCACGATCCAACTGATCAATCAGTGCTGTTGCGACCTCCCCGTGGCATGCTTCAAAGCATCGTGGGGCCAGAATGATCGAAATCGTGAATGAGGCATTATGGATAATGCCTTCATCCTCAATCCAAGTAGAATATCCGTCAAAATCCAAGGCATACCTTAAAATGGATGAACGAATCCATCTTGGTGCTACACTTGCTTTATATTTAGCTTCGTTGAACACATAATGGACGTGAAGATTTTTCTCCCGTACACATTCCCACACCGTGTTTCCCTTTCCTTCACTAAAGTCAATCTGATAAAGTTGCTTCATCTTCCACCTCTATTGATGAATTATTTAATCCCTGAAGATGTGTTCTGCGGCATGATGTATTTCTGCCCGAATATATACACAAGAAGAATCGGGATGGTCGTAACCGTTAAGCCCGCCATGACTTGGTTCAGGAAGACCGGCTTCGTCTCATTCATGATATTGACCGCGACCGACAGAGGATACTTCTCCGTTTCCGTGAAAATCATGAGCGGCCATACGTAGTCATTCCAAGAACCCACGAATACGAGAATTCCAATCGTCATGAAAATCGGCTTGGAAATCGGCACGACGATTCTCGTGAAAATCTGCCACTCTGACGCTCCGTCCATAAAGGCCGATTCCCTCAGCTCATTCGGGATTTTTTTGAAGAACACCATAAACAAAAAGATATTAAAGGCGCTTCCGATATGCGGTAGGGCTAATCCCCATACGGTATTGATCAATTTCATTTCATTGATAATGATGAAGATCTGGATAAGGACGGATTGAAAAGGAAAAATGATCAAAATGATCAACAGTCCGGTGACATATTTCTTAAACGGTACATTGAAGCAGGCAAGGGCATATCCAGCCAATGAATTGACGAACAGGCTCCCTGCAACGATGACAAAACTGTAAAAGACGCTGTTTAAAAAATGAACCGAGAAATTAAATCTGCTGAACAATTCTTTATAAGGATCCAACCAAGTATCCACTTGCCCCAAATGGGGAAGAAAGCTTTGGATCGTGCCCAGTTCATTCGTGATATCAGCAACAGATTTTGTACTATTGACGAACATCCAAACGGTGGGGAATACAAATAGCAGTGTAAAACCCACCAGTAGGAGGATCTTCAACCCTTTCATAAATGCCTTCATACCTACTCCTCCTTGACCAGCTTACGTTGAATAAATGCGATCAGAATCAGGATCAGTGCAAATACGACGGTGATGGCGCTTGAGTATCCGATCTGCCTGTATCGCGTTCCCTGCTCGAACATATACAAAAGAATGCTGGACGTACTGCCCTGAGGGCCTCCATTGGTTAAAACGAGCGGTTCGATGATGATTTTAAATGTTCCCGTGGTCACAACGATCAACACAAACACCAGCTGACCCTTTATACTCGGAACGGTGATATATCTGAACTTTTGCCATCCATTTGCCCCTTCAAGGTCAGCCGCTTCATAAAGAGCGGACGGGATATCCTGCAATGCGGCCATGATGATGAGCACCTGAAAACTGATCCCCTGCCAGAGTATAATGAACGAAATCGTCGGAAGGGCAAGGGCAGGATCTGAAAAGAATTCCTGTTTAGCAAACCCAAGCTCAGCCAGTAGCATGTTGACAATCCCCGTCTTGGGATCGAGGATGTTTTTCCAAAGAAGGGATACGACAATGATGGATAAGATATAAGGTGAGAAGAAGGCCGTCCTGAAGAACGTATTCACTCTTGATTTCTTGGCAATCAAAATCGCCAGAAAAAGGGAAAGGGCAACCTGAAGAGGTACGATGTAAATGACATATTTTGTAGAGTTGAAGAATGCTTGCTTGGCATACTTATCATCTTTGATTTCCAAGTAATTATCGAGCCCTACAAAGGAAACATCATTTGGCTTTAAAAGATAATAGTCGGTGAAGGAGTACCATACCGCAAGACATAATGGATAAATAACAAATATGCTGATTAAAGCGAGGGCTGGCAATAAAAATAGGAACTTCCCGCTGAAGATGAATGGGAGTAATTGTTTAGTATCACTTCTCTTGACCATATCGCTGCTCCTTAATAGAACAGAAAGTGCACGATACTCCGTACACTTTCTATTTTATTATTTTTCAATTACTTGAATCTTGCACTCTCTCGATCTGCTTTTTCGATTGCATCGTCCACCAGATCTTCAACTGATCCGTTCTCCAGGGCGATCCCTTCAACAATATCCCCCAGGACATCCTCGAGAACCGGGAAAATTGGAGATTTCGGTTTGACATGATTCGTTTCGACCAGTTGATCAAGCATTAATTTCCTCGGATACTCATTGTAAAGCTTAGAAGATTCCAACAGTTCTTTATGACCTGGGATAAGGCCTGAAGCCTCTTCCATCGCTTTGGCACTCTCTTCATTGGTCATATGTGCGACCAACTCAGCAGCTAAATCCGGATATTCCGTGTTATTCGTTGCCGCAACGTACCAGCTTCCATGAGGAGCAGACTGCTCACCCTTCTTGCCATACGGGTAAGGCATCAGTGACCAATTCAGATCAGGATAATCCTTTTTGAACACATCGATCATCCACGGTCCTTCAAAACTGATGGCCGCTTTCTCAAGGGCAAATGCATTTTCTCTCGCAGTCGGGGATACATAGCCTTTCCTGAACATCGTTTCCATGAACTTGAAGGCGCCAATGGTTTCTTCACTGTCAAGATATCCTTTTGTTTCAAGGCCATCATCCCCTACAAGCTTTCCTCCATTAGAGAAAATGAGCGGGGAATGGGCATACATCTGCCAGCCGCTGTTGTCCGGGAACATATGAACAGGCTCTTCCTTCATATACTTCTTAAGCTTTTCCGCATTACTCAAAAACTCCTCAAAGCTCCACGCCTGGTCCAATGTCCAGTTACCATTTTCATCTGCCGGAATGTCGATGCCAGCCTTCTTGAATAAATCGACATTATAGAAAACCGGTGATGAAAGGTCGAACGATTGAAGAGCATATAGATTATCCCCTACGCTTCCTGCTTCCACGATGGTGTCGAGATAGGAATCAATTGTCCCTTGATCCAAATGCTCATTCAAAGGAAGCAACAATTCCGAATCCGCATATGATGCAGCATATACACTTTCAAGTGTGATGACATCCGGGAGATCTCCAGTGGTGATGGCTGCGTTGAGACGATCATTATATCCGCTGCCTTCGCCTGTCTTTACGATGTGTTCCACTGTTACCTTTACATCTTTGTGCTTTTCTTCAAATTCTTTAGCTCTCTCGTCGTAGTTTTTCCCCTCTTGCTCTTCAGCCGGGACATGAACCCACACTTTCAATTCTTTCTTTCCATCTTTTGCTTTTTGACCACCCGTAGAAGAAGAACATGCCGTACATACTAAAAGCAATACTGTAAAAACAATAAGACCGATCGATTTCTTCATCCCTATCCCTCCTCACAGTATGGAAATGTTTCCACAAAGATTAATAAGAAAAGGGCAAGGCCCCGTTCTGTCATATGGAAATGTTTCCATCTATACGTTTAGTATAGTAAACGCTTTCTTTTCAGTCAATCATTTTTTTTACGATTTTGTTGTCTCTCCGTTTAAGTATTCTACAGGATGGACGGCCGGCGTCACTTGAATTCCTTTCATCCGTTTGATGACAAGGTCTACAAGGCTCCTCCCCATCAGCTCTACAGGCTGTCTGATGGTTGATAAACGCGGCGCGAACGTAGCATAAGTCTGAAGTCCATCGTATCCGATGACTGAAAGTTCTTCTGGAATGTTGATCCCCTTCTCACGTGCAATTTGAACCAATTCCATAGCCATCATATCATTTTCTACCAGCACCCCGTCGACGTCCGGATGCTTCTTCAGGAATTGATGGAGAAAGGCTGTTTGATTCTTAATCGGATCCTGTTCGATGAATATAACAGGATCTATGCCACTTTCAGCCGCTCCATCCTGAAATCCACTCCTTCTTTTTTCCACTTCTGTCACAATGGTTTTAGAGTAAGTCCCGATGAAAGCTGGCTTGGTGCATCCGGAATCACGCAAGATCCGAAACGCCATTTTCCCACCACCATAGTTATCACTTGAAACATAAGGAATGTCACCAATATGCCGATCGACAAACACCAGCGGCATGGAACTCGTAATTTCTTCTTCGATGCGGTTATACGAAATCCCAATGATCCCCGAAACCTTATTTTGCTTCAACATATTGATGTACCTGATTTCTTTATCGATTTTACCCGTTGAATTACAGAGGACCAGTCGATATCCTCTCTTATCCAGCTCATCTTCGATATAGAAAGCAAGTTCTGAGAAAAATGCATGGTGGATGGACGGAAGGAATAATGCTACAAGCTTACTGTCCTGGGCAACAAAGGCCCTGGCCGTTTCATTTGGAACATACCCAAGCTTCTGAATGGCATCTTCAACCTTTTTCACCGTCTCTTCACTAGCATATCCGGATTTATTGATCACACGCGAAGCTGTCCCGATGCCGACACCGGCCAATTTCGCTACATCTTTAATCGTTGCCAATTCTATCACCTCACCCACAAGCATATCATATGTGGAAACGTTTCTCTATAGATGTATATACTCAGGTAGTTCCGGGTAATTATTTTCATTATTCCAAAGTCGATGATATAAAGTGTGCTCACCGTCACGGAGTCATATGCCTTTAAAGATCTCATTGCCTGATGCTCATGCCAAAGGGATTTATGCTGTGCCGCACCTCCATTTTCTGCTTTTGGGTAGGTGTACGAGGCTCATGATGCCTTTCCTCCCCCTTTTCTATATATTTTCATGTGTTTTTACCAAAATATGTTATAATCATTCCAACACACTCTCTTTTAAAGGAAGTGACCAAAATGGAAACACAAGCCCCTTCACCAAAAACGTATGGCTTCATCAGCTGGCTTTCCCTCATCATCGGCGTAACATCCTTCTTCCTCGTGTTCGTCACCCCGACACGGGTAGCCAATACCGGTTCTACCATTGGGGATTCCATCACCCTCAGCCTGATGGTCATTGGGAGCATCATCTCGATTGTTGGACTCCTCAAAAAAACGGAGAAAAAGACTCTCTCCGTCATCGGTTTATTTCTTTCCCTTTCCTTTATCTTTTACTGGATCCTGATCATCGTCCTCTTGGTCACCGGGCAGACTCCTTTTGCACCTTAAGAATCACTGCGTCAGATTTTCCATCTCAATCACTTTCCCGTCAGCCCGCTCGACCGTATAGCGGACAGAAGGATTTTGAGGGTAGGACGCATTGCCGTTGTATTCCGTGATTTCAACACGATCGCCGTGGCTCACAAACTTGGTGAAACTCCCTCCCGCTCCGCTGATATTGCTGAAATGCAGAAGCATGGTATCACCTGAGGTGCCTTCCTCCACCACTTCCCATAGATCACGCTCATAGTTCTCCCAGAAAATATTTTTGGAAACCTCGTTTGCTTTGTTCTTATGGACCAATTCCCACAGGTCCACGGCTTCGTCCATACTATCCCAGGCAGCGCCGTCTCGCTGGAACTCGATCACCTGGCCATCAGGCACTGTGCCGTCTGCAAAGTACTGATCGAACGAATCGTCCTCTAACGTCAGGGCTTCCAAGGAATCTCCCTCACCTTTCAACAGCAAAGCAGTCATTTCGTTATCATCACGTATGATCTTCACCACCGTATAGCCGTGGCGATCCTTATACTTCTCAACCTTATAAACATACTCGTACTTTTCGTTCACCGCAAGCTCGCCATCGTTAAAGAACCATTTACTCTTCACTCCATCGTCCTTCCCCTTTGCCACCCAGGAACCGGAAATGTCGAGGGTCGCTTCTTCTACTCCATCAGAAGTGGCTTCCTCGTCTTCTCTTTTTTCCTCCTGTTCAGCCGTCGCACTCTCATCCGATGTGGTTTCTTCATCCTCAGCCTCAACAGGCTCCGACTGGTTCTCCTTCCGCTTTTGTTCCTGCTTTACTTCCGGTTTATCCTCGGTCTGAGCCTTTTCTTCCTTGCCGCAACCCGCTACCACCATGGCAGCAAGGATGGCGGATATCATCCAACTGTAGCTTTTCATATACACCAATCATCCTTTTCATATATTCGCATATGGATATTAAATTCCATTTGTCATTATTCGACAGGAATCTCCGAAATCCTTTTTATGGAATTATAAAATTTCATTATGCGTGGCCTGATTGAGGATTCCAAAATCCATTTCATTTTGCACGGACGCTTCGATCAGTTGTCATTATCTACCCATCACCTCAGCTTAATGGGACTCAAAAACGGATATGATTTTCCTTGAGCCTTAGAATCCAGATATTCCTTTAACAACTTTTGATAAAACGGATCATTCCCCTGTTTTATTCCCAAGTGTTCATATTCCCAGGCAATCCCTGTGACAATTGGACCAAAGGGGTTTTTTTCATAATAATATGAGACGTCAAACCTACCATCAGGTAAAAAACTCATTTGAAAGCATGTCCAAGCGTCACCAAATTCCGTTTCATACTCCTTTTTAAAGTCACTGATGCAAAATGACAATTCGTCTTCAAACTGTTCATGATATTCCTCGTTCATATCGAATCGTTCAACAATGTCAGAACCACTTATCCACTCTTTTGTTTCTTCGGATAGATAGTAGAAAAAGAAAAACTTAAGACCGTCATCTTCTACAAACACTTTCACTTCAGTCCATTCCTCCACAATCATCTCCGAAATCATCTGTGCAATCCTTGAATAATAGGACTCGAGTTTCAATGCCCCGCTCCCCCTTCTTAAAATGAAAGCGAAGAGCATCACGGATGCTCTTCGCTTTTATCAACTTATAAGTGAAAAGTCTTTCATTCAGGCTTACTCTCCCTGCCCATCCTTCAACACCACCGTAAACATCCCAGTCATGTTCGGGGAATGATCCATGAAATCATACTTCTCGTAAAACGATTCTTTTCCACCGGATGCAAACAATCCGACAAATGCCTTATCAGGCGCATGATCCTTCAAGTAGCCGACGAGGCTGCCCATGATCTCCTGCCCAAGGCCCTTCCCCTGATGATCAGGGTGTACGACGATATCCTGTATGTAAAAATAGATCGCTCCGTCCCCGATGATCCTCCCCATTCCGATTGCCTGTTCATGGTCCATGATGACCACAGAGAACAATGAGTTCACCAGAGACGTTTCCGCTGCATCGTAATTCATAAAATCCGTCCAGCCGACGGAATCACACAGACGTGTATATTCTTGCAAGGTGGGTGTGCGTTGCTCCAATTTGTATGTCTTCACCATTCTTCCTCCTCACTTGCTCATCTATGTTATTCGACACACCCGCTCCGTTTCCTTCTCACTCCCAAATGAGTCGATCAAATGCATACCCCAGGCTCATGCCTGTCACTTTATTATCGACATGCACGAAAGATAACAGGAGATTGTTCTCATGATCCACGTACCCGATCTCTTGCATTCCCTGGTTTGAATCTGTATATGAAAAATAATCCTCACCATAGGCCGAAGTGACTTCGTCGAGTGAAGAACCCAGCCCGATATGAGCTGTCGTTGAACCCGTTCCACCTTTGATCACCCCGACAGCAAGGATTTCATCCGTCTCCTTATCCACACTTACATCAAGCTTTCCGTTTGTATACTGATTGTAATTCCTGTCGTATTCACCGTTTGATTCATACCCCTTGAATCCCGGCTCTTCCCGGAGAAAAGTGCCCACTTTCAGTCCACCGATGGATTCGTCTGAAAGATTGGTAGAATCGACTTCCTTCATGGATTGCTCCAGGGTTTGGGTGCTGCAGGCTGACAGCATGAGCAGTAGGAACAAACATAAGGCCGATATCCTTTTCATCTAGGCGCCTCCTCCATCAAAATCCTTTCTTTTAAAATTACCATAAAAGTAATTATTTACATTACATGTTTCAAAACGTCATTCCTTCTTCCCGTTAAACAGATCCTTCAATCGAATCTCCTCTGTTCGACCGTCATAACGGACTGTGACCTTATCGTCATCCGTCAGTTTAATCTTCTTTCCGTCGTTGAGGATCAGGGTATCTTTGTCGGCGAATGTATACGTGACAGAAACCCCATCTCTGAATTGATCAGAAATCTCACCATATGGAAGCCAAGACGGTGGCGGGATAAGATCCCAGCTTTCATAGATGATGATCTCATCTGTATAAGGCTGATTCAGTTCATTTTGTATTGCAAGGAGGTAGCGGTCATCTTTTTTTGACTTAAAGGTCATGGTGATGCTTGACCGATCCTTCTGGATAGTGGTGTCAACATTCCCCTGATCCGCAATCCACATTGAGACAAACAGGATATGGTTCACCACTGCCAAAATCACGAACAAACCCAGCATGGATGCAATCACCACGATGATCCTCTTCTTATTTTTCGATCGTACCGTCTTAAGATAATCAATCTGCTTTCGTTCGGCGGTGCGCTGTTCAACCTGACGGCCCATACCCTCTTCCCTCATGTCCTCCAGGTACTCCCTGCACTCAGGGCATGATTCCATATGGGCCTCCATCAGTCGCCGGGTCTCATCGCTCGTCAAGTGTTCCAAATAGTTCGGCACAAGATCCTTGAATACCTCATGATTCATCTCGTTTCACTCCCTTTCTCATCTCTTGTTTCGCCCGATAAAAGGTGACGCGCGCCCAATTTTCCGATTCACCGAAGACGGTCCCGATTTCCTTGAACGATAACTCTCCCAGAAGTCTGAGATAGAGGATTTCACGCTTCTTCTCATCCAGCCCCCGTACCCGCTTGAAGAATTCGACCTTTGCCTCTCCCTTAAGGAGTTCCTCCTCCACATGATGGAAGCCGGCCTCCTCCACTTTCAGCCTGTCTGCCAAGCGTATCCGCTTCTTCTCCCGGTTGACTTCCTGAAGCCATACATTGCGGGCAATTGCGCATAACCAGGTCGACAACTTCGACTTGCCTTCATCAAACGAATCAAGCGACTTCATCGCTTGATAGAATGTTTCCTGGGTCAATTCCTCTGCTGCATGGCTATTATGTGTCAGCGTCATGATGTACCGATAAATAAAATCTGCGTAGTTTCCGTAAATGTCCTCCCGTTCCACCATGTCCCCCCTTTTTGCCTGCTCCTTCATGTATCCAAGATCACACCGATTCGTTACACATCTTGCTGAATTTTTTTCGCACATAAAAAGAATCACTCACTGGAGTGATCCTTCTCGGTTCCATTTATGTCACCCGCACCACGTAGTACTCCATCCGGTGAACTACCTCAAACCCTGCTCTCCCATAAAGACGAATGGCCTGCTCATGCCCAGCATCCACCGTCATGCTGACCGTTTGGATTCCAAGCTCGTCTTGCAAAAATGCCAGGGCCGTCTTCGTCAGAGCCGTCCCGATCCCTTGTTGCCTTTCAGCCGGATCGACTGCGATGAATTCAATCGTTCCTTCATTATAAGTGGGTTTGCCCTTCACATAGGCGTATCCCTTTATTCCGGCTTCCGATTCCACTGCGAACACTTTATGCTCGTGATCAAGGCGTTTGAGAATATCGAGACCGCTCATGTACGTTTCCGGAAACGCTTCGTCATGCAGTTTGATGAAGGACGCATGCCTTTCCGGACTCAATTCGTAGACCCTGGAATCAACCTTCACACCTTTTTGCTTTGAGGCATGCATGATCAAGTGCTGACTTCCCTTACAGGCTTCCACCCTACACATGAAATTCCTCGCCAGGGTATTCTGTGCATTATAGAACCCATAGTAGGTGTGGGCCTTGTCACCTAACCGCATTGTAAGGTCCTCCCACAGTTCCAAAGCAAGCTCAACTGGCTGTCCTTCTTTTACAAACGGACCCCAAAGCTCTGCTGTTCCGTCCCCCAGATCAACATCCGCCCCCAGCACCCCGATGATGGTGCCGTTTTCATGTTTGGCAGCAAAGGATTCTCTTGCCGGAAGGTCTGAAAATTCATGAGAAAGTGTGTGGAGGATCTCTTCCTGCATATCCCCACAATAACCTACGTGGTGTTCAGCTTTTTGGTTGGCAAGGGCAATGAAAGTTGAAATAGCTTCGAGGAACTTTTGCATCAGCACACACCCCTAAGGATTGGTTTCGTACACATGGGTAACCTCTTTTGATCCTATCTTAAAATGAAAATCAGCCTGTTCCAACTCACTGAACCCTTCCCCTTCCGATACTAGGACAATGGAGTAGCGCTCTCCGCTCTTGATGGTATACGGGAGGTCAGCAAGTTTTGTTCTTTCATAACTCTCAGGCCAGTTCTTTCCTTCATCGTTGATGATATAGGCTCTCGCCGTCTCCATATGATTCACCTGGACAGAATCCAGGGTGGCCTCCTTTTTAGGATGTCGGAGTTCGAAGTTGATCTTCATATAAGTAGGGTACGATGTTTCCTCGAATTGAACTGTTTCCCACACCCACAATTCTCCTTCACGATCACCGCAACCGCTCAGGATCCATGTGTTAAATAGGAAAAAGATGAGTATGAGCTTTTTCACCTCTCCACCCCGTTTCCGTTTTCAATAAAGATATGCTTCCAATCACCATTTTTTACTTAATTATACAGTTCGACACATTTCCTCACATTCCTTTGAAACTTGATCATATCTCTTTCCTAAATGAATAACTCCGCCTTGTATATCCCATTCTCTCTTCATAAAAGCGGTGAGCATCCTTCCTCTTCACCCCTGATTCCAACGCCACCAATGCTGCTCCCTGTTCACGCCCATAGTCATGGATGTACGTGAGCAGTCTCTCCCCGTAGCCGTGGGACCGGTGATCGGGACGGGTGACCAGGTCATAGATGAACACGTGACGACCATTGTAAAAATTGGTGCAAAGCTTGATTCCCGCAAGACAGACAAGCTCACCTTCTGCATAGAGACCGAATAGCTGATAGCCCTCCTGGGTCATGACCTGTCTAAGACTCAGATAGCTCTCTAGCGTCAGATCTGTCCTCAATGCCTTCATCACCTCAAATGAGTGCGTCCATTCTTCCACAGTGTGAAGTTCCCTTATGTTGATATCCATGTTTGTTCCTCCTTCATATGTTTTCCTTTTAACGCCATAAAGGCACCTGCACATGACAAACTGCATCCGATCACAAGGTACGGGGTCAGGGGAGATTCACCGATCATGACCGATGCAATCCCTCCAATCGCAGGAAACAGGGCCACCATGTATCCGCTTCTCGCCCCGCCGATCTCCTTGATCAGTTTCAAATAAAACAGCCAGGCAAAGAATGACGCGCATACGGATAGGTACAGGAGTGAAGACCAATAGTGAATGGAGGGCGGCAGGGATAAGGGAACCCCTTTGCCCCATACAAATCCTCCTATCACGGCGCCTGCCACAAGGAACCCGAACGCATTGGCGTAGACCGGGTCGACTCCCCTGTCGGCATTGATGGCAGAGCACACATCGCCGATGGATGTGATGATGGTCCCCGCAAGAGCGAGCCCCAAGCCACTCATCGACAGGGATTCCGGATGGTGGACAAGCGTCGGATACAACAGGACGAACACCGCCCCGATCCCCATTGCGCCACCCACGGCAATCCGACCCGATACAGATTCCCTCCCAACAATGGCAAGAGCCAGTGGAGTGAATACGACCTTCAGGGAGAAGATCATCGTTACTACGGCCGCGGAGCTTTGCAGCGTTCCGTAGTAAACACAAAGATAGCTCAGGGCAAAATTGCACACCCCGAACAGCAAGACCGTCACCCTGCGCCCACCTCCCAACGGTTTATCCGGCTGTCTCCATAGAAGAAGGGCTCCGAACATCAGACAGGTGAGCGCCAGCCGATAAAACAGCGATAGCTCCGGCGCGACAAGGTCCCCCTGGATTTTGACAGCGATGAAATTCAATCCCCACACCAACGTACAAAACCAATAATACATTCGAATCATAGATATCCTCCTCTTACACCCCCATTATCCAAAACATCTGTCATTTCAAAAAGATACAGTTTACACTAAACATAAATGACAGATTAGGAGACTCTCATGGCCGAATTGATTTTTTCCATTGAACGAAATAGCCAGATCCCCATGTATCATCAGGTATATCAGTATATCCGCACGCAGATCGCCTCAGGAAAACTTCCGCACGGAACCAGGCTTCCTTCCATCAGGGAGCTTGCCCGTCAGCTTGATGTGAGCCGGAACACCACGCAGCTCGCTTATGAGCAGCTTCTTTCAGAGGGATACGTCCGCAGTGAACATAAAAAAGGCTTCTTTGTGGAAGCCAAAATGTCAGATAGCGTATTTGCCTATGAACGGATTCCGGATACTGCTGACCCTGTGGTTCCAACCAACAGGCACCACGTCGACTTCCGTACCGGGACGGTGGATCAGGACAGCTTCCCCCTCGCCAAGTGGCGGCGCTATTCCAATAAAATCATGAATGACCCTTCCCTGTACTCCTATGGCGACAAGCAGGGGGACATGGAGCTCAGACGGGAACTGGAGAACTATCTATTTCAATCTCGGGGCGTGCAGGCAGCTGCGGACCAGATCATCATAGGCGCAGGCACGAAGTCGTTGCTCCTCATGCTTCTCCTGATGTTGAGGTCCCACCATGTGATTGCCGTGGAGGATCCGGGGTACGACCTGTCCAGAAACCTCTTCTCCCTCATGGGGTTTGAGGTTCATCCCATCCCAGTCACATCGTCAGGCATCCATACAGGGGAACTCAGGCAGTCACCTGCCACCCTTCTCTATACCACGCCGACCCACCACTACCCGACAGGCGTGACCATGCCCGTGAATCAGAGGCTCGATCTCCTCCGCTGGGCACATGAGGTCGACGGCTACATCATCGAGGATGACTACGACAGCGAATTCCGCTACATCCACCAGCCTGTCCCCTCTCTTCAAAGCATGGACCATAGCGGACGCACCATCTTCATGGGAACCTTCTCAAAAGCCCTTCTTCCCTCGATCAGGATCAGCTATATGGTCCTGCCGCCAAGCTTGCTGGCGCTGTACCGGGAAAACGCAGGGCTATTCGAACAATCCGCTTCCCCCATCCATCAGAAGACACTGGCCCGTTTCATGAAGGATGGACACTGGTATCCACACCTCCGGAAATTGAAGGCTTTATATCGAAATCGGATGAACGTATTGGTGAGGGAGCTTCGACAGGCATTCCAAACCGATATTGATATCAAGGGCGAGCATTCGGGGATCTTTGTCGTGGTTGAAGTGAAGACCGATCAGACCGAGAAGGAATTGATTGAAAGAGCACGCAAACATGACGTTGGCGTATATGGATGTTCGAAGTATTTTGTGGAGGTACAGCCCCGGTACCCTCACCTGCAACTTGGGCTGGGGAAGCTGACGGAGGAGGAGATTGTGGAGGGAGTGGCGCGGTTGAGTCGGACGTGGGAAAGGCCACCAGAATAAGAAGAACCGCTTTCGTTCTTGAGCTTTTTCTCCATACAAAGAGGTTCTATCTCTACTTTTAGAGATAGAACCTTTTTGTACTATGTCTCCGATTAGGAAATTAGTTCTTAAGATTTGGTCCTCCCGTGGGAGAGATTTCCTCTCCTTTTTCCCCGGCAACAAAGGGTCTGGGATCAATCGTTCCCCCACTCTCTTCATAGGTCATGAGGTCTGTATATTTCCGAATCACTATGATTTCTTGTTCCTCCTCTGTTACGGTATTCATCCCCCTACTATCTTTGATGCGTTCTCCAGATGAGCCAAGGAGCTCCTGCACTTTCTTATTTTGGTTACGTGGATCAATGATGGCTTCCAACCGGAACCTTTCCTCGAGTTCAGGAACGCTTCGCAAAAAAACTACGGGGCCAAATTGCCCCTGACTATCCACCTCTACATCTTCTTTTACCTTTACTTCATCTGTAGGTTCCGCACCACCATTCACAATACTCATATAATTGTCCTTAGGATCGAAAGGTCTCAGCTGTATAGTCACGATGGTCCCTTCCGTAAGTGTGGTTTCCCCCCGGATGATCATTCTTCGTTTAGACAGCATCAATGTAGGATTAAGGTCCACCATCACCGCTTTTGGCTTACGCACTTCATTGTTCTTAGGTCCCTTCTCCTTCAGTCCCTCAAACGCCACCACCCTGCATCCTGCCAAAATAACAAGCATACACAATATGAGAATCGTTAAAACCAGCCGTTTACTTCTCATCATTTCCCACCTTTTCGAGGAATCTGGAATCATTTATGAAAAAATTATCTATAAACAATTTCCTTAATTACAATTTAATGGTAGTATGTTACCAAAAGATTGTCAATTAAATTCAGAATATTTAGATTAAAGAAAAAGATAAGGGGGAAATGATGAAAAAGATATCGTCAGGGCTTCTCTACACCTTTTTTATTTTCATAGGTTTCTTGTTGGTCAGCAGTGTGAGCGCCATGTTGCAGTATGACCATGAACTGGTGATCAATCTGGACAACTTCGTTTTGTCCATGAAGACGACGCTCACGCAGATCGGGGACTTCTCGACTCTCCGCATCCCTTGGGGGGAATCCGATAGAACGTATCCTGTAACGGAAGTGTTTGCCGAGTCTTACGGGTACTCCTTCCTGATTTTGCTTGGTGCCTTTCTTTTGGCGATTGTCGTCGCCATTGTGCTCAGCTACTGCTTCATGTTGCTTCCGCGGAAGGCGGGCCGGATCGTCAGCCGTTTTCTGGATGGACTTGATGCCTTGCCGGATGTGTTCATCGTCGTCCTGCTTCAGCTTTTCATTATCTGGCTCTTTAAGAGGACTGGATTTCTTCTCTTCGATATCTACACCCTCGGGGAGGACCGGATTTACGTCTTGCCCATCGTCTGTCTTGCGATTTTGCCCATAACCTACCTCATCAAGAACTTCATCTTCCAGCTGCGGGAGGAAGAGTCCAAGCCGTATATCGAGTTCTCGTATTCCAAAGGATTCTCAAAGTCTTATACGCTATGGGTTCATCTCTTCCGGAACGTATGGATCCATTTCTTCTATCACTCCAAGCCTGTGTTCCTTCTCATGCTCTCAAATCTATTGATCATCGAACTCCTGTTCAACATCCATGGCTTCATGAAAGCCCTGCTGTTTGCTTCCACCGCTTCTCCCCCCGCCTTCCTGGTGGGGATGGTCCTGCTTGTCCTGCCGTTCTACGCGATTTATGCACTCGGCTCACTTTGTTTGAAAACCTGGTTAAAGGAGGGGACGACTGTTGAATAAAAAATGGATACTCGGTCTCTACCTGCCGCTTTCCGTTATCGCCCTCCTCATACTGGCCAGTTTCCTCCTGCCTATCCTCAATCCAGGGTTCGACGAGGACACGGTGAAATACTTGAAGGATGCTTCTGGGAAGATTTATGCTGCTCCACCCTACTCACCGCTTGAAATGCCACCGCTCGGAAGTGAAAAAACCGGCCTGAACCTGTTCTCGCTCCTGATTGCCGGTGCAAAATACACCATCCTGGCGACCATCGCCATCGCATTCCTCAGGATGGTCTTCGGTTTCATCTCGGGTCTGATCTATACTTTCCTTCCAAAAGTCGTGTTGAAACATGTGAAAGGACTTGCCGAAGTGTTCCAATTCATCCCGCTCGTCATCATCGTGTATGCCCTTCTGCACTACGTGGATCAGGCGTATCAGTCGGCGGCACTTGAATCCAACACCTATATCATCATCCAGGTGATTGCCATCGCGATCGTGATCATTCCATCCCTCGGCATCTATATGGGGGAAGAAATGAAACTGTTCATGCACAACGAATTCATCGAGGCATCCCGGACACTCGGAGGGACCAACCGGCACCTGATCCGGACCCACCTGTGGCCACAATTCCTGCGGCACTCCATCGTTCTGTTCTCAGAGCAGATCTCCCAGACCCTTGCCCTGCTCATCCAGCTCGGCATTCTGACCCTGACCCTTGGCGGCCTCCGGTATCTACCGGGAGGAGAAGACTCCGAACCGCTCTACTTCAACGTCAATTATGAATGGGCATCCATGATCAGCATGAACACCAACGCCATCTTCGTCACCCCATGGCTCCTGGTGGCACCGCTCCTCTTCTTTGCGATCCTGATCTTCCTATTCAACACGATCAGCTCGAACCTGAAAAGGATGCTTCTCGAAACGAATGAAGAAGGCCAAGGAAGGAAGAAAAAAGTAGACAAACGTGTCAAACCAGGCAAAACCTATTCTCAGCAGGATTTTGATATGATCAGGCTTGAAAAAAAGAGTGTTTAAAAACAGAACCCCTGAGGCTCCAATGCCCCAGGGGTTCCTTTCATTTCATACCTTTTCAATCACAATAAAGCACGTACTATCCGGCAATCCCTCGATCCCGTCTTCATCCCGCACCGTCACCTTCGGAGCGAGGAACTCCTCATACCCGTCCTGGAGATAATGCTTGAACGCAACGATTTTTGCCTTATCTCCCAAGGCTTCCTTGATGGCCCCCTTGAACTCGGATGGCGTGTAGTAGCCGAATTGCTCCTGCACTTCATGGGGATAGGCTTCTTCGCCCCACGTATACGTGTAGAGGAATTCCATGGCATCATTGACGGGAAGCTTGATCCGGCCGTCTTGGAGGAATTCGCATTTCAGCTTCCTTCCCTTGAAATCATGGGCGTACCGCTTGAAGAATGCGTGCCCGTTTTCGTCCTTGAATTCGATCGTGCGGTAGGCATCCTTCGGCTCCGTCATGATCCCGTCCCTGATGATGATCCGGCCGCCTTCGCCGAGGACTTCGAAAGAACTTCTCAGCGCCTGGATGATCACGTCATGATTGAACTTCTTCCCCTCGTACGGGATATACGAGAACATTTCATGGAGGATTGAGGAGAAGACAATGGTGTCGACGGACCCAGGCTCATAATAGGCCCTCAGCTCGAGGGCATCGGCCTGCTGCACGGTCCATCGCTTGTTCTCTCGGTTTTTCCTCCTCGTCAGTTCTTCGATGACATTGGTGGAGACGTCGATTCCGACGACATTGGCTTCCGGGTGATCATCCGACAACACATCAAGCATGACACCACCGCCCGCGCCGATGTCGAGCATCAGCGTTCCCGTGGCAAAGTCTGAAATAATGCGCTTATGATCCTGGCCGCTATTCATGTCGGACAGATAGGTGTGTTCGTTCTGCAGGCGATCGAAGGCATCCTTCCTGAAGCCGAAGAAATCATACAGGAGGATCGTCGCCCGCTCATAGTGAGGGGACTTTTCTGCTTCCTGACAGAATTCGATGAGCTTCTCCCCTGCTGCCGAATATCGGAATCGGACCCCGATGATCTGACCCAAGAGATCCATGGGCTCAGCCTCTAGCTCGACGTGCTCATTGACCGGCTTCTCCCCGTGAAGGAGATCTTCGAGGGAGAACTCTTTCAGATACGATTCTATGATCCTCTTTTTATACAGATTGATGGTTTTCCGGCCTTTGTAATCATAGTAGATGTCTTTCATGAACGCCTCGAAGCTCACATGCTGTATGGAGAGGGGGTTCACCTTTTGATAGATCAAGAGGAAGATCTTCAGGAACTCTTCCAGCGTAAACTCCTTCAGGGCGGATTCGACGTACCACAGATCGGTCTTCTTAAAGAAGCTTTCCACATAGCCGTTCAACCTGGCATCCGCCATATATCGGTCATACTCACGGTCGACATTCTCGCCATTTTCAATCGAAGACCGGCGAAGCCGCTCGATCCTTGCTTTCAGCGTCATTTCCACTGAACGTTCTCCGTCGATCAGGAAAGAAACAATCTGATCTGCTTCGTCCTTCACCACTTCCCAAATCTCATTCGACACTCCCTGGATGATGCACTGATTGAGTTTCTTCAGGACCACTTCCATATCCACACCGATTCCATTGTGCTCATCCATCCACTGAATGAGGGGGTGCAGCTGCTTGTAGCGCACCTCTCCTCGGATAAATTGACCGATCAGCCCATGGGTCAGGATCAGGGTGTAGAGGAGCTCCTCCCGCTCCAGATCCCGCAGGTGAAGAGGAAGACTCATCTGCTCCGCCGCATAAATCTGTGCCGATCCTATATTGTGGATATCGAGCTGGAAGCCCTTCTTTCCCCAGACGTTCCGCTGATGCTTCGTACCGCCCTTGGCCACTTCCGACCACACCAGCACTTCCTCGATGATTCCCTTCTCCTTCTCCGGCAGATCCATTTCATTCAGCACGAGCAAGGTACGTTCCACATAAGGAAGGACCGGGTTCACCGGCATCCTCTCAAGGGAGGTGATCTGCTCCAGATTGATATGCTGCTCTCTCGTCAGGTAAAGGTACTGCAGCCACCTATGCTCCCTCAGGACATCTCGGTCCCCTGCCCTCGCTTTGTCGATAAGCTCCAATGATTTCATGATGGATCCTCCCTTTCGCTACCGTTCTTCATATGGAAAATTGTATCATAATTCATCCATATGAAATGCCGCCGGCTCTCTGAAAAAACAAAAAAACCGAGGCGTCCTCCACCTCAGCTTGTACGTGGGACGGGATCCCACATTCTCTCTACCTCAATCAGCTGTTCCCCGTCAAAGGTCAGTTTGTAAATATCAGGCTTCGATGTCCCCAGCAGGAAGTCCAGTCCAACCCTCTCGTCAAAGTGCTGCATCATGAGCGTCATCACTGCCCCGTGGGTACCAACGGCAATCTTGCGGCCTTGATAACGGGACAATAGCTCTTTGATGACCTCAACGGCCCGCACCTGACAGTCGGCATTCGACTCTGCACCAGGCAGGGAGTAATGGGGATCCTTAAACGACTCCTCAAGGAGGGGATACAGCTCCGCATCAGCCATCCGGTTCACCCCGGAAGAAAACATTCTTTCTCTCAATTCCTCATAGAGCAGTATGTCTTTTCCAGACAGGGTAGCCAGCTCCTCGATCGTCAGGACGGCCCGCTTATACGGACTGGAGACGAATACATCGATCCCCTCGTCCTTCAGGAGCTCCGTCACCCGTCCGGCGTCTGCCTGTCCTTTTTCGCTCAGCCCCCTGAGGCGTTCGACTTCTCCCGTCTTCGGGGAATCGCCATGTCTGATCAAATAGATGATGGTATTCATCGTGCACCTCGGATCTCTTTAGTCGAATTACGGCAACCATGCAATGATGTTCCAAAAAAATCCTGCTATCCCCATGGATAGCCCCAACCCGCTCATCAAACCCGTTGCACTCCTAAGGGCATTGGTACTGGTTCTCCACCGTTTGAGCTGAGTCCACCCATCCAGCACCATGGGAACCTGCAGGACAAACCCGATGTAGATGGGCAGGGGGTATACCAGGAACAGGGGGAGAAACAGCATGCCGATCAGGATGAACAGGCATCTGGAACAGATCGGTATGGCCTCCCCTCCGATATGAAAACATCGCTCTTCCCTCCGATGACAGGGCACCGTGCGGAAGAACCCGTAGAGCGTGGATTTAAGGTGTGCAGTCAAATCCACAGCAATCGCCTCCACCCACATGCTTCCCTACTCCCCTTGGTACCGGCACACAGTCACCAAGATACGCACAATCCACGCAGTCCCAGTAAGTGGAATCTTTTTTGGATGTTCTCTTTGATTGGGACCGATAACGCCGGACCGTCGCCCCCAGGATGATGATGGAGACTACCCCGAATATCGCACAGTACACCCATTCCCCTTGGTAGCCTGTATATCCGGTTAAAAGAGAGAATAATAGAAAGGACGAAATCAATACAAAGTACATGCTATCACCCTCATCAAGGTCCTTTCCCTGAAGTTTTCTATGATATGAGATTTACTATTTTCCATGAGTGATCTTACCCTTTCTTAACTGAACATGATCATATGCTTATTCAATCCGCCCCTGCGGGCAGCGTCTAAGCGTTCCAATCGGGCGTGTAGATGGTGATGGTCTCTTGGAACAGTGCATGGGAAACCACCGCTTCAAATTCGAGTACATCCTCTGCGATCTCCGTGGCGTTGTGGATGTCCCAACCGAGACATTCATGGCTCAATCTCTGAATGGACACTGAAGACTTTTCCTCTCTCAATAGGGCCAATACCCCTTGATCGGAGAGTGCTTTCCCTTCCCTCGTTTGCAGAATGATTCTCACCATGTCGTTCCCGACCCATACCTTTGTTTGGAGTTTTTGATTGAAGGGGGAGACTGTCAGGGCAAGATGATCGACAAAGGCATCTGCCACCGGCTTGAACACCTGATGGACGCTCCCCATGACGGAGTAGCAGCCCAGCACTGAATCCGTGGTGATCCGGATGGAATAAAGATCGGATACTTCCACATCATCCTGCAGTAGGGAATAACTCTGATAGAGTGGCTCCCTCATTCCTTCAAAAGTGGCGGTCCCCCCTACCTTTTCCCTGACCTGCTGGAATACACGATCAAACTGCGCGGAATACGATTCCACTGCCCCTACCACTTCACTGCACCGCACCGGATTCAAAAATGGGAAACTGATTTCCTCCAGCTCCGCCCTCATCTTCCTCAGTCCGAGCTTTCCGGCAAGGGGGCGAAGAAGATCAAGGCCTCATTCGCATACGGGATCTGTTTCTCTACCGGTTTGACGTCAAGGGTCCTCATATTATGGAGTCGGTCGGCAATCTTCACCACGGCGACCCTGACGTCATCCGCTGTAGCAGAGAGAAGCTTCTGCATATTGGTGGCGTGATGTTCTTCCTTGCTCATCATTCCCCTCTCCACCTTGGTCAAGCCATCCACGATCCTTGAGACTTCCTGTCCGAACTGCTTCTCCACTTCATCGATCGTCACGTCCGTATCTTCGACCACATCATGAAGCAGGGCAGACATAAGGGTAGGGAGGTCTGCTTGTTCCTCCATCAGGATCGAACAGACCGCTACCGGATGCGTCATATACGGTTCTCCTGTCGCCCGCTTCTGACCGTCGTGGGCCCGGGATGCAAATTCAAATGCCTTCTCTAAAGAAATCAAGTCACTTTCGCCCAGATAGTGTGCCCGCTTCCACCAAGCTTCCTTCATCTCACCCATCCCCTACTCAATGTATGTACCGCTCATCAATCTCTCCAAAATACGATCTTCGCTTCTCCAATCCAGGTACCTTCTTCTGTTCCCGCTCGCTCAGCTTATAGGATTCCTGATCAATATAAGCAAGCCACTCTTCCTCAAGCTCTGCCGCGTCCTTCCCATAGACCTCTTTCATCTGCTGTAGCGAATCTTTTTCATTAAAGACCTTCTCGAACTCTTCCATCCCGTACTCATCGATGAGATAGGAAACAAAGGAAGCCGACTCGATATAGGAGATCCACTGCAGGGACCGAGATGCTCCATCACTTTCCAAGGAAGGTTGAAATAGCATCCGGCTCATGGACGTTCCGCAAAGCTTCGTCAGGGGAATCAGCATCCCTTCTTCTTTCACCACATTCATAATCGCGTGGGGGAAACGTCATAATTCGGATACACCGGGTCACCGTATTCCGTTTGAAGATGGATGGCAAGTCCCTCAAGTGCCCAATAGCCCCGGTCATCCTGCTCTTCCTTCCCCCACAGAAGCGCATGGGAGAGCTCATGGACCGTCAGGAAATGGCCCTGATCCTTGAACAGCACCACCTCGTCCCGTGTGGAAAAAGAGATATCCTTCTGATTGTAAAACTCCAGGGAAATGGGAGAGGCAGGCTCGTAGTCCTCCTTCACCGCTCCCATAATCGCTTCATAGGCATGGGTCACCTCGTCCTGGATGGAACTCCGGCTGGCAGTCGAATGGTTCTCTACGGCAAACTCCACCTGTCCGACCCGGAAGGTGAACCGATCTTCTTTAAAATAGAACCAATAGATCATCAGTCCAGCGATGAGAACGATAAGAACACTAGCTGTGATCATCACTGTCTTCTTGCTAGTAATCTCCCATCACCTGCCCGGCCAACTCAATCCTCAACCACTCCACAGGTGCCTTCTTCACAAAATGCTTCTCTACAAACGCGAGCACCACATCATTCCCGGGCAGCGTCGCCCGCTCCATAGCATCGGGGAAACGGAGCCACTCAAACTCACTATGCTCCCTGTTCAGCATCACGTCCTGATCGTCCTCCAAAAACCCGACGAACACCGGCGCCATGTAAATGTCATTCGTTGCAGGGGAGTAGAACTGATCGAATGTGTTCCCTGTATACAACGTCCGGATGTCGATCCCCGTCTCTTCCCAGATTTCGCGCTTGGCCGCCTGCCATGCCTTTTCACCCGGCTCGATTCCGCCGCCGATGTAGCACCACGCTCCATTCAAGGTCCGGGATGCCCTCTTCAGAAGGAGCACGCGATCCTCTCCATCCACTTTCTTTACTAGAACAGCCGCAATCCCGCTGCGGCGTATAGGTAGCTCCGTCGTTTCACTCATCATCTACTGCACATCCTTACTATTATGTTGGCCGGAAGGGTGAGGGTCATCAATTCTTCCCGCACGTACTTCCTGCCAATCAGGAAACAGATGGAACTTCCGATCAAACAGACTAGGAGTAGTACACTCACACCTCTGTTCGCCCAGAAAGCCAAAAAACCCCCTCCAGGCAGACCCCAGGAGACAATGAAGGATAGTATGACTCTCCAAGAATAGCTGAAGATGTTTTCATCCACCACATTCGAATTACTCCATTGGGATTTTAATCCATTTTACCATTAGGATCAGAAATTTCAATCTACGTGTAATAAAAAAATGCATGCCACTAAGCATGCACCATCGCTAGCTTTTGAATCTAAGAAAATAAAAAAACAGTTTCAACCCATAGAAGGATAGAAACACAACCATGATCTTCTCATATAAGCTCACCATACCCTGCAGATGATCATTTTCCCTAAACCTCTTTCTTATTAAGAAATCCCCTAATAAGCCAGCTCCAATGATCAAGACAAGGAAGACCCCGATGGACAGGGCTTTTTCCCCGTATGTCACCGCACCAAAAAGGAAGGTTTCTGGAAACAGGAAAAAGTCTGCAACCGGGCTTATCGCATCACATGCTTCATTACTGCACAGGTCCGTGATTGAATTCGAGTCTGTTTTTGCTTCCACGATTTTCTTTAATGTTTTCTTCATAACGCTCCTTTTCCATCATACAGATTTTGTACCCTATCATTATATCAAAATAGGAATAATTTGTATGAATCAACCAGAAAATGCATACGCTCCATGCGCAGAAATCTTACGGATCCTCCTCGACACCAGTAGTGACACGACATAAGCAACAACCAGATCCCTACATATGGAAGCAGGATTACGAACGGCTCGACGTTGAACGCCAGTCACTTTACTCCTGTTGCTAAAAGAAGGACCCAGAACGGGGGAGAAAATAGGAAAAGAGGTGCGCCGTCTTCAATGGCACACCCCTGGAATTTAGTTGTTCACGCTAATATCAAAAGGCTTCAACTCTTTAGCCGAAACAAAACTGGAGAAATCAAACTGAAGGACCGTATTCTCCAGTGTAAAATCCTTGAACGGCTCTTCTCCATCCAACTCAAATGTGGATTGGAAGTGAGCGGTCTTCCCTTCGATCGTTTTCACTGTGTTTTTGCGGATACCGTGATGTTTAGGCGGGAAAGGATTGTCAGGATCGATCTTATCAAGATAATCCTGATCCACTAACAGCAGCTCATATTGAAGATTGTTTTCCAGCAGTTCAAGTCGGTCTTTACTCAAGTCTGCCGGAAGACCGAGCAGCTTATAATCCAAGACCACCTGATTACCGCGCTCTGTTATTTCGTTCACCTGCAGCTTCAGTCCAAGACGTTCACTCTTGAGTGTGAAGCCATCTTGATCCAGCAGCTGCTCCATCTTCGGATCGGCTACATCCACCTGAGGATAGAACGTAAGGGAATCGATGGCCGAAGCCGGTTTCGTCATCTCCACGCGAATCGTCCGGTGGTACCCGTCTTCTTCCTGAGACTCGCTCAGTACGGTCGGATTGCCGAAACCGTATACCTTGCCGTCTTCATCCCTTGCCTTTTTAATCCGGACATCATCGTCTTTATATTTCTGAACCGTTTCATATACAAGGGACGAACTCGCCTTGCCCGTCAGGATTTCTTTCAGATGGAAGGTGACGCCATCCTGTTTGGACTCATGACTCTGGTCAAGTGCCGTCCGCATGATCTCCTCCTGCTGAAGGGGCACGTCGAACGTCCACTCTCCTTTGACGCCATTGATGGAATGGATCGTGACGGGAAGAATCTCATTCTCGTCGATGGTTTCGTACGGATAGTTCATCTTCCACTGGAAGTCATACCCGCCCTTCACTTTCTTGACGGTACTGGAACGATCGCTCAACCACGCATCACGATCCCCCTGCCCGTCACCGTAGTTGACATCAAAGCTCACTTCCCCGGGCTCATTCTGCCCCTTCTCCACGCCATCATCCACAAATCCCGTAATCGATACCGCTACACCGTCAAAATAGGCGCTGGTCAGCTTCACCGTTACCCCGTTCTTCGTCATCGACTGATCAAGCTCCGTCACGGCCTGCTGATGAGCAAGTTCCATTCCAGTTTTATCATTGAACTGCTGGAAGATCCCCCGATGAGCGGCGCACTGGCCAACACGCTGTTCATCGTCGGATTCACGAACCCTGACCCGAGCGTGATCCCCACAAGAGCCACTGCAGCCGTCAACCCGGTCGCTACCTTTCGCTTCTTCTTTGGCCGGGCTTGGTTCAACCCTTCCGAAATGGCACTGAACACCTTCTCCTTCGGCACAGGAATCTGATCAATCGCTGATTTCACCTGCTTGTTATCCATGGCACTTGTCCTCCTCATCCTGATAGAACTTCTTCAGTTCTGCTCGGCCCCTGCTCAGATTCGTCTTCACCGTATTCTCCGGAATGCCCATCATCTTGCTGATCAGTTTGATCGGGTAATCATGATAATAGAAAAGAATAATAGCTGTTCGATAACCCTCTCGTAAATGACCGATCGCATCAAGAAGCTGTTCCGACTCTTCTAGTTCTGGGTCTGCGTGACCCGGCAGATTGGATAGAATCTCATCACTCAACGGAACCACTTTCTTCTTCCGTCGATATAGATCGCCTGCACACCGAATGACGATCCTCGTGAACCAGGTAAGGAAATACTCCGGCTGCTTCAAGGAATGAATCGATGTAAACGCCTTGAATGATGCCTCCTGCACCGCATCCAGCGCATCCTCTTCATTATTCACATACAAAAACGCCGTCCGATAAATCCGTTCATAATGTTGCTGAAGCAGCCTCTCAAAGGCCGCCTTATTGCCCTTGATCGCCTTCTTGACCAGTCGCTGGTCTTTTGCATCCATCTGGTTTGCCCCCTTTATACTTATTAGTGGGTTGGTTGGGGGAGGAAGGTTTCAGGTTGGGGGAGTTTTTATTTATACGATATCATTTACGGGTGAATTGGAGTAAAAAAATAACAAGAACCGGTTTGGGTTCTTGTTATTTAAAAAAGTTATTTTAATGTTAGTTTTGCTACTACCTCAACATGCGCCGTCTGCGGGAACATATCAACCGGCTGCAAATACTCAACGCGATAGTCACGCTTCAAATAGTCGATGTCCTTCGCAAGCGTGGACGGATTACACGACACATACACAAAACGCTTCGGTTTGACTTCCTTGATGGTGTCGAGGAATTTGCGGTCGCAGCCGACCCTTGGGGGGTCGACGACGACGACGTCGGGGCGCCAGCCTTCTTGTTTCCATTGGGGCATGAGGTCTTCGGCGCTGCCGACGTAGTAGTCGGCGTGGTTGACCCGTGAGGCTTTGGCGTTCTTTTTGGCGTCGTCGATTCCTTCTTTGATGACGTCCATGCCGCGGATCTCTTTGGCGCCGTCTGCGAGCCAGAGGCCGATGGTGCCGACGCCGCAGTACGCGTCGACGACTTTTTCGTTACCGGTTAGGGCGGCAGCTTTCTTGGCTTCGCCGTAAAGCTTGCTCGTCTGGATCGGGTTGAGCTGGAAGAAGGCGCGGGCTGAGAGTTCATACGTGAACTCGTCCAGGCGTTCTTTGATGCTGTCCTTACCTTGAAGGTTGATCGTCTGATCACCGAAGATCAGGGACGTCTTCTTCGGATTGATGTTTTGGACGATGGAGACGACTTCCGGCAGGCGCTTGCTGATTTCTTGGACGAGGAGATCCTTTTGCGGGACCTTCTTTTCTGTTGTAACAAGTACGACCTGGACCTGTCCCGTTTCGAATCCTACGCGTGTGACGATCGTCTTGATGATCTGGCGCTTCTGCTTTTCGTCATAGACCGGGATCTTGAATTCATTGATGATGCGGATGATTTCCGTTGTGACCTTGTTCGTCAGCGGATGCTGGACGATGCACTCGTCGATGTCGATGAGCTTGTTGGAATTCATGCTGTAGAGGCCGGCGATGGCTTTGCCGTCTTGCGTACCGACCTGGAACTGGCTTTTGTTGCGGTAGTGCCACGGATTGTCCATGCCGATTGTCGGGCGGATATCGAGCTCATCGAGATTGAGCTTCGTGTGGCGCTCGAGGGACTGGATCAGGATATCGCGTTTGGCGTCCAGCTGTCCTTGATACTCAAGATGCTGAAGCTGGCATCCACCACATTGTTCATAGACTGGGCATGGTGCTTTCGTTCTCTGGGGTGACGCTTTGCGGATCTTTTTCACGCGGGCTTCGGTGAATTTCGGATGGACCTTGGTGACTTCCACGACGACTTCTTCGCCTGGCAGGGCACCCGGTACGAAGACGATCTTCCGTTTAAAGAAGCCGACTCCTTCCCCGTTGATCCCGATTCGTTTTATGGTCAGAGGAAACTGCTGTTTCAACTCGATGCGTACTTGGTTTGACTGTTGTTTATTCATCTATTCACGTCCGTTCTACTCAATACTTCTCCACAGATACAGGGAGGCATAGCTCAGGTAAGGGTCCCATGCGGCGCTCAAGCGCTCCATTTCCTCGCGCGTCGGCTTCTGTTCCATCCCGAACAGCTTCTTGATGGCGTTCTGGATGCCGATATCCGCCATGGGGAACAGATTCGGCCGTCCGAGTCCAAAGAGGAGGAAGCTCTGGGCCGTCCACGGTCCGATGCCGCGGATCTTCGTAAGCTCCTTGATGATGACTTCATCGGACTCACGGGCAAGTTCTTCGAGGTTGAGCTCTCCGCTTGCCACCTTCTCTCCGACGCCGATCACATACTCTGCCTTCCGCTGGGAAAATTGCAGCTCCCGCAGTTCGTCCACAGTGAGGGTCGCAATCTTCTCCGGTGACGGATAGAACCAGACGCCATCCTTCTCGGTCCCATAGCGGGTAACGAAACGGTGGGTCAGGGTGAAGGCGAACTTCAGATTGAGCTGCTGATGGATGATGCTCTTCACGATGGTGGCAAATGGATTGAAATCAAGAACGATCGGCGTACCGACATGCTCCTCGAAGATCGGCTTCAGATCCGTTGCGAGAAAGTGGGCTTGGACCTCATGAAGTCCCGTGTGCCACTGGAAGATGCGGGCGATATGGGCCTCTTTTTCTTCCAACTGTTCATCTTCCGTAAATGATAGGACGAACGCAGGCTCATCCTTTGTCCCAACGCCTTTGACCGTGATGACTTCCCCTGTCGGATAATACGGGACCTTTACAAGTCGTGCCTCTCGATCCACGGCATGGAGCGGGTCGATGGACAGCCGCTCCAGCACGCGGTCGAAGTCATACGGCCCCGGTACCTCGATCCTCGTTTCACTCATTTGCCTCCCCCTTTCTACATATGCGTATTATAGCACACACCAGTATCCCCTCGCCTGCTCTGTGAAATACCTCTCAATCCCCACCTAAATTCATGTTATACTGTCAAACATAGGAATCTAGCAAGGAGGTCATCGCGTGAAGAAATCAACCTGGATCCTCGCTGTCGGTATCAGCGCCCTCATCATCCTGTCAGGATCTTTCCGAATCTACCAGATCAAAGAAAACTCCAAGCAAAATCAGAAAAAAGCAGCCGAATGCGTAGACGGAGGCGGTACCGTCCTTCTCTATGAAGGCTCCATCTTCTCCCTCAGCTCCGTGTCTTGTGAACAGTAAAAGGATCGCTCCATGGACGGGGCGATCCTTTTGTTATGATGTTTTCTTCAGTTGATGGGCATATTTCAAGGAAAAGCTGACGATCGCGATGATCCACGCAACGATGGCCAACCCGACCGGAACATAGGTCAGCGTGCGGATAAGGCTTTCCGGCATGAAATACGTTTCGCCCTGCGGCATGAAGAAGCTCGCAATCTCAACGTTGTACATACCGGCTGTCATGAGTGCGACACCGGCGAACCCCGACCAGATTGACAGGGGATACGGCTTGATTGTTTTCATGAACCGTGAAGCACCGTCGTTGACCTTCTCTGACAAGATCTTTTCCCCTGGTGGATAAGTGGTGCCGTCTTTCTTTCCACTCATCTAGTTATCTCCTTTTTTCAGCTGATGGGCATACTGGACGGTGCAGGTCGATATGGCAAGCAGGATACAAGCTAAGCCAAGGACCGATGGGATGTATGTATTGGTCAACAGGAAGCCCGCTCCCGGTAATGGTGAGGTGAACAGGGAATTCGCTATTTCAACTCCGTTTATGCTGATGATCAAGAGGAAAATTCCAATCAGAGCGCTCCAGATGGAAAAGCGATACGGCTTTAAGCGGATCATTGCCCCCTCGTTTTCGTCTTGGAGTACCTTTTCCTCAAGTTCTACCCGAACATCTTTCTCCATTTTCATCTCCCTTTCTCTATTTTTCTCCATGCAAGATCCAATATATCCTGATGCAACGGCATCCACCCTTTATAATGATCCGGTGCCTTCGCAGGTTCCATGAAAAGGCGCGCACCTGACTCATGCTCCCCTTCAAACGGATGGATGTTCGTGACATCCATGACGAAATACACCTGATAGCCGATCTTTGGATACGGTCCGTCTTCGGTCCATGAGTCGTTCTCACTATGATCCACCGTGATGTGACCGAGCATCGTGCAGTCGCCTTCCACATATCCTTCTTCCATGGCTTCACGCCTGAAGCATTCTTCCGGCGTCTCCCCCGCTTCCAAATGCCCTCCGGGAATATCCCACCCTCTTGAATGGAGATTAACGAGAAGCAGCTTCCCTTCGTAAAAGCAGAACCCGTGGGCGCTTGTAATGCGTTCGGGATCCGGCAAGGCATCCGATTCTGTCCATGACAGCTTGATCCGCGCACCGCCCCATGTGACATATGTCATAGCACGCCCCCCTTTCATTCTTTCTACTTATACTAATTCCATATTATTCTTTTAAATTCCTTTTTATCCCTTAAATTATGCTAGGATGAATATGTAGGAAAAACTCATGAAATGGGGAATGTGTATGATGGTCAACACGGGAATCCTAGGGATCGGTGTCGATATTCCCGACCGCGTGGTGAATAATGAAGAACTCGGTGCCCGCTTTGGCATGAATGCGGCCGACATCGAACGAAAGACCGGCATCATCGAGCGCCGCTACCTCAGCAAGGAAGAAACGCTCACAGAGCTGTGCGAGCGGGCCGGGAAACGGGCCATTGAGAACGCCGGCGTCAATGCAGAAGAGATCGACCTTGTCATCATCGCCACGAATACCCACGACACCCATATCACCGCCGCCCTCGTCCAGGACCGGATCGGTGCCAGGAAATGCGCCGGACTCGACCTTCACTCGGGATGTTCAAGCTTCATCACAGGGCTCGCCACCGCCGTTCAGTTCGTGAAGACCGGCATGTATAAGAAATCACTCGTCGTCGCCGTGGACAAGTGCTCCTCCCTCCTCAATCCCGATGACTATAAAACCTCCCTTATCTTCGGGGACGGCGCTGCCGCCGTCATCGTAGGAGAAGTCCCGGAAGGCAGAGGGATCCTCGGCATCACCATGCAGATGGACGGAAGCGGCGGTCACCACCTCCACTTAGACGAGAACAAACATATCAAGATGAACGGCCGGGCCGTCTTCGATTTCGCCGTCGAGAAGTTCCCGGAAGCCGTGAACGAAATCCTTGCCCAGACTGGCCACACCTTAGACGACGTCCACTTCATCATCCCGCACCAGTCCAATCTCCGCATCATCGAAACGAGCATCGCGTCCCTCGGCTACCCGATGGAACAAGTCCACACTCACACGATCCGCTACTACGGCAATTCATCCGCACCCACGATTCCCATAGGACTTCACAAGGAAGTCACCGAAGGCAAAATAAAAGACGGCGACCTCGTCATCCTCGTCGGCTACGGAGCCGGACTCGGATGGGGGGCCGTCGCCCTTCGCTGGGGGAGTTGATCACTCCCCGCGATACGCCTGATACCAATGATACGGCTGGATCTCATCCAGTCGCTTGAACTCTACATGCCCGTCTGCCGTATAGATCCCGGCCTTCACCTGGGGTCCCCAGTAAAACAAACGCTCCTGGCATACCCCGCATGGAGTCAGGATCTGATACGGTGCATGCTCATCCTCACGGGCCACACAGATCGTATGCGTCACCTCATCGGCAAACTTATGCGCTTCTAGGATTGCGCCCGTCTCCATGCAAAGCTCCGTCGACGCATTGATCACCTCAGGAGCCACGCTCGTCAACAAGCGCCCGCCCTTCGTCATCATCGCCGCTGCCCCGCCCCATCCGGTGGGGTAGCGGGTGTTGATGAGGTCGATGGCTGCTTCGTATAGTTGTTGTTCGGTTGTCATGGTGTATTGCTCCTTTATTCGTTGGTAGTTGTTTAATGTCCTTCGTTTGAGAAGAACTCTTCCCTCAAAATCGAATACTGCTTCAGATCCATCTGCGTCCCCCTCAGATTCATCGCCTGCCGCAGCGTCCCTTCATACGTCATCCCGAGCTTCTGCATCACCCGCTCCGACCCGATGTTTTCCGGGAAACACCTAGCCTGGATGCGGAGGAGGTCCATATGCTCGAATCCGAACTTCAGTAGTTCACGGGCCGCTTCCGTCATATACCCTTTCCCCCAATAGGGGCGGCCGATGGTATAGCCGATCTCTGCTGTCCGATGTCGCTCGCTCCATGACACAAAATCAATCGTCCCGATGAATTTCCCATTCTCTTTGCACTCGATCCCCCACGGGGACACTTCCTCATTCCGGTAGGCCTCCAGCGCATAATCAAGAAACTGTCGCGTATCCTCAAGGGTTTGATGGGTATCCCACAGCACGTACTTCGTCACCTCGGGGTCAGATGCATACCGGAACATATCGTCAAGATCGGTCGCTGCGATCTTCCTGAGGAGCAGTCGCTCCGTTTCGAAGATGGGCGGGTTGCTGTAGATGGATTGGATCGTGGTCATGGGTTTTCCTCCTTTTTGATTATCGTCATTCCAAGCCAAGAAATGTGATCATCACGAGTGTCCATGCGATCAAAGTGAAAGAAAGTGTCAACCAGAACGTGTTGATGGCTGTTTTCTCATCCCTCTTGATCTTTTTCATGATCGTGACGAGATTCAAACAGAATATGATGCTGAGGATCGGTGTCAGGCACATACCGATATAGAGGAAGACAATCATTGGTTCCCCCCTTAATGGAATCCATTATCTACTTGACTATTATTCCATCATTTAACAAAAACAACAAGATGATTTTCAGAATCATCGGTTATTTCAATGGGTAAAGGGGCGGGTTCCGTCAACATCGGTAAATCCATATGTACATGCCAATTCAGCGACCTCAATGGGTCTTCCGGATAGAGATGCAACATGGGCATCCATAGCCAATGCGACAACTGCGCGCCCAACATAGGCGGTGGTTTCCGTCGCCCCGTCCTCAGGTCCGAATCCCGAATCGACGACCCTTTCCGTCCTCATCCAACCGGGGCACAGCGCCACCGCCGACACATTGTATTCCTTCAGTTCCTTCGCCATCACCAAGGTCATCCGGTTGACGGCATTCATGGCAAGATCATAGTACAAGTTGCCTGAGATCGTATCGTTCAGCTGGGCGGTGATGTTGATGATCAGTCCTTTTTGCTGCGGGATCATGAGGGGCACGGCATCCCGGGCAGTGAGGACGTAGGCATGGGCACCCGCATTCATCATCGCATCCCAGTGTTCCTCCGGCCGCTCCCAGAAGCGCCTGCCTCCTGCACGGGGAAGCGAGCTTTCCGAACCGCCGAACACGCTGTTGACGAGAAGATCGATGCGGCCGTGTTGGTCTTTGATACCTTCGAATAAACGCCGGACATCGGTTGAGTCGGTATGATCACAGCGAACGGCGATCCCCTTCCCGCCGCGTGCCGTGACCCCTGCGGCCGTTTCTTCGATTGTTTCCGGTCGGTTGTCGGTTGTAGATCCGTGGATGCTTCGTCCCGTTACATAGACAGTGGCCCCAGCTTCGCCGAGCTCGTAGGCGATGCCCCTGCCTGCTCCGCGGGATGCACCGGTGACGACGGCGATGGTGTTTTGTAGTGGTTTCATGGTCAAAATCCCTTCATGTTAGGTGGTTTTGGTTATGGATGAGTCTTGTGAAGTCACATTTTGGGAAAACAAGATGAATTAGCGTACTTTCCTCACAATCCAATTCCTTATATATCCAATTATATCATCCCGGCATCATTTTCTACCGACTATCAAACTTTTTCTATCAACTTTGGGCAATTTACTATCAACTTTCGAGATTTTACTTCCAACTTTTTTTGGACAGATTTTTTTATTTTCAACTCTAGCTTTTTACATTCAACTCTGGAACGTTACTCCCGACTCTCGACGTTTATTACCAACTCCCGCGCCCCGACCTCTATCCAACGCACCGCAAACTGCCACCCATCTTCCAAACAAAAACAGCCCCGGCCACTTCATAAAAAAATGAAGCACCGGAACCGTCACCAAGCAATTATTCGATATACGTCACGCTGGCCACATACCCATCATCCACTTCTTCCGCCTTCAGCACCCAGTTGCTTGAGAGCAGCTTCTTCAACTGGATCAGCTCTTCCACGCTGAGGTGCAGTCCTTCAATCCCGTTGTCCAAGTCGGTAAACGGCTTGCGGAATTTCATGCGAAGAAGGTTACGAAGGCCGTTGTAGGTAACGAATTTGATCTGGTAGCCATCATTCAGGATGCTCTCCAGCGCGTCCCGATCCTCGGCGAGTTTAAGCAAAGCATCGAAGTTCCCTCCTGGATCGGCTTCCAACAGTCGCGTTGTATCTCCACTTGCTGCGGCCGCAAGCAGTATCTCGTTGGTGATGCCTTTTTCGCGGAGGGATTCGATGGCGTAGGCGTCCATCATCGTGATTTTGTAGGTTGTCATCTATGTATCTCCTATTCTTCTGTTAAGTTAAAAAACGTAGTGCTCGGCCAGTTTGATGAAGGCTTTGCCCGTGTGAACGAGTGCGCGTTCGTCGATGTCGAATCGCGGGTGGTGATGGGAGTACTGGGTTGCCAGGTCATCCGTCCGGGATCCGACTCGGAAGAAGGTACCGGGCTTTTCCTGAAGGTAATAGGCGAAGTCTTCAGCGCCCATGGTCGGCTCGGACTCGGCCACAGGTCCAAGGTCAGCGAAGAGGCGACGGGCAATTTCCGTTTCCTCCGGATGGTTATAGAGGGCCGGGTAGCCACGCAGATAGTCGATGCTGTGCGTCGCCTTGAATCCGGATGTGATGCCGGCGACAATCGAATGGATCTCTTCTTGGACCTGGTCGCGCACCTCTGCTTCAAACGTACGCACTGTGCCTTCGATGGTGACGTTGTCGGGGATGACGTTGAAGGCGGTGCCGGCTTTGAAGATGCCGATGGTGACGACGGCGGATTTCAGGGGATCGACCTTCCTGCTCACGATCTGCTGGAGGGCGTTGACGACGGTCGTGCCGATCACGAGTGGATCGATCGTCGTGTGCGGCCTTGCGCCGTGACCTCCGAGGCCATTGATGTGGATGGCGAACTTATCGACGGCTGCCATGCGGAAGCCTTCTCCGACGCCGAAAGACCCGAGTGGCAAATCCGATGCAAGATGGGCTCCGAATACATGGTCCACTCCTTCAAGCACGCCTTCTTCGATCATGAATTTGGCTCCGCCCGGCGGGGTTTCTTCTGCCGGCTGGAAGAGGAAGATGAGTGTGCCGTTGAGGTCTTGTCCATATTGACTCAGCACCTTGGCAACAGACAACAGGGCGGACGTATGCCCGTCATGGCCACATGCGTGCATCACCCCGGGATTCTTGGATTTGTACGGTGCGTCTTTTCCATCCGTGATCGGCAAGGCATCGAAGTCGGCCCGGAAGGCGATCCTCTTTCCCGGCTTCGCCCCGCGGAGGGTACCGGTGATGCCTTTGCCGCCGATACCGGTCTTCACCTCAAGGCCGAACTCACGCAGCTTCCCTTCGATGAAGCGGGCGGTTTCGGTTTCCTGGAAGGATAGCTCCGGATTTTCGTGGAGATGCCTCCTCCAGCTTCGTGTTTCTTCAAAGTTTCCTTCAAGTTCTGTATACATCTCTTGTCTCGTCATGCTCTTCCTCCTTCTCTTCATAAAAAAAGACCTCTCCAAGAGGCCTCTTTCATCAGCCTCTTATCGTTCAGACGCAGCGGTCTGCTGGATTTGGCACCGTGGATCCGGTTGCCGAGGCTTCATGGGGCCAGTCCCTCCGCCTCTCTTCATAAGAGCATTGCACTATTCAGTTGAGTTCTTTCAAGACCCGGTCGATCGCATCCCTCAGCTTTGAAAGGGTCGGGTAGTCTTCCAGTTTCATATAGAACGTTTTTGAGAAGGTCTTCACATTGAAAAACAGGGTCCAGTAGGCCTCTTCCTCAAGTTCGGCTTTCTGCTTCTCAAGCATCTCAGGAAGTTTTTCCACCAGCGTTATGACTTCCCCCTCATCCATCCCCTGCCAGATCATCTGGAGGATCGGGACGAGGAGTCGCTCATCTTCATCATGGATATAGGCATGGTGGGACACCAACACCTTTTCCCATAGTGCTTTCAGCAGAACCGGGAACATATCCTGATCCACTTTCGGGTTCAGCACGAGCTCATCCACCATGTCTGCTGCGTGGGCGACGCTGTGGGCCCAGCCTTTTTCCTCGACGAAACCGCGCACGTCCTGTTCCTGCTCCAGATATTCCACCGTGATATCGGCTGCTTCCTGAATCTTATCCTCTGATAGGAAATCGGCCTCTTTGTCCCGTCCAAGGACGAGTGCCATGAGGAGGGTCGTGAAGGCGCGCGTGAAGACGGAATCCGTCCCTTCCTCACCGATCCCCTTCATAAGAAGATGATCCATGGAAAGGTCGAGGAGATCCTTCAGGACTTCGGTATGGAGTCTGTCTTCCTCAATGATCAATCGGTAAAAGGTGGTGTAAATCAATTTGTCTCGGAGTACGGGATCCGGCGTCCCGATATGCTCCACCATGGCCAGGAGTACGTCCAGTTGTTTCCCTTCTTCGACATCCCCTTGCTGCAGAAGTGACTTTAATTCTGCTTCAGGTAAGAAGGTTTGACCTGTTACATCGCTCATTCGATTCTCTTGCCCCTTTGTGATCGTATTGCAGTCGAAGGACTGTTCTCTATCTCTACTTTTCTTTCCATACAATACCCAGGACATGTTCCGTTGAAACTGTTCCGCGTCTGTATGTGCCATTACTATTATTCATCGGCTAATCAGCACAGGTGTTTAGCAGAACGATGGAAAATTCACACAAATTCATTTACAGCATCCTCTTCCGACCAAACCTTGATTCCATTCCTTTTTAAAAGTGCGGTTGTCACACCTTCCCCGGGAATCTTCTCTCCGGAAAAATTCCCATTGTAGATCATGGAGCTGCCGCAGGAAGGACTGTTTTCCTTCAAGACGATCTCCGTCGCCCCCATCTTCCGGCAAATGGCGAGGGTCTCAGCAGCACCGGCTACATATTGATCCGTCACATCCGCTCCTGAACGGTCCAGCACGCGAGCCGTACCGTCGAGCACATCCTCACCCGTACCGCCCTGGATCTCGGCAGGCTCACGCGGGGTTTGGAATCCACCCAGAATCTCAGGGCAGACCGTGACGGCCTTACCCGAACTGACCATCTCTCCGATCACGTCTTCGAGGCAATCCGTCCCATTGTATCGTACCTTCATGCCTGCAAGACATGCGCTTACCACCAGCATGCCTGAACGCCCCCTTATGAACAACTATTCAATTCTTATTATTTCAAATTTTCAACCTTTGTACAACAAAAATAAAACTTTTGCCAATATCAGTCATAATGTCTCATGATGGGTGCAGAATCGACAGACCCCTTCACTTGCTAAACCTTTCGACCCGCGTTATACTTGCACCTTTGATTCTTAACGACAACTCAGAGGAGGCTGACAAGATGGAAAACTTTACGTACCATAATCCAACGAAACTGATTTTCGGGAAAGATCAGGTCAATGCATTGACAGACTTGATCCCCCAGTACGGAAAGAACGTCCTGCTTGTATACGGAGGCGGAAGCATCAAGCGCAATGGCCTGTATGATCAGGTGCTGGACATCCTGAAGAACCTTGACGTGAACGTATCCGAGCTTGCAGGAGTCGAACCGAACCCGCGCCTATCCACGGTCCGGAAAGGGATCGACATCTGCCGTGAGGACAACATCGACTTCATGCTCGCTGTCGGTGGCGGAAGCGTCATCGACTGCACGAAGGCCATTGCTGCCGGTGCGAAATATGACGGCGACGTCTGGGACATCATCAATAAGCAGGTCATCGCTCAGGATGCCCTTCTGTTCGGTACCGTGCTGACCCTTGCGGCAACCGGATCCGAAATGAATCCGGACTCTGTCATCACCAACTGGGAGACGAACGAGAAGTATGTATGGGGTAGCCCAGGTGTGACTCATCCTGCCTTCTCCATCCTTGACCCGGTCAATACGATGTCGGTTCCAAGAGACCAGACGATCTACGGCATGGTGGACATGATGAGCCACGTGTTCGAACAGTACTTCCACAATGTGGCGAACACGCCGCTCCAGGACAATCTGTGCTATTCGGTCCTTCAGACTGTGATCGAAACAGCGCCGAAACTCCTTGAGGACCTTGAGAGCTACGAGAACCGCGAAACGATCCTGTACTCAGGTACCATCGCCCTGAACGGTACCCTTCAAATGGGCTACTTCGGCGACTGGGCATCCCATACGATCGAGCACGCCGTCTCGGCCGTATACGATATCCCCCATGCCGGCGGACTGGCAACCCTGTTCCCGAACTGGATGCGCCACGTCATCGACCATGATCCGGTCCGCATGAAGCGCCTCATGCTCAGCATGTTCGATATCGAGACGGAAGGACGCAGCGACAAAGATATCGCCCTTGAAGGTGTCGAGAAACTGAGCGCGTTCTGGACCAGCCTCGGAGCACCATCCCGACTCGCCGAATACAACATCGGTGACGACCGCCTCGACGAAATCGCCGGCATCGCCGCCCGCGAAATGGAATACGGAGGCTTCGGTAACTTCAAGAAACTCGGAAAAGAAGACATCCTTTCCATCCTGAAGGCTTCCCTATAAAACAACGAAAGCCCTGTCCGCGTGTGGACAGGGCTTTTTGTCAGGAAATCCAGAAAAAATCCGTGACGTACAGGATCATCATGAAAGATAGCAAATACGCTACGCTCAGCAGTACGTGGATATATTCCTTTCGTTGCTCGGAATACTTCCATTCCATATACGCACGGCACAACTCAGGAATCGTAATGCCCGCAAAAATCGCAAACAGCAGCACGAACCATAACGACTCATCACCGCCCTGAAGGATCATCACCCATATGAACGAGGACATGAGAATACCCAAGCTGACCCAGCACATTATCTTATGCCATTTCCAGTGCGTCTCGTTGTAAAAAGTGGGAAACTTCCTCCGACTCTCAAGATGGAGCCATTTCCCCAGCGCCCACTGCAACACCATGTACAGCGCAGCAAATACGAACAACACGAGCAGTACCAAAGCCATACTCGCCATCGAACAGCCTCCTTGATCGACACATGATGAGCTCAACCAACAAGCATCATACAAAACGGATGAGCGGTGAAACTCCTTCCATGTATATTCGCCTGTCGTTTGCCTCGACACGGCTCTCGTTAAATAAGCGGAGACCCGTTTTCATGGTGAAGAAATGGCTCACGGTTGATGAGCGGTATTGAAAAAGAGTACATGTACCACAGCTACCACACCTTTATGCCAGCCCGAAGAAGTTCGTGACGTAAAATGTGAACAGGAATGCCATTATACACCCTGCTGATGCCAGCACCCGAATGTATTCCCTTCGCTGCTCTGAGTACTTCCATTCCATGTAGGCAGTGCATAGCTCTTGAAAGAACACTCCGGCAAAGTTCGAAAACAGGATAACCTTCCAAAATGATTCATCTACTCCTCGACTGATGCCCCACATGCATCCCACTGCAATAATCAACGCAGATACTAAACGCACCCTAAGGTCCCATTTTTTATGCGTTTCATTGTGAAACGTCCGGTAATGCCTCCGCTTCCCGAGATGAAGCCATTTTCCCAACACCCATTGCAGAAGATAATACACCCCTAAAAACACTCCCAATATGACGATAAGCCAGATCCATGTAGTCATATCTTTCCCCTTCTCCCTTTGATGGATCGTTCTTCACGATCTAGCGAACCGCCCAGTAAAAGTTTGTGGCGAATGCCGTGATAAAGAATACAACCATGTAGCTCATGGTAATGATCATACGGATATACTCTTTACTCCCATCAGAAAATTTCCATTCCCAGTACACCCGTAGTGCGTTCTGAAGGATGATACAAACGATGAAGACGTAAGGCAACGCATCACGCATCACCCCGTCATCCACAGACATCATAAAACTGATCAGAATGATGAACATCAACACACCACTTGTTTTGATTTCCCAATCCTTATGCCGTTCGTTGTGATACCCCTTCTTCTTTTTTTCAATCTTAAGCCATTTGCCCAGCGCCCATTCCAAAAGGATATAAGTTGCTATGAACACGCCAAGGACAATGAGCATCCTTGTACCGTTTTCCATTTGTAACACTCCTTACATGAAGCTTGTAGATAGAACCGTAAAGAAAAGGGTCAGGCCGAGAGCCATATACCCTGTTTCGATCAGTGCCCGTACGTATTCGTTGCGCTTCTCGGAATACCTCCAATCCATAAACGCCTGGAACAACTCTTGAAAAAGAAGGCCGATTACCGATGAAATATACACGTACATAGGACTGAAATCGTGATAATAACAGACACCCAATAGAATCAACAACAGGACGAGTAACATCACTCTGACGCGCTTATCCCATCGCCGATGGATTTCATTATGATGTTCGCGCGTCCGCTTACCTAGGCGCAACTTCCTTCTCAGGATCTTTGACAGAATAAATGAGCCTATAAAGTACAGTGCGATAAACGCAACAAAAAACAGGATTCCGTTCATTCTCTCTCCTCCTACCCCAGAAATACCCCTATAGCCGTCGCAGCCAGCAGGCTCACAAACACCGACACGCCCCAGTCCACTCCCCGTCGCATGTTGAGCAGCATATTCAACGTGCCACTGATGGCAAAACAAATAGCAAATCCAAGTAGAAATGCCATCACGCTTCACCGACCGTAAGCGGCTTACCCGGAACTGGAGATGATAGATTCATCATCGTATAGGGCTCGCCGTATTCCATGGCAGCGTCGATGAAATCTTCGAGTTCAGCATTCGTTCCCGTGACCAGCTTCACGAGGTAACTGTATTCCCCCGTGAGCCGGTGGCACTCCATCACATCGGCGTGCTCCCTGCAGAAGGAGCGGAATGCTTTGCAGCGATGGGTCTTCATGAGAATGAATGCCTTGACGGTCTTGCCTACACGGTCGGGATCGACCTTTGCATGATACCCTGTGATGACGCCCTGCTCCTCAAGGCGCATCACCCTCTCCTTCACGGCAGGCACCGACAGCGATACCCGCCTCCCGAGTTCGGTCATCGACAGCCTCCCGTCCTGCTGTAGTTCTTCCATGATCTGACGATTGATTTCGTCCATGATTCGCTCCCACCTTATCTTTTAAGCCCGATTGCCACTTCTTCCGTCGTTTTTACGGCGTGCCGGCGTATTTTCCTTCATGATAGCATAGTTCCGCCTATCTTTTTCCAATAAACTGAATACTAGAATCAAAGAATAGGAGTGATGGAACATGGAACATTGTTTAGCGTGTGAGAAGAAGATCGATGAGGGAGCTTACCATTGCTCCCATGACTGCACATTTTGCAGCGAATGTGCGGATAGCTTCAAAAGCGTCTGTCCGAACTGCGGTGGAACGCTGGTGCCGAAGGTGAAGCGTGCCCTGCTCCTAATCGATGTGCAGCAGGCGTTCCTCCACCCGCAGTGGGGACCGCGGAATAACCCCCATGCGGAGGAAGAGATGCTGTTTGTTTTGAATGAATGGAGGCGCCTCGGCTGGGAGGTCATCCACATCCGGCACCGGTCGCTTCATCCGGAGTCCATTTTCCATTCTTCGAAGGAAGGCTTCCGCTTTAAAGAAGGCTTCGACCCGATCCCCGGTGAGACCGTGCTCGAGAAGGGTGTGAACAGTGCCTTCATCGGAACGGGACTTGAGGAACACCTTAGTCACCTCGGAATCACAGAAGTGGTGATCGCCGGCTTGACGACACCACACTGCATCTCCACGTCGGCAAGGATAAGCGGCAATCTTGGATTCACGACCTTCGTGCTATCCGATGCAACGGCTGCCTTCGATCTTGTCGATCCCGAGGACCGCACCCTGGATGCTACACTCGTTCACGACGTATCCCTCGCCACCCTTCACGGTGAGTTTGCCACCGTAGTAAAGACAACCGATTATGTTAGAGCTCTTTTTCCAGACAATAGTGGGGCTTCCCTCCAATGTCCACTTCCTTAAAGGAGTGAAAGCCCTTCTTCATCCAAAATGCCAGTCCCGCCTCGTTCGAAGCGTGGACGGCCAAACGGAGGCGGCTCCTGCCGCTTCTCCCGACAAGCGCTTCCAATTCCCCGTACGCTTCATGGGCGACCCCCGTCCCCTGATGGGCACGGTGGACGACGAAGAGGCTGATCCAAGCCTCTGAATCGGACGGATTCTGGAGGCAATAATCAATGACCGCCACGTATCGGCGGTCTTTTTTCACCAGAAGGCGCCTCACTCCCCGGCGTTCGCATTCCTGGAACTCTGATTCCACTTCATCAAACCCGATTGTTTCCCGGTCCCTGGCCAGAAAATTGAAGGCGGGATTGGAATTCATGATCTCCACCTCGGCCTTCATCTTCTTCCGCATACGACTGTTCGGCTCAAACTCGAGCATGCTGCTCCATCTCTTTGATGACACGGATCAGCTTCTGGGCAGCCTGAGCAAGATCCTCTTCTTGCGCCGGCTCTCCCTCCTCAGAGAAGAACTCGGCAAAATCTTGTCCTTCAAAACGAGGGATCACATGCATATGATAATGGTCGAGGTCGTTGAATCCCCCGCCGTTTTGGATGATCGTGATGCCATCAGGATTGAACGCCGCCTTCACGACCTTAGATAGGAAGCGTGATGCCTCCATGATGTCGATGGCAATCCTCGGATCAAGCTCCTCGACTTCTGTAGCATGCTGCTTAGGGAGAATCAGAACATGCCCCGGATTGAACGGCATATAGTCAAGGATGCATGTAAGGGTGGCTGTTTCGTACACCACATGGACGTTCTCTTGTTTCTTGGCCAATCTGCAGCCTATACAATTCATGGTCGTTCACTCCTTTTTAGGTTTATTTTACCATATGAGTGGAATAAGACTCTAGGATAGATTTGTACTCAGGTGAAACCAGCGTGTATGTTCACCCGTATCGATTACGAGAGGTGTTTAGCATGGACCTGCAAAAATATGAACATGATCCCGTTTTTATATTCCATAAGTCGTGGTGGACCGATGAAGGATATGTGCAAAAGGGCTTGGATCGTGAAACCAATGAAAAAATTGAGCGTCTGGTTCCCTTCAGTGATATAAAAGAAGTCCTGATTGGGCCAGCCTGGATCAGGATGCACGCGAGATCAAGGGATAGTTCGGGAAAGAAAATAAATCTGTACAGGCAAGGACTTCGACTGGTATTCAGAGTGGAAAGCAACGGGGATATTACCTACCTTTCCTTTCTGTCGGAAACCAAAAAAGACGTTGACTCCTGGATCCAACGTATACATACTCACGCTATTCCAGCTTATGTGACCGATCTTGACCTGCATGATGCGAAACGGGAGGATTTCGACTTTCATTATGAATCGATTATCCGGCAACCCCTTCATGAGGCTGGCCTTGATTTCCCCGAACGGGTTGATATGAAAAATGAAGAATTCGCACCGCCTCAATGGAAACCCGATTCTTTTTACAAACGAAAAGAGCGGGAGGAAGAGCGATCCATGGACAGGATGAAGAAAGTCCGCCTTATCGTCTTCATCGGTACATTCCTGACGGCTCTGATCTGGCTTCCTCACTGGCGACTTGATGAGGACGTGAATTCCATGTTTCTTGTGCTTGGCACCCTGGTCCTTTTATTCCCGACCTATCTGCACAATGCCTGGAAGCCTGTTCAATCGCTCCTTGATACGGTGATGGTCGGGGTGGCCTTATTTGGAGGACTGACGACGGCGAATCTGTACACCCCCATCACGGCAGCGCACTATTCCAGTATATGGACGACCCTCCTGATCTTCGCGGTCTTTCATAACGGCGCTTTCTTCCTGAGCCGTTTCGGGAATAAAAGGGCAATCCGCCCCGGCAGAAAACGATAAACCAAAAAGACGACCCCACATTGGAGTCGTCTTTTTGTTCATCGGACGATGAAGTAATTGATGAAGAGTGCCACTGACAGCAGCAATCCGAAGAATGTGTTCGTCTGGGCGGTCGCTTTCATGGCAAGTCCCGAATGGGCAGGTCCGCCTTTTCCGAGGAAGGATTTAATGGCTTGGACCGGTTTCGGGATGCTCAGGAAGACGAGCAGGACCCATGGGCTGACGGTGCCGGCGATGATGAGGCCGATCAGCCACGCATAGGAGACGAAGAACGAGAAGCCGAGGAAATAGACGGCTTTTTTGTGACCCATGAGGATCGCAAGCGTCTTCCGTCCACCGATCGTGTCTTCTTCAATATCCCGGATATTGTTGGACAGGTTGATGGCTCCGACCAGGATCGCGATCGGGATCGAGATCAGGATCGTCGTCTGATCGACGGTTCCTGTCTGGATGAAGAATGCGATCAGGACGAAGGCTGCTCCCATGCTGACGCCTGAGAACAGCTCACCGAATGGCGTGTAGGCAATCGGCAGCGGGCCTCCTGTATATAGGTAGCCGATGAGCATCCCGCCGATTCCGATGGCGGCAAGCCACCAGCTGCTGTTGGCGCAGATATAGATTCCGGCAAGGACCGCCAGCGTATAGCAGGTAAGGGCCATCTGAAGGACCGTCCTCGGCTTCATGCCGTGGCGGACGATGGCGCCTCCGATTCCGACAGAGTCTTCCGTGTCGAGCCCACGCTTGAAATCGTAATATTCATTGAATAAGTTCGTGGCAATCTGCAGGCACAGACACGCAAAAAGCATCGCTAGGAACATCCAGACGCTGATGTTCGTCTCGTACATGGCGGAAACAGTTCCGATGAATACCGGGACGAAGGATGCAGTCAGGGTGTGGGGACGGGTCAGCTGCCAAAGGATGCTGGCTTTGCTGGGCGTCTCTATCGTTTGGTGCGATTGTTTCATCTAATCATCCTTTCATGCAAGGTTAAATATACTGCTGTTGGACCCGATTTGTCCATGCGCATGCTTCAGCATGGCAAATAGAAGTTCGCGCCTCATGCGTGACTCCTGGTTCAGGCCTCATTCAGTTATATTTCTCCTTCTCTTCTTATCTTAATCTCTCCGTGGTGCTTTCACAAGAGCTCAAAGACAAGTAGAAGGCAGGAATTCGACCTTTTTTTCAATCCCCGAAATCCGGGTGATTGAAGAATTCGGTAAAAAGGCGTATAATGGAGAGGATTTAGTACCTGGTCATAATATATGGTGTAAACACAATTCATGAAAAAGGTGGTCCTTCTTTTGAACCAATCACGCGCACGTATCACGGCAATCGGAACGTATGTGCCTGAGAAAAAACTGACAAACGCAGACCTTGAGAAAATGGTGGACACGACTGACGAATGGATCGTCCAGCGCACCGGCATGCATGAACGCCGCGTTGCAGCCGATGATCAATTCGCTTCCCATCTTGCCTTCGGGGCCGTCCAGAACCTGATTGACGGGTACGGAAAAGATCTGAGCGACGTCGACTGCATCATCGTGGCGACGACCACGCCGGATCATGCCTTCCCGAGTGTTGCCTGCCTGATCCAGAATCACTTCGACATACCTGCAACCGGTGCCTTCGATCTGAATGCCACCTGTGCCGGCTTCACCTATTCCCTGCATGTGGCCAACAACATGGTATCAAGCGGGATCCATAAAAAAATCCTCGTTGTCGCGTCTGAAACGCTGACGAAGGTGACGGACTATACAGACCGCTCGACCTGCATCCTTTTCGGAGACGCTGCTGCTGCCATGCTCGTCGAATATGATGAAGAGAACCCAAGCTTCCTCGCGAGCCACATGGGCGCAAACGGAGCCGGCGGAGCCCACGTATACCGCCGTACATTCGCTCCTACTCTTCACGGACAGGAGCTTGATCCATCCGGGAAGATGGTACAGAACGGACGCGAAGTCTATAAGTGGGCAACGCGCACGATCCCAGGCGGCGTAGAAGAGCTTCTGACGAAATCCGGCATCGAGCGGGACAAGCTTGACTGGTTCATCCCTCACAGCGCAAACCTCCGCATGGTGGAGTCGATCTGTGACAAAGCCGGGATCAATGTCGAGAATACCCTGACAAGCATGCAGTACTTCGGCAACACTTCTTCTGCTTCGATTCCCCTTGCCATCCACAAAGGGATCAAAGAAGGAAAAGTGAACGATGGCGACACGATGCTTCTGTACGGATTCGGTGGCGGACTTACCCATCTCGGACTCGTATTGAACTGGAGTCCCGACAGTCCAAAGGCGTGAAGGACATACGGAGCATTTTGCCTCACCGGTTCCCCTTCCTCCTGGTCGATGAGATCGTGGAGGTGACAGAAGGAACACGGGCCGTGGGTGTGAAGCTCATTTCACAACACGATTGTGAAGGGTCACCCGAAGGAGCCTTGCCCCGCGGGTTCATCCTTGAGGCCATGGCCCAGATGAGCGGAGCCGCTCTCCATTCAGATAAACGGAGCAATGGCCTTGGGATGCTTGCCGGCATCGACAACGGCCGGTTTTACCAGGACGCCTTTGCCGGTGACCGGCTGACTCTTACAATCGACATCACACGGAATAAAGGAAGGATTGTGAAAGGGAGAGGCATGGCGGCCATAGAGAGCAGAATCGTCTGTGAAGCCGACCTTCTGTTCTCCTTTCAAACCGTCACATGAGCTCGGAGACAAGCTTATCGCTTGTCTCTTTTTTTATGCCAATCCCCTTACTGAATTGGAAACCAACTATAGGTAATAGTAATATTTATATATTTACTTTCAAGACAGTTGACTATACACTATGAAAAGTAATTTATAGAATTGTTTAATAATTCGGTTTTTGGAGGTTACTATGAGCTTATTCAGGAAAAAACTCATCACAGAAAGCAATACAGGCTCTCTCAACCGCGTACTCGGAGCAGTCGATCTGACCATGCTCGGAGTCGGTGCCATCATCGGTACCGGAGTCTTCGTCCTGACGGGCGTGGCATCGGCTAAATATGCAGGTCCAGCACTCATTCTATCGTTCATCATTGCCGGCCTTGCCTGTGTGTTCGCTGCCCTCTGCTATTCAGAGTTCGCCTCCATGATTCCGCAATCAGGGAGCGCCTATACGTACAGCTATGTCGCCTTCGGGGAAATCTTCGCCTGGATCCTCGGATGGGATCTTGTCCTCGAATACGGTCTTGCTTCATCCGCCGTGGCAAGCGGTTGGTCGGGCTACTTCCAGAGCCTTTTGACCGGATTCGGGGTCCATCTTCCTCACGCCTTGACGTCGGCATTCGATCCCGGCAAAGGGACGTATCTTGATCTCTCGGCCGTCATCATCGTCCTTCTCGTCACCCTTCTACTATCACGGGGTGTAAAGGAATCGGCCAAATTCAATTCCATCATGGTCATCGTGAAGGTGGCTGTGGTCCTGCTTTTCATCGCTGTTGGCGTTTGGTACGTGGAGCCTTCCAACTGGCAGCCATTCATGCCATTCGGCTTCTCAGGTGTCGTTTCGGGCGCTGCGGTCGTCGTTTTCGCCTACTTCGGCTTCGATGCGGTATCCACTGCCGCAGAGGAAGTGAAGAACCCACAGCGGAATCTTCCGATCGGCATCATCTCTGCCCTTGTCATCTGTACCGTGATCTATATCGTTGTATCACTGATCCTGACAGGGATCGTACCTTACAGCATGCTGAATGTGAAAGATCCAGTTGCGTTCGCCCTGCAGTTCATCCACCAGGACTGGGCAGCCGGTTTCATTTCCCTTGGCGCCATCGTCGGGATCACCACGGTCCTCATCGTCATGATGTTCGGACAAACCCGTCTATTCTATGCCATGAGCCGTGACGGGCTGCTTCCCCAGAAGCTTTCAAGCGTCAGCCCGAAAACCAAGGTTCCCCTTCCGAGTACATGGACGACCGGGATCCTCGTCGCCCTGTTCACCGGTCTTGTCCCTCTGGATAAGCTTGCGGAACTGACGAGCATCGGGACCCTGTTCGCGTTTGCCACGGTGTCACTAGGTGTCGCCGTCCTCAGGAAGACGCGTCCGGAGATCAAGCGTGGATTTAAAACACCATGGGTACCGGTCATCCCGGCGCTCGCGGTCATCTTCTGCGTATACCTCATGCTCCAGCTGTCGGCATTCACGTGGAAGGGCTTCGCCGTCTGGCTCGTACTGGGGCTGATCTTCTACTTCAGCTACGGGTACCGCCACAGTAAATTGAATCGATGAGCATAAGAAAAGGGAGCCGTCACAACCGGCTCCCTTTTCTATGTATAATCTTTCCCCAGGTAATGGGAGCGAATCAGGCTCCCATCGACCTCTCCGGACAAATCAATGAAGTACTCCGATTGCCACGCCTGGGTCTTCCTCGCCGTCGGGTTCAATCCGGTCACCCAATCGGGGTAGACCCGCATGGCCATTTTCCCTTTTGAGCTGCCGGTCGTAACGATCCCTTTCAACGCCATCACCTCTTTCGTGAAAACGAATTGCCCTTTCTTTCCTTGGTCCAGGACGGTGATGATGAGTCGATCCGTACATTCCTCCAGCGTATATGGACGGTTACGGTCATCGTCTCCCTTTCTCCAAAAGACAGTGAAATACCCCTTTTTGTTGGGCGTTTTCCTGGCGCGCCTACTCCTATAGGTCCGATCATCCAGTGTCAGAACGAAGCCTTCATATTCCTGATTCTGATTTTCCATCTCGAATTCAACCCTATGTGGAAGTCCGGCCACTTCTAGCGCATCCATGATCAAATCTTTTGATGCCAATACGTCCTTCATTTCCACCCACATCCCTTTTCTGCAGTCCTCAAGCAAGACTCTCCTTCAGGATCTTCACGTTCCGCTCAAAAAAGTCCCTATTCTTCTCTAGGCCCATACGCTGGCTCCAGCCAGTGGAGTTGAATGCGTCGGTCATACGGTAAAAAGGGAGCACGCGATCAAGGTCGATGAGGGGCCTCACCGAGCGGTATCCGTCTTCAAATGCTTCCCGTGTCCCCGGGAACCGCTGACATACATCCCGCTCGATCTTCGTAAAATCCAGCTCCGTCGAACCGATCCGTACGCTCTCAAAATCAATTAGACCCGTCACGTGATCATCACGTACGAGGATGTTCCCGGGGCGGAAATCCATATGGATGAACGACGGACCGTCGGGAGGCGGCAGCTCCTTCCTCATCTCCTCGAATCGAACAAGGGCCAGGTCGAACAATTCAGGGTCTAGCACCTTTTTCGCATCTTCGGCAAACGAGTAGAACTGCGCAGGAAGGAACTCTGTCCACCGGCTGAATTCATCCCGCACGGCACCTCCGTAGTCTTCGGGACCTACCCGGATGGCATGCAGCCTAGCGAGCAGCTCCCCGATCTCCCACGCCAGTTTCTCACTCACCATGCCAGTCGCCGGGACACCATCCAGTGCCTCGAGCACCAGGAACCCGTCCTCATGGAAGGCGACGACTTCCGGTACGGGTAAGTGTCCCTTGAACCGCTCCAGCATCTCCCTCTCCAAACTCAGCTTCTGGACGGAACGGGGTATTTTCAAGAACACCGTTTCCCCCGTCACGAGTTTCACGTTATACACCGTCGAACTGAATGACTCCGGTACTTCCTTCACAGAAGCAGCTTTAAGATTGACTTTATCCAACCACTGATGAGCGTTCATGCTCTTCCACCTGCCGTTTCTTCATTGTCTATCAGCAATAGCCGAGACCAATCAACCCAAGCTCCCGAAGGGCAAAAGCGACACCATCTTCCCCGGAAGGTTTGGTGACAAAGTCGGCCACACTCTTCAACTCGGCCCCTGCATTCCCCATGGCGACACCCATTCCGGCCAGCTGAAGCATGTCGATATCGTTGCCTCCATCTCCAAATGCCATGGCCTCCGAAGGATGGAGTCCAAAATGGTCGAGTATCTTCTTCATGGCAATGGATTTCGATACGTCCGTTTCCAACACATTCAAGATGAAGGGATGCCAGCGCCTGAAGGTCAATTCGGGAAATCTGTTATGATAGCGGCCGATAGATTCATCATCCGCAAACAAGCACATGAGATACACCTCTTCTTCCATTTTCTCTACAACCGGCGGATAGTCCTTCAACCCCAATGTTTCAAAGAGTGCAGGCATGGTCCTCCGTTCCTCGATTCCGTTCATACTGAGTGAATCTGTATAGAAGGACAGACCGTGCCCAATCTCCATGGCGAACGAAGAGACAGCCTCTACCGTCGCAGGTGAAAGGACGGATTGAAAGATCACCTCTTCGCCATGGATACCATACCCTCCGTTTGCCGTAATGAACGTCTCGATCCCCAGATCCCGGATCTCCCCGCACATGGAAAGGGGTCTGCCCGTAGCCGCCACCACCCTGATGCCACGGTCCAAAAGCTCCCCTATCGCATCCCTCGTGCTCGAAGGAATACTTCCATCCTCATAATGGGTCAACGTCCCGTCAATATCGAAGAAAATCATTTTGATATCTGTCACTCTCATCATCTCCCGGTCTACCATTTTACCACATTTATACAGTAATTATTTGTATCTTAGTCTCCCACTATTTTATACTGAAAGAAGCAGTGCAGGAGGGTTGGATCTTTTCGTTTTGTTGCCTTCAAATGCAGGATGCGGGCATTATACAAGCCGAAAAAACGTCCCTAACCTGCAAAATATTCAACTGTTTTCGGAGGTTATCATGGAGTCAAACAAAACCAACGCATTGGCCATCACCAGCCTGGTCCTTGGCATCATTGCCATCATCATCCCGCTCATCGGGATTCTCATCGGGATTGCAGCCCTGATCATTGGGATAAAGTCCCTGAACCAGCTCAAGGTCCGCAGTGAAAAAGGCAAGGGAATTGCCATTGCTGGAATCGTCTGTGGAGCAGGCAGTCCTTTCTTTCAGATGATTCTTTTTCTGTTTATCGGAGTCATCAGCTTTTTCAATTCACCACAGTGAAGAAGGACCCGGATCCCCGGGCCCTTCTTTTCTATAGATCTGCTTTTTCAATCCGACGGTACGAAAGAAAGGCGATGCCAAAACCGATGAGGCACATGCCGACAGGAACACCGATGAATTGGAACAAGCTCGTCTGGTTGCTTCCATCAGACACGGTGGCATTGATCAGGAAGCCGATCAGAACCGCACTCGTGATGGTGGTGGCAGTCGACTTTTTCCTCATTCCGAAGAATAAAGGAATAAGAGAAACCCCTCCCATCATGAACGCCATGAGGAGCATGCCGGGGATATCACCCGCTATGTCTCGTAACGTCACTTCATCTGGGAAGATCTCCAACATCGGATTCAGTCCGACTGTCAGGAGGGCAATGACGATGCTGGCGGTCGCCGTGGTGACAAAGCAGAACCCAAATACGACGAGGAGCTTGGCCCTCAGGATTTTCTTTCGCTCGGTGGGATACGTAAAGAGGAGCTGAATCGTCTTATTCCTGAATTCTTCAATCATCACTCTGGACAGGACAACGCTCGTATAGATCATGAACACAATCCGGACGAAGATGCCTGCTAAGGATTCATATGCCTCATAATCGGGGAACATCGCCTCTTTTTCCCCGTTTGACCCGATTCCCATGAGGGCCATCGCCGCAAAGATGAGGATGATGCTGACGAGCACCCCTTTCCAGTACTGAGAAAGCCGGTTCTTCGTCCATTCCAGTTTCATCAGGTTAAGCATGGCGTTTTCCCTCCTTAAGCAGGTTGATGAAGTAGTCTTCGAGATTGCTTTCCTTGCTCTCGATCCTCTCTACCTCAACCCCGCCAACTACGAGAAGTCGGTTCAGCTCATGACGGGACAGGACACTGTTGAACACGATGATGGTCCGATCGTCCACTCGCTCGACCCTTCCCACTTCACTCAGGATCTGACTGGCAGTGCCGGCATCCTTTACTCCTATGATGTAGCCGCTCCTACTTCCCTCCTTCAATTCCTCCATTCTCACCTCACTGATCAGGCGCCCTTCTTGAATGACTCCGATTGTATCGGCAATGGATTCAATTTCCGATACAATATGACTTGAGATAAGGATCGTCATACCCTGTTCCTTAAGCATAAGGAGCAGTTCTCGTACCTCCCTTATGCCGATGGGATCCAATCCATTGATCGGCTCATCAAGGATCAGGATCCGCGGTTGATGGATGATGGCCCTGGCAATGCCAAGGCGTTGTTTCATCCCCAGGGACAGCTCGGAAATGAGCTGATCTTTTGCTCCTTTCAATCCGACCTTTTCCAACATCCGATCCACGCCGTCCTTTATTTCGATTCCCATGTACCGGCAGTGCAGCACCAGGTTCTCCTCCACAGTCAAACGCTCATAGAATACAGGGTATTCTATGATACTCCCGATTTCCTTTAAGTACGCAGATTTGCCGTCCACCACTTCCCCGTTCATGCTGATCGTACCTGCCGTAGGCTTCACAAGATTGAGCATCATCCTCATGATTGTTGTTTTCCCTGCCCCGTTCGGTCCCAAGAACCCGTAAATCTCTCCTGCACGGACTTTCATGCTGACATTTGAGATGATCTCTCTTTTTTTGATCGTCTTTGATACCCCGTTCACTTCAATTGCGAGTGTCATGCCTTTACCTCCATGATTGATTTGTACTTTCAGCATAGAGGAGGTAAATGGTGCTTGCAGTAAAGATTCATGAATGGTCATTTGGAATTCACGAACGGTAAGAAAATAACCGCTACAATACCTCTAATAGCCTTCTTGAAACCAGACAAGTTGCTCTTCCATGTAACTGGACTGTCTAACAACAATATTATTATTTAATTTATCAATTGGTAAAATTTCAAGTTTTAGGATTGAAACTTAGGGAATGAGAATGAATGAAGTTCCTTAATTTTACAAAGGTAATAGTAAAGTTGCTTATGAGGAGGAGATTATTCCATGAAGAAACTTTCAATGGCTTTGGGAATCACTATTGTGGGTTTATTGTTAGCTTCTTGTACTAGCGGTGATGACTCGGCAGATACAAGTGCAGAAGAACGTGATAATAGGTCGGAAGAAAACAATGAAAATGGAACGGATCATCAAACTGAAGATGGCAATGCCTCTGATGAAGAAAAATCAGAACAAACTTCTACCTCCGATCAAGCAGATGACGAAGAATATTATAAAGAGTTAGCTGTTTTGGGGGAGTATGTTGATGACCTCTACCCTGATGTACTAGAGAATCTTGAACTACCTGGCATCCACGAAAACACATTAATTTATAATGGAACGATTAATCCGGATCATTCGATTCGTTTTCAATTTCCTCATAACGAAGAAACAATTGATCCTGAAGTATCAGAAGAAGGTCATTTTGCCATATCCTTTAGTGATAAAGAAATTAGAGAAAATGATGATATTAGAGTATATATCTTCGGAGGTGGACTGCCTCACGAACAGACTTTTGAACTTCCAGTACACCCCTCTGAGGAGGGCATGGAAGTAATTGAAAGTGACGCTGATACTAGTGCACAGGAAGAAGCTTTATTAGAAGGAGTTTCGCTTCCAGATATTCAAACGGGTACAAAAACTTACGAGGCTGAAACCGGAGATATGGTTGAGAATGTCCACTACTCGATTGATGGAGAAATGGTTAGACAGGATTTGCTTGTGAAATCTGCGGATCATGATAACCCAGAAGGACAAATAGTTGTTGAATTTGATGAATCACCGGCAGCTGGTCAAACATTTGAGTTTTATATTTTAGCCAATGGAGTTACGGCTAAAATTGAAAAACAAGTAGAAAAATCATCTGAGGATGAACGGCAAAGTGCTGATAGAATTAGAGAAGAAACAGAACTACCAGAAATCACTCTAGATACAACAAATTACGAGGGGAAAACAGACCCTAATGCAGAGGTTGAGGTAACTGATCCGGAATTACCAAATTGGATCGTGACACTTGATCTTGATGAAGATGGTAACTTCACACTACCCCTTGAGGATCGAATCAAAGAACCCGGCCAAATTATTCAATTCACTATTACTGATGGAGATGGAAATTCCACTACGATAGAGAAGAAAGTCCAATAAAATAGGTTTCCTCCATAATGAAGTGAGAAATTTCAACACTATTGGATAATCAGGCTTTCTTTATAAGCCAGCCAGTTCCATATCCTGAAAAATGCATCAAGATCCATCCAATCAATCGGAATGCCGATTGATTGCATGAACTGGTTTTCGGTCCCCATCCGGACGTCTTAAAAGGAGTACCGGGTCGGTTCAGTGCTCCAGTCTTTACCTTTTCAAATGATCTCCTTCACCCCTTCTTCTCTCCCATGCTTCTAACAATCCCTTTATGAGCCTTCTGGAAACCAGACAGGATGATCCTCCATGTAGCTGGATCACCTTATTCCTCCGGTCGATTTCACGGATGGCTTCAAGATTCACTATATACCCACGATGCGTACGGAAAAGACGATCATCGATCCCCTCCAATTCCTTTAGATCCCCATAGAACTCCATGATCCGGGTTGTGGAGACGAGACGGAGCTTATGGGGGATACCTGTCGTTTCAACGTAGAGAAGTTCTGCGAATGGTATCTGAAAGCTACTTTGGCCGTTATGATAGCGGAACATACCCAACGGGATTGAGGTCCCTCTCCTCTCTGAAGCAAGAAGCAAGCAATCCCTGACGCGCTTGCGGAATGCTTTTGGTTCGAGGCCTTTATCTATGAAATCGACTGCACCGATATGGTACTCGAACGTCTTCATCGCCAGTTCCGAATGGGTTGTGACGAACACGATTGTTCCATATGCATCTGATCGGCGAATCTCTTTCGCCACTTCAAAGCCTTTTTGCTCCTCGTCATGGATCTCGAGGTCAAGGAAGTAAAGGGTGTGAAGAGTCGCATCCTGCAGAGAAGAAATAAGGTCCCTGGGCCTGCCGGTGGCAACGAGATTTTGATACGGAACAGATTCTTCTGCACAGATTTCCTTGATCATTCCTTCTAAACGCTGCTGCTGAATGATATTGTCTTCCAATAGATAGATTTTCACCTAGCTCACCTTTCTTTTCTAATCGTCAGTGTCTGCAGGAAGCGAGGTTCTATTATTCTTGTTTCCAGCGTTGCCAGAGGGATTCCTTCCAAAATCCCTCTTACTGTGTACAATCCCATTCCCCTTTCTCTTCCTTTTGTGGATGCCCCCTTGTTAAAAATGGTCGATACATCAACGAAGCCTTCGATGGAATTTTCCACTATCCATACTTGCTCCCATTCCCCTTCAATGACAGCCACTGTGATTTCTCGCTCCGGGGATTGAATCGCCCCTTCCACCGCATTATCTAGAAGAATGGAGATGATCCGTGTGAACGAAATGAGCTCTATATCGATATGTCGGACCGGTGAAAGGATCTCAAGACTTATGTTCATTCCCTTACGCTGGGCAATCAACAGTTTGGAAGCCAAAATGCTTTTGATTTCCGGAACATGGATATTCTTCAAGTGAACAAGGCTATGCTCATTCCCTTTCATCCGTTCTCCCGTCGGTTTCACCGTCTGTTCAAACACCGATCTCACTTCATTCAAATCTCCCGCTACAATACCAGACTCAAGTGTCAATAGGATATTGACATAATCATGACGGAACCCTTTGATCTCATCATAAAGTTTCTCGAGTTGGGAAGTATAGTCCTGGAGCTGGGCAAGCTGATCTTCTCTCGCCTTTTCTAATTGCTTTCGCTGAATATGGCGATATTGAAAGATAAAATAACCAAAGCCGATGAGCACCAAGGCACCAAGTCCATAAAGGACGTTTTCCAAAAGCGGATCGCGATTCCCTTCCCCATGTACAAGCGTGAGGATCACATACGCTGCCGCAACCACGAGAAGAAGTAAGGTAGTCACAGGAATCAGCATCACCGCGCTGAAACGTTCCACTTCCTCTATCCTCACCTGCGCTACATAGTTCCCCAGTAGAAACAAGATTCCGGCATTCAAAAGCGGAGGTGAGAAGGCTGTCAACAGATACACCAGATAATCCAGATTCGCCGTCGCTCCCTGGAAGCCGAACCCGATGATCCATTCTATGAGATCTGCGAACAAAAAGCCGAGGAAGGAATTCATCACGAGGGCATATGCCGCATAAAAAACACCTAATGCAGTGAGCCTGTCTTCTTTGCGGAAGGATATCCAAATCAGCAGCCCGAATACCGACAGAGCCCCCCACACCCCAACAAAATATGAAAAAAGCTGTCCCATCACGATGACAGCTAAAGAATAGCCTGCGTATTCCTCTTTGCTGAACGAATAGCGGGAAACAGCAGTAAAGATGATAAAGAAACTAATGAGTTGGATGGTACTGACGAGAATATACATGATGTCTCCTACTATTTGCGATTGTTAATTGAGGAATGACCCGATCCAGAAAATCAGGGAAAATGCTATGTATGACGCCGCCCTTATGTACGAGATCAGGGTCTAAGATCGAGCGACTCTTGCTGAACCGATCACACTGATCAGCAGGTAATAAATCCCCAAGATGGCAAGACCATCGGTAAGCACTACCCCGATATCTGTACGTTTGATTCCCCATCTCCACAGAAGCGTACTGACAAAAAAGATGAGGGGGATGACCAGGAAGTAACCGATGAACGTCAGTTTTTGATTCTTCATGCTGATGCCCCCTTATACGTTTTGGCATTCTTCAGGAAGTTCCGGACTTTCCGTGGGTTCTTCAGATGAATGATGGTTTTCTCCTCACTGTAAGCTGCAAGCTTTTGAAGGATGCCCGGCCGCTTCTCCTTCGGGTACTGCCAGATCCACTTGAGGAAGGTCAGGTCCAATCGCTCCTCGCAGCCTTCCCGCATATCGGGCCGGGACTTCCCGTGATAGCGGAACATGCGCTTCATGGCTCGGTAGCTGCACCGCCATCTCGATAGATCCAGGAAGATGATCGTATCCGCCGCATCCATGCGTAACTCCATCGTGGAGCCGTAATTTCCGTCGATGATCCATTTCTCTTCGCTAATGAGCTTCCGTTGGATTCCATGTACTTCTTCCCATTCGACCGGAACCCAGCCCGGCTTCCACAACAGCTGGTCCAAATGCCAGACAGGTAAATCAATTGCTTCCCCAAGACGGGTCGCCAGCGTCGATTTTCCCGACCCACCCGAACCGATCAACACTACCTTCTTCATACCGTGCACCTCCTAAAAAAACAGCCAAGCTCCTAGTACAAAGTAAGCAATCGCCAGTAAAAACGCCGGCACCGAAAGGAAAAACTTCGTTCGGTAACGGACGCCTTTAAAAGGACGATACAGCTTCACCACCACCGTCATGACAACGAACAGAACCAAGAGAGAAACCAAGATGGCGGTCGCATCCACCATCGTGAACGGTGGGGTCAAGTAAGGATCAAGATAATAGTTCATGATGACGATGACGGTAAACAGCAGACTCTGATAAAACACATACCGTAAATAAAGCATGACTTCCTCTTTCTTATCTGTTGTAAATTCCCATATTATTGTATCATAGGGGCGAATTGGGGGACATCATGGCTTTCTCAAATTCCCCGGCCACGTGGCTTCACAACGGTTATCAATCCTCCATGCCACAATCGTCGTGCTATCCCGCACGCCGTTTTCTTCGATTTTGTGGAGAAGATCCGCCACTCCTTCCTCCACCGACTTTTCATCCAACGCAGCAAAGATCTCTTTACCTCCGGGGTACGGATCTCCCGGACATTCCAACAGTCCATCCGTCGTCATGAAGATGGTATTCGTCCCTTCCCTGAGCTCCCTCACGCCTGTGCCGTAGCATGGGATTTCCCCATGGAACGAGCTTGCCTTGCCGATCCATTCGTAAAAATGGCGCTGATTCAGATTGTACTGCCCGTGGGCGGCGAGTTCGGGATGATGGAGCATGACCACGCAGTCCCCGATCGAGAACCACCATAGGACGTTTTCTTTCCTGCATACCAATAAGATAGCGGTCTCACCCTGCACTTCCTGACAGCGGGCAAGGAATCCAGGTTCCCTGAATATATCCAGAATGCAGGCCTGCAACGGATTGAACACCTCGCCAATCGGCTGCTTCAGGATGGATTGAATCCGCTCTTTCTCCCCTTCAAGCGTCTCGACGACCAGGGATGCGCTCTCAGCCGTCTGATGGGCATCAAGGATAGCGGCAAATTCCCACTCCCCCTCTTCAACCCATAAGAGAGCGGCGTCCTCATTCTTGCTTGCACCTGCCCCGGAATTCCCTCCGAAGCGTCCCACCACTATCCCATTTGGAAAAGTGAGGACATCCTTCTCATCTACCTTTATATCATCGCTTCCAACCCAGCTCCATTCACTCATATGATTCCATCCTTTCTTTCAACCTCATGCACAGGGCCACGATTTCTTCTTCCCCGACCATGGGCGCCTTCTCCCAATCGTATACGTCCATGGCGCCCCAATGTTCTTCTGGGGTCCCTGGGTATCTGGCCACAAGATGCATATGAAGATGAGGGACCGAATTCCCTGACACAAAAGCATAGACATGCTCCGCTCCTTCACTCTCCGTCAGCGCCCGACTCACATGCGACATGGCGATGCCGAATGCAGCGGCTTCTTCGCCCGTCATATCCGCCATGCCCGGTACATGCCGTTTCAAGTCAATCATCACATGTCCCGCATAGTTCGGTTTTCCCTTGCGATCGATGTGACCGACATACACCCATTCATTCTCATAAATCGTCGTTCCGGCGGTCTTGATGATGCTTCTATGTTTATCACAGATGAAGCATGACACGGCCTTCTCCCCCTTTTTGGATAGCAAAAAGCCCCGTCCTCTCGGAAAGAGACGACGGGGCCGTGGTACCACTCTTATTGGTCTCCCGAACAGGAAACCGCTCTGGACCAGATGACGGTGGTCGGCCGGATGGACATTCCCTTCCATCCGCTCCCAGGCGAGTTGGGGACGGGAATGGCTGTCTTGCAGCGGACGACAGCTCTCTTGGCAGACCCTGATCCTTATTACTCCTGTTCATGGCGTTTACAAATGTTAAAGTTTTCTAATAGTGTAAGGATATTGTCTGGTGGCGTCAATCTTTTTTTGAATGTGTGGATTAAAATGATAAAGAGAGTGAAGTGCAGCGGAGGCTGACCGACTCCTTCGGGAATAGCGGGCAGGTGAGACCCTGGAGGCGTAGCCGCACGCCCCGAGGAAAGCGGTCAGCCGCAGCGGAACGGAACGCCCCTGTACAAAATTTGGCTTCACGGTTTTACATAATAAGAAAAGGAAGGGATATCCCCTTCCTTTAGCATTCATTATCCTTTTTTGATCCAGAACTTCAATACGTCTCCGTCTTCTTCATGCTTCACAAGTTCATGACCGCCAGATTTGGCCCATGCGGTGAGGTCACTTTTAGCTCCTTTATCCGTTGCATGGATTTCAAGGACTTCTCCTGACTCGATCGTGTTCATTTCTTTTTTTGTCCTGACGATCGGCATCGGGCATGCCAATCCTTTTGCATCCAATACTTTTACTGATTCCATTCTCTATTCCTCCTTGGTTTAGCGGACCGCACAGCGGTTTGGTCCGATTTCCATTTCTCGTTGGGTTTCTTCATCAGGGGTGACTTTCCCCATATTGGTTTCACGGATTTCCTGATACGCATTCGGCTGCGGAGGCAGATTCTCGGTCACGAGCTTTCTGAATTCCCCCTCGTCTTCAATGTTGAGACCGTGGTTTTCTTTCAACAGATCTCCGAGGCTGCGTGCAACGGTTCCATCTTCGTTCAGCTCCTCGATCACCATGAAGTGAGCCGGAAGCACAATCAGATCATCCTGCAGTCCGCGGTAGCGTGTGTAGAGGCTTTCCCTCAGATCCCCGACCCAGTCTTCGGCCATTCCGGCAAGATCCGGGCGTCCGATGGAGTCGATGAACAGGATATCCCCGGATAGGAGATAGTGACCATCGACGATGAACGAGGTGGAGCCGATCGTGTGACCAGGTGTGTGCATAGCCTGGAAATCGATGGTGGACGTTCCGATCGTCACCGAGTTTCCGTCTTCGAGTTTGTTGTAGTCGAAGTTGACCTCCGTTGCGTCCTTCGGCGGCAGCCAGTAGGATCCGCCTGCTTGTTCCGCCAACATCCTCCCACCGGAAATATGGTCTGCGTGAAGGTGCGTATCGAAGACATGCTTGATCTTCGCTCCTTTTTCACCGGCAAATGCCGTGTAGGCGGAGGTCATGCGCGTGGCATCGATGACCGCTGCTTCCCTTCCGGATAGAACCATGTAGGACAGGCAGCCTTTGCCGAGACGGACGAATTGATAAAGCTCTCCTCCGTCTGCAAGGTCACCGACTTTCACCGGTTCGAGATGCTCACTCCATGCCTTCATGCCCCCGCTGAGATACGACACGTCAAGACCTTCTTCTGAGAGCATCTCAGCCACCATGATCGAGGATCCTTCCTTGGCGCAGACGACAAGGATGTCCTGATCCTTCGGAAGCTGGTCCATGATATCTTCCACACCGTCCAGCAGGTCAAAATAAGGGACGTTCAGATAGGTGAAATTCTTCCCTTCCACTTTCCAGTCCTGAAAGGCGTCTTCGTTCCGGACGTCGAGGATGAAAAGTGTTTCCTGATCCATGACTTTCTGTGCGACTTCTTTGCTGCTCATTGCATTGACTGACACGTTGATTCCCTCCTGTTTGGTATCCTTCATAGACTTCCTGCTATCTTAGTGGTCCGATTCCGTATTTCCCTTCCACTCACTCATGCCAGGTACGATATTGGTGACGTTGGTGAAGCCATTGGCCACAAGTGTTTGGGCGGCCATATCGCTGCGGTTCCCTGTGCGGCAAACCACGTAAATGGCTGATTCTTTCTTTAGTTCTTCAAGGCGCGATTCAAGTTCCCCCATCGGGATGGATACGGCACCCGGGATATGATTGAACGCATACTCGGCCGCTTCACGCACATCAAGGATGGTGATATCTTCTGAGGCATCGATCTTAGCCTGTAGGTCTTCGTTGCTCGCAACGGTCTCGTACGAGAGCTCCGCTGCATCCTGGTCGGATGATTTTCGCAGATAATGCTTCAGTACATCGCCTTCTTCAATCAGGCCAAGATATTGATGCCCTGTACTTTTTGCCCACGCTTCAAGGTCAGCCTTCGATCCTTTGTCCGTTGCCTGGACCTCCAGCACTTCGCCGGCACTCATATCCTTCATGACCTTTTTCGTTTTGACGATTGGCATCGGACACGCGAGGCCCTTTGCGTCAAGTAGTTGATCGGTTTTCATGATGAGTCCTCCTTTTACCTGTATGGGTATATTACATTTCAAAAAAATTTATTCTGTCTTTCCTTCCCAGGCCATCATACCGCCTGTCATGTTCACCACGCTGTATCCGTGACTGTCGAGAAGCTGACACGCGCGACCGCTTCGCCCGCCTGATCGGCACACCATGATATACTCCTTCGAACGGTCAAGCTCATGCATGCGGAATTCCAATAATCCAAGGGGGATGTGGATCGCTCCAGGGATCTTCCCTTCCTTCACTTCGTCTACTTCCCTGACGTCGATGATATGGACATCTTCGTTCAGTTTCGCTTCAAGTTCTCTCGGCATGATCTCTATCATGTTGATTCCCTCCCAGTTTAAATGAATAGATTGACGTTTCCTTCTTCAGCATCTCCGAGATACGCGGCCACACCGGCATATTCGATCTGATCCAACAATTCTTCCTTTTGTAGCCCCAAGAGGTCCATGGTCATCGTACAAGCGACCAATTTCACATCCTGCTCCTGAGCCATATCAATCAAATCAGGCAGCGGCATGGCATTATGCTTTTTGATGACATGTTGGATCATCTTCTTACCAGCCCCACCGAAATTCATCTTGGATAATCCCATGCGGTCGGCACCCTTCGGCATCATCTTCCCGAACATTTTCTCAAGGAATCCTTTTTTTACATGGATATCTGAATCTTTCCGAAGGGCGTTCAATCCCCAGAACGTATGGAAGATCGTCACCTCATGGTCGTATGCTGCTGCTCCATTGGCGATGATATATGCCGCCATGGCTTTATCGTAATCACCGCTGAAAAGCACAATAGTTGTCTTTTTTCTCTCTGACATTCAAATTCCTCCTCTAAAATACTTATAGGGGTATATTTAAAGGCGTAAAAAGACGATGACAGCTCATCTCTTTCGCCGCTGTTTTAACCTTACGAGTTACATCTTATACCCATCAGGGTATGTATGTCAACGAAAAATGTCCAAAGAAAATGGGGGGGCGCATGGGGACGGTTCTCATGCGTCAAAAAAGTGGCGCACCGGAACCGTCCCCACACGCGTCACTTCCTTGCTATTTTCATGCTGAGGGTCGCGGGTTCCGTGAAGGGAGCGAGACCTTCGAGGGCGAGTTTGACTTCTTGCTCGAATGGGATGATGTTGTCGCCGAGGAAGCGTTTCGCTCCGTAGGAAGTGGAGTACAGGTTCCCGAGGATCGACTCGATCGTCCAGTGGATCGTATAGGGTGGGAGGGTGATTTCTTCATAGGTGAAGCGGGAACGCCGGATGATGGTTTCATGACGCTCAACGGGATGGGTGTACGTTGAATCTCCTGCTCTCCGCTCCTGTCCGTACCATTTCCGGATGATTGCGTCCAGCACCTCCTGCCACGGCTCGAGCTTCCGATCAGGTTCATAGTTGTCGATGATGGCGATACCCCCTTCCGCTTCTACACGGTCATACAGGTCCTCCAAAATTGAATCACGGTCCATCCAGTGGAAGGCTTTTGCGATGGTGACCAGTTTGAATCGATGAGGGTTTGTCATTTTATACTCGGCCCAAGTGCCCGCGAACCATTCCACTTGCCCATTCCGGATCATTGAATGGATGCGCTCCGCTTCCTCTATCATCTCAGGCTCTGTATCGATCCCAACGGTCCTCTCCGCCCAGTCGGCGAGTCTCACGGTCATCGTCCCTGGTCCGCAGCCAAGGTCAAGGATGTTCCCTTCCCCGTCAAGTGAAAATTCGTCGACGAGGGTGCGGATCAGCGTCGACGGGTACACCGGGCGGTATGCTGCATAATAGCCCGCTGATCCCTTAAATAAATCCTTTCCGTATGTCGGCATGCTTTTTCTCCTTTTCATCTTGTGTGTCCATAAAGAATATTTTACCATATACGTAACATACAACGTCAGGAGGAGCATCTTATGCGCAAGTGGGTGGAGCGACTGATCTATCTTGTCTTCACATTTTTTATTTTCCGTGTGCTCTTGTACATCTTTCAATATACATATGATGTTTGGGTTCCATTGACACCAGAGTGGGATGTTATCTCCTTTTTTATCGTACTTCCCTTTATGATCATCGCATCCTTCATCATCTCGGCATTCGCGTTCCGCTACGCCTTTGATCGACGTGGTGCATAGGGACGGTTCCTGGGCACCCAAAAAGTGACGCATCGGAACCGTTACCATGCGCCAAAAAGCGAAGGACCCGTCTGGTCCTTCGCTTTTTTCTTATTGCTTCTTGATCATGGGGTGCTCGTCGAGACTTTTGAAGGTATATCCCCGCTTTTTCAAGTCCTGAATGGATTTCTCCATGGCATCCGCATTGTCCTGTGATACGGAATGAAGGAGGATGATGGCTCCGGGATGGGCCTGGTTCATCAGGTTGTTGTAGGAGTACTGCCATCCTTTTTGCTGATCGGTCTTCCAGTCGACGAAGGCCACTGACCAGAATACGTGGGTGTACCCTTCCTTCTTGGCGATATCCAGGGTGCGGGCACTGAATACGCCGCGAGGAGGACGGATATACTTCATTTCCTTCTGTCCCGTTAGCTCGGCGGTTTTCTCCTTCACTTTTTTCATTTCTTCCCTGATCTTTTCATCGCCCGTTTGAGTGAAGTCAGGGTGGTGCCAGGAGTGGTTTCCGATGATATGGCCTTCTTTGACCATCCGTTTGACGAGGTCTTCTGCGCTGAGGAGATAATGCCCGGTGACGAAGAATGTCGCTGGTACTTTCTCGCGTTTCAGCACGTCGAGGATCTTTTTCGTATGGCCGTTTTCGTAGCCGTTGTCAAAGGTCAGGTACAGGACCTTCTCGTCCGGATTGCCTTTATAGAAGGCACCGTAGTCGGTGAGGAGTTTGTCATACTGTGCCCCTGCCTCGGCAGGCACTTCATTCTTGCTCTTCTGGAAGCCCCAACCAATTGATTGGTTGGAGACGGCTGTTGCACCGGACGGGAACACGAGGGTCAGCATCACGGCAAGCATCACTACTTTTATGAAATGGATCATGTGGAATCCCTTCTTTCAGCAATATCTATCCCTATTAGTGTTTGAGAATGAAGGGCCTTTATGAGTACTAAAACTATCCAAAAAGGGAGCCCCTTGAGGCTCCCTTACTCTTCAAAGTATGTGTGGTAATTCGTCGCCATCTCCGTCAGTTTCCCTTTATGATCGTCGATAAAAGTAGAAACCGTTTTTTCATCCCATTGTGCGTCACCCTGGGGGAAGCGTTTGAATTCCTTGGAAAGGGCAGCGGTGAGCTGTTCCCTCGGAATGGCCAATTCCTCATCAGCGACCGTGAATCGGTATTCCTTTGCATTCGGGACGAGGAGGGCGAGGTAGAGGGCATTAAAATATAACTTTTTGCGATCCAGCCTGTTTCCATTGAACCAGAACGTTTGGAAGGCAGATTCAGAAATCGATTTTGCCCCGTCATCATAGGTGACATGGAGATTTTCTCCGGTCAGATCAAGCTCCCCCATCGTTTCACCGCCGGGGAGCAGCCTGATGATGGCCCCTACGTCGGAATTATCCCCCACGTAGGTTCCACTGTATGCTTTGAGCTCCTTCAGATTGGTATGCTCGATCGTCGTGATTTTCTCTTCCGGCTTCACCTGTGAACAGGCGCCCATGAGAAGGACCGCGATGAAAACGATGAGAGTAATCTTGCTTTTCATGATCATGACCCCTTTGGTGCGGTTTATTTAAATACCGGCTCTTTGAATTTCGCCAGTTTTTCCAGTGAGGATTTGTCGACTTCCTCGTGCAGGCTGTTTCCATGGGAGTCCATGGTCACAACGGCCGTGAATCCTTCGACATTCAGATGCCACATCGCTTCTGGGATTCCGAACTGCATGAGGTCCACTCCATCCACGCCTTTGATACAGTCAGCATAATACTGTGCTGCTCCGCCGATGGCGTTCAGATAGACACCGCCGTGATCTTTAAGGGCCGCAAGCGTTTTTGGCCCCATGCCGCCTTTTCCGATGACTGCGCGGATGCCGAAGCGCTTCATGATATCCCCTTGATACGGCTCTTCGCGGATCGAAGTCGTCGGCCCCGCTGCCTTCACGTGCCAGTTGCCTTCCTCATCCTTCAGCATGACAGGTCCACAGTGATAGATGATCTGTCCATCGAGATCAACCGGTGCATCGTTGTCGCTCAAATGCTTGTGGATCGCATCGCGGCCCGTGTACATGCGCCCGTTGATCTGCACGACATCCCCGACCTTCAATCCACGGATCTTTTCTTCTGTGATCGGCGCTTCGAGTACGACGACACTCTGTCCGTCTTCCTTCGCTGCGGCGGTTTCAAGCTCCGCTTCCGTGCCCTGCGTCAGGTCCAGTTTTTCGCCTTCCTGATAGAACCACTCGTCAATGCTTCCAGTCTGAGGATCAAGCCTCACGCCGAGACGGCGGAATGCCCAGCAGTTATAGGCTACTGAAACGAAGAAGCTTGCCGGGATCCGGTTCATTACGCCCGCTTTGCATCCAAGCAAGGTCGTTTCACCGCCGAAGCCCATCGTTCCGATCCCTAGTTCGTTTGCGTGCTCCATCACATAGTCTTCCAATTTGCGCAGATCTTCATTCGGATTCACATCATCCACAGCGCGGAAAAGCTGTTCTTTCGCAAGATCGTATCCAGACGAACGGTCTCCTCCGATACCGACACCGATGAACCCGGCGCTGCAGCCTTGTCCCTGAGCCTGGTACACGGAGTGCATCACGCATTTACGGATGCCGTCAAGATCACGTCCGGCACGGCCGAGTCCGTCCAATTCACATGGCAGGCTGTACTGGATGTTCTTGTTCTCACAGCCACCGCCCTTCAGGATGAGGCGCGCATCGATATAATCCTTTTCCCACTGATCAAATTTGATGACAGGCGTTCCTAGACCAAGATTATCCCCGCTGTTATCGCCTGTAAGGGAGTCCACTGAATTAGGACGGAGCTTCCCGTCTTTCGTCGCCTGCACCATGGCGGCATAGATGGCTTCTTTGATTTCCAGTTGATTGACCCCGACAGGCGTCTTGATCTTGAATGTCGGCAGACCGGTATCCTGACAGATCGGAGATATATTGTCATCAGCCATCTTCACGTTATTGGAAATCGTATCAAGACTCATCGCTGCCCGCGTGCCCGCATTTTCACGCTCTTTGGCAGAGGCGATTGCCCTCCGTACATCCTTTGGCAGGTTCGTTGAAGTCTCTACGATCAAATCATACATGCTTTGTTGCAGTGTCTCTTTATTCATCGTGTTCCCTTCCCCCTCATGATACAGAATTTTCACCATTATTATACTCCTATAAGGAAGTGATTGAAAGGGATTTCACAAAGGAACTCCAGGACCGGGAAAAAGATCCCCTTCCACCCGATAACGGATGAACGCGGATCTTTTTCAGTAGTGATCAATAGTAATATGGGCCATATCCGTAATACGGTGGTGGATACCCGTAGCCATAACCATATCCATAACCCGGAGCTAATAAGGATGCACCGAGCAATCCTCCTGCCAGGCCTCCAATGAACGGTCCACCCCAGAATGGGCGCCCGAATCCGAATCCTGGACGACCAAAGCCGAACCCCGGTCTTCCAAAACCACCACCGAATCCTGGACGAAAACGCTCATCAAATCCGTGTTGTATATAAGTTGGTTGTTGTTCGTATTGCATAGAAGCATTCCTCCTCTGTCTCTCACAGTGGCATCTTATGCTTCCCGATTGAAATGTGTTTGGGCGCTTATCACCCTTTTCATGGCGAGTGCCCACCTTCCCTGGAATGAAACCGTTCCAGATTGGTCATAAAGGATAATGACCAGAGGAGGAAGGAATATGGAAGGCATACTGATTACATTGTTGAGGACCGTCATAAGTTTTGTCATTCTTGCCATTGTCACATTTACGATTGGCAAACACATCAACTCTCATAAAAATCACTATAGCTTTGCACTCTCTGTTACGATCGGCTCCTCCATTGCAAATATGGGATTCGATACGAATCTTCGCTTTGTGGAGATGTTTGTTTCGTTCTGTGCCCTGATTGGCCTCTACTATGCATCGATGGTCCTTTCCTCCAACAGCCGAAAGTTGAGGAGATGGATATCCGGCCGGCCGACGGTATTCATCGAGAACGGAAAGATTCTGGATCACAATATGCAGAAAACCAAGTTCTCCCTGGATGACTTGAACCAACTCCTTCGGGAAAAGGAGGTTTTCGATATCACACAGGTGGAGTATGCCGTTCTTGAAGTGAGCGGTCAACTGTCCATCCTCAAAAAGGAAGCTTTCCAGCCGACAACGAAGAGCGACCTCTCCCTATCCTCCACCCCAAGCGCCCTTCCTGTCGAGGTGATCATGGAGGGCAAGATCATCATGAAGGATACCGACCCCACGTATACGAAAGATTGGATTCGGCAGCAATGCAGGAACCGCGGCCTTGAGGTCAGCGACGTTTTTTTTGCCGTGATTAACAGCAAAGGGAACCTGTTCATCGACGCATACGATGATCACATTGTCAGTCCAACCGATATTGAATAATCCTCTCCCGATTCGTCCACAATTCCTATAAGAGGTGAACCACATGAACTCAACCATTGAAAAAACGGTGCAATCAACCCACGAAGAAGAATACAGCCAGTGGCTCCATCACGACCTTTTCAGTCCCCATTGGTGGGCAATCCTGCTCATCAGCCTGCTGTTTCTCGTGGTTTTTTTCATTTTGATCGACAGGCAGCGATACATGTTCATCCTGCTGGTCTTCTTCATCAGTTTCTTCGTGATCGGGAGTTTGGACGAAATCGGCAAATTCTTCGGATTGTGGGCTTACCCCCACCAGTTCCTTGTCTTCACCCATCGCTTCAATACTGTCGATTTTGCGATCCTACCCGTCATGGTTACACTGATTTATCAATACTTCAGCAAATGGACGTATTACCTGTATGCCCATACGATCCACTCGGCGATTGTTGCTTTCATCGGCATTCCGCTCTTCATCAAGTTTCACCTGTACCACATGATCCACTGGAATACGTTCTATGGATTCCTGACCTTATATGCAGCCGGTCTCCTCATCAAATATGTGTGCGATGCAATCATGAAGAAACAGAAGAAGTCCGGGATGACCCTGTAAGGATCTTTTCGAAGTAGTACCGGTTTTCGTTCTCCCCGATGATGACAAATCCGCTCCTCATATAAAATCCGACCGCATCCTCCCATGCCCGGTTCGTCTCAAGGATCAGTTTGACTGCCTTGAGGCTTTTGGCCGTGTCTTCGAGATGCTGGAGCATGGTTCGTCCCAGGCCTTTACTGCGCATATCGGACCGGACCGACATACGGACGATTTCATATATGGAGACACCCTGCCTTTTCAATGCACCCGTGCATATGATTCCCTTTTGATCCGTACCAACAAAGAAATGGTTGTCTACTCCGTCATAACTTGCTGCAATATCCTTTATATCCGGATTCAAGGTCTCATCGATCCAGCCGAACCGTTCCCTGAAGCCTTCCAATATAAGATTCTTCGCTTGTTCACATTCTTCCGGGATTATACGGGAAATGTCCATGATGGTACCTCCAGGGTTTTATGCATATTTTACCATGCACACACAAAAAAAAGAGCCCTCACCAGGACTCTCACTCACTTTTCTTGAATTGCTCGACCTTCGTTTCGATATCATCGATCATTTCGATGAGGCGGTCGATATCGTCTATGTCAGCCTGTTCGGGGTCGATGGAGTCGAGGACGTCCACGAAAAGGTTCAGGCGCTGTTTCAGATACGTTACTTGTGATTCATTGTCATGAATGGCTTTTCCCAAAGGTATTCTCTCCTTTCAGTACCTTCCTATGGTAACGAATATCTTTCGGATTGACAAGGGCCGAACGTTTCTCAATAATGAATGAGTACCCATTTATTAAAGGAGCTTTTAATCATGAAGACAGAAACCGCTTCAAAGGGCATGACAATTGATCATGATCCTTGGGAAGCCTACCTTGACGTCGATGAACACGGGGATATGACCCTTTCGAACATCGAATTCACGACGACGACCCTCTGCAATATGAGATGCGCACACTGCGCCGTCGGTTATACCCTTTCGCCAAAAGATCCGAGCGCCCTTCCGATCGACATGATCCTGGGAAGACTCGACGAGATCAAGACACTCCGTTCCCTTAGTATTACCGGCGGGGAGCCGATGATGTCCAAGAAATCCGTGGAGAATTATGTTCTTCCACTCTTGAAATACGCTCACGAGCGAGGCGTGAAGACGCAAATCAACTCGAACCTTACCCTCGACCTGGATCGATACCTGATGATCGCCCCGTATCTTGATGTGCTCCATATTTCCCACAACTGGGGAACGACGGATGAATTCATCGATGTCGGGTTTGCCAATATGGAACGGAAGCCTACCAGGGAGCAGCGCCAAAAGCTGTTCGACCGTATGATCGAGAACAGCCGCGCCCTTTCAGAACGTGGGGTTCTCGTCTCTGCGGAAACGATGCTCAACAAAAGCACCCTGCCGTATCTTGAGAAAATCCACCGCCAAGTAGTGGATGAAATGAAGTGCGGGAGGCATGAGATTCACCCTATGTACCCATCAGACTATGCCTCTAGCCTTGAATCATTAACCCTGAAAGAAACCTCCGATGCAATCCGCGATATTCTCTCATTCCGTGACGAGAATGTATGGATGCTCTTCGGGACACTGCCATTTTATCCGTGCAGTTCTTCAGATGAAGACCTTGAACTTCTTCAGACACTGTACAAAAGCAAAAATGTGAGCGTGCGTAATGATCCGGACGGCCGTTCACGCCTGAATGTGAACATTTTCACTGGTGATGTGATCGTCACCGACTTCGGTGATACACCGCCGCTCGGGAATATCAAGACCGATACCCTTCCCGAGGTATACGACCGCTGGAAACAGCAGCCACTCGCAAAAGAGCTGAACTGCCATTGTCCTGCAGCACGCTGCCTGGGACCGAACGTTCTTGTGAAATCTATGTACTACAAAGACGTGGACTTCTCGACCCGGGAAGCCAGGATCACACGTTAATGAGAAAGGGGCTTATGGCTCCTTTCTCTTTTTTTCATCTGATGGGCAGTGCAAAAATGAACTGCTCCCCGATTTTCCCTATTTTCCTCCGCCCCGTATCATGATAGCCTGTCTGCCTGTATAAGGTTTGAGCCGGAATATTTTTGTAATTCACGGCCAACACGATTTCATTGCAGGATACAAACTCCAGACTGACCCATTCCTTCATGATCTGCATGGCTTTTTTTGCATATCCTTTTCCTTGCTGTCTGTGATCGATCGACAACGCTGTCAGAAGCATGGCATGTGGATTGTCCGTGTATTCCTTCACCCTGTCTGTGGAATGCAACAGGAAGAAACCCACCGGCGTCTCTTCTGCAAGGATCACCACCCGGAACCGCCCTTCCGCTTCTTCCCACACCTGTTCAGGCAGAGCGGTGAATTTCGCCTGTTCAGGCGGCAATTGAAATTCTTTCAAATACTCGGCATGCTTTTCCTGAAATAAGCTCAGCGCTACTTCCCCTATCTGCGTCATATGCCACCCCTCCTCCTCTTCATCGTACCAAAATCGCCTACCATGTGCCCAGGCACGAAATCACGAACCGCCCATATCCTATATCATCATGAAAAGAAGGTGATGTGTATGACGAAATACATGGATTATGCTGCTGACTCCGCTCAGTTCAGCTTCGACCTGAATAAAAGCCCGCTTTTCAAACTCAACAGCCAAAACCTGATCAATGTCCTGGGCGTCCAGCATCTGAACACCCTTGAAAACTCGTCCCTTCTTGATATCTTTCTCAGCAAGGGGTTCTATGTGGAGCCCCACTATCATCAGAATGCATCTGAACTTGTGTACTGCATATCCGGTGAAGCCAGGGTCACCCTCTTGAATCCCTTCACCCGGCAGCTGATCAATGAAGTCATCACCCCTGGTATGGTGGCCAATGTCCCTCAAGGCTGGTGGCATTATGAGGAGGCCCTTACGGACGATACGCATCTTCTGGCCATCTTTGATGCCCCGACCCCTGAAGTCATCCTTGGCTCCGATATCCTCGCCCTTACTCCTGCGAATGTGATGGCGGAAACATATTGTATCGACGAGAATATGTGGAAAGATGTCACGGAACCGATCCATCCGGGTACATACATCGGTCCGGCCTGCAAGGCGGAACGACCGGTGTCCCCGTCCTATTACCAGCCAGCCCCGATCCGCTACGTGTAAAAACAAAAAGCACTGCGGAATCGGATTCCGTAGTGCTTTCATTGTCGTCGGTCCCTTGGAACGAGTTCTTCCAGTTGTGGATCGATCTGATGATATTCTTTGCTTTTAACCTGCGCTGCATAGTTCCTCGCCTTGCGTGCTTCATACCAGAAACGGGCGCTGACGATCACAACCAGTGCCAGGCTGAAGATCATGAGATACATCGTGTTCACCTCGCTCAATTCAGAATATTCTAATTATTATATCACGTCACGCAAACGAAAAAAAGGGGGAATCTTTTAGTTACCCGATTCCCCCTTCTTTAAAACCTATCTTGGTGTTTCAGTGGCCATGAACCCGAAATGGACATGATCCTGAATCGGAATCCATGCACCGACTCCCTGTGAGGTCACGTTCTTGACGACGATGGAACGCTTCGTGCCTTTCATGACAAGGTATACTTCACCGTAGGTGACCTTCCCTTTTTCATTGATAGCGGGAGCATACGCATACAGATACCCCATGCGCCTAGGGGAGATGTTATACACCTGATCTTTCTTCGTACCTGCTCCGACAATCGTCTGGAAAGCAAGAGGCAGATCGGATTTTTCCGTTGCTTTGATAAGCATCATCTTCTGGACGTCTTCTGCATGTGGAACCTTGGCTGTGAGTCCACCCTTGACGGCTTTCTGGGATTCCTGAACATAATGGATCTGATGATTGGCCGTCCCTCCGCGGTTATCGAAATAATTCGTATTGACCTTCTGGAACTCCCAGTTCGGGGACGTTTCACTTGATGAATAATTTAGCGGCCATTCCCCAAGATAAATCGTGGCCCGGAGACCGATCGTCGGTGCCGAGTTGATCGTCGACTCATTCAGGATCTTGATGAGGTTTGGATTCTCGATGTCCACATTCGATGTCTCAATCAGTTTCTGTGCCCATTCACTCGGCTGCAGATAGGGCTGATCCTGAGTGGAATTGGGATACGTATTCTCTTTCGTGATGGTCAGGACGGAATTGGGCACCTTGACCTCGGAGCGGGAAGGCGCTGCAGGGGCCGGCTGCTTCTTCGGCTCCTTTTCGGCGTGAAGGACTGCCGTTCCTGTTATGAAGAAAAGAAGAATGATGGTGATGATGCGAATGGCTTTCATATAGTGGTGACTCCTTTCAATTCTCTGTTTGCCATTAGCTTTTCCTCCGCTTGCCACCTTATCCACCTTCTCATCTAAAAAGAATTTGGAAACAACAAAACCGGCCGTGATCGCCACGACCGGTCTCCCTTATAGCAAATAAAACCCGATGCCCATGATGACATAGGCTGCCAGGAGCGTCGCCCCCTCGAACCAGTTCGTCTCCCCGTCATTGGAGATGACGATGGTCACAAGGACCGCCGACACCATGGCAACGAGCTCTGGAATGGTGAATACAAGAGGCATGTTTGTCTGGAAGAACAGTGAAACCAGCACCAGGACCGGTGCCACGAACATCGCCACCTGAAGCGTAGAACCGACGGCAATCTCAACTGCCACATCCATCTTATTCTTGAACGCCATGATGATGGCGGATGCGTGCTCGGCGGCATTCCCGACGATGGCCACGATGATGACCCCGATGAACAGTTCGCTCCATCCGAAGGTACGTCCTACTTCCTCGAAGGTATGAACGAGGCGCTCCGACACATACGCGACAGCCACCGTGGCTAAGAGAAGGATCAGGATTGCCTTTCCCTTGCTCCATTCCGCCTCTTCCTCCTCATGAGCCTTGGCACTTTCATTCTGCTGATACACACCGCGATGGGTCACCAGCTTGAAGAACAGGGCACACAGGTAGAGGGCGATGAGGATGATGGAGATCCCTATACTGAGCGTCATGGTCTTGGACTCGTTCATCTCCATGGAGAAGATCTCAGGAATCACAAACGCCACGATCACGGCAAACATCAAAAGCCCTGAATTATGCCGGGCATCAAACACATTGAATTTCTGACGTTTGTACTTCACTCCCCCGATAAAGAACGAAAGACCCGCGACAAGAAGCAGGTTCCCTAGCACCGATCCCGTTAAAGACGCCAGGACCACTCCGATTAGCCCTGCCTTCAAAGCAAAGATCGAAATGATCAGCTCTACCGCATTCCCGAACGTCGCGTTCAACAGTCCCCCGATCCTCGGACCGGACACCACGGCCAGACTCTCCGTCGCCCTCCCCATGAACGCTGCCAGGGAAATGATCGTCAAACAATAGATCACAAACATCAGAACACTCGACCAGTGCATCAGCGACCCCGCCACCGAAAGCGGAACCCCCACAAACACCAGGCCAGCAAATACCTTATTCATACCTGTTTCCTTCTTTCCGAATAAAAATATGATTCCACTTGCTTCTATTAAAGATTATCTTGTTCAAACAACGGCTAATTATCCCACTCCCCTTCCTTACAAGCAATGCCCTTTGTGAAGGTTTTATTCCCTCCTGTTATGAAAATCAATCCTCTTGTGTCCACGCGCTCACGAAATTAAACTGGGCATGTGGTCGTTTGGTTGAAATGGAGATAGAAAAAATACGTGGACCGTTCCTTTCCGCTACAGGCGCTTGCTTTCCGCGGGGAGGAAGTCGAGCCTCCTCAGCTCCGCTTCCGGGGTCTCGACCTTTCCTCTATTCCCGTCGGAGTCAAGCGCCTTTCGCTTCAATGCACTCTTTGCTTTCACAAAAGTGAGCGTTGGTCGGTCATTGCGTGCATCCTAACTAACAATAAAGCACAAATCTCTTTTGAATATGATTTTCTTAGGATTATACGATGTGTGTTGATTCAGGTGGAAATCACTCCTGGGATTGAGATAGAGAAAATACGTGGACCGTTCCTTTCCGCTGCAGGCGCTTGCTTTCCGCGGGGAGGAAGTCGAGCCTCCTCAGCTGCGCTTCCGGGGTCTCGACCTTTCCTCTATTCCCGTCGGAGTCAAGCGCCTTCCGCTTCAATGCACTCTTTGGTGTTATGAAGCATGCAAAATGGATAATGGGAAGGATACCCTCATTAAATAAGGAAATCTAAGTAGGGAATCCAAGAATACCGTCAGTCCACGATGGCTATTTCCATCAGAAGTATGTGTTGTCTCTCGTGGCAAAACGATGCGATGTAGACCTTCCATCCACCCTCCTAATCACCAAAGAGTGCCTTGCAGCGGAGGCAGGTCGACTCCTGCGGTTAGGGGGGCGGGGGAGACCCCGCAGGCACGAGGAGGCTCCACCGATCGCCCCGCGGAAAGCGACCAGCCGCAGCGAAAAGGCACGGTCTTCATTCTCCCTTAACCCTTCATAAAAATAGATCGGGATGCGGATCCACCTATCTTTGACCGGATGATGGGAACATCCAAGATTGCCTTGCAGCGGAGGCGGGTCGACTCCTGCGGTTAGGCGGACAGGGGAGACCCCGCAGGCACGAGGAGGCTCCACCGATCTCCCCGCGGAAAGCGACCCGCCGCAGCGGAAAGGCACGGACCCATCATCAATAAAACTCGATAAAAATAAAACAAAAAAAGCCGCCACCCATCAGGAATGACGACCACACCTCAATACTCCTTCGACCTCGACTTAACGAAAATCAACCCCAAACACAAGAACACAATAAACACCAGATACAACACATTCACCATCTCCACACCCGACCAGTGCCATACCCCGAGCAAGATCTCCTTCATATGATAAAACGGATTGATATCCACAAAAAACTTCAAATACCCAGGAAGCTGATCCGTCGGGAACATCAACCCTGATCCGAACAGCACATACTGGAACATGATGATCGTATATGGAAGCACCTGACGCGAGTTCTTGAACAGATTATGCGTCGACAAACTGAACAACAGCGTAATCCCGATCACGATCACAAACGTCAACAGGAACACGATCATATGATCCGTGATGGTCGTTTTGAAGACGAATACCCCGATCGCGAGAATCTGGGCAAATCCCAAAAGCGAAAGCAGCACACCGCGTATGACGTACGTGAAAATGATCTGATAAATGCTGATGGACGACAGTACGAGCCGCTTATGAATCCCCCGCTCCTTCTCCGTTACATACTGCAGACCGATATTGAAGAATAGGACAAGGAATGAAATGAGTAATCCATAGATCGGGATATACGGTCCGAAGTTCTCAGCCCCGCCAATCGTATTACTGAAGATCTTCATGAAGACGAAAAAGAAGATGCCCGGCAATATCATGATGGGAAGGGCGAAGAAAGGCTCCCGGAAGAAGACAAGGAAATCATACTTACTAAGTTTGATCAGCGATTTATTCATTGGCCGCCTTCCTTTCTTTGATCACGTTGAAATAGGCTTCTTTGAAGTAAAGGGTGCCATGCTTATGCTTCAGCTCCCTCGGATTTCCGCGTTCTGCAATCATGCCCTTGTTCAGGATGATCACTTCATCGGCGTACATATCCACTTCTTCAAGGGAATGGGTGGACAAGATGATGGTGGCTCCCTGCTCTTTGGCAACGGAGATATTCGTCCACAAATCGTTCGTTGCTTCCGGATCGAGACCCGTCGTAGGTTCGTCCAGGAAGAGGATCTTCGGTGAGTTCAGGAACGCACACGCGAGGAGGATCCGTTTTTTCCACCCGCCAGACAGCTTCTCGAACTTCACGTTCAGATGTGATTCGAGTGAGAAGATCTCGATGACGTGGCGGACACGCTCTTCACTGATGTTATGGAAGGATGCAAACAGGTCGAGGATCTCGGCAATCTTGAGATATGCGTACATCCCGCCTTCCTGGAAGACCACTCCGATATTCGAGCGGATCTTAGACAGATTCGCTGCTTTGGACAGGTCCATGCCGATGAGCTCTACTTCTCCTGAGTTCCACGGCTTCAAGGTCATGAGGATCTCGAGGAGGGTCGTCTTTCCCACCCCGTTCGGTCCCATCACGGCCAGGATTTTATTTTCCTCCACCTTGAAGGAGATATTGTTCAAGATCGTTTTCGAACCATAGGCTTTATTGAGGTTATTCACATTGAGGATCATGGTTACCAACCACCTTCTATGTCGATTAATTTGGAATTGAAGCTATCGTTATCAAATGCAAAGGCACCGTTGATGGGAAGCTGGACATCTTCTGCCAAGTGTTTGAGCGTTTCTTCATGAATGAAATAAAGGATCCGCTGGATGAGACCCGCTTGGATCATGGACTGGGGAACGGTAGGAAGGGCAGGCGTCCCACCATGGATCTTCCTGAAATCCGTGTATCCATAGCTTTCTTCTTTTAGCACCAATGGTCCGACGGTGAATTCATCGGTGTAGCATCCGTAGTGGACGGCGATCGATGAAGCGATCTGGCCCAGAGCCCTCTCTGCATCGATCAGATTCAGTTCAAGAAGCCGGTTATCGATGATCCAGACACCCTCCTGGTCCTCCGGGGCGACCCATTGGACCCGCTCACCGTAAAGCTCTTCAACCGAACTGGACCCGTGCATGGTCAGGAGCTTTTGAAGCTGGATATCCTCCCGTTCCCTCGACGAGGGCTCCACGATCGAGACGCTCATCCCCAATGATGACAGGGTCCGGCTGAGGGTAAGGCTGGTTTCACTGATTCCCCAGAGGATGAAGGTTTTCTTCCCTTCAGATCCCCGATAGGTTTCATAAAGCGATTCCGGACGGATTGACCTTCCGAACTCATACTGTATGTAATCCTCTTTCAAAGCGGGACTTGTGAACCCCGCTTGGTCGAACAATTGCGGATGTGTCTGCAGCAGCTTGATGGCAAGCTTTCCTTCAATGCTTCCACTCAAGCTTTGAAAGGAGACGAAATGCCTCAGGACCGCTTCAAAATCCAGTTGGACCTTTTCGAATTGAGGACCGAGATTGCATTTGAGGATGATCTTTTCTTCCTTTTTATCAAGAACGATGACCTCACGCCGGTCCCTCGGATTGGATAGGATCATATAGTCGTCTTTCAACCTGATCACTTGATTCTCCATCGTCATCCTCCTAGTAGCGTATACAGCACCATCTTGTCGTCCGTGAGCTGCAGCATATTTTTAATTTCCCCTTCATGGAACCCTCCCAGCGGCACGGACGAGAGACCGAGGCTGGTACAGGTGAGAAGGAAATTTTGTGCCATGTGGCCGGCTTCGAGAAGCATGATCCTGTATGAAAGATCCATGTACTTTACCGATAGATCACTATCATTGCCCACCAGTACGACGACGCACTGGGCTTCCTTCAATGAGAAGAATCCGACGTCCGTGGAAGCGCTCAGCAGGGGAAGCTTCGCCAGATCGAGATCCTCCATTTCCACGAGCGTCCCTTCATTCACATTGAGCTTGTACACTTTTTCCTCGAGAAGCCCTGATGCCACGGAACGGATGGTCGGAAGCAGGTAGATTTCCAGGGAATAGAACTGGCCGCCGGAAGGGTAGGTACGCTTTTTTTCCAAAGGCTCGCTGATACCGAAGCTGAATAGCAGGAGCTCCTTCAGTTCTTCTTCTGTTACATCCCTTTCGCCGAAATTCCATGATGTCCTCCTGTTTTTCATCACTTCGGCAAAGGTTTTTCCTCCTGCCTGATCAAATCGTCCCGGGTCCATATGCCATTTGACACGCTTTCCCTTCGAATCAAGGTCCCGGACCTCGTATTCCCGCCTTGGCGCCTTCCTCATCTGCATGAGCGGAGCATGACTTGACGACCGATGGTAATTCCGGTATCGCTGTGTTGTATCCCCTGCACTGAATGTAAAATCCCACTTCACTTCGCAACCGCTCCTTCTTTCTCACTTCCCGCGATCATCGCCACGGTGCTCTCCAGATTCGGCGGCAGGCCGATCCGATTGTTATACATGTGGATGTGTGAGAAGATCAAATACGGGAGAAGATTCCGCTTTCCCTTTCCGTTGATCCCCTCCACGATCTGGCTGATCCTATCCAGCTCCAGAGAACCACTCTGCCCGCCCATGGCCCGCTGCTTCCAGTACAGGGTGCGGAACCGCTCCCTCTGTACTGGATCGATGCTTCCTTGATCGAATCGGGACCAGAAGGCATTGTACCGACGGATGAGCTCATGTCCCTCTTCCTCTGTCAAAGCCCTGAGCATGTCGATGAAAAAGTCGCATGCCAGGAGCAGCCGCTTAGGTATCGCAGGACCCGCAATGCCTTCCAAATGCTTGAGGGCCAGCAGGCTGCTTTGATGAAAGATGGCCTCCGATTCTGCCATCACGTCTTCCCCACCATACCGCTCAAGCTCGGGTTCGTAGGGGATTTCCTTTATTGCCCCGTCTTCCATCCAATAAAGCTCCGCATCATCCGGCACCGTGCCATCAAAGAGTTGACGGCTGTAGAAGGCTTCCCTTTCCAGTGTGAAAGGGGGCTGGTAGTCCCGGAAAAATGCACGGCACCGCTGCTTCAGCTCGCTGATCACATCGTTTGCATGCTCTGATTGGAAACGGAAACGGATATGGGGACCACCTTGCCAGTAACGGATGAAAAAGAAGGAAGAGACGTGCGTATCATCCACGATTCCACGCACCACCTGCTGAAGGAATCGATCATGCTCACTCATGTCATGGATGAAGATATGATAAGAATGCCAGTTCACTAGATTCACCTCCATGATTGCCGGGTAGCGGAAGTTCCGGATCCGAATAGGCATCCATATAGCTTCGACTCCCCTGTTTGCTTCAAGTATGCGTCATTGATATTTTTGAACGGGCGGGTGAAGTGCCCTTCTCCGGAAAAGGCAGCAGACATCTCCTGCACGCACATACCGGCGAGGACATGGGCGTGGATGAATGAAGCCAACTCACCGTTTCGGACAGATAAGATGATGGCAAGGGGCAGACCATCCAGGTTCATCGACCGTTTCCCTTCATAGAAAAGATCATTCAGACTCTCGAACCCTCCCATCCTCTTCGGTCCGCCAGATTCCATTCGATAGACCCCTTTCTCCATACCATCAACCGACTGCACAAAGAATGTCATCGACAGCGCCTCATAGCGTCCGGCTATCTCGAGCAGCCTGGCAAACGTCCTCCCTTCCATGACAGAGGGGCGGGCGAACAGACCCAGCCTTCCGTTGAAGGATGTCCGGGCGCCCCTTCCCCTCCCTTCCATGGTTCCGGGAAGTGCCGGGATGGAAGGGGTGACTGACGCCGCTCGGGACATCCATCGCTCCATTCCAAGAAAATGAAGCTCTTGAACGAAGTTATCTTGGATGCCGACCCCGTCTTCACCGATATCGTCCCATCCGGCTTCGATGGAAACCGGCAGCTCCCCTTCATAGAATTCGATGAGGTCTCCTTTCCGGAACGGGGCGAGGGGATGCATTTCATTATGGTTCCTGAAGGTAAATCGCCCTCTTTTCACTGCTGGATAAAGGTCGGCAAGTATGTGACCGCACTCCATCAGGGCCAGTGGGAATCCAAACTCACCATATACCCCGCACACCCTGAACAGGTCGATGCAAAGGGAGAACCGATTCTCGCTTCCGCCACGCCCAACGAAGGCGAAACGGTCCCGGCCTGCGTCGTAGACGTATCGGTTTCCGCCAGCAGAGAAAACCGGTACGAATGGATGGATGCCCCTTGGAGAAGGAACGGATTTACTGAAAGGATATGGACTGAGGGGATCATAAGAAGTATAGGCAAACGTCCTCCTGATCCACTCCGCCGCTTCTGCCGGTACGTTCACCCCGTCCCGATATTCCAAGACAGTGGTTGTCGGCATCCTTCTCATCGAATAGGCATACCGGTTGCGTTCGTATCGCTCCTCCGTAAAATAAGGAAAGGGATCGACTACGGGAAGGGGTGCGGTTCGCATCCTACCTCCACCTCTCCTTCACTCCACGCTTCCAATCGTTCCATATTCAGCCTCTCGTTCTGCTTCCCGAATGTCATGGGCTGCAGGGACGGGATGAACACCTTCACCACCGAAAGCCCCATCTCATCGATGAGTTCATTCCCCATGTCGGTGAAATACACCCGGGGATGGTGCTCCATTACCTTCTCGACGATTCCTTTAAATGAGAACGGGAAACGCGGAGCCATCTCCTCCACACGGATGCGCTCAAGATCGGCCATCCGATCGAAGAGATAGTCGAATGCACCGCTGTTCTCCCTGAAGGCATAGTAGTTCACGTGATCCTCCATGTGGGTGACGTTTTCCGGGCTGCCGATCAGGTGGGAGAGGCCCGGCTTTTCAGCTCGGAGCTTCTCTTCATACACGATGACCGAGGTACCCGCTTCCACAAGGGCCGCGAAAATCGCTGCTTCGGGATCGAAGTGTGAGCCTGCGGCATTGTAGAGATGAAGCTGCCCATCTGGATCAGTGTTCCGGAGCAGGACCCATACGGCTGGGACCTCTGTCTCGAGGGTGATGTCGAATAAGTATGTCTCGTATCCGAGCTGATCAAGCGTACGGAGGATCCCTTTCACATGGGGACTCGCCAGGCTTTCCTGATTAATGATCCGTGGAAGGCGCTTCGTATACCAGTGGACGAGGAAGCAATCCCGCTCCACCGCCTCGAGGATCGCATACACCAACGCCTCTTCCACACTCCCACCAAGGGCAGTCCCATTGGACGTCTCGTATAGGAAGCGGGTTTCACCCCTCAGGAGCTGATTATCGAAGTACATCATCTGCTCCGGGATCAAGAATGCCTCTCCGGTCCCGACCTCCTGGCAGCTCGTCCAGTGGAGCTTGAGGTCGGGATCAAGGGGCTTGCGCAGGATGTAACGCCCGGGCGGCACCACCTTTTTCTTCTGTGCCACCAACTCTTCATAGGAGGCAATGATGGGTGCCTTGAATCTCGGAACCATGCTTGAATACCGTTCAAGGAGCTCAAGGATGGCTGCATTCCTTGATTCCGCGATCCCCGTCGTGCGCCCATATGAATAGAACGTCCGATCATGGATGTTCGCTTCGATGGCGTACATGGGGATGATATTCGATTCTGCATCGCGGAAGAGTGCCTTACCGACTCCCGTATCAGCATCTATCAGTTCATCTTCATACCGTTTCAGAAGCTGTGAGATCTCCCTTCCTGATTTCACCCTGAAATGGGGTTCGTCTGTCAGATGAAGCTCCGTTTTCCGCTCTTCCTCCCATTCCACCCCGCACTCGGGACAGAACGGATTCTTGCGGAATTTCTTCCAAGTCACCGACCACGACCGCTTATCGATGACGAGGACGCGATTGATGAATGAATGGAGATCCACTCCATCGAGGTCGATCTCACAATCCCTTTCACCAGGTCCTCTCAGCTCATGGTCAAGGATCGAAGCAAGGTTACTTCCGTTTGAGGTAAGATATGAGGTGAAGCAGGTAAAGCAGGCGTGTCCGCGCTCCTTTTTCCACGGCCCTACGAAAAGATGGCTGCTTCGGTCCATGATGGGAAGCCCGGTTTCAGTTGTGACCGTCATCCCGCATCCCCCCTTTCAAACTTTCCGACATAAAGCCCTGCGTCTTCCACTTCGCCCTGGTAGATCCATGCCGATTCCGTGATCGGGATGTCCGAAAGCTCACGGGTCAGCTCTGTATGGATATGGGATGGGGGCTTCTGTTCTAGGGGGAAAGGGATCGTTCTGACCACAGCATCCAGCGTCCCTTCACAAACTTCAAGACCATTGAGCAGATGACCGGTCACCCATGCAAGCGCCCGACTCAGTTCCCTGCCAAGCTCGATCTCCGCCGTACCTTTGTAGAGCACCCGGCGGTCTTGGTCCACCAGGTATAAGACGAAGACATCTTCTCGGAACAGTGTCTCAAGGATGACCGCGATCTTATTGATTGAGTCCGTTTGTGTCAAGATCGAACCGATGCGTTCTTCATATCGTGCCGGCAACGGAGCAAGTTCGACGAATTCCCCTGTCTTACCGAGGAAAGGGATCATCCCCCTGATATAAAATCGCTCCTTTGAGTAGTCTGCTACCCACCCACTGTCATCGATGCTGCCCAGATACCCTTCGATTCCCCTTGTCAGGGCGTGGATGGCCGCATCTTTATACTCATAGTCGATGCTTCGATGCGTAAAGTCCTGGAAACGGATTTCATACGGGGCCACATGGAGGTGAACGGGAAATTCCGGGTCTCCCTCATTGATGGACACATCCAGGGAATGAAAGCTCGTCCACCGCCCTTCAAGCTTTTGGATGAAGGAAAGGTCGGGATCCACGTCCAGGAACGTCCTCTCATACAGCGGGAGGGTCGAGGTGACATCGGCTTTCCCCATGACGGCAGACTCACCGGTGTCATACAGGACGTGCACGAACTTCTTGCGATGGGGATTCACGATATACTTGACCCATTCCGCCAGTGCCCTTACACCTGCAACCCGTTTTCCCAGTTCCAACGGACCCCCGCTCCGCTCTCTCTTTACGAGGCCCTTAGCTAGGTGAAGATCGCCTTCATTCTCATGAATGAAGAAAGCATGATGACCATTGTCATGAAGAATGACAAAATCCCCGGGGTCTGCATGACCGTCTCCATCGATCCAGCGTATGGTCCGTTTTTCCCCTTCGCCTGTCTGCAGACCGTTCTCGTTGAGAAGCCTGGAAATGGATGGTGGCGCATCGATCACATCGACCGGGGTCGAGACGATCTTATCCCACACCGCCCTGTAGTCGTCATAGGCGTTCTCCACGTAACGAAGAAGGAAAGGCTCATTGTCGTGCAAGGGTTGATCAAGGAGCCCCTGGTTGAGACAGAACTTGAGCACCCTTTTATAGTCTGTGGACTTCCCGTCCAGATCTGCGGAGGAACCGCCGTTGAACTCCCCCAGGATCCCAAGGAACTCTTCATACAGCCCCTTTTCCATCCTCACCTTCTGAAGCGTGTCATTCTTCTGGATATGAAGCACATCTGAACTCTCATCAAATGACGGGAAGAAATTCGTTCTCGTTTTAAGGAACAAAGGACTCTCCCCTTTCTTTGAGGATCTCGTCCCATGTGGTCCCGTTCTCCTCAAGGATGAACCGGCTCACGATATAGCAGGCCACGTTCTTCTCATTGAAGGAGACGCCGATCATATGGATGAACTTATAGACCACGTTTATTAAATACTTGAAGCGGGCATGCTCTTCGTGGTCGAGGAGTCCCTCGATATTCCTCGCCATGAGTTCATCATGGAATCCACTCCCGATCTCCCGGATGTTTTGATAAAGGAGCTCCCGCTGCTCACGGTGGGAATAATATCCTTCCTCTTCGCCTGCCAGACCTTCAAGATTGGCCGTGATCAAGGAGTCGATGCTTCCGATCGTCTCGCTCCAATCCGTGCCGAATGCTTCTTCGTAGTCCCTTCCTGCAAAAAGCTCCCGGGGGTTCAATACGTCGTACACCCGCTCGTAGGTGTTTATGTATGCCTGCTTTTTCTTCATGGATTCAGCAATGGCGAGGACCCCCTCGATATTGGATACATATACGAGAACCGCGTATTTCTCCTCAAAGCGCGAGTAAGGGAGCACATCCCTGAAGAAGCGGGCGGTATGGCTGATCTTCGCCGTCTGATCCATCCCTCTCCACTGTGACAGGTGGCGATTGATGAAGGCCTGCATCTTGAATAGGGCTTCGGTATGGACCTTCAAGTGAAGGAATGAGTGGAACCTCTTCTTCACATAGGACTCCGGGATGGTGCCGGCCTCTACCTCAAGATGATTGAGATGGCTCACGTCGCGATGCTCGCGTCTCTCCATCCCTGCAACCACTGCCGTGTTCTTTTGATAGGCTGCCAGATTGCGAAGGATCTCCCCTTCGTCGATTTCTCCATGTTCCCTATTGCAGTGGGAACAGAAACGGGACTTTACGTCTCCCAGGTTCACATCCCCCTCCAGCACGACCCTATAGTTCGGACCCCGAACCAGTCACGCTCGGCATGGAAGGGGACACCGAGTTCCATGAAGTAAGGAATCACCCAGTCGACATACACCTTCTTCTTCTGCTCCTCACTCCCGAAGAAGAACAAGCGGATTTCCGTCAAATCAGTCAGGCTTTTCATCCATGCTCACCTCCACCTGGTATTCTATGTTATGATTTTCGCCCCCGCCTGCCGGATAAAGCTCCTCCACAACCAATCTTGATTCTTCCTTCAGAAGCTTGACCCATTCTTTGAAAAACAAGGGGGAAAATAGATTCATATATTGAGGTTTCATATCCGATCGATTCGATTTATCAAAGTCGTAGGTCTCTGCGTCCACGATGCGGCTCACGAAGAATTCAAGGGGCAACCCGAGCTCCTTGAAGCGGGTGACCGTCTTCCGGTAATGATCGTACACCTCTTCCTCCTGCAGGAAGTGTGACGTATCGAGGAGCCATTTCTCCCTCATGATCACCAGATGTCCAAGATGGAGCCTTGGGATGTGATCGATCACAGGCCGGGTTTCCTCATGGATTTCCCAAAGTTTCACCAGACCGGGATCGAACCTCGGCGTCAGCCCCGTCGAAAGCATCCGGATGCTCGGGGGCATCATATAGTCGACAAGACTTCCGATATAGTCAATCTCAAGCGGGCCATCCTCTCCGACAATCTCTATGAGCCCACTCTCTTCGTTGTAGCGATAGTGAAGATCGTTACTCCAGAGGGCCGTTTCATCGGCTGGATTCGTCTTGCTTCCCGGAATGAGGAGACGTTGGTTCAGGAACGTCTCATGCCGATTCGCGTTGAAACCGAATCCCTCGCGTATCTCAAGGACATCCGGGCACATCTGTGCGACATATTCCTTGAATAGGGAATCTCCATAGATCGACGGGCTGTATTGGAAATAGCGGGTGAACAGCTTCATATGCCCCGCATAAAGCTTGTTCAGAATATAGCCATCCTCTGTTTTCTGGAAGAGTGCTGTAGAAGAGAGATGTTCTTTGCTAAATCCGGTCCGCTCAATGAATGAATCGTACAGAGCAAGGATTTCATCGCCGATGAGTCGGCCGTCCCCATGCTTTGCTTTTTGGAAAAGGTCCCGGATCTCCCCCTTGATCTCCTCCATGACCTGTCCGCCAGGTGATTTTAAATCGTCGACACCAGCCAAAATATCGGTCCAGTTCGTGAATTTCATCACTTCTTCCATATACAAGTCACGCACTTCTTTCTTCCTGACGGCCATGGACTTCCCTTTGTAGCGTTCGCGGAACCTATGGGCGAACTCATACTTGAACTGAAGCGGGATACTCGTCAGGATGGCAAGCTTCTGAACGATGCCGAGCTCACGGATGAAGGATTCATCCAGTTCGAGATCGGTGCTAGCTGGTGCCAGATAGTCCTCATAGAATAGATTTTCTTTTGTGAACGTATAACCGAAGGCTTCCTCGATCCTTGCAAGACGACCCATGATCTTGGAATAGATCCCGAAGCGTTCCTTCCACCCTGATCGCCGATATTCATCCACCAGGCCGTCGATCACTTCCATCGTCTCGACGACAAGATTGATCTTATGGTGCTCAGGCAGGGAGCCGAGCTTCTTGTAAAAATCCCCGCGTACATCCTTTGCGTACTCATCAAGTTCAAAATCGGCATACAGGATCCCTTTCTTCAGAAGGCCATCAACAAAGAAGCGTTCCGCCTTCTCCTCTGAAGTGAAAGGCTTAAGGAGGGAGAGGACTTCTTCATAAGCGATGGGACGATTGAAGTTGGAGAGGGCAGAGAAGATCGGATTGTCCTTCGCGATAAAATGGTTTTCGATGTTGTTAAAGATTTTCCCCCGGTTCAAGTCGATCCGGGAAGTGAAATCCACGATTCCATCTTCATGCCTACCGGAGTAGAGGTACGAAAGATAAGGGATGAAGGCGGGATCGTTGGCAATGAGCTGAAGGATTTTTTGCCATATGTAATAATTCAATTCAATCTGATAATGGGGTGCAGGAGCTTCTGGTTGGGGTGTGAATGATTTCAGGTCGATACTCGTGAATGAGCTGAACGGACTGGTTTTGAAGGTGGAACGGGAGGCGATCCGAAGCAGTGTGCTATCGATTTTCTTCACCTTTGATTTATGCGTGTCCGGCGGGGTGGACAGGAACTTATCGAGCTTGTGATGCATCTGATGATTCACCAAGGGCAGCGGATTCGTCACGACCGGCTTTTCTTTGAAGAGGGTCCACAGATGTTTACGGTGACTGGCCTCGGTTAATTGGAAAAGCGCTTCACCGGCAGCACGATCTTCTTCGATGAAGTCGCGTACCAGACGGTATTCCTCCAGGGCGTCCGTCACGGCTTCTTCCTCCTTGAGGCCTTTCCGATTGAAGACCTTCCGCTTCACATTCAGGAGGGAGGGATCTTTCGTTTCGTGAAAGTCGACTTCAAGTGCCGCCACCACTTCATCCTTCATGCGCTGGAACGACTCCAGGTGCAAATGGGATTCAGTGACAAAATCAACGAGCTCAGTGGAACGGAGTGGTGCGAAATCGCTGTAGGATAGCGTGTTTTCTCTGATCAAGTACCACGGGAAGAGCATTTTGTATACCACACTCCATATGTATTTTCTGTAAATTCAAACTACTTAAATCGTAACAAACGATCGGGTGCCCTTCTATCGTTTCGGAATAAATTCCAACATTCAGGAGGTAAGTCCCGGTTTCAAACGACTTGATTTGGGGTAAAGGGAGACCCGAAAGCCGGTCCCCCTTCATTGCATCAACCGCCGCAGCTTACGCAAGCGCCACAGCTGACACATGAACATGATCCGCAACATGACGTACTTCCTGATGAACTGGACCCACTAGTAGCCCCTGTTTCTGATAACATCATCGATTCTGATACTTCCATCACTTCGATGGACTCTATTTCTTCTAATAAGGATTCGATTTTAAGAGTAGTAGTCATCATTAGTCCCCGATTCTTCAGAATTCGTTATCCGCAGCTTGTACAACCGCCACAGCTCACGCAAGAACATGATCCGCAGCATGATGTACTTCCTGATGAACTGGATCCACTAGTCGCACCAGTTTCTGATAGCATCATGGATTCTGACACTTCCATGACCTCGATGGATTCGATCTCTTGAAGCAAGTCTGCTACTTCGTTATTTGCCGCCTTTATCATTTCATTTCCTCCCCCGATCGATTTTAGCCTCCACAGCTGGTGCAGGCACCACAGCTAACACACGAACATGATCCGCAGCATGACGTACTTCCCGATGAGCTCGACCCACTCGTCGCCCCGGTTTCCGACAGCATCATGGACTCTGATACTTCCATCACTTCAATCGATTCGATTTCCTGAAGCAATGACTCCACACTGTTCAATGTCCCATTACTCATGACCTTTTCCCTCCCTCCCCTTGGAATCATGAAAATATTACCACACTGTCAATAAAGGATTCTAGTTGAATTTTATTAACTTTTCTGAATTGTTTAACAATAACTATACCTGCATAGCACCCATTTTTCTTCCCTTCACTTCTCAGCCAAAATGAGAAAGATATATTAAAAATACCGCTATCTAGTCCGAATGAATCAACACGTCCAAATGACTAGAAATAGATCTGCAACTCCTTTATGGTGTGATGGAACAACGTTTGAACATGAGAACATTTTTGTAGTGATCCGTACCCCCTCCTAATACTAGTTCCCCTGACCCACTTATATATAATGAAAAATATTCTTTCAGGAATAATATTAATTTCATCATTAAATTCTATCCCCCACTATTTACAAGGTTCGATTACCTCATGATCTATTATTTAACTTTTCTACTATAATGATATTTTTTTATATAAGTCACCACTTTTTTTCTTGCCTTCTTCCCTTTTCAATCCTTTTTTCGATCATATGTCCTAAACCCTGACAAACGGTTCATCCTCATATTGCCAAAATGAGGGGAACCCGTTACCATCTAAGAGTAACCAACATAGACTGGAGTCCGTGCATATGAATAAACAATTATCGTTTCGTTTCTGGGTCCTTGTGGCCATCGTGTCGATCTCGGGATTCTCACAGGGGATGCTCCTCCCCCTGATCGCCATCATATTTGAACAGGACGGCGTGTCTTCTTCCTTGAATGGATTGAATGCCACTGCGTTGTATATCGGGATCCTTATTGCTTCCCCTCTCATGGAGAAGCCCCTTCAGAAGATCGGGTATCGTCCCATGATCATCATCGGTGGCATCACCGTGGCCGCCGCCATGCTTCTTTTCCCTCTATGGAAGACCTTCTGGTTCTGGTTCTTCCTCCGACTCTGCATCGGGGTGGGGGATCATATGCTTCACTTTGCAACTCAAACCTGGATCACGTCGTTTTCACCGAAGGAACACAGGGGTCGCAATATCTCCATCTACGGGCTGTCCTTCGGGATCGGCTTCACCGTCGGGCCACTCATGACCCAGCTTCTCGCCGTTCATGAGGCGCTTCCGTTCATCATCTCTTCCGTCATGACGCTCATCGTCTGGGGCTTCGTCTTCAAGCTGAAGAATGAGTTCCCCGAAACAGAGAATATGGGGGACGCCACCTTTGTCGGATCATTCCGCCGGTTCGGGAAAGTGCTGCGTTACGCATGGGTCGCCCTTTTGCCTCCCCTCGGATACGGATTCCTTGAAGCATCGCTGAACGGAAACTTCCCCATTTTCGCCCTTAGGAACGGGATATCCGTCGATGCCGTGGCGGTCCTCCTTCCTGCTTTCGCGGCGGGAAGCATCTTATCACAGCTTCCATTGGGGATACTGAGTGACAGGATCGGCAGGCAAAGTGTCCTGATCATCGTGATGATCATCGGGACCGGCTGTTTCACTGCTGCGGGATTCGTCTCCCATTCCACCATCGGCCTCTTTACGTGCTTCGCCCTTGCCGGGATGGCCGTCGGATCGACCTTCTCCCTGGGGATCAGCTATATGACCGACCTCCTGCCGAAAGAGCTCCTGCCTGCGGGCAATATCATGTGCGGGATCTTCTTCAGCTTCGGGAGCATGATCGGTCCGTTCATCGGTGGAGTGACGATCGAGAAGCTTGAGGGACCAAGTTTCTTCTATATGATTGCCACCATGCTGCTTGTCATTTTCATCAGTCTGGTGACCTTTTCCCTTCAGACAAGGCGCAGGGAAATAGCGGAAAAATACTAGCACATAATCCTTTCCTTCTCCATATAGATGTGATAGTATAAATTATAATAATTATAAATTACTGATTTGAAAGCTTGGATCTCAATAGTTTTGCTGTCATCCTACCCGATGGCAGCTTTCGTCGTTTTATAAGGGTACTGATGTTGATTATTATTCTCATTGAGAACCATTCTTTATCAATTAGTTCCATCACACTAGAGGAGGAATCCACTATGAGTTCACAGTCCAAAGCGCTAAGCCTGGGGAGTACCGGCAGCAAGCTCCCATTCCTTGAAAAGATCAAACCCCATGCCGAACTGATTGCCGCCCTTGTCAGCGGGGTCTTCATTCTCCTCGGCTGGCTCTTCTCGAAGGATGAGTCCTCCCTGAGCATCATCTTCTATCTTCTCGCATTCATCATCGGCGGTTTCGCCAAGGCGAAGGAAGGAATCGAGGAGACCATCGAAAACAAAGAATTGAACGTGGAGATGCTCATGATCTTCGCTGCCGTCGGCTCAGCCATCATCGGTTACTGGACAGAAGGCGCGATCCTGATCTTCATCTTCGCGGTGAGCGGAGCCCTGGAAACGTACACGATGAACAAGAGCCAGAAGGAGATCTCAGCCCTTATGGAGCTACAGCCTGAAGAAGCCTGGCTCATCACAGAGACCGGTGAGAAGAAGGTGCAGGTCAGCTCCCTTGATATCGGGGATCTGATCCTCATCAAACCGGGCGAGCGCGTACCGACGGACGGGATGGTCGTCAAAGGCAGCACCTCCATTGACGAGGCCGCCATTTCGGGAGAAGCGGTCCCTGTCACCAAATCAGCGGATGATGAAGTGTATGCCGGAACCGTGAACATCAACGGAGCCATCACGGTCAAAATGACAAAACCGAGCAGTGAGACCCTGTTCCAAAAAATCATCGATCTCGTCCAATCGGCCCAGTCGGAAAAGTCGCCTTCCCAATTGTTCATCGAACGGTTTGAAGGGACCTACGTCAAGGTTGTCCTTGCCGTCGTGGTCCTGATGATGTTCCTTCCCCACTTCGCATTGGGGTGGAGCTGGAATGAGACCTTCTACCGTGCAATGGTGCTCCTCGTCGTCGCTTCACCGTGCGCCCTGGTGGCGTCGATCATGCCGGCGAGCCTCTCTGCCATCTCCAACGGGGCACGCCACGGAATCCTTTTCAAAGGCGGAGCACATCTGGAGAACCTGAGCAATCTGAAAGCCATCGCATTCGACAAGACCGGGACGTTGACAAGAGGAAAACCGGTCGTCACAGACTTCCTGACTTCTGAAGATGAAGCAGACACCCTTCAAGTGGTCGCTTCCATCGAGAATCAGTCGAATCACCCCCTCGCACAGGCCATCGTCAAGCACGCCCGCAGCGGAGGGATCCAGCTTACCCAACCCGATTCTCTTGAAGACATCTCGGGCTGGGGAGTCAAGGCCGTCATGGACGGCTCCGAATGGAAGATCGGAAAGGCCGATTTCATGGGCACCGCTGCATCCGATTTCATGGATGGCAGGTATGAAAGCTTGGCGTCTGAAGGAAAGACGACGGTATTCGTCGAGCGTGACGGTGTCATCATCGCCCTCATCGCGTTGAAGGACGTTGTACGAAAGGAAACCGTTGACGCCCTGAAGCTCCTTGCCGATGAAGGCGTTGAAACGATCATGCTCACCGGGGATAATGAGAAGACCGCCCGTGCCATTGCACAGGAATCAGGCGTCTCATCTTTCATTGCTGAATGCCTTCCTGAAACCAAGGTGGATGAACTCAAGCTTCTGAAACAGGACTTCGGGACCGTCGCCATGGTCGGTGACGGAATCAACGACGCGCCTGCCCTTGCCACAGCCAACGTCGGAATCGCCATGGGTGAAGGAACAGATGTCGCCTTGGAGACAGCCGATGTCGTCCTGATGAAAAACGATCTGACCCGGATCGCAGAAGCCATCAAGCTGTCAAAGCGCATGAAGCGTATCGTCCAGCAGAACGTCGTCTTCTCCATATCCGTCATCATGCTCCTGATCGCGTCCAATTTCCTTCAAGTCCTCGATCTTCCATATGGGGTCATCGGCCATGAAGGCAGTACGATCCTGGTGATCTTGAACGGGTTGCGATTGCTTCGTTCATAATCACATCCAAAAAGACCTCAGCCGGAGAATGTACTCACCGGCTGAGGTCTTTCTATGTTGCTTGTTTACTGTTCTTTGAACGGAAATGTTTTGCCCTGACGCTTCGTCTCGTTCACCAACTGGAGTTCTGTCGCATCGAAGTCAAGGGCTGCAAGCTGCATGGCATTCTCAAAGACGATGCGGTCAGATGCTGATACTTCCTCTTCGTCCATCGTATAGTGGACAATCGCAAGACCGTCTTTAAGAGAAACCTCCTTTACTTCCAGCCCTTCTGTTATGGCTGATGCGTAAAACGCGTCCTCTTGATCAACGGTCTGCATCATCTCGATGGTTTCCTGGAAGGACAATGGCTCTCCGCCAGCCCCTTCATTCAACTCACCTGTTGGAATGAACCATGTTTGCTTCCCTTCTTTATCATAGATGGTGTAGTACCCTTGTGAGTTCCCCCTTTCGTCTTCCACCACGATCGGGGCATCCACCATCCGTTCGGCTACCATGATCTTCTCTTCACCTTCCGGATTGACAAACGTGATCTCCTCAATGCCATAAAGATGACTGATCCCGATCAGCGAATCATAAAACATCTTATGCTGCGCAGAGGTGGCAGAAAGAAGGTTTCCATCCTCTTGGAAATCCACCTTAAGGTTTGCCCCATCGACCGTCAGCTTGGTGTAAGATTCAAGGATCTTTTGTTCCGATGGATCATTCTCCATAAGAGAAGCTGTCAGACGCTCTTCCCTGCTCTGATCCCTTTTGTCATCCCGTTTGATTGTGAATATCGTCAAGAATTCTCGGCCTGTATCATAGTTGTCGGTTTCAATGAAGTAATCGGGGGGCACGTTCACTGTTTCGTAGGGGGCACCCTCGCCTTTTGCTTCTTCTTCATCGTTCTCCGTATCCATCTGTTCAGTCACTTTATCTTCTTCCTTGGCCCTCTCATCCACCTGCTTGACATCTGTGTCTGCTTCATCCTTTTCAGTGCTTTGACAACCTGTCAGAAGGAATGCCATGAAAACCACTCCTGCGATTCTCACCATTTTATTCACCTGAAAAGCCTCCTTTTTTTACCTATATCCCCTCTTCTTATCTTTATTAACATCAAAATTGTATTACTCAATAAAATCTCTCATCCTCTATATTTCTCCCAAAAACCAATTGACTTTATCGGAATAGTAAGATATCTTATATCTAATCAGAATACTGCCGATTGGACAACCAAAGGCCCTAGTCGAAACACATGACTGGGGCTTTCTTGTTTTTCATCTTCTGTAATGAAAAAATCATGGAACTAATTCCGATTAAGTGAATATGATTAGTTTAAATTAGAATATCCCAGTGCTGATCAGACAAACTGAAGGCCGCCGCTTATTACACATAGCGCGGTCTTTTTTTGATAAAAAAAACAATAAACGAGGGGGAACTCACATGGTTAAAAATGCATTGATTGGAATCATCGTAGCTCTTGTATTTTATGCTTCAGGCTGCAGTCAGGGCGAGACCACCAGTAAAAAAGGGAACGATTCAAAAGAAGCTGTGGAATTACTGAACGTATCCTATGATCCGACAAGGGAGCTTTATCAGGAATTCAATAAGGAATTCGCCAAGCACTGGGAAGAAGAGACAGGACAGAAGGTCACCATCCAGCAGTCCCATGGAGGTTCAGGAAAACAGGCACGATCTGTCATTGATGGATTGGAAGCGGATGTCGTCACCCTCGCCCTCGCCTATGACATTGATGAAATTGCGGCGAAACGCGGCATCATTTCAGAAGACTGGCAGTCGAAGCTTGAAGACAATTCCACCCCTTATACGTCCACCATCGTATTCCTGGTACGGAAAGGGAATCCAAAGAACATCCAGGACTGGGATGATCTGATCCGTGACGACGTATCCGTCATCACACCGAACCCGAAGACATCGGGAGGAGCGAGATGGAATTACCTCGCAGCATGGTCCTATGCAGACAAGACATTCAACGGTGATGAGAAGAAAATCAAGGGATATATGAGGGATCTATTTAAAAACGTCGAGGTCCTGGATTCAGGCGCACGTGACGCGACGAACTCCTTCGTTCAACGGGGACTGGGTGACGTGCTGATTGCCTGGGAGAATGAAGCATACCTCTCCATCAACGAGCTTGGGAAGGATGAGTTCGAAATCGTGAATCCAACACTCAGCATCCTTGCCGAACCACCTGTAGCCGTCGTGGATAAGATTGCCGAGAAGAAAGGCACAGCCAAAGTCGCTAAGGCCTATCTTGAGTATCTCTATACAGAGACCGGTCAGAAAATTGCCGCTGAAAATTACTACAGGCCGCGTGATCCTGAAGTGTTGAAGGAGTATGCCGACAAATTTGCCGATATCGAGCTGGTGACTGTGGATGATGCATTCGGTGGCTGGCAAAAAGCACAGGAAACCCACTTCAATGATGGGGGAACATTCGACGAAATCTACGCTGAATAGCACGAAAGGTAACAGGTGATCACATGATTAGAGGAAAAATCCGCTCAACCAAACACCATAATGTATTACCTGGATTCGGTCTGACAATGGGGTACACGACGCTCTACCTGAGCATCCTTGTACTCCTTCCCCTTTCCATGATCTTTTTCTACACCGCCAGGATGGGGTGGACCGAGTTCGCCGATACCGTGTTGGATCCAAGGGTGGTGGCTTCCTATAAGCTGAGCTTCGGAGCCTCCTTGGCCGCCGCCCTCATCAACGTGGCGTTCGGCGTCCTTCTTGCATGGGTCCTTGTCCGCTACCGCTTTCCGGGCAAGAAAATCATCGATGGACTCGTCGATCTGCCATTTGCCCTCCCTACAGCCGTAGCTGGAATCGCCCTGACGACGGTCTACGCTCCAAACGGATGGATCGGCAGCCTCCTTGGATTCAAGGTCGCATATACTCCGATCGGTGTCGTGATTGCATTGATCTTCATCGGGCTTCCATTCGTGGTAAGGATGGTCCAGCCCGTCCTTCAAAATCTAGAAAAGGAAGTGGAGGAAGCCTCCTCTTCCCTGGGGGCAAGCCGCCTCCAGACGTTCAGGAAGGTCATCTTCCCTGAGCTTCTCCCTGCGGCCCTGGCAGGCTTCACCCTTGCCTTCGCCAGATCCCTTGGGGAATATGGTTCTGTCGTATTCATCGCAGGCAATATGCCATTTAAGACGGAGATCACGCCCCTGATCATCCTGACGAAGCTCGAACAGTTTGATTATTCCGGGGCCACTGCCATCGCCACGGTGATGCTGGTGACGTCTTTTCTTTTACTGCTGGTCATCAACTTGATTCAATGGTGGACCAATCGCAAATTCATTCACGGTTAGAAAGGAGGGACCGCTTTGTCGGGTCACCTGCCAATAGAACGCTCAAACACTCCAATTATTCAGGCAAAAGGAACGACCGATCCCAAATGGGTGAAATGGCTGCTCATCACGATTGCCCTCCTGTTCCTGGGTCTGTTCCTGATCCTGCCTCTCATTACGGTCTTCCTTCAGGCATTCGATAAAGGGTTGGACGTATACATGGCAGCCATCACGCAGCCAGAAGCCTTGTCAGCCATCAGGCTGACCCTGCTCGTAGCCGTCATCTCTGTCCCTGTGAATGCCCTGTTTGGCATCGCAGCCGCCTGGGCGATCACAAAGTTTCAGTTCAGGGGCAAGAACATCCTCATTACGCTCATCGATCTGCCTTTTGCCATCTCCCCGATCATCGCGGGACTCATCTTCGTTCTGCTTTTCGGAGCACAGGGGGTATTCGGTGACTGGCTGTTTGAGCATGATATCAAGATCGTCTTTGCCGTCCCGGGTATCATCCTCGCCACATTGTTTGTCACCGTCCCCTTCGTTGCCCGGGAGCTGATTCCGCTGATGCAGGCACAGGGAACATCTGAAGAGGAGGCGTCCATCACACTCGGTGCAGGGGGTTGGAAAACCTTCCTCCACGTCACCCTGCCGAATATCAAATGGGCCCTGCTTTACGGGATGATCCTCGCAAACGCCAGGGCGATAGGAGAATTCGGTGCCGTATCCGTCGTATCGGGGCATATCAGGGGGCTCACGAACACCATGCCCCTCCATATCGAAATTCTGTACGGGGAATACCAATTTGCGGCCGCATTCGCCGTCGCGTCCCTGATGTCCATCATGGCCATTATCACACTTGTCATCAAAAGCTTCCTTGAGTGGAAGGGCAAAAAACAAACGGACGTCCATGTCCATTGATAGAGAGGGAATACTATGAGCATAGTCATCGATCACGTGTCAAAATCATTCGGGACGTTCCAGGCCCTTTCGGATATCAACCTAGATATCCAAACTGGAGAACTGGTGGCCCTCCTTGGTCCATCGGGCTCGGGGAAGACATCCCTCCTCCGGATCATCGCAGGACTCGAAGCCCCCGACCATGGCTCGATCCGATTCGACCATAAAGACATCACCTCCATCACGGCCAAAGAACGTGGAGTCGGATTTGTCTTCCAGCATTATGCCCTTTTCAGGCATATGACCGTCTTTGAAAACGTCGCCTACGGGTTGAAGGTAAAACCGAGGAAGGAACGTCCATCCCGCAAGATCATTAAAGAAAAAGTCCATGAACTCCTCGACCTTGTGAAACTGGGGTCACTGGCAGACCGCTACCCTTCCCAGCTGTCAGGCGGTCAAAGACAGCGCGTCGCCCTCGCAAGAGCACTTGCCGTCGAGCCGAAGGTCCTCTTACTCGATGAACCATTTGGGGCCCTCGATGCCAAAGTGCGGAAAGAACTGCGAAGATGGCTTCGGCGCCTTCACGATGAATTCCAGATATCCAGTATCTTCGTCACCCACGACCAAGAAGAGGCACTGGATGTAGCCGATAAAATCGTCGTCATGAACCAGGGACGCATCGAACAGATCGGTACTCCCATCGAGGTATACGAGAATCCCCAGACGCCCTTTGTCTACGACTTCCTTGGAAGCGTCAATATCTTCAAGGGTCGCCTTCATGAAGGGACCCTCGTCCACGGTGATCTCGTTTTGAACACACCGGACCTCACCCATTCGGGAGGGAGTGAAGCGTCCGCTTACGTTCGCCCCCATGACCTCACCATCAGCAAAGAGATCCAGGGTGACGAAACCGTTCGGGCCACCGTCAACCACCTCCACATCGTTGGAGCCGTCGTCCGCATCGAGCTGATCCGGGCCGATACCGACGAATATGTGGAAGCGGAAATCACAAAAGAGCGATTCCGCGATCTCTCCCTCAAAGTCGGAGAATCGGTTTATATCAAGCCAAGACATCTGAAGGTATTTACACCGGAAGATTATGTTATCTAAAAACAAATGTCCATTACCTGATCCGTCTAGGTAATGGACATTTGTTTATGTACACAGGGAGCCGACATGTGCTGGAGGAAGTCCTGTCTCTTTCGCTACCGCATCAGTCCCCTCCCTTACTTTTTATCCGCAATCAATGTGAATAATCCCGGCATCTTTTCCTCAAATCCTTCCGGGGTTCCTTCCGGAAAGGCCCATCTGATTCCTGCTTCTTCTTCCAAGTGCTGGATTGTAAGACCTGCCCTCACCAATGACGTGATAACTTCCCCCAGTGTCCACCTTCTGATTGTATTTTTTGGGAGGGACTTTTTTTGTTCTTCGGGTAGGTGGATTGAATAGGCCACATCAACTTCTTTCATGTCGCGGTCAAAGTAATCCCCCTCAACCGCCATCATCCCATCCTTTGCCCTCAATACTTTCGACACCATCGGATGATAATCCCGCAGGATGAATCGTCCTCCCTTCTTCAACCCCTCATGTATCAGCTCGAACAATGGGTCAAGATCAAGGAAATAATGCAACACGCCCAACTCCAAAAGAATGTAGTCCGCGTCCGAGATTGTTTGAGGTTCAGGAATGTTTAGGACATCAGAAATGATATAGGTTACCTCGACTCCGGCTGCCGCCGCCAACTCCGATGCATATCGTGCATTATCCTTTGAAAGATCGACTACCGTCACATCCGCTCCAAGGAGAGCAAATGAAACTGCCTTGTTTCCTTTTGAACCAAGTAGATTCACAATCTTTCTTCCTTTAATTCCGTTCATATAGTTCAGGTAATATTCAACGGATTTCCGAGGGTTATGTTTAATCTTCTCAGCATATTCTGCCGGAACACCATGCCGGTTGACCCACGCATCATAAGCATGCCAATTCCACCCTGTCTCGTTAATCTGGCTCATGTCTTTCTGGTTCACCAACATCCCTCCCATTTTTTTCTATGTTACTATTTCTAATGATAATACACGTCTTTTAAACTTTCTATTGCTTTCCTCAAAAAGATATCTTACAATAATGCTATATTAATGCAAACGGTTGCATTAACCGTTTACACTTTTGTATCTTTTTATAGCGAAAGCCATGCTTAACAGAATAGAAAGATCGTGCTTTAAAATGAAAACGCACACATAGGGAGGAAGTACAAATGAAGAATTTATTGTCTTTTGATTTCTGGCAGAAGTTCGGTAAGGCCCTTCTCGTCGTAGTGGCCGTCATGCCGGCTGCCGGAATCATGATCTCCATCGGGAAGCTGATCGGCATGACGGGCGGAGACTTGGTTTTAGTGCAAACGATTGCAAGAGTACTTGAGGACATCGGATGGGGAATCATCACCAACCTGCATATCCTCTTCGCCGTCGCCATAGGGGGATCGTGGGCGAAAGAGCGTGCCGGCGGTGCTTTCGCTGCCCTTATCGCCTTCGTATTGATCAACCGGATCACCGGTGCCATCTTCGGCGTCAATGCCGATATGCTTGCGGATCCTGAAGCGACGATTTCGTCCCTGTTCGGTCAGACGCTCGTCGTTTCCGACTATTTCACTTCGGTCCTCGGGGCACCTGCCCTCAATATGGGCGTATTCGTCGGAATCATTTCCGGTTTCCTGGGAGCCAACCTCTTCAACCGATTCTATAATTATGACAAACTTCCGGATGCCCTTTCTTTCTTCAACGGAAAGCGTTTCGTACCGTTCGTCGTGATTGCGGGTTCCATTGTAACCGCTATCGTCATGTCCATCGTCTGGCCGTTCATCCAGGGTCTCCTGAATGACTTCGGTCAATGGATCGCCACATCACGGGATACGGCACCGATCGTTGCTCCATTCATCTTCGGGGCACTCGAGCGTCTGCTGCTTCCTTTCGGTCTTCACCATATGCTCACCGTGCCGATGAACTACACAGAGCTTGGCGGGACATACACCATCCTTACAGGCTCAGGCCAAGGATCTACGGTCGCAGGTCAAGACCCGCTGTGGCTCGCTTGGATCGCCGATTTGAACAACTTCCTATCCGCCGGAGACACAGCAAGCTACAAACAGCTTCTTGGCGACGTAACACCGGCCCGTTTCAAAGTCGGTCAGATGATCCTGTCCACTGCATCCCTCATCGGTATCGCCTATGCCATGTACCGCAATGTGGATAAAGATAAGAAGAAAAAGTACAAATCCATGTTCCTATCTGCAGGACTTGCTGTATTCCTGACAGGTGTCACAGAGCCAATCGAATTCATGTTCATGTTCGCTGCTCCGCTTCTTTATGTGGTATACGCTATCATGACAGGACTTGCCTTTGCCATCGTGGATTTGATCCACATCCGTGTCCACTCCTTCGGATTCATCGAGCTCCTCACCAGGACGCCGATGATCGTGAAAGCCGGACTCTGGCTCGACCTTGTGAATTTCTTCATCGCCTGTCTCGTATTCTTCGGACTGAACTTCGGCGTGGCGAACTTCCTGATCAAACGCTTCAACTTCCCTACACCAGGACGAAACGGCAACTATATCGAGGATGATGCCACTCAGGCTCAAGGTACAGTCAAAAAAGATTCCGTCGCTCCGAAAGTAGTCGCACTACTCGGAGGCGAAAGCAACATCGTCGACGTGGATGCGTGCATGACGCGCCTTCGTGTCACCGTAAAAGACCCTAGCCTGGTCGGTTCAGAACAGGAATGGAAAGCAAACGGGGCCCTCGGCCTTATCACAAAGGACAAAGGCGTCCAGGCCATCTACGGACCGAAAGCCGATGTCATCAAATCCGATATCCAGGATATGCTGGGGGCGTAAGGATGAAGCTCCTCACCCTCAACTGCCACTCCTGGCTTGAAGACAATCAGTGGGATAAACTCGGAATCCTTGCCGATACCATCGCGGAAATAGAGTACGACGTCATCTCCCTGCAGGAGGTCAATCAGCTCATTTCCGAAGAGGAAGCGTTTATCAAAAAAGACAACTTTGCTCTGATCCTCCTCCAAGAGTTGAACAAACGCGGGGTCACCGGATACTCATTCATTTGGGACTATGCCCATGTCGGGTATGACCGCTTTGAAGAAGGCGCAGCGATTCTGACCCGGCATCCCATTCTGGAAGAGCACCGATTCCATGTTTCAAGTGATGAAGATCCTGCCAACTGGAAAACCCGTAAAATCATCGGGATCACCATCCCCGTTCACGATGAAAAGGTCACCTTCTACTCCTGCCATCTTGGATGGTGGCAGGATGAAGAGGAACCATTCATGAGCCAGGCTGACCGTCTCTTTGAAAAGGCAGCCGAACCCTTCTTCCTCATGGGTGACTTCAACAACGATGCCGACACACGTGGTGAAGGCTATGACTATCTTATGAAAAAAGGGCTGTGGGACACCTTCCATCTTGCCCAAAAGCGAGACGAAGGCACTACCATCCAAGGCGATATTGCCGGATGGGACGGGAATGATAGAGGCTTGAGGATCGACCTCATCCTCTCCAGCCGCAAGATCAACGTCCAATCTTCCGCTGTCATCTTCAATGGAACCAACCGCCCGATCATTTCCGACCACTACGGGGTTGAAGTGGAACTGGATTGGTGAATATTAGAGAATGTCCTGATGATGGGCATTCTCTTTTTTTATTTTAATTGGGAGATTGGTAGGGGTAAGTCCGTTTCGTTCCACTGCGGCCGCCCTCTTTCCATGGGGCGTGCGGTGAGCCGCTTCGGCAAGCCTGCAGGGTCTCACCCTGCCCGCTACTCCCATAAGAGTCGGGCGGCCTCCGTTGCACTTCACTCTTTGATGATTGATAGGTTTCCAATGAATCTTACCGGATTATGTAGAACCTCATCTCATTCCTAAATAGATTGAACGGCTGAAAGGGGGTCTCATTATCTGTCCAAGTAGATTCTGTGTAGCAAAGGCGATTACCATATATTTTGCTTATATGTGCCTGCCTAATCAGAGGTACAGTTGCAAATGTTCCCCATCAACCATCCAACAGTGCAGTGCAGCGAAGGGCGGTCGACTCCTGCGGATAGTCGGGAAGATGAGACCCCGCAGGCACGAGGAGGCTCATCGACCGACCCGCGGAAAGCGACCACCCGCAGCGGAACGGAACAATCCATTTCACACGACACATTCATCAAAAATATAGGAGCAACCAATAATGCAACCATAGTGAACAAAAATGATCACAATGAAACTTCCACCCAGCCTCGCCCGTATATACAATAGACTCAACCAAAGAACCTAGAAAGGGGAACAACATGGGCAATATCCTATTATTCTCACTCATCATCGGCCTTGCAGCCACCATTCTGATCGTCCCAATGAGTGCCATGAAAATGAAAAAGAAAGAGGGCTACCCGTCATTCGCCAAAGTGTTCGGTGCCACCCTCATCATCGCCATCGTCGCGACATTCCTGTTCTACTACTTGACCAACCTTGACCAGAACTTTACCAGCGTCTGGATCCTCTTCATCATAGCCGCCATCGCCGGAGCATCACTATCCTACGGTAAAGAGCGCATGATCAAAGGAGTCCTCGTCCTTGCTGGCCTTGTAGTCGGTGTCTATTTCCTCAGCGCCTTCCTGTTCAACGCGGACGAGAAGTACGAATCCGCCGATATGGAGACGAAGACCGAAATCCAGGCATTCGACGAGACGGAAACACCGGCAAGCGTTCCGCCTCAATTCGCCCGGAATAAAATGAAAAAAGCATTCGGTCAAGTCCCGAATACAAGCTACTATGAACTCGGTAATCTGCAGATCCAGAAGGTCAACGGGGACTACGTTTATATCGCCCCAGTCGAATTCTCGGACTTCTGGAAATGGGTGAAAGGTGACAAAACACCGGGGTACTTCATGCTGAGTGCAACGGACTCCACCGCCAATCCTAAATTCATGAAGCAGGAAATGAAATACACCCCTTCTTCTTATCTGAATGAAAACATCGAGCGCCATATCCGCATGAAGTATCCGAAGAAGATTTTCTACGGTGATGTGCAGCTTGAAGTGAACGACGAAGGGAAACCTTTCTACATCCGGACATACGGAACCTTCATCTCTGCCCGTAACGGTTTTGACGCGGAAGGGGTCGTCCTGGTGGATGCATTGACTGGTGATACGAAAGCTTATCCGATCAAGGATATCCCTGCATTCATTGACGGAGCCATCTCACCCGAGACCGTCAGCCTTCAAAACAGCTACTTCGGTAACTTTGTAAAAGGATTCTGGAACAGCAAGTTCGGAAAATCCGACGTGAAGCTGCCATCCGATGAAGGAACGGAAGCGAATGTCACGCCGGTCTTCAACAAAGACGGCGATATGTACTACTTCACAGACTTCACGTCTCCTAAAGAAGGCGTAGACTCCATGCTTGGGTATTCCATGACCAATGCCCGTACCGGGGAGGCTACCTACTATACCGGGAACCTGGAAGAATCGTATATGGATTCACAAGGCGCCCTGCAGATCATCCAGAAGCGATTCATCGAGAAGAAATGGGACGGCAAGATGCCGGTTCTTTATAACTTCTATGGTGAAGCAAGCTGGTTGACACCTGTACTCGATTCCAATGGATTCCTGCAGAACTATTTCATCGTCTCCGCAGCGAACCCGGAAATCGCCGTGTACGCCGATACACCGAACCAGGCGCTGAAAATGTACAAAACCGCCCTTCAAAAAGGATCCGGAAGCCTGAATAACAACTCCAAGGCTGAAGAGAAACAGGATTCCGGCAAAGTAGTCCGGGTGTACAAAGAAAAATCCGGAGATTACACGGTCGTTTCCTTCCTATTGGAGAACGGCAAGAACTATATCGTTTCGTCTGAAATCAGCCCTCTTGCCATCTACCTGAGGGAAAACGATACGGTCAAGATTACGTATAGCGATACCGAGGAGGAATTCCTTCCGGTGAAAGACCTCACGATTGAGGGACTGTAAAACACGAAAGCCGATGGGCACGCCCCATCGGCTTTTCTTATTCTGCATTCTGATAATAAACGAGCTGATCCTGCCACATCCCCCGCTCATAGATGAACCCCTTCCTCGTGCATTCGTATGTCATGCCGACGCTTTCCACCAGGGAGATGGACGGGATATTGTCAAGGTCGATGTGGGCTTCGATCCGGTGGTAGCCGATTTTGGTAAACGCCAGTCGCAGTGTAGCTGCCACGGATTCTTTCCCGAATCCCTTCTGCCAGTGTTGATTATGGAGCACATAGCCGATCCTTCCCCAATTGAAGTTGTACCTCATGAGAGTCGAGACGTCGACGGTGCCGACCATCACTCCCGTCGCTTTCAGGAAAACCCCGAAGATATAGACCTCATCCTTCGCCATCATCTCATCCTGTTTGCCGATCATCTCCGCGAACCACTGCTCCGTGCATCCCGACATATCCTGATACCCGGCATCATACTTATGCTGAGATGGCAGGCGATCGAGATGTGACTGCAGCCAGTTCCCATAATCCCATCGGGTGAAGGGTCGGATCACCAAGCGTTCTGTTTCTGCCATTAAATGTGGTCCCGTCATCCCATCACCCCTCTTTTGGATACTATTATACTACAAATGTTATTGAGAATTTCCGGGTTATGATAACGAACTGAGCAATTTCAAGATAAAAAAGATGCCCTGAACCAGAGGTTCGGGGCATTCCATTTTTAAACTTGTGGGGCAGGTTCCCCGTTAAGGACCAACACAAAGCTGATATCTGCTTTGAGCGTATCAGAAACAGCACAATATTTTTCCTTACCCAGTTTGATGGCTCTCCATACTTTCTTAGCATCAATATCACCGTCGATGGAGAATGTGACCACAATAGAGGTAAAGCCTTTAGGCAATTCTTCTTTCCTCGCACCGTCCGTTTCGATCTCAAGACGATTGATTTTAGAAAGATGGGGTTTCAGGATCATGGTTACATCGATCCCGATGCATCCCGCAAGTGAGGCAAGTAGCATTTCGGTCGGGGTAACGCCATTGCTGTCCCCACCGTAAGCTTCCGTTGCATCCATCTTGATTTCGTACCCTGATTGACCGACGGCTGTAAACGCCCGTTTTCCGTGCCATGTGGTTTGTACTTTCATTTTAAACACTCCTATTATGATCTAATCTTCAAGAATTTCTTGGCCCGTTCTGTCATCGGATCGGTGAAGAAACGATCTGGAGCATTTTCTTCTACGATCTTACCGTCCGCCATGAACACAATGCGGTCCGCCACTTCGCGGGCGAAATTCATTTCATGGGTGACGATGACCATCGTCATCCCCTCTTTGGCTAGTTCCTTCATGACGCTCAATACTTCATCCACCAATTCCGGATCCAATGCTGAAGTCGGCTCATCGAAGAACATGACATCGGGTTCCATGGCAAGCGCCCTTGCGATGGCGACCCGCTGCTGTTGACCACCAGACAGCCTGGAAGGATAGACGTCCTTCTTATCAATCAGGCCAACACGGCTCAAAAGGGTCTCTCCTCTTTTGACGGCCTCGTCTTTCGGTGTTTTTTTCACCATGAGCAATGCTTCGATGACGTTTTGAAGCGCGGTTTTATGCGGGTAAAGATTGAACTGCTGGAAGACCATCCCGCTATGAAGGCGGATATCGCGAATCCGGTTGCGCTTCTCCCGTTTATCTTGCTGGCTGCTCACGGTGAAACCACAGACGCTCATGGTCCCGGAAGTCAACTCTTCCAGTCCGTTCAGGCAACGGAGAAGGGTGCTCTTCCCTGATCCACTTGGACCAAGGATCGTCACCACTTCACCCCTGTTGATTTCTAAATCGATATCCTTCAGCACTTCAAGTGATCCAAAGTGTTTTGATAATTTATCTGTTGTTATCATGCTATCCCCAACTTATACATAGATTGATAGTCGCTTCTCGACTCTCTCCAATAAAAATGAAAATCCAGTGCTCATGATCCAGTACATGAGAGCAATCGACAAATAGAATGGCATATATACATAATACTGAGCTATCAGCAGTTGAGAAGATCGGAGTAGCTCTGTGACCGTGATCACGGATACGAGGGACGTCTCCTTCAGCATGCCGATAAAGGTATTGCCAGCAGGCGGGATCGCCACCCTGATTGCCTGAGGCAGGATGATCCGCCTCATGGTTTGAAATGGAGTCATTCCCGATGCATAGGCAGCTTCGGTCTGTCCTTTTGGAACAGATTGCAATGCCCCGCGCAACGTCTCGGAGAGATAAGCACCTATGCTGATGCTCAATGCGATGTAGGCAGCCGTCAGCGGTTTCAGGTTAATACCGTAATCAACAAGACCATAGTAGACCACGATGATTTGTACAAGAGTGGGCGTCCCTCGGATGATGGATACATACGCCCTTGCCAACCATCTTACCGGACGGTTCCCTTTCAATCTCGCAATGGCCGTGACCACGGCGATGATTGAGCCGAAGAACATGGATACAACCGTGATCAGAAGTGTATAATACGCTCCCTTTAACAAGAATGGGAGATTAGCAATGACAAGATCCATTAGATTGATTCCTTTCAGCTGGCTGGTTGGTCTTCCGGTTCTTCACCAAACCATTTTTTAAAGATTTCGTTATATGTTCCGTCTTTCTTCATATCAGCAAGGATCGGATTAATCGCTTTAATAATGTCTTCGTTTCCTTTTTTTGCCGCAATACCCGCCTGGTCGGATTTAATCGGTTCTCCTACTGCTTTGATGTTAAATCCATTCTTTTCGACAATCGGTTTTAGTGCATACATGTTGTTGATCGTAGCATCGATCCTGCCTGCATCCAGGTCTTTCAAAGAAGTGAATACATCATCATACGTCTTGATCGTGAAGTCCCCCACTTTCGGAAGAAGCTCCGTGCGAAGGTACGTTTCATCGTTGGTTCCCAAACCTACACCGATATCTCGGCCTTTGAAATCATCTACTGATTGAATATCCTTATCGTCCTCTTTTACGATGACTTTGACACTGTTGGTGATATACGGATCAGAGAATGCCATCTGCTTCTTACGTTCATCGGTGATCGTCATCTGGCTGATGACCACGTCAAATTTATCTGCTTTCAGTCCCGCGATCATACCGGAGAAGTCCTGAGTGACAAATTTCACTTTCACGTCAAGGCGTTTTGCTACTTCTTTTGCAATGTCTGCATCAAATCCGTCCATTTCCTTGTTATCATTCAGGAAGTTGTAAGGCTGATAGGTTCCCATAAGACCCACCCGGATCGTCCCCTCTTCCTTAATCTTTTCCATAGCGCCTTCTTCCGCTTTTGATCCACAGGCACTCAGGATGGAAGCCACTGTCATAAGTACGGCTAACATAACCAGCAATCGTGATTTTTTCATGTTGAACACTCCTTTAAATTCCTAGTAATCCAAAAAACTCAAACCTTACAAGTTCCCTTGCCATCTCGTCTGCTGTTTTCCCTGTTAAATCAGAGTGTTCAGAGAACAGCCAGCGCTCAAGCATCCCTTCAAGCAGGCTTGTCAACAGTGCCGCTTGCAGGGTTGGGTCATTGACGGGCAAAATCCCGAGTTCCATGGCCCTTGTTATATTCTGTCGAAATCCCTCTTCCAACCTTCTTCTTGCTTTCAATACGGCTTCTTTCACCGTTTCTTCCGTGTCCATCCCTTTCAGCAGAAGCTCCATGAGATGACGATTATCCTTTGAAAATTGAAAAAGTTCATTGAATAATGAGCGTGAGGCTGATACTGCATCCTGTACCGTACCGGGAACCTGACGATATCCTTTTGAGACAACTTCCAACAGGCGTTCTTCTCCACTTTGGATAATTTCAGTCGCAATGGCAGCCTTGCTCTTGAAGTACCAATAGAATGTGCCTTGGGCAACACCGGCCCGGTTTACCATGTCCGAGATTTTCGTCCTATGATATCCCTTTTCAGCAAACAACTCCAATGCAACCTTCATGATTTCCTCTCTTCGATCAGGCTCTTTTCCCGTCATAGCAGTCATCCCCTTTACTGATTGACTAGTCAGTCAATAGATATATTAGTACATGAATTCTTTTTAGTCAACAATTCTTATCTAAATAATCGGGATTAAAAAATCAATATGAACTTGAACAAAAAATGCGACCGGGCAAATACCCGGTCGCATCTAGTGTCTACTGATATTCTTATTATCCATGCCACTCTTCCTGCTCCTCCTCGAGGTCATCTTCTCCAAGGAGCGTATTCTCCTCAAGCCGCTCAAGGATCCGGCTTACTTTGAATAGGATAAGGAACAGCGTAACGACTGCAACGGCGAGCAGCACAACAATCATGATTTCAATATCCATAAGTTGTCCCCCCTTTACCAAACTCTATGTCGAGAATGGTAAGAAAAGACGATGATGGAAAAAGAAAAGAAAAATAGGGCGAATGTTCGGGGGGAATTAGTACGCCTTTGCCCAGTACACCATGTCCCGCGCTTCCTTCCCGCAGCACACACAGGTGTCGGCTACCTTCTCCTGTTCGAACGGGATGCAGCGGCTGGTGGCGGTGGTTGCTTCCTTGATCTTGTTCTCGCATGCTTCCTCTCCGCACCACATCGCTTTGATGAATCCACCTTGATCGATTTGAGACTTGAACTCTTCGAAGGTGACCGCTGTGCTCGTTTTTTCTTCACGATGCACAGTGGCTTTTTTGAGCAGGTTCTCCTGGATGTCATGGAGGAGAGCCGTGATGGTCTCTTCGATTCCGTCGATGGATACCGTCACTTTTTCCCCTGTGTCCCTGCGGACCAGGATGACGTGCCCATTTTCGATATCACGAGGTCCGGCTTCCAATCGAAGCGGAATCCCCTTCATTTCATACTCATTGAACTTCCAACCCGGTTTCTTGTCGCTCGCGTCGATCCCCACCCGTGCGACGGAGGATAGGCGCCTCTTCATATCATAGGCGAAATCGAGGACTCCTTCTTTGTGCTGGGCGATCGGCACGATCATCACTTGAGTCGGCGCGATCTTCGGTGGCAGGACGAGCCCCCTGTCGTCTCCGTGCACCATGATCATGGCGCCGATGATCCTTGTCGTGAAGCCCCATGACGTTTGCTGGACGTACTGAAGCTTTCCGTCACGATCGGTGAACTGGATGCCAAATGCTTTGGCAAAGCCGTCGCCGAGATGATGGGAGGTACCGGATTGGAGGGCCTTCCCGTCATGCATGAGGCTTTCGATCGTATAGGTGAATTTTGCACCGGCGAACTTTTCCTTTTCTGTCTTCTGTCCTTTGATGACCGGAATCGCCAGCATGTTCTCGCAGATATCTGCATACACGTCGAGCATCTTGATCGTTTCCCCCAGGGCGTCTTCATCGGTTTCATGACAGGTGTGCCCTTCCTGCCAAAGGAATTCGAGTGTCCTCAGGAACGGACGAGTCGTCTTTTCCCAGCGCACGACATTCGCCCACTGGTTATACAGCTTTGGAAGGTCTCGATACGAGTGGATGATGTTTTTGTAGTGCTCCCCGAAAAGGACCTCCGATGTCGGTCTGACACACAGTCTTTCGGCAAGCTCCTCTTCTCCGCCGTGGGTCACCCAAGCTACTTCTGGAGCGAAGCCTTCGATATGATCCTTTTCCCTCTGGAGCAGACTTTCCGGAATGAAGAGCGGCATATAGACATTCTCATGCCCCGTCTCCTTGATCTTCCCGTCGAGGGCATCCTTGATATTTTCCCAAATGGCATATCCATAGGGGCGGATGATCATGGAGCCCCTTACGCTTGAATAGTCGATGAGTTCAGCCTTGGTCACGACGTCCGTGTACCATTGGGCGAAATCCTCATCCATGCCTGTGACATTTTGTACGAATTGCTTTGCCATAATTGACACCATCCTTATTAAAATGAATTCCAGTGAAACAAAAAAAGCCCCGCTTCTCATTAGGGACCATTCCTGGCGGGACCACCCTAATTCAAAGCAAGGCTTTACTCTCATCATGCATGATAACGGTATCGAACCGCTGGGGTTACCAGAACTCAAGGGCAGGTTCACGAATGTTTTCCATAGGAGCTTCTCACCACGCGGCTCCCTCTCTGAATGGACACGATGTTCACTACTGATCCCCATCAATGTTTCAACATTTAGATATTTTAGATGATTATATAGAGATTCTTCTTGGGTGTCAATGAATTGTTCATCATTCTATCCCGGTCCTGTGGATTTCATACGTGGCCGGGCTGCTTTCCCGACGGATGGACAGGAGGAGCAGGATTGACGTGATGAGCATGATGATAGCACCTGCGCAAACGGCCCACCGGATGGACACGAATTCTGCGCCAATTCCGATGGAGATGGTCATAATCAGTACGAGGGCACCCTCTGCCAGTCCATAGATGCTCGCGATCCTCCCCATCATCTTCACCGGGATCTTCTCTTGGAAAAACGTCTCAAAACCCGTGCTTGCAAATGCGAGGGCGAAGGATAGGAAGGCAAAGCCAGTGGCCGCCCACACCATGGTGTCAGAAGACGCATACAGGAGATACCCTGCAGCGACGGCGACTCCCCCACCTCCCATGAGCTTCATATAAGACAGGCGATGGGCAAATGCCGTATTCACGATGGAGCCGAGGATGAAGCCGGCGCCTGCGATGCTGACCATATATCCATACGTGCTGTCGGACAGATGGAGCACCTGCTTCGCGAAAGCCGCTTCCAGGGAATCGACGGCCGCGGTCATGACAAGCAGGCAACTGAACAGGAAGTAAATGAGCATGATCGATGCATGCCGTTTCGTATAAGTGCTCACCAGCTTCCAATCTTCCCGCACAGCCGATAAGGAAAATCGGCCGATGTCGGCATCGGCCAGAGCCTCCCGTTCAAGGTTAGGCAATAGCAGGGTGATAAGACCCGACCCGCACAGGGCTGCTGCCGTCACGAACAGGGACAAGTGAGGCGTTCCGAGTTGAAAGAGCAAGCCTGCGACGGCCGGTCCCATGATGAAGGCTCCCGATCCGATGAGTCCTTTCAGGGCGTTGAAGCGTTGACGGCTGGCCTTCGGGATCAGCTGGGTCATATACGTCCTGCTTGCCGGATGAAACACAGCGCTCATCATATTGATGAAGAACACCACCGCATACATGGCAATGGACATTGGCATTAGCACCACTACAATAATTGAAACAGCCCGTGAAAAATCGAGGATGATCATCAGGTTCCGCTTATTCACCCGGTCGATGAGACTTCCCGACCACGCATTCACCACCATGCCGGCCGCCGGCTTTAATAGGTAGAGTAGCACCACGGCCATCGGTGACTGTGTTTCATTGAGGACGATCAGATTCAGGGCGATGAGGTAAATCCAGTCGCCGATATTCGCTATGCCGATTCCCGTTAACAGGATGGCTGGGTCTTTCCACTTATTCATCATTCTTCCTCCCGCGATTCGTAGTAAAAACGAAAAAAACCCACCCCAAGACGTTTGGTCTTGGGGCGAGTCTGTCATCGCGGTGCCACCCCAGTTCATCGATATGTCGCCATACCGACCTTTTCGGGTACAAGTCTATACCCTAGCTCTATAACAGGAGCTCCTGTCACACCATCCCCGGCTGGTTCCGATGCACTGCTCAGAGGCTTGCTTCACTCCCGTTCCTCCTTCCCCTTTTCAGCTGCCGGGGCTCTCTGTCTGAAGGTCATGGAAGCTACTCTTCTCATCATCGCATGTAATTTCCAGTATCATAGCACGGGTGGAAAAAGAAGTAAACTGTTTTTTTACAGGGTGACGGCTCTTTTCGCTTCGCTGGATCGGTAAGCGGCCATGGCGACTTCCACTGCCTTCAAGCCATCAACCCCTGTGATGGACGGCTTTCTTCCTTTCCTGATACAATCCACGAAATCACGGATGAGCGCTTCATCCATATCTTCTCCCACAAACACATGCTGCATCGGCCCGTCACTGAACAAACGGTAATGTTCCTTGAACGCATCGGCCTTGATCGTCTTCTTGGTCCCGATCACTTCAAGGGTGGCGTCCCCCATGTCGGATAGCGGTCGAACCGCGACCAGCTCGCATCATGGGTCGCCATGATGCCTCCTTCAAACTCCAGGGTCATGATGCCCGCGTCGTCGATCTCGATATCATGAAAGAAAGAATCCACCATGGCATCGACTTCTTTGACTTCCTTACCCGTGAGCCAGCGCATGATATCCACCATATGAACCGTATGATCGAGCACGGCTCCTCCTCCTGAACGGGCGGGGTCAATGAACCATCCTCCGGGATTCTGACCGCGATTGGTTGACCTGAACGCAACGATCTCTCCAATCTCTCCCCGGTCCACCCTCTCCTTCAGTTCCATCATCGGCCTGCTGAAGCGGACGGGGAAGGCCACCTGAAGGATGACGCCATTCTCCTCGCAGGCATCGATCATGGCCTGTGCGTCCTCCAGGGTGGTCGCAATCGGTTTTTCACACAGGATATGCTTCCCTGCCTTTGCTGCATCCAACACCATGTCCTTATGCCGGCTGTTCTCGCTGCATATGATGACGGCCTCCATCTCCTGTGCCAAAAAGTCCGTTTGATCCGGATAATAGACTGTACCGTATGATCCGGCTGCTTTTCTACCCCGGTCTTCGTCCTCATCGAAGACACCGGCGACGGACACACCCTTCATCTTTTGCAGGCTGGAAGCATAGCTGTATGCATGCATGTGGGCAAAACTCATGATCCCGATTTTCACGCTTCCACACCTCCCTTCACCAATTCAAGATAGGCCTCGTACTTCCCGGCATCCTGCCGATTCTTTGCATGTTCCAGGATCCGCTCCAGTGAATACGTAAGCTTCCCATCCATTCCCGCACAATCAAACTCGACAATCTGCTTGATTCCGCTCCATTCCACCTCGAGGGATTCGGGTGCGTTGGAACGCGTATATTCCAGATGGGACATGACCCCACCGAAACGGACCATGGCAATCTCATGGCTGACACTTCCTAGCTTCCTTGTTTTCAGCCTGACCTCATCCGGCTCCCCGAAAATCCCTGACAGGACGAAGAGATCAGAGGCCATGATCTCACGTTCGTACGGCCCCTTCCTCCTCAGTCGGAAGACACCTTTTTCACTTCCGCCCTTTACCTCTTCGACCATCTTCCCGAAAAAGGACTGCACCTCCAGATCGAAGTAGACTTTCACTTCCCCTTCTGGAAAAGAAGATGCGACCCGCTCGGGAACATACAAGGGTCCTGCATTTTCGGGGACCATGCCCCCAATCGCACATAGGACAGCATCTTCTTCCCTCAGGAGATTTTCATGGGCAAGGATCCTCCCCGTATCACCATAGACGAGATGTTTCATCATGCCCCCTCCCTGACCAGGAGATGGCGCAGGCGCCTAACCGCTTCCTCATTGGCTTCCCTCGCATCGTCGTGACCTTCGTACTCAATGGATAACCAGCCTTCATATCCTTCCTGTTTCAATCCGTCAACGATGTAGGATAAGTCAACCTGGCCATCACCTGGCACCGTGCCTACGAGCTCCACTCCCTGTGTCGATTTGAATCCCGGTCCGTCCCCCTCTTCCTTTTCCCTGAAGTCCTTGAAATGGACGTGGACGATTTCACGTTTCAGGCGATCGAAGGCAAGCTGCGGCTCTTCATGTACAAGGAGGAAATTCCCTGTATCAAAGGTCGATTTCACCCATGGACTGTCCACATTCTTGATGATGTCTTCCACCTGCCTGCTTTTTCCTGCAAGCAGCCCATGATTCTCGATTGCCAATGTGACACCTGCCGCTTCCGCCTTTGGAGCACAAGCCTTAAGACCGTCAATGATCCATTGTTGCCCATCCTCATACGTAAGTGCTCCGTGAAGGTCACCGCAGAATACCCGGACGATATCCGTTCCGAACTCCTTCGCGACGGAAATCCCCTTCAGGATCTTTTCCACCTCCGCTGCCCGTTCTTCTTCGGACTCCTTGACGAAATTATTGCTTACATCATAAGCGGAGACCACTAGACCCGTGTCATGGAGAGCTTCCTTCGCTTCTATGATCTCGGATGACGGATCCTCCCCCTTCCAATAGAAGTCGAGGAGTTCCACCCCATCCAGGGAGATCTTTTTGGCATAGTGGATGAAATCGGCGACCGACCATCCCTCCTGCTTGATGGTGGACGCCAGACTGTACATGCTCACGCTTACTTTCATCGCTCATTCCTCCTTATTGTTTGGCCAAGGCCATTCCAGTTCAAATCCATCCTGCCGCAAGACATCCTGAAACTGATCCATCCGATGTTCCCTCAACTGTCGCGGATTCAGATCATGCTTGAGGCAGAATGCGACGGCTGCCCCGCCAGCCTCCCCGATATTCCACTCCACAGGATGCAGTCGAAAGCAACCATTTGTAATATGGGTGGTACCGATGTTCTTGCATCCTGCCAGGAGGTTGTCGGTGTCCTTCGGAATCAGGGCCCCGAAAGGGATATAAAACGGCAGAGCCTTGATATCCAGGTACGTCCTCCCTTTCATGCTCGGGTGCAGGTCGATGCTGTAGGAACCGACCCCGACCCTATCGGGGAACCTCGTTCCTGTCGGCCCTGTGCCAAAGTCCGGTGATACATCCTGCTCCACGACCGTATATTCGGCTTTGATCCTTCTTGATTCCCTGATATAGGGAGCCTTCGCCAGCCCGTCTTCTGTCATGAACAGGTCCTTCCTGAGTTTGAGTCCCGGATACCCTCTCCCCCCATCCTCCCTGGGCGCTTCCGTCTGTAGCCAATACAGGAGGGATAGACTCAGCTGCTTGGCCTGATAAAGGTTTTTTTCCTTTTCCGCTTTGTTCACATCGTATACATTACCGAGAAAATAATCGTTCTGGGGCCAGTTCATCAAGGTGACCTCCCCTATCCCGTCCTTCAACCGGAACAAAGATGGATCCAGGATGCGCCGGTAGGCCCAAAGGGGAACCCCATCCCTCCGTCAAAGAGGGAGTAGGCACGCTTCTCCTTCGTAATGGGGTGGGGAGCGAAGAAGCTGAGGAGCTTATCCGGCCAGATCCCGGGCTGAAAGTCGCGCCAAAATGTATACATGTCGGGCTCGGGGATAACATGGTACCCGCCTTCCCGGTACTCCATGCCCAGCACGTAGGTGAACGCCTGGATATCCAACGGATCCGCTTCCTCCAACGCATGCGGTTCGCCCGTATCCTCCTTGGATTCAGCACCCGTCACGTACGAAATCTCCGCCAGGGGCAGAAGGTCTCCCGTTTCCGTCGCGTCAATGTAATAAGGGGCTTCAATCCCGGTCAGCCGACCGCCGGAACTTATCCAGACCTTCTCGACCCTCCTTCCCTGCTTCTCGACCTTGACCGGTGTCGCGTTCACCAAAACCGTCAGATGTCCCGTCAGCTGAAAAGGAAGGAGCAACTCCTGAAGGACGTGAAGCGTCACGCGGGGGTCATGGCAAATGGCACTTACGAGGCCGTTGCCGGGGTTAAGGGCCTTATCATCATCCACCACCTTCATGATCCTTCGATATGCGTCTCGTACTTTCCGCCGATATAGCTTGTATCTCCCGGTCGCCCCGAATTCCTCGATCCAGGGATGCTCATCGGGAGGGACTCCCTGGGACGTCACCTGCCCCCCGATCCACTCCGTCTCCTCCGTCAATATGACGGAAAGGCCTTTCTCGCATGCCGCGAGAGCCGCGGCGACACCGCCCAGCCCCCCTCCGATAATGGCCAGATCCACATGATGGCCGTCCATCCTAGAGGATCACTTCCCGGCAGGATTCCGCCGACTCATAGACAGCATTGAGCATCTTCATCACTTGGACACCGTCTGCAACAGGGGCAATCGACTCCTTCCCTTCAAGGCAGCATGAGACAAAGTGATTGATTTCCGTATAAAAAGCCCCTTCGAAATCAAAAGTGAGTTGATCCACTTGGGGGGTGACATTCAGGATCGTTTGATGCTGCTCCGTGACGATTGCGATTTCGGGTTCGAATTCAGCCCCGCCCTTTTCACCGTATAGCTTGACAGAGAGTTCATCTTTCTTCGCCTGCAGGGTGAAGCTGACATCCACCATGAGGGAGGCTCCGTTCTCAAACCGGATGAGGGCGTTGGCAAGGTCCTCCACATCGTTATGGTGTGGATCGTAATCCGCGGCCTGGTAGAATGATAGATTCTCGATATGATGGCGGTTGCCAAGCTTCCGGTACGTATTCCCGCTCACCGACACCGGGCGTGGTTTCCCCATGAAGTACCAGCAAATATCGATCATATGCACGCCGAGATCAATGAGGGGGCCACCCCCCGATTTTGTCCGGTCGCTGAACCATCCGCCAGGATTCCCAAGGCGTCTGAGACAGGTTGCCTTCGCATAGTAAATCTCCCCCAGGTCACCACTGTCGATGAACTTTTTCAGGAGGGCTGTATTGTTTCCATGCCTCCGCACGAAACCGACCTGAAGGACCTTGCCTGACCTCTTCACGGCTTCCTCGACCCGGAGCGCCTCCTCCACCGTCATGCAGAGCGGCTTCTCAACGAGTACATGTTTTCCGGCATCCAATGCGGCAATGGCAATGTCAGCGTGGGAATTATTCCACGTACAGATGCTGACCGCATCGATGGCATCATCAGTCACCAGCTCATGGTAGTCCCTGTACAATCTGTCGACTCCATACTGCTTTCCCTTTTCCTCCAGGCGCTGTTCATTCACATCACATAGTGCCGTAAGTTCCGCATCAGCATGTGCCAGATACGGTTTGATATGAAACTGTGAAATCGAGCCAAGACCCACTACACCGACCTTCAACATAAGACCCTTCCCCCTTAATCGAAATAGATTTCTCTCCCTCTCCGGGAGGATTCATAGATTCCTTTCAACATCTTCAGTATGTGCATCCCCGCTTCCCCATCGATCAGCGGGTCTTCTCCCGTCCGTACACACTGAATGAAATGACCGACCTCATCCTTGAATGGATCCTCGCCCTTAAAGACGGGAAGGGTTTTGGACAGGACTCCATCCCTTTCCTTAAAGAGCGCCAAGGGCGAAAGCGAAGCCCCTCCCTTCGTCCCGTAAAGCTCTAGGGATATCCCTTCGTCCTGTTCCCCGTCCACCGCCCAGGCGATTTCCAGTGAGAGTGTACAACCGTTCTTGAACTGGACCCAGGCGGCTCCGAAATCCTCGACGTTGAATACTCCTTGCTCATTCAACCGATGATTGGCAGACTGCCAGCTTGATACATGCTTAGTCTCATAGTTTCCGTGAACGTTAAGGGTCTTGCCTGCTATACTCTTCACGTCAGGACATCCGGCGATCCACCAGGCCAGATCCAGGACGTGGACGCCGATGTCCATCATCGCCCCACCTCCTGAGTGCTTTAAGTCTGTGAACCATCCCTTCGGTGTCCCACGCTGCCGGAAAAGCTTCGCCTTCATGTAGTGGATGTCCCCAAGCCCCTGTTCCTCCACCATGCCCTTTAGGATCTTCACGTCCTTCCGGAAGCGGTGGGTCATCCCGACCATCGTCAGAGCCCCATTCTCCTTTGCAAGGGCCAGATATCCTTCCACTTCGGCAAGCTCCGTCCCGATCGGCTTTTCCACAAATACGTGGATGCCCTTCTCCGCCGCTTTCCTGGCAAGGGGGATATGCGAACTGTTCGGAGTACAGATCATGACGGCATCGATCCCTCCGTCAGCGATCATGGCATCCATATCTCCGTAAAATCGCGGAATTCCATGACGTTCCGCGATGGCTTTTGCCCTTTCCACATCCATGTCCACGACCGCCGCAATCGTTGCCGCGGGATGTTCCTTCAGATGGACAAGATGACTGGAGACGGCAATCGCCCCCAGTCCGATCAGCCCAATCGTAATGTTATCCTTCATACCATCCCACCTTACTTCGCGTAATCAATCACTTTCGTCAGCGTGGACGTCTTTTTATCCATCAGCTCCGAGAACACTCCCGTCACCTCGCTGAACCCTACGACCTCCTGGATAAACGGGGTTACATCAATCCTCTTCTCACTTACAAGACGGATGTATTCCGCAAGGTTCCGTCCCTCCGTCCACCTGACGAACCCATACGGATAATCCACCGCATCCGCTTCATAGCTCTGGTCATAGCGACCGGGACCCCCGGCACGTGAAATCAGGAGCTGCGCTTCCTTACTGAACATCGGGTGGCGGGGGAAATCAGGCTCGATGTCTCCTACGATGACCACCTTCCCCTTATTCCGGATCCACTCAAGGCTTTGAGAGGTGAGGGAAGATTTCTTCCCTCCTGCACAGAGAAGGACGGCGTCTGCTCCATGTCCATCGGTACAAGAGGAGATTTCCTCCTCCAGGGCTCCCAGGGATGAAACAGCCCTCACCCTGGAGGACCTTCGCGTCATAGCCGCCCTCTCATCATGAAGATCACAAGCGACCACCCTATATCCAGCTGCATCGGCAATCTGGGCGATCATCTGACCGAGGAGCCCGAGTCCCACGATCACACAGGTTTCCCCGAATCTCAGATCCGCAATGCGAAGGGCATGGATGGCGATGGCCCCGATTCCACCTAATGCCGCTTCCTTTGATTCCACTCTTTCCGGCACCTTCACACAAAGCGTCTTCGGGACATGAAGAATTTCGGCATGTTGTACATACGGGGCACCGTACACCGCGACCCGCTCCCCGATGACAAATCCTTTGACGTCAGCCCCCAATTCTTCAATGACACCCATTGCGCTGTATCCAAGCGTGATGCTTTGATGGTGGCTGTTTTCGATGATGGTAAGCTCCGTTCCTGGGGAAATCACCGAATACAACGTCCTGATTTTAAGATGGGAAGAATGGAGCTCCCCAGTATGATGAGGGGCGATCTCTACTTTTCCTCTGTTCGCAACAATCTTGTTCATCTTGATCCTCCTTATGGTATCTGCCTCCATCTCTCTACATTCGCCTGAACAAAGGCATCATCCTTCAAGTGGGGATACATTCTGGTGACACGATCGATCTCATCCAATTGCCCCGGACTCAGTTCCTCATGCTCCATCAGGCACCAACGTCCCTTCAGGATCCCCTGAGCAGCCAGCACCTGATTGATACCGGCAATGCTTCCCTTGAAACCGTTCCTGGCATCGAAAAACGCCCCATTCGCATCCGTCACCTCCTGGGACAAGGGGAGGAAATGTACCGGGATCACACCCGTTCCCCTTGCTTCCTTGATCTCCCTAAACATAGCCACTGCCCTTTCCGTCCAGACGGACCAGTGACCGAGAAGACCGCCGACAATTTGCTTCTCAACGACGGTTCCGTTGACGTCGAAACGGAATGGCGTCAGAAGATCCATCACGATATTGTCATCATTCCCCGTGTAGAGGGCGATGTCCTCGCTTCTGGTCGAGTGGACAACGGCCCTCACCACATCAAGCGTCAGATAGCGATCGAAGGGAGCGATCTTGATGGCATATACGCCCGGTATCTCCGAGAACTTTTCCCAGAAGCCATAGGAAAGGATCCTTCCACCTACAGCTGGCTGTAAATAGAAGCCGAAGACCGGTATGACAGAAGCAATTTTTTCGGTCCGTTCAAGGAGCTGTTTTTCAGAGAGGTGCCCAAGGCCACCCATGCTGAGGAGGACCAGATCATACCCCAGTTTCTTCGCCACGGTCGCCTCATGGAGCGCTTGTTCCACCGGCCCGCACACCCCGGCTATCCTGATGAAGGAATCCTGCACCTTCGCCGCTTCACATTCTTCAATGGCGAGCTGAAGGACCCTCTCATATAGATTGAACTGCCGATCCCTGATCTCGAACTGTGTCGTGTGCACGCCGACTGCAATCCCTCCGACCCCGGCTTCGATGTAGTAACGCGTGAGGGCCCGCTGCCCCGCTTCATCCAGCGTACGGTCTTCCTGGAGGGCAAGGGGATGAGCCGGGATGAAGGCTCCTTCGCGGAGGGCTTTCCTTGCTGCTTCTTTCATGTTCAAAATGCCCCCTGACGTTCCTGGAAGTGGGTCGGCTTATCGTACGTATGACCGCCTCCCAGCACCCAGTCCGCCGTCATATCGATCATCTGCTGAATCGTGACCTTCGGGTAGCCGAACAGCTTATGCGCCTGGGAAGCATCATTGAGGAGGGCCGTCTTTTGCTCCTCCCCGATGAATACCGGCTCCTTCCCGAAGCGGCGGCCGAACTCACCGGCGAGCCACCTGACGGAAATGGTCTCCGGTCCGGTGACGTTCAGGATCTTCGGAGGCGAATCGACATGAAGGAGGGAGCGGATGGCATATTCATTCGCGTCGCCCTGCCAGATGACATTCACATTTCCCATCGTCAGGTCGATCGGACGTCCTTCCTGCACCTGCCTCGCCACCTCAAGCAGCACACCGTAACGAAGGTCGATGGCATAATTCAAGCGAAAAAAGAGCATCTCCGTTTGATTCTTATGGGCAAAATATGTGAGCACACGTTCCCTCCCCAGGCAAGACTGGGCATACTCCCCAACAGGATTCACCGGATGATGCTCTGAGCAATGGGAGGAGATGACATCGATGAAGGGGTAGACATTGCCCGTCGAAAAGGCAACGATCCGGGAATCAGGGAACCTTTCGGCGAATCGGCCTGGCAGATAGGTGTTCATGGCCCATGTAAAGTGTTCATTGCCGACGGTCCCGAATTTATTGCCTGCCATGAAGATGATGTTCTTCACATCGGGGAGGGACTCCAGGTCAGCCTCATTCAAAAGATCAGCCACGATCGTTTTGATGCCGGCATCTTCAAGTTCCTGCCGCAGGCTTCCTGCGGAGAAGCGGGATACACCGTAGACAACCTTCTCCACCCCGGAACGATCCACCGCCTTTTTCACAAGCTTGGCAAGTGTCGGCCCCATCTTCCCGCCTACTCCTGCTATCATGATGTCACCCTCCAGGCCTGCTATATCCTTTACCAGTCCATCCGATGGTATGGTTAAAAACGCCTCTAACTCCTCTATTGTCTTCATTTATCCGCCCACTCCTTTGTTATAATTTTCTGATAATAACTCCCCTTCATCTTAAAAACTACTTTATTAAAAGACAAGTCTTTAAATGGTCTTTAACTTCCCTCCTTCATAATCCTCATAAATATTTATTTTGACAATTCTGTTAATTGAAATTATCATGTGAATATAAAGACATGTCTGTTAACAAATGAAAAGGAGGCCATCCTATGGATTCCAAGAGAGGAACCAATAATTCTGAAATCAATATCGGGATCATCTGCCCCGAAGCCCTTGTTGACCAAACGAAGGACACGCTGAAGTCCTTTCCGAACTTCAAACCGCATTTCGGCATCATGGGTCCCGGAAGCATGATCAGCGAGGTTGCCCGTGGGCTTATGTACGAAGTCGATGTCCTCATGTTCACCGACTACCACCTGTACAAACTTGCCAAGCCGTTCATCGATTTTCCGATCCCCGTCCACCACGTCCCCCTGATGGGTACAGGCCTCTATCGTTCTCTATTCCTCATCAAGAATCAATTTGGTCTCACCCATCTGTCAGTCGATACCGTCGAGCAGAAATATGTGAAGAAGATCCTCGGCGAACTGTCCGTCAAAGACTATGAGCTCCATGTTTTTCCTTCCTTTGAGAAAAACACTCCCCTGATTGACGACATCGTGACGTTCCATGCCGATAACTTCCACCGCGATGGATCCGTCGGGCTTACCGGCATCGAAGAGGTGTCCAGGCGCCTTCAAGCAATCCATGTTCCATGCCAGTGGGTCACTCCCACCCATCAGGACATGATCGTATCCCTCGAGAGGGCACTCCTTGCCACCGAAACAAGGCGGAATAAGGAGGCCCAGATCGTCTTCGGACTCATCAACATCGATGATTTCAAAAGGGTCGCCGAGAAGTATCAGTCCGAACACGATATACAGATCCTAAAGCTCAACATTCAGCAGATGCTCCTGGACTACATCAAGCAGCTTGATGGCCATCTGATCGCCCTTGGCGGCGAAGAATATTCCTTCATCACGACCAGGGGGATCTTCGAACGGGAAACGCGGGGCTATAAATTCATCCCCCTCCTGCAGGATACAAATCAGGCCATGGGCATCACCCTGAGCATCGGGGTCGGGTTCGGGACAACGGCTGCCGAAGCCGGAAGCCACGCCCGCCTTGCACTCCGTCAAGCAAAGGATTCCGGCGGGGATGTATGCTATATCGTCCGGGAAAACCGGAGCGTCCTCGGCCCCGTCGACATTACGTCGAATATGCACTACGAGCGCTATGACCTCGCCATCACCGATGCGGAACTGCTGGAAAAGGCTGAAAAAGCAGGGATGTCCGCCGCCTATATGACGAAGCTCATGGCACGCGTCGCACGATACGGAATCATTGATTATACGGCCCAGGAGCTAGCCTCCACGCTGAATATCACGGTTCGCAGTGCACACCGCATCCTCTTGAAATGGATGGATGTGGAGCTCGTGGACATTGTCGGAGAAGAAAAATTGACCCATAAAGGGCGGCCGCGGCGGATCTACCGACTGAGCTTCATCCTTGATGAGTCGGGAAAAGAATTGCCGACCAGTTAGAGCATCACCACCCGATCCTCCTTGAGGCTCACATCCAGTGCCTCAAGGAATCGGATGATAGCCACCGTCTCATCCAGCGGCGGTTCTGCCCTCCCCTCATGGACGAAGCGTATGATCGCCTCCAACAGACTCGTGTAAAAGGGGGTGTGATGGCTACGGATCACAAACCGCTCCGAGTGATCCTTGTAATGGATCGTCCCACCGAATGAAGCATCACCTTCTCCGATCCCCCTCATCTTTCCGATCCTCCCATCCTTCCATATTCCCTTCAGCATGTAGTCCTTCCCATCGCACTCTGCCCGTACAGACCTCACCCCCGTACCTAATGCCCTAAAGAGCATCTCAACCATGTGAATGCCATACCACGAAAACCCGGGTCGCTCCTTTAAAAAATCCACCGGCCCGAAGACCGACGCCCCGCATACCGCTCCTTTTCCAAGAGCCACGGTCAGTCCTTCTGCAAATCGAAGGGCCGAAGAACTCATCACAGGGAGGCTGCGGGCAAGCTCTTTCATCTCCTCTGCGTCGACACCGGTGAGGGCAAAGGGTTTATCGATAAAAACCGGTTTTCCCCATGGTACGAGCCGCTTCAACTGATCCAGGTGGCAGGCTCCGTCTGCGGACAAAATCAGGACCGCATCCACCCCTTCCACCATCTCTTCGATGGTCTTTGTGACTTTCACCCCGTAAGAGCGGACCTCCTCCGTGAATTGGCCCACCCGCTCCATGCTGATCGAAAGGGCTGAAGGTTCAGGAAAAGCCGTCACCATTTTTGCACCTTGGATTTCCCCCCTTCCGTTAGAACCATTCAAAAGCGACGCAAAAGCAGGGCCGTGGGAGGTGTCCACTCCGAGCATCCCAAACTGTAGGTCTCTCATCCCTTCACCCCTACTTCAATCCCGACATCTGGATGCCTTCAGTGAAGTATCGCTGGAAGAACAGGAAGATGAGGAACGTCGGGATGAATGAAAGGGTCGAACCTGCCATCTCTATACCGAAGTTCCCCTCCTTTCCGAGAATCGAGGCGAGCCCGACCGTCACCGGAAACATCTCCTCCTGCGTCATGTAGATCAATGGCTGGAAGAGGTCATTCCAGTTGGATATGAAGGAAAAGGTCCCGACCGTTGCGATGACGGGCACGGATAATGGAAGGATCACTTTGAAGAACACCTTCAGATCGTTCGCTCCGTCGATCCGCGCCGCTTCTTCGAGATCATTCGGGATGCTTTGCAGGAACTGCCTCACAAGGAATACGCCCATGATCCCCCATAATTCAGGGATGATCAGTGCCCAGTACGTGTTGATCCATCCAAAGTCGGCGAACATGATGTACTTCGGAATGATCAGAAGCTGCTGCGGGATCATGATGACGGCCATGAAGACCCAGAAGATCACCTCACGCCCAGGGAATTGCTTTTTCGCAAAGATATAACCCAGGATGGCGCAGAAGAACATCTGCGTGAATACCGGGATGATCGTGATCACCACGGAGTTGAAAATCCATCTGAGGAACATCCCGCTCCCCATCAAATACTTGTAATTGCTGATCGTCGGATCATCCGGGATCCAGAATAGCGGGTCCAACAAGGCAAACTGCATCTCCTTGAATGACCCGAGCGTCATGATGATGAACGGCAGCAGGAAACAGCCAGCAAGAAGGATCAAAGCCAGATACTTAATGAATTTCCCCATCAGTCACTCCCCAATTCGTTATCATAGTCATCAATAGTACTTCGTCTCCTTGCCCATATACCTGCGCTGAATGAGGGAAATGAACAAAATGATGAAGAATAGTACGTAAGATAGAACGGCTGCATAACTCAAATTCAGGCCGCCGAATCCCTGCTGGTAGAGATAGAATACGATGGTCGTGGTCGCATAATTCGGACCACCGCCCGTCAGGAGGAAGGTGGAATCGAAAATCTGGAACGACCCGATTGTCGTGACGATGGCGACGTAAAAATGGATCGGTTTCAATAAGGGGAACGTGATGGACCAGAAGATCCTCATAGGTGACGCCCCGTCGATCCTGGCCGACTCGTATAACTGCTTATCAACCGACTGAAGTCCGGCAAAATAATAAATCATTGTACTGCCAGCGACCTTGAATACACTGAGGCCGGCAAGGACAAGGAGGGCCTGACTTGAATCGGCCAGAAACAGTTGGGTATCCACTCCGATGAAACTGAGGAGATAATTGATCATTCCCGATTCGGTACCCCTGAACAGCCATCCCCAGATTCCTGCAATGATGACGAATGATGTGACGACTGGCAGGAAAAAGATCCCCTTGAACAGTGCCTTCATCCGCACTCCGGAGTTGATGATCAAGGCAAGGATCAGTCCGAGGGCCATGGTCGGGATGATATAATAGATGGAGAATAATACCGTGTTCCAGATCGCCTTCCAGGCAAGCTTATCCTCAAGGAACCGCTGCCAGTTTTTCAATCCTACGAACTCAGGGTCCCCGATGATTTTCCAGTCAAGGAAAGTAAGGACAAAGCTGAAGGCAAACGGGAAGATCTGAAAGATAAAGAAGTGGATGAGGACGGGAATGAGGAACACATACACAATGGCGTTTTTATTCCACTCACGCTTCACCCTTGCCCCGAAAGATCTCTTCTGCGGGACAGCAATGAAGCTTTCCGAATTGGTCTTTGGTTCAATCAGTGTCATCACCCTTTTTCTATGTAGATTGGTATTGGAATCAAGAACAGAGAGTATCAATCTTGTGAAAGATCCATACTCCCTGCCAATTGTCCTTATTGCTTGGAAAGCTCGGTCTTGATTGCCTCTGCTGCCGCATCAGCCGCTTCTTTTGGTGTCTTCTTGCCTGACATCATCGTTTGCACCTCAGCCTGGATGGCAGGCATGATGTTGCGTCCGATCGGATGAATCGTCCCTGGTAGTGCATATTGCGTATACTCCGAAAGTTGCTTCAGGTGTTCCTGATCATCGAAGATATCCTTCGCTGATTCACGCGCCGGGATATACTGGGTAACGGTGTTGAACGTGCGCTGATTTTCAGCATTCGTGACCACTTTGACAAATTCGGCAGCCGCTTCCTTATTGTCACTGTTGGATGGGACAACGAACATGCCTGTTGTTCCATACGTCATCTGTTTCTCATCCTTCAAGGGTGGTGCGATGACAAAGGCCATATCACTCTTCTTCAGATTGGTCAGGGATATACCAGAGCCTTGGACGGCCAGCAGTTTTCCACCGTTCCACAAGGCATCATGCTCCATTGCGGTGACGGAATCTTTCGGGATCCATCCCTTTTCGTACATCGTATTGATGTACTCGAATGCCTTGACTCCCGCATCGTTATTGATTTTCACTTCATCATCTTGGGTGATCACTTCTCCACCTGCCTGCCAGATGAACGGGTAGAGCGTGCCATTCATGGAACCTCCGCCTGGATAACTCAGGGCATAATAGCCTTTGTCCTTGGCTTTTTCCGCCCATTTGGAGAACTCATCCCATGTTGTCGGTAGCTTTTCTGGGTCTTCCCCGATATCTTTGATCACATCGACATTGTAGAAATACGTGTAAGCTTCCTGCAGGATCGGCAGACCGTAAGTCTTGCCCTGCCATTTAGTCGCAACAAGGGACGTGTCGACAAAGTCATCCATATCGTTATCCTTCAAGTACGGATCAAGCTCCATGAGCATTCCTTCATTCGCATATTGCGGCATCTGATCCGGAATGGCATAAAACACATCCGGTCCATTGTTGGCAGCGAGTGCCGTCAGGATCTTCTGATCACGATTGGCCCATGGAATCGTTTCGATTTTCACATCGACATCGAATTTTTCTTTATACGTTTCCACGATCTGATCCCACATTTTTTTCTCCGCATCGGCATCACCCGTATACGGGTGGACCCACACCGTGATCTCACCGGAGATTTTCCCGTCGGATTTCCCACCCGACTTCTCTCCGCTGGAGCTACAGGCTGCCAGAAGACTGAATGTCATCAAAAGCACTAAGAAAAATGACCATTTTTTCTTCATCCGATTTCCCCTTTTCGAAATTTAATGCGATGCAGGCAGTACAGTTCAACATCATTTTTGAAGCGCTATCATTTTGTGGCAAAATTTCATCGACCCCCAGAATTCTCTCCTTCCCGACCGTAATTGTTTAAAAATTCAAAACCTTTAAATCAAGTCTAATTTGTTTTCCATTTAGAGACAAGTCTCTTAAAGGTCTTTAAATAAAACACCATTTAAAGCGCTTTAGAAAGGGGTTACACTGTCTTTATAACCACATTAGGAATGGTGGAGTAATAAGACAGTGAAGAAAGGGAGGGGACTGAATGGGTGGATGGGAACGTTTTAATAACCTCGTATGGAAGGTGATTCATCTTGCTTATCTGAATCTGTTGTGGGTGGTTTTCACAGTGGCCGGTCTGGGGATTTTCGGGTTCTTCCCGGCTACCGCTGCTGTACACACCGTTGCCAGGAAACGATTGATGGGAGATGAGGAATTCCCCATGTTCAAGGTATTTTGGGAAAGCTTTCGAAGTGAATTTGTGAGGGCTAATGGCTTCATGATTGTCTTTGCGCTTATCGGATATATCCTTTATTATGATATCCTCTTCATCCAAATGAACAGCGGAAAACTGACCTTCCTTGTACCCGTTTTGCTTTTCATTTCATTAAGCTTCATCTTGGCGGTCCTTTTCTTCTTCCCGGTGTACGTCCACTTCCGGTTGCGTTTTTTCTCCGTGATCAAGCAGGCACTCCTGATCGCTCTGACGTCCCCGGTAGAAGTGGTCATGATGATTGCCGGCTGGATAGCCGTGTACGGTGCCGTGTCCCTCCTTCCTGGTTTGATCCCCCTCTGTTCGGTGAGCGTCCTTGCTTATTTGGGCATGTGGACTGGACTTAGGGCCTTCAGCAAAATCGAAGGAAAAAAGGCAGGTTCACTAGCGAAGGGAATCGACTGATTATCGACCCGGATTCTCATTCTAATTCAAGCATGAACGGCATAAGCGCATAAAAAAAGACAGGCCACGAGGACACTGTCGATTTGATGATTAGCTACCCATTTTCCGTCGGGTATTGCTTGGCTTTTTCGTTTGTTGACTCTGCATACGCTGGTTCGAAGCAAGACCGTTCTTGGCTTGCTTTCCACCTGCTTGGGCTTCTTTCTTCTTGGCGAGCTGCTGCTTCATGGCCTCTTGAAGGCTGATCTTCTTCGGCTCTTTAGACGAATCCTGATTTGTCATAATGGAATCTCCTTTTGATTCGGGATGACTCCATTATAATACACGGGGTTCATAATTGGCACCTGGTATTTCTTCATAAGGAGCCTTCATGAGAAACGGGGCCCTTAAAAGGCCCCTTTTATGTTCCGCTCTAATGGTATCCGTTTTGACCATTGGCCGAGCCGGATGTTTTGTTTTTCGGCTTTTGATTTTGATTCTGCTTGGTGCCACCGTCTTTTTTGGACTTCTTACTCAAGTTCCTCACTCCCTGATGAAAAGAATGGTGAAACATACTTAGTATGTCCATCCCTCCTCACTCAACCGTTGGTAATTTTTCCGTCTAAAAAAGGGACCCTTCTTGTTTCAAGAGGTCCCTTTTTGTTGATCAGTTATTCGATTGATTTGAACCGTTTGAGCTATTGCCGCCCTTTGCACCAATCTCCTGGTAGAATTCTTTATCATGATTATCGGATGTGGCCTGTCCGCCTTTTTCTCCGATCTCCTGGTAGAATTCCTTGCCGTGATTGTTTGAAGTAGCTTCCCCACCTTTGCGCCCAGCTTCTTCGTAGCTCATCTTATGATTGTTGTTTTGGTTGTTGCTATTTACATTCTGGTTGTTGCTGTTATTGTTGCCGCTGTTGTTGCCACTATTAGTGTTGTTATTATTGCTGTTATTGTTGTTTGCCATGGGAAAATCTCTCCTTTTAGTTGTGATGTTTTTTTATGGATCAGGTTTTGTATTCGGTTTCAATCCTTGGTTTTGTTGTAAGAAATAATGTTGTGTCATGTGATTTTCCGACTTTTCCCGATTTTTTCAGGTTCATGTTTTCCAGGTTGTTCTAAAGGTAAAATCCATCTAATTGCTTTCTTTTACCGAAGATTCAACGACTTGCACCACCAATGAAAATAATTACATAATTTCAATTTCCTCCCTTCTCAGTGTGTGATATATTTGCTTATTTACCATCATTTTGGAAAGATAAACATTCGAAAACGCACCGATTTTTCTACATTTTCTAAAAACCTTACAGTGGCGGTGTTTTCTGACTGAAAAATTTTTTATCTGCTAAAATGTCTTGTCGTCTCTAAACAAAAGACCTCTTTCTTATGGAACGCTGATAAAAAAGAGGCACCCACTGAGTCCGTGACTCAGCAGATGCCTTTCATTTTTTTGATGTTACGATGCAGCAGGAACCTTTTCATCCACTTCAATTTCCGTTCCGCCGGCCAGCCGCTTTCTTAACGTGTAGGCGAAAGCGACAATGGCTGCTGTCGTGATGAGCCCGGCTCCCAGATAAGAAAGGTTCATGGAAAGACCGAATCCGATCGGGGCATTCAGGATATAGGTGAAGGTCACCATGGTCATGAAGATCGCAGGTAGCGTCGCGACCCAGTGCGGCTTTCTCTGCAAACCGAGGTACATAGCTCCGACCCAAAGGGCAATCATGGCTGTCGATTGGTTGGCCCAAGAGAAATATCTCCATAAGATATTAAAATCGATCTGGGTCAGTGCGATGGAAACGACGAATAGCGGCAGAGCGATCCAGAGTCGGTTCGTGATCTTAAGCTGTTTGACGTTGATATAGTCTGCGATGATCATCCTGGCACTTCTGAAAGATGTATCGCCAGATGTGATCGGCAATACGATGACACCGAGGATGGCAAGGGTTCCGCCAATGGACCCGAGCATGAGCATGGAGACCTCGCTGACAACTCCGGCTGGACCTGATTCAGCCAGGATGCTGTTCAACTCACCCGCCGGGAAGATGCTCATGGCAGCCGCGGCCCAGATCATGGCGATGATCGCTTCGAGGATCATCATGCCGTAAAAAATCTTTCGTCCATTCCGTTCATTTTTTGTCGTCCTGGAAATGATCGGGGACTGGGTGGCATGGAACCCAGACAGCGCTCCGCATGAGATGGTCAGAAACAGGAGCGGAAAGATCGGAATCTTGTCGGGATGTAGATTGGCTAATGTGATCTCAGGAATATCAGCCCCTGTCACGATGAGACCACCACCGATCCCGACTGCACTGATTAATAGCAGGGCACCGAATAGCGGGTAGACCTTGCCGATGATCTTATCAACAGGTAATAGGGTGGCTGCGATATAATACACGAAGATCGCCGCGATGATCACGCCAAGGGAAATCCATGCCGGTGTCAAATCGGCAATCAGGGCTGCCGGGGCCGTCACGAACACGGTCCCAACTAGCAATAAGAGCAGGACGGAGAAGGCATTCACCACATGCTTCATGGTTTTTCCAAGGAAACGTCCTGCTAGCTGAGGGAGATGGGCCCCTCCATTTCGAATCGAGATCATCCCCGTGAGATAATCATGTACTGCTCCGGCAAAGATCGAACCGAGAACAATCCACAGAAAAGCGACTGGACCATAGAGCGCCCCCATGATCGGTCCGAAGATCGGCCCTACTCCCGCTATGTTCAGAAGCTGGATCATGGAGTTCTTCCCTGTACTCATCGGCACGTAATCGACATCATCTTTTTTGGCATAGGCCGGTGTTGGACGCTGTTCCTTTACACCGAAGATCTTTTCAATCAATTTTCCGTACGTGAAATAACCGATGACCAAAATGATGATCGATACAATGAATGTGATCATCTGCTCAACTCCCCTCTAAAATGAATACGGTTTCATTCTATCAGAGATTTCTTTCCCTATCCCTTGCTTCTTTATTTTCAGGATATAGTACCTAGTTCACACGTAGAAAAAAGCCCCTCTTGGTGACGGGGCTTTTTGACGTTCAGCAGGCAGCTTTGTCCTTCTTGGTTCTCATGGCATTGATTTCTCCACCGATCATGATGATGATCCCGGTCAGATAGAACCAGATCATCAGGACGATGATCCCCCCTATACTTCCATACGTGGCGGAATAGTTTCCGAAGTTCCCCACGTAGAAGGAGAAGGCAAGTGAGGCCAGCACCCATCCCACCGTTGCAAAGATTGCACCTGGCAAGGCACTCAGGCACTTGATCTTCATATTTGGGGCAAAGTAGTACAGGACCATGAAAATGACGAAGAGGATGAGGGGACTGATGGCCCAGCGGATCCCGCTCCATAAGGTAAGGAACTGGTCCGAAAAACCAAATTGTGAGAAAAGGAACAGGCCGATCTGCTTCCCGAACACAGGAAGTAGCAGCGCGACGACGAAAACCAGGATCATACCTAGCGTAAGCGCAACGGATGTCAGGCGCTGGACGATGAATGATCTCGTTTCCTCGATATCATACGCACGGTTCAAGCTCTTCACAATGGCATTCATCCCGTTGGATGCCGACCAGATTGTCGCAATGATACTGATGGACAGCAATCCCGAATTGCGGTTCGACATGACGTCCGAAAGGGTTCCTTCAATCATGTTGAGCGTTTCCCCTGGCGCATAGTCTCTTACCACCCCAAGCAGATCCTCCTGCTGTACAGGTAAATAAGGCAGGAGCGTCACGACAAATATGAGCAGCGGGAAAAGCGACAGGAGAAAGTAATAGGCAATCTGAGCTGCCAAGCCTGTCACATCATTGGCGCTGATCTGTTGAAACAGGCCCTTGGAGTACTCTTTTACCTCTTTCTTTCGAGCCATGTGCTCACCTCATTCCATTCATTAATACCCTTTGAATGAAGAATCGATGGGTTGATCCCCATCCTCCAGTTCGTTGGGTGCTTCCTTGAACGCTTCCTTATAGGCCTCAGTAGAGTCTTCGAACGTTTCTTTTGTTTCTTCAATCAGGTCTTTCACCTGAGGGGTCATCCCCTTCAATTCATCCACCTTTTCACTGATGAAGCGGAAATCCCGGGTAACCTGATCCGCCGTGACGGACAGTTTTTCGTACACTTCCTTGGAAGCTTCGACCAATTGCTTCGGATCTTTTGCATAAGTGGAGATGTAGCTGCTTCCATTCTTGAGTGAAGCCCCCACTTCCCTGCGAGTTGTTTTGTCCAATAGGGATAATAATCCCCCGGCCACTGCCCCTAAAAGTACACCCTGGAAGAATTTACTTTTACCCATATGTATGACCCTCTTTCCTAATTAATTGAGAACGTTCAAGGAACTTATCCTTTATTTTCCCATTCCTTAATAGTGTAAAACATTCCCGTGAAAAAATCCTCTGAATATGATTCTGTCTCCCCCGTGTTGACAGGTGCCGTGAATCATGGAAAGATAAGCTTAGTGATTTACGAGGAAAGGGTGCTGATAAAATGGATCTCACACAGAATTCTGCTGAGAACATCGATTATATGGTGACCGCCATCAAAGAGAAACTGAACGTCGTGAATGCAGGTGCCATCAAGTCTGAAGACTTCAATGAACAAATGTATGAAGATCTTCAGGATCTCTATGAAATGGTCATTAAAAAAGACCGCTTCAGTCCAAGCGAAATGAATGCCATCATCGATGAACTGAGAAGTTTGCGCAAATAATAATGAAGAAAGGGGGCATCCCCGGGCACAAGCCCTGGGGACGCCCCCTTTTCATTCAGGACATTATTTCAAAAGCGCAAGTGCCTCACGGTTGAAGGCAGGGATATCATCTGGTGTACGGCTCGTCACAAGCTGGTTGCCGCAAACAACGACTTCCTTGTCCTCGAAATTAGCTCCTGCGTATTCCATATCCACCTTGATGGACTTGAATCCAGTAGCTTTTCTGCCTTCCAGTGCCTTCGCTGTGATCAACAATTGAGGTCCGTGACAAATGGCAAAGACAGGTTTTTTCTCATCCATGAAATGCTTGGTGAATGTCACAAAACGATCGTCTGCACGAAGCTGATCTGGTGAGAATCCTCCAGGAAGAAGAAGCGCATCGAAATCGGCCGGATTGACATCGTCAATTCCCTGGTCAATGGTTACGCTGGCGTCTCCCTGCTTCCCTTTGACCGTTTTCCCTTTTTCCGATTCAATGGTCACGACTTCATGGCCTGCTTCCTTGAATGCTTTTTCCGGATCTGTAAATTCCACATCTTCGAACATATCGGTGATTAATGTTGCGATTTTAGCCATACAATCAAACACTCCTATTTTAGAATAATGTTGGTAATGGTATATGTTTACCCGGTGCAGGCTCCCGTAAACGTCCTTATCACTTTCGCGAGAATTGGGAGAAAATCGTATTGCTCTGGACTTTATACACATCTTTCCTGCAGATTGCATTGATGATCCGCATATTCCTCTCGACGGAAAGTCCCAGGTTCGTGGCACTGGATCCATGTGAATGCTCCAGATTCGTCACCGTAAAGAAGTAGTGATCACGTTCTGGTTTCTCCTTGAATTGAAGCTGATAATCACGGGAGACTTTGAATTTCTTCTCATCTTCCCACACTATTTTGTCCTCGAATTCTTCAAAAAACCATTCGGGAATATTTGGCTTATATCCAGTAGCGAGGACCACCTTGTCCGCTGTATGCGTAAATGAGTCTTCTTCCTGCCATTGTTCGCAGCTGAGTTCATACTTCCCGTCGATTTCTCGGATTTCCTTTACCTCATTAAGGGGCTGGATCGTGATATTCAACGGATCACCGCTCGATGAATGGTGGTAAAGAACCTTGTAGATCGCGTCCAGGGTTTCCTGATCGATGCCGTTTCTTAGGCGATCCAAGGTGCCGAGTGCCTTTTCCCGGTCTTCGAATGATAAACCGTGGAAGTAATCCACATAGTCCGGTGCCAGGAGCTCCTGCCCGAGCTTTGACGCTTCAAGCTGGAGGATCCCTTCGGAACGAGTGAACCAATGAAGCTCGTATTCATGGTGCCGCTTTTCTTTCAATAGATCATAGAAAACTTCCGCTGCACTTTGACCCGAGCCGATGACCGTGATGGATTTCCCTTTCATGGTCGATTCCTTGTGGAATAAATACTTGCTCGTATGGTGGACATCTTCCTCAGGCAAATCCTCCATCCCCTTAAGGATAAGGGGCTTGCTTCCCGTACCGAGGACCACATGATCGGCTTCGTAGATTTCCGTCGCCCCCGTGGTCCGGTTCCTCACATTCACGCGATAGCCGTCCTCTATTTCCTCTACACCCGTCACTTCGCTGTTGAATTGGCAGGTCGGCAGCTGTCCTGCCACCCAGCGGGCGTAATCGTTGTATTCCTGCCTTGGCATCTCGAATGTCTGGAAGAAGAAAAATTTATACAAACGGTTATGAGTATGTAAATAGTTCAGATAGCTGAATTTACTTTGAGGATTTGCGAAGGTCACGAGGTCCGCGATGAACGGTACCTGTAGATCCGTCAAATCGATGAGCATGCCTGGATGCCACATGAATTCAGGAGTTTGATCGAAAAATCTCACCTCGAGATCCGTCCTTTCTTCCATTAAAGCAGCCAATCCGAGATTATAAGGACCGATGCCGATTCCGACACAGTCCAATCGTTGTTTCACCACAAGCTATTCCTCCTTTTCTCTCTTTTCCTTATTTTTACCCATAAACATGCCACCACTACCCTGTTTTCAATAAATCCCCTCAAAAAAAAACCGATCCAGGGGATCAGCTTTTTTTGAACGTCATGGCGTACCATCCGCCTTCTTTCACAATGGGTTCGACCGTCTCGCATATAAAGCCTGTTTTCTCCGCGAGGGTTTCCATCTCACCATGGGAGGGGATGGGATACAGATTCTGAAAGCTCATGAAGAAACTGTTGAAGGCACTGGAGAACTGCTGACCGTGCTTCGACTTCTGCATGGGACTCAGGACAAAGAAAACGCCGCCTTCTTCCAGCCACTCCGATGCTTTATGGAAGAAATCCTTTCGTTCGGAAGGATCAATATAGTGGAACAGGTTATTGGCCATGATCATGTCGAAGCCGCTTTCCGGTTCATACGAGTGGAGATCCGCACACACCACATCGATATTCGGATAGGATTCAAGCGCTTCGGCAGCCGTTTTGGCAACGCCTTCATGAATTTCTATGCCGACCATCGTTTTATCAGGATGCCGATCCCCTATTCGTCGGATATAGCCACCTTCTCCGCACCCCAGATCCAGAATCGACGAGACCCTGTGCTTCTTGATTGCTTTCTGGACCTTCGGAAAAGCGAATCGCTCCAGCAATATTGACGTCTTGGCCACGGTTGATCCATGGAGGTCAGAGTTGAAATGCTGTTTTCGCTGATTCCTTAGCAGTTCGGGGTACGAAAGAAGAGCCGGGATGTGGAGCTCCATCATTTCCTTGAGGAGGATCCCCGATGAATGGGGATCACTCTTCGAAGCTGGGAGCTTCCACTTTCCCCTTGTCGACACTTTTGAGTCGTCCTTCCTTTTTAAATGCTTCAGGGATATGCCCACTTCCACCCACTGCTCCAACAGGTCCATCTCAAGATTTTTCTGGATGGCGATTTCCTGTATCGTTGCAGGTCGGGAGAAGCTGTCGAACAGATCGAGCTCATACCCGACATATGCGTGCCAGCTATATAGAAACGGAACGTTCTTCTTCATCCATGACCTTGCTCTCCACACCTTCACGATTTCACCGATCATATCAGTTCCTCCTTTTCCTTCCAAGGATAATCTTGCTCTTCCGTGAATGATGCACCGAGCTTCTCTTCATTTGATAAAAAGGACTTGCGGAGTGGGAGGAGCCCTCCTTGCACCATCCGGTCATACACGGTTTCCCTCCACATACCGAGGCCTGAGATATTCAGCATCTGTTTGAACTGCGAGACCCGGTCCTTCTCCATTCGCTGGAGGCTTTTATTCCGAAGCCAACCCACAGGTCTGTAGGGATAGGAATAGGCGAGTGCTGAAAGGTGACTGAGATGGAGCTGATGGGAAACCCTCCGCTTCCGAACCTTCGGATACCACTCGAGGTTGGCGGGATCCAGCCTGCCCGATGCATACATATCACAAAGCAGTTCCCCGAGTACGCTTCCGTCCTGGATTGCCATGTTCATGCCTTCCCCTGCCATGGGGTGAACCGTATGAGCAGCATCACCGATCAATGCGAGATGGTCTTTGACATAGGTATCAGCATGATATTTCATCGGGACCATAAGCTGGATGAGCTTCCACTCGGTAATCTGATCCACGTATCCCTTCAGATCGGGACAAAGATCTATGTAAAGCTTATGAAATTCCGAGATGGGCTTCTTACGTAATGACTTGTATTCTCCTGCAGGGATGAGATAGACAGAGCGGACTTCCTCGTTTGGAAGCGGGAAAAGTCCGAGAAAAGATTGATACGTCGACACAATACGTCCTTTTGTCATATCGAGCGGTCTGGGGAAGGTGACGGTGAGAAAGTGATGATTGTACTTCTTCTCGCTCACTTCAATACCCATGTAATCACGGGTAACAGAACTCCTGCCTTCTGCTCCAATGATGAATTCGCATTCGATATCAAAGGGTTCTTTTTCACTCCTGTCTTCCACTGTGACCGTCTTGCCGGAGATCTTTTTGCATGCGGTGTTCCCCATATAGTGAAAGCTGGAGTATTCCCCCCTTTAGCCCGCAGGATGTCTTTCAACTTCTCATGATGGATCATAAGGGAGTAAGGATATTTCCCTGGAAGGATCGAATAGCTCATGGAAGAATGCTCTGCCCGTTTCCCCTTCAGTTCCATCAGCTCCAGTTCCGCTATGCGGTGACCATGGGAAAGCACCGGTTCGATCACGCCCAATGAATCGAAAATCTCCAGGCTCTTTGGTTGGAGAAGCTCCCCCTTATAGACAGGGCTCGGCCCGGGGAGCCTTTCGATGACCGTTACATCGATGCCGCATCTTGCCAACTTAAGTGCCAGGGTCAATCCGCCGATCCCACCGCCGCTAATCAGAACATCCGTCTTCATTTCTTCTCACCTCTTTCCTATTAAGTAACCTCTTTCCATTTCCGTGAAACGTCATAATGTGTTGTTTATTTCCCGGAAAATATCATTTCCTGTCTTCTTCTTGACCAAGTTGCTGTCGAATTAACAAAAAAACCCGCCGAATGGCGAGTTTCTTCTAAAATTATGTGATTGAGGCAAGGGGAAGAAGGATATCAACCGACGTTCCCTCTTCTACATTACTCTGGATGGAGAGCGAGCCATTATGTTCCTTGATGATTTTCTGACAGATCATCAGGCCCAGGCCCGTCCCTTTTTCCTTCGTGCTATAGAAGGGTTCGCCCAGGTGCTTCATCCTCTCAGGAGGGATGCCGCTGCCATTATCCTGTATCGAGATCTTGGCATGGTGGCCGTCATTTTCTAGTTGGACGTTCAGGAGCCCCCCGTCCTGCATCGCTTCGAGTGCATTCTTCATCACGTTGAGGATGACCTGCTTCATCTGATTGGAATCGCAATACACTTGAGCCTCTTCCACGGCGAAGCGGACATCGACTCCCTGTTTGAGGCACTCCATCTTGATGAAATCCACGGAGCTTGTCAGGAGTCTCGTCAATGACGTGAGTGAAAACTGTACCGCCCTCGGGCGTGCGAGAGCAAGGAATTCATTCGTGATGATCTCGATCCTGTCGAGTTCTCCCTTGATGACGGAGAGATAAAAGTCGTCTTCTTCCCTTTCATCCATAAGCTGAAGAAATCCTTTGAGGGTGGTCAATGGATTCCTGATTTCATGGGCGACACCTGCTGCGAGCTGACCGATCATGGCTAGCTGTTCAGATTTTTTCAATAGATTTTCGTGATGCTTTTTCTCGGATAAATCACGGATGATGGCAGAAATCCCGATCAGGGACCCTTCATTATTCAATATCGGATTCATATTGAATGAAATCTCGATGGATGTCCGGTCCTTCCGGTATCGGAGAGCTTCCTGGTCCTTGATGCGTTTCCCCGATTTCACGACTTTCAGGTTTTTCTGGAACTGGTGGTACTGGTCGGATCGGTGCAGGAAGGTGACCACATCTCCAACGATCTCTTCATTCGACCACCCAAACATATCTTCGAATCGTTGATTCACCTTCAGGACCCTTCCTGTCGGGTCAAGGAGGACAATCCCATCCCCGGAATGTTCGAAGTATGCTTCGAGGAGTTCCTTTGCTTCCATTAGTTCATCTTCCATATTTAATTTTTCCGTCACATCCTGACCAAACCCATAGATGCCGATCACTTGGCCCCTCACCCGGATCGGGATATTGGTAATGGTGACCCGCCTCTCTTTTCCTTTACCGTCTCTCACGATGGCCAGGTAACGGGATGATGTTCCGTTCAGGGCAATCTGGAAATTCTTCACTGCGTCCTCTTGGGACTCCTCAGTGAAGAGAGACGTATAGTGCCGATTGACAAGGTCCGAAAACCCATATCCCCAGTGTTCGTACACAGCCGGATTGACGGACTGGATAAAGCCGTACGTATCCACCATCAGAATATGATCCGGGCTGTATTTCACTATGGATTTGTATTTTTCCTCGCTTTCAGCAAGCTGTCTTTGGATATCCTTCATCAGGGAGATATCCGAGATGGAGCAAATCGCTTCGACCACCTCGCCATCCTTTTTGACCGGAACGATGGAGGCGAGATATTCAAGTCCCTTGTAGGCATCTTCGTACGTGTATTCTTCCCCTTTTGCCCAGACCTCTTCAAGTTTGGGGCGGATCTTATTCAGATGGACCCCGTCGAATACTTCCTCGATCCTCTTGCCGTTCATCCTTTGAGGGGTCAGATCCAGCCTGGACAGCATTTTGCCCGAAGCGAGTTCGATGACAAAGTCATGACCATGTCTCACCACTTTGTAGGTGATGGCTTTTTGGAGGCGGAGGATATTTTCCATTTCCGCCTGCAGAAGGAGAAGCTCTGCCTGGGCGTTTTTCTTTTCGGAGATATCATGAAAGATAATCCCGACACTATCAATGCACCCGCCACACTTGTAATCGATGGGTGAAACGGTAATGGTGCAGGTCAGCTCCTTGCCGCCTGCATGGAATGTTACTTCCTCACCGGTGGCGTCATGTCCTTTAAGCCCTTCTCTGACCAGGTGGATGAAAGATGGTTCATGCAGCTCGACCAGGTCGTAGAAAGACTGATGGATGATCCCGTCGGATAGCCCGAATAAGCTTTGGAAGGATGCATTCATCTCCAATACCAGGCCGTTCACATCCAAGATCAGGACACTAGTAGGTGTGTTCTGAATGAGAGACTGATAGATGGCCGATTTAGAATGTTGGCACGGTGACGGGTTCCTTCCATGATCTATCAAGAGAAGGCATTCTGTACCATCCTCCAAGTGTTTGCGCCTCAATTGACAGTCGTACGCTGCGATCTGTTCAGGTTTCAATAAAGTTTCAGGAGACAGGCCGTGCCCCTTCAACCATCCCTCCATCTCTTCATTCAGCGAGAGGATGGACTGACCGAGGGGATCGACAAGGGCTGCAGGAGCCGGGATGGCATCTGCAGAAAATAGATGGTTCCGTTGCATGTCAGCCATAATACCTTCCTTTAATCATCAGTTTATACCCCTATTCTACTCCACCTTGCAACAGGAGTTAAGGAGCATTCGACTGATTTTTCCGTCTAAATGAAATACCATGGGGTCATCACACAGAAAAGCCTGAGCTGCTGCGGCTCAGGCTGATGGATCAAACGGTTTGTTGCTGGGTTTGGGCTGCATAGTGTACAGCGATCTCCGCACCCACCTCGGCATTGTGCTTCACAAGGGCGATATTGGCTGTAAGGCTCTTGCCTTCAGTAAGCTCTTTTACCTTCCCAAGAAGGAATGGCGTACTGTCTTTACCCTTGATGTGCTGTTCTTCCGCTTCTTTCAACGCATTTTCGATCATAGCCGTGATCTCCGCTTCATCCATGGCATGCTCTTCAGGGATCGGATTGGCAATGACCACCCCTCCGTTCAAGCCGATTTCCCACTTGGCCTTTAATACGCCCGCTGTTTCTTCAGGGGTATCGACCTTGTAGTTTACATCGAACTCACTGGATCGAGTGTAGAATGCAGGTAGCTTGGCAGTGCCAAAGCCCAGTACCGGTACACCTTTTGTCTCAAGGTATTCCATCGTCAATCCGATATCGAGGATCGATTTGGCACCTGCACATACGACTGCCACATTCGTCATGGACAGCTCTTCAAGGTCTGCGGAAATATCCATCGTCGTTTCGGCACCTCGATGGACCCCACCGATTCCTCCTGTCACGAAGACGGCAATCCCGGCAAGCTCGGCACAGATCATGGTCGCGGCAACCGTAGTCGCTCCATCTTTCTTCGATGCCAGGATATAAGGAAGGTCCCTTCGGCTCGCTTTGATGACATCCTTTGCCTGACCAAGATACTCCAATTCCTCATCGGACAGACCAATCTTGATTTTCCCATTCAGGATGGCAATGGTGGCCGGTACGGCACCCTTCTCCCGGATGATATCTTCTACTTCCCTTGCCATCTGCACGTTTTGTGGATACGGCATTCCGTGGGAAATGATCGTGGACTCGAGTGCCACGATTGCTTGTCCTGATTGACGCGCCTCTTGTACTTCTCTAGAAAACTCCAAATATGATGTCAAATCCATGATTTTCATTCCTCCGATTTAATTGAAATAACTGCTGAATTCTTCTTGCAGATTCCCCTGATTCAAGGTCGGGGAGACGGTAAAATGAGAACGGATCGTAATGGTGGAGCAGGAAACGCCGATCCGACAGGAACCGTCTGTATCAGAGCCTTTCAGATAGCCATAAATGATGCCTGCAACTAGTGCGTCCCCTGCCCCCGTCACATCAGCAACATCCACCTTAGGCGGCAGGATCGCACTTGCTTCCTGATAGGCCGTGTAGTAGATCAGACCCATCTCACCTCTCGTGATGACCACCCGTTCGGCTCCGCGCTGCGTGATGGCTTTGGCGGCTTTAAAGAAATCGCCCTCCGTTTCGATTTCCATGCCGAGATACATCTCGGCCTCTCCTTTATTGCAGATGAACCAGGTAACCCCTTCCAATGATTCGGGAAGATGCTTCACTTTGGGAGCAGATACCGGGATGATCGTCAACGGTACCCCTTCTGATGCACATCGTCTGATGATGTATTCAATCACATCAGGCGGGAAGTTCGTATCCAGCATCACCATCTCCGATGACCCGATGACGGCCCACCGCTTTTCAATGAACGGAATATCGATCTTCTCATAGATATTCATGTCTGCGAGGGCAAACATCATCTCCCCATCTACATCCAGGATGGCCGAATAGGTACCCGTTGCTTCACTCAGCCTCTGGGAAGCGGATATGTCGACATGCGTCTTCGTTTGATCGAGGATCCAGCTTCCTTCCGTGTCCTCCCCGACTACAGTCACAAGGTTGACTTCACTTCCAAGCCTGCCCAGATTCTCAGCGATATTCCTGGCCACGCCGCCTGTCGTTTGTTCTGTTGTTGCGGGGTTGGACGTTTCAGGAATCATCCGGTCGATGAACTGAAATTTCCGGTCTACATTGGCACCTCCGATACAGGTGATACCTTTTCTTCTTGGAAGTACGTAGGCACGTCCAAGAATCTTTCCTTGCTTCATGAGACTCGATATATGACCTGCCACGGCCGATCGGGACATATTGCTCCGCTCGGATATTTCCTGCTGGGTCATGAAAGGATTCTCTTCTATGTAGGTAAGCAAAAGCTTCTCTTTTTCGTTCACTCACTCCACCCCTATAAAAAAATGTAACATTTGTTAATATTTTAAACTTTTGTCCAAAAATAAACAAGTCTGAATTTAAATATATTTTTTAAAATATAGAATTAAGGGAATAAAGGCACGACTCATGCGTTTATTTCCACAACAAGAAAAGGGGTTTATGTTCTTTATACCGCTCATGATTTCCGTGCAAGACTTCGCTTTCCACGGGTAACCCGTGAGCCTCCTCGGCATGCCTGAGGGGGTCTCCAATCAGCTACCCTTCCCGCAGGAGTCTGCGTCTTGCACTCCAATCAACCGCTGGAAACAATAAAATCGTCATGGTCATGGAACAAATAAAAAAGCGAATTCATTTGCCTGATCCTAGGCAAATGAATTCGCTTTTTACTATGACCAAAACACTTATGTCCCAGCCTCTTTGAAAATGGGTTATCATTCTCTATTAAAGTGCTTTTTTCGCATCCTCAATCATATGTTTCATGGATTGAAGACCTCCTCCTGACAGGTACCATTCTGCTCCGTTCAGGTAAATGATATGGTCGTTTTCAAAGGCTTCCGTCTTTTTGACAAGATCATTTTCAAACGATTCCTTGATGCTTGCTTTCGGGTCGAATGCCGCGTCCCGGTCGATGACGAACAGAATACCAGGGTTCTGCTCCTTCACATATTCATAGGTCACCTTTTGACCGTGTGTAGATTTCTCGATTCCATCATCAGCTGGTTTGAATCCGAAGACGTCATGGATGATCCCGAAACGGGACTCCGGTCCGAATGCGCTGATGTCCTCTGAACTTCCCATGATCACAAGGGCGTTGGAATCGAGGGACTCCGTTTCTTCTTGGATGCTTTTCACTTCTTTATCGACCTCTGCAAGCTCCTTCTTCATTTCATCCTGTTTGTTGAAGATCTTCGCAATGGTGTTCATATTGCTTTTGAATGAATTTACATAATCCGTGCTGTCCACAGGGATATACACTGTCGGGGCAATCTCGGCGAATTCATCGTAAAGGTCCGCCTGACGCGCCGAAATGAAGATCACATCGGGCTTCAAGGAATGAATGGCTTCGAAATCGGGTTCCTTCAGACTGCCGACATTGGTGTAATCGGAGTTTTTATAGTCCTCAAGGTACGGAGGGACAGCCGCTTGCGGGACACCATCCACTTTAATGCCAAGTTCATCAAGCGTATCAAGGACACCGAAGTCGAACACGACGACTTTATCCGGATTTTCTTTTACTTTCGCTTCTCCCAGTTCGTGTTTAATGGTGATTGTCTTGTCGTCCGATGCAGCCGAAGAGGAGGATTCTTCTTTCTTTCCGCATGCCCCCAGTAAAAGTAAGATTGCCAGTGTTAAAGCAAGGAATGTCCATTTTTTCATGATTGATTTCTCTCCTTTTATATGTTTTTTTATGAATTGAAGTACACGCAGATCCTGCAGTTGTCCATCTGTTGGACGGGTATGTCCATATCATAGATTTCCTTCAGGGAGTGCGTCTGGATGATCGACTGTGTCGGTCCCTCCTTGACGACTGCCCCTTCCTTCATGGCCACGATCCGGTCGGAATAGACCGAAGCGAAATTAATATCGTGGAGGACGATGAGAACCGTCTTCCCCAGTTCATCCACCAGCTTTCGGAGGATCTTCATGATCTGCACAGAATGCTTCATATCAAGGTTATTAAGCGGCTCATCGAGCAGGATATAATCCGTGTCCTGGGCGATGACCATGGCGATGAACGCCCGCTGTTTCTGACCTCCCGACAATTCCTCGAGATATTGATCCTGAAGCTCTTTCAGATTCATATACTCAATGGATTGCTGAACCACCTTTTCATCTTCTTCCGTCAGCCTCCCCTTTGAATAGGGGAAGCGGCCAAATGAGACGAGCTCTTTGATCGTTAAGCGCACATTCAGGAAATTGGACTGTTTCAGGATGGCCACCCGTTTCGCCATATCATTCGATTTGATCTTTTTACTATCATGCTGATCGATGATGACTTCCCCGCTATCGGAATCCAGGAGTCTGCTCACCATGGAAAGCAGGGTGGATTTCCCGGCACCGTTCGGACCGATGAACGAAGTGATCTGACCCTTTTGAATCGTGACCGACACGTCGGCCACCACTTTTTTCTTCCCATACTTCTTCGACAATCCCCTGATCTCGATCATGATGACTTCGCCTCCTTCAATAATAGATAGATAAAGTAGAGCCCTCCGATAAAGTTCACGATGACACTGAGGGTCGTAGAAAACGTAAAGATCCGTTCCACGAGCCACTGACCGCCCACCAGGGCAATGACGCTGATGATTGCGGCACCTGCGATAAGGATGCCGTGGCGGTACGTCTTGAACATCTGGTAGCTGAGATTGGCCACGATAAGTCCGAAAAAGGTGATGGGACCCACCAGTGCCGTCGAGACGGCAATCAGGATCGATGATAGGACGAGCATACGTCTCACGACTTTGTCGTACGGGATCCCCAGATTGATCGACGTTTCCCTGCCCAGCGACACAACGTCAAGTTCAGCCATTTGCCTCCACCCATAGATCAACACAAGGATAATGACGCCTCCCGCCACCCAAACGAGGTCGGAACTGATATTGTTGAAGCTTGCAAACATCTTATCTTGCACACTCAGGAATTCATTCGGATCGATCAGGACCTGAAGAAATGAGGATATACTCTGGAAAAACGTCCCGAGTATGATACCGATGAGAAGCAGGAAGTAGATCGGCTGCTTGCTCCCTTTGAACATGAGCTGATAGAGCAGCAGAGCAAACACGATCATGGCTGCGATGGATAGAAAGAAATTCGCGTTCTTACTGACCATCAGGTAGTGACTCGATCCCAAGAAGAAGATCATGATCGTCTGTAGCAGCATGTAGAGGGAATCAAGTCCCATGATGCTTGGGGTGAGAATCTTGTTATGGGTGATTGTCTGGAACACCACGGTGGAATAGGCAATGGCTACACCCGTCAGGATCATGGCTAGCGTCTTCATCCCCCTTCGCGGCAGGGCATACTCATAGCTGCCATTCAGCCCGTAAAATAGGTAAGCCCCTATTGCCACAAGGGCAGCGACCGTCAATAGCGTCAGTTTTGTCCGATTACTCATATCCCTTCCTCCTTAAAAGCATGTAGAGGAAGATCCCACTTCCAATGACCCCTACCATCAGACTGATGGAGATTTCATACGGGAAAATAATGACCCTTCCGAGGATATCGCAGACGAGAAGAAAAATCGCTCCCAGGATGGCCGTATGAGGCAGCGTTTTCTGGAGGTGATCCCCCTTGAACAGGGAGACGATATTCGGGACGATGAGCCCGAGGAATGGAATCATCCCCACCGTCAGAATCACGACCACCGTAACGAGTGATGTAAGGATCAACCCGATGTTCACGATGCTCCTGTAGGACATCCCCAGATTCTTCGAAAACTCCTCTCCCATTCCCGCAACCGTAAAGCGATTGGCGAAGAGGTAGGCAAGTAATATGACCGGTACACTTATGTATAGAAGCTCGTATCTTCCCTTCATAATGAGGGAGAAATCTCCTTGCAGCCATGAAGACATATTCTGGATGAGGTTCGCCTTGTAGGCGAAAAAAGTCGTGACCGACGACAGGACATTCCCAAGCATCAGCCCCACCAAGGGAATGAAGACAGCATCCTTGAACTTGATCCGGTCAAGGATCTGCATGAACAGGAATGTGCCCGCCATGGCAAAGGCAAACGCCACAAGAAGCTTCTCCATCGTGGATGCCTCGACGAAAATGATCATCGATACAAGGATCCCGAGCCTTGTCGCATCCATTGTCCCCGCCGTGGTCGGAGATACAAACTTAGTCCGGCTCAGGCTCTGCATGATGAGACCGGCAATGCTCATCCCCGCTCCCGCCAGTAGGATCGCCACAAGCCTCGGCAGCCTGCTGACCAGGAACACTTCCACCTCATCGGTCCTTCCGCTGAGTAAATCTGCCGGCGAGATGCTGCTCACTCCGACAAATAAAGAAAGGGCTGAGAGGAGGATCAGTAAAATCAGTAAATATCTTTTTTTCAGTAGCACGATCATGTCATACCCTCAATCTTTCCTTTCACTTAATTGCAATTGAAAATCATTATCATTTGTATAACAACCATATTACAAGAGGGGTTGATAGACTGTCAACGACTAATTGAAAATGATTATCATTATTAGTGGTACTATTTTCTTATTGATATTTTTAATAGAGATTGGCTATTTAGTGGGGATTGATAGAATGGGGATTGTTTCTTTTCGCTGCAGGCGCTTGCTTTCCTGTGTGCAGGACGTCGAGCCTCCTCGTACCTGCGGGGTCTCGCCGCTCTTTTCTGCTGGAGTCAAGCGCCTTCCGCTTCAATACACTCTTCGATTCTTAAGGGGATGGGTGGGTCAGGGTACATATGCAGCTCTTAGTTAATGGGACTTACCTGTGCTATAAGAACTTAAAAGAATGGTAGGAATATACCTGCTGAAACATCAACCCCATAACCCTCTTCCATTCCGCAGCGGAACGGAACGACCCACGTTGCCTATGATCATTGGTCATTGACTCCACACAAACAAGTTGGTGGATCCATCTCCACTGGACCACGAACCCATAGCCCCCTCCCCTATCACAGAGTGAAGTGCAGCGGAGGGAGTCCGACTCCTACGGGAATAGCGCGCAGGTGAGACCCCGCAAGAATGAGGAGGCTCACCGCAAGCCCCGTGGAAAGCGGGCTCCCGCAGCGGAACGGAACGAGCCACATTGCATATGATCATTGGTCAAAAACTCCTTCCATCCGCAGTGGAACAGATAACCGGCATAGAAATCAGAACGCACAAAAAAAGACCCCGTATCAAAACGGGGTCATATCATCAAGAAGCTTTCTTCCCTTTCGTTTTCCCAACATCCTTCAAATAATACTGATCCGACGTAAAGAACTCTGTCGTGAGTCTTCTCACCTCTTTACTCAGAAGAAGCACAGCAATGATATTGGGCAGCAGTACCGCCGCAAGTGCGAGGTCAAGGAACTGCCAGATCGTCTGGGCTGCACCGACCGAACCGAGAATGATCCCGGCCACATACACAACCTTGAACGCCTGTCCGAATTTATGCCCAAACAGGAATTCCGCCTGCTTCGCCCCATAAAAGACGATGACGATGATTGTCGAGAGGACGAAGAAGATCAAGGAAAGTGTCACCAAAATCCCTCCGAAATCCCCAAAGTATTGAGAAAATGCCTGCGTTGTCAAAGCGGATGGATCATCCATGGCATTCTCACCCGTCCACACACCAGATGAAATGACAACAAATGCTGTTGCCGTACAAACAATCATCGTATCGATGACAATCCCGATGATCGACCATAAACCTTGTCTGACCGGGTGATCCGTCTGAGCAGCGGCATGGGCGATGGGAGCTGTTCCGAGTCCTGCTTCATTGGAATAGAGTCCACGGGCAAATCCCCAGCGGATGGTTTCCGCAATGGCTGCACCAGCAAATCCGCCCATCGCGGACATAGGCTGGAACGCATTGGAGAAAATCAGTTTAAAGAATTCAGGTACGGCACCGAGATTCATGAATAAAATCACAATGGCACCACCGACGTAGAAGAGCGCCATGAAGGGTACGAAGATTTCCGTTACCTTCCCGATCCGCTTGATTCCTCCGAATACGATGAGTAGAACGATCGCTGCAACGATGACACCCGTTATCCAGCCGTCTATGTTGAAGGTTTCCTGAACGGTTGAAGACACGGCATTTCCCTGTACCATGACGCTAGGGATCAATTCGATCATCAGGGCAAAAGCAAACCAGGTTCCCAGCCACTTCATGTTGAGTCCCTTTGTCATATAATACATTGGACCTCCGACGAACTCACCCTGTTCATTCTTTTCCCTGTACCGTACGGCAAGGACGCTTTCCGAAAACTTCAGGGCCATTCCGATCATGGCGATGACCCACATCCAGAAGACCGCGCCGGGTCCGCCGAACATGATTGCTGCCGGGACGCCGACGATATTGGCTGCACCGATGGTGGATGACAGGGCCGATGTCAGGGCCTGAAGGGGTGTGACCGTCCCTTCGCCTTTTGGTTTTTTAAATACACTTCCGATTGTTTGCTTGAATATGTAGAGTGGGTGCCGAAACTGGATGAAACCCAACAGAATCGTCAAATACAATCCTGTTAGTCCCAATATGGCTATGAGGGGCGGACCCCACAGCCACTCCGATATCTTCCCTACCCAATCCAGAAAACCTTCCATTCTCATCTCTCCTTTAAGTTAGCCGCGAAAAAAAGTGCTATGAACGTTATGTATAGTGCGGCTTCCTAGTGATGGAACTTTTCCCTGAATTGAACAAGGTAAACATGAAAAGGAATCAATCTTGGTTTTCTTACTCTTTATCCGTGCGCAGATAACCCGGTACGAATAAACCTCCACCCAGGAAGAGGATAACAGAAATCACACGAATGACGTCATAGTATTCGCTGCCTTTAAAAAATGAAACATTGACCACCAGCCCGATTGCCCCGAGTAACACAATGATGAAACCGATCCACCTTTTGAACATGTAATTCCCAGCCTTTCCTATTTTGGATACCTTCGTTTTACCACTTACTTAATGTTACGGTATTGCGTTCTTCCTTTCAATTCCTTGTTCGGTAGCTACCTTCCGAAGGTTATGAACGTGGTTATGATTAGTTAACCAGCGTGCCATTAATTCCTTTTGCCTCTCTTTCAGATCATTGAATGGCTCTTCCACTGCTTCAACTTTGCAAAATTTAGAATCGAATACTTCCGCACCCTGTATTTTTTTATATCCTCCGAACCCCATATCATCATTAAGCAGCCAGACCACCCGGCTAATATTGGAAAATAATATTCCGCCAGTGCACATCGGACAAGGCTCCAAAGAGGTATACATCGTAAAATGTTCGCGATTCACTTTAGCCTTGAATATGGATTCGCCTGCGTTCCGGATCGCCTCCATTTCAGCGTGCGCTGTTGCATCCTTTCGCGTATGGACCCGATTGCGTCCTGTTGCAACGATTTTCCCATCTCCATCCACAATCACTGCACCAACCGGATACGTATTCTCTTCCAATGCTTGTGATGCTTCTTGCAGTGCAAGTTCCAGGGAACATCGATCTTTTTCACTATCCATTTGCCCCGTCCTTTCTTGACTCCCTTTTATAAAAAATGGTAATTTTTATAAAATCAGTTTATCATACCCCAAATACATTTGTTGAATATTTCCTTTTCACAACTCGAATCCCATTCTTCAAACATAAAAACCGCAAGCACCAGGCTTGCGGTTCGAATTCTTATTATTCCTGCGTCACCCTCGGCAACACCAGTACTTCTACGCGACGATTTTTCCCCCGACCCTCTGCTGTCGAGTTGTCGGCAATGGGTTCGAATTCCCCGAACCCTTTGGCGCTGAACCATTCCGGTTCGAGGTTCGGATTTTCCAGGAGGATCTTCATGAAGTTCACGGCGCGCATGACGCTCAGCTCCCAGTTCGAATCATAGTTGGCCGTGCGGATCGGTACGTTATCTGTGTGCCCGCTGATGATGATATTCCGGGGTGGATTCATCACGAGCAAGGAGGAAAGCTCTTTTGCCACATCCTGATCATTCCTCTCCACTTCAGCAGAACCTGAAGAAAAGAGGACGTTATCCCTAATCGTCAGCAGCAGACCTTCATCCGTCAGTTTCGTGACAAACTGAAGCTGCAGGTTATTGGTTTTGATGTACTGATTAATCTTTTCCTGTACTTCACGCAGTTCTTCCTGATCTTGAAGAAAGGCTTGTTTCTTGATATCTTCTTTGTCCACTGGTTTTTCTTCTTCTTTCTTGTCAGCAGCAGCTCCCTGCTTTTCCTTCTGATCACTTGAATCTTGAGGGGCGACAGGACTTGGGTAATCCATCATGCCGGTTCCGCCCTTAAAGATTTCGCTGAACACCTGGGATAATTCCTGGAATTTCTGTGCATCCACCGAACTCGAGGCATAGAGAACGATGAAAAGCGCCACAAGCAGGGTCAGAAGATCAGAGTAAGGCAGCAGCCAGGATTCGTCGATATGATCATCTTCCCGCTTTTTCTTACGCCGTCTCATCTTCTTCCTCCTTCATCAGGTTATACCGGTCTTTTGCAGGCAGATAGGAAGCCAGTTTCTGCTCGATGATCCGCGGTGACTCCCCTTCAATGATCGAGAGGATCCCCTCCACCGTCATCATTTTCAATTGGGATTCACGTTTCGATTTGCGCTTCAGTTTATTGGCGAACGGATGCCAAAGCACGTAACCCGTGAAGATCCCGAGGAGGGTCGCCACGAATGCGGCTGAGATTGCATGCCCCAATTCTTCCGTATTGTCCATATGACTGAGTGCGGCAATCAAGCCGATGACGGCTCCGAGAACCCCTAGGGTAGGAGCATATGTGCCTGCTTGTGAGAAAATCTGTGCACCCGCGCTATGACGCTCTTCCATGGCATCGATCTCTTCGTGAAGGACATCCCTTATGTAATCCCCCGTCTGACCGTCTATGGCAAGGGAAAGACCGTCCCTTAAGAACCGGTCATCGAGTTCCTGGATCCTTGCTTCCAATGCAAGCAGGCCTTCCTTCCTGGCAAGGTCCGCCATCTCAGAGAAAAAGGCGATGATTTCTTTCGGGTCCTGGACATTCTGTTCTTTAAAAAGGATCCCGAACAGCTTTGGTACTTTCTTGATTTCATACGTGGGAAAGGCTATGACCACGGAAGCCACGGTCCCCAACAGGATGATAAGGATGGCCGCAGGGTTGATGAGTGCCATGAGGCTAACCCCTTTGAAGACCATTCCGACTCCGATTGCAACCAATCCAAGTATGACACCTATAAATGACGTTTTATCCATCTGATCGCTCCACCTTATTCAACATAGTCTACTCCTAATATCGGACCCGTTTTACTTTTTTTGAGTAGGAATCCACTACTATTCATTTCTTGGCTGAGCGGAAGCGTTCTATGATAAACTAAGAGCAATGAATCAACAAAGGATGTGTCATCTTGAAACGTCGAATCATTACGATCCTGGCCATCATGGTTCTTGTCGCCATCGCGGCAAACTGGATGGTCACTACACAATACTCAGAACTGGCAGGAAGGGAACGTGCCCTGCTCATCGTTGGCGGTGCCCTGCTCTCCGGCGTCATCTCCCTTTTCCTGTTCCGGCCCGACGAACCGCGTAAATAAACAAAAAAGCATGAAGGAAAGGGTCCCGTTCCCTTTCCTTCATGCTTTTTCTCAGCCCATCAGCTTATCTTCAATGGAGCGCTGGTAGTCCTTGAATACAGATGAATTCGTCTTCACCCGCTTTTTCGACAGCATGGCATTGTACTTGAGCACCTTTTCATTCAGGTCCTTCTGGAGCGCCTTGGCTTCTGTATCATCTTCACATGTCCTCATCAGATCCTCGATCCTCATCATCTCCCGCTTCAGTCCCGCCTCTTCCGTTGAGTACCCGGCATTCTTCATCATCCGATGGGCCATCTTCAACTCTTCGGGAATCCCGGCATCATCATTCAGATCCATCGGTTTCCCGAAACCCGGAAGTTCATTGAACTCTCCATCTTCATAGGCCTTCCTGATCCGCTGCTCTGACATCAACGTTGAAAAATCCATTCCCATCCCTCCTTACTACCAGTATAGTCCATATTCACCTGAAGACTCATCCTCCATGCGACGATTCCTTGACATATTTCCACCCTGCGAAGTAAAAACTATCCTCATCCATCCATAAGGAGTGAAGAATATGTCACGCGGAAAAGCATACGAATCAAAGAAAAAAGGCCATCCCGGGAACTTCCCAAATGGCGGAGAAGAGAAACCACATTCTGAAAAACCGGCGGGCGATGAAGAATATATCGTGACGCAGGAAGCGTTCAAGAACAGGGTAGATCAGGACGAACATCGTCTCTGATCATGAAGAAAGGGTTCCGGTACCGGAACCCTTTTGTCTTATGAATGCGTTTTTTCTACTTCTTCCACACCCGCGAGATCAAGGCCGGGTCCGAAGAATTCATAATGGATCTTGGCTACTGGTACTCCGAGTTGTTTCAACCTCTCTATTACAGCCTTCATGAACATTACAGGACCGCATACATAATAGTCTGCCCCATCATCCTCCAAGTGCTCTTCCGATAGAGACAGGGTCCCATATACAAAGGAACACTTCGCGTCGGGGTGACCTTGAATCACTCTTTCCACTTCTGCTTTGAAAGGCTGGACCGCTTCATTCCGGGACGCATGGATGAAAGAGACCGTTCTCGACGGCTGATTCCTGAAGGTTGTTTCAAGCATGCTCATCATCGGGGTGATTCCGACTCCGCCGCTTATCAACACAAGAGGGGTGTTCTCGTCATTCAAGACAAAATCTCCTGCCGGCGCGCTTACTTCAAGCACCTCTCCTTCCTTGAACTGATCATGGAGATAGGCAGACACTGTGCCTTTCCCCTCCCTTTTTACTGAGATGCGGAAAAAGTTCGGATGGTGGGAACTTGAAAGGCTGTATTGGCGAATATGGGAATAGGTTTCTCCTGGGATGTTCAGGCGTACGGATATATATTGTCCTGCATCATAGCCCGGCACCTCTCCTCCATCTGCCGGCTCAAGATAGAACGAAGTGATCACGTCGCTTTCCCTCACCTTTTTAGCCACGATGAAAGACTTGAAATCAGCAAATCCGGCTCTCTGATTCCGGACCTGCTCATATAATTCCTTTTCCACTCCTATGAATGCATCAGCTATAACTCCGTAAGCATCCGCCCAGGCCGAGATGATGTCTTCCGTTGCAGCGTCACCAAGGACTTGTTTGATGGCCCGGAGCAGGTGTTCTCCCACAATCGGATAGTGCTCGGCCCTGACGCCGAGGCTCCTATGTTTGTGACCGATCTGCTTGACGACGGAGAGAATGGTGTGAAGCTGATCGATGTTAAGGGCTGCTGCGTAGACGGCGTTCGCCAGGGCGGTTTGCTGACGCCCCTGTTTTTGATTGGTGTGGTTGAAGATATGGAGAAGTTCAGGGTGGTCGGTAAATAGATTCTTATAAAATACAGTGGTGATGTCGATGCCTCTTGCTTCCAGGATCGGTGCGGTTGATTTTACGATGTCAATGGTTCTTTGAGATAACATATCCTTCACCTCTAAAGATATATTTTTAATACATCTTTATGATATGCCTGCGACCCATTAAAAACAATATACAAAATACTCCTTTAACAAAACATTCACATTTAGACACGCAGGCATTCACTTTTGTATAATGAGTCCAAGGGAACGGAAGGGTGAGAGAGATGAAACTAACTTTATATACAGATTACTCACTGCGCGTGCTGATCTTTTTGGCATCTAAACCATCGGATGAACTCTCGAATATAAAAGAAATCGCAGATGCCTATAGCATTTCAAAAAACCACCTCATGAAGGTGACCTACGAGCTCGGCAAGATGGGCGTCATCGAGACGATCCGCGGACGGAACGGCGGGATCAAGCTTGCCCAATCCCCGCAGGATATCAATATCGGAACAATCGTCCGGAAGACAGAAGAGGACTTCCACCTTGTGGAGTGCTTCGATGCCGCTAACAACTCCTGCATCATTACGCCTGTATGCGGGCTTAAGCATGTACTGGGAAAGGCTTTGAATGCCTATCTCTCGGTTCTCGACGAATATACACTGAATGACATTGTCAGGAATCCGATGGATTATCGCTTCCTCTTCCAGGAGACCAGCGAACCTGATCCGTCTAAATGAAAGATGAGCCATCCCACATCACGTCTGGGAAGGCTCTTTTTCATCATGAAAAGAAAAGGACGCTTTCCCCCTTTCCATCAGCTTTTCAACTATCCTGCACTCCTTTTGCACATACTATATTCAGTCGAAACATTTGCAAACCGGGACAGCACTGATAAAATAAGAATGTAAGTGAACATTCTGAAAAAAAGGGGATACATACACATGTCAAATTTCAACCAATATCTCGACAAATACGCAAGTCTTGCCGTTGAAGTCGGGGTCAATATCCAAAAAGATCAGACTCTTGTCATCAATACGTCCATTGATGCAGCTGAATTCGTCCGTGTTATCGTCAAGAAGGCATACGAAAAAGGCGCGAAGCATGTCTACGTGGAATGGGGCGATGACGTTGTTGCCCGTACCAAATATGAGCTTGCACCAGATGAAGCATTCAAGGAATTCCCGTTCTGGCGTGCCGGTCAGGTGGAAGGCCTTGCAGAAAGCGGAGCTGCCTTCATGAGCGTTGTTTCATCCAGTCCGGACCTATTGAAAGGCGTGGATCCCGAACGTATCTCCAACTTCCAGCGTGCTGCCGGGGAAGCCATGTCCAAATACCGCCAGTACATCCAGTCGGACAAGGTCAGCTGGTGCGTACTCGCGGCACCTTCCAAGGAATGGGCTGCCAAGGTATTCCCGGATGCTCCTGAAGAGGAGCAGGTCGACCTGCTTTGGAATGCAATCTTCAAGGCTGTCCGTGCCGATCAGGCAGATCCCGTACAAGCATGGAAGGATCACGATGCCAACCTTCATGAGAAGGTCGAATACCTTAACGGGAAGAACTATCACAAGCTTCACTACACAGCTCCAGGCACCGATTTGACCATCGAGCTTCCGAAAGGCCATCTTTGGGTCGGAGCCGGTAGTGTGAATGAAGAAGGACATACGTTCATGGCCAACATGCCGACGGAGGAAGTGTTCACCGTTCCACTGAAAACAGGGGTAAACGGCACAGTGGCAAGCACGAAGCCGTTGAGCTATGGAGGAAATGTCATCGATAAGTTCTCCGTCACCTTTGAAAACGGTCGGATCGTCGATGTGAAAGCTGAAGAAGGTGAAGACATCCTGAAGCGTCTTGTAGACACGGATGAAGGTTCACACTACCTTGGGGAAGTCGCACTGGTTCCTCACCAATCACCGATTTCACAGTCCAATGTACTATTCTACAATACGCTGTTCGATGAGAACGCGTCCAACCACCTTGCCATCGGCAGCGCTTATGCATTCTGTATCAAAGGCGGCAAGAAAATGAGCAAAGAAGAGCTCGAAAAAAATGGATTGAACAACAGCATCACCCACGTCGACTTCATGATCGGATCCGATAAAATGAATATCGACGGAATCAAAGAAGACGGTTCCTCAGAACCGGTCTTCCGCAACGGCGGATGGGCGTTCTGATCTGTTTTCCTCAAGCCTGTGCATCTCACTGATGCACAGGCTTTTTCATGAAAAAGATGAACATTATGGAAATCTTTGTGGTATTATAAAACCGATTGTTCCACAAAGGAGGTTTACTTATGTTTAAACGGGTTTCACTTATGATCCTTACACTTGTAACGGCCGTCGCATGCATCTTGGTCGCTGCTTTACATCCGACAGGCCCGAATACGGTTTCCTATGATGAGCCATTGGGTGTGTGGCTGTCGATCGGCCTGACGGTGTTGCTGTTCATCCCGCTCCTCGCGCTCTCGTTCTTTGGCAACCGGATCGTGAGGATCATCTCATCGATCATCCAGATCCCTGTGGTCATCTCGTTTCTGGGGATCATCCCTATCTCTTTCTTTTTTTCAAAAAGCATCGGGATGGGCCTGCTTGCTCTCTTCGGAGTGATCGTCAGCATCGCAAGCATCGTGGTCACCCTGAAGACCGGTCGATCCAGGGAAATAGCTTCCTAGTTCAACGTAGAAATGAGCACACGTACCGAGTGAACACCTCAGGTTCTTCAATATCGGGAAAATGAGCGCTTTTTGACAGGATGGTCAATGCACTATGCTGCAACCGGTCGTGAATGAGGCTGGCTACAGGAATTCCAGTGTTGCGGTCAAACGCACCAACCAATATGAGAGCAGGATGAGGAATGTCCGATAGGCGCTCTTCAAGCGACGGACGGGAGGTATCATTCTCCAGCGCCCTCATCATAAGGCCGGTGTTGATAAGGGCGCTTTCCTCCCAACACTTCCGATTCATCGCAGCGAGCGATGGATCCTGGAAGAGGAGCTTGTCCACCAGTGTTGTATCCGCATGATCCCAAAGGCCCCGATACGCCTCTTCAATTGTGGCATCAGAACGGATTCCGGGTGCTCCCACCGATACAAACCCTGATATCTGTACAAGCTTTTGAAGAGGGGATTGCATCATGCTCGGCGCAGAAAGAACGAGCCGATTCACGGTATTGGGAAGAGTATAGGCAATCTCCAGTGCAAGCTCTGCACCGAAGGAATAACCGAGCAAATCGACCTTTTCCCATCCGAGCAATCGATGCAGTCCTTTAAAATCCTCCACAAGATCGGCGATTCTGTAGTCTCCATCATCCTCAGGTTTATCCGTCCTTCCGCATCCCCTTTGCTCGTAATAAATAATGGTACGCTCCTTTGCGATCATGGAACCTGCTTTTCGTTCAAACACGTAGTGGTTCCCTCCAGGACCTCCATGGATTACGACTATGGGCATTGTATCTCTCTCGCGCCCCTCCACTTTCACCCAATGGGATAGTCCATTACTCATTACCTTGTACTCACCGTTTTCTTTAAACATCCCCCTGCCTCCATTCTCCCACCATATGTCCTGCCGATTGTGGCATTTCTCATATTCTCCCATATTGTACCATCTCCTTGATTGAACGGGTACGTACGTTTTTTTTCTACCAGAAGTCCCTCTTCTTCATAACGCTTGGTGAGGGCCACGGCAGCCATGACGGCGCCTGCTACCTGGGCATAGCTTCCGAATGTGGTCACGGGCAGTCCTGTCTCTTCGTCCCCTTTGATGATAAGTACCTCCCCGATGCCTTCAATGATACATCCAAGAGCCTGGATCGTATTCCCCGAGACAAGCAGGTCAATATAGGGACCTTCCAATAATGTCGCACCGTATGCTTCAAGTCCTGCCCCCACCGCCTGGATCACATCACCCTTCACGTCCAGAATGAGACCCTCTTCCTCTTCACCGGCGAGCTGCAATTCTGCCGCCACTACGTTGGCCGCGTTCCCGCCTCCTTGAATCCAGTCTCCGGCAATACGTAAACGCTCGCCCTCCGTCCCGTCGAACACGCGTAACGATGCAGCCCCCTGGATTCCATTACCTGCTGCCTCAAAGCCATTTCCTATGGAAACAAGCCGGAAGCCCCGTTGTTCCCCTTTCAGGATCGCAGTCTCCCCCACAGCCGCAATGACCGTCCCTGCGACCTGGATCCACGCACCCGTCAAGATATTCTCATAATGGTTCAAACGAGACGCCCCCTCCATGCTCCTATGATAGTATATTCACCCTTTTGAAAAACGACTTTGGACGATTGGAATCCTCAGAAACCGAGCCCCTTCACCAGGTGTTTCAAAAAAGAAAAAATATACAATCAATTCAAAAAATCTATCTTGTTTCTTTCTACGGTGCGGGCTATGATTATCTAGTTCACCCATCCACCTTCATGAGGGGAGGAATCATACATGAGAATCAGGGATTGGGATCGGAATTTAAAAGTTCGTTTATTCGGGGAAGCGGCAATCAACATCACATTTTGGATGTTCTTCCCGTTTCTGACGATATATTTTACGGAAGCATTCGGCAAGCAGACAGCCGGACTGCTCCTCGTGTTGTCCCAGGTGTTTGCCGTAGGGGCCAACTTGATGGGCGGGTACTGCGCAGATCGATTCGGAAGGAAGCGAATGATGGTCATTTCTGCATTCGGCCAAGGGGCCGGTTTCCTCGTCTTCGGCCTTGCCAGTTCACCCTGGCTAGATTCTGCTTTGATCGGATTCATCTGCTTCAGCCTCGTCGGGATCTTCGGTTCCTTTTACTGGCCCGCCAGCCAGGCCATGGTGGCCGATGTCGTGGAAGAGAAAGACCGGAGTCATGTTTTCGCCGTCTTTTATACCTCCATCAATATTGCGGTCGTCGTCGGACCGATCCTCGGCGGGATCTTCTATGTGAATTACCGGTTTGAACTCCTGCTTGCCGCAGGCTTGATATGCGTGATGCTATCCATCCTGCTGGCGAAGATGACAAGGGAAACGGCACCTCGGGATGCCGCCAAGCTGAAGGTCACGGCAGGCAGGAATCAGGCTTGGTATCATGCCATCACCGATCAATTCAAGGATTATGGGGTCATTATGAAAGACAGGACGTTCCTGTTGTTCATCGTGGCCGGTATCCTTGTCGGGCAAACCTTTATGCAGCTCGATCTGCTGCTTCCTGTCTACATAAAGGACGTCGTGGATAATGTGACCCTCTTCTCGATCGGGGATTGGTCATTGACTCTTGTGGGAGAGCAGGTATTCGGTTTGATCCTATCGGAAAACGGGCTCCTCGTCGCACTGTTGACGGTTGTCGTCACCCGGTTCATTACCAGGTTTAAAGAACGGAATGTGTTCATCCTTTCATCCATCGTCTATGCAATCGCCATCTTTATCTTCGGTATGACGAGCTCGGTCTGGGTCTTCATCTTCGCCATGGCCATCTTCACCTTTGCCGAATTGATGACGGCAGGGATCCAGCAGACCTTTGTTTCAAAGTTGGCACCTGATCATATGCGGGGACAATATTTTGCTGCGGCCAGCCTCCGGTATACCATTGCCCGGACGATTGCCCCCTTGTCCATCACCTTGAGCCTTTACATCGGCTATGATTGGACCTTTGCCATCCTCTCCCTGCTCGCACTCGGAAGCGGAGGCATCTTCTACTTCATGTTCAAACGGTTTGATGAAAAGCAGGAAGAAGTTAAGGCTCCCATAGAATAAATCCGTAGGGAATGGTCCTCTGTGATCATTCCTCTTTAGGTTATTTGAGCAGGTCATCCCCATCTTCCCCTTTTATTTTTTCAGAAAATGCCGAATTCCATTTACCCCCTTTTTCACAGAAAACATGGATGTTAGAATAAGCAACTGTAATTAAGAATCACGGCTCAAAACCCGAGCCGGTCCGAGATTCCAACCATACAACGAAAGGATGTTTTTTCAATGCATGTAGGAAGCAAAGGCTGGTACGTGGAAGAACTAAAAAAAGCAGGCGTTCGACGCTACGAGGAACGTAAAGTCGAAGCCTATAAAAAACATGTTCTTGCAAACCTGCTTGAACGCACAAAATAACAACCACCAGACGGAGCCAACAGGGTTCCGTCTTTTTTCATGAAGACGCCGTACGAACCCTTTCGACAAGGTCGTGATATACTCTTCTATAGGGGAGCCTTTTCCCAGTAAACCATGTTTCAAAAAGCAGGTTTTGAGGAAACATAATAGAATGGCAATCCATACCAAGAGGTGAACTTCATTGAGAGAGAAAAAAACGATGAAAGAAACAAAAACAATCAAGACGGCCCATGTCCTCCCGCCCGATACGAACCATCACGGGACGATGTTCGGCGGTAAATTAATGGCCTATATAGACGACGTGGCTTCCATAGCGGCCGCCAAGCATGCCAGGAAACCGGTTGTCACGGCATCGACGGATTCCGTCGACTTCCTTCAGCCGATCAAGGTCGGTGACGCTGTCACGTTGGAAGCGATGGTCACCTATACCGGGAAGAGCTCCATGGAAATCTGCGTGAAGGTGACATCGGAAGAACTCCTTACAGGCAAAACGAACGTCGCAGCCATCTCCTTCCTTACCTTCGTCGCAATCGAAGGCGGTAAGCCTGCCGTCATTCCTGAAGTCGTACCTGAATCAGAAGAAGAAATATGGCTCAACGAAACCGCCCAGAACCGCGCAGAGCACCGAAAAGCACGAAAAATGCACAGCCAGGAGCTTGCCGAGTTCTTCAGAAAAGCATATTAAAATTAAAAGATGCCAAGATTCGGCATCTTTTTTTATTTTCCTCAAGAGCCCTTCAAAATCCTCTCCCCTTCTCCGATAATACTGTGGGACACATTGTCCGAGCACTAATACGATATGGAGGGACCATTCCTTGAAAAAAATCATCATGATTCTTCTTACCCTTGTGGTGATGTCCGGCTGTTCAGCCGTTACGAAAAGCACTTCATCACCAGAGCCTTACAGCGTTGGAATCCTTTTATCCGACAGCGGTCTCGGTGACGATTCATTCAACGACCTTGCATTCAACGGCCTTGAGCGTGCACGCGATGAACTCGGGATTATTTTTGATTATGCCGAGGCACCAGATGGCAATATGGAAGGGGCACTCGAAGAACTCATCAACCAGAAACATGATTTGATCATCGGTCTCGGGTTTTCTGTCCAAGAAGCGCTCGAAATCGAGGCAAAAAAACATCCAAAACAGGCATTCCTTTTGATTGACGCCACTTCAGATCTTGAAAATGTCACATCAGTCACATTTAAAGAACACGAGGGCAGCTTCCTGGTCGGGATGGTCGCAGCCATGACGTCCAAAACAGGCACAGTGAGCTTCATCGGAGGCGAAGATGCGCCGGTCATCCATAAATTCCAATCTGGATTCGAGCAGGGTGCCCGCTACGCAAAATCTGACATTAACATCCTTACAGGTTACACGAACAGCTTCAATGATCTCAACGCCGGGGAAAAACTCGCAGGGGATCAAATCAAAAAGAAAAGCGATTTTATCTATGCAGCAGCTGGAATGTCTGGAATCGGTTCTTTAAAGACCGCACAAGCGAAAGGGGTCTTTTCAGCCGGTGTAGATGCCGATCAGTTCTTTATAGCTGAAAAATCCGTCGCTACATCCATGATGAAAAATGTCGATATCGCCATTTTCAGTTTCATCGACGATACACTAAATGAAAAAAAGCAGACATCATCTGCGTACGAACTCGGTCTCAGTGAGAATGGTGTCGGCCTCGCTCAAATCAGGATCGTCAACCTAAAGCCTGATCAAATGAAGAAGCTGGATGAAGCAAAGGAAAAAATCATCTCAGGAGACATCGATGTTGAAGCTCCATAACCAACAGCTAAGGAGAGCACGTTATCATGAGAATTAAAAATCGTTTAACCATCATAGGGCTCATCCCTCTCATCTTATCCATGTTGATCATCGGCTACATCGTGTCCCAGCTGATCGACATGCATACGTCTGCGAAGGATGACGTCAACACCCTCGTCCGGACAGAGCAATTAAAAGGCGATATGGTCGCCCTCCAGCAGACCCTGTCCTATTACGCCTCCACCCCATCTGAAGAAAATCGTCAAATCCTTGAGAATGCCATGAAGACGACTACGACCCGGGTGGATACGTTAAAGAAGAGAATGGTCACTACCGAGCAGAAACGCTATATGAATACCCTGGAAATCAAGTACACACAGCTGAAAAACAAAACGGAAAAAGCCATCGAGGAGCGGAACCCGGCTGAAATCAGACGGCAATCCTCCAGGATATCAGGGCCGCTAAATGACCTCTACCTCTTGAACATCGAAACCAACAAGTGGTATGACGGCATCCTTGAAGCCAACAAGCAAAAAATCACGTTCACGATCTGGACGACCGTGATCGGTTTCCTCATTGTCGTCATTGTTTCCCTTACAAGTTCTGCGATCCTCACAAGAAGGATCACGAGGCCGATCAACAAAATGGTCCGGAATGCCCAGCGCATGGCCGAAGGGGATCTGACTGGAAACATCGGAGAAATACAAGATAAAAAGAGTAAGTTCGAGGTCGATCAGCTGCAAACGGCCTTCCATCACATGATGCTGAACCTGAGGGAAACGGTGCAATCGGTGCAGGTAGCCGGGGACAATCTTGAATCCTTCACACACGAGGTACGCTCTCAGATGACGAACCTTGCCGAAAGTGCCAGTCAAGTGGCCGTATCCACAGAAGAACTGGCAAAAGGCAGCCAGTCCATTTCAGAAGATATCCAATCGACCGCTTCCCTTATGGCAACCATGGGGGATGAATTCAGTAAAAACGTGAAGCAGAGCACAGCTTCTGCAGCGGATGGACGCTTGGCCCTTGCCTCAGTTGATCACGGCAGAGAATCACTTCAGAAACAACAAGGGTACGCAAGATCCATATCAGAATCATCCGATGTGATCCTGCAAGCTGTGGAATCCTTCGCCACCTACACGGCCAAGATCGAACAGGCGTCCCACGCCGTCAGGGACATTGCAGAACAGACCAACCTCCTTGCCCTGAATGCCGCCATTGAAGCAGCAAGGGCCGGGGAAGCGGGCAGGGGCTTCTCCGTAGTGGCAGAAGAAGTCCGGAAGCTCGCGGAGGATTCAGCCGTCGCAACGGATGGAATCAACCGCATGGTCGGCAATATCCAAAAAGGCGTCACGGGCATCATGGAAGCCTCGCGCAAAGGACAGGAACTTTCCAATCAGCAGGTCACTTCCATGACGGTCACCGAGGATGCCTTCCAGGAAATTTCCCTGAAAGTATCCGCCATCCACGAGAGCCTCGAAGTCTTGGAGAATGATATGAACGCCTCCCATGAACGGACGGAGGAAGTCGCCTCCGCCATTGAAAACATTTCGGCAATCACGGAAGAAACGGCAGCCGGTACAGAAGAGATCTCTTCCTCCACCGAAGAGCAGCTCCGGTACTTCGAACACATGACAAAACGCATCGAACAACTGAATGAAATGACGGAAGAAATGAAGAGAAAACTGGAACGATTCACTCTATGATTCTTTCATGCCGGTATGAGGTTGGCACAAAAACAAAAAATGCGAACATGATCAGTATAGAATCTTTATATCGCTCATGATTTCCGTGCAAGACTTCGCTTTCCGCGGGTAGCCCGTGAGCCTCCTCGGCAGGCCTTCTCACATCAGCTACTCTTCCCGCAGGAGTCTTCGTCTTGCACTCCAATCAACCGCTGGTCATGGTCATGAATCAAATTAAAAACCCGATTTCTTTTGCCTTATCCTAGGTAAAGGAATTCGGGTTTCACTATGACGAAAACACTTTTGTCCCAGCCTCTCTCTTTTTTCATTTATCCCCCCTACGAAACGACCGGGAAGGATTCCCCACGTCTGAAAACCCTTTAAACTACCTGTTTTTCCCTCATCTTCCTCTCAAAAATTATTACAGAACGTTTAAATTTTCATAACGCAGGGAATAAACCTTACCACTTCTATATACCCCAATAGGTAATTAAAATCCTCGTAATTAAAGCTTTTCATTAAATGACAAACCCGTCCCCTTTGTCATCCTTTGTAACAATTTGTCGGTGGTAAATATCTCCACCGACAAAACCCCCGAAAATCTCCTATACTGTATAGAAGGTTATACTGTGTAGAATTCTTATAGTTGGAGGAATACGACAATGCTATCAAACTCTGAAATCGGAATCGACTTAGGTACTGCAAATATACTAGTCTATAGTAAAAATAAAGGAATTATCCTGAACGAACCATCCGTTGTTGCCATCGACACAGAAACGAAATCTGTCTTGGCGGTAGGAGCAGAAGCGAAGAATATGATCGGGAAGACACCAGGTAAAATCGTGGCCGTACGTCCATTGAAAGATGGCGTCATCGCAGATTTTGACGTCACCACTGAAATGCTAAAGCAAGTGATGAGAAAGGCCAGCAAAAAACTGGGCTTCTCCATCCGAAAACCTACCGTTGTCGTTTGTACCCCGTCTGGTGCAACATCCGTTGAACGCAGGGCGATCCAAGATGCCGTACGTGGCAGTGGAGCAAAATCCGTCACCCTCATTGAAGAGCCTGTAGCAGCTGCCATCGGAGCAGATCTTCCAGTCGGAGAACCAGTGGCGAACGTAATCGTCGATATCGGTGGAGGAACAACAGAAGTCGCCATCATCTCTTACGGTGGCGTCGTTTCCTGCAACACGATCCGCATCGGTGGAGATCAAATGGATGAAGACATCATCCAATATGTACGCAAACGCTACAATCTCCTGATCGGTGAAAGGACAGCGGAACAAGTGAAGATCGAAGTCGGTCAGGCTCTCATCGAACACGATGAACGCAAAATGGAAATCCGCGGTCGTGACCTCGTCACAGGACTTCCAAAGACCATCGAACTTACGTCACTGCAAATCCAGGAAGCACTTAAAGAGTCTCTCTTACATATCCTTGAGACCATCCGCGCCACGCTTGAAAACTGCCCGCCTGAACTGAGCGGAGATATCGTCGATCGCGGTGTGATCCTGACTGGTGGAGGTTCCCTTCTCAACGGCCTTCAAGACTGGCTGAGCCAGGAAATCGTCGTACCGGTCCACCTGGCACCGAACCCGCTTGAATCTGTAGCCATCGGAACAGGGCGCTCCCTCACGGTCATTGACAAACTACAAAAAGTAAAATAATCATCCGCCTCCCTTGTTCCATATGGGGAGGCTTTTTTTGTCTGCAATCTTAGGGGAGTGCGCGTTGGAAAACCAGTTAAAAACAAAATTGTCCTAAGTGAAGTGTGAAGCTGGAAACTAGTCCGTTTCATTGCGCTGCTGTGGGGTTTCGAGCCCACTTTATGAGAATTGAAGACAAAATCGCCCTAAATGAAGTGTGAGATGGAAAACTAGTCCGTTCCTTTGCGCTGCAGGGATTTGCTTTCCGCGGGGAGCATGTCGAGCCTCCTCGTGCCTGCGGGGTCTCGATCATCCCCCTTTTCCGCAGGAGTCAAATCCCTTCCGCTTCAATCCACTCAGTGGTACTGGACATGGTGAGGTGATCGTTCATAAATGGGGTTAGAAAGTCATACTAAAAAAGAAACCATGCGTGATGGCCTGTTTCGCATTATCCGATTACCTTTCCTGCGCACAAAGTGCAAAGAACAGAACGGTTTCGCATTCACCACATACTCATTGCAAAAACAGGAGGGAGATTTCCCGTTTCAAATTAGCACATTCCTCTCCTTCGCACAGAGTGAAGTGCAGCGAAGGCCACCCGACTCCTATGGGAATAGCGGGCAGGGTGAGACCCTGCAGGCGCGCCGAAGCGGCTCACCGCACGCCCCATGGAAAGCGGGAGGCCGCAGCGAAACGGAACGATCTAATCTCCTCCACACACTCATAAAAAAAAGATGGCGATTCCCTGTTCCGAACCAGCACATCTCCCCTCCTCCACTCAGAGTGAAGTGCAGCGAAGGCCACCCGACTCCTATGGGAATAGCGGGCAGGGTGAGACCCTGCAGGCAGCGCCGAAGCGGCTCACCGCACGCCCCTTGGAAAGCGGGTGGCCGCAGCGAAACGGAACGGTCTTGTCTCCTCCATATACTCATAAAAACAGGATGGCGTTAGCATGTTCCGAACCAGCACTCTCCCCCTCCTACGCACAGAGTGCAGTGCAGCGGAGGCCACCCGACTCCTATGGGAATAGCGGGCAGGGTGAGACCCTGCAGGCAGCGCCGAAGCGGCTCACCGCACGCCCCATGGAAAGCGGGTGGCCGCAGTGAAACGAAACGGTCTCTTCACCTACTACACACCAATAAAAAACAGGATCGTAAAACCCTTTCCCAAACCATCAAATTGAACCAAAATTCTCCATCATATAAAAAAAACATATTTTTTACCCTAAACCCAACTTTTTCAAACATAAAGTGATCCAAAACCAAAACTTTTTCGTTAGCTTAGTAGAACTTTGAGTTCAGCACCGTTATTTAGTATCCTTATGATAACTACGTCAAAGGTTAGGAGCGAGTTATGTCCCATGATCTAAAGGATATTGAATTGTATCACCGCATCATCCATCAAAAGGATTCATCCGCCCTGCGGGAGCTCTACAGACAATACGAAAAACTCATCTACTCCTTTTCATATAAAATGACAGGAAACCGCGAGCTTGCCGAAGAAGTCATACAGGAGGTCTTCATGAAACTCTGGAAGACCCACGCACACTATGAAGAATCGAAAGGGAAATTTTCTTCCTGGTTGCTCACCATGACCCGGAACACCTGCCTGGATGCCATCCGGAAAGGAAAGAAACATGAGACCGTGGAATATATAGAAAAAGACACCCTCCAGGTTGACCATGAAACGCCCCATGACCTCCTGGAATGGAAGGAAAAAGGGGCCGCCATACGCGACTGCATCAGCGGATTGAAGGAAGATCAGCAAACGATGGTCCAGCTCTTTTACTTCAAGGGTAAGACACAGCAGTCCATCTCAGAAGCTACCGACACCCCCCTCGGAACGGTCAAAGGCAGGATCCGTCTTGCATTGAAACATCTGCATACTTGTCTGAAAGGGAAAGGAGGTCAATTCGAATGACTCAACATCAATGCGATCACATACTGGATTACTACAACGGTCATTTATCTGAACTTGAAAAAGCAGCGTTCGAGAAGCACCTTGCCTCCTGTACGGATTGCCAGGAGTTCCTGAACGAGCTTGAATCGGTAGCCGGGTATCTGCCCTACTCATCTGAGCCGGTCGAACCTCCAACCGACCTTGAGGACAGAGTATTCGCCCGTATACTGAATGATTCTGAGGAGAAACAAGAACCGGCTGCAGCTCCACGTCAAAAACGCAGACGGCCATGGATTTTCCCATCCATCGCTGCCGCACTGGCCCTGTCCATCATCGGCAACGCCTACCTCTTCACCCAGCTTGAAGATCAAAAGCGTGTGGTGGAGGAAGCCACGATCGATGAGGTGGTCGAGTACGCAGAGCTTGCTCCTGTCAGCGGAGAAGGCAGGGGAACCGCGAGCATCATCAAGCAAGGAAAGCAAACCAGCATGGTCGTGCAGGCTTCGGACCTTGCGAAACTCTCCGATAAGGAAGTGTACCAGGTCTGGCTCATCAAGGATGAAAAGCCCGAACGTGCAGGAACCTTCGTCACGAGCGGTGATGGTAAAGGATCGGTCATCTTCAAATTCAATGAAGAATTCACTGAAAAAGATTGGGATCAAGTGGCCGTGTCCCTTGAACCCGATGCCAATAGCGAGCTGCCCCAAGGGGAAATCGTCCTTGCAGCAGATATTTAAGAATCAAAAGAAGAGCTCAGCGCGGTCTGAGCTCTTTTTCTTTATGTAATGAGGGGGACGGCGGTGTCCCCCAGTGTGAAGATGAAAGGAGTGGCTTCACATAATGTATTCTATGCAAGTGGTACAACCTGTGCTTGTACCATGACCCATTTTCACTTTAACAGCATAAATACCGTCTTCACATGAGAAACTATCCAAAAGGATGTGATCGGATTGACGGAGCAACAGGTGGAAGACTTGTTTCACTATTATGGGCATGAAGACTTATATAAACGCTTCCGGACGCCCTTGTTCGTGACGGGAATATTGGATGACGCCGAGATGTGGCTACTGGAGGATTTCTTCGAGCACTTTTCATTCGACCGTTCTACCCTGTTTGATGAGTTCCGGTTTTGGTATCGCTATTATGAAGTATCCAAACGCCCCCCTTATTCCATGTAATGAGAAAAGCCGCTCACGATGTTGTGAGCGGCTTTTTTGTCAGTAAGGCTTTTTTTGATAAAAGTAGTTGGTGGATTTCCACGTGTTATCGTATTCCTTATGAAAGATATGCGTCGTGGCCGGTGATACGGGCGGAATCAGCCATGTCCAATCACCTGTGACTTTCCGGTCTGCCTTTTTTTCATTTTCTTCAAAAAGGCGGAACTGCTGGGCTGCCGTGTGGTGATCCACAATGTTGACCCCTTGTTCTTTGAAGGAATGGAGGACGGCAATATTCAGCTCAATAAGGGCTTTATCTTTCCAAAGCGTGATGTTTCTGGATGTATCCAGTCCCATATGACCTGCCACTTTGGGCAAAAGATTGTAGCGCGTCTCGTCTGCGAGATTCCGGGCTCCTATTTCCGTTTCCATATACCAGCCATTGAACGGGGCTGCTTTATAGGAAATACCTCCGACTTTGAGTTCCATATCCGATATGAGGGGAACCCCGTACCATTTCAGCCCCAGGTCCCCGAACCATGGATATTCAGGGTGTCGGAGCGGCACTTCGAGGGCTAGATCTTGTGGAATAGACCTCCAGACAGGCGAACGGTCGCCGATCTGGACGACAAGAGGCAGGACATCAAAATCCGTTCCTTCTCCTTCCCATCCCAGTGCCCTGCATTTTTGGGTGAATTCGATGGAATGGGGGTCCCCCCTTCCGTCCTCATACCCCGCATATCGAACCAGCTGGTGATTCCAAAGGCGGATGTCCTCTTCGTCACATTCAGACGGTCTGAATACCGTGATGGTCGGTCGGATCTTCCCGCCGTTTGTCGCATACTCCAGGTGGGCTTCCAAAGCGCCCAGCACCTCTTCTTCCGTGGTGGCATCCCGACGGTCGAACACTTGGAGGGAATTCCAGAACAATCGTCCGATGCACCGGTTGCTGTTACGCCAGGCAAGCTTTGCACCGAACGTCAATTCCTCTTTCGTATGGGTATAGGTACCCGTGGAATCAATTTCTTCCCTTACTTCACGCAACCTTTCCTTAAGGTCCGTTCCGCTTTTCTCCGATTCATGATAAAACTGTATCAAAAAGGCCTGTGCTTCATCCAGGAGTGGCATCAATAGTATCTCATCCTTGCTTCTTTACTGTACCTGTTAGTATACCATTCCAATAGGACTTTTTCCTTTGGGACGGATTGCATTACAGGCGTTTTTCGTAGCAGTGATATTCCTGATGGCCTTCAGGACGGGACGTGAAGCGGATTGAACCTCGAAATTCATACCCATTCTTTTCATACAGGACATTTGCCCCTTTATTCCTTCCATAGGCATCAAGCCTTATACTCTTATACCCTTTGGTGGCCGCCAGGGATTCACACTCGCTCAAGAAAGCAGACCCCAATCCCTGCCCCTGGTAAACAGGATCGAGGAAATAGGCGTGCACGACCCACTCGTCATCATACTTCCAGGAAATATCAGCCCATTCAGGAGACTGCCATTCATTCAGTGTCACACATCCTGCAATGACTCCGTCGGCCAAAAGGATATAAAGACTTCCCGCCTTGATTTCGCGAAGGAAGTACTCCCTGCTCGGATAATGATCTCCCCATTGGAGAAGGCCTTGTTGTTCCAACTCTTCCCGACAACGCACATAGATGTCCATAATGGTTTCGATCTGTTTCTGTTCAGCTCGTTGCAGCTGTAGGTCCATTCCAATCCCTGCCTCTTTTTTTCTTTAGTGTGCAGTTAATGGGGGATGCCTATTCAGGATTCGCCTACGCGATCAGCAAGGAATTCACCAGAAGATTTTCCCGAGAGATAGGCGCTCTCAAAACGTGTTTTACCGGATTCATCTTCTTTCGTCAAAAACGCATCCCCACACAGGACCGTCCTTTTGCCCGCCTCTAGGAAAGGTTGATTGATGACTTCAGCCGCTTCGGCGTACTTCCACCTTTTCACCTGGCTGCCGTTACCTTTACTTCCATCTCCCAAAAATGGTCGAACGAGATCCGTGATGAGGGCAAGGACCTTTTCATCTGATTCGGAGAAATGCTCCTCACTCCATTCCCCTGTCATATAGATAGATAATACGGGCGTAGAGGATATCCCCTTTGCCTTATGGTCGACGATCCGTTCTACTCCTTGTGGCAGGCTGCCCCCATCCAGATGCCCTGGCGCCGGAAGAAGGGAAGGACCACCAAGTGTCAGCAACCCAACGAGGCAGGGACGGAAAGTGACAGGGACTTCTATCCCAATCAACTCCGCTGCCTGGGGTGCCGGGGCGGTGATGAGCACGTGATCGGCTTTGATCACCCCGCCTTCCTCAAGCTTCAACTCGCATCCATCAGGATGTTCCGTGATGGAAAGGATCTTGGTATTCAAACGCACGGGTAGCCCTGCTGCCAGATTCTTGGCAAGGGCATTCATGCCTTCCGTACCGGTGTACCGTGGATGGGCATCACCGAACCAACGGCGGACCCATCCCTTCTGAAGCCAAGACTCTACTTCTTTCTCTAATTTCGGGGAGCGCACCGTGAAGAACTGGGCACCGTGATCTGCCTTCCCTTCTCCGATCCGCCTCGTTGCGAGTCGCCCCCCCACGCTCCTGCTCTTTTCAACGAGGAGGATGTCTGTTACCCCTCTTTCCACAAGAGTCCGTGCCGCCATGATTCCCGATAAACCTGCACCTACAATCACCACTTTTGCCTCCATGATATGCTTCCTCCCTTTCACGATAGCTGTTCTTCATATTGAATGTACTTAAGCTCCCTCTGTTCTTCAAGCCGTTCCAGTTCTTCATGAAGTTCCTGGAGCACCCCAAGGTCCTCTTCTGCCTGGAGACGGTCTTCAATCAAAGCAATTTCCGTCTCAAGTGCTTCAAGCTCTGCTTCGATGGTGTCAGTTGTTGCCATCTTTTTTTCTTTTTCACGTGGTTTTGTCACTGCACCCTTTTTCTCCAATGGACGCTCAACCGGGATCTGCTCCTGGAGCTTTTCCTTGGCCCAGGTGTATGGACCTTCAAAGAAATAGAGCCGCCCTTCGTGAATCCAGTACGTTTTCTGGAATAGCTTGTTGAGGAAATAGCGATCATGGGATACAGCAAGGATCGTACCATTGAACTCCTCAAGGGCTTCCTCCAGGACCTCCCGTGAATCGATGTCGAGATGATTGGTCGGTTCATCGAGAACGAGGAGGTTGAGATCCTGGTGCATGAGCTGGGCAAGCCGCAGTCTCATCTTTTCCCCGCCGCTCAGCTGTCCAACCTTCCGGAACACATTCGGTCCATAAAACATGAACCGCGCAAGGATATGACGCGCTTCTCCTTCCGTCACCGCCACTTCATCCCGGAATGCGTCGATGAGACGGGCTTCAGGATCCGCCATCACAAAATGTTGGGAAAGATACCCCATTTTCACATTGCTACCGATCTTCACGTCCCCGCCGTCAGCGGTCATCTCCCCCAGGAGGATCTTGACGATGGTCGACTTCCCCGTCCCGTTCTGTCCGACGATGGCGGTGCGGTCCTTGAAACGAAGGTCCATATGGGCGTCATGGAAGAGAGTGCGTCCATCAAAGGACTTTGAAGCACCCTCCATGGAGAACACGACTTTCCCGCTCCGATCACCGCCTTCGAACTCCAATCCCATCTTCCTGCGATCCAGCACCGGACGCTTCAGCTTCTCCATCCTCTCAAGGGCCCTTTCCATATTGCGTGCCCGCTTGTGAAGGCCTTCATTGGGAGGGTTCGCCTGATTCGCCCATTCTCTCAGACGCTTGATGGCCTCCTTCATTTTCTTGATTTTCTTCTGCTGCTCCTGATAGGCCTGGAATTCAATCATCAACCTCTCTTCCTTTTCTTTCACAAATCCCGAATAATCGGTGTGATACATGGTTATTTCCCCGTCTTCAAGGTGGTACACCTTATTGATCACATGATCCAAAAAGTAGCGGTCATGGGAAATACACATCACCGTGCCGTTATAGTCGGTCAAAAAGTGCTCCAGCCACTCGACGGCGGTGATATCAAGATGGTTCGTCGGTTCGTCCAACAGGAGAAGGTCCGGTTCCTGAAGAAGGATGAATCCTAGGCATAGCTTCGTCTGCTCGCCTCCACTGCAGGAGGAAAACTCTTTATCAAGAAGTCCCTGGATCCCAAGTCCATTCACGACCATGGCAATAGACGCCTCCATCTCATACCCTCCTTCATTGCTGAAGAGATCCTGGAATCGTCCATATTCTTCAAGGATCGCGTCCAGGTCCCCGTGTCCTTCGCCCATTTTCCCTTCCAACTCCTTGAGCTTTTCACCGATGGCCACGAGATCGGAGAACGCCGACTTCAGGACGTCGATTCCCAATGTCCCTTCCGGATACTCCGGTATTTGGGCAAGATAGCCGATTTTTGCGTTCTTTTTCATCGAAATCGTCCCCGAGTCAGGGGTGTCGGTTCCTGCAAGAAGCTTGAATAGCGTCGTCTTACCCGTCCCATTCCTCCCCACAAGACCGATTCTCGCCCCCTGGGGTATTTCAAAGGTCAATTGCTCAAAAACAGGATGGCCCCCGTACATTTTACTGATCTGTTGTGCGCTGCAAATAATCATATTCCTCTTCCTTTCATTCATCCGTTAATACGGCAAGAGGCACATGATCCACGACAAAAAGCCGTGCATAAGCAGTCCACGGCTTCTTAATCCTTAATCAGGCATAAAAAAAGAAGGCGAAAAACGCCCCCTCCTTCCGTTCTATCAAGTGATTGGAATTGAGACCTCTTACCGTTCAGTATTCATATTCAGTTGCTAAAAAAGGGCATACGTGTCCCCTTGAACGCAACAATATGAAAAATTGCACGGCAGTAGTAAATAAAATCCAAATACTTCCCACGCAATCCTACAGAACGATTCATCTCAATTCCACCTCCTTTTGGTAGCACATAATATAATGTTATTATAAGGCAATTCAGAATGATATGGCAACCACTTTATAAGTGCTGTGTATACGCGATTTTTGCCGAATTCGAGTGAACCAAGGTTCCCTCGCTTTTCAGCAAAGCTGAAAAGTCCAGCCGGAGGAGAAGGACCAGGGATGAATTCATTCATCCCAAGGTCCTTCTCCTCCGGCTGGAAATACGGCAAAAATCAACTTGTTTCACAAATGGTAAATTATACTTAAAATAGTGCTTTTTTGTTATTTTTTTGCTATGATTTACAAACAAACACCCAATCAACCACACACCCCAACCCAACTTACCTGGAGGCTGAGAATGAAAAAAATCTTAACCATCTCCCTTATTGCACTAGGGCTAGCCGCCTTTGTGGGGTTCGGGGCTTATAAAATATTTGAGAACGCATCGGCTTTCGAGGAGAAGGCAAACCCAGCAAAAGCTGAAAAACCTGAAGATAAAAACTCACCTTACGCAACCAAGGAAGAAGAAGTCAGGGAGCAGACAGGTACCATCGGAGGAATCGAATATACCTTGAAGATCCCTGAAAACGCCGAAGAAAAGGATATTGTCTCCATCATGCACAAAATGACCCACCAGAAAGTCCGCTCACAAGATAAATGGGGAGCCATCCCCATGATACCAGAAACCGTCCAAACCGTTCTTGATACCATTCATGCCTCTTCCTTCGATCACAAAGACAAACTTCAAGACATCGCCGAAAAGTGGAAGAGTGAAGATTTCTCTAGCATCGACAAGGATCATAACTACTTTTGGACCCTCCAAGGCGGCACAGTAGGAGAAGCCTACGGCATCATGAATAAGGAAGAGGAAGAAGCCTTCATCCAGAATAACTTCAAGCAAGCGGAATGAACATATGAAAAAGCCTGAGGGGCGCTCCTCAGGCTTTTTCTTATGCTAAACGTTTAAAGTTCTGACCAAGGATTTCATTCATCGTATGGGCGGTGATGAATGCCTTGTTGTCGGTTTTCGTGATGAAGCCCTTTAACCGGGAATAATCCTTGCGTCCCAAGATCGTGGTGATGACTTCCTTCTCATCAGAAGTGAAGGCACCCGTCGCCGTATGGACCGTTGCACCCTTTCCAAGCTCGTGGACGATATACGACTTGATCTCTGAGCTGTGGCGGCTGATGATCACCACTTCTTTATTGGAATTGAATTGTGAGAGTACATAGTCGATCACCAAGCCATTCAGGATCACCCCGAAGAAGGCGTACATCCCGACCTGTGGACCGAATAGGATCGCAGAAGAAAGTGCGATGGTCAAATCTGATAGCAGGACCCCGCGCCCCACTTCGATATTGAAGTATTTGTTCAGGATCATGGCGATGATATCGGTCCCGCCGGTGGAAGCGTCCTGATGAAAAACGATGGCCATTCCGATTGCGGCGATGCATTGGCCGATGATGAGCTGGATCAGGACATCATTTGATAGCGGTGCATGGATCGGTGCAACCGTCTCAAGAAGCCAAACATAGAATGACAGGGCGAAACTTGCATACACCGTTTTTGCCCCGAAACTGAAGCCAAGGAAAATCAGGCCGACCACGAACAAGATCAGATTGATGAGAATCATGAAGAGCCCAAGCGACATACCCGGGAACACGTGATTCATGATAATCGACAGACCGCTCACTCCTCCAGTCGCTAAATCATTGGGTGATAGGAAAAAATGAACGTTGACCGCAACCAGCAATGCTCCGACGTTCATCATCAAGAATGAAAAAATCTTTTGCCGCATCTCCGCAACCTCCTTTATATGAATAATCCGTGCCTTTAAAAAGTTGAACAACGCGCATTATAAAGCCCTTTGCACCCCTTTGTAAAGGGAAGCCGGTTAAATAAATAAGGTTTAATAATTGCGACAATTGAAAGGGTTTTAAAAGAAAAAAACGCCGAAACAATCCGGCGCTTTAACCAAAACTCTTCTTTTGTCTTGTCTGTATCTGTGGAATGATGATTCCTGCCAGAATCAGGGCGATCCCCGCAAATTGAAAGATGGCCACCTGCTCATGTAGGATCCACATGGCAGCCAGGATGGCGGCTGGAAGCTCCGCTGCCCCCATGATCGTCGACATACTTGAATCAAGATGTGGTGTACCAATGGCGAAGAAGACAACGGGTAGGATGTTCCCGAAAATGGCCACCAGCAGGCCGAAATCCGTCATTTCAATAATTTTGGACGGCTGTTGGATGAAAGATGGCTGAAAAACCGCCAGCACAACCAGTATGCCACCCAAGGAAATCATCATGCTTTTTTGAAAGGTTGGTAGGCTTCTTGCTGCCTTCCCGCTGAAAAACATAAATAAGGCAAACGTGACGGCAGCACCGAATCCATACAACAGTCCGAGCGAGTTACCAGTCCAATCAAATCCCCGGGATGAACCCAAGCCGCCGGCGAATAACGTACCAATCCATAAAAGCAGGACCGAAACCAGTTTCTTTTTTGAAGGTACTTTCCTTACATAGAGGGCTTCAATCAGTACTCCGATCCAGGTGAACTGGAACAGCATCACGACGGCGATGGACGCAGGGATGAGACTGAGGCTCATGCCATAAAAAATCCCCGTTAAACTTAAAAACACCCCTACTCCCAAGAGTGCGGACACCTGTCCGACCGTCATCTTCACCTTGCGTGTGAATAAAAAGGCGGCGAACAGCATCACCAAGCCGAATAAATATTGAAGTCCGGTGATATCCGGGACCGCATAGCCTTTTCCCAGACCCAGCTTTACAACCGAGGCGTGGATGCCGTAGCTGCTTGCCCCGATGAGCACACATAATGATGCACGATATGATTTCATATTCCGTCCCTTCTTTTCTGCATTTCTCTTCCCTTATCCGGGAGCCACTTCCTATTTTACTAGATTCAACAAGCTGGAGACATAAAAAAAAGACGATCGCAATGGATCGCCTTCACCATCAACGATTGTCGATGGTCTCAGGATACATATCATGATTCATCAAGCGATGGAACGCCATTTCCTCATATTTCGTACCCGGTTTCCCGTAGTTCGTGTATGGATCGATGGAGATGCCGCCGCGAGGAGTGAACTTGCCCCAGACCTCGATATAACGTGGATCCATGAGTTCGATCAGATCATTCATGATGATGTTCATGCAATCTTCATGGAAATCACCATGGTTACGGAAGCTGAACAAGTACAATTTAAGCGATTTGCTTTCCACCATTTTTTCGCCAGGGATATAGCTGATGTAGATGGTGGCAAAATCCGGCTGTCCGGTTTTCGGACAAAGGCTCGTAAATTCCGGACAATTGAATTTCACGAAGTAGTCCCTGTTGGGATGTTTATTATCGAATGCTTCCAGGATCTCAGGAGCATATTCGAATAGATAGTTTGTACCTTGATTCCCTAAAAGGGACAAGTCTGTAAGATCTTCATCTTTTCTGCCTGACATGAAACGTCCTCCTTATCAGTCGTACGGGGCATGGACCTGTATCCATTGCAAATGCACCCAATGTTTGGTACGCTTGAATGATAGCCCCAGGCGTATATTTTCAATACGCTCCATGGCCTGTCAACTGGTTGTTCAAGCGTTATCATAATGGAAATCCATTCAAAAAGTCAACTGGGACAATTGTGTGATGGAAGAAGGATTTTTCATTTATTTATGGAATATAGAATAAGGTATTTTTCACCATCTCAGGAGTGATGAAGATGAATCAGCTAGTCCAGACTTTTACGAAGTCAATCCTGCAAGGGGACGTGCATTCATTGCTTGAACTACACTCGTCAGCCATTGAATCAAAGATGGATCACCTGTCTTTTTATGAAAAGGTCGTCAAACCTTCCATGTATAGAATCGGTGAAATGTGGGAGAAGAATCAAATCACTGTCGCTGATGAGCATTTAGCCACGGCCACCTTGAAGTATCTCCTCTCTTATCTGATGAATGAACATAAAGCAGGGAAAGATCAGCCGAAGGCCCTCCTATTCTGCATTGAGGGGGAGCAGCACAGTCTCGGGCTGGAATTGGCAAATGAAATCTTCAAAGAACATAAATGGAACACCCGTTTCTTAGGGGCCAATGTTCCCATCAAAGATGCCGTCACGTTTATTGAAGCCTGGCAACCGCAGATGGTCGGGATTTCAATCGGGATGACCACTGAGCTGGGCAAACTGAAAACGTGCATCGAATCGATTAGAAAAGTAAATGAAAAGATTAATATAGTAGTAGGGGGAAGGCTTGTTGCCCAATATAAATTGGACTTCCTTGAGAAGGAACAGGTAATGACCTTCAATGATCTGGATGAATTGAACAGCCATCTTGCCGACCTTTCGAAACAATCCGTGTCACTGGAAAGTTGACCTCCTCCACCACGAGCTTTGCCAATCATAAAAGGGCCTCCCTGAATGTTATCCCACATGTCACCTTACCTCCAACAACCGTAAGGAGGGCAATGACATCCATACTCCCTTAATCTAGGAGTGATCATGTGGAAAACCTGCACCTATGCCCTATCCCTTACCTGTTGATCGATCGGAAGTTCAACGTAATCGATGCCTCCAACCCTGGTTACGAATTCCTTGATATCGGCGAAAATTTCCTTTCCATCGTCGAGGAAGAGAGTTCACCGAAATTTGCCAGAATGATTCATAAGGTCCCAGACGGTACCATGGAGCTCAATTTGAAGAAGGACAATGCCTTTGGTTTATTCGACCTCCATTATCGATTCTCTGATCATCACCAGCATTATCACGTTGCCATCATCTCAAAGGATGATCAGTACCAAAAGGTATCAGACAAGATGAATGGTCTATTCGACTTGATGGGAAACTCTCCTTTTCCAAGGAAAAATCCGAATGGAAACGAAGCTCTTGCCAAGGTTTCCTCCCTTTATTTAAAACTTTCCAATACATCGGACTGGAATCGACAAGAAGTGATGGATAAAATAAAAGAGATTGAAACCCTGCTTCAGCAGGAGTTGACTAATTAGCGAAAGGGAGAAGAACCAATGACTCTATTGAACACCATCCTCGACTACAACGAACAATTCGTGGAAGAAAAAGCGTATGAGCAGTACCGTACCACCAAGTTCCCGGATAAGCGGCTCGTTATCCTCACATGCATGGATACACGCTTGGTGGAACTACTCCCTAAATCCATGAACATCAAAAACGGCGATGTCAAAATCGTCAAAAATGCCGGCGCCATCCTGACACATCCATTCGGAAGTATCATGCGCAGCCTTCTCGTTGCCGTGTATGAGCTACAGGCAGATGAAGTCATCGTCATCGGACATCATGACTGCGGCATGAGCGCCATCGACAGCCATAAGATGGTCGATAAGATGAAAGAACGCGGTATCAGCGAGGATACCCTGGGTACGCTCAACTATTCCGGCATCGACCTACACGACTGGTTGAAGGGCTTTGACTCCGTTCAAGAAAGCGTCGCCCACAGCGTTGATATGATCAAAAATCATCCGCTCATGGACAAGAAAACGCCTGTCCACGGACTCGTCATCGATCCGGCAACTGGAAAGCTCGATCTTGTTGTCGACGGATACTAAGCCATTGACCCAACACCTGCCTGAGGGCGGGTGTTTTTTTTCTTCCCAAAAAGGAACAAACGTTCTATACTATAAGAATAAAACCATAATTTGGAGGAAAATACCATGAGGCCTGAATTATCGAAAGAAACTCCTGCAAACCAGTTCAGAGAGTACTATTGGCTAAAATCAGAACTCCAACTGTTCTGCAGATCCATAGGGATGAGTGCATCCGGATCCAAAGAAGAAATAAGCACGCGCATCGGGCATTTCCTCGAAACCGGGATCATGCTGAAACCTTCCCGGACTGCCAGACCGAAGGCCGTTCAACCGGTGACTCTCTCCCTTGATACAATCATTCCGGAAGGACACCGATGCAGTCAGCACGTGCGTACCTTCTTCCAGTCCGTCATCCCGAACTTCCATTTCAGTACCTTTATCCAAAACTACTTCATGGAAAACATCGGGAAGACCTATCGGGATGCCGTTCAAGCCTGGCATGATGAGGAGAAACGGAAAAAAGACCCGTCCTATGAACGGGTCATCTCACCGCAGTTTGAATATAACCGCTTCATCCGGGACTATTTCAACGACCCCCACAACACCCGTCACAGCAGGAACGATGCCATAGCCGCCTGGAACGAGGTGAAATCTAAGCCCGGAAGCAACCGCTATTCCCGGGATTGATGACGTTCCAGTTCTTTCAAGATCGGCATGAGCTCCTTCTCTTCATCTGTCACATGTTCCCATTGTATCCCAGCAGGCTTTTCATAAGGTGTATTCGTCTCCAGTACCCCTTCTTCCGTCACGATATAGTCGACGGCCAGGTCAAAGGAATCCCTTGGGATGTCATCACCTACAAGCTGGGCGCTATGGATGGTTGTGAGGACGGGTACTGCCGGGTTTCCGATTTCCCTCAGGATCGCATATTCACGGTCGGCATACCCTTCCCCCTTCCCCAACCGCCTTCCGTCTTTATGGATGGCTACTGACCCTACAACGATTAAATCAATTCTGGGGATTCCGGACAGAGGAACGACCCGTCCATACGCGTTCATATGTTTGATGCTTGCTGCCTTACGTGCTTCTCCTTCAGGAACATCTTCTGGCCTGATCATCACAAACCCGTCCTTCAAGCGGGGAGTCGGGATCAAGAGGATTTTCCCATCCTTCAAGATCGATGCCCTCAAAGGAAGCTGCGGTGCATCGGGATTCACCTTGATGACGCCTGCACGCTTATAGATCTCCAGCTCCCTTACATGGGCAGCCGACTTCTCTGCCCCCTTCACATTCGGGATTCGATTTGTCAGAGGAAACGGGAATCGGCCCAGCTTTTCATCCGTCAGCTTTCCCCATACTTTATGCCTGATTTCACTTTTATCCATGCCACCATCCCCTTCTGGTCCGGAAACCAATGACACAAGGACTCGCGGACTCTTCAATAATAGACTATCATACACCCATCAAGCACATCGCTCATCCCTTAAATGTTTCAACTTCATAAGAGCGGGAAAAATAAGGACTGTAGATACGAAACATGAGATACGAAACATGCAAAACGTGTAAACCAAACAGGAGGAATGTAATCATGGCAACGTTTCAATTAAAAGATACAGTACCGGATTTTGAACTTCCATCCGTAGCAGGTGAAACATTCAGTTTTAAACAACATCAAAAAGAACATGACAGCTGGCACCTCATCGTATTCTTCAGGGGATCCTGGTGTCCCGTCTGCCAGGAAGAGCTCCGTGAATTCCAGGCAGGTAAGGAATACTTCGAGAAGCACAGCGTCCATATCATCGGAATCTCCAGCGACTCGCTTGATAACCTGAAGGAAATGGTCGATAAAGAAGATATCACCTTCCCGATTCTTTCCGATGAAAAATTGGAAGCCATCAAGGCATTTGATGTATTTTATCACGGAGAAGATGCTCCATATGAAGATCACGGACAGCACGGTGAGCCGGCATACTTCCTAGTGAATGAAAAGGGAGAAATCCTTTATCAACAAAAACAAACCGGTCCATTCGGCCGTCCGCATCCGAATGAACTCCGTAAAACAATCAGCTACATCCAGAAGAACATCAAGGAATAAAGTAGGGAGCCGGTTTGATCACTCAAACCGGCTTTTTGTTAAGCCTTATTCTTTGTTTAGGGATTCCCATTTATGTTACGGTATCCATGACCCTTAATTGAGGGGTCAATTGCATGAAAAACATCCTATTGCATACACTATATTTTTAAAAATGAAGAGGAGGATCAGCCATGCTGCCAGACAAGCAAAAACAGATTCAACTTGTATCGCGTCCAAACGGAACACCTGTCGAATCGGATTTTCACTATAAGGAGATTGACGTACCTCGCCCCGACCAAGGACAGGTTCTTGTAAAAACCCTTTATCTATCAGTCGACCCTTATATGCGTGGTCGCATGTCAGATGCCAAGTCCTATGTGGAACCTTTTAAATTGAATGAAGCCCTTGCCGGAGGCGTCGTAGGTGAAATTGTCGACTCACAATCCGAACAATTCCAAAAAGGCGACTTTGTCGTCGGAATGCTCCCTTGGCAGGAATATTCCCTTGCGAGCGAGAAAGCCGTGCGCGCCATCGATCCCGATGTGGCACCGATCTCGACTCACCTGAGCATCCTGGGTATGACAGGCCTCACCGCCTATTTCGGCCTTCTTGATATCGGTCAGCCCAAAGAAGGTGAAACTGTCGTCGTATCAGGAGCTGCCGGTGCTGTTGGATCGGCCGTTGGACAGATCGCAAAAATCAAAGGGGCCCGCGTGGTGGGGATTGCAGGCTCTGATGAAAAAGTGAACTACCTGAAGGAAACCCTTGGTTTTGACGAAGCCATCAACTACAAGACAGGTGATATCCAGGAGTCCCTCGAAGCAGCCTGTCCCGATGGAATCGACGTTTACTTTGAAAATGTCGGTGGGGAAATCGGAGACGCTGCCCTCAGCCTCCTGAATAAACATGCCCGTGTGCCGGTTTGCGGAGCAATCTCTTCCTACAACAAAACAGAAGAAGACCTCGGACCGCGCGTGCAGTCAAGATTGATCAAAACGAGCGCCCTTATGAAAGGATTCGTTGTGAACGATTATAACGATCGCTTCAAAGAAGGAGCCGCCGACCTCGGCAAGTGGCTCAGCGAAGGAAAACTTCAATACGAAGAAACGATCACCGAAGGATTGGACAACGTAACAGAAGCATTCTTCGGATTGTTCGAAGGGAAAAACCTCGGTAAGCAGCTCGTAAAAGTCGCTGAACCAGGCAACTAATCCAAAAGCCATGATCACATCGATCATGGCTTTTTTCTATCATCATAAAACTCCATATGCTTCTTATCTTCACGGTAATAGCTTAACCGATCCTCCAACGTACCTGTATGGAATTCAAACTTATGACCATCGGGATCAGTAGATCGACTTCTTATCCCTGGAATCCCGCTCCCTTCCCCCAAGGATACACGCCCCGCTTTTTTCCAGCCGATCATACATGGTATCCATATCTTCTTCCTTAACAGAAAAAGCGATGTGTGTATAGGAGTGTTGAATATCCTGCCGCGGGATATCCTTTTCTTCATTCAGTGCCAGCCACATGCCATTTAAGTCAAAGTAGGCTGTCGATCTTCCTTTCACCAAAAGCTCCGCATGAAATACTTCTTGATAAAAAGCAATCGATCGATCCAAATCCGATACAGAAAATAAAAAATGGTTCAATCCTTGAATCGCCATATCCCTACCTCTTTCCCTATTTTTCATTATACTACCATATCTTTTCACCCCATTCGACCTATCCTTATGTTTAGTTCCGGACAATAGAAGGGAATAGTATAGGCATATTCAAAGACTTACGAGGAGGCTCTTCATGAAACAGTATCAGCTATACATTAATGGTGAATTTGTAGATAGTTCTTCAGGTGAAGTTTCAGACGTCATCAACCCTGCCACGGAAGAAGTCATTTCGAAAGTCCCAAAAGGAACCGAAGAAGATGTGGATCAGGCAATCGATGCCGCCCATAAAGCATTCCTATCGTGGGAAAAGGTCCCGTCCACTGAACGTGCATCCTATCTGCACAAGATGGCCGATAAACTGGAAGAACGAAAAGAACAGTTCGTCGAGATGCTGACGGAGGAAAATGGTAAGACTGTCAAAGCGTCCGAAGACGAGATCAATACAGCGATCGACTACTTCCGCTACATGGCAGGATGGGCCCTCCGCTATGAAGGTGAAATCCTCCAAAGTGAGCGTTCGAACGAAAACATCCTCGTATATAAAAAACCGATCGGCGTTGTATCCGGGATCGTCCCTTGGAACTTCCCTATGTTCATTCTTGCAAGGAAGGTGGCACCGGCCATCGTGACCGGCTGTACCATCGTCCTGAAGCCGAGTCAGTATACCCCGAATACAGCCTGTGAATTTGCCAAGATCGTCGATGAAATCGGCCTTCCAAAAGGCGTCTTCAACCTGGTGACCGGTAAAGGATCCGATATCGGTAACCGCATGGCCGGTCATCCACGGGTCGGACTCGTGACGATGACAGGAAGCTACCCTGCCGGCTCAAAAGTCATGGAAGCCGCAGCCAATTCCATTACGAAGGTAAACCTTGAGCTTGGCGGTAAAGCACCGGCCATCGTGACGAAGCACGCCAACATCGACCTTGCCGTAGATCGCATCAAAACCTCGCGGATCACGAACTCCGGACAGGCTTGTACGAATGCAGAGCGTGTCTACGTACACGAAAGTGTGGCGGAAGAGTTCATTTCCAAGATCACCGAAGCTATGAAAAACACAACGGTCGGTGATCCTACAAGCCGTGACAGCGACATCGGACCGCTTGTGAATAAAGACCGGATCGAAGAAGTATCCGAAATGGTCAACAACGCCGTTGAGGCAGGAGCCCGTATCCTTACAGGCGGTAAGGCAATTGAAGGAAAAGGCTTCTACTTCGAACCGACTGTCCTTGTCGACGTGAAACAGGATATGGAGATCATCCAGGAAGAAATCTTCGGCCCTGTGCTTCCGATCATGACCTACAGCGACTTCGATGAAGTAATCGAATTGGCCAACGATACGGAATATGGATTATCCTCTTCGATCTTCAGTGAAAACCTGCACGAAGTCATGAGAGCTGCCAATGAACTTCACTACGGTGAAACATTCGTCAACCGTGAAAACTTCGAAGCCATACATGGGTACCACGCCGGACGCGGTCAGTCTGGACTAGGCGGTGCCGATGGGAAGCACGGACTTCATGACTATTTGGAGACACATGTCATCTACCTTGAGTATGATGAAAACTATAAAGGGTAATGAAAAACAAGGACCGTCTATCATGACGGTCCTTGTTTTCATTCTAAATATATGAACAAAAAAATATCGCACGGGATGCGATATTTTAAGAAATGATGAAAAAGCTGGCCATCATGATGACGAGCAGGATAACCGCTACTCCGGAGGTCATCCATAAGATGTCATTGAAATCCATCTTTGTTTCCAGAAGTCGATCTCTTTTCATGCGTGCACCCCATTCCCTATTTGCTTCTCAATCATCCCAATGACTTTGAATCCGGATACGGGTGACTTTGCGTCTTGGCATGTGTTACACGTGAAAGCCTCTTCCATTGTCGACCTGAATTCGCTTGAACACTGCATACATTGAAGAATATGTAAGTCCATCCGGTCGCCTTCACAGTCAAATTTTATCCGTTCTTTGCCTCTGTTCAAGTAGGTCAACGTTCATCTTCCCCTATCGTTGTAAGTAGTACTTATTTACCCGACTTTTAGGGGATAAAACATATTTTAGAAGAGGTGGAAGAACTATTAAATGGTTCCTTCCTCAGTCTATAAGACTCTTTTGGTGTAGGCGGGATTTCGACTGATTCGTTACAGGGAATCGACATCCTTCTTTAATTGGGGAGTGAAGGAAGGTTTGGATCGTTCCGTTCCGCTGCGGTCACCCGCTTTCCATGGGGCGTGCGGTGAGCCGCTTTTCCCATTGGAGTCGGGTGACCTCCGCTACACTGCACTATGTGCATCGGAGTGGTATCCCACTGGTTCGGCGCAAGATAATTTCCCCATTATGAAAGGATTAAGGGAAGGTGTACTATGTTATGTGAATATGGGGAAGAGAGGAATCCAAACAGGGAATCAACATCCTGTTTTCATATAGGATTGCGGGAAGAATGGGACGTTCCGTTCCGCTGCGGCCACCCGCTTTCCATGGGGCGTGCGGTGAGCCGCTTCGGCAAGCCTGCAGGGTCTCACCCTGCCCGCTTTTCCCATAGGAGTCGGGTGGCCTCCGCTGCACTGCACTTTGTGCGAATTGATGAGCATTGTACTCTATCACCGCTCTAATAGTTTTAAAATACATTCTTCTTCGAACTAGTTTTAAAGAAAGAATGATTAGAAGAGTACCGCCTACTCAACTAGCACTTAGTGGACTGAAGCGAAAGGGATTTGACTCCTGCGGAAAAGGAGGATGATCAAGACCCCGCAGGCACGAGGAGGCTCGACTTGCTCCCCGTGGAAAGCAAATCCCTGCAGCGGAAGGGAACGGACCACTCTTCATGAGCATCCCCCCTCACTATGAACGAAACGATGACTTTAAAATTTGAATGACTTTACCTCCTAACCTTTAGAATGGAAATCCATCTCACTTCTAATCAACATCACAGAGTGCACTGAAGCGAAAGGGATTTGACTCCTGCGGAAAAGGAGGATGATCAAGACCCCGCAGGCACGAGGAGGCTCGACTTGCTCCCCGCGGAAAGCAAATCCCTGCAGCGGAAGGGAACGGACCACTCTTCATGAGTCCCCCCTCCCTATGAACCAAACGATGACTTTAAAATTCGAATGACTTTACCTTTTACCTCCTGATCTATGAAAGAGCAATTCATCGCACTTCTAATCAACATCACAGAGTGGACTGGAGCGGAAGGGATTTGACTCCTGCGGAAAAGGGGGATGATCGAGACCCCGCAGGCACGAAGAGGCTCGACTTGCTCCCCGCGGAAAGCAAATCCCTGCAGCGGAAGGGAACGGACCCTATCCAAAGACACACCCCTACCAAGAATGCTTATCACCCAAACAAGGAGTCATTCACTTTTTATGGAATTATAAAAGAGGATACATCAACAATCGGCTGAAAAAGATCGATCCCAAAACCAGACCAGAAAGGAAGTGCATACGATTGACTCACGAAAGCAAACTCATCATCTCTCCATTAACCGATGATCTAATAGAAGACATTAACAAAACAAATGACCCCTTCAGAATATACGGCCGAGTCGTCCCCCGCTTACAATCGGGAAAGTGGTCCTACGAAGAAGTTCTTTTTGATGAAGCGACAGAAACACGTTTTCCCGACGACAACCTTGAATGGAGCCATTATATCAACCGGGAGGACAAAACAGTCTTCTTAGCTTATCTGAACAATCGCTGCATAGGGCAGATTCGAGTCGTGAAAGAGTGGAATCGATTCTGTTATATCGAAAACATCGCAACGAAACGAGAGTACCGAGGTAGCGGAGTCGGGAAGGCGCTCTTACATCAAGCAGAGGAGTGGGCACTGGAACGAAGTCTTATTGGCATGTCGCTCGAAGCACAGGATGATAATCTCGATGCATGCAGATTTTACATAAAACAAGGGTTCAAACTGGGCGGTGTTGACACCCTGAAGCAGTCCTATAACCCACATATCGAAGCCACTTTATACTGGTATAAATTATTCTAAGGGCATAAGCAGACATCCATCACGTAACCGGCTGTTTTTTCATGCCTCACTCATAAAGTAGAAAACCACCCCGGGCCTCATAACCGGGGTGGTTCTTCATTTATCCATGATGACGTTTGACAGGGCAACGAAATCTTCGAAAGAACGGCATTTCAACAGTTCCTTATACCGCTTGCTTTCGGTGAATTCGATGAAGAGATCATAGATTTTGGTTGCTTCTTCGTAGTTTTTATTCCCCATGGCGATGAGGAATACGACACCTACTTCATGCCCGTCATTCCATTCGACCGGGTGATCCAGGATGGCGATGTTGATGATGGTTTCCTTGGCAATCAGTCCGAGGGGATGCGGTATGGCGATCCCTTTTCCGATTGCAGTGGAACCGAGGGACTCCCGTTCAAGAACCGATGCATGGAAGTCCGGATCCACGAAGTCTTCCGCTTCCAACTGCTCACTCATGCTTTTAAGCAGGCTCTCCTTGTCCACCTTACCTTCTATGTGGCGGAATAGAAGCGGCCTGAAATAGGTCGTGAGCATGGTGGATTTCAGGATCGACTCATTCATGATGGCTTCTATCTGCTTCGATTCATCCTCTGTCAGGAAAGGACTGACAATCGCCACGGGCTTGTTCTTTTTGGACAATTTGACTGTCGAGATGACGATGTCTTCACTGATGCTTTCCCGATGTTCATATTCATAAAGGGAAATGAGATCCGTGATCACCAGGTCCCTGAAGGTGGCACGCAGCTTCGTCTCCAGGAGACGGGCGGTGCCGAGCCCTGTCCCGCAGACGATGAGTGCCACTTTTTTTCGGTCTGACTCGAGGAAATACTTCCGCTCAAGGGCTGCCCCGATATGAAGGACGAGGTAACCGAGCTCATCATCGTTCACCGTGCTCGGGAACCGGTCCTGCACTTCCTTCACTGCTCCAAGGGTGACCTCATAGGCAACGGGATAATTGATTTTGATATGGTCCAGGAGGGGGTTCTTCATATTCATATTGAATCGGATCCGGTAGAACATGGCCTTCAGGTGAGAAATGAGATCTGATTTCAACTGGGTATCGGAGCGGAGATCATAATGATGCCGCTTATAGATGTACTCGAGCATATCGAGGACGAGCTCATGCTGCTCATCTGCCATGTAGTCCCCATCCTTCACCTTTGGTCGCACCTTGCTCATGATCTGAAGAAGGAAGTAAATCTTCTCCGCATCCGAGAATTCGAGGGAGAATGTTTCCTCAAGGTCGCTCACGATGGTTTCTGCCAATTGCTGATAGTCGACCGGCGCTTCAAATGTGGCGAAAACCGAAATGGGGTGCTCTGCACGGATGCGTTCGATGGAAATGGCTGTATGGATGATGAGATTTTCCAAAGCGATATCCGGCAGATTCAACGAGTGCTGTCTAAACTGAGCCGTCAGAATGGTGGAGATCTTCTCTAACTCCTTCATGTCAAAAAAGCGATGAAGGGCGCTTGTCCGACCGATTTCGGAGGAACCTTGCGATAGATTTTTCGCAAGGCAGAATCGGATGTTCTTTTCTTCCCCGTCCACTCTTACCCCGTGGCCCGGTTTTGAAGACAGTTCCAGATGATACCCTGTCAGGATCCTGCGAACATTTTTCATATCGTTGTTCAGCGTGGCCCTGCTGATGAACATCTGATCGGCCAGGTCTTCGAGCTTCGTGTATCCTTTTGATAGCAGGAGGGATTTCAATACGTATTGAACCCGGTAATCCGGGTCGTCCTGGACCACATGCTGGCGGTTGAATTGCTCACATAAACCCTCAAACGCTTCTTTTTCCCATACCAGGAGGTGGTACCCTTTCTGTCGTTCAAGGGCAATCTCGGCTCCATAGGATGCTAGACTATCATTGAGCTTTTTTATATCGGTTCTGATGGTGCGCGTGGAGACATCAAAATGGGATGCCATCTCATCAGGCAGCCATCCATCCCTCTCCAGGAACGATTGAAAGATTCCGGCAAGGCGTTTATTCAAGAATAAGTTCAATTGCATCTCCTCTTTTCGACTGCCACCCAACGAGAACAATCATAGGGGGAACACCCCTATGATTGCATTTATTTTATAACGTAGGTTTGTAGCTGACAGTGTGACAAGTCCTTGATGTTTTCCATAGCTGTTGTTTCGTTCAGGGCCACTGCTTCCAACGTGTGATCCTTTATATCAACCCTGGAACTTAAAGTCTCGTACGGATTGAAGCATCGCAGGATGTAAGCATCCGACCGTTCTGCTTTTTTGATGGCACTCACTGCAGCTGTGTGGTCAGGACTGACTTCAAACAGGCTGTATTCCTTTTCAAACTGCGCTTCTTCATCGCGATTCGAGAAGATCAAGCGCCCATTAAGGAAGTCTGCCAGTTGATACACCGTAAGCGGCGACAGGTACTCCTTCGCTGTCCTGACAAGCTCTGCATCATCGAAGCCGCCTGTATTCATCTGGTATGCAAAGGTGAACTTCAGCTCACCGATCATTTGTGCATCCGGAGTCTCGATGATTTTCTCCCCAGAAGCACGACCAGGTCTGTATAGAAGATCCTCTTTACCCATATATCCGAACGTGCGGAACAGGGTGAGCGCAATCGTGTCGAAGTGCTCCCCGATGATTTCATACTCACGGACTCCTTCTGTGAAGACCGTGAATCCATGACCCTCATCATGCACGTTCACGAAACTTTGCATCGGTTCGATGGAAATCGGCTTTTCCTGCCACTCTTCTTCTTCCCACACATCCAGTTCCGGAAGGGCAACTGGTCTCTTGATTATACCAAAAGGCTGATCTGCGTAGGAGAACTTGGACGCAATATCCGTTGCGAACACTACGCGAAGGCGGTGACTGAGTGCCTGGTTATCCAAGTCTACGTTAAAGTGGATGAGCGGATCTCCTGAACGAAGTACTACCGTTACAGACAGAGGCATATCCACAGAGCATTTCCCATCGGCCCGTTCTTCCAGGTCACGTGGTACTTCCATCAACAGATTGATGTTCATGATTTCCTCTACGGCATTCCTTCCCACGTCCACCGTTCCATCCGACCCGACAGAGCTGATGATCAGATCTTTGCGCGGCGGTGAGTAGTTGTATGAATCCCCATCGTCCCCGTTTTCTTCAAAGATCATTTGATTCTTATAGACGCTTCCTGTCGGCTTATGCGTAATGGTCAGGGTGCAATCATCTTCAAATTGGATGCGGTAGTGGTCATTTTCAATGCTATCGACTTTTTCATTCGGTTGATCTCCAAGTTCGTTTTCTTTCAGATCAAAATAGAACTGAGAATATCCGAGGGACGGGATGTCATTGACTTTGACAACCAGTTTGGCTGCATATACCTTCTCGGGCAGATAGACTTTCTTGCTTGGATTGAGATAGATATGCTGATTGAGCACATAATCGGTCAACTCGGTTTTTTCTTTGATGGTGAAGGGCAACTGTTCACCGTTGACATCACGGATCGTGAATTCCTTCTCCGGGAGATAGGCGTCGAATTCCACATATCCCTTCCGTACATAAGGCAGTGCATTGAATACTGTGAAGGAGAAGGTCTCTTCCTGATTGATCTTCTGAGCGATCATACGCATATGCAGCTCAAGGAAATTGTCCCCGAGATCCCGCGCCTGCTTATACCGGAAGAAGACATCCTGATTGGTCGTATCGCTGTTGCAACCGCCGATGCTATCATGAGCGGCATTCTCGAACATGAGCTTCCAGATCTCTGCTACGGTCTCATGAGGATAGTCGTGTCCGAGGGAATGGCTGATTGTGAGGACAGGCTCCAATGTATTCGTGATGAAGTTCTCGATCTGGTTGTTCAATTGCTTGAGGTCCGCCCTCGTCGAGAAGATGGTCTTATGGATCCGGCTGTGTTTCCCTTCTGTCAGCTCCCCTTCCAATACCGGCAGGGAAGTGGCTGCTTCTTTGATCTCCTGAAGGAAGCGCTCTGGCTCGTTCAAGACATACTCACGTTCCTCATCGACCTCGTTGAATCGGTTGATAAGCTCAGGCAGATTTTTGCGGATCGGAGCCTGGTCAAAGCCATTCGGGAAATAAACATGCTCTGTAGACGCTTTTGCTTCGAGCTTCCCGACTTGTTCATTGAGATATGGAAGGATATCGTCCTCACCTTCAGGGATATTTCCTCCGTAGTAGTAACCGAATGGAATCTGAACGGCAAAGACTTCACTGCCATCCGACCCCTTCCAGGTGAACTCCGTCTGCTTCAAGCGATTATCGGCAACCCCTCTCCAGAAGAGGAATGTATCGATGCCGAACTGCTTGTAGATCTGAGGCATTTGAGCCGCCTGCCCGAATGCGTCGGGCACATAGCCGACCGCCATGGAGTGACCGAATGATTCTGCAATGCTTTGTCCGTAGTAAAGGTTCCGGACGATGGATTCACCCGAAATGACCAGCTGGTCGGTCTGTGTATACCAAGGTCCTGTCATGATGCGCTTAGCCGCGATCAACGCTTCCAGTCGCCCCCTGTCTTCTGGATACCATTTCAAGTAGTCATCTAGGAGTGATGCCTGCGCATCCAGCAGGTAGTACTTAAAATCCTCGTTGTTTTCAAGCGTTTCAAGGACTTCCTTCACCTGCTTCGCAAGATAGATTTTCGACCGTGATGTTGTGAAATACCATTCGCGATCCCAGTGTGTATGGGGAATGACGTGTACTTTTGTTTTTGCTTTCAACATGATGACCTCCTGAGGAGAAGAGATTCCTCTTCCTTTATGAGTGATCTTGGAAAATAGCCGTGTCACGGATTTCTCCGTGACAGGCGATTGATTTATTCTAAGACGAGCTCGATCTCGTCCTCTTCTGTTGGTTTTGCCGTTTTGGATGTTTTCACTTCTTCTTCGTCATTGAAGTTACCTAGGAGTACCGCACCGATGGCGATGATGAGGGCTCCACTGATTCCTCCGATCAAGTATGCGAACGGATTCCCGATGGAGATGGCTCCGTATAGTCCACCGATCGGTGGCATCTTGTCATAGGCACCAAGCAGGATCGTGATCGCTGCACCGGCGGCACATCCAATCATATTGAGCGGGATCATCTTCAGCGGATTACGGAGGGTGAACGGGATCGCCCCTTCCGTGATGCCGATCATCCCCATGATCCATGCACCATTCCCTGCTTCACGGAATGTTGCGTTGAACTTGCTTCTGCGGATGACGGTCGCAATCGCATAGCCGAGCGGCGGGATGCAGATCGCGATATTGATCATGATGTTCGGTAGATAGATACCGGAAGCCAATAAGGCGTTACCGGCCATCCAGGCTGCCTTATTGACCGGTCCACCAAGATCGAATCCGATCATGGCCCCTAGGATGACGGCCAGAAGGACTTTATTCGTTCCGCTCTGGGTCATGCTATTGATCCAATCAATCAGTCCCTGATTCAATGCGCCCAGAGGTCCACCCAATACCAGGGCCATGAGGATCCCCGTCAGGCCGACGGTGATGAGCGGAAGGATGATCAACGGTACGGTGCTTGCCGCTGCTCCCTTGATCTGAACTTTGTTCTTGATGAGGATCGTGAGGTAACCGGCAAAGAATCCGGCGATCACGGCTCCAAGGAACCCTGCATTCGTACTGATGGCCAGGCTTCCACCGACAAATCCTGCGGCAAGTGCCGGCTTCCCGCCGATCGAATAGGCGATGTAAGCAGCAAGGATCACATTGAGGAGTCCGATTGCCGTCCAGCCGACTCCCTGGAAGAGGTACACATAATGCAGGAAGCCTGATGCGTCTGCATAATCATCGAGGTTGCTCACCCCGAATCCGAATCCGATCATTTTCGCGATGGCGACCACCAGCGATCCGCCGATGATGATCGGTAGGGCGAACGATATACCTGTCATCAAATGCTGTTTTGCTTCCGATAACCACTTTTTCATCTTAAGTCCCCCTTTAGCCCCTATGCGTTTGCTTTTTGAACGGCTTCTACCGCTTTTTGAAGTACAAGCTCGGCTTTGCTGACTGCCTGACCAATTTTCACCCGCACGATGCGTTTACCTTCGAAGCGTTCCATATCTTCAATCGCCTTATCAGCCGCGATGATGACGAAATCTGCTTCAGATGCTTCCAAAGGGGTGATTTCATTTACTTTCCCCAAGGCCCCCTGCTGCTCGATCTTCACATCATACCCAAGCTTCACTCCTGCTTTCTCCAACGCTTTCGCTGCCATCGGTGTATGGGCCAATCCTGCGATACATGATGTTACGCCTACAATTTTCATAGTGGTCACGCTCCTATTTGATTAGTAAAGTACTGATAAAATTCTTCTGCCGTCTCAAGGCTCTCGAGCTTCTCCTTGAATTCATCCTCTAATAGATTGGTTGCCAGGGAAGCGATGACTTTCAAATGGAGATTCTCCAGATTGCTGCTCGGCATGAGGATCCCGAAGACGTACTTTACGTCCTTTCCGTCCAAGGAGTTCCAGTCTACTTCATTCTTCAAACGGATGAAGCAAATCCTTGCCTCCATGACGGCGTCGCTCTTTGTGTGAGGCAGGGCGACGGATTCAGCTAGTCCTGTTGAATATTCCTTCTCCCGTTGCCAGAGGTCCCTGACCAATGCTTCTTTGTTGTCTGTTATGTTGAATTTAACCGATACATCCCCGATGAAGTTCATGACATCATCCTTCGTGTCGAATTCCTTCTCCAGGAAGATCAGCTCCGGTGATAGTAGCAATTGTGTCACCCCTTATATTGTTGTGATTTGCTTATGAATCAATCATAATGAAATCGCTATCATAGATGAATATAAAGAATTTCCAAAACAATCGGAAAAAGTGTACACGTAAGATCAGACACACTATTTCCATACAAATTTACCTATATATGTTTAAAACGATTCCCCTCCGTTTAAATACATACCATACACAGCTTAAAGGAGGAGTACCATGAGTTTCCCTAAACTGATTAAGAAGTTGGAGAATCTGCACCTGCACGCCCCCGATAAGATGCTGACCGTATATTTGAATACCGACCGGAGCGACCCCGATCAGCAGGGCGGAGAATGGAAAATCGCCTTGAAGAACGGGTTCAACAGGCTCGAGGAATACCTGGAAAGCGCCCCCGAGGAACAGGAGCGATTGAAGGATCTGCGTCCAAAAGTCGAAGAGTATGTGTACAGTATGGAGCGTGAACTTCCGCGGAGCTTCATTTTTTTCGCCTCCCGGGACAGCGGCATCTGGGAAGCCATCGAGCTTCAGGTCCCGGTGGAAACCAACTTCTATTGGGAAGAAGACCCTATGCTTGACGACCTGAAGGAACTGCAACGGGCCTACCCCCATACCGGTCTCATCCTCATTCAGCAGAATCAGGTCAAGATCTTGACGTCTGCTTTCGGCAACCTTTTGTCAAACGAATCCATGGAGTTCGATCTCGACACCGATGACTGGCGGAAATACGAAGGTCCCCACCATGCAGACGCCAGCATGGGAAGCTCCAAGTCGAACCAGAAAGAAGAGTTCGAAAACCGGGTCAAGGCGAACCAGCAGCGCTGGTGGAAGAGTCTCGCCAGCATGCTGGATAAAAAAGCAGCCGATGAAAAGTGGGACCGCATCGTCCTCGTAGGCAATAAAGAAGAAGCGGCCGTATTGGAGGAAAACATGAACAAGGAAGTGCATGATACGATCGGAAAGAATCTCCTCAATGAAAATGAACACAAAGTAATTGAAAAAATCCTAGCGTAGAACGGAAAGATCCCGCCGGAAACCGGCGGGATCTTTCATTCTTTCATGCACATCCGCCCATTCCATTCATACACTGAAAACAGGAGGTGTGCGCCTATGCTATCACGAATTAAATGGTTATCTTTCTCAATCGAGCTTTTCTTGGCCGTGCCGATTTTCGGAAATCTTGCCGGTGAAGCCATCCCGTATCTTCTCTGTCTCATTTCCTTGTGGCACCTGGGAGTATTCTTCATTTCCCGCTCGGAAGACCAGCCCGTTCTTGGAAGTGTACTTGGAATCATCGCTTCCTTCCTTAATTTCTTCCCTGTCATCCGGCTTATCGCCCATGCCATCACTGCGATTGTCCTCATTTTTGAAATCCAAAAGGCTCCTGGTATGGAGTGATCAGTTCAAAAAAAACGGAGAATAATGGTTTCATTATTCTCCTCCAAAGTAAACCTACATAATGGAGAGACCGGAACCCTCCACTCGATGTTTCACCCCTGGCTATTCAGAGCGCACAATAAAAAAGCCCTATGCAGTGAAACCGCATAGAGCCCCCTTCTATAATTCATATTCCCACTCATCGCGAAGCTTCAGATAAAGGATCAGCAGCGTATTCTCAAGCTGCTCATACGTCTTCTGCTCCTTGCTCAATTCCAGCTTCGGAAACAAAACGGTGGCAATCTTCTTCGTCAGCTCATTCCGCTTCGCCAGCGGCAAATTGGTGAAACGCTCCGCATATCCTTTCAACAAGGTCCAGTCCCTCTCACCAAGCTGTTTCATATTCCATTCCTCGATCTTTAGATCTTCACTCTTGAGATTCCTTCGTTGAATCTCCTTATCCAGCCTGCTCATCCGCTTACTTTTTGCCCTTCGTTCATGAACCACGATCGTTCCCGCAACAAGGTCGCCAAGACGTTTATGCTTCGGATGGGCATACACCATGATCATCCCCAATACATAGTAAGCAGGCAGTTGATCGATGATCCTCATCAAGTTCCTGATAACTGAAGAAAGAAGCGTGATACGATGGCCATTTTCCTGCATCACATGGATGCCGAGTACTTTCTTCCCGATCGTCTTCCCATTCCAGAAATACTCAAGGCCTGCAAAGTATCCCCAGCTAAGGATGAACAGCACAATCACGACTCCCAAGATCAGATAAGGCGATACCGATCCAAGACCTAAATACATATCGAATCCCCACATACCTAAGACCGTGACGAGCAGGATCAATAAAACTGCAACGGTTATGATTGCCTGATCAATGATGAGGGCCGCTGCCCTGCTTCCGAGTCCTGCCGGTTCAAATCTCAATGAAACGTATTCGGGGGTTTTGACTTCGACTTTTTCTTCCATCATGGAAATAACCTCCTTTCGATTGAATTTCATGCGAAACAGTTTCTATTTTTTCCTAAAATTACTATAATAAGAGGTATCATTAACGACAGGAAGGTGTGCTCATGAACGTCAAACAGTTCGTTAAACAGCATCGGGAGGACTGGAAGCGCCTCGAAGAGATGGTGACGATCCTCCAGAAAAAGAAAAATACCTCAGGGGATGCAATCCGGCGCTTCAATAAGCTCTATCAAAAGGCGGCCCAGAATCTCTCTTACAGCCAGACCTACTATCCAAAAGAAGATGTCACTCAATACTTGAACGGCCTTGTTTCCAAATCTCATAATCTCTTATACAATGACCAGCTGTCCAGTGGAAAACAGGTACGACGATTCTTCTCCACTACTTTTATCGGCCTTCTCCTCGAACAGTGGAAAGCCGTCGTCATCGCCATGATCCTGTTTTTCCTGGGAGCAGCAGGGGCTTTCATTGCCGTCATCGGCGACCCCCTTGCGGCCTATTCGATCCTGCCCGACAACATGGCCCAATCCGTCGATCCTTCCTCAACCGGTGAAATCGATGGAAATGTCGACTCACCGACCATGTCTGGAGCCATCATGACGAATAACATCCAGGTTGCCTTCCTCGCATTCGTAGGCGGCATCACATTCGGTCTATTGACAACCTACGTGCTCATCATGAACGGCATCCTACTTGGAGCCCTCGCTGCCGTGTTCACCAATGCCGGACATACCTATGAATTCTGGGCATATATCGTCCCTCATGGAATGATCGAGCTGACAGCGATTTTCATTGCCGGTGGAGCCGGGCTTCTCATGGGGTATAAACTCTTTGTCCCCGGCACACTTTCGAGGGGATATCACCTCAAGGTGCAGGCCAAACGATCCGTTCAGCTCGTTCTCGGAACGATTCCGCTGTTCGTCATCGCCGGCCTCATCGAGGGATTCATCACGCCGGCAGCGATACCGCTGTCCATGAAGTATGGAGTGGCACTGGTGACCGTTCTGGGACTCATCCTTTATGTCGCCATCGGGAAGCTCCTTTTGGGAAGGAACAGATTACAAGAGTCCTCTGTTTAACACATCGATATAATGGGAAACGGCCGTTGAAGCCAGTTTCTCCTCACGGGCCTCCAGCATATGGAGGCCTTGTTTTTCCCATTTCATCTTTTCTTTCCTCTTCTCCATGATCTGTTGCTGCGCCATGCTTTTGATCATGGCCGCTTTCACACCGACTGGCTCATCCTTACTTCTTTCCATAACCGTCTCATCTTCCACTCCGATTGTCAGGAATAGATGCTGCCTCCTCAAACGTTGGAAATGAAAGAGGAGACTATCTTCATTCAAGAATGTATGCACATCACTGAATAAAAGAAGGAGACTGCGTTTTCGTTGCACCGACTGGATATGCTGGAACACAAGGGCATAATTTGATTCCGCTGCATCCACTTGAAGCGAGTAAATCTGTTCAAGGATCGTCTGCATATGGGCCATGCCTTTAGCCGGTGGCACATACACCTTGATTTCCCTGCTGAAGGCAATGACGGAAACATAGTCACCGTTCTTCAATGCAGCCGCCGCAACGGTCATGGCTGCTTCAAGTGATTTTTCAAGGCGATTTCCCTTTTTCAGTTCTGCCCCCATCATCCGGCCGCAATCGATCAGGATGGTGATATATTTCCCGTGTTCCGGCTCATACTCGTTGGTCATGACTTCTTGGAGCTTGGCGGTCTGACGCCAGTTGATCATACGTGGGTCATCACCCGTGACATATGTCCGGATCTTAGCAAACTCTCCTGATCCGCTCTTTTGTTTCCTGATCTTCTGTCCTTCATACATAAGGTACTGCTGGGCGTCTTCAAGAACCTTCCTCGTCTCGGTAAGATCCGGAATGACCCTGACAGCATCGTCCGTTTCAAATGTTTTCTGCTTTGCCCATAGCCCCAATCGGCTCCTGTAGCGAAGATAGATACGACTAAGATTGTAATCCCCCCGGACAGGTGCGACCATGCTATAGCCTCCGCTTAAACTGCTCGAAGCCGGGATCTTGCCCTTCAGAGGGAAGCGGGCTTCAAATACTTGCGGGAGCCCGTCCTTCAGTTCTATGAGCATCTCATGATGGGAAGCGTTATGGATGTGAAGGTCCACTTTATATTCGAGGCCACGTTCCACCTGATTCTCAATCTGTCTCGACATCCCCACCTCTTTTTTCTTGGGTGATAGGAGAAGATCGCACAGGCTGAGCGCGATCAAAAGTCCATCGATCATGAAAACAAGGGGCCACGGCAGACCGAACCCCCCTGCTATGACCAGGAGGATCGAAGCGATCCCGAGTACCATGAGGAGTTTTCCTGTCGGCAGGATCCCCTTATCTTGGAACAGTAACCGACCCAACAAGTTCCTGGATGATTTGGTCAACGGTCAATCCCTCCAATTCTACATGCGGGGATAGCTGGATCCTATGCCTTAGAGCTGGTTTCGCCACGATCTTAACGTCATCCGGGGTCACGTAGTCCCTCTCCTGAAGGTATGCCCATGCCCGTGCAGCCCGCGCAATGGAAATGGCGGCACGTGTACTTGCTCCGAAGCGGATTGATTCCGTCTCACGGGTACGCCGGACGATCTGCATGATGTAATCCAACACGGCGTCGTTGATGGTCACCCCTTCAATTTCATTCCTGATGGAGAGGAAGGTGGCAAGGTCCATGACCGGAGCATCCGACTCTGTTCGAATCCCCGCAATCACCTGTGCCAGTACCTGCTTCTCTTCTGCAAACGAAGGGAAATCGACATCAAGCTTGAAGAGGAAGCGATCCTGCTGGGCTTCCGGAAGTGGGTACGTCCCTTCGAACTCCAAAGGATTCTGTGTTGCTACGACGAAGAATACTTCTTCGAGGGTATACGTCTTCCCCTGGATGGTGACCTGTTTCTCTTCCATCGCTTCCAACAGGGCCGCCTGAGTCTTTGCAGGTGTCCGGTTGATTTCATCCGCCAATAGGATGTTGGTGAAGATCGGTCCCTTCAGTGTTTGGAAGGAGCTTTCTTTCATATTGTAGATGGTGCTCCCCGTAATATCGCTCGGGAGAAGGTCAGGGGTGAATTGGATCCTGTTGAATCCACCGCCGATCAATCTTGCCAGCGTCTTCACCATCTGCGTCTTCCCTGTACCCGGCACACCCTCCACGAGGACATGTCCCCCTGCCAGTACAGCAGAAAGCAATAATCTCAGGTTCGTAGATTGACCGATGATTCTCTCTTCATATTTATTCAATAGTACGCTTATTTCTTGATTCACAGATCCTCCACCTCTTTCCTCAATTCTTCAATCGCTTGTGACCATTTTACGTATTCTACTTGATCCAACCGTGTTTTCTGCAGGACGACCGGTAGCCCTTCTGTGATCGCCATGATCTTCTTATCGGGGAGAAGCTTGACCCTTCTCTTCAGGGAATCCTGTATATCCGGCCATTCCTTTGATGTCGGGATGCCCCAGCGGTCTTGAAGGGATTGCCTTACAAAGTCCGCCTGTATGTGGAGGGATTCCTTATAAAGCTTCCTCCTTATGTACCAGGAGCCCAGTGCCCGTATCCGTTCATCGCTGAACCTGACCGTTTCTTCCCTGACCGTTTCGATGGCTCCAAAGCGCTTCCCTTTCAGCCAGAGCCAGAGGATGGTCAAGATGATGAGCTGCAACAAAAAGATGAGCATCCACTGCGGATACACCAATACATCCCGTAATCCTGAAGTGCCGTAGTGATAGTACTCATCAAACAGGATGACTTCTTTATCATCGGCATCCGCTTCTTTCAGGAGGGACAAGAAGACGGGGAGATGTTCCTGCTTCAGAATATTGTTGTTGATGAACCACTGAGGATTTGTTGAGACGATGAGCTGGCCGGTACCGAACTCACGCTTCGTCGCAATGGCTCCTTCCCGATCGCTCAGAATTACTTTGTCGTCTTCCGGTATGATCCTTACATTCGAGAGCTCACCTGTTCTGAAGAGTCTCTGTCCCAGACTGACGTTGTTCGTAAACATGTCGGTATAGTCCGTTTCTATCCCGAATAATCCATCCGGGTCCTCTTTTATGAGCAGGATGGTATTTCCTCTTTCCATGAAATCCTCATACCCCCGGATTTCCTCCTGGGTGGGGACAGAAAAAGGTTCGATCATGATCAGCAGCTGATCCGACCCATCCGGAAGACCATCAGAAGGCAACTCCCACCGCGACACTTCCGGCGCTTCCTGCCCAAGGTACGTATATAGCGCTTTTGTTCCTGTCGGGGAGGGTGATTCGGAAAGGAACGGCTTATAGTCCTTGGGCTTATCTCCTGATAGGAGGACGCCCGCCGTCAGGAATAGTGCGATGGCGACGGCAAATCCGATCCATCCTTTAAGATTTGACAATCGTTTCAATGCTCTTTCCTCCCTCCCTTTTAGCTCTCATGTGCCTTGTCTTTAATGAGCTCGAGCGCCTCATCACGGAATGAGGCGTATTCTGTGGCATCCACTTCACGTTCCCCGTATGCCACTTGATCAAAGACGATCGCCAGCTTATAAAAGCGATCAGCCCATTCCTTATTGATCTTTCTCAGTTCATCATAATAATCCCAGTTCGTCTTCCATACCATGGCCTTCAGCCATTCCTTTTCATGGAAATAGAGCAGGAGGGCGAGGAACATATGACGCGTTGCCTGAGAATGATTGCCTGAGGCGGCAAGTGATTCTGCTTCTTTCATATGCCTTTTGTATGACCATTCCAATTCATTCATGGACTGGAGCGGCTTACGCTCATTCAACTTCCTTCTCTTCACCTTCCTGCTTACAAGCACTATGACGATGACTACAAGCGCAATGATGAGACAGGCGATGATTCCGATCAAAATGATGGAGGATGCCCTTGCTGTCGGCTCCACAGCTGGAAATATGGCTTCGATTGCCTTGGCAATCGCCTCAAGTGCTTTATTCCATAGTTCACTGAAGAAACCCGGATCCTGCTGATAGGCCTGATATTCCGGATCATCCAGGATGTCTTCCAACTGATCACGTGCTTTCCCTTCATTCAACAATCCGTTCCTCACCTACTTCCTATCATACTTCCAATCAGACCGTTTCATATTCATCGATTAATTGATCAAGGTCATCTCCATCATTGCGGATTTTCAAGTCGAAATAGATGATGGCATACCCGACTGAAATGACCATCGTTGTGAATAGGGTAACAAGGTTAACAAGCAGCTGATACACCACGCTGTTTCCTAGGAAAAGCCCCAGCGTCAGCTCGAGTGCAGCCGTAATAATCCCTATGATTAACGCATAGATCAAAAACAACCCCACTATGGTCCAGGACCGTCTTTTCGTCAGGTGCCAGCTTCGTCCAAGCCCAGGCGCACTGCCCTTTTCCATTGCGGAAACGGCTACACCGAATCCCCAACGGACCATAAAGTACAATACCCCGACGAAGAGGGCGGTGAACAATACGATGCTCATCAGAATTCCTATAATCGGATGGACAAGCGAGCCGAATGTGACTAGGAATGCGACAACGACCATAGGAATAATCGTCATTCCACCCGCGATGACAGCAATGAGCAGGGAGCTTCCTAGAAGGGGGCCGTACCGTGAAAAACTTTCCTTGAGAATCTGCTTATAGGTGAAGCTCTCCCCCTTCCGGATATGATCAACGGCAAAGATGATTGCTCCCTGGGCAGCCGGATAGATCAAAAACGAGATAAAAGTAATTAAACTGACGAGGAGCGAGCCGATTACATTGGCTGTGGTTACCATTTCCTCCTCCGCTGCAAGATCATTCGCCCAACTTTCCAGTCCTCCTGTGAAGATATCCGTACCTACCGACGCTTCTTTTAAGAAGCTCGTTCCCGTCAATAGGCCAATGAGCGCCTGCAGTAGGAAAAACGGACCGACCAGCGTCAGGAATACGAGGAAAAACGTTTTAAAATGCTGTTTACTCAGGCGGAACGTTTGATCCAGGATTTGTCCGAACCCCTTTGGCTTATTTAAAGAACCATTCATTTCTTTCACTCCTAATCTTTCTTTTTTTGACAATATACCGCCTATTTTATCATTTCCTGCCTGCCTTTTGACGAAATATGGCTAATTTCCTCCGTTTATACTAATATTACCATCTACCCTTCTCAGATATATAGTTTCAACCCGGCGGAAATGCAAAAAAATGTGAACCAACTAAAAAAAGACGTTTCCGACAGAATCTTCTCCTGGTCGGAAACGTCTTTTCCCCGTGGCTAACGGGCCAGATCGTGTTTGAATGCATAGATGACTGCCTGTGTCCGGTCCTGTACATCAAGCTTCGAAAGGATATTGCTGACATGGGTCTTGACCGTCTTCAACGCGATGAAGAGCTCGTCGGCAATCTCTTGATTCGTCTTGCCCTGAGTCATCAAGAGCAGGATCTCAAGCTCCCTGTTCGTCAGCTCCTCATGGGGATGAATGACGGTCTTCTGCCTCATCCTGGTCATCATCTTCCCCGTCACTTCCGGCTCGAGGATCGATTGACCGGCATAGGTCTTCCTGACGGCTTCGGCAATTTCATTCGCCTTGGATGTTTTCAGCATGTAGCTGACTGCGCCCGCTTCAAGCGCCGGATACACTTTGTCATCATCGAGGAAGCTCGTGACGATGATGATCTTCGCTTCCGGCCACTGGGAGACGATGTCTTTTGTTGCTTCGATACCGTCCTTCCCTTTCATGACGAGATCCATCAAGATGATGTCCGGTCGCAGCTCCAACGCCATCCGGACCCCTTCACTGCCGTCGGATGCTTCCCCGACGACTTCGATATCAGGCTGCGCTGACAGATAGGCGGATACACCGATCCTCACCATTTCATGGTCATCGACAAATACTACCTTAATCATGGCTGTCCCCTTCCTTCTCCACAACAGGCACCTTGACTTCCAGGCTCGTGCCTTTACCCGGTACACTGATGATTTTGACCGTACCCCCGATTTCCAGGGCGCGTTCTTTCATATTCTGAAGTCCATAGGAGCTTGTCACCTTGGACTCGTTCACATCAAACCCCTGACCATCATCCACGACCCTCAAGATGATCATGGATTCACGGATGATCAATCGTACATCAAGGCTCGCCGCCTTTGCATGGCGCAGGGTGTTGGATACGGATTCCTGCAAGATCCGGAAAAGATGGTCCTCCACTCCTTTATCAAGATCCATCTCCTCCACCTTCCACCGGATATCAAGGGGCATCTTCTGGGCCAGCTCCACAAGGAGTTCTTCCATTCCCTGCTGAAGGGTCTTCCCTCTCAGGGCAACGGGACGAAGATGGAGAAGAAGCGCCCGCATCTCAAGCTGGGATTGTTGGATCGTCCTTTCCACCATATCAAGCTGCTTCTGTTCCCCGGGAGAACGGGATTCAGAAGGGGTCTCCGCTATGGCAGACATAAGCATGGAGGCTGCAAACAGCTGCTGGCTCACAGAGTCATGAAGTTCCCTCGCCAGCCGATTCCGCTCCTCCGATACGATTTCCTGGACACGTTTCTCCGACTCTTCCGCCTTTTGTGTGGCAAGCTTCTGCGAGGTCCTTGCCTGTTCGGAAAGCTGAGTCCTTAAATCATCGGCTTTCCTCAGTACATGGTAGAGCTCTCCTCCGTCATCCTGAATCTGTACAGGTTTCCCCTGTTTGGCGAGAAGGAGCGCCTCTTCGATTTCCCTGAACTGCCGCTTCTGCCCCAAGCCCGTTTTAACACCGAAAGCCACGCCGATGATCAGGCAAACGAACAAGATGAACCCCAACCCGGGAATGTCCATGATCTCCACTTCCAGGAGCAGAGACCAATCAGATAGGGGAAAAAGATAAAAATAGCCTGCCGTGACAAGGATGAAGAGTCCCAGCGACAACAGAATACTGCGTATGACCTGCTTTCCTACGCTGCTCATGTCCGTTTCACCTCGAGATCCCCCACCCACATGGATATGACTACCTTCACTTTTTGCGGGGCTTCCTCGTAGCCTGGTGTTTGATAATACAGGGACTCATTGAAAACCCGGGGTTCCTGATGCTCGAATACTTCGATTGCCCCTGCCAGGACGGAGTGATGGATGCTCACTTCCACATCATAAGGAACCAGGATTTCAATATTCCCCAAGATGTTCCTTACCGTCACAACCGACGTCCCTTTCGGCAGGTACGTATTCCCGAGATCGATGACCGTATCACCGATTATCCCTTGAACATTGATATCCTCCCACTCATAGACCCCCTCAGGTGTCTTTTTGCGACCGAACCATTCGTTTTGGATCGCAGCCCGTTTTAGCACGACGGGAGCCGTCAAAGGCGGGGCTCCCTCCTTAAATGACGGCTGCACCGTCTTAGGAGATTTTTTCGAGTCGGCATAACGGAAGATCACGTAGAGCAATAAGGCAAACAGCGAGAACTTGAAGGCCACCGTGTTGAAAATGTTGACCACGAGGACGATGATCCCGAACCACATGAGCATCCTGCCCGATTTACTCGGAAGCTTCTTCCTTCCAAGATAAATGCAGAATGCTGCGATGCAAAGGAAGATGAGAACACCTCCATCAAAAAAAGACACCTCAAGGAGCAGTAGTAATGTCCCGATCAAGATGATCCAGCTGATGCCGTCAGTTCTAAGTCGATTGATCAAAGCATTCCCTCCTCCCCTTGTCTATCAATCGGAAAGGGGGTGACCCACATCGGGCAACCCCTTTTTCACTATGATTAGAATACCATGTTTTATGAAGCTGTTTCTTCTTTTTTCGTTTCTTTTTCCAATTGTGCGATCTTGGCATCAATGGTCGAGCGATAGTATGAGTTTTGGACTCCGTGCTCCAACCGGTCAAGATACTGCTCGATTTCATCAAACTTGGAGAAACGCCCATCTGTGTAGCCTGCGGACGGATCCAGTACGGTATTGACCTTGCTGTGGGCACGAGCGATGTTCTCCCTGCCCATGAGTTCCATCCGTTTGATGTACATATCTTTCAGCTTGTGCTTCATCTCTTCATATTTCCGCTCCAGATCCTGCAAATCCTTTTCAGCCTGAGCTGCAGATTCAGCGATCCTAAGCGCCCTTTCTTCATAGAACGCCTGCTCCTGAACGGCAAACTGATGAAGCTCGGTTTCTCCTGCATTCCCTGCCACCTCTGCCTGATGCTTACGCTTTTCAGCAAGGGATAGAGCATGATGATGCTCTTTCTTGAACTCTTCCTTCAGCGTGTACTGGCGCTCCATCAGCTTCTGGACTTTTTCTACTTCTTGCTCACACTGCCTCAAGTATTGATTCAGCACAGCGATCGGATTCTTCTGTTCCTTTTTGTCGATGACTTCGTGGATATCGGACATGACGGTATGTTTGATTCGTTGAAATAGGTTTCCCATTGTTTTTCTCTCCTTTAAGATCAGTTTTTATTCAATTTGGACCATTCGCGTTCAAAGTTCGTGAACGGATCGGCGGATTCTTCTTTCACCGTTTCTTCCTTGTTCCAGTTCTTATAAATCACATAGAGGACGTACAGGGCAACCAAGCCGATGATGGCCGGGAAGTTCGAGACGGTCGAGCTGAAAGCTGCGAGACCAATCAGTGCCCAAACGATCTTGGCGAACGTCGAGTCTGTTTTCAGGAATTGCTTGATGCTCACGTACATGAGGGCACCCGATATAAGAAGGACCGCGATCGGACCCAGATTCACAAGGAGCACGATGGCCGAGATCCCCCCTGCCACAATCAAACCGAATTTCTTCATCATTGTTTCCTCCTTTCTTCTTCATGTCTTTATCCTACCTGCTACGCTCTTTTTTCATAACGAGCTACAGCCAGATTTCACACTAGGACCTGAGACGTAGCGCTACTCGGACCGGCATGCTGATTGGCCGTTCCTATTCGATGCAGGATTTGTTTATCATGGGAAGCATGTCGAGCTTTCTCGTGCCTTCGGGATTTTAATCATCCAGGTATAGTTCTAATTGAGGTCCTTGTTGGGAAGGTAGTCCGTTCCTTTGCGCTGCAGGGATTCGCTTTCCGCGGGGAGCATGTCGAGCCTCCTGATGCCAAGCAGGATTTTTGATCATCCTGATCCTAGTTAGAATTAATGGCTTCGTAGTCCTAAGTGAAGACTTTGGTTGGAAGGTAGTCCGTTCCTTTGCGCTGCAGGGATTTGCTTTCCGCGGGGAGCATGTCGAGCCTCCTCGTGCCTGCGGGGTCTCAATCATCCCCCTTTTCCGCAGGAGTCAAATCCCTTCCGCTCCAATCCACTCAGTGCCATTGGACTAGGGGAGGTAATCGTTTGTTAATAAGGATAGAAAGTCATGCTAAAAAAGAAACCAGGCATGTGATGACCTGTTTCGAATTATCCGATTACCCTTCCTGCGCGCAAGGTGCAGCGCACGGAACGGTCTCGCATTCACACCATACTCATTGTAAAAACAGGATGGCGATTTCCTGTTCCAATCAGCACATCCCCTCTCATTTCCACAGAGTGCAGTGCAGCGAAGGCCTCCCGACTCCTATGGGAATAGCGGGCAGGGTGAGACCCTGCAGGCGCGCCGAAGCGGCTCACCGCACGCCCCATGGAAAGCGGGTGGCCGCAGCGGAACGGAACGATCTCCTCTCCACCACGTACCCATTGCAAGAGCAGGATAGCAATTTTTCCTGTTTCGAATCAGCACATCCCCTCTCATACGCACAGAGTGAAGTGCAGCGAAGACCTCCCGACTCCTATGGGAGAAGCGGGTAGGGTGAGACCCTGCAGGCAACGCCGAAGCGGTTCACCGCACGCCCCATGGAAAGCGGGTGGCCGCAGCGAAACGGAACGATCTCCTCTCTACCACATACTCGTTAAAAAATAGGATGGCAATCCCACAAAAAAAAACAGCGCCTGCCAGAAACCTGACAAACGCTGTTCATGCTTATTTCGTCAACTCGAGAAACTCCTCCGCATCCTGAATGCAAAGCCTGATCCCCTTCTCCCAGAACGCCTCTTTCGTGATATCCTCGCCAAGATGCTTCATCGCAAGCTCCTCCACATTCATCACCGCCGTATCACGAAGCAGCGCCATATACTTCTCCTCATAATCCCCGCCAGCCTCAAGAGCCTTCGCATAAATGCTCAGCGAGAACAAGTATCCGAACGTATACGGGAAGTTATAGAACGGCACGCCCGTGATGTAGAAATGAAGCTTCGATGCCCAGAAGTGTGGATGGACTTCATCCACTGCACCCGCATACGCTTCCTTCTGCGCTTCCGCCATCAGCTCATTCAGTTTATCGGCTGATACGATCCCTTTCTCACGCTCCTCATAGAATCGCGTCTCGAACAGGAAACGCGCGTGGATGTTCATGAAGAACGCCACACTGCGCTGAAGCTTGTCTTCAATAAGCGCGACCTTCTCTTCCTTCGATCCCGCTTCCTGTACCGCCGCGTCCGCCACGATCATTTCTGCAAATGTGGAGGCCGTTTCAGCCACGTTCATGGCATAATTGCGGTTCAGCGTATGCATGTCCTTCAGGGCATGTGAATGGAACGCATGACCAAGCTCATGGGCAAGGGTCGATACATTGGACATCGTCCCCGAATAGGTCATGAAGATCCGTGACTGCTGACTGAGTGGGAAGGAGGTACAGAAGCCTCCAGGACGTTTCCCGGGACGATCCTCCGCTTCGATCCAAGAATCCTCGAACGCTTTTTCTGTGAACTGGGCCATCTCGGATCCGAAACGCGCAAACTGTTTCTGGATGAATGCCGCTCCTTCATCGTAGGACATGGTGGAGGTCGTTTTTGCCACAGGGGCATCAAGGTCTGACCATGTCAGCTTTTCCTTGCCTAGGATCTTCGCTTTTCGATTAAGGTACTCGACGAATGGAGCCTTATGTTTGGAGATCGCTCCCCACATGGCATCGAGGGTTTCCTGCTTCATCCGGTTGTATTCAAGAGGCTCTTTTAAAATCTCTTCCCAGCCTCGCTTTTTATAGACATTGAGCCTGAATCCGGATAGGTGATTCAGTGTTTTGGCAAACAGCTCTTCTTTTTCTCCCCAGGCTTTTTCAAGCTTCTCGAACACTGCTTTACGCGTGTTGTCGTCAGGGTGGGAAAGAAGATTATTCGCCTGTCCTACGGAATAGCTCTTCCCGTCATGTTCGATGGTCATGGTGCCTACGATTGTGTCATACATCTGGCCCCATCCATGGTAGCCGTCCACTGCAAGTGCCCCGATCAAAGACTCTTCCTCACTTGATAGTTTATCTTTTGCTTTTTGACGCCATTCTTCAAGGACAAAGGCGATTTCCTTCAGTCCTTCATGCTTGAGTAGCTCGGCCCATACCTGTTCGCTGCATTCAGACAGCTGCTGCTGGAATTTCGTGAACACACTTGAAAAGTCCGCGCTGATGGTCGTCACTTCTCCGCGAAGGGCATTGGCCTTCCTGTCGTGCATATCCTGTGCCTCGAGACAGCTGACGAATGCGCCTGCCTGTCTGAGGTTCATCATGACGTCTTTCGCTTCATCGATCAGTTTCCAGACGAGGGCTGCATCTTCTCCAGTTTGAGGCGGATAGAATGCCACCGCATTTTCTTCGAACCGGCGCTTCATCTCTTTCAGTTTTTCCAGATGTGCCCGGAACTCGGCTGATCCGCTCCCCCCTTCGAAAAATACGTCCAGATCCCAAACTTCCGAATATGTATGTGTTGAATGGCTCATTATGTCCTCCTAAAAGTGTTCGTTTTTATCCTTCTCTCTGCCTTTATTCGTGATGACAGGGTAAAATTCCTGCTTTACACGTCCTTAATCCTTTCTTCCCAAACTGTCGTCCGGAGGTTTTTAATATGGCAAAAGTGGAATAGTATAGCATGGAAAACGATTTTCCGGATAAACTACGAAAAAATTGGAGGTCATCATTATGAGAGTCATTCTTAACATCCTTGCGTTTGCATTGGTCATCGTGATGAACACACTGGCAGTCACCCTGCCCCTGAACAATCAATCCACAGGCGAAATCAGTGACCGCCTGGATATCATGCTCACACCTGCTGGCTATGTCTTCTCCATCTGGAGCCTGATCTACTTACTGTTGGGCATCTGGGTCCTGAGACAGATCCCGAAGGCACGGAGGGATCTTCCCCTCTATACACGCACAAGCGGATGGTTCATCCTCAACTGTCTCTTCAACTCTTTATGGATCGTGATGTGGCACTATAACTATTTCGGCATCTCTGTCCTGGTCATGGCGGGAATCCTCCTTACCCTGATTGCCCTGTATAAACGGGTGAAATCGACGGATCCTTCCCTTCTGGATCAGGCACCATTCTCCATCTACCTTGGATGGATTTCAGTAGCCGCGATCGTGAATGTCACGTACTATCTGACCGAGATCGGTTTCGACGGCTTCGGCATCCCTGATACCGTATGGGCTTCCCTTGGATTGGCGGCAGCGACCATCCTCGCGTTCTGGTTCAGGACGAAGGAAAACGACTTCCTATATCCGCTTGTCATCGTCTGGGCATTCATCGGAATCGGAGTGAAGAATATGGATGAGCACTCCGGATATGCTTATGCAGCCTATGCACTCGCCGTCATCATCTTCCTCTTCGATGTCTTTTACAGAAGGAAAAAGGTAACAGCATAGCTCCTGCACCCCCTGCTCATAGTATGTACAGGGGGTGTGTGGAATTGAGCCAAAACCAATCTCGCAAAACGACTGCCGGAACGGATATTGACGAAGTGAAACGCCTTAATGCACAATCTGGCAGGACCTATAATGAAGTGAAGAAGCTTCTCAGTAATATGCTTCATAGCGAGCGCCGTTAAACGCCCTCCATATCGAAAAGCCATCCCGTTCACAGGGATGGCTTTTCATTTTTCTTTTATCTATTTCGTTCTGTTTCTTTATTTTCTGCGATCCGTTCGTTGATTTTATTCATTTCCTTCTTCCGGGTGGTCAAGCTGACGACGATGTCTCCTTCTTCCACCCTTGGAGAGGCTTCATTGCGGAAGAATTCAACCTTGCCTGTCGGCTTCTGGATGAGGAGCAGGATCGTTCCTTCCTCTATATCTTCCATATAGCTCTTGAATGGATATTTCTCCGTGACGGTTGTCTTCCGGAACACATCCCCATGCTCCACCCGTTTGTTGAGTTCTTCCCACGTCGGTCCATCCTGGAAGACGATATTCCCGCCGATGGTATGGACCATTTCCTCCAGGTCTTCTCCCGACTGGTTCCTTAGGTTCAACTGATACAGGTTATTCCTTCCGAACTCAGAGATGAACGAAGTACAGACGAGCGCATTATAGGAATCGAGTTCCGTGGCTGCGATCATATAGTCATATGGGGTCATATCCAGGCAATATTCCGTCTTCTCTGAAAGGATCTCCCCCGAATAGAACGGCAGTCCGGCCTTTCTTGCCGTGTAGAGTCGCTGCCAAGATGAATCAGCGATCAATGTGGGGATCTTCAGTTCACGAAGCGCCTTCGCAAATTCAGTACTGAATGCACTCCCCCCGACCAGTATGACGCCGGGATTCTCATCATTGGCAAGCTTCAGTTTACTCGCCAGCCACTTGATGGAGAAACCGTGGGCACATACCGTGGCAAAGACAAGGGCAAATGTCAGCGAGGTGAGGATGGATGCATCCTTGAACCCCTTGTCCAACAGAACAGAAGCGAAGTAGCTTGACACCGTAAGGGCTACGATTCCGCGCGGTGCGATCCATCCCACCAGTATTTTTTCCCTTTTCGTCAGATCTGTTCCGATGGTTGATAACCATATGGACAACGGTCTTACGATGAATAGCATGAGAAGCACAAATCCAATGATCTGCCAGTCAAAGATCTCAAGCAGGGTATCCACTGTCAGGGAAGCTGTCAGCATGACGAATATGGTCGATGTGAGCAATACAGAGATATTTTCTTTGAAATGTCTCATATCACTGATCGAGGCAATATGCATATTGGCAAGCGTCATCCCCATGGCAGTAACGGCCAGCAGCCCTGTTTCATGCATAATTTGATCAGAAACCGAAAAGCCCGCCAGCACTAAGGCAAAGACGACCGGTGATTTCAAGAATTCCGGTACATGTCCCTTTTCGAATAGAAAACCGGTGAACCGTCCAAGCCCCCACCCAAGGAGAATGGCAAACAGCGATGCAGCAAAGAATGAGACGAGCTTCAGAATGGTAGCATCCTCGCTGATAAGGAAATTAATGATTTCAAATGCAAAAACAGCAAGGAGCGCACCGAATGGATCGACGATGATGCCTTCCCATTTCAGGATCGCCGCAGGTCTCGGCTTAAGTTTTGACTGCCTGAGGAGGGGCAGGATGACCGTAGGACCGGTAACGATGAACAACCCTCCGATGACGAAGGCAACGGCCCATGACAGTCCCGCAACATAGTGGGCACCCAGTGAACCCAAGATCCAGGCGAGGAATGCACCGATGGTTACAATCCTGAAGACCGGTTTACCGAGGCCCCTCACTTCCCTGAAATCCAGATTCAGGCTCCCTTCGAATAGGATGATGGCAACAGCCATGGAAATAAGCGGTTCATACAGTTCCCCGAAGACTTCTTCAGGATTGATCAGTCCGAGAATCGGACCAGCTAGTAAGCCGACGATGGACATGACGACGATGGCGGGAAGCTTGAACCTCCATGCCGCCCATTGGGAAGCGATTCCCAGGAAGCCGACTAACATAAGGTTAAATAAGATCGATTCAATCATACAGTTTCTCCTTTAACGTAATGAAGCCAGCGGGGCCCGCTGACTTTCAATGAGCTATGTTTAGTTTATATTTTTTCCGCGGGTTTTAACCAAACCGTCGCTTCCAACTCTTTACAGATAGTGAAGTAGTGAAGCAGCATGGCGAGGACGGCTCCACCATTCATCCCGACGATGACCCCTTCCATGCCGTAGCGGGAACCCATGAAATAGATGCACGCGAAGGAAAATGCACTCGCCCACACCGTATGAAGCAGGGCATCCTTCACGAGTCCAAGACCGATCATGAATGCTTGAAGCGGCAGCATCAAGAAGTGGAATAAGAAATATGGCCATAAAAGCTTCAGGTAATAGGCCGATGTCACAGAGTGGAAGAATCGCTCTGTAATGGCGTCTCCCCAAGCATAGTACACGAATACGACAGGGATCCCGTATCCGATCGTGAGCCACATCACCTGCTTCAAGTGAGCTAGAATCCCCGGCCAATCGTTTGAAGAAGCCTTCTCTGATATCGTCGGGATGAGGACCGTCATCATGGAAACGGCGATGAAAGAAGGGAAGAATCCGATGGTCAAGGCAATCCCCGCGAGCATGCCGAAATGTTCATTGGCCTCCCCTGCCTCCATCCCTGACATGACGAGTGCCAGTTTGATGAGAAAAGGCTGGATGGCATGGGTCAGAGCATGGAAAATCCGTAAAAATGTCGTCGGGATCGAAACCGACAATACCGCTTTTCTCATCTCCCCCTTCGGCAGACTGCTATGGCTATCTTTCCTTTTACCCCGTATCTCGACTATGTAAGCATGGATTAAATAGACAAATACAATGCACTCGCTGGCGATCATCGTGCCAAGTGCAATAAAGATGGACGTATTGAGCTCAAACTCCAAGAATTGATAGATGGACACAAGGAGTAGAAGCTGGATGCCTTTTCTAAGGAAATTGGCCACAGCGATCTTCCCCATCTTCTGGATCCCCATGAAGTATCCCCGCGTAATGGAGGTGAAGGCTATGATCGGGATGATGAGGATGATCAGCCATCTGATCCCCTGATGGTAGCCACTGAATAAGGGCGTCCATGCATAGACAAGGACCATGATGCCGAGGAGGATGATGGTCGTCAGGAGAGCGAAACGGAACGCATAGCCAAGCATCCCCCTGTGGAGACGTTCTTCCCTCTCTGCAAAAAACTTAGAAAGGGAGATGGGAAGCTCCATGCTGGATAAAATCACAATTAAAAAAACGGTGGGAAGGATGGACATATATGTACCAAGTCCCGCTTCCCCCAGTTCCTGCGCCAATATCATATTGATGATGAATTCCAGAAGCTCGCCTGCGAACGCCGTCACCATCAAGATCAAGATTCCTTTGTAAAACAGATTCATCCACAGTCCCGCCCTTTATCACAAGATGTTCTAGTCTATGACTGGCCATCCCGGAATATGAGGACAGGCAGGACGACAAAAAAAGCAGCCCCCGTCAGGAGACTGCTTTCTTATTGTTATTCCGCTTTGGCTTTTCTCGTTACCTTGCGTTTGATCTTCATGAGGATCTCATACACGATTGGTACGATCACAAGGGTCAGGAGGGTTGAACTTGTCAATCCACCGATGACTGTCACACCGAGACCTTTGGAAATCAATCCGCTTCCTTCAAGGCCTAGAGCGAGCGGGAAGAGTGCCCCGATTGTCGCGATAGCCGTCATGAGAATCGGACGTAGACGGGTTGCACCTGCTTCGAGCAGGGCATCACGCGTAGACATTCCTTCATTCTCTTTGTGAATGACACGATCGACAAGGACAATGGCGTTGGTTACGACGATTCCAATCAGCATCAATGCTCCGATCAGGGAGGAAATACTGATGGTCTCACCAGCGATCAACAGGCCGACAAGGGCACCGATCACTGTGAACGGCAAGGAGAACAGGATGGCAAATGGCGCAAGTCCTCCACCGAATGTGATGACAAGGATCAGATACACGATCGCAATGGCTGCCAGCATCGCAAGGCCGAGCTGTGTAAAGGATTCTTGGATGTCCTGGGTGACCCCACCCATATTCACATCGATTCCAGATGGAATATCCATATCATCAATGTCTTTTTGAAGGTCTTGAGAGGCTTTTGATACATCATCCGACTTCAGCTCACCGCTTACATTGGCGTAAACTTTCCCGTCACGTCTTGAGAGGGTATCGGATGTTTCACCTTCTTCGATCTTCACGACATCGCTGATCTTCACTTCCATACCGAGTGGAGATTGAATCGTTTTATCTTTCAGGTCGTTGATATCTTTATAGCTTTCCTTCGGTGCATCGAGGTAGATATCCACATCTTCCCCGTCTTTCTGGATGGTGGTCAGCACAGGGCGCTGACGGTCCTGACTGAGCTCCATGGCGATTTGGCCCGCTGTGAGCCCAAGCTCGCTCAGTTTCTCCTGATCGGCTACGAAGGAGTACTCTTCGTACGATTCAGCAAGGGAGTTCTTCACTTTTTTGTAGTCGCCTTTGTCTTCCATCTTTTTCTGAAGATCTTTGACGACAGGTTCGATGTCCTTCACGGAATCACCGTACACATAAACGGAGATCTCATTGCTTCCGGCACTTGCAGAGAAGTCCTGTGATGCCCACTCCCCTTTGGAGGTGGTTTCCTGAAGATGCTTGATGACCTTTTCTTTCTCATCAGAGAAATTCTTTGTATCTTCATCGTACGATACGAAGAAAATGGCATCGTTCGTGCTTCCAGGACTCATCGGATTCTCGCTTCCGACAGAGTATTGGATGGTGTCTGCGCCTTTTCGGCTTTGAAGATAGCTTTCTGCTTCATCGGCGATTTTCGCCACATCTTCACGGGTCTGACCCGGCTCCGGTTTGAATGTAGCCATGATCATCTTCTCTTCATCACCAGGAAGGAAGCTCACGCCGATCTTCGGCACGAGGAAGAGGCTTCCTACGAGCATGGCGATGGCAAGGACCGAGGTAATGATTTTATGATTCAGCGTCCAGTTCAGGATTCGCTTGTATCCATTGGCCATACGGCTTGGTTTTTCCACATGTTTTTTCTTTGATGACCCCGGCTTGAACATCGTGTGGGCCAGCATCGGTACGACGGTCACAGCCACGAGGAGTGATGCCAATAGGGCGAATACGATGGTCAAAGCGAACGGAAGGAATAGTTCCCCGATCATTCCCTGGACCAGTCCGAGTGGAAGGAACACGGCAATCGTTACGATCGTTGAAGACATGATCGGCACGAACATTTCCTTCGTTGCTTCCCGGATCAGTTCTTTGCCTTTCAGTTTTTCACCCGGCAGGGCCATACGGCGATAAATATTTTCTACGACAACGATGGAGTCATCGATGACACGGCCGATTGCCACTGTCATGGCTCCGAGCGTCATGATGTTCAATGTGATATCCATTTCCTTCAGGAGAAGAATCGCAATCAACAAGGAAAGCGGGATGGAAATGACGGAAATGATCGTTGACTTGATATCCCGAAGGAACAGCAGGATGATGATGACGGCGAAGATCGCCCCGAACAATGCTTTATTCAACATCGTACTGACGGACTCTTCGATTGGTTCACCCTGGTCAAACGTTGACGTCAGTTCAACACCATCGATATCTTTCTCAAACTTCTTCATCTGATCTTTCACGGCATTGACGACATCCACCGTATTGGCATCAGCTGTTTTTACAACCTGAAGCCCGATGGATTCCTTGCCATTGGTTTTCGAGATTGATTCAGCTTCACCTTTCACCTTGATGTCGGCGATTTCAGACAGCTTCACCGTTGGGATCTTCATCTCTGCTCCCTGCTGAGGAGCTGCAGGCTGCTGCCCTTGCTGTGCTTGAGGCGCTTGAGCCTGCGGAGACTGTCCTTCCGCACCGCCCATCCCCTGCTGCGCACTTCCCGCGTCACCAGAAGGGACAAGCGGGATCTTCACGTTTTCAAGGTCTTTGACGGTCGTGATGTTCCCGTCAACAAGGACGGACTTTTGAGTATCATCGAACGTATAAAGTCCGAGAGGCTGGGAAATGTCTGACCCTTGGATGATGTTCTTCACCGTATCTTCTGTCAGTCCGTATTGGTCAAGTTTATCCTGATCGAATACGATTTGACCTTCTTGCACTTCCTGACCGGAAGCTTGAACGGAAGCAACCCCATCAAGACCTTCAAATTCAGGGATGATGGTGTCTTCCACTGTCTTCGTCAATTCAGACAGGGATTGATTCTCATCCGATACGCTGAGGGCGATGACCGGGAAGGCATTCAGGCTGAGCCTTGATACCTCAGGGTCGTTGACCTCGTCAGGGAAGGAGATATCAGAAACGGCATCTTCCACTTCCCTCTTTGCTTCATCCATGTCTTTGGAATACTTATATTCAATCTGAACGGCCGAAGCATTTTGGTACGAAGTAGAGCTGACGACGCTCACCCCGTTCAGATTCTGGACGCGCTGCTCGATGGGTTCGGATACTTTATCCGCCACATCTTCCGGTGTCGCGCCTGGATAAACCGTCGTGATGGTGACAACAGGCGTATTGATATTCGGCAATGTTTCAAGCTTCATGTTGAAGCCTGAATACAAGCCCGCCACGATGATGATGATCGTCATCAACCAAACGGCGAATTTGTTTTTCAGCACAAAATTGATGATACTATTCACTCAAATACCTTCCTTTCCAAATTAAACTGACCGACTAGTCATAACATCACCTAATATAACTGACCGAACAGTCACTCGTCAATAATTTATGTATTAAAAGGGTTTATTTTTTGTGACCATTCGGTCATAATGTACCTATGAGACCATTGGGGAGAGAACGTGTATGAAAGAAAAAGAAAAATTGATCATCGAAACGTCGATGAAGCTGTTTGCCAACAAAGGATTCAACGCTACCTCTGTTCAGGAGATCGTTGAGGAATGCCATATATCCAAAGGTGCCTTTTACTTATATTTCAAATCGAAGGATGCCCTCCTTTTTGCCATCATGGAGCATTATTTCCAGATGATCTATACAAGCATCAATGAAGTCGAGCACGCTGACCTTCCTCCCTATGATAAATTCCAGAAGCAGCTGGAACGCCAATTGACGGAGGTATCGAGACATAAAGAGTTCATCGTCATGCAGATCAGGGAAAATGCCATCCCCTTCAATGAAAAGATCGAATCTTTGTTGATGGAGATGAAACGGGAGTCCTACCACCTTTATTCACGGAGGCTTTATGAGATCTACGGTCCTCCGATCGAGCCATATATTTGGGATGCCACGATGATGATCCATGGCTTTTTCCATTCTTACCTTGAGACCATCATCCTAGACCAGATCCCTCTTGATTTCGCGTATTTATCCACCTTCGTGTTGAGAAGGATGGATGATATGGTGGAGGGGCTGATCAAGAGTGGAGATGAGCCCGTCATGCGCAAAGAGCGCATGGAGACACTCCTGCACGTGGAGAAAGCACAACTCTGTTCCTTGATCGGTGAAGCATCAAGCAAGACGGAAGACGAGAATACCCGCGTATCTCTTGACGTCATTAAAGAAGAACTCGAGAAAGAAGAACCTAGGAAGGTTGTCATCAAGGGCATGATGGCGAACTTGGAATCCGATCCTTCCCTGCGCCCCCTTCTGAGTGCTCTGAAGGAATATACGGTTTAAATTAATAAAAGAGCCAGGCCCCCAATGGAGGAGCCTGGCTCTTTTTCCTGTATCGTCACAGTTCCTGAATGGCATCTGATTCCCATATTAAAACATTGCGATCCCAATGGCCGCTTGCAGCTGACAGCATCCCCCTTGCCACCTGGATCCCTTCGATGCTCCGGTATTTTTTCAACTTCCCCCTCATGAAGGGCTGAAGGAGCCGCGATGCCGCTTCCCCCATCTTTTCCCCAAAACGGAACTCGGCCCGTTCTCCAAGAAGCAGGGACGGCCTGAAAATGTGAAGGGTTGAATACCCCAATGCCGTGACATCCCTCTCTGTCATCCCTTTTACACGACTATAGAAAAAGCGTGAGTCCACATCGGCTCCCATTGAAGAAATCAACAGGAATTGTTTTGCCCCGTGGGTTTTTCCGAGTTCTGCAAGCTGTAGCGGATATCCATGATCGACTCTCTTGAATGCCTCCTGGGTCTTGGCTTTCTTGATCGTTGTTCCGAGGCAGCAGTAAACATCATCGATTGTCTCACCAGGATCCAATCTCATATCGTCCAATGATTGCACCCGTTCATCCAGCTTTTCATGGACGACCCCGGACTCTCTCCTGACAAATGAGATGACCTTATCGTAACGGGGAGAATCAAGGAGCAGCCTGACCAGCCTGGAACCTACCATCCCCGTTGCCCCGGCAATGAGAGCGACTTTTCCTTCCATGAACGTGCCTCCTTTTTAAAAAGGGTGCCCCGGTCGACCCGGGACACCCCTCATTCCTTATTCACCTAGATCAACGTTATGATAAACCTGTTGAACATCTTCAAGGTCTTCGAGAGCATCGATCATTTTCTCGAACTGCGCCTTTGCATCTTCAGGAAGTTCTACATCGTTCTGCGCAAGCATGGTCAGCTCGGCCACGGAGAATTCCGAAATGCCTGCTGCCTTGAATGCTTCCTGTACGGCATGGAATTGATCGGGATCGGCATACACGATCACCGCATCTTCTTCCGCGATGATGTCGCGGGCATCTACATCCGCTTCCATCAAGATTTCAAGAACGTCATCTTCTGACTTGCCTTCGATCCCGATAACAGCTGTCGCATCAAACATGTAAGCAACCGATCCACTCACACCCATGTTCCCGCCGTTTTTGCCGAAAGCCGCACGCACTTCGGATGCTGTACGGTTCACATTATTGGTCAAGGCATCGACAATGACCATGGAACCGTTAGGGCCGAAGCCTTCATAGCGGAGCTCATCATAATTCTCATCGGAACCGCCCTTTGCTTTCTCAATGGCACGGTCGATGATATGTTTCGGTACGTTGTACGTCTTCGCACGCTCAAGGGTGAACTTCAGTGCCTGATTCAAATCCGGATCCGGCTCTCCTTGTTTGGCCACCACATAGATCTCACGGCCGAATTTAGCATAGATCCTGCTTGTATTGGCATCCTTGGACGCCTTCTTTTCCTTGATATTATTCCATTTACGTCCCATCTATAACACTCACTTTCGTTCAATAAATTCCTATCGTGTCAATCCTCATTCATTATACCCTAAAAAGGTGGGGTTTGGGGAGGAGCACTCTTATGAATCGATCCTTCTTGCCTGAAAATCACTGATGGCATCGTATTCCGGTGCAAGGAGCGCTGGCAGACGCGAGAAGATCGGCATCAGCTCCTGATACACTTTCACCGCCTCGGGTTCAGGTCGGTGGGAATGAACGCTACCCACCATGGAGCGCACTTCTTCCAATGATCCCATCCATCCCTGATCCACCATCCCGAGGACGACAGCACCAAGGCACGAGCTTTCAAAGCTTTCCGGGACGAATACTTCCTGATTGAAGATATCGGCGAGCATCTGCCTCCACAGTTCGGATCGGGCAAAGCCACCGGTTGCCTGCACGCGAACAGGGGTCCCGATCAATTCTTCCAGCGCCTGAAGGACGCTGTACAGATTCATGACGATTCCTTCAAGGACCGCCCTGACCATATGCTCCTTTTTATGGTGCATGGCAAGTCCGAAGAAGGATCCCCGTGCTTTTGCGTTCCAGAGAGGTGCCCTTTCTCCTGCCATATACGGATGGAAGATCAGGCCGTCCGCTCCCGGATTCACTTTGGAGGCAAGGGCCGTCAACACCTCATAAGGCTCCAGGCCAAGTCTGCCGGCAGCGTCCACTTCGGCTGTGGCGAGCTCTTCCTTCACCCAGCGGAAGATCATGCCGCCATTGTTTACCGGTCCTCCGATGATCCAATGCTTATCGGTAAGCGCGTAGCAGAAGATCCGCCCTTTTGGATCCGTGATGGGACGATCGGTGACGGCGCGGATCGCACCACTTGTCCCGATCGTTACGGCGACGACCCCGCTCTCGATGGCGTTCACACCGAGATTTGAAAGGACGCCATCGCTCGCTCCTACGTAAAACGGTGTCTCTGCATCGATCCCGAGGAGTTCGGCGTAATTCCCCTGAAGTCCGGTCAGACTCGTAGTGGTAGAAACCGGTGTAGACAACTGATTCTTTTTAACCCCTGCGATCTCGAGAGCTTCTTCATCCCAGTCAAGATCTTCAAGATGAAACATCCCCGTGGCAGAAGCGATTGAATAATCGATCACATACTTGTCGAACAAACGGTGGAAGATGAATTCCTTGATGGAAATGAACTTCGCTGCTTTTTCAAAAAGCTCGGGCTCATCATGACGGAGCCAAGCAAGTTTCACAAGGGGGGACATCGGATGGATCGGCGTACCGGTCCTTTGGTAAATCTCCATTCCGTTCATCTCGTGCTTGATCTTTTCCGCCCATTCACTGCTGCGGTTATCCGCCCAGGTAATGGATCTGGTCAGCAGGCCGTTTTCCTCATCTACCAGGATGAGACTGTGCATGGCGGAACTGAACGATACGAACGAGATCTCTTCCTCTGTCCTTCCTGCTACTTCCTTGATGCAGTAGATGACCGCCTGGAAGATCTCTTCGGGATCCTGTTCTGCCACTCCCGGAACCGGAGTGTGAAGGGGATACTCGATTCCATGACGCTCGATCGCCTCGCCTTTTTCATTGTAAAGTACAGCTTTCGTACTGGTGGTTCCAATATCGACACCTATCATATATCGTGACATGACTATTTCCTCCTAAACGAACATAGAGAAGGGATGATCCTTCTTTCATTAAATCGGGGCAGACGTCGCCCTGTCGTTTTAAATACCTCTTTCTAACATAACACCTGAAAGCGCATTTAACCAAACCATACACATGGAAATCTCCTAGTTGAATCCAATGGGAAAAATGATGAAAACATTCAAAAAAATATTTTTTATTATGCAAACGATTACAGAATTTATTTTTATTTCCACCAAAAACTAGTATACTAGAAAGAAGGAAAACCCTTACAGGAGTGTGATTCAATGAGCCAAGAGCACCAGCACTGCCTCGCCAGGATCCGTGCACATTATCCTCAATTCAGCACAACCGAAAAAAAGATCGCCGACTTCATCCTGAAGAGACCGGAAGAAACCATCCATTCTTCCATTAACGGACTATCAGATCGGTTAGGTGTCGCCGACTCGACCGTGTTCCGCTTTTGCAAGCGTGTCGGATTCAAAGGATTCCAAGCCATGAAGATCGCCCTTGCATCCGAGATCATGAAGAATTCTTCCCACGAACGGCTCGACGAAGGGGATACCCCGACTTCCATCGCCTCAAAAGTATTCCGCTCCAACTGCAAAACGATCGAAGACACCCTCGTGATACTTGATGAAGGGGATCTGATGAAAGCCGTACAAGCCATGGAAACGGCACGTTCCATCGAGTTCTTCGGTAGCGGCGGATCAGGCATCGTAGCCCTTGACGGCTACCACAAATTCATCCGGACCGGGTTGAAAGTGCATGCGACCCTCGACTCCCACATCCAACTCATGGCAGCATCGCAAATGACCAGTGAAGACTGCGCGATCTTCATCTCCCATTCAGGTAGCACCAAGGATATCCTTCATATCCTCGACATCGTCAAAAGCACCGGAGCCACCACCATCGGGATCACGAACTTTGCCAAATCCCCTTTGAGCCAGCAGGTCGACATCCCCCTCTTTACCGTATCAGAGGATTCCGACTACAGGAACGAAGCACTCTCATCCAGGATCGCCCAGCTCACCCTGATCGACACCCTTTACGCCAACCTCCTGCAGATACGCGAAACCAAGGGGCAGGAATCCATCAGAAAAATGCAGGAAGCCATCAAGAGTAAGAGAGGGTGACTGCATATTCCTCTCTTTTTTCAGTATCTAATCTTGCTAATTCTTTAATAGAAAGCAAGCGAGATAGAGTCCGTTCCTTTTCGCTGCAGGCTCTTGCTTTCCTGCGGGGAGGGCCTCGAGCCTCCTCGTGCCTGCGGGGTCTCGCCATCCCTCCTTTTCCGCTGGAGTCAAGCGCCTTCCGCTTCAATCCACTCTTTGGTTCTGGTGGTGGGGAATGTTACTACTCTGTTCTCCCCAACACACACCACTTCTACAGTTGAGGGCTCATGCCTTCTTCAATCAACCCTTTTAACAGAAACGCATTCACTCACTTGTGAATAAGTAACCATGTGGATAACTTCAGATCGTCCTAACGCGACTTACCCACAGCTCTATTACAATAAAATATATACATTTTGGACGCCTTCGCATCTCCTTATTAATCCACACAAAACATGAGAGGGATGACGTCCAGAACCCCATCTTTGCTCAAATGCCCACAAAACAGATGGGGCTGGTGTGCAGAACCCATCACCCTTCCCCACTAAAAGTGCAGTGCAGCGCCCGAACGACTCCTAAGGGAATCGAGTGAAGGGTGAGACCCCGCAGGTACGAGGAGGCTCACCTCACTCCCCTAGGAAAGCGGTCGGCCCAAGCGAAACGGAACGTCCCATCTTTGCACTACCACCCACAAAACAGAAGGGGGATGACGTCCAGCACCCATCACCCCATCCCCACCAATAGTGCAGTGTAGCGAAGGCCGAACGACTCCTAAGGGAATCGAGTGAAAGGTGAGACCCCGCAGGCACGAGGAGGCTCACCTCACTCCCCTAGGAAAGCGGTCCGCCGCAGCGAAACGGAACGTCCCATCTATGCACTACTATCCACAAAACAGAAGGGGGAGGATGACGTCCAGCACCCATCACCCCATCACCACCAAAAGTGCAGTGCAGCGGAGGCCGAACGACTCCTAAGGGAATCGAGTGAAAGGTGAGACCCCGCAGGCACGAGGAGGCTCACCTCACTCCCCTAGGAAAGCGGTCGGCCGCAGCGAAACGGAACGTCCCATCTTTGCACTACCACCCACAAAACAGAAGGGGGAGGATGACGTCCAGCACCCATCACCCCATCACCACCAAAAGTGCAGTGTAGCGAAGGCCGACCGACTCCTAAGGGAATAGAGTGAAGGGTGAGACCCCGCAGGCACGAGGAGGCTCACCTCACTCCCCTAGGAAAGCGGTCGGCCGAAGCGAAACGGAACGTCCCATCTATGGACAAAAAAAGAGAGCAGGCACCAAGCCCACTCCCTACCTCAATCCACAATCAACGGAACCACACGGCCCCCATTCACATCAATCAACCCGCGATCCGTAATCTTCAACGCCGGACTCACAGGCAACGACAGCGTACTCAGCGACATGATCACATTATAATGCTCATACCCCATCGCCTTCAGCGAAGCCGTCACATGCCCCACCTGCTCTGACACACACTCAAGCTTATCCTCAGACAGAATCCCTCCAACCGGCAGCTCAAGCATCGACAAAATCTTGCCACCTTCCACACAGCACACACCGCCCTGCTTCCGGATCACTTCATTCGCCGCCAGTAGCATATCCTCTGGACTATGCCCCACAACAAGCAGATTGTGATTATCATGTGAATAAGTCGTCGCAAACGCACCGCTCTTGATGATATCACCGGCAATCAACCCATGTGCCCGGCTCTCCGTCCCGTATCTCGAAAACGTCGCGATCTGTGCCAGACCGCCTCCTTCCCACTCGAGACGTCCTCCACTGGACACCACGGACCGGTGGACTTCCTCGGTGAAGGTCGACCCGTTCTTCACCTGGATCACCCTGCACATATAAGCACCGTCAGCTTTCCCGCTCTCCATGGTAAAATCGTCCAAACTCAATTCAGCAAGGTCGACACTTTTATAGAAGGATTCAGGGAAAGCCCGATCCGGTTCAGCCTGATCATACGATTGATTCACATCATAGACCCGGCGACCCGCTTTATACACCTCATTGATTTCAAACGACTCGAGATCTGAAACCAACAGAAAGTCTGCCACCTTCGAAGGCGCGATCGTTCCCCGATCATACATACGCATCCTCTGGGCTGGTGTATAGGTACACGCATAAATGGCCATCTCGGGCGTCATCCCCATGGCGATTGCCTTCTTCAGCAGGACATTCAAATGGCCCCTCTCTGTAAAGGAATCCGCCATCACATCATCGGTGATGAAGCAAAAGAGCTCCTCCACCGGCTCGCTGATCAGGTATTCCATCACCTCGGGCGTCATGGACTTTTCCTGGATTTCAACGAACATGCCGGCCGCCATGCGCTGCTCCATCCCTTCCACTGTCTGGTGCGTGTGATCGGAGTGGACGCCGGCGAACGCGACCTGCTGAAGCTCGAGGTCCAGCAGCTTCGGTACATGCCCCTCGATGATCAGATCCGGATACTCGCGGTTCATATGCTCAAGGATGGCGTTCGTCTTACTCGGTGCTTCCGTGATGATTTCATAGAAGTTCATGATTTCTCCCAGGCATTTGATCCTTTCCGTCCGGAGAAGATCATCGATTTCCCCGATGCCGATGGCCCCTCCCGTCGTTTCCATGGAAGTGGCCGGGACAGAGCTCGGAATCGAATAGAACATGTCCACTTCGCACGATTCACTGGCGCGGATCATTTCCTTCACACCGGACAGGCCGAATACATTGGCCATCTCATGGGGTTCGGGCACAATGGTCGTGACCCCGTTCCGGATCAGGCCGTATGAAAAGGTAGCGGGTGTCACCATGGTGCTTTCTATATGAAGATGGATATCGATCAGACCCGGGACCATGTAGGAACCGTCCCCTGCCACGACGTCGGACGCTTCGAAATACTCCGCTCCCCGGTCCCCGATATAGAAGAACTTTCCGTCTTTGATGGCTACGTTCCCTTTTGTGAATCGTTTAAAATAACTGTTGTAGACGCGAACGTCCGTTACCAGCATATCGACTTTCATACTTTCCCTCCTAAAGCTATTCCACCACAACCATCTGATCCTGAGGTATTTCGAGCGAGACCTTTTCTCCCGCACGGTAAGGCAGTGCTGTTTCTTTATTCACGGTGAAATCGCCAAGGGCTGTTTCCACGACGAATTGGAAGCTGCGTCCAAGGTAGGTCGAGATCTTCACGATGCCGGGAATGATGTTCATTCCTTCCTTCGTCCCTTCATGGAGCAGGAGGTTGTCCGGCCGGATGGCACCGATCTTTCCTGATCTGCTCATTTGCGGATGCCTGGTCAAGACAAAATCATGACCAGAAACGGATAGCCGGATCGTGTCCTCTGCATCCTGCCGCTCCTCAAACTCGATGAAGTTCTTAAACCCGATGAAATCAGCAATGAATCTCGTTTTAGGATACTGATAGATGCTCGTCGGTTCATCGAGCTGTTCAATGACGCCTTTGTTCATGATGGCTACCTTATCGGAGATGGAGAAACACTCCTCCTGATCATGGGATACGTAAACCGTTGTAATCCCGAGCTCCTGCTGGATCCGGCGGATTTCCACCCTCATGTTCACTCTCAGATTGGCATCGAGGTTGCTGAGCGGTTCATCGAATAACAGGATTTCCGGTTCGATGACCAAAGCCCTGGCAATTGCGACACGCTGTTTTTGTCCCCCTGACAGCTCTTTCGGGTATCGTTGATCGTAGCCTGCAAGATCGACGACCTCCAGTACTCTCTTTACCTTTTTCTCTATCTCTCCTTTTCCAAGCTTCCTCAGCCGGAGTCCGAATGCCACATTATCAAAGATTGATAAATGGGGGAAAAGGGCGTAGTTCTGGAATACAAAACCGAAATTACGCTTGTTCACGGGAACCTTTGTATAATCTTTACCGTTCAGAAGGAATTTCCCCTTGTTCGCTTTCAGGAATCCTGCGATCAATCGGAGCGTGGTCGTTTTCCCGCATCCACTTGGTCCAAGCAGGGAAACGAGCTGACCCTTCTCGATCTCAAGATTGAAGTTCTCCAGGATCGTTTGCTTATTATAGGAAACAGATACATCGTCCAAACTAAATAATGCCAATGGAGTGGCCCCCTTTTATCGTTTAGTGAAATAAGATAGTCCCATCAGTCTTTCAACCATGAACATGAAGAATGCCGTGATGACCATGAGGAGGACGGAAATCGCCGCGATGGTCGGATCGAAATAGTTCTCAACATACGTGAGCATTTGGATCGGGAACGTAGAGATGCCCGGTCCGGTCATGAATACGGATATGTCGACGTTATTGAAGGATTCCAGGAATGCGATCATGACCGCTGCCAGGATCCCTGACTTGATATTCGGCAGGACGACGATGAAGAACGTCTTGACCTTGCTCGCTCCCAGGCTCTCTGCAGCCTCTTCGATGGAAAAATCAAAGTTTGATAGACTCGATGAAATGACCCTGATGATGAAAGGGAGCATGATGATGGTATGACCGATGAAAAGCGCTGTATAGATCGGAAGCTGATAGGCCCCGACGATATAGCGAAGGAATGAAAAGCCAAGGACGATCCCCGGTATGAGGATCGGGGAAATGAACACGGCATCGAGCAATTTCTTCCCTTTGAAGTCGAATCGACTCAGGGCATATGCCGCCGGGATGCCAAGGACAAGGGCGAATAGATTCCCCATGAGAGAGACAATAATGGATGTCTTGAATGTGGAAATAAACATCTGCACATCGAATATATTCAGATACCATTTAAATGAAAGATGTTCCGGCGGGAACTTCAAAACGCTCCCACCCTCAAAGGACGTCACCGATATAATCAGCAAAGGTCCCAATAAGAATAGAAATACCAGGAATGTGAAAAATGCCAATCCTCGATTCTTCTGCATCGACCTCTACCCCTTCGGATTCAATTTACGTGCTAATGCATTCATGCAGGCAATCACGGCAAACGTGATGACAATCATGATGGTGGCGACAATGGAGGCCACCTGCCAGTCATTGAGCGTGATGGCGTTCTGATACAGGAAAGTGGAGATGACCCGCTGCTTGCCCCCCAATAGGGCAGGTGTGGTGTACGCCGTGAAGCTGCCCACAAAGACGAGGATGCTCCCGATGACAAGTCCCGGCACACACAGGGGAAGAACGACCTTCAGGAATACAGTGGCCTTTGATGCCCCCAGGCTTTCGGCTGCTTCGAGAAGATCATGCTGGATGTTCTCCATGACCCCCACCAGGGAAACGATGATTAAGGGAAGAAATAAATGAACCAACCCGATGATGATGGCCGTCGGTGTATAAAGGATATCGAGAGGTTCGTGAATGATGCCCATCCCAAGGAGCATCTTATTCAACAATCCATTTCGTCCGATAATGATCATCCAGCTGAACGACCGGACAACCGAACTCGTCAGCAATGGGAAGATCGTAAGAAGCAGAAGGACTGCCTTCATTCTGCCCCCGAGCTTTGAGATATAATAAGCTGCCGGAAACCCAAGGATGATACAGATCAACGTCGTCAGCAGGCTGACCCGCAGCGTGGTGAATAGAATATCAAGGAAATATCGATCCTTCAGGAACGTCAGGTACCCGTCTAAGGTGATCCCGCTTCCGTCGGTAAACGTCGTCCCGATCGTGAGGACGATGGGAATAATCATGAATACCGTCAAAAACAGGATGCCAGGTAGCATCAATAGATACATATAACGCGTCTTCATACTCAAAAACCCCTGTCTCCAATAGATTAAGATGAAACGATGGAATGGAATAATCGTAGGAAAGCCGCTTCATCGACCTCCGTACAGACGGATAGATTCCTGTCTTGCTCCAACCTGTTCTGGAAGTCACATACGAGTTGACCATCACATAGCTCGCTCCTCGTCTCCACATCGACGAAGAAGTCCTCGGTCTTGACGAGACTTTTATCGATGGCAACCGCGACAGCAAGCGGATCGTGCATGGCACAACCGTCCACGCCGTTCCGTTTGAAGTACCGTTTGCGGTATTGAGCCGTGCTGTTATCGATATACTCACGGATCACGGGATTTTCAATCGCCTGGATATGGTCTTCCTTCAGGATTGCGTGTCTGGTGACATCGAGCCCCACCTGGGTGATATCGTTGAAGCCTGCGTGAAGCACAATCTTCACAGCCTCCGGATCTACCACCATATTGAACTCGGCCGTCGGCGTGACATTCCCCGGTCCCTTGACCACTCCGCCCATGAAAATGACTTCTTTCACATAGTGGACAATCTGTGGACATTTCTTAATCGCTAAGGCCAGATTGGTCAGTGGACCCGTCATGACAAGCGTGACCTCATGAGGGAAATTCAGGATCGAATTGATGATGAAATCAGGGGCAAATCCTTCCTCCGCAGGTCTTGATGGAAGGATATCCTTCAATTCCCCGCCAAGTCCGTCTTCCCCGTGTACCCCATGTTCGAAGAATTGGGGCCTGATCAAAGGGGCATCGGCCCCTTTGATCACAGACAGATTGGTTTCCCCGAGTAGATCCAAAACCTTCAGCGTATTGTCCGTTGCTTGATCAAGGGACACGTTTCCATTCACCGTTGTGATTCCAAGAAGATCGAACTCCCTGCTTTTCACTGCCAGGATGATGCCGATCGCATCATCTATGCCGGTATCCACATCAAGTATCAGTTTACGCTTCATGTCATCCACTCCCATTGTTAGTTTGCCAGTTCACGGTTCCAACGGTCGATCCACTGCTTGGAATTCTGATTCACAAACTCCATATCCAGCGTATTCAATCCTTCTACAACCTCTTCCCCGTACGTCAATCCCTCTGCTTCTTCCTCAGATAGCTTCACTTCGGTGTTGACAGGTGAATCGACCTTGGCCTTCGCTGACTTCTCTTGTACTTCTTTGCTCAATATATAATCGATGAACTTCTCAGCCATCTCTTTATTCTTCGAATCTTTTACAACGTTCACCGTATTCATGACGGCATATCCGCCTTTTTCAGGTGAAACGAATGTTGCACTCGGTACGGCTTCTTTCAAATCGGCGAAATACATTTCCATGATTGGTCCAGCCACGATCTCTCCCTGAGAGAACATATTGACGAATTCCGACGTCTGGCCGTATTCTTTCACAACATTCGGCAGGATGTCTTTCATTTGATCAAATGCTTGGTCTTCATTGAATGTGTCTGCGCCACTGACCTTCGATGCTGCATCAAGCATCATCGGACCGCTTGTGGAGGTGATCCCCGGAATGGTAATGGATGCCTTCAGATCCTTGCGCCATAGGTCATCCCAATCCTTGATCGGTTGTTTCACTTCATCCGCATTATAGGCGATACCAAACTGACCGACCGTATAAGCAGGACCATACTCTTCTCCAAGAGGAGCTTTAGCTACATCATAGATGGAATCAAGATTTTTCAGCTTTGAATGATCAATCTTCGCAAACAGTCCATCATCGATCCCCTGTTGCGCATAGTAGTCGGATAGGAAGATGACATCCACATCCCCGCGGCCTTGACGGACCTTATTCAAACGATCTGCGTTGTTGCCCGTGTCGAGGACGATTTCTACATTGTTCTCTTCTTCAAACGGCTTATACACTTCTTTATCGAAGAAGTCTTCAGCAAATCCCCATGTGGAGATGACGAGCTTCTTGGAATCCTTCTTACTGCCTGAACCATTACCACTGCATGCTCCCAGTAGGAAAAGCGACGCAACGGTAAGAATGACGATGAACTTTTTCATTTTCTTGACCCCCTGATGATTGTTTTTTAGTGAATAGCATATAAAAAAAGACAACCCTAAATAGAATAAAAGCATTCTACTCAAGATTGTCTTTTCTTCGTAAACAAAGATGAAACAAATCCAGAAGATTAAACGGCATCCCTTCAAGATGAATCAAGTCGGGACGTCCAGGTATTCTATTTGACGATGATGTTTGTGAAAGCAATCTGGGTGAGGGAATCGTAATCCCGTAGGACCGCCTCGATGTCCCATCCGATCTCTTTCAGCTTTTCTTTGAGCTTCTTCTTGAACAGGATCGACATGTGAAAATCGACTTCAAGCTTCAGATGGGGCGCTTCCCCTTCGAGAGCCTGTGATCTGGGTGCGCGGCGATGCTTCGCTTGAAACGTGATGATCTTTTCTTCGATCTTCACCTTCAGTAGTGTCGTCCCGAAACCGAATAGTTCCTTGGAGACGTCATTGTACAAGTGGGAAAGAATCTTTTTCGTTTCATTCGCATCCTTCGTCATCATTTCACCCGCCAACAAAGTTGTTACTAGTTATTATACATTTTTTTAGTAAGTTGACAATAGAATATACGGATTTTTATCGATATTTGTAGATTTTTATTAAAATAACGTTTCCATATACACCTAATCACGAACATTAAAAGGCATACGACCAACCCTGGCCCTCATACACTACCCATATAGGCAGTTGGGAGGGATGATATGAATATCGCCGTCACCATCGGATTCATTTTTATTTTAGGCATGATCCTTGGGTTTCTCATCTTTTTTCTACGGAAGACGCTTCACGTGGAAGATGCAAGCAGGATCGATCCCCCAGTGGAAAACGAAGACGAATACACAAAGCCCGATTCCCATTAGGGAATCGGGCTTTTATGCGTTAGATCGTGACTTCTTTCCTTCCGGGCTTCATATCCCCCATACAGATCGGGCACTCCTTGGTCGATGCGCTCTCGCCTGGAGCGATCCGCTGCCATGCAATGCACCTCGGCTGGGTGCAGATCCAGGCATCGATGGAAATATAGACAGAATCCGCCTTGGGCTTCTTCACGGGCTCCTTCACCGGCTCCGTCTTGAAAATATCACTGATAAACCGGGAACAAGGGCGGGTCTCCCCCTGATAATAAGCAGGGGATGATATGTAAAGACGCTCCTTTGCCCTCGTAATGGCTACATAGGCGAGCCGCCGCTCCTCCTCGATTGCCTTCTCAAGCTTTTCGGACTTTTTCACATCCTTCAGCACCTTGTCCTCCAGATGATCCGCCTTCAATGCAGAGGAATGGGGAAGATTCCCCTCGATGGCCCCGATCAGGAACACGACAGGGAATTCAAGTCCCTTGGACCGGTGGATGGTCATAAGAGATACGCTGTCGGAATGTCTGTGCTGGTCGGAATAGACTTCTTCGTACTTCTTTTTCATTTCATCAATGAACGCGATGAAGCTTGCGATCGTCTCGAAACGCTTTGCTGAACCTTCCAGTTCATCGAGCATTTCTTTGATCATTTCCTTCTGCTCCGTCACGATATTGGACTCTTTCGCATCCATATACCGGTGGTAAAAGTCCCTCCTGATCCGTTTGATCGCCTGCTGAGGGGCGTGGTCCCGGATCATCTTCAAGAACGAGATCCTCTCATTGATCGATTTCACCTGGAACGGTTTCAGCCCCGGGATCTTCGTCACGTGAAGTAGCGGATTCGGGCTCTGCTCCTTCGTCTCACCCTGCCGGATCTGGGTCATCCCCCTTTCCTTGTTGATGAAAAGGGTCGGAAGGATGGATTCCATGGCAGAGAAGTTCCTCGGTACGATGGCGAGTCGCAGATGATCCACGACGGGCTTCACCATCCAGTTATCATAGAAAAGGGAATCCTTCTGGTTGTATGGTGTGAACGGGATTTCCTTCAGCAGCAGTTCCTCAAATACCGCCCTGCCGCTACTCATGGTCCGGTGCAGGATCGTCACGTCCTGATACTGATACCCGCTTTCGACGAGGCGCCTGATCTCTTCTGCGATCCACTGTGCTTCCTCATCGACGGTCGACGGCCTGGAATAAAGAGGCTTTTCCGCCTCGGGCTTCGTCGCGATCAACGTCTTGTCCCGGCGCTGTCCATTCCGGCCGATGACTTCATTGCCGAGACCGATGATGGAAGCATCAGAGCGGTAATTCTCTTGAAGGGTGACGACTTTCGCATCGGGGAACTCTTCATCAAAATCGAGGATGAACTCGTTCCTTGCTCCGTTGAAGGAGTAGATCGTCTGGTCATCATCCCCTACCACGAAAAGGTTCCCATGCGCCGCGATCAATTTGATCAGCTCATACTGCACAAGGTTTGTATCCTGGAACTCATCGACCATCACGTAGCGGAAACGATGCTGCAGCGTCTGAAGGAGATTCGGATTCATCATGAGGAGTTCATGTGCCTCCGTGAGGATATCATCGAAGTCCATCTTGTGGTTCATCCGTTTCCACTCCTCATATTTGAGGAGGATGCTCCGCGTTTCCTTTTCGGTTTTCGTCCCCTCTGGAAGCTCACGCAAATCGAATTTGTTCAATTTATAATGAGAAAGCTTGGCAAGGAGCGTCTCCGCATCATAGGGATTCTGGATGTTCATCCCGCGCTGGATCTGCTTAAGCAGGATCTGTTTGTACCGTTCATTCCCGATGACTTCCTGCGTGTACTGTCTGGAGCGCAGAAGATGAAGGAACAAGGCGTGGAATGTACTGGCATGCACCCGGTGTCCTCCTTCCGTCCCAGGAAGACGGGTGATCCGCTGCTTCATCTCATCGGCAGCCTTCTTCGTGAAGGTCACCAACAGGATATGCTGTGGTTCGATCCCCTTCACCGTCATCAGATAGCCTGTCCTGCTCACCAGGACCGTCGTTTTACCCGTCCCTGCTCCAGCAAGGGTCAGGCACGGCCCTTCCCCGTGACGGACTGCTTCAATCTGCGCCTGATTCAACTGAATCCCCGCGCTCTCTAATATTCTGAAATAATATGAATCTTCCTCATCAGGTGCCACAAGAGCCTCCGACGTCTGCCCATTCTGTAACGGGGCGACGGGAATCTCCTTCTTATCGGCATCGAACGGGTAGATGGAATAGTGGGTCAATACGTTATTCAAAGCTCATTCTCCTAGCTTTCCTGGCGATTCGTAACCAACTAATCATAACAATGATGAAACCGTCATGGCAATGACCAATCAACCCCTTAAACGGTTGTTTAACGAATGACCCTGTACTATAATAAGCATTTGCTCCCCCAACCAAACGTTTGTTTAACCCCATCGTCCTCTCTCATCAAACAACTTCTCCATAGAACTGTCTCTCTGACGTTAATCTACCCTCCAGAAAGGGAATAAGAAAACGGGTGATATACGATGAACATAACCAAATGGGGATACACGCGCTTCCGAAGCATCAAAGCTGAATTCGACCTGTTCCCGCACTCTCTCGTCATCCTCCGGAAAATACGATCCTACTATTTTGTTTACAACGTCCGCTGGTCTCCCCTCGATCCCGTGGTCGAGACCCACCACCTCGAAGAAATGGAACGGCTCGTCAACCGGGAAATGGACCTTGAGGATCAGTATTTGAAGCGACGGTCTGAATACTGATGTCCCAACAGACGATACCCCGACACGGAGCGTCGGGGTATCGGGGCGTGCACCGTCTATTTTTTTGCCGTGAAGAACAGTCGTTTGAAGCGAAACATGATTTCGCCGTTTACTTGTCTGGAATATTGTCCCTTAATCCCCTCAAGGATTTCCTGCTGAAAGGCTTGTTTTTTCTCTTCATCCGCCTCCAGGGCCTTCAAAAAGGGAAGGAGCTTCGTACCCTTCACCCATTCCAGGATCTCCTTATGCTCCTTCATCCTATGATAATAGGTGGTTTCCCACACAGAAAATTCGTCTGTAAGCCCTGACAGGATATCTACGTAATCCCCGACTGGAAGCTTATTCGTCTGAGAGAATTCCTTCTCCGTAAACCCCCATTTCGGATCACGGATCACTTCGTTGATCACCCGGAAAGCAGGAGACTCCTCATTGATTGGCATCTGCACAGCAAGCGTCCCCCCATCGTTCAGCAATCGGAACATCTCCCACAGCAACTTACCATGATCGGGAATCCATTGAATCACGGCATTCGAAAAGACAATATCATACCCCGGGTCCAATGACGGCAAGTCTGTGGACGCATCATACAAATCAAACCGCAAACGGGGATATGCCTCCCTCGCTGCCTCAATCATCGCAATAGAAGAATCAATCCCATACACATCTGCATCCGGATAGCGGAGATGCAACCGCTCCGTCCCGTTACCCGGCCCACAGCCAATATCAAGCACCCGGCGGGGATCCACATGATCAATCCGCCCAATCAAATCAATCGACGGCTGTGTCCGTTCATCTCCAAACATCAAATACTGAGAAGCATTCCACTCATTCATCCTCATTCCTCCATTTTCCACATCCTACCACCACTATAGCAAAGCCACCCTCCCCTAACCATTCACAGTTTTGGATCAGCCCCGATAAGAAAAACCGATCATCGACACCAACCACCACGTCACTAAAAAGCAGGGTGAAGCAAAAGTGATAACCCTCATCATCACCGCATAGTGCAGTGCAGCGGAGGGTGGTCGACTCCTGCGAATAGGCGGGCAGATGAGACCCCGCAGGCACGAGGAGGCTCATCGCTCGACCCGCGGAAAGCGGCCACCCGCAGCGAAACGGAACGAACCCACTACACACCCAACTCAAAAAAAATCTGGAGTTGAATGGTTCTATATCTTAAAATGCAGGGTGAATAGTGGCCTTCCCCTCCTATCCCCATCATCACCGCATAGTGCAGTGCAGCGAAGGGTGGTCGACTCCTGCGGATAGGCGGGCAGATGAGACCCCGCAGGCACGAGGAGGCTCATCGCTCGACCCGCGGAAAGCGGCCACCCGCAGCGAAACGGAACGAACCCACTACACACCCAACTCAAAAAAAAAATCTGGAGTTGAATGGTTCTATATCTTAAATTGCAGGTTGAATAGTGGCCTTCCCCTCCTATCCGCAGCGAAACGGAACGAACCCATCACACTACACCCCCAACTCAAATCAAGAATATGGGGATGTATGGTCCATTATCCATCAAACACAGGGTGAAACGGGTCATCCCTTTCAACCCTCATCATTACCGCATAGTGCAGTGCAGCGAAGGGTGGTCGACTCCCTCGGAAAAAGTTATTATGACGGGTGTTCCCAACACTTTTCTTAGGTGAAAAATTTTTTTGAATATCCTTTCGGATTTTCTTCATTCCTTCATTTATCATTTATTCAAAATAAAGGGGATCGAGCCTACGCGTTGCGTCAGGAGATTGGATAAATCCCCCCTTTTTAATTCTTATGGGCACCTTTGATCTCCGCTTGTTAAGGGGACTCACCCTCCCATATCTCCTGGCATCTATGTGCTCACATTCCTTCGTTGGGTCTCGCCTTAACGCAGAGGCCAGCTTATGCTCCTGCATGGACTGATCTAAGATGATCGTCGAAAGTCTTGTGTGTGCCGGCTTCTCAGTGTCTAGGTTGTTTTAATTAAGCGAGCGTAGATGTTACGCAGCTTCTTGATTACCAAAGAAGGAGATATCAGCTACCATACGCTCTTCATTGAATGTTTCGCCCCTTTTGCTTAAACCATGAAGGACTTGAATCAATTTCCGACATAGGATTAACAACGCTTCTTTCTTAGCGACGGGGTGTTCGCGATGTTCACTATAGTAATCGTACAGGGATCGAAACGCTGGTATGGCGTGTAAAATCGGGAAAATCGCCTTATATATCAAGGAGCGTAGCCGTTTCCGCCCGCGTTTAGACAATCGCTTGTTCCCTTCTTTTTTTCCCGAGGAATTGGTGACTAACGTAAGACCCGCTAATTTTAGGATTTGGCGTGGACTCTTATAGTGTGAAAAGGCTCCTATTTCTGAAAGGATCTCTACTACGGTGTTTTCTCCAATACCAGGGACCGAAAGGAACAGATCGAAATCTGTCATCTGTTTCGCCAACGTCACTAACTGCTTTTCTATGCTTACCAGTTGTTCTTCAAGCAGCTTCATCTGTGTCAATAGAATTTGGATCTCTGCCCGTGCCATTTCAGGACTCTCCTGATAGCCAATAGATGTGGCCGCGACATCAAGAAGCTTAGTAAGGTTTTTAACCGAGAAATGCTTACCTCCTAGGTTCTTTAGGTTCTCCAAGAGCTTCTCAGGGTCTTCCTTCACAAGGTCTGCCGGAAGAGGATAAGAAGAAAGAACAGTAGAGGCGTTCATTCCAATGGACTTATAAACCGAAATAAACTCAGGGAAGTATAGATCAATCCATCGCTTGATCCGGTTTTGAGTCGACGCTCCTTGTTTTTTCAGACGAGCCCTAAATGCCGAACCATGACGCAACTCTGCTTCAATAGGAGTCATGTCACGAGGAATACTGTAATAGCCTTGCGGTATCATCTTGGCAATGACACGAGCGTCTTTCGGATCGTTTTTACTCTGTAGGTTGTCATCCAATTCTTTGGTTTGCTTCACATGGAGAGGGTTGACGAGAACAAAGCGAATGCCCCGATCCGTAAGGTACGAGGATAAATTCATCCAGTAATGACCGGTAGGTTCAAATCCAACGACTACATTCTTCTTTTGATGAGATTCCATCACCTTTAGGATGGTAGCGTAAAAGGTTTCAAAGCCTTGTCTGGACTGACGGAATGAGAAGCTTTTCTTGACCTCCCTACCTCGTTCATCCACTGCGCAGGCATAATGTACACACTTGGCGATGTCGACGCCAATCACCAATGTGTCCTCAGAAATTTGATTAATGCGTTCATTTCGATTATCATGCATGTTAAAGATCCTCCTTTTTGTGTGTGGCTTCGCACCTGCATCATAAAGGAGGATCTTTTTTTGTGCAATAGGTCCATACTTTCCCCACAGGAATAGCTCCTGCGGAAAAGGCGGGCAGATGAGACCCCGCAGGTACGAGGAGGCTCATCGCTCGCCCCGCGGAAAGCGACCACCCGCAGCGGAACGGAACGAACCCATCACACACCACACCCCCTACTCATAAATGCAGTATCTGAACCAACCACAATTGGTAAGTTAAACCAACACTCACCCAAATCCCAAACAAACCCCTGATTTCACCGTCCTCCTCAAGAAAAACATTAAAAAACAAAGAAACTTTTCAAAAAATAAAGAAAAACCACGATTATCCTACAAAATCTCTTCTAAATCAGATTATATCAATAATTCTGAACATTTAATTAATTAATTGAACCTGCTATGATACATAATAACAAAAGGATAGCTACCACCTATCTTAGAAGAAAGGCGTGATTCCAATGAAGTAGGAAAGCAAAGCATATCAACATCACCATCCGCAATGAAATGGCCCGTGAAAACCAGTTTCAGGATCGTGTGGATATGCGGGGACGCGCACCATTCTTATTTCAGGGGATGATACCAATGAAGAACGTCAGCGAAGCATGCTAAATCACGATACGCCAGAAGAAGGCCCGTGAAAACCTCCTTCGTATCCTGTGGGCATGTGGGAAAATCAGAAGAACGAAAAAAATAAACTAAAGCATGCAATTCCATTAATTTTTAAAAATGAAGGTTCGTATGTTGATTAGTAAGAAAGGATCGTAAAGGTAAATTGAATAAGATGTATTTACATTAAGGCGCTGTTTATGTTCAGTATACATAGACAGCGTCTTGCACTGTGTTCGGGGATAAAAAACGACCCCTCCTGTCACCAGGAGCGGCCGTCATTGCAGCTATTATCGCGGATCTTTCAGCTGTCCGCCGTGGATCGTTTTTTCGTTGAACGGTAGATTTACTTCTTTTCCGAGCTTTTCAAGGAAGCTCTGTTCACGTTTGGATACCAGGGAGATGACGGTGCCTGAAGCTCCCATCCTCCCCGTTCTGCCGGAGCGATGGATGTACTGCTTTGTATCGGTCGGGAAGTCGAAATGGACTACATGAGTGACCCCTTGGATATCGAGGCCGCGCGCTGCCACATCCGTTGTAAGGAGCATCGGGACTTTTCCAGCCCTGAAGCGGTCAAGTGATGCCTTCCTCTCCACTTTCTTTGATTCCCCTGCAAGTACCTCAAGGTCCACACCTTTGAATTTCAACTTTTCTTCTGCCTCGGAAAGTTTCTCAAGCTGATTGAAAAACACAAGGGCTTTTATGTCCTTGAAGTGGGCAAGGTTTCTAAGTGCCTCGATTTTATCACGCAACTCTGTGTACACATAAAGATGCTCGACATTCGGCTGGTCCAGTTTTTCATCGATCTTCACCAATTCCGGGTCGTTCAAGAGCTCTTCAGCCACCCTTGAGGTTTCCGGTGACAAGGTTGCAGAGAAGAAGAGGACCTGTCTCTCCTTCAGTGTCGATTTGATCACTTCGCGGACTTCCTTTACATGTTCGTGGGTGATCATCAGGTCGAACTCATCAACAACGATGGTTTTCACTTCATGCATCTTCAGTTTTTTGAGCTTCATGAGCTCAAGCAGACGTCCGGTTGTCCCGACGATGATATGAGGCTTCTTTTTCAGCTTTTCCAGCTGCTTCTTGATGTTTGCACCACCGATGAAGGCCGCACCGGTCACGCCCGTATCTTTGCCCCATTTTGTGATTTCCTGTTGAATCTGCATCACAAGTTCCCTTGAAGGAGCAATGAGCACTGCCTGCGCCTGCTTTCTGGAAGGGTCGATAGCCTGAATGATGGGGAGCAGATAAGCCAATGTTTTCCCTGTTCCTGTCGGTGACTCACAGATAAGGTCCTTTCCTTCAAGCACCTTGGGGATGGCTTTTTCCTGGATTGGGGTCATGTCTCCAAAACCAGATTCATCCCACGTCTTTTGTATGGCCGGGTGATCAATAACTTCAGTTGCTTTCATGTTACATTCCTCTCTTCTGCATCGATATTGGTGGTCCCTTTCCATAATGGAAGGCGGATTTCCACCGTTGTACCGACATCTTTTTCTGTCTTGAATGTTAAGGACCCTTTATGGCGCTGGATGATTTTTTGGCATACAGCAAGTCCAAGTCCGGTCCCTTTTTCTTTTGTCGAGTAGAATGGTTCCCCGAGTCGCTCCACACGCTCCGGGTCCATTCCCGTACCGTTATCTTCTACATATATGAAGGCGTGATCACCGGAACTTCCTAACGTGATGCCCACATGGCCGTTCCGGCTCTCCGGTATGGATTCCACACCATTCTTGATAATATTGATGAATACCTGCTTAAGCTGATTGCCCTCGCCCATCACCAGCATGTCTTCAGATCCCTTGTTGCGAAAGGTCATGGACACATTGTCCATATGCGCCTGTGCTTCCATCAGAACGAGGACATGGGATAATAATTGATCGATGCGTTGTGGACGAAACGGGATATCCTGTTGTTTACCAAGTATGAGCATTTCGCCTGAAATCAGATCGATCCTGTCGACTTCCTGGTGCATGATATCCAAGTATGATGACTGCACTTCATTTGACGTTTTCAACAGCTGAATGAAGCCCTTTAGTGAGGTCAATGGATTCCTGATTTCATGGGCGACAGCTGCAGCCAGCTGTCCGATGACCGAAAGCTTCTCCGAGGCGAGTGCCATTTCCTCGTTTTTCCTCTCACGGGTGATATCCCGGGCAATGGCGAACATACCGGTCACTTCGTCATTGATGATGATGGGGACAAAGGAACATCGCACCAATTTTGACCGATCACCAAGGTGGATCGTCGTTTCAAATGTGGATGGCACACCTTTCAATGTTTGGGAATGGTGTCCTTTCAACAGGTTCAGATCGTTCTTTTCTAAGTATTGGCTGAACGAAACCGACTTGAGGCGATCCATGGACGATTCAAGAAGTTTTTCCGCCTCACCATTCACATAGATGACCTGACCGTTCAAGGATAATTCAATGACGGCATCGGGGTTTTGCTCGATGAGGGAATGGTAGTGCTGATTCCTGCTTTCAAGCTGGACTTCCTTCTTGCGCAACCGCTCATTGGCAAGTGTGATTTCCCGTGTTGTTTTATGGACAAGGAAATAGAGCACTACGCCTGTGATGAGGATGAAAAACCACCCTTTAAAGCGTTGGGAGTATATATATAAACCCAGATTTTCCTTTGCCAGATGAATCGACACATAGTCAGATAAGAAAATCCAAAGCAATCCGACCAGAAAATACATCAACGCAATTCGTGCGGCTATCCATTTAGCTTGTCCCATCTTAAGCGTCACCTAAATTCACGTAGTCTTTCCTATATGGTTTCACCAACTATGATGAATTATCACAGTGCTGTTTCCGACTCCCCTATCATACCACGCTGTGAGGGTGCTTAGGAGATGAATTCAGACCATCTGTCTTTTTTGTCGCTCCTTCCTTTGAACCAAATTGTACCCTGGACGTTTAACGCCCTTCATTGAGGAAAAAAGGTACTAATACGTGAAAGCAGGTGACAGGATATGTGTACGCTTCACAAAACAAGGCTGTTCAGCCGGAGCGGGAGCATCACCATTCCGAGAGAGTGGCGGGAACGCTTCGGATTGTTGCCCGGCAGACAGGCAGAGTTCATCCACGAGGCGGGTTCCATCCTGATCAGGGAGGCACTGGAAGAGTCCACACACAACAAAGGCTTCATATCGGAGAAAGGAACGGTGAATATCCCCAAGGAGCTTCGTGAGGATCTGGGAATACACCCGCGTTCGATCTATCACTTATATGCAGATGATGAAGGGCAGGGGATTGTCATGACAAAATGAAGAAAAAAAGCCCGCCCTTCCGCTTCATAGCGGAAAAGGACGGACCTTCGGCTTTTCAAGGACCGAGCTGCCTTCGGATGTGATGAGAAGATGACGGACGAGCATATGGGGAAATGACTGCTTCATTACGTTTGCGAGATCCGCTCCTTCCCCCTTCCCGGTAAAGCATGCAATGGTAGGACCGGCACCGCTCAGGGCAACGCCGAACGCCCCCGCTCCGAGTGCTGTCCTTTCCACCAGATCATAATGCGGTAAGAGGCTTTTGCGGTATGGCTGGTGATAGCGGTCAGCCTTCATCATCCTGCCGGCTGTTTCAAGGTCCCCCGTCAGGAGGGCGGCAACCAACACGTTGGATACGGACCCTGCAAGGACCGATTCTCCAAATGACAGCTCGTCAGGCAAGGCTTCCCGCGCTTCCGAGGTCTTCAATTCCGTTGGGGGGATGACAGCGACCACATCAAAAGCGGGATCTTGAATCGATACGAATTCCACATCGTCTCCCGACTGAGTCGCAATCACGAGCCCTCCGTAAAGGGACGCTCCCACATTATCGGGATGCCCTTCAAATCGATTCGCTTCCTTCAGCTTATCAAGCATGGTCAGGTTCAGCCCACAAGCAGCGTTCGCCAGTTCAACCCCCGCGATGACGGCTGCTGCACTCGACCCAAGCCCCCGCGTAAGAGGTATCTTGCTCTCCACGGACAGCTTGCACGGCGGATGGACTTTTCCGTGGCGTTCTGCCACTTCCATGGCCACGCCTACGATGAAGTGATCCTCATCCCGTGGGAAATCTTCAAGTTCCGGGGAAAGGGGGATGACCTCCCAGCGCTCCGCTTCCTCGGCATCGAGGGTCAGGTAGAGGCTCAGGGAAAGGCCGATGGAATCAAAACCCGGTCCAAGATTCGCCGTACTGGCTGGTACAGTGATCTTCCAAGAGCGCCCTTCGCCTACCATACCCCCATCGTCCCCTTGATATAGTCCTTTACAGCTTCCCTGTCATTCGGGAGTTTCGCCGGGATCACAGGACTATATTCAATCGCCGTCTGGGGATCTTTCAGACCATTCCCTGTCAGGACGGCCACAACCTTCGATCCCTTCGGCAGCACACCTGACTGGAGGGATTTGCGGATGCCTGCGATGGAAGCACATGAGGCGGGTTCGGCAAAGATCCCCTCTGTCTTGGCAAGAAGCTGATACGCTTCAATGATCTCTTCATCCGTGACCTCATTGATATGTCCATTCGACTCCTTCAAGGCATCCACTGCCAGCGACCAGCTCGCCGGGTTGCCGATCCTGATAGCCGTCGCCAGCGTTTCAGGCTGCTCGATCACCCGGTCATGAACAAGCGGTGCGGCACCTGATGCTTCGAATCCAAACATTCTCGGGAGACCAGATTGCTTCTTACCGTTATATTCCTTGAATCCTTTCCAGTAAGCAGAGATATTCCCTGCGTTCCCCACAGGAATCGCCAGGATATCAGGAGCAGCTCCGAGCGTATCCACCACTTCGAAGGCTGCCGTCTTCTGTCCTTCCAGCCGATATGGATTCACTGAATTCACCAGGGTGACCGCTTCGGTCCGGCTAAGATCACGTACGATTTCCAATGCTTGATCAAAGTTCCCTTCAATGGAGACGATTTCGGCGCCGTACATGACCGCCTGCGCAAGTTTACCTTGTGCGATCTTTCCTTCAGGGATAACGACGATGCATTTGAGTCCGGCACGTGCGGCATACGCTGCAGCGGATGCTGACGTGTTACCGGTGGATGCACAGATGACTGTCGAGCTTCCTTCTTCGACCGCCTTCGCCACAGCAAGGACCATTCCGCGATCCTTGAAGGAGCCCGTCGGATTGGCTCCTTCAACCTTCACATGAAGATCGATCCCCCACTCCTTGGACAGGGTTTCAAGCTTGATGAGCGGTGTATTCCCCTCATGCAGCGTCAATCCCGGTGTCTGCCCGGAAACAGGCAGGTTCTCTCCATACTCCTTGATCAGCCCATCCCAACTCATGCCTTTCCGCCTCCTTCCACTCTATAGGTGCTCTCGATGGAATGCACCGTTTCTTCGTCCTTCAGTTCCATAAGGATATCTTCGAAATGATCCAGGGATGCCTGATGGGTTACGACGACAATTTCGGCTACCCCCTCCGTTGCCAACGGGTTTTGAAGGATTTTCTCAAATCCGACGCCGTGGGAAGCAAAAATGCTGGTCAGCTTCGACAGCACGCCCACCTCATCTCTAACATGGAGACGAAGGAAATGCTTCGATTTGATTTCAGACGACTCCTTGAGCTTCTTCGTGAACTGGGGATGGACCGCGCTTTTCCCGTTGACCCCAAGCCTCATATTCTTCATGATCCCCACCATATCCGATACGACCGCAGTAGCCGTAGGAAGGCTTCCTGCACCCGGTCCATAGAACATCGTTTCTCCAACGGCTTCTCCATACACATATACGGCATTATATTCATCATTGACCGCAGCGAGGGGATGCTCCTTCTGCAGCAGGGTCGGTTCGACGCTTACCTCCACCTTCTCCCCGTCACGATGTGCATAGCCGATGAGCTTCATCGTATAGTCGAATTGCTCAGCATATTGGATATCTTCACCCGTCACCCCCGTGATCCCCTTGACCTTGACGTCTGCAAGATCGACATTCATGGAGAAACCGAGGGTGGAGAGGATCGCCATCTTCCTTGCAGCATCGAGGCCACCGACGTCAGCCGTTGGATCGGCTTCGGCATACCCGAGGTCCTGCGCTTCCTTCAGTACCTCTTCGAAATTGCTGCCTTCTTTCGTCATCTTTGTGAGGATGAAGTTCGTCGTCCCGTTGACGATCCCCATCATCTTCGTGATCCGATCGGAGGAAAGGCCGTCTACCAAGCTTCTGAGGATCGGGATCCCACCTGCAACGCTTGCCTCGTAGAAAAGGTCGCAGCCATTTTCAGATGCCGTCTTCAATAGTTCCGGACCGTGGAGGGCCATAAGATCCTTATTGGCCGTCACGACGTGCTTTCTCTGCTTCAGCGCTGACAGAAGGTGTTCTTTTGTGGCCTCGATCCCCCCCATGACCTCTACGATAATATCAATGTCGGGATCTTGCAGGACTTCGGCTGGATCCGTTGTAAGGATCTCCCTACCGAGCTTTAGATCTCGTTCCTTCTCAAGTTCCTGGACGAGTGCTTTTTTTACTTTCACCGGGCAGCCGATCTGATGGGTCAGCTTATCCTGATGATTCTCTACTATTTTCACGACCCCTGACCCTACTGTTCCGAGTCCCAAGAGTCCGATTGATATGGATTCCATTTTCGTCAAAACCTCCACTTGTTCATTTGGAATATACATTTGTTCTTCTATAGAGGACATTATAGAGGAAACGTCCAGCCCTTACAATACATTTTTCAGAATAAATGGAAAATAAACAAAAAGCGGATCCCTCCCACGAAAAGAGAGGACCGCCCTTCACGCAAAGAGCCGTCCTTTCCTAAGATTACAAGATATGATGAAGCTGCCGGGCAGACTTCGACAGATCACGGAAAACCGAGATCTTTCCTGGATCGATATTGCCTCCGCTGATGACACAGCCTACCTTTTTCCCTTGAACGCTCACCTTTTTACAGATAACCGCCGCAAGGGAAGCGGCGCCCGCCCCTTCCACCAAGGTTTTTTCCCGTTCAAGCATGAACATGATGGCACAGGAAATTTCCTCATCGGTTACCGTCACCATATCATCTACGTATTGCTTGATGATGGGGAAGGTCAGTTCTCCGGGCTTTTTCACAAGGAGACCATCTGCAATCGTATGGACATGCTCTAGGGGACCTTTCCCTCTTCCCGTGAAGAAGTTGTAGGTGGCAGGTGCCCCCAGTGCCTGAACGCCGATGATTCGGACCTTCGGGTGAAAAGCTTTGACGGCAGAGGCCATACCAGCAAGGAGGCCACCCCTCCGACCGGAACGAGGATGACTTCCAAGTCACTCAGTTGTTGAAGCATTTCAAGCGCTACCGTCCCCTGTCCTGCCATTACCTTCGGATCATCGAATGCATGGACGAAAGTGGAGCCCCGCTGCTGTTGATCTTCGAGGGCCGACTGGAAGGCTTCGTTGTACGTATCGCCACCAAGGACCACCCCGGCACCGTAATGTCTGGTAGCCGCGACTTTCGTGGAAGGAGTGCGTTTGGGCATGAAGATTTTCGAAGGGACGTTCCTCATGGCCGCTGCCAGGGCCACACCCTGTGCATGGTTGCCTGCTGATGCGGCAATGATGCCGTTTTCCGCTTCCACTTCCGGGAGGGACATGATTTTGTTCATGGCACCCCGGACTTTGAAAGAGCCCGTACGCTGAAGGTTTTCCATCTTCATATAAATGTCGCCGCCCGTGTAGGCATTCAAGGTGGCCGACTGCTTCAAAGGGGTCCGGTGCACTTGATGGCCGATTCGTTCCATTGCTTCTACAACGTCAGTGTGATCCATTAAATTCCCAAGCTACTCACCTCATATTTTTTTTCGTAGGCATCGATACTCTCACCGTATTCAAGGGTCAATCCGATTTCGTCCAGCCCTTTGATGAGCATATTCTTCCAATAGGGATCGATGGAGAATGACACCTGCAGGCCTTCGGAATCCTTGATCGTCTGATCCTCCAGTGAAATCTCGATTCCATACCGCGAAGCCTTCCGCTCGTTCGCCCAAAGTTGGTCAACGATTTGATCGTCAAGCCGGATCGGGAGGATCCCGTTTTTCAGGCAATTGTTATGGAAGATATCCGCAAAACTCTTCGCAATGACCACTTTGAATCCAAAATCCTGAAGCGCCCAGGGGGCATGCTCCCTCGATGAACCACATCCGAAATTCTTCCCACCGATCAATATCCCGGCATCTTTGTAGGCGGGGGTGTCAAGGAGAAACCCTTCCCTCAATGTCTTCCCATCGTCTTCAAATCGCCAATGATAGAATAGGAACTGGCCGAAGCCCTTGCGTTCGATCCGCTTCAAGAACTGTTTCGGGATGATCTGATCTGTATCGACGTGATCCCGGTGCAACGGGAATACGGTCTCTTTTACATGATTGATTGCCATGATGTCACCTCCTATGATACTGAAATTCTTTCTAATTTCCGGACGTCCGTCAGCTTACCCGTCACGGCAGCGGCCGCTGCCATGGAAGGACTGAGGAGATGGGTACGCGATCCGTTACCCTGCCTGCCTTCGAAATTACGGTTGGACGTCGATGCACATCGCTTACCCGGTGGCACGATGTCATCATTCATGGCGAGGCACATGCTGCATCCTGCCTCTCTCCATTCAAAACCGGCTTCCTGGAAGATGGTATGGAGACCTGCTTCCTCGGCCTGTTGCTTGACGCTGAACGAGCCTGGAACGACAAGGGCCGTAACCCCTTCCTTGACCTTATGGCCCTGTACCACTTCTGCTGCTGCTCGTAAATCGCTCAAACGCGAGTTGGTACAGGAGCCGATGAAAACATAGTCGATGGTGATGTCTTCAATGGACTGTTCGGGCTCTAGACCCATATAATGAAGGGCACGCTCGATCCCCTCACGGTCCGACGCGTCTTCATACGACTGTGGATCCGGGATCCTCGCCGTGATGGGCGCACCCATCCCTGGGTTCGTCCCCCAAGTGACGTGGGGCTCGATGTCCTCTCCCTTCACCTCGATCCGTTGATCATACTCAGCATCGGCATCACTCTGCAGGGACAACCAATCCTCTTTCAGCTCCTGGAATGAGCGATTCTTCGGAAGGTTCGGACGTCCTTCAAGATAGGCGATCGTCGTCTCATCCGGACTGATGAGCCCTGCTTTTGCACCTGCTTCGATACTCATATTACAGACGGTCATCCGCTCTTCCATGGAAAGGTTCCGGATGACGTCGCCCGTGAACTCGATGACGTGACCGGTACCGAATCCGACGCCGTGAGTGGAAATGATGTTCAGGATCACATCTTTTGCCGTAACGCCAAATCCAAGCTTTCCGGATACGTTCACCTGAAGGGTCTTCGGCTTCGATTGCCAAAGGGTCTGGGTTGCCAATACGTGCTCCACCTCACTCGTCCCGATCCCGAACGCCAGGGCACCGAATGCCCCATGCGTGGATGTATGGCTATCCCCGCAGACAATCGTCTTCCCTGGCTGTGTGAGTCCGAGCTCCGGACCGATGACGTGGACGATCCCTTGATCAGGGTGATGGATATCCGCTAATGTGACACCGAATTCCCGGCAATTCTTCTTCAGGGTGTCCATCTGGAGTCGTGCGATTTCGTCGCGGATGATATGCCGCTCCTTTGTCGGGACATTATGATCCATCGTCGCGTAGGTCAGATCCGGACGGCGCACCTGCCGCCCCTTCATGCGCAGACCTTCGAATGCCTGGGGGGAGGTGACTTCATGCACCAGATGCAGATCGATATACAGGAGGTCCGGCTTTCCTTCTTCCCTTTGTACAACATGCCTTTCCCAAATCTTTTCAATAATGTTTTTGCCCGTCATGAGCTCCCTCCTTATTCTTCTGTCGCATTTTAAAGCCTTTTATAGATAAGCGGATAGAATCGAAGATAGTGCATGATCTGCTTCCAATCTCTCTACGACGAGATCGCTCATGGCCTCAGTCCCGACTGCAGTGCCCCTTCCACCGCTCCAAAGGTCACCTGTCCGGAAGCCTGCATTCAACACTTCCTGCACGGCCATTTCGATCATTTCCGCCTCTTCCTGCATACCGAATGAATGCCTCAGCATCATGGCCACTGACAAAATCATGGCGAGAGGATTGGCTTTTCCTTTCCCTGCGATATCCGGTGCCGATCCATGGACCGGTTCATAGAGTCCGAATGCGTCCTCCCTCAGACTGGCTGACGGCAGCATGCCCAGTGATCCGGTGATCATGGAGGCTTCATCACTGAGTATGTCCCCGAACATATTCTCCGTTACCATGACATCGAATTGACCAGGCTGATACATGAGCTTCATCGCAGCCACATCCACAAGCATGTGCTCCACTTCCACATCCGGGTACTCTTTTGCTGCCTCGTTGACGATTTCACGCCACATCCTGCTCGTTTCCAACACATTGGCCTTGTCGACGGATGTGAGGCGCTTCTTCCTCTTCTGAGCAAGACGGAAAGCTTTATGGACGATCCGTTCGATCTCTGACTTTTCATAGACCAGGGTGTCGACGGCCACTTCATCCTCCGCTCCCTGCCTTCCGGATGGCTGCCCGAAGTACAGTCCCCCCGTCAGTTCCCGAACGATGATCATATCGACATCTTCCACGATTTCCTTTTTCAGGGGGGATGCTGAGATCAAGCTATCAAATGCCTTGACCGGCCGGAGGTTCGCAAACAATTCAAATTCCTTCCGGATCCCGAGAAGACCTTTTTCCGGCCTCAGTTCTTTAGGAAGGTTCTCCCACTGCGGTCCTCCTACGGCACCAAGGAGAATGGCATCACTCTTCTTGCATAGCTCGATCGTTTCCGCCGGGAGCGGACTGCCGAACTGATCGACGGCCGCTCCTCCGATGTATTCTTTCTCCACTTCAAACTCATGGTTGAACCAATCACCCACGGCTTTCAGAACCTTCAGGGCCCCATCCATCACTTCCGGCCCGATTCCATCTCCAGGTAATACAGCAATTTTCTTTTTCATGAGAATGTCCCTCCCTGAAGGGGCGTCGCCACCCCTGTAATGATGTTACGAACTTACTTCCACCGCTTCTTTTACATCAGTTGATGCTTTCCTCTGGGCCAGTCGGTTCACGGCATTGAGGTAGGCACGGGCCGAAGCCTCGAGTACATCCTGAGCCGTTCCCCTTCCGCTTGTCTTTGCACCTTCATATTCCAGATGGACATAGACTTCGGCGAGTGCATCCCGTCCGCCGCCGACGGAGTTGATCCGGTAGTCAAGCAGCTTGGATGTCCCCGGAAGGATGCGTTCGATCGTGTTATAGATGGCTTCCACGCTACCAGAACCTGTCGATGCAAGCTGGGTGACGCTTCCGTCTTCAAGCTTCAGCTCGATCGTCGCAGTCGGAATATTATCCATCCCATATTGGACTTGCATCCGTTCAAGACTGAATCCGACTCCTTCCACCATTTCCGTTTGCTTATTCGTCAGGATGCTGAACAGATCATCATCCACGATCTCCTTTTTCTTATCTGCGAGCTCTTTGAACGCGTCAAATGCTTCGTTCAACTTTTCATCCGTCAGCTCGAATCCGAGCTCTGATGCCTTATTCTTGAAGGCATGACGTCCGGAGTGCTTTCCGAGGACGAGGCGGGTCGAGCTGTTCCCGATCAATTCCGGTGTGATGATTTCGTAGGTGGTCTTTTCTTTCAGCATGCCGTCCTGATGGATCCCAGACTCATGGGCGAAGGCATTATCCCCGACGACAGCTTTATTTGCCGGTACCCTCATTCCCGTAAGCTTGCTGACAAGGGCACTCGTCTTCTTGATTTCATCAAGCTTCATACGCGTCCCTGCTCCGTAGAAATCTTCACGGATCCGAAGGGCGACGGCAATTTCTTCAAGAGCTGCATTTCCTGCCCGCTCCCCGATTCCGTTGATCGTCCCTTCGATTTGATCGGCTCCGTTTTCAATTGCTGCGAGAGAATTGGCCGTCGCCATCCCCAAGTCGTTATGGCAGTGGGCGGAGAGCTTGATCCCGTCGATATTCGGAACATTCTCCCTGACATATTTGAAGATCTCTCCGTACTTCTGAGGCGTGATATAACCGACCGTATCGGGAAGGTTGATGACCGAGGCCCCTGCATCGATGACTTCCTTCATGATCCTGACAAGGAAATCAAGATCGGTACGGCATGCATCCTCTGCCGACCACTGGACGACCGGGAAGAACTGTTTCGCATATTTCACGGCCTGGACCGCTGTTTCAACCACTTGGTCCGGCGACATCTTGAGCTTATGGGTCATGTGGATCGGCGATGTGGCAAGGAATACATGGAGCCTCGGCTCCGCTGTATTCTTCAGCGCCCCCCACACAGCATCGATATCACGCTGCTGGGCTCTGGCAAGACCGGTCACCGAGCTGTTCTTGATCGTTTCGCCGATCCGTTTCACTGCGTCGAAGTCACCCTTGGAGGCAGCAGGGAAGCCGGCCTCTATGATGTCGACTCCCAAGCGTTCCAGCTGCTTTGCCACTTCGATCTTTTCAAGCGTATTGAGGTTCACACCCGCCGATTGTTCACCGTCGCGAAGCGTGGTATCGAAAATATCAATGGTTCGCACTGGAGACCACTTCCTTCTCTTTTTTGGAGGATTTCTGCTGTACGAATGGCATCATGGCCCTCAATTCCTTACCGACCACTTCGATCGGATGCTCACTTTCACGCTTGTTGATGGCGTTGAACTCTGGGCGGTTTGCCTGGTTCTCAAGGATCCAGCCCTTTGCAAATTTACCTGTCTGGATGTCGGTGAGTACCTCCTTCATCCGCGCCTTCGTTTCCTCATTCACGACACGCGGGCCGGAAACGAAGTCACCCCACTGGGCTGTATCGGAGATGGAGAAGCGCATCCCTTCGAGACCTTGCTCATACATAAGATCGACGATCAGCTTCAGCTCGTGGAGACACTCAAAGTAGGCAACTTCTTTTTGATAACCTGCTTCCACCAATGTCTCAAACCCTGCTTTCACAAGGGATGTCAGCCCTCCGCACAGGACAGCCTGTTCACCGAATAGATCGGTTTCCGTTTCTTCCTGGAAGGATGTCTCAAGGATTCCTGCACGTCCTGCTCCCACTCCTTTTGCGTACGCAAGGGCTACGTCTCGAGCATTTCCCGTCACATCCTGGTACACGCCGAACAGTGCCGGTACACCTGCGCCTTCTTCGAATGTGCGTCGCACAAGATGACCTGGGCCTTTAGGGGCTACAAGGAATACATCCACATCTTCCGGAGGGACGACTTGAGAGAAATGGATGTTGAATCCGTGAGCGAAAGCGAGGGCTTTACCCGCTGAAAGGGCCGGTTTGATTTCGGCTTCATACACCTTTGGCTGATACTCATCCGGGAGAAGGACCATGATGACGTCCGCTTGTTCGCTCGCTTCTCGTACGGAGTATACGTCGAATCCATCTGCTACCGCTTGATCCCATGACTTGCCTTTACGAAGACCGACTACGACATCAAATCCGCTTTCCTTCAGGTTTAGTGCGTGTGCATGACCTTGAGATCCATATCCGACCACTGCCACTTTCTTGCCTTTCAAAACCTCTTCGTTTACGTCACCGTTATAATATACTTTTACCATTTCTCTCATCCTCTCGATTTTTAATAGGTTAGTTGACGATTGTATACTGCTTCATATCTGTGACGCTTTTGCTGTTGCCCCGTGCAAAAGCGGTGATTCCAGTCCTTGCGATTTCTTTGATTCCGTATGGTCTCAGGAGGTCGATGATGGCTTCGATCTTCGACGTTTCCCCAGTCACCTGGACCGTCACGCTATCCCTTGCGACGTCGATGATGGCTGCGCGGAATGGTTCGACAATTCCGTTAATTTCAGATCGTGTTTGACCTGTGCTGAGAACCTTGATGAGGGCAAGTTCCCTCGCCACCACTCCCTGGTCTGTAATGTCCGATACCTTCAGGACATCGATCTGCTTGTGGAGCTGTTTCAGGAGCTGCTCGATCTTGCGGTCATCTTCCACGTTCACGACGAAGGTCATCCTGGAGACTCCTTCCACTTCTGTATAGCCGACCGAGATGCTCTCGATATTGAACTGTCTTTTGGTGAACAGCCCGGTCACCCTGTTCAATACCCCGCTCCGATTATGGACGATGGCCGTTACGATCCGCTTCATGGTTTCACTCCTATCATTTCGTGTAATCCCTTGCCGGGAGCAACCATCGGATAGACGTTTTCCTTCGGGTTGACCCAACAGTCGATCAAGGCCGGCTCGTCACTCGTCAACGCTTCCCTGAGGACCGATTCCACTTCTTCCTGCGTCTTCACCTGATAACCTTTGATGCCGTAAGACTCAGCCAGTTTCACAAAATCAGGCTGCAGGGAGAAGACCGATTGGGAATATCGTTCTTCGTAGAACGTTTCCTGCCACTGCCTCACCATTCCGAGGGTCCCGTTATTCAGGATGACCACCTTTACAGGGAGATCGAGCTCTTTTAATAGGATTAGTTCCTGCAAGGTCATCTGGAAGCCTCCATCCCCTACGAACGCCACGACTTTCCTATCCCTGTCTGCAAGCTGCGCCCCGATTGCCGCCGGGAAACCGAATCCCATCGTGCCGAGTCCGCCCGATGTGACCCAGTTATTCGGGTTTTTGAAAGAGTAATATTGTGCCGCCCACATCTGGTGCTGGCCGACATCGGTGGTGACGACGGCTTCTCCGTTGGTCAATTCGTATACCTGTTCAATGAGCCTCTGAGGAGAAATGATCTCCTCGGCCCGGTTGTACCAGAACGGATATTCCTGTTTATTGGCCTTCAATCGGCTATGCCATTCTTCGAAGTAGCATTTGCTCTCTTCATGCTCAAGGATTTTGACCAGGGCATGCTTCGCATCAGAAACGATCGGGATGTGCGTCTCGACATTCTTGCCGATTTCCGCCGGGTCGACGTCGATATGGACTACTTTCGCATTCGGGGCGAAGGTGGCCAGATTCCCCGTCAACCTGTCATCGAATCGGGCACCGATATTGATGAGTAGGTCGCATTCATGAAGGGCCATATTGCTTGTGTAGCAACCGTGCATTCCCGCCATTCCAAGGAAAAGGGGATGATCGGCCGGAAATCCGCCGAGACCCAGCAGCGTGTGGACCACGGGAAGATCATAATGTTCAGCGAATTCCTTCAGCTCTTCAGAGGCCCTTGCGTGAAGGATGCCGGCACCGGCCAGGATCACAGGTCTCTGTGAATGCTTTACGGCTTCGATCAATTTCTTGATTTGCAATGGGTTCGGATGAAGATTCGGTTGATAGCCTGGAAGATCCATCTCCTGATCCTCAGCCGGACTGGCAATTTGAACGGTAAGGTCCTTCGGAATGTCGACCAGGACCGGACCAGGCCTGCCTGTGGAAGCAATGTGGAATGCTTCTTTGACTATGCGCGGAAGATCGGCAAGGTCCCTCACCTGATAATTGTGCTTGGTGATCGGCATGGTGATTCCGACCACATCCGCCTCCTGGAAAGCATCCGTCCCGATGACATTCGATGCGACCTGTCCGGTGAAGATCACCAAGGGCAGGGAATCCATCATGGCATCGGCGATCCCCGTCACAAGGTTTGTCGCCCCGGGTCCCGAGGTCGCAATGACGACACCCGGTCTTCCCGATACCCTGGCGTACCCTTCAGCAGCATGAATGGCTCCTTGCTCGTGGCGCGCCAGGACATGCTTGATGGGGGCTTTGTAAAGAGCATCGTATATCGGCAGGACCGCTCCTCCCGGGTACCCGAACAGAATCTCAACTTTTTCCTCCTTTAACGCCTTCATGAGCATATCAGCACCGTTGATGTTTTCTGCCAGTGACTGTGAAGCCAGATCCACCTCTACTTTGGCTCTCATTGCCTATCTCCTCCCTTTCATTCCATGATTTCTATGAATCTATCACACAAAAAAACCTTTTCACCCACTACGACAGACAGAGTTTATCTTTCGCAGGGGCGAAAAGGTTTGCTTCCTTTCCACGGTACCACCCTAGTTCAGAGACGACGTTCATCTCCCTCAGCAGGCTGAAGAATTTCAGCCTTCGTTTTTGTAACGAGTAGAGTCTACTCGATCGTTCCTAATCACTTTTCAGAACGATACTCAGAGGGGATGTCGGTATTGGTTGTATTACTGGTTCGCAGCACCACCAGCTCTCTGTGAATACAAAACCCAATCCTTTTGCCTCTTCACCGATTTTGCTTTATTCTGTTTTCAGGATTCCACCCGTGCTTGCCGATGTGACAAGCTTTGCATATCGTGCGAGATAACCTTTTCGTATTTTAGGAGCGGGCTGGACCCACTCTTGCTGCCTGAAGGTGAGCTCTTCCTCTGAAACCATGAGGGAGATGGTGCGGTTGGTGAGATCGATGAAGATCGGATCTCCATTCTCCACGACCCCAATCGGGCCACCTTCCGCTGCTTCCGGTGACACGTGACCGATGGAGATACCACGCGATGCGCCAGAGAAGCGTCCGTCTGTGATGAGGGCCACTTTCTTCTCAAGCCCCCTGCCGGCGATTGCCGCTGTCGGAGCGAGCATTTCCGGCATCCCCGGGCCGCCTTTCGGTCCTTCGTAGCGAATGACCACTACATGACCTTCCTTCACTTCACCACTTTCGATTCCTGCAAGGGCCTCATCCTGTGATTCATAGACGATGGCCTCACCCATGAATGTCTTGATGGAAGGATCGACTGCCCCCACCTTGATGACACCACCGTTCGGAGCGATGTTCCCGAACAGGACAGACAATCCTCCTACAGGACTGTAGGCGTTATCCTTCCTCCTGATGACTTCATCATTCACGATTTCAGCATCTTTCACATTTTCATAGAGTGACTTCCCTGTAACGGTGATCCGGTCGCTGTGGACCGCCCCCATCTCGCACAGTTCCTTGATGATGGCACTCACTCCGCCGGCATTGTGGACGTCCTGCATGGAATAATCGGAAGCTGGGCTGATCTTGGACAGATACGGCACCCTTTCCGCTACGGTATTGATGCGGTTGATATCGTAATCGATTTCCGCCTCATTGGCGATGGCAAGGGTATGGAGGACCGTGTTGGTCGAGCCTCCCATGGCCATATCGAGGGCAAAGGCATCATCGATGGTGTCTTTCGTGATGATATCCCTCGGCTTGATGTCCTTCTTCACCATTTCCACAAGGTGCTTGGCAGCGTCCTTGATGAGCTGGTGACGCTCCTCCGATGTTGCCACGATCGTCCCGTTACCAGGAGGGGCCATCCCGAGCATCTCCATGAGGGAGTTCATGGAATTGGCGGTGAACATCCCTGAACAGGATCCGCATGTCGGACACGCATTTTGCTCGATGTCCAGAAGCTGTTCCGCTGTCATCCTCCCCGATTGATGGGCACCGACCCCTTCGAAGACGGAGACAAGGGAAAGGGGTTTTCCTTCGCTTGATACACCGGCCTCCATCGGCCCTCCCGATACGAAGACGGAAGGAACGTTGGTGCGAACGGATGCCATCAGCATACCCGGCGTGATCTTGTCACAGTTCGGAATGTAAAACACTCCATCAAACCAGTGGGCGTTGATGACCGTTTCGGCTGAATCGGCGATGAGCTCCCGGCTCGGAAGGGAATAACGCATCCCGATATGTCCCATTGCAATCCCGTCATCCACGCCGATCGTATTGAACTCGAACGGGATGCCTCCTGCTTCCCTGATCGCTTCTTTCACGACGGCAGCGAAGTGATTGAGATGCATATGTCCCGGTATGATATCGATATAGGAGTTGCATACCCCGATGAAAGGCTTCTCCATGTCTTCCAATTTGACTCCCGTCGCATAAAGCAGGCTGCGATGGGGAGCGCGGTCAATTCCTTTTTTGATCATGTCACTACGCACATCAGCACCTCCAACTTACCCGACTTGAGCATTTTGTTTGTAAACTTTTCTTCCATCCTGCGTGACAGTGTCCCTGAACTGTTGCAATAATTTATTTGTACATTCACCCGGTTTACCGTCTCCGATCACACGTCCATCGACTTTGACGACGGCGATGACTTCTGCTGCAGTACCCGTGAGGAAGACTTCATCCGCCGTATATACATCGTGGCGTGTAAAGACTTCTTCTTTCATTTCGTAACCTGATTTCTGGGCGATTTCGATGATGGCGTTGCGGGTGATGCCTTCTAATGCCCCTACATAACCTGGTGGAGTCAGGATCCTTCCTTTCTTCACGATGAAGATGTTATCGGCGGATCCTTCCGCTACATACCCTTGATCGTTCAGCATCAGCGCTTCACTTACACCGGCAAGGTTCGCTTCGATCTTTACGAGGATGTTGTTCAGGTAGTTCAGCGACTTGACCTTCGGCGATAAAACGTCTGCACGGTTCCGTCTGCTTGCTACTGTGACGATCTCGATCCCCGTGTCATACAGTGCTTTCGGGAAAAGCGCGAGTTGTTCAGCAATGACGATGATCTGCGGATGGCTGCAGGTGAACGGATCCAATCCGAGATTCCCTACTCCGCGGGAGATGACTACCCTGATATATGCATTTTCAAGTTTATTCATTTTCAATGTTTCAACGATGATATCGCTCATCTCTTCTTTCGACACTTCGATGTTCAGCATGATGGATTTTGCTGAATCGTAAAGGCGATCAACATGTTCTTCGAGACGGAAGACATTGCCGTCATACATTCGAATGCCTTCGAACACTCCATCTCCATAAAGAAAACCATGGTCATAAACAGATACTTTTGCATCTTCCTTTTTTACGTACTGACCGTCTAAGTAAATCCACTGCTCGCTCATGTTCATCATTCCTTTCACGATTTGATTTATTTGATTATTCGGAATATTAATTTTCTAACACATCTATTTACGTCCAGGCCCCTTGTAAAAATGGGTGCGAAGACCGCCACTGACCTTTTCTGATGCGATTAAAAATTTTATTGAGGACAATGTTACTCCCGTTTTAATGGAAGGTCAACACTATTTCGGTAAATTATTAGACAATTTAGATTTGTCAGATTATATGGTAACGCTTTCATCTTTGTCCTTATCAGGTTTATAGAACCTCAAAAAAAATAAATTTTTGTTCTTAAAAAAACTTTGATAGTTTTTTCCCGAAGACGTTGAGTTTACAGGGCTCATGACATCCTTAGACATCATTCATCACACTCCTCCCCCTCTTCCCATTCTCAACAAATCCCTTCAAATGAGAATCAATCCACTTTAGTACTCTAATAGAAGAAACGCTACTCTTTTTATTTTCCGGGAGAAACTGAATGGGAACACTCCTATTTGTGACTTGTTGCACAAGAACCACCCATTTATTTACGTTTACCTGAATCAAGGGGTGATCGATCCTCTTGAATCAGTTTAAAATCTCTATAAAATAAAAAACCGGTTCCTGTTCGGAACCGGTTTTCTTTTATACCCATGTATACATATATGCTGGATCTTCGACATCCTTTGCCTTCTTCACGATTTTGAGGGGGCGGAACGTATCGATCATGACGGCGAGTTCCAGTGTTTCTTTTTTCCCGATGCTCGCTTCAGTCGTTCCCGGATGCGGCCCGTGGGGAATCCCGCTTGGATGGAGGGTGATCGATCCCCTCTTGATGCCCTTGCGGCTCATGAAATTCCCCTCTACATAGTAAAGGAGTTCGTCGCTGTTGACATTGCTGTGGTTATAAGGAGCCGGTATGGCTTCCGGGTGGTAATCATAAAGCCTCGGAACGAAGGAGCAGACGACGAAGTTATGCCCCTCGAAGGTCTGATGCACAGGCGGGGGCTGATGGACCCTGCCCGTGATCGGCTCGAAGTCTTCAATGTTGAACTTCCAAGGATAGAGATAGCCGTCCCATCCTACGACATCAAGGGGATGATGATCCAGGACATGAACATGGATCGATCCGCGGGATTTCGTCAGGACGCGGTATTCTCCTTTTTCATCCCGGGATTCAAGTACTTCCGGTCCAGATAGATCCCGTTCACAGAATGGACTGTGTTCGAGGAGTTGGCCATATTCATTCCGATACCTGCGCGGAGTGGTGATCTGACTGAACGATTCGACCACGAGGATCTTCGTCTCTTCCTCGGGTATGATCCGGTGGATGGTGCCGATCGGGATGATGATGTAATCGCCTTTCCCGTAAGAAAGTGTACCGAACATCGTCTCCACTTTCCCTGCTCCATAATGGATGAACAGCATCTCATCTCCATCACCGTTACGGTAGAAGTCACTCATGGCATCAGTAACCGCTGCGGTCCCGATGAGAAGGTCGCTATTCCCAAGAAGGTATTCCCTTGCGTTCAGGGCATCTCCCTTCTTCTCGATTGACTCCGTGAAAAAGTGGCGGTGGCGAAGGGCCCCCTCCTCTTCGAACTCAGGCAGGTAGCTGCCTCCGTAAGATGCTTCCGAGACTGCAGTCGGGAGATGGTGGTGATAAAGGATCGATTGGGTCCCGGAGAACCCCTTCGTCCCCATCACCTGTTCCCGGTAAAGACTTCCATCATCTTTTTTGAACATCGTATGACGCTTGTGGGGGATCGTCCCCATCCGGCGATAAAACATGATCCCTCTCCTCCCTTGCACTGATTGTATTCTTTAAGATTCCGAGACCTGTGATGCCAAGTTCCACGATATCACCGGGTTCAAGCCAGGGGTGGATTTCTTCACCAAGCTCGAGCAGGCAGCCCGTGCCGACGGTCCCCGACCCGATCACTTCCCCGGTATGAGCATGACATTTTCAGATGCCCTGGCAATCATGGCGGGAAACGGATAATGGATATCTTTATAATTCCCCTTTGACAACGGGACTCCGTTCACTGAGGCAGTCATCTCCAGGTCGAGACGGTCCCCTTCCCGGTAGGATTCCAGCTCATCCCTCGTCACAAGATACGGGCCGAACGTGGTGGCAAAGTCTTTCCCTTTCGCCGGCCCGAGGCCCACCTTCATCTCTTCACGCTGAAGGTCCCTAGCACTCCAGTCGTTCATGATCATATAGCCGTAGATATGGTCTTCTGCATGCTCAACCTGGATGTCTTTGCCTCTGCGCCCGATGACGCAGGCAATTTCAAGCTCGTAATCCAGACATTCGCTCCCATCGGGAACCGTGATCGGCGCATCTGGTCCGGTCACACTCATATGATTGGTGAAATAGAAGACCGGCATCTCATACCATTCCGGTACGACCGAAAGGCCCCTTCTCTGCCGGGCGTTCCTCACATGATCCTCAAACGCATAAAAGTCGCGGATGCTCACTGGATCAGGCAGGGGGGCCACGAGGGGAAGATCCACGAGGGCATATTCCCCGGTAAGGGAAGAGAGTTCGCGCATGAGCGATATGCCTTCATCCCCCAATTCGATCAGTCGCTTCATCTCTTTCGGTAAGCGGCCGCCGCTCGCCTGATGGAGATCAATCACCCTGTCTCCGCTTACGAGGCCTGCCCTTACCTCATCTCCCACTAGAAAACTCACTAACTTCATTTCTCTCTCACCTCTTCCGGGTCAATTCGAATGTATCGGCGAGGGGCTTCGTGTACATCTGGCCTGCCATCCTCCCGACAGGCTCAAGCGTGGATGAGTCGATTCTTCCGGCGTCATACAGCTCATCATCCATTCGCACGCACAGCACTTTTCCAATCACCAGGCTCCCTGCCCCTGGATGATCGCCGAAATGCAGGACGTCCTGCAGGATGCATTCCAACTGGACCCGGCTTTCTGAAACAGCCGGGGAGCGATGGTAACCGATGGCTTCTTACCTAGGCCGACTGCCTCGAACTCATCCACTTCCGGGGCAAATTCCTTCGAACAGTCGTTCATTTGCTCTACAAACGTTTCACTGACTATATTAATCACAAATTCCTTCGTCGCTTCAATATTCAACAGCGTATCCTTCTTCCCACCGTCCGTACCTCTTCGCATCGGCGAAAAACATACCAGCATGGGATCGGCGCTGATGGCCGTAAAAAAGCTGAACGGGGCAAGGTTCGCATGGCCCGCCTCATCCACGGTGGAAACAAATGCAATCGGTCTCGGGAGGATGGAGCCGATGACCAGTTTATATGCTTCCTGCCAAGGGAGCTGATCAGGCTTGATATCCACTTGCATTCCTCCCCAGCACATATTCAAGGGCCTTGACGAAAGCCCGATTGTCCTGATCGGCTCCGATCGTCACGCGGATGGTCTCGGGATAGCCCAGAAGGACCCCGGACCTGACAAGGAATCCTCTCTTCGCCAATTCACCTGCAATGACATTCCCGTCCTTCCCCGTATCCACCATGATAAAATTCGCCTGGGAAGGGAAGTACGCGAGCCCAAGTCTATGAAACTCCCCTTCGAGATAGGAACGGCCCGCTTCATTCAACGAAGCACACTTCCCGATGAACTCCTGGTCATGGAGGGCCGTGACGGCTGCTCCCTGGGCCAGCGCATTCACATTGAAGACATCCTTCACTTTAAGGAGCTGTCCGGCTACTTCCTCATTCATGACCCCGAATCCGACCCTGAGTCCCGCCAAGCCGTAGATCTTTGAAAAAGTCCTCAGGATCACCAGGTTATCGAAGCGCTCCAAAAGCGGGAGCGTGTCGAGGTGATTCCTGTCTGACACGTATTCCACGTACGCTTCGTCCAAAACCAGGAGGACGTGTGGGGGGACGGCTGAAATGAAGGACAGGAGTTCCTCAGTCCCGACGATGGTACCTGTTGGGTTATTCGGATTGCAGATGAAGATGAGCTTCGTCCGATCCGTAATGGCGCTTTTCATCCCGGCCAGGTCATGGACCCCGTTCACCAGGGGGACCTTCACCGATCTCCCGCCTTCGAGGAAGACATTCGTATGATAGCGGGGGAAGGTGACATCCGCCATGATGGCTTCGTCTCCTTCACTGATGTAGGCCCTGGAGAGAAGCCTGATCACTTCATCCGACCCATTCCCGAATACAAGCTTCCCTTCGCGCACCCCAAGGAATTCAGACACTTCCCTGCGAAGTTCAGTGGCCGCCCCGTCCGGGTAAAGGAAGAGTTCCCCATTGCCTTCCTTCAACCAGCTGACGACCTCCGGGGAGCAGCCGTGGATATTTTCATTTTCCGATAGCTTGCAAATAGACCCGAGACCATGCTCTTTTTGTAACTCGACAGTCGATTTCCCAAGAACATACGGATCAATTTTTGTAAGGACTTCCCTCGTCTTGAACTTCAGCACCATCAGCCTGCCCCCTCCTTATAATAGGGCTGACCCCGAGTTTCAGAACGGGATCCCGACCGATTCCTGCACGGATGCAGGAGGTGTCCGGATCTCTTCGAAAAGCTCATGGGCCAGCCCGTTTTCTGTTTGTTGATCCCCTATTATTCTCGATCCCTCATGATTCCCTTTATATATCTATCTCTTTTTTGGATCTTATCTCTCTTTATCTGATACCGTCGATTTGAATGTCGGACTCATTATTTAAAGATTTCCGCGTCGCTCCTGCTCTCTTTCTATCGATTCGAACAACGCTTTGAAGTTCCCTTCTCCGAATCCCCTTGCCCCTTTGCGCTGGATGACCTCAATGAAGAGAGTCGGGCGATCAACAATTGGCTTTGTAAAGATCTGGAGGAGATACCCTTCATCATCTCGATCCACCAGAATGTTCAACGCCTTGATTTGAGAAATTTCCTCATCGATTTCTCCCACACGCTCAGACAGCATATCGTAATAGGAATCCGGGGTGCTCAGGAATTCCACACCGTTCTCCTTCAGGATGCCGACGGTCTTCACGATGTCCTCTGTCAGAACGGCGATATGCTGTACCCCTGGACCGCCGTAGTACTCAAGGTACTCCTGGATCTGGGATTTGCGCTTGCCTTCAGCAGGCTCGTTGATCGGGAACTTGATCCTGCCACCGTTGTGCATCACTTTGGACATGAGGGCGGAGTATTCTGTCGTGATATCCTCATCGGAGAAATGGCGCATCTCCTTGAAGCCCATCACCTTCTCGTAGTACTCCACCCACTCTTCCATGCGCTCGACATTTCCGACAACGTGGTCGACGGCGATGATGGCCGCATCACGCTCTGTTCTGGAAGAGTCCGCTTTTTCATACCCTGGCATGAAGATCCCGTTATAATCCTTCCGTTCAATCAAAGTATGGATCGTGTCGCCGTATGTACCAATCACCGCTTTTTTCAGCTTCCCATCTGCATCTTCCAATGTTTCTGGAGGCATGATTTCAATGGCCCCTCGCTCTACCGCACCTTTGAAAGCCTTTTCAACATCATCCACCATAAGGGCGATATCCTTGATCCCATCCCCATGCTTCCTGACGAATTCCGCTACACGGCTTCCTTCGTGAAGGCTCCCCGTCACAACAAGTCTAACTTTATTCTGCTGAAGGACATAGGAGACGGTATCACGGTTACCTGTTTCAAGTCCGGAATACGCGACGGTCTTGAATCCGAACGCTGTGCAAAAGAAATGGGCAGCCTGCTTGGCGTTCCCTGTGAAATATTCGAGATAATCGACATCCCTTACCGGGAAGATTTCTTCGGTCTTCATTGACTTCTTATCCATCTTTTCCATAACGATCCCTCCGATTTCGTATTTTTCTGATTATTATCGTATGCTGTTTTTCTTTTCTTCTCAAGAGCGGCATGTGAAGCATGAACGCTTTTCTGCAGTAAAGCAACTGACTTATCGGACTGCCTTCTTCTTCCTCCTCTGAAGATGTACAGCATGCCCGGTGAGCTCCTCCAAGGCTTCCATCAGGGCTTCGTTGCTGCTCGGATGCGGATAGAGCGGGAAGGTGAAATCTTCCGCCCTTGCTGCCATTTCAAGTCCGAGCACTCCGGTGGAAATCAGTTCGACAGCTCCCGGCCCGATCATATGGATGCCAAGGATCAGAGATGTCCCTTTCTCCGATACGATTTTAATCATGCCGTCCGTTTCTTCCTTCAGCGCTGCAAAGCCATTCGCTCTGAAAGGATACTCACTGCAGACAACGTCATATCCACGGTCCTTCGCTTCTTCCTCAGTCCAGCCCGCACAGGCGACCGGCGGATCCATATGGACGATGGCAGGAAGCCACTCCAGGTCCATTTCCCCCGTCTTCCCTGCAATGGCTTCCGCTGCCACCTTTCCTTCCTTGATCGCTTTGATGGCAAGCCCCGGTCCCGGGGTCACATCCCCTATGGCCCACACGCCGGGAATGGACGTGCGTCCCTCCCCGTCGACCTTGATTTTACCTTCCTCGCACTCAAGCTGTAGCCGGTCCAGTCCTGCACAGGTCAGGTCTGCACCCGACTTCCCACATACGACTAAATGAGTCCCATTCACCTGCCTGGTCCCGGTAGGACTTTCATAATCCACTTCCACCCCTCCATCGTCCGAAACGCTCAGAATCGTCACTTCGGTGGTGACAGAGACCTTCTGTTTTTTCAGAAGCCTCTTCATCTCACGCTCAATGGCCTGATCAAATGGCAGTCTCCCTTCCATCAGGAGGGTGACTGCGCTCCCAAGGGCCGCGTATGCCGCAGCTATTTCAATGGCCACATAGTCATGACCGGATACAATCAATTCCTCCGGTATCTCGGTCATGGTCAGTGCCTCCCGCTCCGTCAGGACAAATGGGGATTTCATACTGATACGGGACGGATACTCCATCTTCCCACCAATGGCGACAATGGCCTGCTTGAATTCAAAAAGGGAGAACTGATGACCATTTTCAATCCCGATCCGGTTCTCGGATAAAAATGAAGCGGCCCCTTTCATCACCTCGACTCCTCCTGAACGAAGCAGTCCTTCCACCCCTGCCCGCAGGCCCTGGATCTTCTCTTCTCTATAGGACTTCAGCCTGGCAAGATCGATGGACGTTTCCCCCATGACCATGCCCATTTTCTGCAGATGCCCCTGCTTTCGGAACTCGCTTGCAAAATGGGTCAGGATCTTCGATGGGATGCACCCTTCATTCAGGCAGGCTCCCCCGATCTCCCCCTGCTCGATCAAGGTGACCTGTTGCCCCAGCTGGGCGGCACGAAGCGCGGCATGATAGCCCCCAGGTCCTCCACCGATGACCATCAGATCACGTTTTTCAACCATTTCCCCCACGACCATCTAAATCATCTCCATCAGCAGGATACCCGGTTTTTCAATGAAATCCCGCAGTCGATTGGTGAATCTTACGGCTGTTCCGCCATCTGCCACCCGGTGATCAAAGGACATGGATACATTCATTATGGACCGGATCACGATTTCATCCGCCTCATTGACCATTGGCCTCTTCTTCGTTTTATGGAAGGATACGAGGGCCACTTCCGGTTCATTGATGATCGGCGTCGCACCGATCGAACCTCCAAGCGGACCGACATTGCTCACCGTGAATGTCCCCCCTGTTGCCTCCTTGGCGGTAAGCGTATGATCCAGCGCTTTGTTTGTCAGTGCCTTGAGTTCTTTCTGGATGCCCTTCAGCGTCTTCTCTTCCACATGACGGATCACCGGTACGATCAACCCTTCCTCCGTATCGACCGCTACTCCTATATGGTGGGCATGCTGAAGGTGGACGCACTCCTGTTCTTCATCCAGCCGTCCGTTGAAAATCGGGAATTCTTTCAGGCAGACAGACAGCGCTTTGATGAAGAATGCACCCATGGAAACGTCCGTCACATCCCTTTTCCACGCGAGGAGTTCCGTGACATCAATCTCTTCAAAATGGGTACAGTGAGGGATGGTCCTGACTGACCGGACCATCTTTGAAGCAATCTGCTTCCGCCTTCCCCTGAAAGGGATGCTGTCTGCCTCAGTCCGCTCAGGCGTTTCCTTAGGAAGTGGTTCCACCAGGAGGTGAGACTGGATATCTTCATCCAAGATCCTTCCCGCTGGACCGGATCCCCGTACCTTTTCAAGGGGGATTCCTGCATCCCTCGCCAACTTTCTAGTGTATGGAGATGCCAAGATCCTGGTCGATTGTGCCGTGGCCGAGGATGTACGTTTGGGCGCTACCGACTCCTTGCCGGCACCCATGATCAATACCGTCTCACCGACACGTATCGTATCTCCTTCCTTCACACTGAACCCTTTGATGATCCCATTGGCAGGTGCCGGGATTTCCGCTGTCATCTTATCCGTCTGAACTTCCACCAGCGGCTGATCCGCACGCACCTGTTCACCGACCCCCACCAAAAAGGCGTTGATCGTCGCTTCGGTCATTCCTTCCCCTATATCATGCAGCTTGACCTCCATCGGCTCCCTCCTTTCAATATGCTGCCGCTCTCTCGATTGCTTCGAGGACGCGGCCTGTATCCGGAAGATAATAGTCTTCATATCCAAAATAGGGGACAGGGGTGTCGAATCCAGTCACCCTCTCGACAGGAGCCTTCTGATAGAGGAAAGAAAAGTCATTGATGATGGCAAGGATATCGTTGCCCACTCCCCCGTGGCGTGGGCTTCATGGACAATGACGGTCCTACCGGTTCGCTGGACAGATTCGGTGATAAGATCCTTATCCAGGGGAGACAACGTCCTCATATCGAGTACCTCGCATGATATCCCCTTTTCACCTGCTTTCTCCGCCGCCTCCTCAGCCACCTTCACCATTGCTCCCCATGCAATGACCGTGACATCGTCTCCTTCAAGGACGGTCCTTCCTTTTCCGATTTCAACTGTATACTTCCCCTCAGGTACTTCCTCCCTTGTCGACCGATAGCACTGCATGGGCTCAAGGAATAAGACGGGGTCCGGGTCTTCAATGGCCGCAATCAACAACCCCTTTGCCTCACGTGGAGTAGAAGGGCACACGACCTTGATGCCCGGCATATGAGTGAACAGTGCCTCCGTACTATCGGAATGGATCTCAGGCGCCCGGACACCAGCTCCGTACGGGGCCCGTATGACCATGGGACATGTATAGTGCCCGAGCGTTCTTGAGCGCAGGCGGCTTGCGTGGGTCATGATCTGCTCATAAGCAGGATAGATGAATCCGAGGAACTGGACCTCTGCCACAGGACGGAATCCATTTACCGCCATTCCTATCGCAGCACCAATGAATCCGGCCTCACTCAGCGGCGTGTCGAGCACCCGATCTTCACCGAATTCTGCCTGGAGGCCATCCGTGGCACGGAACACCCCTCCGTTCGTCCCGATATCCTCCCCAAGGAGCAGGGTATCACTCCGTTCGTTCAGCATGACCCGAAGACCGTCGGTAATCGCCTGGACCATCGTCATCGTTTTGGTTGTTGTCATGATGCTCATCTTGATCCCCCCTTCAGATGTGAAAGCAGTCTTTCTTTCTGCTGAAGGACGTTCCAAGTCGGTGTTTCGAATACATGATCAAAGATCAAGGACGGGTCCGGGTTCGGATACTGCTCCAGATCGGCGACAGCCGCATCGACCTCCTTGGCACACTCCAGCCTGATGGACTCTAACCACTCTTCGTCACACCAGCCTTTTTGCTCCATATAGCGCTGCAACCTGTCTATCGGATCTTCCCTTCTTTTCACATCGCTCTCTCCCTGATCCCTGTATTTCGTTGGATCATCGGCCGTCGTATGTGCACCGTATCTCCACGTCACAGCTTCAATCAGCGTAGGTCCTTCCCCTCTCCTCGCCCGCTCCAATGCTTCCTTCGTTTCAAAATAGACGGCGAACACATCATTCCCGTCGATCCTGACGCTCGGGATGTCATATGCAAGGGCCTTTTGGGCAATCGTCTTCGTCTTCATCTGCTTGTGGATCGGCACCGAAATCGCATAGCGGTTGTTCTGGTTGAAGAAGACAACAGGGGCCCCCCATACGCTCGCCAGGTTAAGGCCCTCATGGAAATCTCCTTCGGACGTCGCTCCATCACCGAAATACGCGATGGCGGCAGCCTCCGACCCTTTCCTCTTTTCGGCATAAGCCGCCCCCACGGCATGTGGGAGCTGGGTCGCGATCGGAATGCCCGGGGTAAAGATATTCTTTCCTTCAGGCGGGACACAACCCTCGTTCCGCCCTTTCCAAAACAGCAGAATCTGAAGCAGCGGGTGCCCAAAGGTCATTGTTGCCCCATGATCCCGGTACGTTGGAAATAGCCAGTCTTTTTCATGCAGTGCCATGGCGCTCCCTACCTGGGACGCCTCCTGGCCCTCAAAAGGGGCATAGGTCCCGATGCGCCCCTGCCGTTGAAGACTCACTGCCTTGCGATCGAACGTCCGGATACGGATGAGATGGCGCAGGAACGTCCTCGCCACCCCTTCGGACACCTCTTTCTCTCTATCGGGGCTCAACTCCCCATGCGGATTCAGCACTTGAACGATCGGAAACTGTTCGATCATTCCCTCACCTCTCTCATGGGGATGGTTCCCCATTGTTTTATTTTGGGTGTATTGATGATTGCAAGGATGTCAGGTTGATAGGTTTCCTTTTTATTATTCATTTTTGCTTAGGGCGGCGAGCCGCCTCCGCTTTTCTTTTTGTCCAGCTGCGGCGGCTTGGGGCTCGAGGTCATAAGTCATAATCGTCAAAAGGGCCAAGACCATGCCCTTCCGCCGATTCTGCCTTATGCTTGTCGCCCCAGGGCAAGCCGCCTCCGCTTTTCTTTCTGTCTAGCTACGGCGGCTTGGGGCTCGAGGTCATAAGTCATAATCGTCAAAAGGGCCAAGACCATGCCCTTCCGCCGATTCTGCCTTATGCTTGTCGCCCCAGGGCAAGCCGCCTCCGCTTTTCTTACTTCCTTACGCTCCATTTTGGGCGTTTGGTGTGGGTGAAGAAGCTATTTCGTTTGGTTCTGGTCTGGATGCGGTTTTCGCAGAAGCGGTCTGCTGCCTGGACGGTGGTGATGTGTTCGTTTTCTGATTGGGTGTAGATGTTGAGGAGGCTGTTATAGATGGCTCCCGTTTTCTGGAGGACGCGTTCTTTGTTAGGTTCATAGAGTTCATCGGCTACCTGGATCAACCCCCCTGCGTTGACGATATAGTCAGGGGCATACAGGATCCCTTTTTGGTGAAGGGACATCCCGTGTCTGTGCTCGAGGAGCTGATTATTGGCAGAACCGGCTACGGCTTTCACCTTTAACCGTCCGATGGTCTCATCATTCAGGATCCCCCCTATGGCACAAGGGATGAATACATCGGCATCCACTGAGTAGATTTCGTCTCCGCTGACGGCCTTCACTGCCGTTCCGAGGGCTTTAGCTTTCAGCTGCAGTTTTTCAACAGAGTAATGACTGATATCGGTCACAATCAAATCGGCCCCTTCTTCGAGGAGACGCTCGGCGACTTTGAAACCGACTTTCCCAAGCCCCTGGATCGCATAGCGCTTCCCATGAAGATCCCTTGATCCCCAGATGGTTTCGTTTGTAGCTTCAAGTCCGTATATGACGCCCATGGCTGTCGGAATCGAAGAGTCACCGCTTCCGCCATATACTTCGTCGACCCCTACGATGCAGTTGGTTTCCTTCAGGGCGTGGACAAAATCATCCGGTGACGTGCCCATATCAGTCCCTGTGTAGAACCTTCCTTGAAGTGATTCAACGAATTGCCCGAATGCCCTGAACAGCTCGGGATGTTTATCTTTGGTCGGGTCACCGATGATGACCGCCTTACCCCCGCCAAAGTCCACGTCTGCTGCCGCGCATTTGTATGTCATGCCCCTAGACAATCTGAGTACGTCGTTCAATGCCGCATCCACCGAAGCATACGGCATCATCCGGCACCCGCCGAGTGCAGGTCCGAGAGTGGTATTATGTATGGCGATGATTGCTTTCAAACCGGTCTCTTCATCGTTGCAGAACAGGACCTGCTCATGATTCTTGATCTGATCGAACATGTCCATCCCCCTGACCTCCGTCTCTTTTGTAAACGTTTTCATTTTATCGGATAGGCTTGCCATGCGAGTTCCCCCTTATCGTCTTCAATCAGTCCCGATACGTTCAGCGATTGTTTGTTTCGGAAGCACAACCTGCCTTACTTCCCCTTCTCCTACAATGGAGTCCGTTTCCTTCCGTCGGATCATGATCTCCGTCCAAATGCCTCTTTCATTCATTCGGGTCACGGTGGCCGTGATGCTCAACCGGGTTCCCGTCCGTGCTGGTGAACGATGCATCACCTTTACTTCGGCACCCATCCCTTCTTCCTCTTCTTCCAGGAAAGGAAGGATGATTTGACGGGATGCCCATTCCATGTGATAGACCATTTGGACGGTGGAATAGACCGGGTGGACCACTTCCCCTTCAAAGCTTGCGTGCATATCGGGTGTCACATCAATGATGATTTCAAGCGTGTGCCCAACAGTCAATCCGGACTTCATCGCTTTCCTCCTTTAAACGATTGCATTATGGATATTAATATAACGTTAATTCAACGATATAATAACATTTTGTTTTATAAATAGTCAATAAATTGTTAAAATTAAAAATTCTTATAGTTTTTAAAGGGAATGGGCGTTTCTATGGGGGAGTAATGAAGAGGAGACCGTTCCTTTCCGCTGGAGTCAGGCGCCTTCCGCTTCAATACACTCTGGGATTCTTGTAGGGGATGAGCTGAATGAATTCCCTTTATATGTAATGTTCTTAGATTCATTAATTAATGAATCCAGGGTAAGCATTCTTTATGGGGCTAAATTGAACAGTAGACCGTTCCTTTTCGTTGCAGGCGCCTGCTTTCCTGCGGGGAGCATGCCGAGCCTCGTGCCTGCGGGGTCTCGATCATGCTCCTTTTCCGCTGGAGTCAGGCGCCTTCCGCTTCAATCCACTCTGGATTCTTATGATTTAAGAATTGTTTTTTGATGAAGCATTTTTTGGTAGGTATTCATCCTTAGTCTACATCTGCGTGTTTGAAAAACTCACGGAATACTAATCATGCGATCCACCAGCTTGAAGAGTCCCTTCAACTATATTTCTCAATCTACTTCCTAATAGTTCTCTAAAACATAAAAAAAACAAGAATGTGGGCTTGGCCTCATTCTTGTTTTTTACTGCTGGTATTCTATTTGTTGATCAGTATTTATAAGATTGTCCGCCGTCGATCGGGATGACGGCTCCGTTGATGAAGTCTGCTTGGGAGGATAGCAGGAAGGCTACGAGGTACCCGACTTCTTCGGGTTTTCCGAAGCGTTTCATCGGATTGACGCTGACGAATTCCTTGCCTGCCGCTTCCCAGTCATCGCCTCCGATTTGGCGAAGGGAGCCTTCGACCATCGGTGTCATGATGGCACCTGGTGCGATGGCTTTGATGCTGATTCCGTACTGGCCATATTCCACACCGGAATTGCGGGTCATGCCGACTACGCCGTGCTTGCTTGCCGCATAACCGGATTGATTCCCGACGCCTCGGATCCCTCCGACGGATGCCGTATTGACGATGGAACCGTAGCCCTGCTCCCTCATGACTTTGAGTACATATTTCATGCCATAAAAGACACCGTTCAAGTTGATGTTCACTACACGTTCAAATTCATCCGTGCCATAGTCCTCTGTGAGATTCTGTTTCCCTTCAATTCCTGCGTTGTTGAAGAAGCCGTCGATTTGACCGAAGTGCCCCACCGTTTCATCAACGTATTTCTTAACGGCGCTTTCGTCGGAGCAATCCGCTTCGATCAACAGCACTTCCGCTTCACTGTAAGATGATAGAATCGACTGCTTCACTTCTTCCAATCCGCCTTGGTTAAGGTCCACGAGTGACAGTTTTGCTCCTTCTGAAGCAATTTGCATGGCCGCAGCATGTCCAAGTCCGGACGCAGCCCCAGTGATCAAGATTACTTTGCCTTCAAAACGTTTCATTTTGAAATCTCTCCTATTCTTGATGGTTTACCAGAACCGGGCAGGGATGAATTTCCTGTCCTTACTAGTAGATTACGCCTATTCCATTCGAAGGGCAATCAACTCGACTCGCACCGAAAAGCCGGCCTTCAGGGGCCGGCTTTCTTTACGAGAGAAGGGCCCGGTCACTGGCAAGCTTGCTGCCGCGGATCCGCTGAAACTCATGAAGGAGTCCTTCAACGGTCAAGCCCTTCTTCTCTTGTTCATTCACTTCAAGGATGATCTGTCCTTTATCCATCATGATCAGCCTATTCCCTAAATCGATGGCCTGCTGCATATTGTGGGTGACCATGAGGGTGGTCAGGGCGTATTGATCCACAATTTGCCGGGTCAACTTCGTGATCAGATCAGCGCGTGCTGGATCAAGTGCTGCCGTGTGTTCATCCAGAAGGAGGATTGAGGGCTCCGTGAAGGTGGCCATGAGCAGTGACAGCGCCTGACGTTCCCCTCCTGATAGCAGCCCGACTTTTGCATTGAGCCGATTTTCCAGCCCTAGATGAAGGCTCTCCAGCACTTCTTTGAAGTACGCCTTCCTCTTCTTCGTGACACCGAGCCTGAAGCCCCTCGTGCGATTCCGCGAGTACGCCATGGCAAGATTCTCTTCGATGGTCATGGAAGGGGCCGTGCCTGCCATCGGATCTTGGAAAACGCGTCCGATGAGCTTGGATCTTCGATACTCCGAAACTTTCGAAACATCCTGATCCTGGATGTGGACGGTTCCGACATCTGGTATCATGACCCCCGAGACGATATTCATGAGCGTTGATTTTCCGGCCCCGTTGCTTCCGATCACCGTGACGAAGTCGCCCGGTTCCAGGGAAAGCTGGATATCATCAAGGGCGATTTTTTCATCCGGTGTTCCTTCGTTGAAGACTTTGTGGATCCTATTTAATCGTAACACTGCTGCCACCCTCTCCTTCCGAGACCGGAACGGCCTTCATCCTTTCGGCCATGCGCTTTGCCTTGCGCTTCCTGTCCTTATACCTCTCCATGACTTTCGGCATGACGAGTGCGAGGATGACGATCGTCGCTGTGATCAGCTTCATGTCACCCGTTTCAAGAAAGTCTACGCGAAGGGCCATGGAGACAACCAGACGATAGATGATGGCACCTCCGATGACGGCAAGTGTCGTCCTTGCAATGGATTTGGTACCGAAAAGGGCTTCACCGATGATGACGGATGCAAGACCGATGATGATCATACCGATCCCCATCCCGACATCGGCGAAGCGGCTGTACTGAGCAATCAGTGCCCCGGACAGGGCCACCAACGCATTGGAAATCCCAAGGCCAAGGATGATCATGAGGTTCGTATTGGCAGAAAAGCTCCGGATCATCCGTTGATTATCGCCAGTCGCCCTTAGGGCAAGACCCACTTCTGTCTTGAGGAACGCATCCGTCAAAAACTTGATCACCAGCGTCACGATCGTCATGAACAGGAGGACCGCCCACGTATCAGGCAGTGGCTCGCCTAATCCGACTGCATTCCAGACACCATTTAGTGCCTGGTCGATCCCAAGGGATCCAATCAGGCCTGTGATTCCCGTAAAAGCCGTATCTTCATTTAAAAGGGACACATTGGATGTCCCCATGATCCTCAAATTGATGGAGTAGAGGGCAATCATCATGAGGATTCCTGACAGGAGCGCATTGATTTTTCCGAATGTGTGGAGGAGCCCTGTTACACATCCTGCGACGAAGCCGATCACCATGGCAGTGACCGTGGCAACGACGGGGTTCACTCCGCCCACAATCATCGTCGCTGCAACGGCTGCCCCCGTCACGAAGCTCCCGTCCACTGTCAGATCAGGGAAATCCAATATCCTGAAGGACAGGTAGACTCCGAGGGCCATGATGGCGTAAATGATCCCGGACTCAAAGGAGGCAAATATGGCCGTTGGCATCTTGAATCATCCTTTCTATCACTCTTCGTAAAATTCTCCGAGTTCACTCCAGGCATCCTTCACTTCGACACCCTGTTCTTCGGCCGCTTTCTTGTTGATCATAAGCTTGAAATCTTTCGGATACTCCACGCTGATCTCAGACGGTTTCTTCTCACCCTTAAGGATCTTCACAGCCATGAGGCCCGTTTCATATCCGAGATCTTCATAGCTGAATCCACTGGCAGCTACCGCACCCTTTTTCATGGAATCAAGTTCTCCGACGAAGAGCGGGATATCTTTATCATTGGCAACGCCGATGACGGCATCTAGTGCTGAGACCACCGTATTGTCTGTCGGGACATAGATGGCATCGACACGACCTACAAGCGATTCAGTAGCCTGCTTCACTTCCGCTGAAGTGGATACAGACGCTTCCACGACCTTCGCTCCCTTTTCTTCAGCGAGCTTCTTCACTTCTTTGGCCTGCACGACGGAGTTCTGTTCACCAGAGTTGTAGATCACCCCGATATTCTTTGCTTTCAGTTCATCTGTGATAAAAAAGATCGTCTTGGAGGTGGCTTCGGGATGGTTGTCCGATGTACCCGTGATATTCTCCCCCGGCTCCTCGAACGATTTCACCAGCTCAGCTCCGACGGGATCCGTCACCGATGTAAACACGATGGGGATCTTCTTTGTCGCATTCAGGGCATGCTGTGCACTCGGTGTTGAATTGGCGAAAATGAGGTCCACCCCGTCCCCGACGAGATTTTTGGCGATGGTCTGGGAATTATTCGGATCACCCTGGGCATTCTGCACATCGTATTTCACATTGTCGCCCTCTTTGAATCCGTTCTCTTCCAGTGCCTTCTTAAACCCTTTGTAAGCTGCATCCAGCGATGGATGCTCGACGATCTGACTCACCCCGATCACATATTCCTTTTTTCCACCACTACCGCTTTTCTCAGACGAACCGCACCCCGATAAAATCATCATCCCGAGGAGCAGGGACGATGCACCCAGTAACCAACCTTTCTTTTTCACAGAAATCCCCCTTTGATCACAAGTTATATGATTAATAGTCCATAAGACTACCGAATCCTTTCTGTGATAAAAATGATACCGACCGTTATTACAACGTTATAGTATCACTGCCGTCACAAAATAGTCAATAATATTCGGAAAATTTAAAAATTACTCTCAGTATAGTTGTTTTGAATCAGGATTTCCAGAAGATTTTAGCGGTTTAAACGAAAAAAGCAGCCGGCGTCTTCCTCACCAGCTGCTTTTTGTCTCTTATTCAACCTTCATAGTGCCAGAAAGGGTCCTCAGGACCATTGAGGCATCGGTCATCATCCCGTCCACCATTTCTTTGACGGTCGGTACATCCCCAATCAGTCCTGCCACCTGTCCGCCATTGATGAATCCTTCATCAAGTCTTCCTTCGAGGGCACCTTTACGGTGGTTGTCCTCAGAGGTCAGTTCCGAATACTGTTCCAGGGTCATTCCCCGTTTTTCCAGATCCAATACCCTTTCCGCGTAGGGCGACCTCAAAACGCGCCGTACCCTCCCTACACTCCGCCCCACGATGACCGTTCCATGATCATTCGCCGCAAGGAGGGTTTCTTTATAACGCTCATGAAAAGGAGCTTCCTTGGTCGCGATGAATCGGGTTCCCATCTGGACTCCGCTTGCGCCCAAGGCGAGCATGGCGGCAAGCCCGCGTCCATCCGCAATTCCCCCGGCTGCCACGACGGGAACGTCTACTTCATCCACGATCTGCGGGATAAGGGCCAGGGTCGTTGTCTCGAGATGGGAGTTGATGCCCGCCGCTTCATACCCTTCTGCCACCAGGACGTCTGCCCCTGCATCCGCCGCTTTCCTTGCCTGCTTGCGGGACGCCACCACGCAGATCACTTTGATTCCGTGGTCGTGAAGGACAGGAATGAGCGGTCCCGGATTTCCTGCCGATAGGGAAACTACGGGAACCTCTTCCGTGATGGCGATCCCGATCATGCCTTTCAGTTCAGGCGTCATCGTGATCGGGATATTCATGGCAAAAGGCCGGGTCGTCAGCATCTTCAGATCCCGGACGATTCCCCCCACTTCCTCCACATCCATGGTCCCCGTTCCGATTGTCCCCAGGGCACCCGCCTCCGACACGGCGGCAGCCAGGCGGGCATTGCTGATGTTCCCCATGCCTCCCTGGATAATGGGGAACCGGATCCCAAGGCACTTCGTGAGTCTATTCATATCGATTCCTCCTCCACTCTATTCACGATTTAAAAAAGAGGTTTACAAAACCTCTTCCAGCATTTATGCTATTCATAGCTACTTTGTGTAACAAGGTAGCTGAACTTTCATCCCAGTATCTTGTTTTACAATATACCTAAAGGAGAATCATCATGTCGATCCGAAGCCAATTGCTTAAAGGGATTCTTGATGGTTGCATTCTGGCCGTCATTGAAAAGGAGCCCGTTTATGGCTATGAATTATCCAGGAAACTTCAGGCATCCGGCCTGCAGGATGTAAGTGAAGGAACGATCTATCCCGTCCTTCTCCGCCTGCAGAAGAATAAATGGATCACAGGCGAAATGCGGCCGTCCGAGTCAGGCCCGAACCGAAAATATTATTCACTGACCGAAGACGGCACAGCCGCGCTAGTAGAGATCACCCAGGAGTGGGAGCATCTGTCCGTCCCGGTCAACCAACTACTGAAAAGGGGGTAACACCATTGCTCGCAGCAAAAGAACTGATCGAATTGAATAACCAAAAGAGAGAAAAACTGACAGAAGAGAACGAGAAATATTATTCCGATATCTTATTGTACCTCCGCCTCCAGCTCACCCTGTCTGAACAGCAGACAGAGGAAATCCTCATGGAGATCCTCGAGCATCTCCTGGAAGGGCAGGGAGAAGGAAAAACGGCTATGATGATCTTCGGATCCGATCCGAAAGCATATGCAGACGAGCTTATCGAACAACTTCCTCCCGAGAGCAAACGGAGCGTAGCCGGGTTCATTTCCCTAATGGCCTTGAACCTGTTCGGTATTTTCCTGGCCATCCGCGGAGCAGGCCTGCTGATCACTTCTTTCTTCAAAGAAGTGGAAAATGATGTGTTCATCGGCTCGGCAGCCATTCTGGCCGTGATCTTGCTCCTCACCACAATGGCAGAACTCAAAATGTTCTTTTCCATCATCAAGCGTTCACTATTTCAAGAAAAAGATTCAGCCGGCAAGATGGCGCTGATCGGCGGATTGGGCGCTGCGGCAATCAGTTTGCCATTCTTCCTTGCCTTGTTTTTCCTACCCGACCTTGGCCCTTCTTTTCCTTTCAGCTGGTGGGCGTCCCTAATCGCGGGATTGATCATGATCGGCCTGTACAAGTTGATTTCCAGAAAAAGATTCTAATCCATCAGGAGCGGATGGTTCATCACGTCATAGGATGTATCTTTATTTGTGAGCTCGTTCCCATCTTCGAATACACTCTCGAAGAAGCGGGAGGCGGGCTCGGCAAGCTCCTTATAATACTCCCCGAATAGCGTGGCGGCATGACCGCCGAGCCATTTATCCGGCAGCAGTTCATCGGGCAGTCCCGGATCCACGAAAAGGAACTTCCGGTATTCATGGACAAGCTTTGCCCGCCCCACAAAACACTCCGCATCGGTCATCTGCCCCTTGGCGATCTTGCTTTTATCGATCATATACATGCGGCTGTACTCCGCGATGAACTCCTCATACTTGGCATTGATTTCTTCCAGATCCCAGTTCTTCTCTACGAGTCTTCTGCTTTCACTCGGCCCTTTATGGTCGGCAATGAAGAAGTCGACATACTCTTCGATCTCGTATTTCCGGATCAGCTGCCGGACCTGCTTCTCCAGGTCATTGGGGGAAATCCAAGTACTGGCGGACATCGTGCCGAATCCGCTCCAAACCAGTTCTTTCCTGAGTTCATCCCGAATACTTCGGATTTCTTCCGGAATGGAATACATGAAGATCCTCCACTTCCCGTCCCACTCCTCAGGCTTCAGCTTGAAGATCCTGTTCGCAGCTTCTTCCATCCGGTCGACACCGCGCTCGGTCAATGTGTAATAACTTTTATTCCCTTGTTTCTCTGCCTGGACCCAGCCCTGTTTGTTCATTCGCGAAATGGCCGCCCTCACTGCCTGGTCATTGTGGCCGAACTCATTCAGAAGCCGGATCAGGCTCCCGATCCAGATTTTATTTCCGTAATGGCTGATGTAATCCCCATACAAAGTGAAGATCATTGATCTTGTATTCATGCAAGCCTCTCCTTTTACGCCCGATCTATGATGTGCCGCTATCGCGTGACGTGTTCTTAACGTATAACTATTATAATATCATAATTATCTGAAAGAAGAAGCGTTTACATCACCTGTTTCAACATGGTCCATTAAGGGAAGGGATTAAAAAAACAGCAGAAAGGACTATTATATGGATACTCTATTATTCTCTGCCTTTACCATCGCCTATATCGTCCTCATCATCATGTCGATCCGGATCCTCAGGAGACGGCATGCTCTCAGCATCGCGTTCCTCCTTCCCGTCATCGCAGGTCTCATTTACGATAACGGCATCATCGCCTCGGGGAAATACATAGGGGAAGGACGGCTCCTGAAGGAACTGAGTCTTGTCCGGTATTACATGCATGCCTTCTTCACTCCGCTCCTGGTCCTGTTCGCCTGGAAGTCCCTTGAACAAGGAGGAATCAGGGCCGCACGGACGACGGCATTCCGCTCTTGTGCTTTCCTTATCACCATCGGACTGATCACTGTGGAACTCCTTACAGAGGTCATCGGCCTGAAAGTGAAACCGGAATGGTCGTACGGCGTGCTGTCATATGGAAATGCCGAATCCTCTTCCGGCCCGCCGATCATGGTCCTCGTCGTGGCCATCGTCCTTCTTGCGGCATCGATTGCCGTCTGGAAGGTACAAGGATGGATCTGGTTCTTCCTCGGTTCCCTGATCATGACGATCGGCAGTGCCGTCAGCATCCCAGTGGACAGCGGGGCCGTGACAAACCTGTTCGAGCTTGCCTTGATCGCCTCTCTTGTCGGTACGGCTGCCTTTCAAGCCTCTCATACAAAACAACACATCGAACCCGCGGCATGATGGTCGCGGGTTTGCCTGTGTCTTTACCCCTTCAGCCTTTCCACCACGGTAGCGATTCCCTGCCCGACCCCGATGCACATGGTAGCAAGGCCATATCGGACATCCCGCCTCTTCATCTCATGCAGGAGTGTCGTCAGGATTCTCGCGCCGCTCGCCCCGAGGGGATGTCCGTATGCAATTGCCCCCCCATTGACATTCACGATTGCCTCATCGATCCCAAGCTCCCTGATGCAGGCGAGGGACTGGGCGGCAAATGCTTCATTCAACTCCACCAGTCCGACTTGCTCCATGGTGAGATTGGCCCTAGACAATGCCTTTTTGGTGGCATGGATGGGGCCGATGCCCATGACGGATGGTTCCACGCCAGCCACAGCGGACGTCACATACCGGGCGAGAGGCGTCAATCCCAGCTTCTCCGCTTTGCCCCTGCTCATCAGGAGCAGGGCAGCAGCCCCATCGTTCACCCCTGAAGCATTGCCTGCCGTGACGGTCCCGCCCTTGAACAGCGGCTTTAATCCTGCAAGCTTTGCGAGATCGGTTTCCGGTCTCGGATGCTCATCTTGGGTAACGCGCATGGTCCCGTTCCGTTTGTGGAACACATCGATCGGCACCATCTCATCCGCCAAGCGTCCGTGTAGCTGCGCTTCTCTGGCCTTGATCTGGCTTACCAGGGCAAAACGATCCTGTTCTTCACGGGAGATATTGAATTTCTTCGCCACGTTCTCGGCTGTTTCCGGCATGGAATCGGTTCCGTACATGTCCTTCATCTTCGGATTCACAAACCGCCACCCGATGGTCGTATCAAACAGCTCCATGTTCCCCCGGGGAAACTCCCCTTCAGGCTTTCTCATCACCAGGGGGGCACGGGTCATGCTCTCCGTTCCTCCTGCGATGAAGATCTCCCCCTCACCTGCCAGGATGGCACGGGCCGCATAATTCACCGCATCCAGTCCAGATCCGCACAGCCGGTTGATCGTGGTACCCCCCACTTCGACGGGAAGTCCTGCCAACAGGGCCGACATCCTGGCCACATTCCGATTGTCCTCTCCGGCTCCGTTTGCATTTCCGAACACCACTTCTTCAATGGCTTCCAGAGGCACATCGGGATTCCGAGTGATCAGGGCCTTGATGGCGACCGCCCCCAGATCATCAGGTCTCACCCCTTTGAGGCTTCCTTTGTATCTCCCAATCGGGGTTCTCACGGCATCAATGATCACAACCTCGTTCATGTCGACTTCTCCTTTTCTTTCTCCACAGAGTACTCATACACGCCCCTGCCCGTCTTACGCCCCAGCCTTCCCGCCTTCACATACTGCTCCAACAGGGGGGCCGGACGGTATTTATCGCCGAGTTTTTCATGGAGGTACTTCAAGTTATTGAGGCGCGTATCCAATCCGACCAGATCGCCGAGCTCAAACGGTCCCATGGGATAGTTCAACCCAAGCTTGATGGCTTTATCAATGTCTTCCGGTGTCCCGAGCCCCTCTTGGAGCATGAAGAATGCTTCATTCCCGACGAGAGCCGAGATCCTGCTTGTAACAAATCCGGGAAATTCATTGATGATGACAGTCTCTTTCCCCATGGTGCGTGCCGCTTTGCGGACGGCCTCCACCGTTTCTTCATCCGTCTCCAAGCCCTTGATGATTTCGATCAGGGGCATTTTATGTACGGGATTAAAGAAGTGCATGGCGATGACCTTTTGGGGCCTTTTCGTGTATGAACCGATTTCCGTCGGGCTCATCGTGGACGTGTTGGTGGCAAAACAGCATGATTCAGGAGCATGGGCGTCAAGCACCTGGAATACGGAGCGCTTCAGCTCCCGGTCTTCCGGTACAGCCTCGATGACAAAATCAGCATCCGATACGGCAATCGACAGATTGGTAGAATAATGAAGGTTCCCTCTTGCTTCTTCGTATTGATCCGCCGTAAGCTTTTGGCGCTCTATCCCTTTTTGCAGGTATCCTGCAATCTCCCTTTCTGCATGGAGCAGCTGTTCTTCCTTAATATCCACAAGGGTGGTCCGATATCCACCTACCGCACTTACGTAGGCAATCCCTCTACCCATGACCCCTGAACCGACTACAACGAGATTCCGCATGATACCCTCTCCTCTCTTGAAATAAGGGGTTGACCTCCGGAAAGGACAACCCCTGTCTGTTTCATTACACACCGAATGGATTCAGTGGACGATTGCCGAAATAGGAAATGATGCTCTTCGTCTCGGTATACAGGTCCAGCGTCTCGACGCAAAGCTCCCGACCGAACCCGGATTGCTTGTATCCGCCGAACGGGGTGCCAGGGAACGCGGAGAATGGGCAGTTCACCATGACGATTCCGGCCTGGATCGCTTTGGCCACCCGTGTTGCACGCCCATGATTCTCCGTCCAGATCGCAGATCCGAGACCATATTCGCTGTCATTGGCCATGCGGATCGCTTCTTTCTCATCCTTGAACGTCATCACAACCACTACTGGTCCGAAGATCTCTTCTTTTACGGCTTTCATGTCATGGCTGACATTGGTGATGATCGTCGGCTCATACCAGCTTCCCTTTTCAAAGCCTTCCACCTTTGCTTGCTTTCCTCCGGTCAGGATCGTTGCACCATCTTCTTTTGCCGATGTCACATACTCATGGATTGTATCCACCTGCTTCTGATCGATGACGGCCCCGATATGTGTTCCTTTGTCGTGAGGATCACCGAGGGTGAGCTTCTTCGTCTTCTCGACGAATTTCTCCATGAACGCATCATAGATATCTTCATGTACATACAGTCTGGACCGCGCTTCACAGGATTGACCGGTATTATAGAAGATTCCGAAGAGAGACCCGTCGACCGCTGCATCCAGGTTGGCGTCCGGGAAGACGATATTCGGGGATTTCCCGCCGAGCTCCAGGGTGACGCGCTTCAATGTCTGTGACGCCCTTTCCATGATGTTCTTCCCTACAGGCGTCGAGCCTGTGAACGCGACTTTATCCACGTTCTTGTGCTCCACTAAATAATTCCCCACCGTTGAACCCGAGCCTGGAATGATATTGATGACTCCTTCCGGTACGCCGGCTTCAATACAGATCTCACCCAGGACGATTGCTGTAAGAGGGGTCAGGGTCGCAGGCTTCACGATCACGGAGCATCCGGCGGCAAGGGCGGGTGCAATCTTCCATGCGGCCATCATCAATGGATAATTCCACGGAATGATCTGCGCACAGACTCCGACCGGCTCCTTCTCTGCTACATTGGTGAATTGACCCGGGACCGGATTCACCGTGCCCCTGTGACCGACGATGGCGCCTGCATAGAACTCAAAGTCCTCGATCGCCTGCATGACCTGACCCTGTGCAGCCGACAGGGCCTTTCCGCTGTCCATTATTTCTAGCTCCACCAGCTCATTGAATCTTGACCGCATGATCCCTGCGATTTTATTAAGAGTACGTGAACGTTTATTGACAGGAGCCTTTTTCCATTTGCCGAAATCAAAGGCATTGCGGGCAGCCTGTACGGCTTTCTCTGCATCCTCTATGCCTGCAAGCGACACGGTGGCAAGTAGCTCCCCTGTAGCCGGATTATAGGTGGTGAAGGTTTCGCCGGATTCACTTTCCGTTCGCTGTCCTCCGATAATTAAGGAATAATGTTCCCTCTTCATTTCCAACACGTCAAACGTCTGTTCTTTCACTGTCGACATCTCTTCATCTCCTTTGGGATTATCGTCCTTCGAAAACAGGTTTCTTCTTTGCCATAAATGCTTCGACACCTTCCCGGTGATCCGCGGTCATGCCGGCCATCCGCTGGGCGTAGGCTTCTTTCTCCAAATACTCGTCAAATGTCCGCTTCGGCGCATCCTTCAATAGCCGCTTCATCGAACCGATCGCCTTCGTCGGAAGGGAGGCGATCCGTCCTACGAATCTCGCAGTCTCCTCTTCCCATGAATCAGCCGGGATCACTTTGGTGGCAAGCCCGAGATCTTCTGCTTCCCGAGGACTGACCTTTTCACCGAGTACAGCCAGTTCCATCGCCTTTGCATAGCCTACCAGATTGCTTAAGTAATAGAGATTGCCGGAATCCGGTACGAGCCCGACATGGACAAATGATTGGATGAAGCTTGCTTTCTCGGAGACCAGGCGGAAGTCGCAGGCGAGGGCGAGGCTGAAGCCGGCACCGGCGGCGACCCCGTTGACGGCGGCAATGATCGGTTTCGGACAATCCTCCATCGCCTTCACCATCGGCCCATATTGGCGACGTAACACTTCACCGTGATCCATGTTCTCATCCACCTCACTGAGATCCTGGCCGGAGCAAAAGGCCCTGCCTTCCCCGGTGATGACGATCACCCTCACCCCTTCATCCCGTTCTGCCGTCTTGACCGCCTTTTGGATTTCCCGATTAAGCTGGAGGATGAAGGCATTGAGGCGGTCCGGCCGATTCAGGGTGATCCAGGCTGCTGAGTCCTTCACTTCATAACGGATGGTTTCAAACATGGCTTACCTCCCCTTGAATTCGGCTGTCCGTTTCTCCACAAACGCCTTCATTCCTTCTTTTTGATCTTCAGAGGCAAACAACAGATAGAAGTTCTTCCGTTCTTGCTTCATCCCTTCCGATACCGTGGCATCCACCGCCATGTGTACCGATTCTTTTATCAGACGCAGCGAAAGCGGAGGCTTGTCGGCCAGCTTTCGGGCAAAACGCTTTGTTTCTTCTATTAATAAAGACTGCGGGATCGTCCGGTTGACGATGCCCCACTGTAAGGCCTCTTCGGCTGAGAACGTATCACCTGACAGGAGCCATTCCATTGCCCTAGTCTTCCCAAGCAGCTTCGTGAGCCGCTGGGTTCCCCCGGCACCGGGCATGACGCCGAGATTCACCTCGGGAAACCCGAAACGGACATCCTCCGCCGCAAACAACAGATCACAGCTGAGGGCAAGCTCAAATCCCCCGCCGAGGGCAAATCCATGCACGGCTCCTATAATAGGCTTTTTGATGAGGGTCATCCGGTCCCAAGGTGCGAAGGGATCCAGAAGCTCAAAATCGACTGGACCGGCATCTGCCATTTCCTTGATATCGGCACCCGCCGCAAAAGCGCGTCCCCTTCCCATCAGAAGAATGACCTTCACGCTTCCGTCACGATCGAGCCGCTCGAACGCTCCGACCACTTCAGAGACCATCTGGCGATTCAGGGCGTTCAGCACATCGGGACGATTCAATTCAACGATCCCGATTGCATCCTCCACCTTCACCGTGATGAATTCATCACGCTGACCCATCGGTCTCTTCCCCGATCATAAGGGTGACGAGGTCTCCGGCAAATCCCATGAGATCCTTGCCCGATGCCTTTCCTTCAGGCGATTTCATACCTGCTTTCATTGATTCATGGCTGTCGTAGTACATCTCGCACATCAGATAATAGTCGCCCTCCCCGCCCATCGGAGATCCTGTGATCTTCGTCACCACCATCTTCTTCAGACCGGGGATCTTTGCCGTGATCGGTCCGTGGGTATTGAAATAATGCTCATCAAACGCTTCCTTATCCTCCGGGTGCTTATACAGTGCAATCAACTTAACCATATCCATCTCTCCTTTTCTTTTTTACATGGTTGTGGAAATCGGCTTCATCGCTTCAAATGGGTTCCGGCACTCCTTGCAGTACAGGATGCTTCTGCACGCTGTCGGTCCGAATAGATTCTCCATTGACGTGTAATGGGAATCGCAATATGGACAATGGATCTCCCACTCTTCCAGGCTCGTAAATGTCTCGGGAGGCGGGGCGATGCCGAATTCTTTCAGCTTCTCCCTTCCATTTTGTGTGAGGCGGTCCGATGTCCAAGGTGGTGTATAGACGAAGCGTACTTCGACTTCTTTTATTCCCGGTTGCAACATGCACGCCTTTTTGACATTTCCTTTGATGATATCCAGAGCCGGACATCCGGCAAAGGTGGGTAGGAGCTTGATGGTACAGCCCTCCCGCCTCATCTCGATTGAATGGACCATTCCGAGATCGACAATCGAGATGGAGTCGATTTCCGGGTCCTTAACCGTTTCAAGCATTTTCATGACCGTCTGTTCCATGCCTTCCCTCCTTTACCAGGTTGCGGATGCCTCCAGTCTATACACTTCACTGAGTGTATGAAGGGCATCAGTCAGATCACCGGTATGTTCTCCCTTACGCCCATCTCCCCTTAAGCTCCGGATGACCGGTGGATGCTGGACTCCTGTCGAATCGAATGGTTTCTTCAGCGCTTCTGTCCATCGGGAGGCGAGAATGGCTTCCTCTTCAATGAGTCCATATCGGGCCATGTTTTCCCCGTCCGGTCCGAGGGTCAGGACCCCCAGAAAGTCGTCACATATCCGCGAGACGGCGTCTTCCATCCGTTTCCTCGCCTCCCCGCCTGCATTCATAAGCTGCGTGAACCACGTCTGCCAGTGAAGAAGATGATAGTACAGCTCCGTGTTGATCTTGACAGCAGCCTCTGCAAGCGGACCATAACTTGACTGCTTGAGGGAATCCATGCGAACCTTCTTCGCCACCGTATAGAAATAATGTCTCACGACAGCAAACGCCCAGTCATACCGTGGCTCGATCAGGTAATCACCCGGTCCATTGACTTCCTCCAAGATGATGGCATTCCTTCGTTCTTCCGGGGGACGGCCATGGGCGAGCTCGTCTTCGGTTCCTTCACCGAGGCCTTCCAACAGCTCGTAGATCATGGAGGCGTGCCCCATCGTATCCTGATTGATCGAGGAGAAAGCCACATCCTCTTCGATGTGTGGTGCCAGGCCCAGCCATTCGGACCCTCTGTAGGCAAGGATGAAATCATCATCTGCCAGCAGGTAGAGGAGAGAGGAGAGCGCCTGCTTATATCCTTCATCCGGGATCGTGTTCAACTCGTACTGATTCATTTCTTCTTCACCAACTCTCCCCAGGACATGATTTCTTTTTCATCGAGCATCTCCTGCTCGTATTGACGCCACTTTTTCTTCAGATAACCGTAGCCTTTCGCATTGCGGTAATCCTTATTATCGAGCCGCTGCAGCGTTCCCCTTTCATCCGGGGTCATCATGCGCACATCGGAGCGTTTGACTACCCAGATGTCCGAGACCGGTTCACGCCTCATGAAATTCTCCTGGGCCATGATCATGGCAAGCTCGTGATTCGGAGCGAGAAGGCTGAATTGATGCTGCATGACCGCTCCGTCCGTCCGCTTGCTGAAGACTTCGAATTCCTGGTAAAACTGCTTATCCCCTGACATCTTCTCACTCTCCCCTTTAACTCAGTGCTTCCCGGACCCAGGCATTGTTTTCATAGGACAACTCCCTGAGGCGCAGGCGCTCCCTTGACTTTGGACCGTTGTTTTTGATGATCTGTTTGAACTCCTGCCAGTCAGGCTGCCTGTATGTCCATTCCCCCGTCGCTTCATCGAACGCCATCGACGGGTCCGGTAACGTAAGACCGAGCGACAGGATCCTCGGGACATATTTAGTGAAGAAATCCTGCCTGAGCTGTTCATTTGTCTTCGTCCTGATCTTGTACTTAATCGTGATGTCCTGCTTGGACGACCCCGTCGTTTTGACATCTCCAGGACCGAAGAACATGAGCAGTGAATCCCACCAGCGGTCGACGGCATCCTGTACCATCGCACGCTGATTCGGCGTACCCTCTGCAAGGGCCATGATGATAGCTTCGCCGTGCTGTGCATGGAAGACTTCCTCTGCACAAATCCGCTTGAGCGCTCGAGCGTACGGCCCATAGGAGGCATTCAACATATTGGTCTGGGTGATGATCGCAGCCCCATCCACCAGCCATCCGATCAGCCCCGCATCCCCCCATGTCGGTGCTTCCATGTGGAAGACATTATGGAACTTCAGGTCACCTGAAAAGAGGTCGCGCATAATGTCCTCCCTTGTTTTCCCATACGGTTTCATTAAATCCTCGGCTACACGCAGAAGGAGTTGACCGTGTCCCATCTCGTCCTGTACCTTCGCCATGATTCCGAGCTTCCTGCGCAGGGTCGGCGCTTTCGGGACCCATTCCTTTTCCGGCAGGGCCCCCATGATTTCACTGATCCCGTGCATGGAAATCAGCTTGATCAGTGCGTTCCGATAGTCATCAGGCATCCAATCATCCGCTTCGATCTTCCTGTCTGCCTCGATCTTTTCCAAAAATCCTGTCATGAGTTCCTCGTCTGTCCTTTCCTGACTGATCATGTTTTCAGCCTCCTTCTGGCAGCGACCGCTGCTCCTTTAGTGACTTATCAACCCTTCATTCCTCAAATCGATTACCCTGACGGCTTTCCCTTCCGATCGCGGAATTTCGTTCTTGCCTACAAGCGTGACGTCCATGGAGACGTAGCAACGATCCTTCATCATCTCCTTCACCTTTGAAGCAAGCAGGATTGTCTTCTCATGTGAAAGTTCATGTGAAATCTTTTCAGAAAATGAACCGCTGATCTCGACCCTGAGCTCTACCGCATCCAAGGCTCCTTCCTTTCGCAGATACACCTGATAATGAGGGGAAAGCTCCTCGATCTGCAGGAGATTGTGCTCGATTTCCGAAGGGAACACATTGACGCCACGGATGATCATCATGTCATCCACCCTTCCCTTCACTCTTGACATCCTCGTCGTTGTGCGGCCGCATCGGCATTTCCCCTTCGTGATGGAGGCAATGTCACCGGTCCGGTACCGGATAATCGGAGATGCTTCCTTCGTCAAACTCGTGAACACGAGCTCACCGAATTGCCCTTCATCCAGTGTCTCGAGTGTAACGGGATCAACGACCTCCACAAGGAAATGATCGTCTGCGATATGAAGACCATCCTGCGCTTCATGGCATTCCATGGCGACACCCGGTCCGACGACCTCACTCAGTCCGTAGATATCGCACGCCTTGATTCCAAGCTTCTTCTCAAGTGTCATCCGCATCGTCTCTGACCATGGCTCAGCACCGAATATCCCATACTCCAAGGAAAGTCCTGCGGGATCCTTCCCTTGAGACTCCATCGTTTCGGCTATCGTCAGAATGTAGGAAGGCGTCCCGCAGATGACGGATGGACGAAAATCTTCGAGAAGGGTGATCTGTCTTGCCGCGTTGCCGCCAGATACCGGCACCGTCGTCATCCCCAAGCGTTCACTTCCATAATGGAGCCCAAGTCCTCCCGTGAACAAACCGTACCCATAGGCATTATGAAGGGTGCTGCCAGGTTTCCCGCCGCCTGTCGCAATGGCCCGTGCGACGATGTCACTCCACATTTCGATGTCCCCCTGGTGTACCCGACAACAGTCGGCTTCCCGCTCGTTCCAGACGAAGCATGGATCCTGACCATGCTCTCCTTCGGTACGGCAAACATACCGAAGGGGTACTGCGATCGCAGGTCGGCTTTATTTGTAAGCGGTAACATTTTTATATCTGACAAAGAATGCAGATCGGCAGGATGGACCTGATGCTCATCAAACTTTTTCCGGTAAAGGGGTACATGATCATAGACCGCGGCCAGCGTTTGCTTCAGCCTGCTCCACTGCAGGGTTTCCATTGCTTCACGGTCCAACGTTTCCACTTCATGCAGGATCACCCGCACCTCCACCTTCCTACTATTTTTTATATAACGTTAAAATACCGATTCATTAAAAACGTGTTATATATAGCTATTCAAAACATACCGCCTTTTCCCCTCCCATGTCAATATATTTTCTGAAAATTAAATCTTATAGGAAGAAAAAAACACCTGACTCCGTGATGGAATCAGGTGAGAACTGGCTTATTCCGTGTAGGCTGGGTCCATGGATGCTTCTTTTTGCTCATTTTCAATTTCATGGTCCCGTTTGATCCTGCCATTACCTACTGACAACGCGACGAATACACCGACACTGATGAAGATGAGACCTGTCAGGAAAACGGTCGTGAACGCATCCGACCATGCCATTTCGACAGCAGCAATGACGGCTTTCCCGATTTCCTGTGGCAGTTGGAGAACATCAGGGGTCACAAGGACTCCGAACAAGCTGTCTGTCTTATCGCTCAATGCCTTGAGGACTTGTGCAACTGCCGGATTTGATTCGCTGGATGCGACATCCTTCATATTCCCTTGAAGGGACTGATTCATAACCGCGTTTAATACGGTGATACCGATCGTTCCTCCGATCGAACGGAAGAAGGTCGAAGCCGATGTGACAGCACCCAGACGGGACTTCGGAAATTCATTTTGGATGGCAATCATCAAGGTCGGCATCACAAGGCCCATCCCGAAGCCCATCACCACCATATAGAGATAAGCAGTGAATTCCTTCGATTCAGGTCCCATGGTGCTCATGAGCAGGAAGCCGAGAACCGTGATGAGCATGCCGGTCGTCAGGACCGTACGGAACTTCAGCTTCAACAGAAGCCTTCCCCCGATGATGCTCGCGACGATCAATGCGATCATCATCGGCGTCATCGTGGATCCTGCCTGGGTAGGCGTCACGCCCAAAATCCCCTGCATGAACATCGGTACAAACATGATGGCGCCGAACATGCCGAGTCCGAGAAGGAACCCGAGGGCGTTCGTTGTGGCGAAGACGCGATTCTTGAATAAACTCAGATCCAGGATCGGCTCCTTCGCCTTCTTCTCGACTAAGCCGAATATAACTAAGAAAAGAATAGCTCCACCGAATAGGAGGAGGCTCGTTCCGGACGTCCAGGCGAATTTGTCACCGCCGAAGTTCAGTACAAGCAGAAGCATCACGAGTCCCGGTACCAATGTGATGATGCCAAGGTAGTCAATACTGACCTTCTCTATTTTGCGCCCAAGGTTTTCATTTTTCAGCCCGATATAAAGAAGGATGGCCGAAAGGAACCCAAACGGTACATTGATCAGGAAGATCCAGTGCCAGCTGATGCTGTCAACGATGACACCGCCAATGAAGGGGCCGATGACAGAGCTGAGGCCGAATAACGCACCAAATACCCCCTGCCACTTCGCACGCTGTTCAGCAGAGAAGATATCACCGATAATCGTCTGGGACAGCGGCATGATCATGCCTCCCCCGATCCCCTGAAGGCCGCGGTAGAACACGAGCTGTTCCATCGTACCGGCTGTGGCACACAAGCCTGATCCTATGATAAAGATAATGACACCAATCAAATAAAGCAGCCTTCTTCCATATAGATCCGACAGCTTCCCGACAATGGGTGTGACGACCGTGGATGTGATCAAGTAGGCGGTCGTCACCCAGGCGAAGATGGAAAATCCATTCAGTTCCGCAATGATGGTCGGCATCGCTGTTCCCACCACGGTCTGCTCAAGGGCACTGAAGAACATCCCGATGATCAGACCGGTCAAGACCAGGCGCCTATTGATTCCTGTTTGTTGTTCTGACACGTTCATTCTCTCCTTTTGTATGTTCTATAATGGCAGCGAGTCTTTCATATGTCATCACCAGCTGCTCGATATCCGCTTCTTCTAAATAGGATAAATACCGGGTAAAAATCTCTTTCCGAACAACCTTCGCTTTCTCAAAGATTGCCCTTCCTTCCTCCGTACTATCCAATTTGACGATCCTGCGATCGTCCTCATCCCTCTCCCTCCGGACTAGACCCGCCTTGATCAGCCGGTCGACCATCACCGTAATCGCACTCGGATTCACCTCAAGTTTATCAGCCAACTCGGTCGGCTTCGCACCACCTTCTTGGCATAGGAGATACAAGATGTAGAATTGTGGTCCCGTGAGATGAAGTTCTTTGAATGCCTGCGCCATATCCTGCTGTATTTGCCTGTTGGTTATATAAAATGCTTTAAAGAGCCTTTCAATATAGCCAGGCGGGACATCATTCTTCTTCATGGCCTGCCCCCTTTCTTACACACTATAATATTTAACCTGTTTAAATATTAATGTCGTGATCAATAAATGTCAATACAGATCCGACGGAAAATATAGTCTGAAAAAACCCACTATATAAACTTTTATAAGTAAATGCTTACATCGCTTTTCTCCGTTTACTTCACTCCGTAAGCTCTTTATAATCGGGATGGAACCTTTTTAGGAAAGGAGCTTGCTCCACCATATGAAATTATTCAAAACATATCTTATTATCGTCATAGGTGCCTTCCTTATGGCCCTGAATATACATTTTTTCCTAACGCCAAATAACCTTGCCCTAGGAGGCACAAGCGGAGCGGCGATCGTCCTTGCGGAAGTCATCAACCTCCCTGTCGGAGCCTTGATGCTCGCCTTGGACGCCTCTCTCTTCCTCCTCGGCCTGATTTTAATCGGTCCGGCCTTCGGGATCAGATCTGTGATTGCCACCCTGATCCTTAACGGTTTCGTGTGGGGAATGGAATCATTCTTCCCCGTCCACCAGCCGATCAGTCCCGATGTCCTTGTACAGGTTGTGATCGGAACCTTGCTCGGTGCCGTGGGAGTCGCCATGATCTTCTATCAGGAAGCATCCGCAGGAGGAACAGGGGTATTAGCCCAGGTTCTTCACAGGTACATCAATGTTGAACTCGGCACCGCCGTCCTTCTGTCCGATGTACTCATCGTCCTCGCCTCGGCTTTCTTGTTCGGACTGCAGACGGGGTTGTACGCATTCTTCGGATTGATCCTGAAAGGAGTGCTGGTCGATAAAAGCATCCAGTTCTTCAATGAGCGGAAAGAAGTGGTCATCATCAGCGAGAAGAGTGAAGACATCCGCGGATTCATCATTCACGAACTCCATAAAGGGGCCACGGTCCATTCAGCAAAAGGCGGATTTTCGGAAGATGATAAGGAAGTCATCACCACGATCCTGGAGCGCAAGGACTTTTCTAAACTCAAGACCTACATCCAGGCAACCGATAAAGAAGCATTTATCACGGTCCACTCCATGCATGAAATTTGGGGACGGAATTTCCGATCCTTTGCATGATGCGTATAAAAAGGCTGATCCACACTGGTTTACAGTGGTGGATCAGCCTTTTTGTATGGAGATTTAATTCTGGAGAAATGGGGAATGTGATGGGGATCCGTTCCTTTACGCTGCAGGCGCTTGCTTTCCTGCGGGGAGGGCGTCGAGCCTCCTCGTTCCTGCGGGGTCTCGCCACTCCTCCTTTTCCGCTGGAGTCAAGCGCCTTCCGCTTCAATGCACTCTGTGATTTTTAAATAGGTAGGGTGACAATTTTTTTGATGTAATAGCCATTTATTTATAAGTGAGACTCATCTCTTATCTGGTTCCTTTCTGAGTGGAGATTTAATTTTAGGAGTGATGAATGCGATGGGGATCGTTCCTTTACGCTGCAGACGCTTGCTTTCCTGCGGGGAGGGCGTCGAGCCTCCTCGTTCCTGCGGGGTCTCGCCACTCCTCCTTTTCCGCTGGAGTCAAGCGCCTTCCGCTTCAATCCACTCTGTGATTTTCTACTTGTCTTCCGTGTTTTCTAATGGTGATTCGCTCACTGCACCTCTTTTTAAGATGGTGGACCTTATACCACTCGGAATTATCACTTAACCATTCACTGTAATGTTCTCATGAAAGGAGACTTCATAACTAACATGGTTTCTGAAGTTACTACTTCATCTATTTAAAAAGCCCACCGTACCCCCATTATCTCCACATAGTGTAGTGTAGCGGAGGGTGGCCGACTCCTGCGCAAAAGGCGGACGGATGAGACCCCGCAGGCACGAGGAGGCTCATCGCTCGACCCGCGGAAAGCGGCCATCCGCAGCGGAACGGAACGAACCACTACCACCGCTATCCCCCTCCAAATAAAAGAGTGGGAACGGATTTGGCACCATCCTTATGCTGGGGCAGATCACGTTTTTACCTCACCACTCTTCACCGCATAGTGCAGTGCAGCGGAGGGTGGACGACTCCTACGGGAATAGCGCGCAGGGTGAGACCCCGCAAGAATGAGGAGGCTCACCGCAAGCCCCGTGGAAAGCGGCCATCCGCAGCGGAACGGAACGAACCACTACCACTACACCCCTTTTCCAACTATCCAGTAAACCGGATTAGTATAAACCAAACTTATTTTTTTATTATTTCCACAAATCTATTTTCCAAATATATTTTGTGTTACACTTAAGTAAACGGTCCGCCACACTATCAATGGAATACGTCTCACTAATCAAATGGGGTGCAAATTTGAAGCAAATCGAAGTACAAGAGGTCACAAACCTCCGCAGCCTTTCCAAAGGACATGTCGCCTACTTCTTCACCGATCAGGAAAAATACGTTTCCAACGTTGTGGATTATGTCATCGCCGGACTCCGTCAGGACGAATGCACCATCATCGTCGAAAGCGACCGGATGGCTCCTATGATCGTTCTTAAATTGGCACAACTGCTTACAGCACCTGAACTCGACCAGGTCAGGTTTCTCAATAATTATGAATTTTACTATGCACATGGAGACTTCCGGATCAACTCGATCCCCGATCTTCTCCCCACCCTGTTCAAAGGGGAATTCGATCCCGATATGGGGTACAGGACATGGGCACATATTGAATGGAGGGATGAAAGCGAAGTGAGTAAGCTCCTTCATTCAGAACAACAAGCCGATTTCATCGTCGAACAAGAGAATCTCCTTTCTGTGTGCGCATATGATTCCAGACTCGTCAGCGGGGATTTCAGGCAGCGCCTCCTTGCAAGCCACCCTATCCATCTACATGATAAAGATTGACCCACTCAAAAAAACTGCCCCGACGGGACGACCGTCGGGGCAGTTTCTGCTCATTCACTCATTTTCTTTTGTGACTAATTTCAATGGTACAGGGATCATTTTCTCGACCTTTTCCCCATTCAGCACATCGGCCCCTGCCTGCACGGCAAGCTTGCCGATTTCTTCCGGTTGTTGGGCGACGGTTGCGGACAGATTCCCTTCTTCAATGCTCTTCAGGGCATCTTCGTTCCCATCAAATCCAACGACCAGTACATCCCGTCCTGAGCTCTGGATGGCCTGTTGGGCACCCAAGGCCATTTCATCGTTATGGGCGAAGACGGCCTTGATATCAGGATTACCCTGAAGGATGTTTTCCATCGTATTGAGTCCTTGCGTCCGGTCGAAGTTGGCGGTTTGCTTCGCCGCTACGTCAAGCTTGTCGTCAGCAAGGTTGTGGAAGCCTGCTCCCCGTTCACGTGTTGCAGATGCTCCAGGTACCCCTTCAAGCTCGGCCACTTTCGTCCCTTCACCCAATTCTTTGATGAGATAGTCGGCGGCCATTTCCCCGCCCTTTTCATTATCAGAACTGACGAGGGTGGCCACGTCGCCTTTATCCGCCGAACGATCAAGGGTGAAGACTGGAATCCCGATGCTGTTGGCCGACTGTACAGCTGTAGAGATAGCCGATGAATCTGTCGGGTTAATGAGAAGAAGATCGACGCCTTGTTGGATCAAATCTTCCACGTCATTGATCTGCTTCGCCGCATCATTCTGGGCATCGACGACGATGACTTTCATGCCCTGCGCCTTTGCTTCTTTCTGCACCCCTTCTTTGATGGAGACGAAGAACGGGTTATTCAGGGTCGAGACGGAGAGACCGATCTTCAGATCTTTCGGATCCTTCTTCCCGCTGGGCTTCGCCCATTCAGGGGGCTGAAGGGAGCAAGCTGCCAGGAATACGAGGGAGATACTCATCATAAGTACAATCAGTTTTTTCATGTGGAACCTCCTATGCTGCTTTCTTTCGATCGATTAATACGGCGATGATGATGACGATCCCCTTCACGACCATTTGGAAGAAGGACGATACGCCGAGTAAGTTTAATCCGTTGTTCAGAGTCCCGATGATCAGGGCACCGATCAGTGTTCCGACAATCAAGCCGCGTCCACCGGAAAGGGATGTTCCACCAAGTACGACGGCCGCAATGGCGTCGAGCTCATAAGATGTACCTGCTGTCGGCTGGGCGGAGTTCAATCGTGACGTGAGGATGGCGCCTGCAAGTGCGGCAAGCAAGCCTGCGAGTGAATAGATCATGATTTTCATTCTTGATACTTTGATACCTGAAATGAGCGCTGCTTTTTCATTGCCTCCGATGGCATATGTTTTACGTCCGAACGGCGTTTTATGAAGGATCACCCAGAGGATGGCGAAAGCAAGCAACATGGTGATGGCCGGTACCGGGATCCCAAGGAAATAGCCTCTTCCGAATAGTTGGAAGGCATAGTTGTCTCCAAGACCCGTGATCGGATTCCCGTCGGTGTACACCAGGGTCAATCCGCGGAACATGGTCATCGTTGCCAGGGTGGCGATGAACGGTGCCATTTTCCCTTTCGTGATGAGGAGACCGTTGACTGCTCCCATGATGGCCCCAAGGATACATCCGATGAGGACGGCCAGGATCGGATCGAGACCCGACACCATCATCCCTGCCATCAGGGCGCTTGAGAGTGCGAGTATGGACCCGACGGAGAGGTCGATTCCTCCCGTCAGGATGACGAAGGTCATGCCATATGCGATCAAGGCGTTGATGGCTACTTGACGTAAAAGATTCAATAAGTTCAATGGTTCGAGGAAACTGGGATTGATGATGGAAACGGTCACGATCAGGACGAGCAGTCCCAAGAATGGTCCGAGTTTCTGCATGAAACTTCCTACGTGATTGGTTCGATTGAGTGCGTTATTCATTGATCTGACCTCCTGTTGCCAGCGTCATAATTTTTTCCTGCGTTGCTTCTTTGCCTGGTAATTCACCCGAAACCTTGCCCTCATGGATAACGATCACCCGGTCACTCATTCCCAGTACTTCGGGAAGTTCGGATGAGACCATGATGATGGCGACTCCGCGGTCCGTCAGTTCATTCATCAGCTGGTAGATTTCCCGCTTCGCTCCCACATCGACTCCCCGTGTCGGTTCGTCGAGGATGAGGACTTTCGGACCGATCCCGATCCACTTGGCAATGACGACCTTCTGCTGATTTCCACCGGAGAGATTCTTCGCGGAGGTCATGGCCGATTCTGTTTTGATTGTCAGGCGCTTGATTAGGAGTTCGACAAATTCTTCCTCCTGCTTGTCCTTGATCAAACCGTTCTTGGTAAAACTGAAGAGACTCGGGAGGACGATGTTGTCTTTGATGGAGAAATCGAGGATGAGCCCTTCTTCTTTCCGATCCTCCGTGATGAAACCAAGTCCGAGTTCCACCGCTTGATTCGGGTTTTTGACGGTAACGTTCTTACCGGCCACCAGGATGTCCCCTTCATATCTGCCATCAAGACCGAATATGGTGCGCATGATCTCAGTGCGACCTGCTCCCATCAGTCCCGATACCCCGACGATTTCCCCCTCTCTTACTTGGAAACTCACATTTTCGAACACACCTTTTCGCGTCAGCCCTTTGACTTCAAGGATGATTTCCCCGGGGTTGCTGGTTCTCTCTGGGAAGCGATCGGTCAATTCCCTCCCGACCATCTTCCTCACCACGTCGTTGAAGTTCGTTTCAGGAATCGGTGTCGTGTCTACCGTCCGTCCATCACGCATGACGGTGATGGTGTCGCAGATGGTGAAGATTTCTTCCATCCGATGAGAAATATAAACAATCGAGACGCCCGACTTTTTCAAGGAGCGGATCACATCAAATAGCTTCTCGATTTCCCTGTCGGTTAGGGCTGCAGTCGGCTCATCCATGATGATCACTTTCGCATCGGTCATCAGGGCCTTGGCAATCTCAATCATCTGCTGCTCCCCGACCGAGCACTTCCCTGCTTCCTTATGAAGCGGGATGGAGATGGCCAGGCGGTCGAACTGCCTTTTGGCAACCGCTTTCATTTTATTGGTCTGAATGAGCCCGAATGACGTGATCGGCTCTTTGTTGATGAAGAGGTTTTCCAGCACCGTCATCTCAGGCCAGATGTTCAACTCCTGGTGGATGAAGGCTATGCCGAACTCTTCTGCCTCTTTTGGGTTATCAAAGGTTCTTTCCACACCGTCGATGGTGATGGTACCCTGATCTTTTTTGTGAAGACCCGTCAAAATGTTCATGAGGGTGGACTTCCCTGCTCCGTTCTCACCCATCAATGCGTGGATTTCTCCTCCACGGATATGGATGTCCACACCTTCAAGGACCTTATTTTGACCGAAGGCTTTATGAATGTGATCCATGCGGATTTCCATGAGATTCCCTCCTTTTAAAACGTTACACCGGCATGCAGGATGCAGTTGGCATACGGGGTGATTTCACCTGTCCGTATGACGGTCCTTGCTGATTGGAGCTGATGCTTCAGCTCTTCATGAGAAATGTATTCGATCTGTTCAAAGCGCTGTTGCAGTCCCTGATGAACATGGGGATTCTGTTCCAGTTCGCCGGCTGCTGTCATTCGCTCCACCACCATCTCATTCAGGAGAATATCCACCACATCAAGGAAAGATGGAACCCCTCCTTTTAATGCCAGATCGATCTTCTTCACATGAGGCGGTATGGGGAGCCCTGCATCTGCAATGACGACTGTATCGGTATGTCCCAGGTCGGCCAGTACTTTGGCGATTTCACTATTGAGGATTCCATTTCGTTTCATTCTTCCAGCCCCCTCTCGACTTCTTCCCGGGTCGGCATTCCACCTTGGGCACCGAAGCCTGTCACGGAAATGGATGCTGCCCGATTGGCAAAACGAAGGCACTCTTCAAGGGGTTTCCCTTCGGCCACTGCCACTCCAAGGGCAGCATTGAACGTATCTCCTGCTCCCGTCGTGTCCACTGCTTCCACCTTGAAGGAGGGTACGAGTTTCTCTTCTGCACCGTCAGAATAGCGCACACCTGCAGAGCCTTCTGTAATGAAGAGCTTGTTCGGATATTTTCTGAGGACTTCCGATAGGTTTGCACCGGGGAAGAGAAGCCCTGCCTCATGTTCATTCGGTGTCAGATAGGCCACCTGTTCAATCACTGTAGCGGGGATTTCCCTTGCCGGCGCCGGGTTCAGCAGCAGTGGCACTCCGATCGCCCTGCACAGCCCCGCCGTCTCGATTACCGTTTCTTCCGGAACTTCCTGCTGGATCATGACCAAATCGCACTCTTTTAAAAGGGGAAGAGCTTTTTTTACGTATGATGGGGTTACATGATCGTTGGCTCCTTTGACGACGATGATGCTATTGTCTCCTTCGGCCAATACGATGTGAGCCGTCCCGCTGCTCACATCTGTAACCGGTTCCACATAGTCTGTCATGACGCCGTTTGCCTTCAGGTTCGCCACAATCTCCTGGCCATATGCGTCATCTCCGACCCTGCCGATCATATGAACGTCGGCCCCGAGTCTCGCAGCTGCTACTGCCTGGTTTGCGCCTTTTCCTCCTGGTACGGTACTGAATGCTTCTCCGAGGATGGTTTCCCCTGCTCCCGGGCGTCTGTCGGCCGTTACAACCAGGTCCATGGAGGAGCTGCCGATCACGGCGATTTTTGGTGGTTTCATCATGGTCATCCCTTTCTTGTCGTGTTTCTTTCTATGAGTTCCACCGGCATCTGGATGGTGGATTGAGTGATGGGTTCTTTTCGTATCATGGTAATGAGCAGCCTTGCCGCTTCCCTTCCCATTTCATAGGCAGGCTGTCGGATCGTCGTCAGCGTCGGATAGGACAGCCTGCTCTGTGGGATGTCATCATACCCGATGATCTGCACGTCTTCAGGGATGCGTTTCCCCCTCTTCAGTGCCTCGTGAATCGCGGCAATCCCCACGATGTCATTGCTTGCAATCACTCCGTCGGTATCAGGGAACTGCTCGAACAATTCCTTTGCCCACACCAAGGCTTCTTCGAAGGAATAAGAGGTGGTGGAGAGAACCGAGAAGTCGACTTCCTCCTGACTCAGTTCTTCAATGGCGCCTTGGAACCGGTCACGCGCCGGTTTGATATGGGCAGGACCTTTCAGGATGGTGATCTTGCGGGAACCCTTTTCGATCAGGGTCCTTGCCGCAAGCTTCCCTCCTTCCCGTCCATCGGCATAGACGGCCGGGTGGTGGTCTGTGGTGCGATCCAGGAGGACCAGCGGTGCTTTCACTTCATCGTATATATGGTAATCGACGTGGTTGGTCGCCGATATGATTCCAACTACATTGTTCTGGATGAACGTCTGGATGTAATCCATTTCTTTTTGCACATGCTCATCACTGTTTCCCAGAAGGAGCCTGAACCCGGATTCACTCAGTTCATCCTCTACTCCACGGGCCAGCTGCGGGAAGAACGGATTCGTGATATCGGGAAGAAGCAGACCGATCAGTCTCGATTCCCGCTTATATAAGGAGCGGGCCACTTCATTCGGGCTGTAGTTCAGCTCTTCGATGGCCTTCATCACTTTTTTTCGTGTATCGGCCCCGACGTATCCATTATCATTGAGCACCCGGGAAACCGTGGCAACGGAAACCCCTGCTTTCTTTGCTACATCTCTGATTGTGACCATGTGCTTTCACTTCTTTCGTGTAACCGGTTACATATAAAATATCATAGACGTTCCAGGAAAAGCAATAGAATAAATTTCCTGATCGTCTCTCGTGATAAAAAAGACACGGGCACAGCGCCCGCGTCCTTATATTCAAGCCTAGCCTATTAGAATAGTTTCGTTGTCCATGATTCACAGTTCCAAACTTCGGTAGCCACATCCTGATAGAAATCAGGTTCATGACTGATGAGGAGGACGCTTCCCTTGTATTCCTTCAAAGCGCGCTTCAACTCTTCCTTCGCTTCCACATCCAAGTGATTCGTTGGTTCATCGAACACAAGGACATTGGATTCGTTGTTCATGAGTTTGCACAGGCGCACCTTCGCTTTTTCCCCACCGCTCAGCACTTCCACCTTGCTCTCGATATGCTTCGTCGTAAGTCCGCATTTGGCCAGGGCGGCACGCACTTCCGCCTGATTGAGGGAAGGGAATTCATTCCACACCTCTTCAATGCAGGTATTGCGGTTTTCGGTTTTGATCTCCTGCTCGAAGTATCCGATATGAAGATACTCACCAAGCTCTACGCTGCCGGAGATCGGCTTGATCTCGCCCAGTATGCTTCTGAGGAGGGTCGTTTTTCCGATTCCGTTGGCTCCTGAGAGGGCGATCTTCTGACCCCGTTCCATTTTCAGGTTAAGGGGTCTTGATAATGGCTCATCATATCCGATGACAAGATCCTTCGTTTCGAAGATGACACGGCCGGCCGTCCTCGCAAGCTTGAAGTTGAATTCAGGCTTCGGCTTTTCGGATGCAAGCTCGATGACTTCCATCTTATCGAGCTTTTTCTGACGGGACATGGCCATATTCCGGGTCGAAACCCTCGCTTTGTTACGGGCCACGAAGTCTTTGAGATTCGAGATCTCCTGCTGCTGTTTCTTATAGGCAGACTCGAGCTGCTGACGCTTCATTTCGTGGACTTTCTTGAATTCATGATAGTCTCCTGCGTAGCGGTTCAGCTCCTGATTTTCCATATGGTAGATCAGGTTGATGACGCTGTTGAGGAACGGGATATCATGGGAGATAAGGATAAAGGCATTCTCATACTCTTGAAGATATCGCTTCAGCCACTCGATGTGCTGCTCATCCAGATAGTTGGTCGGCTCATCGAGAAGCAGGATATCGGGCTTTTCAAGAAGGAGTTTGGCAAGAAGGACCTTCGTCCGCTGTCCGCCGCTCAGGTCGTGGACATCTTTATCAAGGCCGATATCATCAAGCCCCAGTCCACGTCCGATTTCTTCCACCTTGGCATCGATGACGTAAAAATCATTATTCGTCAGTGCTTCTTGCAGGGTACCTGTCTCTTCAAGAAGGTCCTCCAACTCTTCAGGGGATGCGTCCCCCATCTTGCCGAAAAGCTCATTCATCTCGGTTTCCATATCGAAGAGATATTGGAAGGCCGTCTTCAGGACGTCGCGGATTGTCATCCCCTGCTTCAATTGGGCATGCTGATCCAAGTATCCGATCCGGATCCGTTTCGCCCATTCCACCTTTCCTTCGTCTGGTTCAAGCTTGCCTGTAATGATATTCATGAATGTCGATTTACCTTCCCCGTTCGCCCCGATCAGGCCAATGTGTTCCCCTTTCAACAGACGGAAGGACACATCATTGAAGATCGCACGGTCACCGAAGCCGTGGGTCAGGTTTTTGACTGTTAATAGACTCATATCGATTTAACACCTTTTTCTATAAATTCTCAGTTCACTCCCTCTATTATAAAGGGGATGACTTGTAAAAAATAGTGGGAATTACGGGTTACGGACCGCTCCGTTTATATCATAGTCTGCAGGATCCAGATCGGTCTCTTCTCCAAGTGCCAGCTTCGCGAGCTGAGATCCAAGGAACGGGCCAGCCGTCAGACCCGACGCCCCGAGGCCGTTGGCAAAGAGGATCCCGTCGAGGCCTGGCATGTATCCGAACACAGGCAGGAACCCTGGGGTAAATGGGCGATAGCCGACTCGTGTTTCAACCACTTCACTCTCATGTAGACCAGGTGCGATGGCCATCGCTTTTGAAAGGATCTCAAGCATACCTCCTGCGGTGACCCGTCCGTTGACGGCATCATTTTCGTGGGTGGCCCCTGCGACGATCCTTCCTTCAGGAAAAGCAAGCAGGTATTGATCATTGGGCGGCATGACGACGGGCCACTCATCCGTATCAGCTCCCGTTTCATTGAGATGGATGATTTGGGCTTTCTGCGATGTGACATCCATGTCGATTCCGAGTGGAGCAAACAATTCCTTCGCCCACACGCCGGCCGTGACAATCACACGATCTGCTTCAATCTTTTCGTTATCGAGCATGATCCCCCTTCCCTCTTTCAGGAGCCGGGCATTCCCTTGCCTGAGGATCGCACCGCGTTTCTCCGCAGCTGCCAAGAGTGCTTTGCAGATAGCACGTCCGTCCACCCGAGCCGCCCCTGATACATGGACGGCTCTGTATTCATCGGATAGAAGCGGGAAAAGGGCCCGGGTTTCTTCTGCCGTCAATTTTGTCAGTTCTCCGATTTCCGGAGCGTCCTCCCGCCTTTTCAAGGCCCTCTCCATCATTCCATCCAGTTTCTTCTCATCCGTATGGAGACTGAGAGCCCCTACACGTGCATACCCCGTGTCATGCTCGCCATCCTCCTCCAGCATCTTGATGAGTTCCGGATAGTAGGCCGCTCCTCCCTTAGCAAGCTTGTACCATATTTTGTTGCGGCGCTGAGACAACCAGGGACAGACGATACCTGCTGCAGCCGCGGTTGCCTGCCCCGTGTCCCCCCTGTCCACGACCAGGACATCCGCCCCTTTCCTTGCGAGATGATAAGCGGTCGAGGCCCCGAGGATCCCGGCACCGATGACGATCGTCGATTTCATGTATAAACACACTTTCCATTCGTTTTTCTCTTATCTTACTTGAGATTGTCCCTGAACTCAATCTGAGCACATCACGGTCAATTTCAGAAAAGACATTGACAATGTACTTCAATCCATGATAAAAATTGTATAACCTAAATAACGAAAAGCTTTGAAGGAACCAAGTAGCAAACCCTTCCCTGTTCAAGAGAGCCGATGGTTGGTGCAAATCGGTACACATGCGGTAAGTGAATTTCGATTCCCGAGCTTCTTTTGACGAGATCAAAAGACGGTGTATGCCGTTATTTCCGAAGAGTGATGGGCTTGTCCCATAACTAGGGTGGTACCGCGATATCCAATCGTCCCTACGATATGTAGGGGCGATTTTTTTATTGTCTTCGGGCGACAACCATAAACAGAAAGGAGATCAACCCATGAGTCAACGTGAACAATGGTCATCCAAACTCGGCTTCATCCTTGCTGCTGCAGGATCGGCCATCGGTTTAGGCGCAATCTGGAAATTCCCGTATATTGCAGGGCAGAACGGAGGCGGCGCATTCTTCCTGATCTTCATCCTTTTCACTTTATTCCTTGGCCTCCCCCTGTTGCTGGCGGAATTCTCCATCGGAAGGACCGCCCAAAGCAATGCGATCGATTCGTATAAAAAGATTGCCCCGGGAACCCAGTGGCACTGGATCGGAGTCCTCGGGATGGTCGCATCCTTCATCCTGCTATCCTTCTACAGTGTCGTAGGCGGATGGATCGTCATCTATCTGTTCAAGGCCATCACCGGACAACTGAACGGATTGACCTCGGATCAGTACGGTGAGGTATTCGGATCCACCATTGCTGATCCGTGGGTGAGTGTCATCGTACAGCTCATCTTCATCCTGATGACCATCGTCGTCGTAGCCAAAGGCGTTCAGCAGGGAATCGAGCGTGCCAGCAAGATCATGATGCCTGCCCTGTTCGTCCTTTTCATTGTGCTGGTCCTTCGTGCTGTGACCCTTGACGGAGCGGGAGAAGGTGTCCGATTCCTTCTTCTGCCGGATTTCTCCAAGGTCACCCCGCGCACGATCCTGGAAGCCATGGGACAATCGTTCTTCACCCTGAGCGTCGGGGTATCGGTCATGCTGACGTATAGCTCCTATCTTCCGAAAAACCAGAGCCTGCCGCGTTCGGCTGTGTCCATCGTCATCATGAATATCTTCATCGTGCTCCTTGCTGGCCTTGCCATCTTTCCGGCGGTCTTCGCATTCGGACTCGAGCCTAACGCAGGACCTGTTCTCCTGTTCAACGTGCTGCCGACGATCTTCAACCAGCTGCCATTCGGAATGCTGTTCTTCATTGCGTTCCTGATCCTCTTCCTGTTCGCAGCCTTGACTTCAGCATTCTCCATGCTTGAAATCATCGTATCGGTCATCGCGAAGAATGATCCAACAAAGAGGACAAAGTGGGCATGGATCATCGGGATTGCCATCTTCATTTTCGGAATCCCATCCGCTCTCTCTTATGGGGTACTCAGCGACATTACTCTATTCGATAAGATCATCTTTGATCTTGCCGATTTTGCCGTAAGCAACGTATTATTACCGCTCGGGTGCCTGCTGATATCCATCTTTGTCCCTCTGAAGATGAAGAAGACGGCTCTCTATGAAGAGCTGAAAAGCGGGAGCAGCTTGAAGAAAGGTATTTTCGAAGTTTGGTTCTTCCTGATCCGCTTCGTTGCACCACTTTTCATCATTGTGATCATGCTCAATATGCTCGGCTTTTATTAAATAGAAGAAAAAAATCGTACAGCGCGTGTTCTGTACGATTTTTTCTATTATATTGGCGATTTGGTATAGGGAACGATGACTCCGCAGGCTAGGCGTTTACCCGCATCACCTGAAGGCTGTGACCGGAAATCATCTGGACTCTGGTGGATGATCACGCCCTTTCCCACCACATCCTTCACACTGAATTTATTGGTGAAGAAAGACATCCGGGCATACCCCTCATTTGAAAACAGGACGGGAAAATCCCCTGCGTGATTGCCATGCGGCTGGGCTCCTGGATTCCAATGACCGCCCGCAGATGTAAAAGGGTCAGCAGGGTCTCCAATTTCGCATATCCCCTTCTCATGAAGGTGGAAACCATGGGGACCGATTGGTTTCTCTCCATTCTTCCCTTCTTTATAAGGTGGAAGCCCCCTCACCTCTACCATGACTTCCACTCCTCCCTTCACTTCGTGAAAAAAGACGTTCCCATTGAGATCCGGTGCAAGCGGACCTCCCTTGATCACTGCGTACGCAATGTTCCCCGTATCCATTCCATTCATCTTTTTTCCCTCCTTCTCATCTTCATCAATCTATGCCTTCCAGTCCTTTTGCATGACATACGATCGTTTAAACGTAGATTCCTTGAGGCGCAAGGAAGGGACCGTCTTGATCAAACGTTTGTTTAAAAAGGACCTTTCCCCATTGAATCATAAGTAGGTAAATTCCACCTATTACCATATACCCTGTACAATTGTCCAGAAAAATGGTATATTTTCAGAAACTTCAGACTAATAGACATCACGAGAATAATATTTTGGAGGGATGACCATGGCAACCGAAATGAAGCTGATTCCGTATTTCATGAACGAAATGATTGGAGATGTAAATGAGGTTCCGAAAGGCATTGAAATGATTCAGTCCCCCATACTATGGAAAGAAGGATGCAAAGGAAAGGGCACGACCATCGCCGTACTCGATACAGGCTGTGACATCCATCATCCTGACCTTGCCGGACGGGTGAAGGGCGTCAAGAACTTCACCGATGACGATGCAGGGGCAGACGATAATGTGACAGACTACAGTGGACATGGCACCCATGTCTCCGGAACCATCGCCGCCAATGAGGATGGAGATGGAGTGATCGGAGTCGCCCCGCTTGCAGACCTCATGATCATCAAAGTACTCGCCGGAAGTTCCGGGAGAGGACAATACGATTGGATCGTGAAGGGAATCGAGTATGCAACGGAACAGGGAGTCGATATCATCTCCATGTCCCTTGGCGGCCCAACTGATTATAAACCGCTTCATGACGCAATCAAAAAAGCCGTGGCAGCTGGTATCCTGGTGGTTTCTGCAGCCGGGAATGAAGGCGACGGGAACAGCGATACAGATGAATTCTCCTACCCGGCAAGCTATAAGGAAGTCATCGCCGTAGGAGCCATCGACCTCCAGAGAAAATCATCCTACTTCACCAATTCCAATAATGAAATCGACCTTGTAGCCCCTGGAGAGCAGATCCTCTCGACGATCCCAGGGGATAAATACGCCAAGCTCAGCGGGACGTCCATGTCGGCTCCTCATGTAGCAGGAGCGCTGGCCTTGATTAAAGAGTTTGAGGAAGCAGCATTCAAACGGGAACTGAGCGAACCGGAAATCTATGCACAGCTCGTGAAACGGACCATCCCTCTCGGATACCCGAAATCCCTCGAAGGAAACGGATTGCTCTATCTCACAGCTCCGGATCTATTAAGGGAACATCTCCGGTCCCAGCCTCTTGCCCATATAGGATAAAAAAGAAACGGCCGGGGGGTCTCCCGGCCGTTTTCATTATGTAGGGATGACCCAGTCTGCACGTTTCATCGGCTGAACCGTATCGAGGTAATACTCTTCTGCCTTCCAATACCGATTCCTGAACTTTTCAAGCTTCAGCTGCGTCTCCTCCGATTCACGGAGCAACCGTCGCTCTCTCGGACAATCAAGGAATAGGATGCCATCGAAGGCTTCCCTCCATTCCTCCCTCTGAAGGAACACCCCCTCTACAATGATGAGCCCCTTATCCGAAAGCTGCACCTGCCTTTCCGTCACGGTATCCAGCTCCCCATCGTAAAAAGGCAACCTCACATCCACGCAGCCCTCTTTCAGTTTCATAAAGAACCCTTCCCTCAACCGTTTCCGGTCCCACTGCAGACTATAATATTCAAACCACTCCTCATGACCGGTGTCATACCGCGCTTCCCGCTCGACAATGTGGTCATCGATATGAACGATCTGATGGGTGACCCCCTTACCCTTCAGCCATTCCTCTATCTCTGACACCATGGTCGACTTACCCGACCGGCTCAACCCGTCTATCCCGAGGACGAAACGTGCTTCTGCGTTTGCCCCGTCCAAGATCTCTTCCAGCACACGTTGAGGGGAATCCAACAGCCAGCGGGTCGCTTCCTGAAGGTCGTCAGCCACGTAGTCCACGGTGCCTTCAAGGTTCATTCTGTTTTTCTGCCATTCACTCTCACCCGCTCCCGTCCTGACAAGCACCGTCTTACACCCTGCCTTTTTGCCGGCGAGCATATCCTTCCACCTGTCCCCGATCACGGCACATTTGGTGAGATCAAGCCCCCGATCCGCTGCTGCTTGCTTCAGCATGCCGATCTCAGGCTTCCGACATCCGCAGCCCTCCCCTTCTTCATGGGGACAGATGTACACACCATCAAACCCGAACCCGTTCAACTCCCGTTCGAATTCTTCCATCAGCCCGGGTCTTGCAGAGATCCCAGGCTGATTGGTGAAGGATAGGATGGGGATTCCTTTTTCTTTTATCCTCTTTAAAGCGATTGTACTCCGGGGATACACCTCAAACACTCCCGGGTATTCAATTTCATTGCTGCCGCCCAGTGTACCGTCACGATCTATGAATAGAGCCTGCCACATGCTGAACCCTCCCTCAATATGGAATATCATTCATTTTACCATATCGGGGGAAGGCAGACTTTTGATTCAATAAAAAAAGGAAGGCTGTGGCCTCCCTTCCTCTTACATCATTCTGCTGTCGACCTGTTCACATACTTGATCGGCCGTCAGACCGTCCGCTTCAATGACAGATCCTTTGAATGTTGTATTTTGCATTCCCATTACGTTTGTATCCAAGCCTGTCGTGACACAGCAATCACAGCCGTTCACATCTTGTTCGTTCTTGAGTTCAACGACGTCATACCCTTTTTCACGCAAAGCTTGCACTACATTTGAAAGGGATTGTTCAACACCTACACGTTTTGTCATGGCTTAACACCTCCTGTTTCTTATCGTTAGGATTTTCAACCTGGGTAAAAGATATTCATGGAGGTGGCAGTTCTTCTATATTTGTCTTTGTTAGTGTAACTGTGAATGCTCAAGAAGGAATGGGACGTTCCTTTCCGCTTCTAGAGATTTGATTTCTGTGGGGAAATAATAATAATCATCTTGGTTATGATGATAGTTGAAGACAATATCGTCCTAAGTGAAGGGTGAAATGGAAAACTAGTCCGTTCCTTTGCGTTGCAGGGATTTGCTTTCCGCGGGGAGCATGTCGGGTCTGCCGTTGCCTTCGGATTTAAATCACCCAAGTGCAATTAGAATTAATGGCCTCGTAGTTCTTAGTGAAGGCTGTGGTGGAAAGGTAGTCCGTTCCTTTGCGCTGCAGGGATTTGCTTTCCGCGGGGAGCATGTCGAGCCTCCTCGTGCCTGCGGGGTCTCGATCATCCCCCTTTTCCGCAGGAGTCAAATCCCTTACGCTCCAATCCACTTTGTGGTATTGGACTTGGTGAGGTGATCGTTTGTTAATAAGTTAGAAAGTCATTCTAAAAAACAAGAATGGGATGCCCTGTTTCAAATTAGCAAACTCCTCTTCCAACGCACCACCAAATGCAAGGACAGAACAATCTCGTTACCACCCAAAACGAATTGCAAAAACAGGATGCCGATAGCATGTTTCGAAACCGCACATCCCCTCTCCTCCACTCAGAGTGCAGTGCAGCAAAGGCCTCACGACTCCTATGGGAATAGCGGGCAGGGTGAGGCCCTGCAGGCGCAGCCGAAGCGGCTCAACTCCCTCCCCGCCGGAAAGCGGCCACCCGCAGCGGAACGGAACGACCCCTTACCAAAAGAGATGAAACGGATAAGCAACTCAGACAAGCCCCGCCCCCATCCCCACACAGCAAAAAAGGGGTTTATCTCCATGCGAAACGGGTACATTATAACCATACAACATACACAAAGGGTGGTAATTACAAATGGATCAAGCAAAACTAGACGAACTAATTGATGGACTGAACGAAGATTTAGCAAATGAATATGCCGCAGTTATCCTCTACACGAACTACGCAGCAGTAGTAAGCGGCTTATATAGACAGGTATTGAAACCTTTCTTCGAAGAAGAAATCCCAGATGAGCAAGGACATGCTCTTTACCTTGCAGAAAAAATCAAGACCCTTGGAGGCAGCCCGACAACAACTCCTGCAAAGGTGAAACAAACGGACGATGTGAAGGAAATGCTCCTTGAAGGACGCAAAGCAGAAGCAGATACGATCGAACGCTACAAGAAACGCAAAGAGCAGGCTGAAGAGCTTGGCCTTGTAGAACTCGGAATCAAGCTGGATGATATGATTGCCGATGAAACGCACCACTTGGAAGAATTCGATCGTCTTCTTAAAGACCCTTCTTTCAACTGATTGTAATGTCAAAAAAGACCGCTCCCGTAGCGGTCTTTTTTTATGCCCATTACGTCCATGAACCTCCCACCACGGTGAAGTGTCGCCATTCCTCGAGCAGTAGCTCCTGATATTCCCGTGTCAGATAGCGATCATCAATGAGCCTGAGGACCCCGCGGTCTTCTTCAGTCCGGATCAACCGTCCACCTGACTGGAAGACTTTGTTCAATCCGGGGTATGTGTAGGCATAGGCAAATCCATTCACTCCCAGTGAGTTGAAGTAGGATTTCATCAACTCCCTTTCTTCATCTGGCTGTGGGAGGCCGACTCCTACAACCACTACCTGCTTCAGGCGTTCACCCTTCAGATCGATGCCTTCCGAAAAAATGCCTCCCAGGACGGCAAGACCCAATACCGGCTCCTTGCGTCCAGCTTTGAACTCAGCCAGGAACTCTTCTCTTTCTCTTTCTGACATCATCGGCTCCTGCATGATCAACTTCGCAGGTAACCCATACCCTTCCAAGGCATCAAAGGCTTTCCTCATGAAGGCGTAGGAAGGAAAGAACACCAGGCCATTTCCATTTACCCGCTTAAAGAGGTTGACGATCGACTCCATAAGATGGGGAAAATGGCGATCACGGTCCCTTAACCGGATGGAAAGGGGCTGGATTTCCACTTGCCACTGGCTATGATCGAAGGGGGTCGGGATGACAAATCGATAATCTTCCGCTTCTCCTCCAAGCTGGTGGAAGTAATACGAAAATGGGTGCAAGGTCGCCGAAAAGAAGACCGCCGACTTATACCCTGCCGTCACCTGGTGCAAAAAAGCTGCCGGATCCAGGCAGACGAGCTTGACGGTCATTCCGCCCCCATGCCGAGTGACCAATGTCCGGTGTTCCTTTGAATAGAGCTGAAGGATGCGCAGGAATTGGGTCGATTCAAAGTACGCCTCCAGAAGCGGGCTTTCTCCTTCCACGTGGGGAAGTTCCTTTTCGGCAGCATCGACAAATGCCCTAACTCCATCAGTGACACCGGTATCGACTTCTTCATATGTTCCGGGTCTTACACCCTCCAAGGCACCCGTGAGAGAACGGATCGCAGCACTCAGTTCCCCATTTCCCTTTACATGTGCCGCCAGCGATGTGAAGCCAGTGGACGTCAGGGAAGCAGAGTGCATGTCCCTCCCACGGGGCACGAGATTATGTGCTTCGTCGATGAGGAGTGTTGTTTGCTTTTTCGAAGAGTCGCTGAATCGCTTTAACGACGTTCTTGGATCGAATAGATAATTATAATCACCGATGACCCCTTCAACGAGATACGATAGATCGATGGAGAACTCAAACGGACATACGCGATGAGCTTTTGCGTACTCCTCGATCACCGGTCTGGTCATGAGGGTCTCTTTCTGAAGGATATCCAGGATGGCGCCGTTCACACGATCATAGTGTCCACAGGCGAATTCGCAATGTTCGGGCTGGCAGATGGTTTGATCTTTAAAGCAGATCTTGTCTTTTGCCGTGATGGTCAATGCCTTGGTGGAAAGGCCTCCTTCTTCCATCAGCTTGACGGCGTCTTCTGCGACCGTCCTCGAGATGGTTTTGGCCGTGGCGTAAAACCACCTGCCGCCTTCTTTCACGACGGGGAATAACGTTGAAATCGTCTTCCCTGTCCCCGTGGGGGCGTTGGCAAAAAGAGTCTTTCCTTCTGCGACGGTTTTATAGACGGCTCCCACAAGTTGACGCTGACCCTTCCTGAACGTCTCGAAGGGAAAAGTAAGACGGGGAAGGCTCGCCTCCAGGTTCTCTTTGTTTCTCAATCTCAGTTCCGCAAACGGTGTATAGAGCTGCAAGAGGCCGATCATGATTCCCTGAAGTTCCTCACGATCATATTCCCGTGTGAAAGATTTTGTTTCCTCGGTCCCCGTATGGATATAGGTAAGCCTCACATGTATGGCATCCCAGTCCCGCTCTTCCGTCAGGAGGCAGGCATAACACTCCGCCTGGGCCCAGTGGACCCGCTTCCCTTCCTCCAATTCATCGAGGCTCCTCGCAGTTGATTTGATTTCTTCCACCAGGATCTTTCCCTCACGGTGTATGATTCCATCGCATCTCCCCTCCACCTGGTAGAAGATCCCATCCACGACTTTCTCCCCTTTGAGGTGGACCTCTTTTTCATCGGGGTCTTCATAGCGCCGCTGAAGTTTTTGATGGAGCCTTGTCCCTGTGAGCATGGAAGACCTTGGCTGAAATCGTGAGTCGATACTCCCTTCCTTCAGGACAAATTCGACGAGCTCCCTGACGGATAATGTGATATCGGCATCCATGGCATCCACCTCGCTTTCTTCTTCTAATATGTCCCCTGCCGGCATATGTATAGAGACAAGCATCGGTTAACGGAGGTAGACATGATTCGATTCCTTTTTTATAGTATCGGTTTATTGTGCTTATCACTCGGCGTTTCATTTGTGATCCATGCCAATATGGGGGCAGGTCCGTGGGATGCCCTTGCGGTTGGTGAATCACGGTTGTTCCATCTTACAATCGGGACATGCATCTTTTTGAACGGATGCATCCTGATCGGCGTCAATGCGTTTCTATTGAAAGAGCGACCGAGATGGCTCGCCGCCTTGTCAATCTTCCTCATCGGCCAGCTCGTTGATTTCTGGCTGAGGGTGACCGTGACCGTCTTGGTGCCATCTGATCTGACGTCACAGATCCTCTTTGTCGTCATCGGTACAACGCTGATCGGACTTGGGATTTCCATCTATCTTCAGGCCGGGCTGCCTTCGAGTCCGATGGATACACTCATGATGGCCCTTCATCACCGCTTTGGGTTGAACCTAAACCACGCCCGTCTCCTGAACGAGGCCATCGCCATCACCCTGGCCATCGCGGCTGGCGGCTCCATCGGGATCGGCACCCTTATCGTCGCCTGTACGTTAGGTTCCGTCATTCATTTCTTTTATCCTATCATAGAACGTATGTACGGTAAATTAACGTGACACCGGAATGAAAAAACACTTAGATCTTAAGCATCTAAGTGATGGGATAGGACATGTTCCTTTTTCAATTTTTCATTCCGGAGGGGAAGGGTGATCTCGACGGTCGTCCCTTTCTTCACTTCACTCGAATAACTTACATGACCACCGATTGTTTCGATGATTTTAAGGGATACCGACGTCCCTAGTCCTGTTCCCTGGTTCTTTGTGGTATAGAACATCGTACCGATCCTCGCAATCTCTTCTTTCGACATTCCTTTTCCTGTATCCTTCACGGTAATGACGGCATGTTCATCTGACACCCGGAGACCGATCGACACATACCCTTTCGGCGGAGTCGCTTCAATCGCATTTTTTACGAAGTTGATGAGTGCCTGCTTCATTTTATTTCGATCGGTGAGGAGGATCCCGTCATCATCCAGATGACTCTCCAAGAACACATTTTCCTTCACGGCATAAGCGTTCAACAGGATTGACACCTCCGATAGGATCTCCTTTATATGAACCTGCTCCACCTTCTCGAATTGCGGCTTTGCAAAATTCAAATAGTCATTGATGATTTCCTCAGCCCTGCCAAGCTCACTTAAGATGATGGCCAGATATTCATCCTCTTCCCCCTTCGACTGACGTTTCATGAGCTGAAGGAATCCCTTTACGACCGTCAGGGGATTTCGTACTTCATGGGCGATGCTGGCAGCCAATTCGCCCAGCGTATTCAATTTCTCCGATTTGATGATTTCTTCCCTCATCACTTTCTTCTCGACCATCCATTCATTCAAGCGGGCGGCGATCCCGATTCCAATGATCTGAACAAAGCCGAACTGGAGGATGAATGTAATGGAGTGGAGTTCACTCAAAAATTGCGATGGAAGATGGAAGACAAAGAGCATGAGAAAAATGACAGCAATCGGCCAGAGACCGATTAACTGAGCGGCAAGCACCCGTTTGACAGGAGACAGCTTCCAAAACCCTTTAGAAAAGTAATAGGGCACCACTGAGGCCAGCAGCGCACTGGCAAGGCCATGCAAAAGGATATCCCCGCCCATGATCGTCCGCCCCATGAGCATGAAACCAAGAACGATGAGACCAGCTTTTCTTCCACCGTAAACCATGGCAATGATAAGGGGGACGTAGCGGAAATCCCAGTATAAGCCGGCGAACTCATACGTGAATGTAAGGCAAGCAAGAGTGGCGAAACCATTCAGTACACCTGTAAAGATGGGCGATTTACTCCATTTATGATGTTCGAGCAGGGAGGTTTGGATCAGCACCGGAGCAAGGATGATGAACGTATGAAAAAGTAATTTTTCAATTATCACTTGAAACTCTCCCAACGCAGTATGGTCTTTACTTCATACGACAAGAAATGAGAATATTCCTTCTATTATTCTCTGCATTTCAAACTATTTTGGTAAAAATGACAGAATTTTAAGTTCGAAGTCTTAAAAGCCTAACTTTCCAACCACAAATATATTTGTAATACACTCCTAATTACCTATATAAGTATAGGTATATGTCTGTTAGGCTTATCATAAGTCAAATGACGAAAGTAGAATGTATATGACAGTAAATGTGTTTCTCGACGATTATCGCCACTGTCCCCAAGGTTACATTCTTGCAAAAGACATCGATGAGTGCCTGCAGCTCCTGTATGATCATTCCATCGGTCATCTCTCCCTCGATCACGATCTTGAGAGCAAGACCCGAAATGGTTTGATGCTGGTTCATGCCATGGTTGAGCATCAATTGTTTGCAGAACGCATCACGATCCACTCTGCTAATTCCGTAGGTGGAAAGAATATGTTCCGCTATCTCAAAGCGGCACAAGACAACGACCAGATGCCTCATTCGATCAAGATTGTTTTAAGGCCTTTGCCTCTCAGATGAGTTTCTCATATACGGCCTGTCCAAAACGGACAGGCCTTTTCATTACTAAAATTTTATTTCGGGACTCAAAGTAAACACAGATTCTGCGAAAAGCGTTATAATGATAGGTACGTAATCTTTCATCATAAAGAGGGTCCTATATGCAATTTCTCAAACATTTTCGATTAGTCGGCGGCCGCGTTGCAAAGACAGGCATTGCCGTTTTTTTGACTGCACTCATTTGTGAACTATTCAACTGGCCCGCAACATTTGCGGTTATCACGGCCATCGTGACCATTGAGCCGACGGCCACCAATTCAATCAAGAAGGCGTTCATCCGATTTCCCGCGTCGGCGATCGGGGCCCTTTATGCGGTCGCCCTCTCTTCTTTTTTCGGCGATCGCCCCATCACCTACGCATTCGTCGCGCTGCTCACGATCATCACCTGTCATAAGCTGAAGCTTGCCCCCGGTATCCTGGTCGCCACCTTGACAGGGATCGCCATGATTCCGACGATCCACGACCATTATGTGGCCACCTTTTTCATCAGGCTCGGAACCACGACGATCGGACTGATCGTTTCGACCGTAGTCAACATTTGGGTCCTGCCTCCTAAATATTCCGATAAGATCACGGCAAGCATCCATAATTTATATTTCAAAACCGGCAATCTCCTAGAGCGAAGGGGTTCGGAGCTGCTCCAGCAGCATTCCCTTCACCGGGACACGCGCCTCATTTTCGCCGATATCCTCCAGGAAGTCGAAGCCACGGATACCCTTTGCAAATATCAAAAGGAAGAGTGGAAGCTGCACCGTTCAAGTCGTAAAGAACTTCGATTCTTCCACTACGAGTACAAGAAGCTCAATCTGTTGAGGCAGATCCTTTATCATATCGGGAATTTGATCTACCTCCCGATGAATCGCTATTCGTACAGTCCCGATGAAAAAGAGCGGATCATCTCGGCCATCCAGTCCCTGAAGGGGATCCTGCACCATCCAGCTTTCGAGATTCCCGAGCAGCATTTCATCCTGATGAAGGATCTATTGGAAGAATTCTGGGATGATCACGAATTTCTCAGAGGGAAACAAGTGAAACATTTTTCATGTGAATCCGTCCTCTTGTATGAATTGTTATCGATCCATGACCTGCTTGAAGAGCTAAAGGGGATTCAGACCCTGGAAATCCACCATTCCTCCGTACTGGAGAAAAAACTGCAGACGTAAAAAAGCCAAGGATCAGGATCCTTGGCTTTTTTCGCTACTTTCCATCAAGAGCACGCTTTGACAGCAGGGAGATGACCATGTCATCCATTGGCGGATTGTGCAGCCCCGCTCTGACATCCCTGTAATACCGCTGCATCGGGTTCGAACGATACAGGCTCCTGGCCCCTACGATGCGCATGGCGATATCCACGATGCGCGCGGCCCCATTGGTTACGATATGTTTGACAGCTGAAAGCTCCGGACCCATCCCTTTCCGTTTATCCGGTTCCTTCACCCATTTATCCGCAACGGAATAGAGGATCTGTCTTGCCTGGAACAGTTCAAGCTCCATCTCGCCGATTTTCCTCTGCACTTCCGGTACCTCTTTGATCGGTCCCGGCAGGCTATTCGGTGAATAATTCCGTGCGAACTCAATGGCATAGTTCCTCGCAGCCACAGCCACACCGAGATAGCAGGCTGGGATATGAAGAAGCCACGCCTTGGGGATGTCTCCTCCCCTCTCATCTCCTTCCACCATTGCCGATGGGGGGAGGCTGACGTGATCGAGAACCAGATCCTCGCTCCCGGTCCCCTTCATGGCTATGACATCCCAGGTGTCTTCGATACTCACGCCATCCAGTGCATGATCAACCAGGAAGAATCCCTTTTTCCCGGTATCACCGATCCTTGCCAGCACCAATGAATAATCCAATACCTTCGCCATGGAGGTGAAGCTTTTCCTTCCTGTTAGTTCAAACCCATTATCCGTTTCGGTCGCCTTTGTCTCTGGAAGCCCCCCCTCGTCGGACTTCCCGTAGCAGGTTCGGAGGCCGCCCTGTTGACGAGGGCATGCTCTGTGACGACCGCTTCGCATAGCGCCTGGAACTGCGCTTCATCCCACAGCCTGCTCTCGCTCAGCTCCATTAGGCCACCAAGATGCCACCCGATCGATAGTGCAGTGGCAGCGTCTCCCGTCGCCAGGCGTTCTTGAAGCATCACCATTTCATACAGGCTGATTCCTTCTCCCCCATATTCTTTCGGCACCGTGAGTTTCCCGTAGCCTTTCTTCTTCAAGTCGTTGAAGTTCTCAAAAGGGAAGGAACCTTCCCGATCATGCTCTTCCGCCCTCTCCGCGAATGCATCGGCAAGTTCGCCTGCCAGGGCAAGCAGTTCCCGCTGTCTGTCGTTCTGAATGTACGATTCATATAAATCCAATTGCCCCACACCTCCTGAAAAATATGCTCTCTACTCATCATAATCAAAAAGAGCCTTTTCCTCAAAAGATATTGCCTAGTATTCCAGTAAGGATACTTTATATCCTATAAAAAAAGCATAAAACCCGTCACGGGTTTTATGCTTCTGCATCAAGATGCGTTCTCTTTATTCTTATCGTACTTGTAGTCACCTTCCCAGAACTCGGCATTTTTAACGCCCATCTTCTTGGAGTTATACACTGGATCGAGTCCCTGCTTCTTCTGCTGTTCATAATCCTTGAGGGCATTCAACGCAGGCTTGGCAAGGATCAGGATGGCAATCAGATTCAGCCACACCATGATCCCGAGTCCGATATCCCCCAACGCCCATGCAAGGGCTGCTTCTTTTACGGCTCCATAGAAGGTTGCAGCAAGAATGACGACTTTGAGGACCATCATCCCTACTTTGGCGCTTCTTCCTTTCATCAAGTAGGCGATATTGGTCTCAGCCATGTAATAGTATGCCATGATAGTCGTGAAAGCGAAGAAGAACAATGCAATCGCTACGAATCCGGCACCGAATCCAGGAATGACCGTTTCAATGGCAGCTTGCGTGTAAGCTGGTCCCGCTTCCACCCCTTCAAGGTTGGAGACGATCGTGGACTCATCAGGCGCAACCGTATTATAAGATCCCGTAAACAGGATCATGAAGGCTGTCGCTGTACAAACGAGAAGCGTATCGATATAAACCGATGCTGCTTGCACGAGGCCCTGTTTGGCAGGGTGGGACACTTCAGCCGCAGCCGCAGCATGGGGTCCAGTACCCTGACCGGCTTCATTGGAGTAGATACCGCGTTTTACCCCCATGAAATGGCTGAACCAAGGATCCCTCCAAAAATGGAGTTCGCACCGAAGGCACTGCTGAAGATCAAAGAGAAGACATCTGGAATCGCTTGAAAATTCACCCCGACAATCACAAGGGAAAGGAGGATATATCCAATGGCCATGAACGGCACCACATAGGAAGCCACCCCCGCGATCCTTTTCACCCCTCCGAGAATGATTACGCCAAGGAGCACGACAAGACCGATACCCGTTACGGTCGTACTCAGTCCGAATGCGTTCTCAAGCCCTAAGGCGATGGAGTTGGATTGAATCCCCGGCATCAGGATACTCATGGCGATCAGCGTGGCAATGGAGAACAGGACAGCGTACCATTTCCAGCCGATCCCCTTTTCGATATAGTAAGCCGGTCCTCCCCTGTATTCACCGTCGCGCTTTTCTTTATAGATCTGCGCAAGGGTGGATTCGATAAAGGCACTGGCCGACCCGATGAACGCGATGGCCCACATCCAGAACACAGCACCCGGTCCACCGAATCCGATGGCCGTCGCCGTACCGGCAATATTCCCGGTACCTACACGTCCCGAGAGCGACAGGGCAAGGGCCTGGAAGGACGATACCCCCTCCTTGGAGCTGCCTCCTTCAAACATCAGTTTGACCATGTCCTTCAAGAATCGGACCTGTACGAATTTTGTTAAGATCGAAAATAATAGTCCCACACCTAAACAAAAGTAAATCATGACCGGTGACCATAATACGTCGACAATGCTTCCTACAAATTCCGCCATTCTTTGTCCCCCTGTTATCTTTTTGATTTATCTAACTATTATGAATTATATTTTATCTGACACAATATAGACAATCTTTTTTTATTTCCACCCTTATACTGAACTGCTGAAAACCCTTGTGTAACAATACCTCACATGCCATTAATTTTTTTGGGGAAAATAGGATGAAGGGGGTGAAAACATGTCGAAACGCAAACTTTTAGTCCCAGGTTCCCGGGACGCCCTCAATGAAATGAAGGCGAGGATTTCCGGTGCCGATCGTCCGTCAGATGCAAAGTTCGAAGCTGCAAGAGAAGTAGGGGTTCCCCTCCAAAAAGGCTACAACGGTCACCTGTCGGCTGCTGAAAACGGGAGAGTCGGGGGACAACTTGGCGGCAAGATGGTCCAGGAACTCATCAAGATAGCCAAGGAAGAGATGGACCGCAACTAAAAGACCCCTTTATCCGAGAGGATCTGCCTGAGCTTGTCCAGGTCCCGGTAGATGTCTTTTTCCAGGGAACGATTATAAAAAATCGAGGCGGGATGGAACGTAGGAAAGAGAGAGTACTCTCCCTCCGTTTCTCCCCACTCCCTGCGTTCATAATCCTTCAGGCACTTCAATTTTGTCCGGATGGAGGTTCCATGGACAGAAGAGATGCTATATTTCCTTCCAACCAACCTCTGGAGACCGATATTCCCAAGGGTGACAACTTGTTTTGGCCTTACATGGGCCAGCTCATAATCCAAGATGGCCGCATGGGCGAACTGTTCTTTCATGTTCGGGGCCCGATTGACCCATTTCCTCTCCACCCTTCCGTCCTTCCTCTTCTTATCCACACGCTTAAATGGTCTGCTCCGCACCGCAGAGGTGAAATATATATCTTCCCTGCCAACCCCAACGTAACGAAACCATTCATCCAGTACCTTCCCGGCCCTGCCGCTGAATGGGATCCCATTATGTATTTCCGTTTCACCCGGCGCTTCCCCGACAATCATCAGGATCGGATCCAACGGTCCACGTCCATTCACGAATCCCTCACAGTCAAAAGGCTCCATTCTTTTCCTGCAGATGGTCGATATTTCTTCCGGTACGACTGTCATCTCGATTCCTCCTATATGCTTTTTTACACTATTCCCCATCCTCCAGCCGATCACGCATGTTTAATCCTCCTGTAAAAAAGGAATAGTAAGGACATAAGATGTTGAATCGAAAAGGAGATGGGATCGTGTCACAGAAAAAAGTGAAAGAGCAAGTATTGAAGGTGTTGGATGAAAGCAAGGTGGGGACACTCGCTACCGTTAAGGATAACAAACCTTATTCCCGCTATATGACCTACTATCACGAGGATCTGGTCCTGTACACACCAACAAGCAAGAAGACCGATAAGACCGATGAAATCGAAGAAAACCCCAACGTTCATATCCTGCTCGGCTACGACGGTGAAGGATACGGTGATACATTCGTGGAAATCGAAGGAAAAGCTTCAGTTGAACAATCGGAAGGATACAAGAAAAAGATATGGAATGATCACATGAAGAACTGGTTTGATGGACCGGAAGATCCGAATCTTGTCGTCCTTAAGATTGAACCCGTGGGGATCAGACTCATGAATAACGAAGAAGATTCTCCACAGACTTTGGATCTTTAAACAGCAGGCTATTGACAGAGTATGGAGCGCATGTTATTATTAGTGATTGTAGACTTGTAACATACTTTCAAACGATAGAGAAGATAATCTGTAATTCTCCAGTTGTTTGACATAAACAACTTATTCACACTGGATCGGCTTCGGAGCCGTTAGGATGTAAGAGAGGTAGGGCTTACGTCGTTTAGGTAGATCAAGCGACTAAGAAGAATTGCCCGCGGCTGTTTAAATTATCTTAAACGTAAAGAAATCAACCATATTCACTTGTGATGTTGCAAGTTACATGCACGCTCCTCTCCATAATAGAGAGCGTGGGAGAAGGCCGGTCGGGATGACCGCCTCCTCCGATGTAAAAGAACCCGAAGCGGGATCCCGCTTCGGGTTCTTTTTTATATGCTTTCCTTCAGCTGACTCTGATAGAGGCCCGCATAGAATCCACCCATCTTGATCAGGTGTTCGTGTGAACCGCGTTCAATGATCTTCCCGCCGTCCAGAACAAGGATCTGATCTGCCTGACGGATCGTGTTCAGCCTGTGTGCCACCACCACACTGGTACGCCCTTCCATCAATCGTTTAAGTGCTTCCTGGATTTTCATTTCTGTGATCGTGTCGATGCTGCTCGTAGCTTCATCCAAAACAAGGATGGAAGGCTCGGAAAGGATTGCCCTCGCAATGGACAGCAGCTGCTTCTGCCCCTGACTGATGCTCCCCTCGGTCAACACCGTATGATAACCTCCTGGAAGCTTCCGGATAAAGGAATGGGCATTAGCGAGTTTTGCCGCTTCTTTCACTTCTTCGTCTGTCGCATCAAGGCGGCCATAGCGGATGTTTTCCATGATCGAGCCCTGGAACAGGAAACTATCCTGCAGGACGAACCCCATATGGGAACGGAGGCTCTTCCGCTTAACCGAAGACAGATCCACTCCATCTATGAGGATGTCACCTGCATTGCGTTCGTAAAACCTGGAGATCAGATTTGTGATGGTCGTCTTGCCCGCTCCAGTCGGGCCGACAAGCGCTACGGTTTCACCGGGAGAAATCACAAATGAAACATCATCGAGGATCATTTCGTCTTCGCTGTATCCAAAGGACACATGATCGAAGACCACTTCCCCCGTCACTCTGGACAGTTCCATCGCGTCTCCCTCATCGACTGCCTCAGGTTCCTCATCAATAATCTGGAACACCCTTTCAGCACCGGCTATGGCCGAGAGGAGCGTATTATACTGATTGGCCAGTTCATTCAGCGGCCTGGTGAATTGCCTTGCATACTCTGCAAAAATCACAATGACCCCGATCGTGATGTAACCCCTTATGGCAAAGAGCCCTCCGATCCCGGCAATGACAGCAAAACTCAAGTTGTTCAATACATTCATGAGCTTAGGGATGAACCCCGAATACGTGTCTGCCCAAAAGCCAGCCTTCCTCAGCTTTTCATTCTTTTCCTTGAATTCCTGTATGGCGGTCTCTTCCCGGGAAAAGGTTTTGATGATGCTGTGACCGGAAATCGTCTCCTCGATATACCCGTTCAGTTCACCGATGTTTCCTTGGTATTCCTTGAAAAGGGGACCCGTCCTCTTCGTAATCCACTTCATCCCGAACACCATGAGGGGTACGACCGTCAGGGTGATCAACGTCAACAGCGGACTCAACCAGAGCATGACCGAAATGGTACCGAGGAGGGTCAGGAAACTTGAAATGATCTGAATGAACGAACTATTCAGCGTAGCACTCACGTTGTCGATATCATTCGTCACACGGCTCATCAGCTCCCCGTGCTTCCGCTTATCGAAGAATGGGATCGAAAGCTGATGCAGTTGATGGAACAAATCTTTCCTCATCCGGTGTACCGTTTCCTGAGCAATTCCGATCATCCAATAATTTTGGAACCATACAGAGATGGAATGAAGAATATAAATCAGGATCAACGCAATGAGCAAACGTCCGAGACCGGTGATTTCACGCGTGACGACATAGTCATCAATTGCCTTCCCTACGAGGAACGGACCTAGGAGGGACGCGGCAGAACTGATGACCACCATGACAATGACCATATAGAGAAGGACCCGCTGGCGTGAAAGGTAATCCCATATCCTGTGGAGTGTACCTTTCATGTCCTTCGCTTTATCATTTTTACCGAGTGTCTTTCTAGCGTGTCTCGACATGCCGTTCCTCCTCTCCGAATTGCGATCTGTAAATGTCCTGGTATAACGGGGAGTCGGTCAAAAGTGATTGATGATTCCCCTGGGCGATCAGCTTTCCGTCTTCAAGGAGAAGGATGATATCAGCCCCCATGGCGGTCCCTACTTTTTGGGTAATGATCAACGTTGTACATTCATACCCTTTTAACGCCTCGATGAGCTTCGCCTCGGTCTTCATATCCAGGGCACTCGTACTATCGTCGAGCATGAGGATCGTCGGTTTCCTGATCAATGCACGCGCAATGGAAAGACGCTGCTTTTGACCACCGGAAAGATTCACTCCCTTTTGACCGAGAACCGTTTCATATCCTCGGGGAAGCTCTCGGATGGTGTCGTGGATCTGCGCATCCTTTGCCGCCTGTTCCATCTCTTCTTGAGATGCCCCCTCTTTCCCCAGAGGAGATTTTCGGCAATGGATCCCGAGAATAAGACAGCTTCCTGCGGGACGTAGCCGATGGACGTCCGGAGTGAATCGAGTGGAATCCTGCCGTGGGGCTGGCCATCGATTTCAATCTCGCCAGATTGAGGGTCATACAGCCTGGGGATCAGCTGGAACATGGACGTCTTGCCCGCACCAGTCGCCCCGAGTACTGCCATCGTCTCACCAGGCTGAAGGGTGAATGTGATATCCTCAAGGGCATATTCTTCCGTGCCCGGGTATCGAAAGGAAACATCCTTGAATTCGACCTTCCCCTTTACCACCTGACCTGCCGTCCCTTCAAGATCCGTAATATCCACAGTGGTGTTCAACACTTCTCCCACTCGGCCTGACGATGCCTTCGCCCGCGAAAAGCTCGTGATGATAAAGGAGAAGATGGAGAACACCGACGAAATTCGGGTTACATAGGTGACAATGGCAACTACTTCCCCTACCTGTACCCCTCCGGTTGCCACCCGCTCACTTCCATGCCAAAGGATATACAGGAGGACCATATTCATGACGAGCATGAGTAAAGGCATGATGATTTCCATGAAGCGGAGGGCTTTCATCGTTCGATCCTTCAGTGAATCATTGGCTTCACCAAAGCGGGATTCTTCATATTGTCCCCTCGTATACGCCTTGATCAGTCTCATGCCCGAGAGGTTCTCTTTCATCACTTCATTCACCCGGTCAAGACGGATCTGGACCTTCCCGAACAAGCCCCACCCCTTTTTGAGGACCCATACAAGGAACAGCCAAAGCACAGGGATGACCAGAATCAGGATCATGGTAAGCCGGGCATTGACCAGAAGGGCCATGATGGTGGAACCGATGACCAGGAGCGGCGCCCTGAGCATGATCCGGAGACTCATGAAAATGGTATTTTGAATCTGCCTGACATCATTGGTCATCCTCGTGATGAGGGAAGACGCGGGAAGGTTTTGAAAGCTCGATTTGGAGAATGACTGGACCTTTTCGTACAGGGCCCCTCGCAAATCATATCCGAAGCCCTGAGAGGTATGGGCTGCGAAAAAAGAGTTGGCGATGCCGGAGAGGAAGGCGAACAGGGACATGGCCACCATGATGGCGCCCCATTTCAGCACGAGATCCAGATCCCCGGTCATGACGCCGTCATCAATGATCTTCGCCATGAATAACGGGTTGAAAAGCTCTACTGCAAGTTCTGTGAGCATGAACAGCCACGCTACAGCCATGGCCATGCGATAAGGTTTCAGAAAATGTATGACCTTCATATGTACTCCCTTCATTCCGGCGATCATATGTGGAGGAACCGCCGGCAATACCGATATATCGTTCCTTTCATCATAGCGCGTTTCTTGATTGTACGGAAGCCGAAAGATTTGCCCGAAGTCCTTTTCTCACCACCTGCGCCCCCAAAGATCCAATGACTACGAATGAAACTTTTTCAGCCCTGTTTCCGTATACTATGTTACGGATCAACCGATAAAGGGGGAGAAAATATGGGTGAAACAGGGGACATCATGTTCAACATTATGCCTGTCATAGTGGGGCTGGGCATCACCGTTGTAATAGGCATCTTTTTGTTTCAATCTTTTAAAGGTGTGAGCGAATGGAATAGTAACAATCAGTCTCCGCGCCTGTCATCCAGGGCCGAAGTCGTGTCGAAGCGGACAGAGGTTCACGGCGGCGGCGGAGATACGCGGGCACACACCAGCTATTACATGACATTTCAAGTAGAAAACGGCGATCGGATGGAGATGCACGTCAAGGGCCCAGAATACGGCATGCTTGCAGAAGGCGATGAGGGACTCCTCACCTTCCAGGGCACACGCTATCTCGGCTTCGAAAGGGATGGGCAATAAGTTGAAAAGAGGATGCCGCCACCGGCACCCTCTTCTTTTCTATATTGTTTCATCTCATCCTGCGCGCAGAGGAACTGAGCTTTGCGTTCCGGATCACCTGATTGATGACCTCGGAGAAGACGAGGCCGATCGCAATTGACCCGGAGATCATGAACGCCTTAGCCGCCAGATTCATGGCCATATTGTAGTCATTCTGGACAAAGTTCCTCATGGCATCATAGGCAATCCCGCCCGGAACAAGGGGGATGATCCCGGCAACACTGAATATGATCACCGGGGTTTTGTACATCTTGGCAAATATCTGCGATACCACCGCCACGACGAATGAAGCCGCAAGCGTCGCAATGACGGTATCGATTTCTACGGTGAACAGGACGATATAGATCATCCATCCGAGCATCCCGACGATACCGCATTTGAACAGCGATTGTTTCGGGGCATTGAAGATGATCCCGAAAGCGGCAGCCGAAATGAAGCTCGTCACCATATGTTCAACAACAAACATCACTCTTTATTCCCCTTCCGTTACAACAATGTGAAAACAACTGCAACCCCGCCTCCGATGGCAAACGCCGTCAGAAATGCTTCTGCACCCTTGCTCAAGCCAGATACAAGATGACCTGCCATCAGATCCCTGACAGCGTTGGTGATCAAGAGCCCTGGTACCAGTGGCATGACGGAGCCGATGACGATTTTATCAAGCTGGTGCCCGATGCCTGATTGGACGAATCCGAAGGCCAGCATGCCGATGATCAAACTGGACAAGAACTCGGAGAAGAACTTGATCGGCACGACCCGTTGGAAATAGATCAGGCAGATATATCCGACACCGCCCGTGATGGCAGCCGGAATAAAGTCATTCCAGGATCCAAGGAACATGATAAGGAAACAACCGCTTGCGATGGTGGCTGCCAAGAGCTGAAGTTTGAACGGGTAAGAAAGATCCGATTCATCCAGCTTCTCAAGCGCATGAAAGGCCTCTTCCACAGACAGATGCCCTTTGCTGATCTGCCTGGAGAGGCTGTTGACGAGCGTCACTTTCTCAAGGTCAGTGGAGCGCTCGTTGATCCTGATCAATTTGGTCTTGGTCGGCTCTTCTGTTTCAATTGAAAAGATGATACCCGTGGGCGTCACATAACTGTGGGATTCCTTGATCCCGTAGGAGGCTGCGATCCGCATCATGGTATCTTCCACCCTGTACGTTTCCGCGCCGCTTTGCAGCATGATTTTACCTGCAAGGAGACATACCTCCATGATATCGTATCTTCGCATCATTTTTGCTTCCATAGAATCTCTCCACACGATTGATTTAAGAATAGGTTTAGTTTAAAGGAAAGGAATTATGTTCGCAATGAGGACTCATCATCGTTCTTTATCGAAGAGGGTCCGCCGTCTGTGACGGATCTTTTTTTCCTGAGGGGTTTCCACTTCCATTTATAGAGGATATAGACGCTTGTGGCAGCGACAACAGCGCCGATTACAAGGTTTTGATAATGATCGATTGTACGCATGACGGTTTCAGGATCTCCTCCATAGAATTTCCCGAAGCTCAGGAGAATGAAGGTGGAGGGTGTGATCCCGAGCATGGTGAGGAAGGAATAGAGTTTCACATCCATCTTGGACATCCCGGCAACAAAAGGGACGACATTCCCCAGATGCAGAGGACTCGCAATCGCCACGCTCCAAATGCCATACTTCGTGAACTGATCCTGTGCAGCCCGAAGCTTTTGCCTGCGTTCAGGGCTGAGGCGTGCCTCCACCCTTTCACCGAGCTTATAACTAAGGAAGTAAGGGATATAGCTCCCTAAGACATAGAGGGCGCTTCCTGCAACGGAGACGAAAAAGAGCTCAAGCCACGATAGCTCCAACAAGAACCCGACGGTCACGATGAATAACGTACCTACAAATGGGAAGGCACTCCCTTCGATGAACAGGGAGAGGAGGATCCCCCACACTCCCCAATCCTGGGCAGCCTCCAGCATATATTCCGTCATGATCACCCCTCCTTCCATAGTCCTATTCCTGTTCATTTACCCCTGCTCTCCCCAAGTGAAACCCCCGCCAGCACAATAGAAAAAGACCGGCCTCAGCCGATCTTCACACTCACGCAGCTTTACGATTCATGGAACGTCCATCCTCCACTTTGACAAGTCGGGGTGCTGTAGCCACCAACGCGCATAAAACAATGGCGCAAAGGATCGCCGAACCGAGCATCGAAGCTCCGTTGGCAGCAAATGAAAACAGAACCGGCGACAGGTTATCCGGCGCCAAATACCCGAAGAAGAACACACCCGCGATGAAATGCCAGAAATAACGGGCCACGCTTCCGACCAAAATCGCGAGAAGCATCCAACTCAGCAGACCTTTCTTCCCCCATCGCGCACAGCGCTCTGGATCCGGCTGCTGAATAGTCCGGCCCCACCGATAAAGGCGAAAGCCACGAAATACTCAAGGAAGACCTGTACCGGATGAACGACCCAGGCTTCCCCGAGGGCGACCTGTAACAATCCCCAGATGAAACCGGCCAGCGTGGCCGCCTTGAAGCCCCTTCTGAATGCCAGCAGGAAGATCGGCACCATGGCCACATTAAATGAAATCGACGGTGTAAGCTTGATGGATGGAATCAGATCGACCACGACGGCAAGGGCAGCCATGATCGCCACTTCGATCAAGACGATGAGCTTCATATTCTTCATAAAAAAAATCCCCCTTTTCTATGAACGAAACCATTAGGGAGAATGCATGTACTACAAGGCAAAAAACTGCCTTCCACATCCCTACGCTAGTGCTAACTAACAGGTTCAAAGGGTCAGAACGGATCGACCGTTCACTCTCAGCAAAACAGCTCCCCTTGTGGTTACGTTTATGAAATTGATTACCTGTCCATTATAACGGAAGAGCGGGAAAAGGGCAAAATCATTCCGGCGCAGGCTCCAACGGATCGTGGCGGATGAAGATCGGCATGGCTTTCGGTGTGACCATGAAGCCATAGCGTTTCCCTTCCCCATCTTTATACGCAACGGAGTAGTCACCGAGCTGCGGGGAAAATTCCACAGAATCATACGATAATTTCAAATGCTCATATTTAAAGTTGATATACACGTTGGTCGCGATGCGGGCCGTGACGTGCTGTACTCCAGGAATCTGGTTTGCTGTCACGAAAAGGATTGCAACCAAAAGGATGCTCAGTGTCTTCTTCGACTCGGCGATCAGCTTCATTCCATCCCCTCCAACCAGTTCTTTCATACTAAATGAATCCCTTTTTATTATAGTATAAAAGAATCTGAATGATATGACAAAAAGATTCACCGATAATAGGTCTTTCGACTCTTTTTCCAGATATTACGACATCCTTCGGGGTAAAACGCCCCTGACAAGCACGTAAAAAGCACCCTGAAAGTTCAGGATGCTCTCTCTTAACCCAACGATACGTCCAAGATCATCATCACGACAAACCCCGCCATCAGACCCAGGGTGGCAAGATCCGTACTTCCTGAAGATTGGGATTCCGGTATCAATTCCTCGACAACGACAAATATCATGGCGCCTGCCGCGAATGCCAGGGCATATGGGAGGAGCGGCTGGATCATCAGTACGGCCGCTGCTCCGATGACTGCCGCGATGGGCTCTACGATAGCAGACATCTGACCGTAGTTGAAGGCGCGCCTCCGAGACATCCCCTCCCCTCTCAGAGGGATGGATAACGCGGCCCCTTCCGGCATATTCTGAATCCCGATTCCGATGGCAAGACCTATGGCCCCGATCAGGGTCGCATCGCCAAGACCGAGTGCCGCAGCCCCGAATGCCACCCCGATTGCAAGACCCTCTGGAATATTATGAAGCGTGATGGCAAGGAATAAGAGCGTGGATTTCTTGAACTTCGTCGGTGGTCCCTCCGCCTTTTCCGATGCGTTCCCGAGATGCAGATGGGGAACGACAAAATCCAGGAGCCGGATGAAAAGTCCTCCAAGAAGGAAGCCGACTGCCGGTGCAAGCCACGGAATCTGCCCGTTCTGCTCGCTGAACTCTATGGAAGGAGCGAGAAGGGACCAGAAGGAAGCCGCAATCATGACCCCCGCAGCAAAGCCTAACATCATATTCAATGTATGTTTCTCGATCTTTCTGAAGAAGAAGACCGCAGAGGCCCCCAATGCCGTAAGCCCCCAGGTCACCATTCCGCCAAAAAGAGCCTGAAGAGCAGGATTAAGTCCACCTAACCAATCAAGGAACACATTAAGCCCTCCCTTTCGTCCTCTATCATCATTCCACTTTACGACGTTACCCATTCTCCCCTATGTATATGCCTATATCTGCAAATGGTGTTATCCGAGTGGATTTCCAGGCAGGCCAAAAAAAGCCGGATGCGCCTAAAGGCGTTCCGGCTCATTCCGGCCCTTGATCAACCATTTCCAGCAGCCAAGGTTCACCGCAGCCACTAACAACCCATACCCGTAGATGCCAAAAGGAATCTTGAGTACCAAGTAGTGCAGACCTGCCAATGCTCCAGCTAGGAAGAAGAAGGGGATGATTTTGAGGGTTTCGCTCTGGGCCATCCCCTCGAAACTCTCTGAAAATGGAAGAACCTGATTCATCCACACACTGCAGATGACCGTAATGATACACATGATCATGAAGATGACAATGAGATCCGGGATGATCACCGGTCCATAAAGGAAAATACATGCAAGGGCAAGGACCATGTACACCGGAAGGAACAGCTTCACAAGGAAGGCTTTCAAAGTCCCTTTATAGACCGATTCCACCCGGGTCACGGGAGCCACCCTGTAGATCCAGGACCCTTTATGCCTTCCGGAATAATTCAGCATCATGACGACCGACGGGGCAACGATGAGACTGACATAGACGGCCAGATAAGATTTACTTCCATGAAGATCCCAGATGGAAAGGCCAGGCCTCGTAAAAATGAAAAGAAACGGAAGGATCAAGGCAAAGCCCAATGAAGGATAGACTTTGAGCTTGAAGTCCCTCTCCGTCCTCATCATTTTTTGGGCAAATCGGTAAAACGCACGTTCCTCCTGATTCCGGCAAAGCACCTTAAGGAATCGATTGCTTTTCACCCTCCGCTTCCTTCCGCCGGCTTGTGCCGAGAGCTTATGAAGATTGCGCTCGAACTGTGGAAGTGCCTTGATGTAGATGAACAGTGCAGCGAGAGGTACCAGCACAAAAAGAATCGACATGATGAGTACCACGCTGGAGTGATTCCCATTGAGGACATATTCAAACGGCGCACCGAACCAAAGGGGCGGGATCAACACCGTCCACCACTCCGGTGAAAAGGACATATTCACATCCACGAGGTCAAACGCCCTCGCTGCCAGCTGATAGGCTATGGCAATCCCGACGGAGAGACCGATCTGGACATAGTTGATCATATCCTTCAGCTTCTCACCATCAAAAAACTTCAAAACATAATAGTACATCAGGGCCGTCATGGCCAGGATGAGAAGATCGAGAAGCACGATTCCCACCAGGAATAAAAGGAAAAAGACAAACCCATTTAAGAAGAACGAAACCACAAGTGGGATGATCGTCAATGCTCCGGTCAGGAAGAACAGGTAAAAGAATACATGGAGCGCCTTCGCCATCGAGATATCCTTCCGCTGGACCGGTTTGGTGAAAAGGATCGTGGAATCACGCACATCCAGGATCACCACGGAAAAATCCGAAATCATCGAGGTGCTGGTCATGAAGAAGATGACGGAGAAAATCAGCGTCATTTGAAACAGATACATATCCCCGAAGAACAGGATCGGAAGCAGGAGCAATCCATATAAGGCATACACCCAAAGCGATTTGATGAACCGGTTCCCGTCCTTTTCATTTTTCACCTTCCCTTGCTGGAAGATGGTAGGGACCCTCCTACCGTCCATGGTCCACTTCATGTGGAGGATCTTGCGGATCACAGGATAATCAAAGCCGAAAATCGCGAACAGCCCCTTGAATGCATCAAGGACCTTCAACGTTGGAAATGTCCTCATGATTACACTCCCCTTACGACAGAAACAATCTCAGACGCCGTCTCCTTATGCTCTGTGAAGCCTGTCAGCTGATTGAAGATCTCTTCGAGGGAACCTTCTAAATTCTGATTCTTCAACTCTTCAAAACTCCCATCCGCAGCGACCGCCCCCTGATGAAGGAGGATGATGCGACTGCTGATCTTTTCGACTACATCCATGATGTGGGAGGAGTAAAAAATCGTCTTGCCTTCCGCAGCAAGCAGTGCCAGGAGTTCTTTGAAGATCATCACAGAATTGGCGTCGAGACCATTGATCGGTTCATCAAGGAACAGGATATCAGGATCATGAAGAAGACTCGCGATGATGAGGGTTTTCTGTTTCATCCCCTTTGAGTAGGATGCGATCCTGGAATGATACACGTCGGACAAACCAAAGAGGCTCATCAGCTTTTCCGCTTTCGCATCAGCCTCAACCGGGTCCATCCCATAAAGCTCCCCACTGAAGGTCAGATACTCCTGGCCCGTGAGATTATCATAAAGGTCGGCAAGCTCAGGCACATACCCTATCCTTTTTTTGTATTCAACAGAGGTAGAGGTGATTTCTTCACCGAACAGCCTCACCGAGCCGGAATCACTTTCTTCAAGGCCGAGGATGATTTTCACCGTCGTGCTCTTACCGGCCCCGTTTCGACCGATGTACCCGATGATCTGCCCCGGGAACACGTCAAGGTCTACTCCTTTTAATACTTCCTTTCCATTGTAGGTTTTCTTCAGTTGATGCAGTGAGAGAATTGGTTGATTCGTTTCCATGCTATACTCCTTTGCTAAAACAGTATCTTCCAATGGTAACATAAATTCATATCCATTTCTTTTCCTTCTGCGCCATTCATTGACAAAGACTGGCATTCGATAGACAATGAGTACAGTAGATTTGCGAAGGAGAGCCCTATGACGACACATTCACTAGCACTATATGAGTATCTGAACGAAAATGCCTATCATTTCACAGAGGAATGGGCCAACCGTCAACGTGTAAAGTACGGATCCCATTACTCCTCTGATGCACCGCGGGATGTGCAGGAGAGGGTGAAGGAGCAGAACGCCACCTATGCCAGGCTCCTGGCAAAATGCCTCATCCGTCCCGAAGAAGAGATGAAAGAAGCGATTGATGAGTGGACGAAGAAAACAGCTGCCGATCGAAGCCGCTCCACCACCACCCTTGATGAAGTGGTACGGAATTCCGCTGTCTTCAGGAGGGTCTATTGGAACTTCGTCAAAAAATTCGTCAACGAATCCGATCTTGAAATCGGTGTAGAGGAAATCTTCCTTTGGGAAGAACAGTTGAACAGCTCCCTCGACTACGTACTCGAACGCTTCACTTCCCATTATTTGACATACATCATGGATAGACTTCAAGCCCAGTCCGATCTGATTAATGAATTGAGCTCGCCCGTCATCTCCCTTACGGATGAGATCGGTCTCCTCCCCCTCATCGGTGAGATCGACACAGCAAGGGCAAGGAGCATACTGGAAGGAACGCTTCAGCAGAGCTCCGACTCACAGCTCTCCACCCTGATCATCGACCTTTCCGGTGTCCTTCTCATCGACACGATGGTCGCGCAGCAGCTGTTCCATCTCGTGGATGCCCTTAACCTTCTCGGCGTGAAATCGATCTTGACCGGGATCCGCCCCGAAGTGGCCCAGACAGCGATTCATCTAGGACTGGACTTCTCGGAAGTGCGCACGGAGAATTCACTGAAACGGATCATGACGTCTATCTTTGCCATATAAAAAAGAGGGTAGGACAAAACAAAAAAGGGATCATACAATGACGAACAATAGCAGTGTAGGTTCTTAATACCGCTAATGATTTCCGTGCAAGACTTCGCTTTCCGCGGGTAGCCCGTGAGCCTCCTCGGCATGTGCACTGGACCCAAATTATTGGACACCCACTTTTTGATTCATTCGTTGTGTGTACAGTCGGTATTCTACCGGGCTCTTTTTACCGAGCGTAGACTTAATTCGCAAGTGGTTGTAGTAATCCATGTATTCTTCTAATTTTCGGTTGAACTCCTTGAGGTTCCGAAAAGTTTCTCTGTAGAGAAACTCTGATTTCATGATGCCGAAGAAATTCTCCATCACGGCGTTGTCATAACAGTTTCCCTTCCGAGACATACTCTGAGTGATGTGATGGTCCTTGAGTATCCTTCGGTACTTAGGCATGCGATAGTGCCAGCCCTGATCAGAGTGAAGAAGAAGGTCATCGCCTTCACGTAGACGTTCGACTCCTTGAAGTAACATCGTTTCTACTAAATCAAAGCTAGGTTTCGTGTGAAGCGTGTACGTAATGATTTCTCGATTAAACAGGTCTAACATCGCGGACAAGTACAGTTTCTGTCCGGCAATCTTGAATTCCGTCACATCGGTTACCCATTTTTGGTTCGGTTTCGATGCCATGAATTTTCGGTCGAGGGTGTTGGGCGCCGCTTTTCCAACTTCCCCTTCATAAGACCGGTATTTCTTCTTTCTTACCAGGCACTGGAGCCCTAGGGCTTTCATAATGCGAAGGACTTTCTTTTTATTGATGTCATACCCTTTTGCCTGGAGTACATCCGTAATCCGACGGTAACCATAACGGCCTGAATGACGGCGGAAGATCAAGGTAATTCTTCTTTTCCACTTCCGATCAGGATCGGGTTGGTCCCACTGTTTTTTGATGAAGTAATAGGTGCTTCTAGGGAGGTTCGCTACTTTGATGAGCTGAATCACCGGGAACGCATTCCTTAGTTCAAATACTACTTTCGCTTTGATCTGTTTGGTGATGATTCCTCCTGAACTAAGGCTCTCAGCTTTTTTAAATAAGCATTCTCCATCTCTAAATAGGCGGCGTGTGCTCGTAGCTCTTCGGGAGTCATGTCTTCTAATTTCTTATGTTGATTGGGTGGTTTAGGAGTCATCGTCAAGGCCCTCATTTCCTTTGAATCGAAGGCATCTCGTCCCCTTTTCTCCCACTTTCTCAACCACCTGCGCACAATACAGGGATCGGGAAGGTGGAAATAGGCAGATGCCTCTCGAATGGAGTAATTCTTGTCCGTAATATAGTGAAGTACCTTTAGTTTAAAGGCAGGAGAATACGTTGTATAGGGAAAAGAAAAGGCTTGATCACCATGATGGCGAACCAACTTGACCCAATAGCCCAGCGCAGCAGCATCCACGCCTTCTTGTGAAGCTAAATCTCGAAAACTAACCGTTTCATCCTCCAAGTAACGTTTGGCCAGTTGAAGTTTAAACGTACGGGTGTGCTTGTTCATTTATAACCCCTCCTTTTAGGATTGGGGTGTCTAGTAATAAGGGGGCAGCACACATGCCTGCGGGGTCTCACATCAGCTACACTTCCCGCAGGAGTCTTCGTCTTGCACTCCAATCAACCGCTGGAAACAATGAAATAGTAAAATAACTTAAAAACCCGAATTCATTTGCCTTATTGCAAGCAAGTGAATTCGGGTTTTACTATGACTAAAACACTTTCGTCACAGCTTTTTCATCGGGTATACTTTTGGGAAGGCTGGTAGCTTGCCTTCATCATATATTCATATTGCAGGAGTTTCACTTCGAATAAGGTGATCGGGTCGAAATATCTTTCGGGATCCGCCTTCATCTCGCTCAGAAGTTCCTTGTCCTCCTTGATTTCCCCTTCCGTGCCTTTGATGGTCAAAGACAGCTGATGGAAAGGTTCTGCATAGAAGGAGCGGATATCCTGTTCCAATGATTTTTCGAAAAGATCGAACTGAAGGAAGAATTTCGTCACAACGGATTCTGTGATATCCCCGTAGTCCTCATTCTCCAAGTACCGTTTGTACTGATTGTAGAGGAGCGTCTTGTTCTGAGGCAGTACGCCCAAGAGCTTCCCGGCGCTCTTCAATAGGAACTGGGCAGGCTTGAAGCGGAGAAGGATATTCTCCTTATCGATCTGAGCCCTCGTTCCCATGCGGCTTACATCCCGTCTCCAGTCATCGAGCACCTGATCATCACATTGAAGGACGACGCGTTCTTCCCCGAACAGTCCATTAAAAGTCGAACTCATCTCGTAGAGATACTCCTGGCTTTCCTGCAGTTCATGCTTCGAAGCTGCCATCCATTCCTGAAGGGAATCGAGGTATCTCGGCATGAGATCGTTCTGGAGATATTCCTGTATCCGCGTATTCATCGCTTCATTGAGCTCGGTATGGATATTTTTATAGTCACTTTCCTCGTTAATCAGTTCAGAGCACTTATGCAGGATATTCGGGATTTCCGTCCTGATTTCCTTTTTGACCGCTTCTTTGCGCTCGTGGAAGGAATCTTTGATCAGAGCGATTTTCTCTCCCTGCATATCACCGAGATGATTGTGGAATCCATTCAGTCGTGACAGGATGTCTTCATTTTTTGCAATGCTTTCTTTCAAGGCGATTTCTTTATTCTTGCGGATCGAATACAGATCCTTCAAGGTTTTACGCACGAGGTAGAAGAGCTTCGTCCCTCTCTCTGCTTTGATATACGCGGGACTCATATCATAATGGCGGGTCATGAATGCTTCTACACCTGTACGCTGGATGGAAACGGCCTCAAGGGACGAATACGGCAGCACTTCCGCTTCAGGGAACCACTCCTTCGCCTTTCGTTCCACGGACTCGATCACATCATCGGGATGTACCTCCACCTTATCCATTTTGTTCAGCAGGAAGTTGATCTTGACGGGCTGATCGATTTCCTGCAGCCTGCGGAGCACTTGACGGTCCTCGGCATTGAACGGAGCCTCGGCGTTCAGCACGTACAGCAGACCGTCTGCCACCGGATAGAACGAAGCAAGATCATCCTGATGCCTTTGACCGACCTGGACATCGATAAGTACGGCACTGTTTTTCTTCAGGAAGTCTGAAGGGATCTTGTACTCAACGAACGCTTCCCTGTGCATCACTTCTTCGAAATCAGCGATGCTCTCCACCCGGCGGACGCCTTCCCCATGGATTTCACTTACTTCGACAGGCTGGTCGTGATAGGTGTAGACCACAGTGGAGCCTTCTGATTCCCCGATACTCTCACCAAGGACAGACTGCACGAAGGAAGACTTTCCACTTGAAACGCTTCCTGCGACGACAATATGGTTCCTGCTGTAATCCATCAGCTGCTCGGACATCCATTTTGTCTTGTAGCCTACAGGTACGCGGTTCGATTCAGACCAGGCCATGATCCGGTTAAGGAAGAGGAGGACATCCTCAAAGCGGGCATCTTCTGCCGACTCGATGAGCAGCGCCTCGGCTTCTTCCGCAACCCCGGGCTCAAGGGAATACGAGAACACATCGTTCCATGCAAGCACGGCAGAAGCCGCAAGCAGGGAAGATCCGGCACGGCTCACTTTGAGCCAGTTTGTCACAAGACCAGGCATGAAGGGCTGCAGATCATGGATAAGATGACCACTTTCCATGAAGCCGTTGAAGGATTCCTTATAAAGGGAAAGGATATCATCCCACGATTCATGGGTCTCGACCTGGACGTATTCAAAAATGGTGTTGATCGTCTGCATCCACTCGATATGCAGGGCAGGTTCCACCTTATAGCTGTTCCAGAACGCCGAGACAAGTCCGCGGAATTGTCTTGAATCGCTCTCGTAGGAAGCAATGAGGAGGTCGTGGAAGTACGCAGGGGCAAACGATGTGATATACCCTTTGACCGCGTACTCCTCAAGAACGGAAAACCATTTGCCGTCCTTCGTGCGGAGCGCTTCCCTCACTGCAAGCTCGATGGCATTATTCCAATCCTGCTGGCCCTCGTAGAACGCACGGGCGATCGATGAAACATTTGGATAGTCCGGGTCGATGCCGAGCGCCTTCTCGATGACACGGTATGCTTCCTGAATCTTCTCACGTTCAATGTAAAGGGAGAATAATTGCAGGGATACCTCCATCGTCAGTACGACTCCGTCGGTTTGGATGGCCGTATATACATCTTCGGCGGAAGATAGCATCCCGAGCTCGTAATAAGCATCTGCGATATTCTTCTTCGCCCATGGCTCACGCTCGTTCTGTATGCTCTCCCACTTGAAGATGGCCGCTTCATAATCCTTGCAGTGGAAGTAGACTTCCCCTTGCGCAAAGCGGATATCAGTCAGGTCATAAGGCTCATTCTTCTGTTCTTCGACGAATGCAGCACCCAGGACCTCGATGGGATGGAGATTCCTTCCGGTGTCCCCTGTGAATGTTTCATGGAATGTTTTTTCCATTAGCAGTTTTTCTTCTGTCATAATATCCTCCGTTAAATGCGGAACCAACGATCCGCAGACTGATCTATTTCTATCATTCTAACAGAATTTCACCGTGATAAAATGTCATTTCCTTTTCATTTTGCGAATGGTCCTTTATACCATGGTCGCATAGACCTTCATTCATTACAGAACAAAGGACTATCCACTTCCAATGGCGGCATAACCGCATTGAAAAGGGATAGTCCTATCATCATACCACTGTCGCGCGACTCGTAAACTACGAGGCAGCCTGATGCACCAATTTCTTCTTCCTCCCGTGGAAAATCGCGATAAAAAAGGCAGCCAGCAGGAAAACACTTGAGATCTGGAACAAGATCCCGATCTCGATATACTGTGCCAGTACACCGAATACGAGCCCGCTCAGCCCGATTCCGAGATCGATGGATGAGAAGAACATTCCATTTGCGACTCCGCGTCTGTGCTCCGGTGTCAACGACAAGGTCCAGGATTGAAGCGTCGGAATCAGGGAACCGAAACCTATTCCGAATAAAACTCCTGCAATGGAGATCATGACATCCGAATGGGCATACGAGAGCACCCACATTCCGATGAACGTCACGGCAATGCAGAACAGGACGAGCCCCTTCGGCCCCTTCTGATCGAACCATTTCCCCGCAATCGGCCTTGAGAGCGACGCCAAGATCGCATTGAAGAGGTAGAAGAGGAAGATATGGTCGATGCCCCGTTCGTCTCCGAATATCACGATGAATGTCACGATCGTGCCGTAGCCGAAGGTGATGACGATCGTGATGAAAGCCGGGAACCAACTTGACTTTTCAATAAGGGAGTCCCGATAGGAAAAGGTCAGGTTCTCTTTTTTCGTCTCCTTGACGACCTTCGGGGTCTGATAGCGCACAACCGCCAGCAGTAGCACCGCAATGAGTCCCAATATACCAGAGGTGATGATCAGATTCGTGAAGGTCGTGACCTGGTAAAGGTAGATTCCGAGACTCGGAGCGATGATCATGCCGATCGTGATCGACAACCCGTAATAGCCCATCCCCTCACCAAGCCTTGATTTCGGGACCACATCAACGGCCGCAGTGCCGTTGACCGTCGTGGACCATCCCCACACCAGACCGTGAACGAACCTGAACAACAGGAAGATCAGGACGACGCTGGATAGAGGATAGATGATCGTGATGGCGAGGAGCATGGCCGCTCCCCCCAAGACGAGGGGCTTCCTTTCTTTATACTCAAGCATGAAACCGATGAACGGACGGCTGAGGACCGCACCGAGGGAAAATAATGTTGTGACCAGTCCGATTTCAAAACCCGATGCCCCAATCGATTTGATATAGGGCGGAAGCGTCGGGATGAGCATCTGGAATGACATGAATACAAACAGGTTCCCTACCATCAACATCACAAAAGACCGTGTCCACAAGGGATCTTTTGCATGAATCATAGAAACCCTCCTCTCTTCTGACTTCGTTCCGCTGGGGAGGCAGGTTTTTGCCGGAGCCGTAACCACCTCCGGCTTCCCTTACCCGACTGGGATACATCCTCCCTCCCCTGCGATACGACTATTTCGAATTACTAAATAATAACACAAAGTTGTAGGAAGATGGCGCTTTTATAAGGAAAGTCCGGATTTTTCCACTATTTCAAGGAACCCTTGGACCTTCACCGTTGAAATGACTGGGTATTCCACTATAATGAGAGTCAGACAAGTGGAAAAATTCAAACAGAATGGAGGATGACATGTGGATTATTCCTTACGTCCCTTAGGAGATCATGCCCTCGTCATCGAGGCAGGTTCCTCCATCGATCACGCTACCCATGTGAAAGTCAGGAGCATCTGTTCTGCCATCGAAGAAGCCGATCCAGCCTGGATCACCGATATCGTACCAGCTTTCACCACGGTCACACTTCACTACGATCCTATGAAGCTCGAACACCCGGACCGCCTCCCTTACGAAACGGTAATGAATAGAATACATACGATCCTTTCTTCCATCCCTCCCGGAGCCGAGGAAGAGCCAAGGACAATCGAGATACCGGTCTGCTATGGGGGCGACTTCGGACCGGACTTGGAGTCTGTGGCAGAATGGAATGACCTGACTCCCGAAAAGGTGATAGAGTTGCACTCCGGTTCTCCTTACCTGGTTCATATGATTGGTTTTTCCCCCGGATTTCCGTATCTCGGCGGCATGCCTGAAGAAATCGCTACTCCGCGAAGAAAGGAGCCGCGTCTCCGGGTTCCACGTGGCTCCGTCGGCATCGCCGGAAGCCAGACAGGCATCTATCCCCTGGAAAGCCCGGGTGGCTGGCAGCTGATCGGCCGGACACCTGTCGCTCTGTTCGACACTCAGGCTTGTCCTCCCGGCATATTACAGGCAGGCGACCGCCTCCGATTCAAACCCATTACCCCTCAAGAATATAAAGAAATGGAGGCCAGCCGATGATTGAAGTCTTAAAACCCGGATTACTGACGACCATACAGGATTTGGGAAGGACGGGGTTCCAGCAGTACGGAGTCTCCGTAAGCGGCAGCATCGATCACCTTGCCCATAAAGTGGCGAATTTATTAGCGGGTAACGAGAGCGGTGCAGCCTTGATCGAAATCACCCTTACAGGACCTCACCTGCGTTTCCACGGGCAGACCCTCCTCTCCATTTGCGGAGCCGATTTCTCCCCGACCATCAACGGGGTTCCACAGCCGCTCTGGAAGCCCCTTAGAGTGGATGAGGGGGACATCCTCCGGTTCGGCACCCCGAAAGAAGGATGCCGTGCTTATCTGGCCGTTGCCGGCGGGATCGAAGTACCTGAAGTGATGGGTAGCCATAGCACCTACCTCCGGACAGGGATCGGGGGGTATAGGGGCAGGGCGTTACAAAAGGGTGACAGGCTTACTGTCGGCACCCCCTCATGCCTTGCCAAGGAAATGAGCAATGAGCTCTCCATGAACCCCCAAACGGACTGGTCGATCCCATATGAGCTCATCGGTCACGCCCGTTCGCGGGCGATCCGCATCATGCCGGGAAATGAGCATGGCCACTTCCAGAAGGAAAGTCGGGAGGCACTTTTCAATCAATCCTACACTGTGTCTCCCCGGTCGGACCGGATGGGCTGCCGCTTATCGGGACCCGCCCTTCAGACCGAAACTCACCGGGATATGATTTCTGAAGCCGTCACAACCGGGACCATCCAAGTACCTCCTGACGGCCAGCCCATCGTGCTCCTTGCCGATAGGCAGACCACAGGGGGATACCCAAGGATCGCCGAGGTCGCTTCCATCGATTTGCCGCGGGTCGCCCAGGCGAAGCCTGGCGATGAATTGAGATTTGCCCCCATCACCCATGAGGAAGCCCAGAGGCTGTATCTACGGCGTGAAAGGCAGCTGAGAGAACTCAGACAGGGAATCTCCCTGAAATACGTGTGAAGACAGCAAAAGCGCCCTTCAAAACGAAGGACGCTTTTGTTTATTCCGTTATGATCTGTTTCACGCGACCCACTTGTCCGTCTTGCAGGCGGACCTTGATGCCGTGCGGATGCTGAGGCGAATTGGTCAGGATATCTTTGACGATCCCCCTGGTCAACGCACCGGAGCGCTGATCTTTCTTCAGGACGATATCCACTTCGATACCCGGTTTGATATTCACACGCTGTTGTCCGTTCATGTTCACTGCTCCTATCTTAGGACCTGTCAGTCCTCGTCTTTCACATCAGGGTCTTCCGGTATCGGCTCATTCCAATACTCGGCAAGCTGACGCTTCATCTTCTCCATCTGTTCAAGATGATGGGTGAATTGCTCTTTATAGATCAAATACCGCTCTCCATCGTGTACAGCCCGGACCTTCCGTTCAAGGATGAGGCTTTCGATATAGGCGACAGGGAGGGAAAGATACTCTGCTGTTTCTTCAATCGTCAGATACATGGGGGTCCCCTTCCCATTCAATACGCGCGACGGCTTCGCAATGCATCGTTTGCGGGAACATATCCACAGGCTGTACCTCTTTCGTCCGGTAGCCACCTGCTTCAAGGATCTTCAGATCCCTTGCCAGGGTGGCGGGGTTGCAGGACACGTAGACCACCTTCTTCGGCTTCATGGAAAGGATGGTGTTCAAGAGTGCTTCATCGCAGCCTTTACGTGGAGGGTCGACGACTAGGACATCGGCTTTGATGCCCTTCTCATACCAGGAAGGAATGACGACTTCGGCGGGACCTGCCTCGAATTCTACATTATCCATCCCGTTCAACGCCGCATTCTTCCGCGCATCCTCGATGGCCTGAGGGACAATTTCCACTCCATACACTTTCTTCGCCTTCTGCGCAAGGAATAATGAAATGGTACCGATTCCGCAGTAGGCATCGATGACTGTTTCTTCTCCCTGCAGGTCGGCAAATGCCAAAGCCTGATCATAAAGGACCTTGGTCTGCTCGGGATTCACCTGATAGAATGACCGTGCCGAGATGGCGAACTTCACATCCCCGATGCTGTCATGGATGACTTCTTCTCCCCAGAGCACCCGGGTGTCGTCCCCCATAATCACATTCGTCCGTTTGCCGTTAACATTGTGGACGATGGATTTCAAACCGCTGAACGATTCGGTGAGCCCCTTGATCAAGGTCTCTTTATGAGGAAGATCTTTGGTCCGCGTGACAATGACCACCATGACTTCACCCGTGGTGAATGCGGTCCTCGTCATGATATGACGGAGGACACCCTTATGAGACTGTTCATTATAAGGCTGGATCCCGAGGTCTGCGCATAGATCCTTCACCTTCTGGATCACTTCATCATTCTTCTCGTACTGGATGATGCAGTGATCCATATCAATGATTTCATGGCTTCGCTTCTGATAGAATCCGGCCACCAACCTGCCATCTTGAAGCCCGACGGGTACCTGTGCCTTGTTACGGTAACGCCACGGATCTTCCATACCAAGGACAGGATGGACAGGGAGATCGCGAAGCTTCCCGATTCTCTCGAGGACATCGCGGACGTTCTTTTCTTTTGCCTGAAGCTGCCCGTCATACGTCATATGCTGGATTTGGCACCCGCCACATTCCGAATAGATCGGACAGGGAGGCTCCTGCCTGAAGGGACTGTCACTGTGCCTTTCCACCAGGCGCCCGAATCCGAAGCCTTTTCCGACCTTCACAACTTTGACGCGACCGGTTTCCCCAGGAAGGGCGTCCGGCACGAAAATCGGGAACCCCTCCACTTTTGTCACGCCATTTCCATCATGGGTCAAATCCTCGAATCGTGCATCTTCTATATATTCATTTTTTGTAATGGGTACTATTCTTTTCATGTCGATCTTCCTTTTCAGATTTCATCTCATGATTGTACCATAAACACGTCCGCGGGACGAAATTAGGAAGGGGTTTCAGCCTTCATCCCCGGACGGATGGACCGGATGGCCGCCTGCAGATAGGAGATGAAACGCTCGTCGCCCTCCCCTTCTTCGATCGCTTCCTGGATGCAGACAAAATTATCGATCAGATGGTCTGGTTTCATGCCTCTGCTCACCAGGACGCTGTTCAACCAAACGGCGTAGTCGACGAAAACCTTCTCTTCCCCCACATCCGCAGCCGATTGTAGATAGTTGAAATGGTGGACATTGTCCTCCCGGCACTTTCTCCGCCCTTCTTCACCGAAACGATCCTGAAGTTCCGGATAACGCTTATATAGCTTTTCCACGACATCATCAATCAAGAGTTGGTCCTGCATCAGTATGCCACCACCTTGAACTTATCGATGGATGGCACGATGGCAGCAAGCCCCTGATCCGGGTATTTCTTCTCAAGCTCATGAATCCTCTTGAAATCTTCCCCCTGAACCCAAGTCAGGAAATGTTTCTTTGTATCCCATTCCATATGTACTGTTATTTCCCCAGACTTCTTCTCATTTTGCAAAAGCAGGAAGCGCTGAAATCCTTCCGCCTGATCCACCAGTCCGGAACGATTTTGGTAGATGGAGATGACTTCATCGGCTTTTTCCGGCGGAACATTGAATGTTGAATGAACGATATACATGGCCCTCACCCTTTCATGGCTCATTGGTCGTACTTGTTTCATACACTGTACCACACGAGGTATTAGTCAGGAAACAATTCCTATTGACCGGAAGCCGGATTTACGAGAATATGAGGGCGATGAACCCCATCCCCTAGGGCTTTTCAGTGGAAAGTCTGTCAATTCCTGACTCGTTTACCTTCACCGCTCAAGGGGAATGGTGGTAGGTAGAAACCAGCATCGTGCCGGAACAAAGTAGGTAGATACTATGAATGAAGAATTTCTTGTAAATATGATCTTGCTCATGAACGTCCTGATAGGGGTATTCCTCACCCTGAAGACCCGCAGCTGGTGGCTCCCATACATACTGATAGGCCTGACATTCCTCGTCCTGACATTCGGATTCGGCGTTTCGCTCCTGTTGAAATCGGAAACCATACTCGCCTACCTTTTCGTTTTCGTAGTCAGCCAGCTTATCTGGGTTTTCTTCTACGTCATGGCCGCCCACATCCTTTCATGGGTCGTCCGGAAGGTCCCTTTTCGTCATAAGCAGCAGATCGGATGGATTTTCCTGATCGGCTTCCCGGTCGTCTTTTATCTGGTCGTCCTCATGTAGAAGAATAACGGATCACGACAAAAAACCGGATTCCATGCATTTCGATTGAAATCGCAATGGTCATCCGGTTTTTTAATTCTTCATCACAGTGCCTTGTCTTCCGGTCGGATCTTATCTAACGGGACAAACACCTGGAGATGGCGGTAAAGATTCTCGAATTCGGCTGGAAGGACACCACCGAGCTCGCCGTCTACGTTCAGCTGCACTTTTTCCTTCGCCTTGATCTTGATGCGGTTGGCCTGCGTATAAATGACGTGCGGATCCTTGACATGATCCCCTCTTAGGGCCATGGACGCAATCCGGATGAATTCTGCCAGGTTGGTCTTTTTCAGTATCAACAAAGAGAATAATCCATCATTGATCGACGCATCCGGGGCAAGCTTCTCAAAGCCGCCGACAGAGTTTGTCAGACCGATCAAAAACAGCATCGCTTCCCCTTCGAACAGTTTCCCGTCATACTCGATCGATACATCGGTCGGCTTGATGGAAGGGAGCATTTCGATGCCTTTCAAGTAATAGGCGAGCTGTCCGATCATCGTCTTCAGCTTGCTCGGCACTTCATATGTAAGTTCCGTGATCCTTCCGCCACCTGCGATATTGATGAAGTAGCGATCATTCATACGTCCGATATCGACCGGTATCGACTCGCCCTTCGTGATGATATCGATGGCAGAACTGATATCCCTCGGAATATGGAGGGCCCTGGCAAAGTCATTCGTCGTTCCCATAGGGACGATCCCAAGCTTGGGACGGTAGTCCTGTTCGGCAAGACCGTTCACGACTTCATTGAGCGTGCCGTCCCCGCCTGCAGCCACCACGATATCATAACGCCGCTCCACGGCGATCTGAGCAGCCTTTGTTGCATCCCCTTCACAGATCGTTGCATGGACAGAGGTTTCGTAACCTGCCTGTTCCAGCTTGATCAGTACTTCGGCAAGATGCTTCTTGAAGAGCTCCCTCCCGGAAGTAGGATTATATATAATTCTTGCTCGTTTCATCCATCATCATCCTAATCTTATTTGAATTCCATAAGTCTGTTCGTTTCCACTAGTACCATCATACACATATACGTCCGAAATATTCATTTGGGCATCTGACCCGACGCACAATATCATACCTCTTTTCAAAAGAAAAATCTAATGAATTGTCAATGTGTGGAGGATTGTCACGGAAAAAGATCGATCTTCCTGTCTTCAAGGAAGCGGATTGAATCACGGAGAGCCAAGGAATCGAATTGATACACTTCCTGGATGATTTCCTTCCATTTTTCAAAGTCCTTCATTTGATATTCGCGGATATTCCGGTAGGTCATGACCTTCAGGGACCGGTTCCTGAGGAAGTAGCATTGATTGCCTTGGAAGCGGACCGCAGTGATCCTCCTCATCGTGACATTTTCGTCCGTATCGGCATAGGAAGCTTCGATATCCGGTACAAGCTCTTCCTCATTAAGGGGCACCCATTCGATCACTTTTTTTACGAACGATTTCCCATTGGAGCGCCTGTCGATTTCGAACTCGACATGGTCCTTCTTCGAGAAGATGATCTCTTCACCGAATCCATGGAGGATGTGCTTTTGTCTGGACTCAAGCTCGATCGGCTTCATGATGGGGGATCCATACCCTACATCGACATATAGTTTCCTGCCGTCGATGGTGACCATCAGACCGAGATGACCGGGCTTGACACGTACAAAGTGGCATTCAAACCCGAGACGCGTCAGAAGCCTGCCAAAGTTGATGTTCAATGTGAAACACGTCCCGCCCCACCCCCTTGAATGGAGATTGTCCACAAAGGTATCAAGGGACGGCACATACGTCTCGCCTGAATTAAAGTAATGGAATTTGCTGAATGTCTCATAGGGGATCTTCAGAAGATGCTGGCCAATGAGGCGCTGGAGATAATTGAGCGTCGGCTTTTCTATTTTCATATGTAAAAATTCCACATAGTTCGCTACTGCATGCATGCTATCACTCTTTCTGCATAATCATTTCCTTCAGGGCTGCAGACCCCTTCTCTTCATGATAAAGGATTTTGCCCAGGGATTCCCGTTACGAAATTGTTTCAGTAGGTTCATGATAGCAAAAAAGCGGCCATACGGCCGCTCTTTAATTCTTTGTCCCTTCCGACATCTGTCTCACATTTCGATCAACGGTCTTGTTCAGGTCGGGGGTGAATCCATTCTTCATTCGTTCATTCTCTTGTTGGAAGTAGGCTTTGACTTCGTCATCGAATTCAATCTCGATGAGATCACGCAGGTCCGTGATCCTGAGGGCGATCATGATGGATACAAGATGGGCGACGGTGAGTGACTTTTTCTTAAAGTTCACCAACTCATTGATCGTTGCCACACGCAACCCGGTCAAGCGATGAAGGTCCCCCTGCGTCAATCCTCTTTCTTTTAGGATATCTCCTAATTTTATGTGAATTTTATGGGGAAATTTATTCAGTGATTCAATCACGATTGAATTTGTCTTCTGGTGGATCACATTGCTTCAACTCCTCATTCATAAACATCTTACCGTGAATGTCAGTGTTCGTGAACCGGAAAAAACTACCAATATATGAGGTACTAATTACCATTACCCCATGTATTCGCATCCAAAACAAAAAGGTACGGTTTTCCCATACCTTTTGTCATCTCCCGTTACATCAGGATGCTCTGAACGAGGCTTGTTTTCAGGCTGTCATAGACTTCCTGCCAAATTGTCTTGTCCGTAGAATATAAATTCCCGAGTCGTTGAATCATTTCCTTTTTCTTCAGTGGGAAATCCTCATGATCCTTAGGTGGCAGCTTGGCGTTCTCATCATCTACCACTTTCTTCACCATAGGGGCCCTCGGTCCCCAGACCATGCGTTCCTTTCCTTCTCCATCGATAAAGATGAAGATCGGGATCGAACGCGACGTCCCGTTGGTCAGATACTGATCCATGAGTTCAAGATTTTCATCCCTCAGAATCATCTTCACCTCGATACCAGCCGCTTCGGCAAGCTTCAACAGAATGGGGATATTGACCATGGCATCTCCGCACCAATCTTCTGTGATGGCAATCACCTTCAGGGAATGCTCCCCGATCCGCTCCAGCAACTCACGGTCCTCTTCAGGAATCGAGAATTTTTCCAGGATCGAAGCCGTCCGTTCTTTGTTTTCCTTCATATATTCTAAATAGGCGTCAGATGACATCGCCTTTTGATACCACTGCATCAAGTCCATAAAAGGTTCCTCCTTCAATCGGCATAGTGAGAAATGAATTGTCTCATTATGCCTATAAGCATATAATATAAGAAAACGTGAGATAAGGGTAGATTTATTATCGTCCGGTTCACTTTTGTTCACATGTAGACAGTATTCGTGTAGAGTGCCCGTTTTCTAGGGGTCATGGAAAATCATTCTCACCCTTTCCACCTCTCACTATACCAAATAACGGTAAAAACACCTTGACATAACAATGACCATCCACTACATTTATTTTTGTCGATATCTGTTCGTCCACCCCGGGAGAAAAAAAAAAGAATAGCGCGAGGCTATCCGGAATTTCGGTACTCCAGAGGGTGAATGGGTCAAGAAGAGAAGTATCCCCGGTACATCTTTCCTTTACAGAAAAAAAGCTGACTCATCGTCAGTGGTTGATTCTCACACATTTTGTGACTTACCTAATATTTGTGCAACTTTTTTGTAGTAGTAGTTCAGCTCGACCAGGTTATCTGCCTCCTTCAGCCGTTCTAGATACTGCTGGGCTTTGGCATACTGCTCAGGTGGCAGTTCAACCTTGATTCTTTTGTTCTTCCACATCGTCAACAGGTTTCACCTCATTATGATTTGAAGATCCTCCCTTAGAGGTCAGTTCGAGCTGATAATGAGATAGCTCTTGAATATAAGACGCCTTCGTCTCTGCAAGATTTTGTTCGATTTTTCGCGTGATGACGGAACTTCCCCCGATTCCCGATAATAAACTGATATAGATGATATACCAGACCGGGACTGTATCAACAACTGGCAGCACGGATATGAATCCGGCCAATACCCCGATGATGATGTCCTTGACCGAACCAAACACATAGTGTTTCTCACCCTGGTCATCGATGAATTTCCGTGGGAAAGTGAAATGACCATTCTTGAATACCAGGATATGTCCCAAGCCCCCAATACCACCCATCAACATTGGTAACAGAATCACTTCGATTATGGACATTCTATCCACCCTCTGGAATCATTTACTATTATTATATTTTATTTACAGAAAATTCAGAATAAGCAATTGGACGCAATTTTGTCCATCAAAGGAGCAGGAAAATGAGGAAAATCGTGATGAAAGTCTCGTCTGTCGACAAACTTCGATTCCAAAACTATATGATGCACTTAAAACGGGCAGAATCCAAGATCGAAGCCGATACGTATTACCGTCTCGCCAAGCAGATCCTCGAAAAGGCCAAACGAAACAACAAGTGATGCTGACGCATGAATTTATCGCGCTCTGACCCGGAGCTCCATAACTTGATGCGTCACCTGCACTCTGAACTATCCTATTCGATCCGATCTTGTCTTATGACCGAATGCTTTTTCCTCCCGGGAACCGGCCCAAAGGGAATAGGACTGATGTTCATTCACCCCCATATAACCTCTCCATGGCTCAATCGCAGAAGCCTTGCGGAACCACCGCTTTCCCCCTGCCACAGGGTCTTTTTTGTGCTCAAACTCAAAAACTGCTCATGAAGAACAGGAATCACCCGGTCCCCCTCTTAACTAAGCCACCCGACAACCATTCTTACCTATTCGCTCCTCAAAACCCAAGAGTACACTGAACGGCCCCCGCTCCACTGCCCTCCTTGTCAGTAAGGACCAGGAAGCACCACCCTTCCCTAAAACCAAAACACCAAGCTCCGATTACCTTTCAATCCCAAAGTCAGAACCAAAGAGTGCATTGCAGCGAAAGGCTTGACTCCTGCGGGAAAGGAGGACTGGCGAGACCCCGCAGGCACGAGGAGGCTCGATCTCCTCCCCGCGGAAAGCAAGCGACTGCAGCGGAAAGGAACGGACCCATCCCACTGCTTCCTCATCAGAATTGGAAAAGAAGCACCATCTCCTCTATACAACCAGCAGGATGTCGGTATGCGATCTGTCACTTTTCAATCCAAAATCAGAACCAAAGAGTGCATTGCAGCGGAAGGCGCTTGACTCCTGCGGAATAGGAGGAGTGGCGAGACCCCGCAGGCACGAGGAGGCTCGACGCCCTCCCCGCTGGAAAGCAAGCGCCTGCAGCGGAAAGGAACGGACCCATCCCACTGCTTCCTCATAAAGAATTGAAAAGCCCTAACCATCTCCTCTAAACAAACAGCTGGATTAGATTTGTTTACCTTTCTATCCCAAAACTAGAACCAAAGAGTGCATTGCAGCGAAAGGAACGGACCCCATACAACGGCTTCCACAAAAAAAACCGAACGACCACCATCCCCAATAAGAGGATAGACAGTCGTTCGGAAATATCTTTTAGCATATGGATCACTTAGCGTTTCTTGATCTCCTGCAAGAGAAGCTTATTGACCATCGGCGGATTCGCCTGACCCTTTGTCGCCTTCATGATCTGGCCGACAAGGAATCCAATCGCACGATCCTTACCGTTCTTGAAGTCCTCGATGGACTGTGGATTCGCATCCAGTGTTTCCGTCACGATCTTGAGGAGGGCACCCTCATCGGAGATTTGGACAAGTCCCTTCTCCTTCACGATCACTTCTGGATCTCCACCGTTTTCCACAAGCTCCTTGAACACTTTCTTCGCGATCTTGGAAGAAATCGTCCCCTTCTCGATCAAGCTGATCATTCCAGCAAGACCTTCAGGTGTCAAAGCGATATCGCTGAGCTCTTTTTGCTGGGCATTCAGGTAAGCAGAAACCTCACCCATGAGCCAGTTGGACGCCTGCTTCGAGTCTGCACCCTTGGCGACAGTCGCTTCGAAGAAGTCGGACATTTCCTTCGTGAGCGTCAACACCATGGCATCGTATGCCGGCAGTCCCATGTCTTCCACGTAGCGCTTCTTACGTGCGTCTGGAAGCTCAGGGATCTCGGCGCGGATGCGGTCCATCCACTCTTGGTCGATATGAAGGTTCAATAGATCCGGTTCCGGGAAGTAACGATAGTCATCCGATCCTTCCTTGACACGCATGAGGAGGGTTTTACCCGTCGATTCATCGAATCGGCGCGTCTCCTGCTCGATGATGCCTCCTGAAAGAAGGACTTTCTCCTGGCGAACTACTTCATGCTCAAGACCCTTCTTGACGAAGTTGAATGAGTTCAGGTTCTTAAGCTCTGCTTTTGTACCGAATTTCTCCTGACCGATCGGACGGAGGGAGATGTTCGCATCGCAGCGGAGGGATCCTTCTTCCATCTTACAGTCGGAAACACCGGTGTATTGGATGATGGATTTCAGCTTTTCAAGATAGGCATAGGCCTCTTCCGGTGTACGGATATCCGGCTCTGATACGATCTCGATAAGGGGCGTACCCTGACGGTTGTAGTCGACAAGTGAATACCCGTCTCCTGAGTGCGTCAGTTTACCGGCATCTTCTTCAAGGTGAAGTCGGGTGATACCGATGCGCTTCTTCTCGCCGTTCACTTCGATTTCGATCCAGCCGTTTTCACCGATCGGCTTGTCAAACTGGGAGATCTGGTAGGCTTTCGGATTATCAGGATAGAAGTAGTTCTTTCGGTCGAACTTCGTATCCGTGGCGATTTCACAGTTGAGGGCCATGGCGGCCTTCATGCCGAATTCGATTGCGCGCTTATTGACCACGGGAAGGACACCCGGGTAGCCAAGGTCGATGACATTCGTATTCGTATTCGGATCGGCACCGAAATGGTTCGGAGCCGGAGAGAACATTTTACTGTCCGTCTTCAATTCTACGTGGACTTCAAGTCCGATTATCGTTTCAAAGTTCATCTTCTATTCCCCCCTTACAGTTGTGGTCTTTTTTTATGGAAGTCCGTTGCCTGTTCGAATGCATGGGCAACGCGATAAATAGTGCTTTCGTCGAAATGCTTTCCGATGATCTGAAGACCGAGCGGAAGACCTGTGGAAGAGAAGCCGCATGGGACAGAAATCCCCGGCACTCCTGCAAGGTTGACCGGAATCGTCAGGATATCGTTGGCATACATGGTGAGTGGATCGTCGATCTTTTCACCGATTTTGAATGCAGGTGTCGGCGTCGTTGGCCCGAGGATGACGTCGAACTTCTCGAATACATCTTCGAAATCCTTTTTGATCAGCGTGCGTGCCTGCTGTGCTTTTTTGTAATATGCATCATAGTAGCCTGAGCTTAGGGCGAATGTTCCGAGCATGATCCTTCTCTTCACTTCGTCCCCGAAGCCTTCAGCACGGGTTTTCTTATAAAGGTCGAGAAGATTGTCTGCATTCGGTGAGCGGTAACCGTAGCGCACGCCGTCGAAGCGGGCAAGGTTTGCAGATGCTTCAGACGATGCAAGGAGATAGTAGGTCGCCACACCATACTTGGAATGTGGAAGGGATACTTCTTCCCACGTTGCACCAAGTCCTTCAAGGACCTTCAAGGAAGCAAGGACCGCCTGACGCGCTTCTTCGCCAACGCCTTCTCCGAGGTATTCTTTCGGAACGGCGATCTTCAGGCCTTTCACGTCCCCTGTGAGGGCAGCTGCATAATTAGGTACTTCGACGTTTGCAGATGTAGAGTCATTGGCATCCACGCCCGCGATCGCCTGAAGGAGATACGCATTGTCTTCTACGTTCCTTGTGATCGGTCCGATCTGGTCAAGGGATGAAGCGAACGCGATCAGTCCGAAACGGGACACGCGGCCATATGTCGGTTTCAACCCGACTGTACCTGTGAAAGCTGCCGGCTGGCGGATCGATCCACCTGTGTCGGAACCAAGGGAGAATGGCACTTCGCCTGCAGCAACAGACGCAGCGGATCCACCTGAAGAACCGCCTGGTACCGTGTCAAGATTCCAAGGGTTGCTTGTCTTTTGGTAGCCTGAGTTTTCAGTGGAAGAACCCATGGCGAACTCATCCATATTCAGTTTCCCGATCGTGATGGTTTCGGCTGTATGTAGTTTATTGATGACAGTCGCATCATAGATTGGATCGAAGTTCTCAAGGATCTTACTTCCCGATGTCGTACGAAGGCCTTTCGTGACGATGTTATCCTTGATTCCGATCGGCATACCGAATAGAAGGCCTTTGCTTTCATCTGTGCCGAGCTTTTCATCAAGGGCTTTTGCTTTATTCCGTGCATTCTCTTCATCCAATGTGAGGAATGCCTTTACTTTATCTTCTACATCGCCGATACGCTTGTAAGATTCGCTTACGAGATCCGTTACCGATACTTCCTTCTTATGAAGAAGTTCGTGAAGTTCTGATAATTTATGGTCGAATAATGACATGTGTATCCCTCCTTAATCCAATATCGATGGTACGCGTACCTGTCCGTCTTTGTGATCCGGTGCATTCTTCAATACGTCTTCGCGTGGCAGACCGTCGACCGGCTTGTCCTCGCGCATGACATTCTTCATATCCAGTACATGGCTTGTCGCGTCGACACTGGACGTATCCAGCTCGTTCAACTGCTCAGCGAAGCCGATGATGGCGTCAAGTTGACCTGTGAATCGTTTTACTTCATCTTCTGTGATGGCCAGTCGTGCCAGGTGGGCAACGTGCTTCACCTGCTCTTCGGAAATTCTGGACATTCTGTTCACCTCCGGGTAATTTCGAACACTTGCAATACTATTGATAATACCAAAGTTCACTTTGTGAAAGCAACTACAAGTCTAGGCTTGATAACGCTTAGACAGCTGTTTAACCAAGCATTTCCTCGGTTACAAAAAAACCTCAACGATCCATCCTGTCGAAGAAAAGAGGATTCCATCGGCGATTGGACGAAATAGTGGAGGAGGTGTATGCTATGAAAATATATGAGTTCAATAAAGAATCCGGTAAAACCATAACCCGGTTCAACAGCAGCGGGGTGACGATCCACCCCCTTTTGAAGCCCGATTCACCTTTCCAGATCGGATATTTTTACCTTGAGGAAAAAAGCGTCATCGGAATGCATCCGGCCATGTGCGACCAAGTGCTTATGATCACGTCCGGCAATGGATGGGTAAGGGTGAAGGACGGGGAAAAGCTTCCGGTAAAGGCCGGAATGGCTGTGTATTGGAGCAAAGGCGAAGAGCATGAATCAGGGTCTGAAACGGGCATGACCGCCATCGTCGCGGAAGGTTCGGACTTGGACCCTCAGCGCTTCCTGTCTTCCTTTTAACCGGGGGATTAATCAAGAAAGGATCCTGCTTTATGCGAATACTTGCATCACTGATCGTCGGCTTCCTTGGCGGCGGCTTATTCACTCTTCTCCATATCCCGTTATCGTGGATGCTCGGGGCCATGGTTTCCATGTTCATCGTGAAAAAATGGGGAAGGTTCGACCTGAAATGGCCACCTCTGCTGAGGAATCTGGCCCTCGTCATCGTCGGATATTCCATCGGTCATTCCTTCAGTAAACGGACCGTGGTGGAGATCTTCACGCAGCTCCCCACCATGCTGTTGATGACCATCTTCATCATCGTGTTCAGCATGGGTCTCGCATTCATCATCACCAAGACGACGGGAATCAACCTGGCCTCCACCATAACGGGGAGTGTGCCGGGAGGGTTGTCTCAAATGGTGGTCCTCGGGGAGGAAATGAAAAATGTGAACCTGACGGTGGTGACGATCCTTCAGGTTGTAAGGGTCCTCAGTGTCGTATGTATCGTCCCCTTTCTCGTATTCAGCCCCTTGCTCGGAGGCGAGGCAGCGAATACGTCAGGGGTCCCGCCGACAGATCCGGCGTCGTTCCGTTGGGAACTGTTGCTCTTTTTCGCAGTGGCTGTCATCACGGGGCTTTTTGCGAAGAAGATCCGCTTTCCTACTCCCTTCCTCCTCGGCCCGATCCTGGTGATCGGAGGGTGCATGATCGGAGGAGCGGGGGTGCCGGATATGCCCGGAGTGTTCATCATCCTGGCCCAGCTTTCCCTTGGGATCTACTTCAGCTTCATGCTGGATATCTCTCCTTCAAGGCAGTTGACGGCCTTCATCCTTTGGTCGGTCGTCACCTCGATCGGTCTGCTCGCCTTTTCCATCGGGCTCAGCTTCCTGCTCAGCAGCTGGCATCATATCTCCTTCATGACGGCCTTCATCAGCCTTTCACCGGGGGGCATGGCAGAGATGGCCCTGCTGGGTCACGCAGTCGGAGCCGATCTATCCATCATCACCGGTTACCATCTGTTCAGGATCCTGTTCATCCTGTTCCTCATGCCGCCCGTGCTGAAGGCGATCTTCAAGCTTCCATATTTCAAGGAACCTGACAACCCTAGAAGAGCATCTTCTTGATCGAAGAGAGGATGCTCTTCTTCTTTTTGACTTCTTCCTTCTTCTTCAATGACTTTTCCTGTACAAATATCTCTTCTTTGTCGATGGCTTCATTGTAGGCCAATACAAGCCCAACATCCGTCTCGGTCTCCATATTCGTCACCATGGAGAAGGAGATGTTGAATGTATCGGCAAGTTTGATGTATTTTGAGAGGAAGGTATAGCTCATTGAACCGTTCAGAAGGAGCCTGGCCTCAGGGTTCTCCTTAAGGGCTTCCTGCACTTCCTTATAGACGCCCTTTTCCCTTACCTGACTCTGCGTAAGAGCCACGACAACACGCTCGCGCAGCGACCCTAAAAACTTCCTTCTTTCATCGGGCTTCGTCTGCTTCTGCCCATATATTCCATTTTCTAAATAATCATCCATTGTCGGTTTACTCAAAACCAGGCACCTCCAAACGTAATCAATCATAGGCTTTCCTACACTCTATGTTCCCATGTGTATGCATGATAATCCTTGATTGCTTCCTTTTTGTTCAAAGGAAAAGGCCCGCTTCCTTTTAGGGAGCGAACCTTTTCCTATCACGACGATTCATTTTATCCGATAAAGTACTGTTTTTCAATACGTTTTTTACACTTTTTGAAAGTCGCTTCAACCCGCACCGTTATAGGACGGATTGGAGGATGGCCTTCTGGACATGGAGGCGGTTTTCAGCCTGCTGGAAGACAGCCGATTGCGGTCCATCAATGACCTCTGCGGTGACCTCTTCCTCACGATGGGCCGGCAGGCAATGAAGGAAGCTGGCATCTGGTGCTGCCTGGCTCATGAGACCGGCATTCACTTGATACGGCGCAAATGCTTCCATGCGGGTTTCCGTCTCCTCTTCCTGCCCCATGCTCGCCCATACATCCGTATAGACGATGTCCGCACCGGATACGGCCTCCATGGGGTCATAATGCAGCGTATAGCTCCCCCCGTTCAGCTTGGCCAGCTGCAGCGTCTGCTCCTGGATTTCCTTTACAGGCTCATACCCTTCCGGACAGGAGACGACGACGTCCATCCCAAGCTTTGCCGCAAGGATCATGAACGAGTGGGCGACATTGTTGCCATCCCCGATGAACACAGCCTTGACCCCCTTGAAGCTTCCTTTCAATTCAAGGATCGTCAGGACGTCTGCCAAGGCCTGGCATGGATGATAGGTGTCACACAGACCGTTGATGACAGGGACGGTAGCATGCTTTGCAAGCTCGGTGACCGTTTCGGTGTGGAAGGTCCTGATCATGATCCCGTCTACATAGGAGGATAACACCTTTGCCGTATCGGCAATGGTCTCCCCCCTTCCAAGCTGGATATCTTTCGAGTTCAAGTAGATGGCGTGCCCTCCCATTTGGAGCATGCCGGCTTCGAACGAGACCCTTGTGCGGGTTGACGATTTCTCGAAGATCATGGCGAGGGTCTTCCCTTCCAGCTTCTTGGAATGGGGCTGTTTCTTCAGGCTTTGGGCAAGATCCAGCAGCTCGAGGATTTCATCCGTCGAGTAATCGAGCCAGGTTACCACATCACGCCCCTTGAACGCATTTCCCACACTTTTTAATGCTGTACTTGATTTCATACTCCGTTCACTCCCTGCTTGATTTTGTATTCGGTCAAACGGATCGGTGTCCCGCCTGCCCCCTGACTCCTGATGAACGCGAGGAGGGTGGCTGGCTCCGTGATCACGGTGATCCCGGCCTCCAGAGCTTCAATCCTTTTCGCCTTGCCTTCTTCTGAGCGTTCGTCATTATAGTAAAGGGCTGCCCCGTCGGACTTCACCCAGCTTTCAAATCCGGTTGTTCCAGAGGTCCCATGCTTCACAAGATCACTGTCCTTCGCATCTACAAAGATCGTCCCCCCTGCCTCCATTTCATCATGAAGGGTGACGAACACTTTATGCAGTGCCTCCTCAACCGTACGCCCGATGCAAAGCCCTTCTCCAGTCGACTTCATATTGGCTCCCAGAGTCTGATCCAGTTCGGGTAGTGCATGGGAAGAGAAGACAGGATACTTCACCCCTTTGACGTTTACATCCTGAACGGTTGGTACATCGAATGCCTCCAGCTCCGCTGACGGATCGGCAAGGAGATCAATGGCCATGTCGACGAGTGGATAGCCGATGACCTTGCTTACGATCGGGATCGTCCGGCTCGCCCGCGGGTTCACCTCGAGCATGAGGAGCTCGTCATCTTTCAGAAGGAACTGGATATTCATGAGTCCTTTATAACCAAGGGCCGAGATGAGGCTATCGGCGTATTCGCCGATCCTTGCCACGATGTGCTCCGGGACCGACTCTGAAGGGAAGATGGACATGCTGTCGCCGGAATGGACCCCTGCCCGTTCAATATGCTCCATGACGCCTGGTATGTAGGCTTTTTTTCCGTCCGCTACCAGGTCCACCTCGACTTCCCCACCTGCTTTAAACTCATCGATCAGGATCGGGAAGTAGGATGCCTCCGCTTCTTCCAACAGTTCCTTCAGTTCCCCTGCTGTCTCCACTTTGACCATCCCTTTTCCGCCTATTACATAAGAAGGGCGGCACAGGAGCGGATACGTGAGGGTCTTCGCCACTTGGATGGCTTCACTTCTGCTATGGCAGATATCGCCCTTCACATGAGGGATATCCAGTTGGTCGAGTAGATCGTAGAAGCGTTCGCGGTCTTCAAGATGATCGATGGTATCAAACGATGTGCCGAGAAGCTCCACTCCGTGTTCTTCAAGATCCCGTGCAAGATTCAATGCAGTCTGGCCCCCGAACTGGACGATGACGGCATCGATGGACTCATGGGCAATGATGGCCAGGATGGATTCCTTCGTGATCGGCTCAAAGTACAGGCGATCAGCCGTTTCATAGTCCGTACTGACCGTTTCCGGATTGTTATTGACCGTGATGGTCGTATATCCGTGTTCCTTCAGGCGCTGTATGGCCTTGACGGCGCTGTAATCAAATTCAACGCCTTGCCCGATCCTGATCGGTCCGGCTCCGATGATCAACACCTTTTTCTCCCCTTCCAGGGGTTCGATTTCATTTTCACCATAGTAGGTCGAGTACACGTAGTTCGTGACAGCTTCGAATTCACCGGCACATGTATCCACCATCTTGAAGACCGGTTTGAGAACTTCCTTCCATGATGCAACCAATTCGGGACTTTTCCCCGACAAGGCCAAGATTTTATCATCTTCAAACCGCTGCTCTTTGGCCTGCTTATAAAGGTGTTCGTCCAAATTGCCGTTCTTCAGGCTGCTTTCGGTTTCCACCAGATGCTGAAGTACGCCAAGGAAAAGGGAATCAATCTCCGTCTTCTCATGCAGCTCCGACACGGAATACCCTCTCCTCATCAGCTCAAGTAGTTCGAAGAATCGGAGATCCGTCGCCACGCCGATCCTCTGGAGCAACTCTCCGTCCGTCACCTCTCCTTTGAATTCAAGCCCTTGAGAAGATATATCCAGGGATTGTACAGCCTTATGGAAGGCCGCCTCCATGGAGCGCTCGATTGCCATCACTTCCCCCGTCGCCTTCATCTTCGTCCCCAGGACGCGGTTGGCTTCCGGGAATTTATCGAACGGCCACCTCGGGAACTTCACCACCACGTAGTCGAGGGCCGGTTCGAAACTTGCGAAGGTCGTCCGGGTGAGGGGATTGATGATTTCATTAAGCGTATAGCCTACGGCAAGCTTCACGGCGATCTTTGCAATCGGGTACCCGGTCGCTTTTGATGCGAGGGCCGAAGACCTGCTTACCCGCGGGTTCACTTCGATCACATAGTATTGGCTGCTGTAAGGGTCTAAAGCAAACTGTATATTGCACCCACCGATCACTTCGAGTGCATCGACGATATCGAGGGCTGCCGTCCTCAGCATATGGAATTCCTGATCGGTCAAGGTCTGCGACGGGGCCACCACGATGGAATCCCCCGTATGGACACCCACTGGATCGAAGTTTTCCATATTGCACACCGATATACAGTTTCCTTTCGAATCTCTCATGACCTCATACTCGATTTCCTTGAAGCCTGCAATGCTCTTCTCCACGAGGAGTTGATGGATCGGGCTCGCCTTCAATCCCGTCCCGACAAGCTTTCGGTATTCTTCCTCGGTCGCTGCAATACCGCCACCGCGTCCCCCGAGTGTATACGCCGGACGGACGATGACCGGATAGGAAACGGTCTCTGCGAATGCAAGGGCCCCTTCCAGATCTTCGACGATGGCACTTTCCGCAACGGGGTGCGCCAGTTCATTCATCAGATCACGGAATTTCTCACGGTCTTCCCCTTTTTGGATCGAAGGAACCGATGTACCAAGCAGCTTGACGCCATGACCATCGAGAATGCCTTGTTCATGGAGCTGGACAGCCAGGTTCAATGCCGTCTGCCCTCCAAGGTTCGCAAGGATCCCGTCAGGCTTCTCGAGTTCGATGATCTTCGTAAGGGACGGGACCGTGAGCGGCTCACAGTACACCTTATCTGCATACGTCGTATCCGTCATGATCGTTGCAGGGTTATGGTTCACAAGGACGACTTCATAGCCTTCTTCTTTCAGGGCCAGGCACCCCTGCGTCCCGGAATAATCGAATTCCGCCGCTTGGCCGATAATGATGGGGCCTGAACCGATGATGAGGATCTTCTTTAGTGTTGGCTCTTTAGGCATAGATTTTCTCTCTCCCTGACTTTGTAATGGATTGATGGAACTGTTCGAATATCCAAGCTGCATCTTCCGGGCCTGGACGGGCTTCCGGATGGAACTGGACGCTCACGATCGGCTTGGTCCTGTGCTGAAGCCCCTCAAGGGAGCCATCATTCACATTCCGGAAGCGCGGATACAGCTCCGTGCCGGCAAGGCTCGCCGGCTCAACAACATAGTTATGATTCTGGGAAGTGATGAACACTTTACCCGTCTCTCCATCGATCACGGGGTGATTCGCTCCCCGATGGCCGAACAAGAGCTTCTCTGTATTCCCGCCGAGGGCAAGGGCGATAAGCTGGTGACCGAGACAAATGCCCAAGGTCGGCACCTCGAGGATCTTCTCCTTCAGCACGGGCAAAAGCCCCGTCATTTCCTTTGGATCCCCGGGTCCGTTGGAGAGGACCAATCCGTCGTACTCAAGATGATCAAGCTGATGGATCTGGTGGAAAGGGACCACCGTCACGGAACAGTCCAACTGAAGTAAACTGTTGACGATGGACTTCTTTACGCCGAAATCGATGACGGCAATATGGGGATTCCCGCTTCCTTGGCGCTGCAGGGACTGAGCGGCCACCCGTCCGATCTGACCGGTCAAATGTTGTTTCGATGGCATAACAGGTGTATGGGATATACAGGCATTCTGACTGCCTCCCTGCCGGATCGATTTGACTACCTGACGGGTATCGACTCCCGTCATATGTGGGATTTCCCACTTCAAGAGGTACTCCTTCAAGGAAGAGTTGGCGTGATAATGGGAATACACATCCGGCGTCTGTAGCATGATCACACCCTTCACCTGGGGCTTCATGCTTTCGGAATCATCATCGTTGATCCCGTACTGGCCGATCAGGGGATAAGTAAAGACGACAATCTGATCTTTATACGACGGATCGGTCAATACTTCCTGGTAGCCTGTCATTCCAGTGAAAAATACGATTTCTCCCAATGCGGGACCCTTCCCGCTCATGTGAACCTCCCCCTGAAAGGTGAGGCCATTTTCCAAACATAGATAACCCGGCATGGGACTTCCTCCTTGGTGTATGAATTAATATTAATAAATAAGTATTTTTATACATTTATAATCAAAAAAAGAACGAGAATCAAAGGTGGTCTGCCTGATGACCGACTGTACGGCCGGTCACCTGGCTCTCCCTCCTTACACCACGGCCGTTGCCTTGCCGAGTGCTTCTTCTACTTTTGTTACCGCTTGGTCGATCTCATCCCGGCTGACGGTCAATGGCGGCAGGAGTCGGATCACCTTCGGACCAGCCGGGAGCGTCAGAAGTCCGTTCTCCCTGAGATCCGCGATGATGCCCCCTGCTTCCGACTCAAGCCCGATCCCGATCATGAGTCCGTTCCCCCTGATGGAGACGTTATGATTGGACAGCTTATCGTTCAGTTCCTTCATGAAGTAAACTCCCTTATCCTTCACTTCCTGTAAGAAAGAAGGGACGAAGATCGTCTCAAGTGTTGCTTTGGCTGCAGCCATTGCAAGGGGATTCCCACCGAACGTGGAGCCGTGTGTGCCAGGTGAGAATGAAGCAGTGAGGGCCTTCTTCCCGATCATGGCGCCGACAGGAAAACCGCTACCAAGCCCCTTCGCCGCCGTGACGATGTCAGGATCCAGATCATGATGCTGGTATGCAAATGGTGCACCCGTACGGCCGATACCGGTTTGGACTTCATCGACGATGAGGAGCGCTCCCCATTCACTGCACTTCGCTTGGACTGCTTTTAGAAAAGAGGATGTACCCGGAATCACGCCCCCCTCGCCCTGGATGATTTCCACCATGATGGCGGCTATCTCGTCACCCTTGATGCCTTCAAGGGCCGATTCGTCGTTATATGGTAAATAGTCAAAGGAAGGTGCCAGGGGGCCAAAGCCGCTGTGCACCTTTTCCTGACCGGTGGCGCTCATCGTGGCAAACGTCCGACCATGGAAGGATTGTTTGAACGTCAGGATCTTCGTTCTACCCGTGTGCTTCTTGGCCAGCTTGATGGCGGCTTCATTCGCTTCGGCACCGCTGTTGCAGAAGAATACGGCGTCAAGATCCGTGTTTTCCGTCAGAAGGGCTCCGACCTCTTCCTGGGCCGTGATGGGGAACAGATTGGATACATGCCACACCTTCTCCAGCTGCTCCTTCACCGCCTCTTTCACCACTTCGGGAGAGTGCCCGAGATTGCATACGGCTATGCCTGATATGAAGTCGAGATACGAGCGCCCTTCCCCGTCCTTCACGACCGTCCCTTTACCTGAAACCAGTTCAAGTTCCCAGCGATTATACGTGGGGAATAAATGACTCATAATCGATTGACTCCTCCTGCTTGTATGATTTTCGTCCCGACAATCTTCCCTTCTTCGTAGAGGCTCCCTTTCCCTCCGACAATCATGACTTCCTTCATGCCTGAATCAAGGGTGGAAACAGCCGCTTCGACCTTCGGGATCATCCCGCCGTAAATGGTTCCTTCCTCCACAAGGGAGTGGATGCCCTCCACTGTGGTTTCACGTATAAGATCGCCGTCCTTCAGGATGCCCGGGACGTCCGTGACCAATAATAGCCGTTCAGCCCCGAGACCTGCTGCGATCGCCGAAGCGCCGAGATCGGCATTGACGTTCACCTTCACACCGTCGGATGTGACGGCCAAGGGGGTGACAACGGGAACGTATCCAAGGGAAAGGAGATCCTCAAGAAGGTCGGCCTGCACCTTCACCACTTTCCCCACCCGTCCGAGGACCCCCTCATTCAGGAATTCGGCAAGAAGGAGACGGCTGTCGTAGCCGCACACACCCACGGCTTTTACGCCGGAGTGATTGAAGCGGTGGGTCAGATCACCATTCACTTTTCCTTTCAGCATCTGCTCTGCCACCTCGAACACTTCATCCGTCGTCTTCCGTTGACCGTTGATGAAGGTGGAGCGGATGCCGAGCTTTTCGAGCATCCCGTTGATTTCCGGTCCGCCTCCATGGACGATGACCACATGATAGTCTTCAGCCATGGTAGCGATGCTGTCGATAAAGGATGATGGAAGCTGAGACATGATGCTCCCCCCCACTTTGACGACGACCGTTTCCTTATGTCCGGTAGCTTGCATTGATCTTGACGTAGTCATAAGTCAGATCACACCCCCAAGCCTTCCCTACACCGCTACCTTCCTGAAGGATGATGGAGATGCACACTTTTTCATTTTTCATATACTCGCTCACCAGTGCTTCATCGAATGCCTGGGGTGTTCCAGAGGTGAAGACGAGCGTCTCGCCGATGAAGATATCGCAAAGCTCAGGCTGAATCTTGATGTCGCTGTGGCCCATGGCTCCTACGATGCGTCCCCAATTTGGATCCCCTCCGAAAAGAGCCGTCTTCACCAGGCTGGAACCGACGACCTTTTTGGCTACGACATTGGCTTCACCGTCGGTATGGGCCCCTTTGACGGACACTTCGATCAGCTTCGTGGCACCCTCTCCATCGCGCGCGATCTGTTTGGCAAGGTCTTCACACACAAGGGTCAGCGCCTCTTGGAAAGAGGACCAATCAGGGTGCTGCTCGTGAAGTTCTTCATTCCCGGCCAGTCCATTGGCCATCACGACCACCATATCATTCGTCGACGTCTCCCCGTCTACGGTGATCTGATTGAACGATCCGTCGATGGAGGTCTTCAGGGCGGCTTGCAGGGCAGGAGTCGAGATGGAGGCGTCCGTTGTGACGAATCCGAGCATCGTTGCCATATTCGGATGGATCATCCCTGAACCTTTTGCAGAGCCCCCGATGGTGATGGTCTCTTCACCGACTTTCACCCTGTAGCATGACGTCTTTTCGATGGTGTCCGTCGTGAGGATCGCCTGCTGGAATGCAGCGGCTCCTTCCTGTGAATCCGTCAGTTCGACCTCCTTGCACCCCCGCTCCATCTTATCCATCTGAAGCCATTCCCCGATTACACCGGTGGATGCGACAGCGATGTATTCTTCAGGAAGCTGCAATCGCTCCGCCATCCACTCCCTTGTCTGATAGGCGTCCTTCAAACCCTGCTCGCCGGTGCATGCATTGGCAATTGCGCTGTTGACGACAATGGCTTGCAGAAGCCCTTTTTTCCCGATGCTTTCCTGGGTGACTTTGAGAGGAGGAGCCTGGAAGTGACTCTGGGTATAGACCGCCCCGCAGTTCGCCGGTACTTCGCTGTAAATGACCCCGAAATCTTTTTTTGCATAACGGAGTCCGATATGAAGTCCTCCGGCCTGATAGCCTTTGGGAGAAAGGATCGTTCCTCCCTGTACCTTCACAATCTCCTCTTTCTCTTTGACTTTCATGGTTTCTCCTCCTCTTAAGGATAAATTGGATAGTGATGCAGCCCTGTCGTTTCATGCCAGCCGAACATCATGTTCATATTCTGGACCGCCTGACCGGCTGCACCTTTCATCAGGTTGTCGATGACAGATACAATCGTGACGCGGCCCGTCCGCTCGTCCATGGACAAGCCGATGTCGCAATAGTTGGTCCCGAACACCTCTTTTGTCCCTGGGAACCCTCCTTTGGGTCGTACCCGGACAAAGGAATGGTCATCGTAAGCGTCACGGTAGGAAGCGAGGAGCTCTTCAGTGGAAGAAGGATCCTTCAGCTCCACATAGATCGTCGCCATGATGCCCCTCGTCATGGGCACGAGATGGGTGGAAAAAGTGATCGGCCCCGTATCGGGATCCCATTCGTGAAGCTGCTGTTCGATTTCCGGTGTATGCTGGTGCTCATGTACTTTATAGATACGGAAGTTCTCATGGGTTTCCGCGAAATGACTAGAGAGAGAGGCTTTGCGCCCTGCACCGGAGAGTCCCGTCTTAGCATCGATGATGACACTGCCCGGTTTGATCTTCCCGGCAGCAGCCAGTGGGTACAGGCCAAGGAGTACAGCGGTCGGGAAGCAGCCGGGATTGGCAATCAACTCGGCATCCCTGATCACACGGCCGTTGCACTCAGCCAGGCCATACACAGCCCTTTCAAGGATGTCAGCGGGTGCTGCTTCGCCGTGGTACCAGTCTTCATAGGCTCCGTGTCCTTTCAGCCGCAAATCTCCCGAAAGGTCGATCACCTTCGCCTGGCCACCAAGTAGTCCGGGTGTCATCTTCTTTGAAATTCCGGAAGGCGTCGCCAAGAAGACCACGTCGAGGCCCTTCATTTCATCTTCATCGATCGGATGGACACGTTGTTCACTGATCCCATAAAGATGGGGATATTGGTCCGTATAAGGTGTTCCGTCAAGGGAGGACGAGTACAGGACAGACTCCCTGACTTCCGGATGGTTGGACAGCAGCCGGTACAACTCGACGCCCCCATATCCCGTGCTCCCGACAATTCCAACTTTCATTGCATTCACCACTCACATATTTTTTAAATTAGGTATAATTATAGGTATGTATATTAATAAAATCAATAGTATATTTATAAATAATTATTTTATTTAAATAGTTTGGTAATTGGTCCCCGTTTTTTACCTGAATATAGGTGACGTTGGTCCGTTACCCCTGATCTGCACAATGCGTCCTTACATGACCAGATGGAATAATCATTCATCCCGATGCATAAAAAATCCGTCCGCTGCGTGCGGACGGATTCCCGTCGAATCAGAATTGTGCTGCTTCAGTGGAGCCTTTGAGGGCGGTGGTGGAAGAATTCCCGCCTGTGATGACCATGGACACTTCATCGAAGTACCCGGTCCCGACTTCCCTCTGATGCCTTGTGGCTGAGTACCCATGCACCTCGCTGCCGAATTCGGCTTCCTGGAGTTCAGAGTAGGCTGCCATCCCGCGATCCCTGTATCCCCTGGCAAGCTCGAACATGCTGTGATTCAGCGCATGGAAGCCGGCGAGGGTCACGAACTGGAATTTGTAGCCCATGGCGCCGAGCTCCCTCTGGAACTTGGCGATGGTCTCATCGTCCAGCTTCTTCTTCCAGTTGAAGGACGGGGAACAGTTGTAGGCCAAAAGTTTTCCCGGGTATTGCTCATGGATGGCTTCTGCAAACCGTCTTGCTTCTTCCAGGTTCGGTTCGGACGTTTCACACCAGATCAGATCGGCAAATGGGGCATAAGCGAGTCCCCTGCTGATGGCCTGGTCCAGTCCCGACCGGGTCCTGAAGAAACCTTCCGGCGTCCTTTCACCCGTGATGAACGGGGCATCATACGGATCGACATCACTGGTGATCAAATCGGCGGCATTGGCATCCGTCCGCGCGATGATGATGGTCGGGACTCCTGATACATCGGCGGCAAGCCTGGCAGAAATCAGATTCTTCACAGACGTCTGGGTCGGAAGAAGGACCTTCCCGCCAAGATGGCCGCATTTCTTCTCAGATGACAGCTGATCCTCGAAATGAACGGCTGAAGCCCCCGACTCGATCATGCCCTTCATCAGTTCGAATACGTTCAGCTGCCCCCCGAATCCGGCTTCGGCATCCGCTACAATCGGTACGAACCAATCGATGGATTCATCTCCTTCTACATAGTGGATCTGATCGGCACGCTGCAGGGCCTGGTTGATCCGCTTGACCACCGACGGAACGGAATTGGCGGGGTAGAGGCTTTGATCCGGATACATCTGCCCTGATAGATTCGCATCTGCTGCCACTTGCCAGCCGCTCAGATAAATGGCTTTCAGACCCGCCCTCACCTGCTGGACAGCCTGATTGCCCGTCAGTGCCCCGAGGGCGTGGACATAGGATTCCTCATGAAGGAGCCTCCAAAGCTTCTCCGACCCTTTCTTCGCGATCGTATGCTCGATATCCATACTCCCCTTCAAACGGATCACGTCTTGAGCCGAGTAGGGCCTCGTGACTCCTTTCCACCGCTCTTCTCTCTCCCATCCTTCTTGAAGCTCCATTACCCGCTCATTCATCGACTTCACCATTTCCAACACTCCTTTTTGTTTCATCCCTTAGGATGGTTATATGAATTTCGTTCTTCCCGTTTTCCTTAGAGAATCTCATAGCCTTTCAGCGTCAAAAACTCTTCGAACCTGTCATTCCTGATCAATTCATCGAACAGTTCCACCGCTTCCGGGATGCGTTTCTCTTCATACGCGGTGCCAAATTCTTCTTTGATTCTCGTAAGCTCTTCCTGCTTGATGGCTTCATAGAGTTCCATTGTCAGCTTCCGTCCATCTGCAAGGACGCCATCCGGATGCCTGATCCACTGCCATAGCTGCGCCCTGGATATCTCGGCGGTTGCTGCATCCTCCATCAGGTGGTTAATCGGTACGGCCCCCTGCCCCTTCAGCCAGGCAGATACATAGCGGATCCCCACGTTGATATTAAGGCGAACTCCTTCTTCCGTGATCCCTCCATCCGGCAGCTGGAGGAGATCCTCCGCTGTGATCTGAAGACCGGTCAGACGTTTATCCGCAATCTGATTATCCCCGGGCATCTCCCCGTCAAACACGTCTTTTGCGACCTGTACCAGCCCGGGATGAGCGACCCATGTGCCGTCATGTCCGTCCCTTGCTTCCCGTTCCTTATCCTGTCGTACCTTCCGGAAAGCTTCCTCGTTCTTTGCGGGGTCGCCTTTAATGGGAATCTGCGCCGCCATTCCCCCTATCGCCGGTGCCCCTCTCCGGTGACAGGTCTTTATCGTAAGCAGTGAGTAGGCCCGCATGAACGGTGCTGTCATGGTGACGGTGGAGCGATCGGGAAGGACTCCCTTCGTGCGGAATTTTTTGATATAGCTGAAGATATAATCCCAACGGCCACAGTTCAGGCCAGCCGAGTGCTCTTTCAGTTCATAGAGGATTTCATCCATCTCAAACGCAGCGGTGATGGTCTCGATCAGCACCGTTGCCTTGATCGTCCCCTTCGGCAGTCCTACCGCCTCCTGGGAAAAGACGAACACATCATTCCAGAAGCGGGCTTCCTGGTGACTTTCAAGTTTGGGAAGGTAGAAAAATGGCCCCCTCCCCGTCCCGGCGAGCTTCCGCCCACTGTGGAAGAGATGCAGTCCGAAATCAACCAGTCCAGCGGAGAGAGGTTCACCGTCCAGCTCAATATGCTTCTCCTCCAGGTGCATCCCCCTCGGTCTGACGATGAGTACGGCCCCTTGCCCGTTGAGCCGGTATTCTTTCCCGCCGGGCTGGCTGTAGCGGATCGAACCGTCTACGGCATCCCGCAGATTGATTTGCCCTTCCATGACATTCTGCCAAGTCGGAGATGTCGCATCCTCCAGGCACGCCATGAAGCATTTGGCCCCGGAGTTCAACGCATTGATCATCATCTTGCGGTCGACCGGACCGGTGATTTCCACCCGGCGATCCTTAAGGGCTTCCGGCAGTTCATCCACCTTCCAGGCAAGCTTGCGGATATGCTCCGTCTCGTTCAAAAAATCTGGGGATTCCCCTTCATCAAAGCGTTTCTGACGATTCTCCCTTGCTTCGAGCAGTTCCTTCCGCCTTTGACCGAAACGCCTTTCCAGCTGTTCCAAGAATCCCAGTGCTTCATCGGTGAGAATCTCTTTGTATGATTCTTCACCCTTTATTCTCATGCCATCCACTTTGGTGTCCATCCTTACTCATCACACCTTCCACTCTGCATTGTTATAATACAGTTTATTTAACATGTTTGTATTGTATAACAGATAAATCTGTTATGGAACACCTTTTTATCGCATATCGTTCGACAAATCTCGCAGAACAGCAAAAAACCCCGTCCTTTCAAGGACGGGGTTCATGCTTATTCATAGATATGGACGTAGGTTTCCTTGCTTCCTTTTTTCTTCACGATGAGGGCTTCGGGCCCGTCAGAAGAGGAAATGGTCAATTCCATGTCCCAGCTTTCAGGCACATGTTTCGTGATCATAGAGGAAAGATGCTGGGCAAATCCAATGGTTTCGGTCTTCCCTTCAAAGGTGAGGGCGACTTCAAAATTCATTTTTGCCAGTTTATCATCTTCATATAGTGCTTGGCCGGTCAAACCCGTATACACGGGGAAGTAATCCTCCACATCATCTTTCAAAGTCTTGAACACTTTGTAATCATTCGGATGGGCATCGGCCGCTTCCGGTGAAGGGAAGAGATAATGGCTTTCGTTGACATCATTCCATTTCTGGATTGTGTCTTCTCCGTTCCCTGCTGTCGAGTAGGCAAAGAAATGACCGGGTACGCGTTCATCTTTCGGCGCCTGCTTGTAAAGGGCAATCATGATCGGGGCGTTTTTGAGTCCGTCTTTCTGACGAAGGCGTTTCACGACCTCTTCAGCCATCTTCATTCCTTGCTGCTTCAGCTCGTCATTGCTGATATTCTTGACGGTCCTGGCACCGCTGGACATATTCGTTTCATACTGGACCGAGTTCAGGGAGAGGGCGATTACAACCCCTCCAAGCTGAACACTTTTCCCATCATCGGTCTTCTTGAGATAGTTATGTTCTACAAGATGGGCGAGGTAGATCGGTTCTGTGTCGCCGTCCTCCTGGACAGGATTCAGCCCGACATTCTCTGACTCCTTCATCTTCTTATCCTTCAGCTGCTTGCTCGTATACTCACGCTGCAGCCAGCTGTCTACGGTTTCCTTATCGAGGTATTTCCCTTCTTTGAAAAAATACTGGTCTGTAGGGAATTGATTCTGGGCAACCCGCATAAGCCCTGTCTCGATTTCATTGATATCATATCGTGATCCGAGGTCGTTTACGACAACGCCACGGGTTTCACTGGTCTCATAAGGCAGCATCGTCTTGTAATAGTCTTCTGAAATTTGAAAGCTCGGTATAATCGCTTTCTCTCCTTCATCGGCTTTGTTCTCTTGAACGACCTGATCCTGCTTCTCAAACGTCGGTGCACATCCTCCCAGTAGGAACAGTACGGAGAGAGCGGCCACGATTCCTTTTTTCATTCGTTGCTACACCTCTTATCGGTTTAGTTCTTCCATCAGCTTATCCTCATCCCAAACCTCGATCTCCAGCTCATTGGCCTTCGTCAGCTTGGAGCCTGCCTCTTCTCCGGCAATGACGAGATCGGTCTTCTTGCTCACGCTTCCTGTCACTTTGCCTCCTAGGGCTTCGATCCGTTCTTTCGCTTCATTCCGGCTGAGCTGTTCGATCTTTCCTGTAAGAACGATGGTCTTTCCTGCGAAATAGGAATCCACGTCGCTTGCAGCAACCGGTTTCGGGCCTTTATAGTCCATGTTCACTCCGGCATCCTTCAGTTCGAGGATCAGCTCCTGCACTTCTTCGTTTTCGAAATAGGCAACCACAGCTTCTGCCATCTTCCCGCCGATTTCATTGATGGCTGTCAGTTCTTCGGCAGATGCCGCGGAAAGCTTGTCCATCGTCCCGAATTCCTGGGAGAGGGTCTTTGCAGCTTTGGCACCGACGTGACGGATCCCCAGGCCGAACAGCAGCTTCTCGAGTGAATTCTTCTTCGACGCTTCGATGGCAGCAAGGAGATTATCAACGGATTTCTCCCCCATCCGTTCAAGGGCCAGGAGCTGATCGCGTTCCAGTCGATACAAGTCGGCTACATCTTCAATGAGCTGTTCCCTGAACAACTGGCTGATGACTTTCTCTCCCAGCCCGTCGATGTTCATGGCATTCCGTGAAACGAAATGGATGAGTCCTTCCCTGATCTGAGCAGGACATTTCGGATTGATGCACCGGAGAGCAACCTCTCCTTCCAATCGCACCAGTTCGCTTTCACATTCCGGACAGTGGGTCGGCATGGAGAATTCCTGTTCTTCGCCGGTACGCTTTTCTTCGAGTACGTTCACCACTTCAGGGATGATGTCCCCTGCCTTTTTGATTACGACGTGGTCGCCGATCTTGATGTCTTTCTCCCTGATGAGGTCCTCATTATGTAATGAGGCACGCTGAACGGTCGTCCCTGCAACCCTTACAGGTTCGAGGATTGCAGTAGGTGTCACCACGCCTGTACGCCCGACGCTCAGCTCAATGTCCTTCAGGATCGTAACGACTTCTTCTGCAGGAAACTTGAAAGCAATGGCCCATCTTGGACTCTTCGCCGTCGTCCCGAGCTCACTCTGTTGATCGAGGGCATCCACTTTGATGACGATCCCGTCGATGTCATATGAGAGATCAGGGCGGCCCTGCGTCCATTTCTCCACGTATTCCAGCACTTCCTCAATCGTGGCACACCGTTTGCGCTCCGGATTTGTCTTGAATCCAAGCTCATCCAGCCGGTCGAGCCCCTCGCTGTGCGACTCGATTCCCATATCCCCGATTTCCGCCAAGGCATAGAGGAAGATATCCAGATTCCGTGAAGCGGCGATTTTCGGATCAAGCTGACGAAGGGAGCCAGCCGCCGCATTACGCGGATTGGCAAACGGTTCTTCTCCCCGCTCCTCTTTCGCTGCATTCAATGCTTCAAACGACCGCTTCGGCATGAACGCCTCGCCCCTCACTTCAAATGCGGCCGTTTCTTTCACTTTCAGGGGAATCGAGCGGATCGTCTTCAGGTTGGAAGTGATGTCTTCTCCGATAGAACCATCTCCCGGGTAGCACCCTGAACGAAGCGGCCATCCTCATAGCGGAGGGAAACGGCCAGACCATCGATCTTCAGTTCGCATACGTAGGAAAAATCGTCGCCGACTGCCTGGCGGACACGTCTGTCGAAATCCCGTAGATCCTGCTCGTTGAAGGCATTCCCGAGACTGAGCATGGGCGTCCTGTGCTCGACTTTTTCAAAGAAATCAAGGATTGCCCCCCGACCCGTTGCGTAGGGGAATCCGGTGACTTCAGGTCCGGAAATTGGTCCTCAAGTTCGATGAGCTCCCTCAGACGCTGATCATATTCTGAATCCGGAACCGACGGCTTATCGAGTACATGATATTCGTAGTTATACTGATTCAAGGTTTCGTGCAGCTCCTGCACGCGCTTTTCAGCTGATTGTCGTTCCATTTCCACACAGCCCTTTCAGACGATTTGTAGGTTGATCACACTTTTTCAATCGGGGCGAATTTCGCCAGCAGACGCTTGATCCCGGTTGGACTTGGGAAGGCGATGTCGAGTTCGACGCCGTCACCGGATCCTTTCACGCTGACCACGGTGCCTGTCCCCCATTTCTTATGCTGCGCTTTGTCACCGACCTGCCAGCTTGCAGCAGCTCCTCCTGATGCCGGTGCCGGACGTGAAACCGGTTTTCTCGGCGCCGGGCGCGCTGCCGGGCGGGATGACTGGAAGGAGATCGCGCTTTTCTTCTCGGTCATCACATTATCCAGCAGGTCTGCAGGGATTTCATTGATGAAGCGCGATACAGGATTCATCTTTGTCTGCCCGAAGAGCGTGCGCATCTGGGCATTTGAAAGATACAGTTCTTCCTCGGCACGGGTGATGCCGACATACGCAAGCCTGCGCTCTTCCTCCATCTCGTCTTCTTCCATAAGGGATCGACTGTGAGGGAATACCCCTTCTTCCATCCCCATCAGGAAGACAACAGGGAACTCAAGCCCCTTCGCCGCATGGAGCGTCATCAGGATGACGGCATCCTTCGGCTTATCGTCTTCATCCAGCTTGTCGATATCGGCTACAAGGGCGAGGTCGGTCAGGAAGGCCACCAGGCTCTTGTCTTCATTCGACTTTTCGAATTCCTTCGTGACCGAGAGGAACTCGTCCAAGTTCTCGAGACGGCTCTGGGATTCGATGGATTTCTCTGCCTTCAGCATGTCATTGTATCCCGACTTATCGAGTATCTCTTCCACGAGTTCGGTGACGGACAAGTATTCCTGCATCCCTGTATAGCCTTTGATCATTTCCTTGAATTCAACCACGGCTTTTGTGATTTTCGGGCTCAAGCCGATAAAATCAGCTTCTTCAAGGGCCGTGAACATGGAAATATCATGGTCCTGGGCATAGCGGGCAATCTTATCGAGGGACGTCGCCCCCACTCCCCGCTTCGGTACGTTGATCACCCTTTGAAGGCTGATATCATCATCGGGATTGGAGATGAGGCGCAGATAGGCCAAGATGTCCTTGATCTCTTTACGATCGTAGAACTTGATTCCGCCGACGATGGCATATTCGATATTCGACTTGAGGAGAACTTCCTCCATGACACGGGACTGGGCATTCGTCCGGTACAGGATGGCAAAGTCGGAGTATTTCCGCTTTCCGGAATCCACCATCTCTTTGATTTTCCCCGTTACGAACTGCGCTTCGGACTGCTCCGTATCCGCTCTGAAATAGGAAATTTTCTCGCCGTCATGATTTTCCGTCCACAGGTTCTTCGGCTTACGATTCGAGTTCTTCTGGATGACTTCGTTCGCCGCCTGGAGGATCCGCTTCGTCGAGCGGTAATTCTGCTCGAGGAGGATCACTTTGGCCCTCGGATAATCCTTCTCGAAGGATAGGATGTTGGCGATATCGGCACCCCGCCATTTATAAATGGACTGATCGGAGTCACCGACGACACAGAGGTTCTGGAAGCGTGACGCCATGAGTTTGACGAGCATGTACTGGGCCCTGTTCGTATCCTGATACTCATCCACGTGGATATATTGGAATTTGCGCTGATAGAATTCAAGCACTTCCGGCACCCTTTGGAACAGCTGGATCGTCGTCATGATCAGATCATCGAAGTCGAGTGCCTGATTCTTCCTTAGGCGCCTCTGGTATTCCGTATAAACATCGGATACGACCTGATCGTAGTAGCTCCCTGCATTCTTCGCGAATTCTTCAGTAGGGATCAGTTCATTCTTCGCTGAGCTGATCGAGCCGAGGATCGATCGTGGATCGAATTTCTTCGGATCGATGTTGCGGTCCTTCAGGATCGACTTGATGACGGACTGCTGATCCGTCGTATCGAGGATCGTGAAGTTCCGGTTGATGCCGATCCGGTCGATATCCCTTCTGAGGATCCGTACACACATGCTGTGGAAGGTCGAGATCCAGATACTCTCGGATGCGCCCCCGAGGATATTCGTGATCCGGTCCTTCATCTCCCTTGCCGCTTTATTGGTGAACGTGATGGCCAGTATATTATAAGGATTGACTCCTTTTTCCACCATCAGATAGGCAATCCGGTGGGTCAACACCCGCGTCTTCCCGGAGCCTGCACCTGCCATGATCAACAGCGGCCCGTCGGTCGCCTTCACGGCTTCTGCCTGCTGCGGATTCATCCCGTTCAATAATCGATCAGTCAAAAATTGCATTCTCTTCACCACCATAACGAACATACGTTCTGTTTTTTATCATTATACTTTATGCTAAGGCCAATGGCTACTTTTATCCTTTTACAGCTTTTACGGTTTTGAGCGCTTCTTTCAGATTATCATACACGGCATTCCCGACCACGATCACATCGGCAATGTCTGCCATCTCCTTTGCCTGTCGGGCATTCGAGATGCCCCCGCCGTAAAAGAACGTCGTCTCATTCAGGGCACCGCTCACTTCTTTGACGGTTTCGATATCCCCATACTTCCCGCTGTACTCCAGGTAGAAGATCGGCAGGTGGAACATCTCTTCGGCCATGCGGGCATAGGCAGCTGCATCCTCAGCATCAAGGGCGCCCGTTGCGCCGGTCAGCTGTGCCGCCTTGCAGTCGGGGTTCATGATGCAGTAACCTTCCACAAGGATCTCCTCCCAGTTCATGATCTCTCCGTATTCCTTCACGGCTTGATGATGCAGTCCCGTTACCCAATCGGTGTCGGAACTATTCAATACCATCGGGATGAAATACAAGTCGAAGCCCGGTGTCAGGGATTCCATATTTGAAACTTCAAGGATACAGGGAACCGTATAGCGCCGCACACGAGCCATTAAATCCAGGACATTCTCAAGGGTCACACCGTCCGTTCCCCCTACCAGGATGGCATCGGTCCCGGATTCACAGATGGCTTCAAGCTCTCCATCTTCTATGGTTTTGTTCGGATCTAATTTAAACACATGGCTCCACTGCCGGACATCATACATACTGTCGTTCCTCCATTCATTCTTCCATCTAACGTATTATATCATTTACGGACAGGCATCGCATACCATCGTCGGCTGTAAAAAAGTTGAAGAAATCCGTCGCCGGACAAAAAAAGAAAGACGGCTGCAATCAGCTGTCTTCCTCGTTATCGTCTTTTTTATGAACGCGGTCGAGCACAAGTTGATACGTATCGTTCCCATAGTTCAAGCAGCGCTTAACACGTGAGATGGTGGCAGTACTGGCACCGGTCTCCGTTTCGATTTTATGATAGGTATTCCCGTCCTGAAGCATGCGTGCCACCTCAAGGCGCTGGGCCAGTGATTGAATTTCATTGATGGTACAGAGGTCATCGAAGAAACGATAGCACTCTTCCAGATCCTGAAGTGAAAGGACGGCATTGAAGAGCTGATCGAGCTCTTTGCCCCGAAGTTTATTGATTTGCATAGTGGTATACTCCTTTATTTGCTAAAAATTAGTGCCGTAACGCGCAGAGAAGAAGATCATCTTCCTTACTCATAGGATACGGCTTCCGACAGTCCCGGGGAATCGGGGATCACAGAGATCCACGTGTGGCCCGGGTGGAAAGGAATCGGTTTTCCGTCCTGATAAGGAAGGATGCGCCCTCCTTCGTTCTTCCAGTTGACGTCCCGGAGGATGCCATCCTGAATCAGGTAAGCCTTCCCTCCGCTTTCAAAGTCGATCATCCGCCTGCCCGAGGTGTCGACGACCTCATGACGCGCTTGGATGATCAGCAGATTCTCGATGAAGACGGGGTTCTTTGTTCCGTCTTCCACGGTTTGGTCGCCTGCTGAATACCGTTCATATTTGCCTTCATCACTGTTATAGATGAAAGTGGAATCGAACGAAGGATCCTGATAGGACACCATGATGGAGCCTGCAGCCTTCCCTTTTGCCGGATCATCCGAGAAAGCGAGATTCTTGGGTGGGGCGGAAAGGTCATACCCCAGATCATCGGCACCCTTCTTGATGTTCTCGAACGTGATATAGGAATTATGGGGTGCCTTACGTGAGCTTGCCCGTTTGAACAATGTACCATCATAGCTGATTCCATTCAGGTTATCAACAGAGCCGCCCTGAAGGATCTTTTTCGCATCAGGAGAATAACCATGTGCGATGAACAGACTGTCATACCCCTTTGCGAGACTGATGTAATAATCCCTTGCACTCCTTACAGGACCGACATTCTCAGGCCTTTCGCTCTGAAAAATGGCCAGAAAACGCGTAATGTTCCCTTCAGCGAGGATTTCATAGACGATATCCGCCTTGGATAAGCCTGATTGCGGTCTTGCCTTCGGATGATTATTGATCATGACGGCGATGGACCTGCCATCTCCTTCATCCTGGACTTCCCCTGTTAGAGGAGAGTGGGACTCAGCACCTGTCTTATCTTCTGATACTGGGACGGCATCTTCATTGTCAGTCGGATTCGTTGGCTGATTTGAGCTGCATGCGACAAGTGTGAGCACGCTTATGGCAATGGCCATGAATCGAACAAGCATGCTGAACACCCCTATTTTATTAAAATGAACTTACTTTCATATTTTAACGCATTATCGTCGGAAAGAGTACCGTTTTATTCATGACATCATAGATTCCTTTCGGTGTGACCCGGATATAAGGAAGATGCGTCGACTGGAGGAAGAGCAAGGTATAGATCGGATCGGCAAACGTATAGCCCCTCTCGATCAGCGCCTCTTTCAGTGCCTTTTCTTCCCCGATCAATTCGGGCATCTCCTTGTCGGAAAGGATCCCGCTCAACGGCAGGGGGATTTCCTGGATGACTTCTCCGTTTTCCGTCAGGACGATCCCTCCGCCCAGCTCCTTCATGCGGTTGAATGCCGCAATCATATCTGGCTTGCTCTTCCCGATCACGATGATGTCCCCCGTATTGGAGTAAGACGACGCAAACCCCATTACAGAGTGTGCGAATCCTTTGATCATCGTCGAGATCCTCCACTTCCCTCCGCGGTCGAGCATGAGGAGGAAGGATTCATCGTGCTCCGTAGAGAGAACATCCTGGGATGGGTTGATCGTGATGGAATACGGTTTCGTGATGACGTCATTGACCATTTCAATCCCGAACGGCATGGAGAACTGCATATCATCATAGCCTGCCTCCCAGTGGAGATCGAGGGGCTTGAAACCATTGGCCGACCAAGGGATGACGGTATCCTCTTTCACTGGTTCCCCGTCCTTCAGCACCCACTTCCCTTTCGCCAGCACCGAAACGGGCGTCGCATCGTCCTTCTTCTTCAAGAAGTTTATGTTGGCCACGCGGCCCGTCGCAATCATCCCGTGAAGATGCCCGATCCCGTAATGTCGGGCTGCATTATAGCTCGCCATATTGAACGCTTCTACTTCCGGGATGCCGCTCTCGATGGCCATATTGATCAAGCCGTTCATCACACCTTCTTCATAAAAGGCGGGAGTCGACCCGTCTGTTGTGAACAAGAGGGAATCATACGTGTCGATCCCCTGCTCCTTCAGCCCTTCCAACAAAACCGGGAGATCCGGTCGGATGGAAGAATGCCTCAGGGTGACGGTCAGCCCTTGGAGGAGTCGCTTATACACGTCTTCACCGGTCATGGATTCATGATCCCCGTCAATTCCAAGAAGACGGAGCTTCGCGATCGTCTTATCCGAAGCACCCGGCAAGTGGCCTTCCACGACCTTGCCCATCCGTTTCGCTTCTTGCATCCAGTGGAGGATGAGATCATCCCCCTCCAGAAGACGTGGCCATGCCGTCAGTTCGCCACCCTGGATGACAGCGTCATGCGCCAGCCAGGATTTCACTTCCCGATTCGAGAACGCCGTTTCTTCCTGTATCATCTCCGTCTGTGAATCGAAGCGCGTCCACCAGTACATGGTCACCGGCAGTTTATTGAGCTCCTTCAATAAAGTAAACGCTTTCTTTTTTCCAGATAATAAAAACATCATCAGATTGTCGTTGATAAATGTCGTTGTACCGGTCTGAGATGCATACTTGGTGAAAGTCTGGGGATTATAAAGCTGAAACGGGTGAACATGCGGTTCGATGTAGCCCGGAACAAGATAGTGGGAGCGGCAATCGATGATCTCGCAGTCCGATGTATGTTCCGGCAGGCGGTCCCCGGCATATACGATGCGGTCGCGGTCGATCCAGATATGTCCCTCAACCCATTTCTTGAGAGTCGAATGTAGGTATGTGGCATTCTTCAGGAGCATGCTAGGGGAGCGCTGTCCATCCAGCACCTGTACATGTTCTCTTAGCTCTTTGTTCTTCCATCTGTAGCGTTGTTCCAATGTGAACACTCCTCTAGTGGAATGATAATAGTATAGTTCCCATGCTAACATATTTTACTATTTAACGCAGTAAAGGTTTAAACAATTATGTGAATTTTACACCTAAGGAGATGAAGGAAATGAAGGTATCATCAAACATCGGAATCATCAACGCCCTCGTGAGGATCACCATCGGTTTCACCCTCCTCGCCTGGACCACTGCAAAGCTTGTCAAACGCCCGTGGAGGAAGTCCTATCTGCTCGTCGCAGCCGTCGCAGCCATGAAAATCGGGGAAGGATTCCTGAAGTACTGTCCTGTCACAGACCTTATGGGAAGGGACTCTGACAAAGGCATGAACATGAAAGATATGTTCTCTTGGAATAAGAAGGACGAGCATGGGGGTCACGAGCACCACAATCAACATGAACCGGCGAAGCATGCACCTGTGCACCCGGAACCGCATCAAGAAAAGAAAAGCGAGTTCAACCCGGAGCAATTCTCCAATGATGAGGTAGCCAAAGCGTTAAAAGGCGGGATTCCTGATTCCGGCTTCACAAAGAACTAAGACACAAAGAAAAGAGTGCCGGGGATCCCGGCACTCTCATTCGTATGAAAAGGAGTGTTGAAACATGCTTGAATACATCACGGATATGTCTTATGTCCTGCTGTCCATCATCGGAGGGATCGTGGCATTTCTCTTCGTCTACGTGAAACGTGTCAGGAAGAAACGCGTCCGATAGCCTTCGCCCCGATATCCGTTCGATAAAAGAGACCCGGCGTTTCCAGCGGTCCCAGCTTTTCATAGACTGCTTCCATGGCCTGTTCAACCGATGGTCCCTTTGCCGCTGTGAGGAGGACCCTTCCCCCATTGGAGACTAGTCCTGCTGCACCCGCCTCCGTCCCTGCATGGTACACAAGTTCAAACGCGCTCAGATCCGGGATCGGCACGCCCTTCCTGTAGGACCCCGGATAACCTTCGGCAGCGAGGACGACACCGACCACCGCTTCCCCGCTCCACTCCAGGGATACGTCCTTCCCTTCGATCAAGTGCTTCACAACAAGGCCGAAGTCGGATGTCAGCCGAGGCAGTACCACCTGGGTTTCAGGATCACCGAAGCGGGCATTGAATTCAATGACTTTCGGGCCATCACTCGTGAGCATCAGACCTGCATAAAGGATCCCCGTGAACGGGCGACCTTCTTCGACCATGGCACGAGCCGTCGGTTCGAGGACGGTCTTCACGGCATCCTGCACCACCGCATCAGGAATGTGGGGAACCGGGGAGTATGCCCCCATCCCGCCTGTATTCGGCCCTTCATCCCCATCATGTGCACGCTTGTGATCCTGTGCAATCACCATGGGGTGGACGGTCGTACCGTCCACAAAGGCCATGAGGGAGAATTCTTCACCGAACAGACACTCTTCCACCACAACCTTCTGGGAAGCATCGCCGAAACGGGCATTCACGAGCATGTCCTCCAGCGCCCCGACCGCTTCCTCCACCGTACCGGCTACAACGACCCCTTTACCGGCTGCAAGACCATCGGCTTTGATGACGATGGGTGCACCTTTCCCCTTTACATACTCAATGGCATCCGCTGCATGGGTGAATACTTCATAGTCCGCTGTCGGGATCCCATAATCCTTCATGAGCTGTTTGGAGAACGATTTGCTCCCTTCAATGATCGCCGCATCCTTGGTCGGACCGAAGATCGGGAGCGACTCCTCCCTGAACACATCGACGATCCCTTCCAGAAGGGGATTTTCCGGACCGACGAATGTGAAATCAAGCTTTTCCGCCCTGGCAAACTCCACAAGGGCCCGGATATTCGTCTCCTGGATCGGCACAAGCTGCGCCACCTCGGAGATGCCCGCATTCCCGGGAGCACAATACACCTTTGACACACTGTCACTTTCGGCAAGCTTTTTGCAGATGGCATGCTCACGGCCGCCACGTCCAATCACTAACACGTTCATCAGTAGAACCTCCTTTTGATAGGGAAGCCCCTCACATTCAGGAGGGGCAGCATGATCTTAATGTTTGAAATGGCGCACGCCCGTGAAGACCATGGCGATTCCATGCTCATCCGCCATCTTGATCGATTCCTCGTCCCGGATCGACCCGCCCGGTTGGATGATGGCCGTGATGCCGGCTGCCGCTGCCGTCTCGACAGTATCTCCCATCGGGAAGAAGGCATCGGAAGCGAGGGACGCACCCTTCGCTCGTTCACCCGCCTGTTCAAGGGCGATCTTGGCGGCGCCGACACGGTTCATCTGACCTGCACCGACACCGAGGGTCATCTGATCGTCCGTCACGACGATGGCGTTGGATTTCACGTGTTTGACGACCTTCCATCCGAGCTTCAGTGCATCCCATTCTTCTTCTGTCGGTTGACGTTTCGTCACGACGCGGACATCTGCCTGCTCGAGGGTGTGCGTATCGTCTGCCTGTACAAGCAGGCCGCCCTCAACCGATGTCAATCGGCGCTCCGATTTCTTCACGGAATCGAACGGTACGGTCATGAGCCTGATATTCTTCTTGCCTGAAAGGATCTCGAATGCTTCGTCGCTGAATGCAGGAGCGATGACGATCTCAAGGAAAATCTCATGAAGCATTCTGGCTGTCGCTTCATCTACCTGGCGGTTCAAGGCGACGATGCCGCCGAAAATGGACGTGGAGTCCGCTTCATACGCCTTTTCGTACGCTTCGAGAATCGTTTCCCCGACACCGACTCCGCAAGGGTTCATATGCTTGACGGCGACCGCTGCCGGACCGTCGAATTCCTTTACGATCTGAAGGGCTGCATTGGCATCGCTGATGTTGTTATAGGAAAGCTCCTTCCCGTGAAGCTGTCTCGCCATGGCAATGGAGAAATCCGACCCAAGGGCTGAACGATAGAAGGATGCCTCCTGGTGTGGATTTTCACCGTATCGCAGCGCCTGCTTCAGCTCGAACGTGCGGGTCAGGCGCTCAGGGTTTTCTTCGCCTGCAAGTTCGGTCATATATTCTGCGATATAGGCATCATACGCGGCTGTATGGCGGAACACTTTGGCCGCTAGCTTCCTGCGTTTCTCATGAGGAACGACTCCATTGACTTTGAGCTCGGCCAGCACGTCTTCGTAATCAAGGTGATCGACGACGACAGTGACATATTGATGATTCTTTGCTGCGGCACGAAGCATCGTCGGTCCACCGATATCGATGTTCTCGATGGCCTCATCCGCTTCGACATTCGGTTTGGAGATCGTTTGTTGGAATGGATACAGGTTGACACAGACAAGATCGATTCCTTCGATGCCCTGCTCTTTCATCTGCTCAAGATGGCTTTCCTCGCCGCGCTTAGCCAGAAGACCGCCATGAATGAACGGATGAAGGGTCTTGACGCGCCCTTCAAGGATCTCAGGGAACCCAGTCACGTCTTCTACTCCGATGACTTCTACTCCGCTGTCACGAAGAAGACGCTTCGTACCTCCTGTTGAAATGATCTCAAAACCCAATGCCCGGAGCTCGCTTGCAAATTCGATCACTCCGCTTTTATCCGAAACACTGATCAATGCTCTTTTTTTCAATGTGAATCCTCCTCAGGGTGTTAGTTACTTCCTACGTTACCACTCTACCATATTAAAGCGATCGACCCATCACTTTTTTTCTGAACAGGTCGCGTAATGTTGCCGGGTACAAACGGTGCTCGACTGCCTGGATCTTGCGCTGAAGGGACTCTCTTGTTTCATCTTCCTCCACGGTCACGGCTTCCTGGGCGATGATCTCACCCGTATCCATTCCGGCGTCCACATAATGAATCGTGACCCCGGTCACCTTCACCCCGCCATCGAACGCCTGTCCGATGGCATCCTTGCCCGGAAATGCCGGCAGGATGGAAGGATGGATATTGACGATCCTTCCGCCGAACGCCTCCAGCAGTGTCGGCCCGATCAGCCTCATGTAACCGGCAAGGACGATGAACTCCACCCCTGCCGCTTCCAGTTCGCGGATGATCTCACGTTCGAAGGCTTCCTTGCTTTCATACTCTTTCGCCCGGAAGGAGAAGACTGGGATCCCTGCCGCTTCCGCACGCTCCGTCGCCCTGGCACCGGGGCGATCGCATACGAGCAGGCGGACATCGGCTTCAAGCGTACCGCTGTCGATTTCATCCACGATCGATTGAAAGTTGCTTCCGCTCCCCGATGCAAACACGGCAATCTTCTTCATGATCGTCCGCTTCCTGAGGCAGGAGAAATCGTCACGCCGTTCCCTTCGGCGACATGCCCGATGATGGCCGCTTCCCCGCCGATGCCATTCAAGAAGGCAAGGACCTCTTCAGCCACTCCCTTCTCGACGGCCATAACGAATCCGATCCCCATATTGAAGATGTTGTACATCTCTTCCCTCGGGATGCGGCCGTATTCTTCAAGGGCTCCGAAGATCGGAGGGATGTCCCACGCCCCTTCGGTGATATGGGCTTTCAGTCCATCCGGGAGCATACGCGGGATGTTCTCGATGAATCCACCGCCCGTCACATGGCTCATTCCCTTGATGGAGAATGCCTTCAGCGTCTCCAATACCGGCTTCACGTAAATCTTCGTCGGTGTCAGGAGGACTTCACCAAGAGGGGCGTCCCATCCGGGAAGCGCATCTTCAAGCCTGAAATCATGATCATCGAAGAAGACCTTCCTCACGAGGGAATAGCCGTTACTGTGGATACCGCTGGACGCGAGGCCGATGAGGACGTCACCTTCGCGGATCTCTTCTCCCGTCACAATCGCCTTCTTCTCGCAGGCGCCGACGGAAAATCCGGCAATATCATACTCATCATCTGCATACATCCCCGGCATCTCCGCGGTTTCTCCGCCGATCAAGGCACAGCCTGCCTGCTCGCAGCCGTCGGCAATCCCTTTGACGATCGCTTCGATCTTTTCAGGGACGGCTTTGCCGGTGGCAATATAATCAAGGAAATATAGGGGTTCCGCTCCCTGGACCACGATGTCATTCACACACATGGCGACGCAGTCGATGCCGATGGTGTCATGGCGATCCGCCTGGAAGGCGAGCTTCAGCTTCGTCCCGACTCCGTCCGTCCCGGAGACGAGGACCGGCTCCTTCAAGTTCAATGCCGAGAGGTCGAACATGCCGCCGAAGCTCCCCAACTGACCAAGGACGCCTTCCCGGGCCGTCCGCTTGACGTGCTTCTTGATCCGATCGACGGATTCGTATCCTGCTTCTATGTCAACTCCTGCTTGCCGATATGCATTAGCCATCAATCTTCCTCCTATTTCACTAGCTCTTTTTCGTGTGGATGAAGGGTATCCGGATAGATCTCAGTCGGATACTTCCCTGTGAAGCATGCCAGACACTGCCCGCGATTGTCGGAATTGTCGTTCCGGTCGATCGCCTTCATGACCCCTTCCGTTGACAAAAACGTGAGGGAATCAGCTCCGATGATCTGCCTCATCTCTTCCACGGAGTTGTTCGCTGCGATCAACTCTTCATGTGTGGACGTATCGATGCCGTAGAAGCACGGATTCTTGATCGGCGGCGAGCTGATGCACACGTGAACTTCCTTCGCCCCCGCTTCTTTCAGCATGCTGACGATCCGCCTGCTTGTCGTTCCGCGTACGATGGAGTCATCGACCATCACGACCCGCTTCCCTTCCACGACGCCGCGCACCGGGGAGAGTTTCATCTTCACGCCTTGCTCACGCAGCGATTGGGACGGCTGGATGAACGTCCTGCCGACGTAACGGTTCTTGATGAGCCCGAGCTCATACGGGATGCCCGAAGCCTCTGCATATCCGATGGCACTCGAGATACTGGAGTCCGGCACCCCCGTCACGACGTCCGCTTCGATCGGTGCTTCCTTCGCAAGCTCCATCCCCATCCGCTTCCGTGCGGAGTGGACGTTCACACCTTGGATATTGCTGTCCGGTCTGGAGAAATACACATATTCCATCGTGCACATGGCGTTGCCGCTGGAGAAACTGAATTTCTCGGATGTCACACCTTCATCATTGATGACAAGAAGTTCACCAGGCTCGACGTCCCGGATGAATTCCGCCCCGACGATATCAAACGCACATGTTTCAGATGCCACACAGTACGCATCCCCGATCTTCCCGAGTGAAAGAGGGCGCAGTCCATGGGGATCGAGGGCGACCATGAGCTCATCTTCGGTCATGATGACGAAGGCATACGCTCCCTTGACCATGGAAAGGGCATTGCGGACGCGGTTCTTCAGGCTGGAAAATCCGCTTCGTTTGATCAGATGGGCCAGGACCTCTGTATCCGAGGTCGTCTGGAAGATGCTCCCCTGTCCTTCAAGCTGATGCTTGAGTCCGTTGGCATTCACCAGGTTCCCGTTATGGGCGAGGGCAAGGCCGCCGGTCTGGGAGTTGAAGAGGAGGGGCTGTACGTTTTCATACCCGCCGCCTCCAGCCGTAGCATAGCGGACATGGCCGATGGCTCCCGTTCCTTCCAGCTTCTCGATTGTCCCTTCATGGAAAACCTCTGTGACGAGGCCTTCTCCCTTCAGGCAGCGGAGGCGTTCCCCGTCAGATACGACGATTCCCGTCCCCTCCTGTCCCCTGTGCTGCAGGCTGTGGAGTCCATAATAAGTGATCTGTGCGGCATTGGGATGACCCCAGATGCCGAACACACCGCACTCTTCGTTTAAGCCTTTGATTTCAGTAAGCATGGGATGGCTCCTTTCCAAGCTGCTTCCAGCTCTTGGACCGATGCATTGATGAGGCCGCCTTCACCCTCGGAATTGATGGATATGGCCGCATCATCCGTTACGCGACCGATGAGGGTCGTTTCAGATACTAGCCGTTCAAATGCTTCCTGATGTTCCGGCTTGACGGTGATGAGGAAGCGGGATTGAGTTTCACTGAACAGATCCGCTACAGGGTTTGATCCTGCCAGCGTCACTTCCGCTCCAAGGCCTTCCGTTCCGAAAGCCGATTCAGCAAGGGCGACAGACAGACCGCCTTCTGCAAGATCATGGGCAGAGGCGACAAGGCCTTCCTGGATGGCTTCGAGAAGCTGCATCTGACGACGAAGCTCCACTTTCAGATCGATCGCCGGTGCATGGCCGAAGATCTTCCCTTCCGTCATCTTCTGAAGCTCGCTGCCTCCGAACTCTTCGAGCGTTTCACCCAGCAGATAGATGAGGTCCCCTTCCGCTTTGAAGCTTTGGGTGGTGATGTGGTCGATGTCTTCGATCAAGCCGACCATACCGACAACCGGTGTCGGGTAGATCGCTGTTCCCATTGATTCATTATAAAGGGATACATTCCCTCCGATGACCGGTGTGCTCAGCTCCCGGCAGGCTTCACTCATCCCATCGACCGATTTCTCGATCTGCCAGAAAATCTCCGGCTTCTCGGGATTACCGAAGTTCAGGCAGTCTGTGATGGCAAGGGGGATCGCTCCTGAGCAGACGATGTTACGGGCTGCTTCTGCAACAGCAATCTTCCCGCCTACTTCCGGATCGAGATACAGATAGCGAGAATTACAGTCCGTTGTCATGGCAAGGGCCTTCCTTGTCCCGCGCACGCGGACGACAGCCGCATCGGAGCCCGGGCTGACAACCGTACTCGTCCTCACCTGATGGTCATATTGATCATAGACCCATTCCTTGCTTGAAATCGTCGGCTGCTGAAGGAGGGAGAGAAGGGTTTCTTTATAATCGTCCACAGTCGGCACCGGGGTCTCCATCGCCTGGAATTCCTTGTAGTACGCCGCTTCTTTGGATGGTTTATGGTAGACCGGTGCTTCTTCAGCCAGTGCATCGACCGGCACATCGGCTACGACTTCGCCTTTATGGGTGAGGCGGAGACGCTGGTCATCCGTTACATGCCCGACGGATACCGCTTCAAGATCATATTTGGAGAAGAGATCGACGATTTCCTGCTCGCGTCCTTTCTTGACGACGATGAGCATGCGTTCCTGGGACTCAGACAGCATCATTTCATACGCCGTCATCCCCGTTTCACGCTGCGGGATCAGGTCAAGGTTCATCTCAATACCGGATCCGGCTTTTGAAGCCATTTCAGCCGAGGAGCTTGTCAGTCCTGCAGCCCCCATATCCTGGATCCCGACAAGTGCATCGTTATGGATGAGCTCAAGGCACGCTTCAAGGAGCAATTTCTCCATGAACGGGTCGCCTACCTGAACGGCTGGACGCTTCTCGTCCGATCCTTCGTTGAGCTCCTCCGACGCAAATGTCGCCCCGTGGATCCCGTCGCGTCCTGTCTTCGCGCCGACGTACATGACGGTGTTGCCGACTCCGTGGGCCTGGCCCTTCTTGATGTCTTTATGGTCGATCAATCCGACACACATGGCATTGACGAGGGGATTCCCCTCATAGGAAGCGTCGAATTGCACTTCACCCCCGACCGTCGGGATGCCGATGCAGTTCCCGTAGCCGGCGATCCCTGCCACTACTTCTTTAAATAGATACTGAACACGAGGAGAATCCAACTCTCCAAAGCGAAGAGAGTTGAGGAGTGCGATAGGGCGAGCCCCCATGGAGAATACATCACGGATGATGCCTCCGACACCCGTCGCCGCCCCCTGGTAGGGTTCGATGGCTGATGGGTGGTTATGGCTCTCGATCTTGAAGACCACGGCCTGGTCGTCGCCGATATCGACGATTCCCGCGCCTTCCCCAGGACCCTGCAGGACGCGTTCGCCCGTGACCGGGAACTTGCGGAGGACCGGCTTAGAGTTCTTGTAGCTGCAGTGCTCGGACCACATGACCGAGAAAAGGCCGGTTTCCGTATAGTTCGGTGTCCTTCCGAGGATCTCTTCCACCATCGTGAATTCTTCATCGGTCAACCCCATATCCCGGTAAAGCTTTTCCTCTTTAACTGTCTTTGAAGTCGGTTCAAGCATTAACGACATGTTGTTCCCTCCAGTGCTTCACAATCGATTGAAATAATTTCTTCCCGTCTTCACTACCTAGTAAAGGTTCCATGGCCCTCTCAGGGTGAGGCATCATACCAAGGACGTTGCCTGCGTGATTCGTGATCCCGGCAATATCCGCTACGCTTCCGTTCGGATTATCCCCGCCGTAGGTGAACACGATCTGATTGTTGGCCTTCAGTTCCTTGAGCGTCTCTTCGTCACAGAAATAATTGCCTTCTCCATGGGCAATCGGGATCTGGATCTCGTCACCCTTTTCATAGCTGTTCGTGAACATCGTTTCATTGGTTTCGACCTTCAACGGTACGGTCTTGCAGATGAACTTCAGATGATCGTTCCGTCTCATGGCACCTGGCAGAAGTCCGGATTCAAGCAGTACCTGGAATCCATTGCATACACCAAGTACGGGCTTTCCTTCTCCCGCAGCCTTGATCACTTCCTTCATGACGTTGGAGAAACGGGCGATGGCACCTGAACGGAGATAGTCGCCATACGAGAATCCGCCGGGCAGCAGGATGGCATCGAAGCCTTCAAGGCTCGCTTCCTCATGCCATACATACTCGACTTCCTCGCCGATTTCATCCTTGATCGCATGATACATGTCTACATCACAGTTGGATCCTGGAAATACGATGACCGCGAACTTCATTGAGCGACACTCTCCTCGATTTCATATCGGTAGTCTTCGATGACCGGATTGGCAAGCAGGCGGTGGCACATCTCTTCAACGGCCGCCTCAACGTTTTTTACAGATGACGGGAGGCTCAGCTCCATATATTTCCCGACACGAACCTCTTCCACTTCCGTGAACTCCATGGAATGCAGGGCATTCTTCACGACGCTTCCTTGTGGGTCCAATACGCTTTCTCTCAGGGTGATATATACTTTGACTTTATACATGTGCAGTTCCTCCCAATCGCTCTAGTATGATGGCATATACTTCTGTCAAACTACCGATTCCTCTTCTGAACACATCTTTGTCGAGCTTCTGGCGCGTCTCGGCATCCCATAATCGGCATGTATCCGGCGATACTTCATCCCCGAGGAGTATCTGTCCTTCCCGGTCCTTTCCGAACTCAAGCTTGAAATCGACGAGGATCACACCAGCCTCATTGAAGATCGTTTGCAGGACGCGGTTGACCTGAAGGGCCATATCCCTGATCTCCCGGCGCTCTTCACTGGTCGCAACCCCAAGGTAATCGATGTGGTCATCATTGATGAGTGGATCCCCCAGCGCATCATCCTTGTAGTAAAACTCGATGATCGGTGAAGGCATCTCCTCGCCTTCCTCCCTGCCCAGACGCTTCGACAGGCTGCCTGCGATCACATTGCGGACCACGACTTCGAGTGGAATGATATCCACCTTTTTCACAAGCTGCTCTTCATCCGACAGCTGTTTGATGAAATGACTCTGGATGCCGCGTTCGGCAAGCTTTGAAAATAACAGACTGGAAATCTTGTTATTCAGGACGCCCTTCCCAGCGATATCCGCCTTCTTTTCCCCATTGAAGGCCGTGGCGGAATTTTTATAATGGATCCATACGACATCAGGGTCATCCGTTGCGTAAATCCGTTTGGCTTTTCCTTCGTATAACAGCGAGCCTTTTTCCATGTTGAGTCCCTCCATATTCGAAACATTGCCAATCTTCAGTCTATATTTCCATAAAAAAAGGGAGGGGTCTGAATATAAACCCGTCCCTATGCGATTGTCAGAGCGTCAGTCTACGAGGCCGCAGCGCTCAAAAATCGTATCTACATGCTTCAAATGGTAATTGTAATCAAAACAGTCATCGATCTCAGCAGGCGACAATTTTGATGTGATGGCTTCCTCTTCTTCTACGAGAGTGCGGAAGTGCACCTGTTTCTCCCATGCTTCCATGGCCTTCGGCTGCACGGTATCGTAGGCTTCCTCACGAGCCATCCCCTTATCGATGAGGGCAAGGAGGACGCGCTGTGAATAGATGAGGCCGAGTGTACGGTCCATATTGCGCTTCATGTTCTCCGGGAACACCGTCAAGTTCTTCACGATGTTGGCAAAGCGGTTCAACATGTAGTTGAGGGCGATCGTAGCATCCGGAAGGATCACGCGCTCAGCAGAAGAGTGTGAGATGTCGCGCTCATGCCAGAGAGGTACATTTTCATAGGCCGTGAGCATATAACCCCTGATCACACGAGCCATCCCGGTCATATTCTCGGAACCGATCGGATTGCGTTTATGAGGCATGGCAGAAGAGCCTTTTTGCCCCTTGGCGAAGAACTCTTCGACTTCACGCGTCTCACTTTTTTGGAGTCCGCGCACTTCGACTGCAAACTTCTCGACGGATGTTGCAATCAGTGCAAGTGTCCCCATGTAATGTGCGTGACGGTCACGCTGAAGCGTCTGGGTGGAAACAGGTGCCGGTGTGATTCCGAGCTTTTCGCATACATACGCTTCAACGAATGGATCAATGTTGGCATATGTTCCGACAGCACCGGAAATCTTACCGAATTCAACACCGGCCGCAGCGTCCTTGAAGCGATCGACATTACGCTTCATCTCTTCATACCAGAGGGCAAGCTTCAATCCGAACGTGGTCGGCTCAGCGTGCACCCCGTGCGTACGCCCCATCATGACCGTATGCTTATGTTCGATGGCTTTGTTCTTCAGAATCTCTACAAAACGTTCCAGATCCTTCAGGATGATGGCGTTGGCCTGCTTCAGCTGATACGAAAGGGCCGTATCCACTACGTCCGTCGACGTCAGTCCGTAATGGACCCATTTCCGTTCTTCTCCGAGCGTCTCGGATACCGCACGTGTGAAGGCTACCACATCATGGCGCGTCTCTTCTTCGATCTCTTTGATGCGGTCTACATTGAATCCTGCATTTTCACGGATCTTGGCTACGTCTTCCTTCGGGATATCCCCGATCTCAGCCCAGGCTTCGCATGCCAGGATTTCTACTTCCAACCAAGATTGGAAGCGATTTTCTTCCGTCCAAATGGCTCCCATCTCCGGGCGCGTATAACGTTCTATCATCCTTGTCGTCCTCCGATCTTTTCTTGAACCTTCCAGATCCCTGCACTGTTCACAGAATCCAACGTGCTGGCCATATCATCGGTCAGGATCGTCACATGTCCCATCTTCCGCTTTTCCTTCGGGACGTCCTTTCCGTACAGATGAATGAACCAATCGGGCTTTTCTGGAATGGCCTTCATGATAGGCTCTATATGTTCTCCTAATAGGTTGACCATCACAGCATCTTTTAATAAAACGGGTTGGCGCAGCGGCCAATTGCAGACAGCCTTGATATGCTGTGCAAACTGAGACACATCACATGCTTCGATAGAGAAGTGACCAGAGTTGTGAGGGCGTGGTGCCAGCTCATTGATGAAGATCCTGCCATCTTCCGTCAGGAACATCTCGATGGCGAGCGTCCCGACGAGATCAAGGGTCTCACTGATCCTCGTCGCCATTTCCACCGCCAAATCCGCCACCTCTTCCGTCACCCTTGCAGGAGCAATGGTTTCGTGGAGGATATTGTCCACGTGGATGTTTTCAACGACTGGAAAATGCGTCTGCTGTCCATCGGGATTGCGAGAAACAATCACCGAGATCTCCTTTTCGAATGAGAGCCATTTTTCAAGGACACACGCACCGTTCTTCAACAGTTCGGCCGCTTCTGGAATGGCTTCCCGTTCCCGGATCACAAACTGCCCTTTCCCGTCGTATCCGCCTCTTGCCGTTTTCAATACTGAAGGATAGCCAAGCTTTTCTATAGTATCATAGATATCCTGTTCTTGGTGAATGACCGCGTAAGGAGCGACCTCGACACCGGCATGGACAAGGGCTTCCTTCTCCATGATCCGGTCCTGGGTGATGCGGATCAGCTCCGCGCCCTGGGGAACATATGCCCTTTCATTCAGCCACTTCAACGCTTCATAATCGATGTTCTCGAATTCATAGGTGATGACATCACACTCTTCCGCCAACCGGTAGAGGGCATCGTATTGATCATATGGAGCCGCGATGACCAGATCGGCCACCTGGGCGCAAGGAGCATTCCTCGCAGGATCAAGAACCGCCACCCTGAAGCCATTGTGTTTGGCTGCAAGGGCCATCATCCTGCCAAGCTGGCCCCCTCCGATGATCCCAATCGTCTGTCCTGGTAAGATCGTTTTCTTAGTCAAGGTCATCACTGCTTTCCATTACGTTTTGTCTCAAGTTGTCCCTTCTCGCCTCGAGAGCTTCTTCGATCCGGCTGTCTTCAACCGAGAGGATCTGGGCCGCCAGAAGTCCGGCATTCGTCGCCCCTGCCTTTCCAATCGCCACTGTCGCCACAGGCACCCCTCCTGGCATCTGGACGATGGAGAGGAGGGAATCAAGTCCGTTCAATGCCTTCGACTGCACCGGCACCCCGATTACCGGAATCGTGGTCTTTGCCGCCACCATGCCCGGCAGGTGGGCTGCTCCCCCTGCACCTGCAATGATGACCTTGACCCCGCGTCGTCGCGCTTCCTCTGCATATGTGAACATATAGTCAGGCGTCCTGTGTGCTGATACAACGCATTTTTCATAAGGAACATCCAATTCATCCAATACGTCGCATGCATGCTTCATCGTTTCCCAATCCGATGTACTTCCCATAATCACACCTATCATGAACAAGGCACCTCCAGTGGTTAAAAAACAAAAATACCCGGATCGATTGTTCTCCATTATGAGAGAAAGCAATCGATCCGGGTATCATTCATGGACACCAAAATGGGTCCACAAATCAAGCTTCGATCCAGACAGCTACTTTCCTCATAGTCCGACCATTTACGGTAGTCAGGTAGAGACTCATGGGCCATATTCCCATTATTATATGAGGGTATTCGGTTTATTTGTCTTCATCATAACGTGATAACAGGGGGATGTCAACGAATAATCGAACGATAATAAAAGTCTGAAAATTAATGTTCGTATTTAGGAGTCCTTACTCCTCTATCTTCTTTCCTTCAAATACAATTGTCTGTTTTACAGGGACATATGTTTCTTTCCCCTGTTCTTCAAAGACCGGCTTCTCCATGCGCCTGACCGGCATATACCCTTGATCCTTCATGCGATCCAGGCAGTCACCGATCGACTCACCGTCTTTCACTTCAAACAACAACTTCTTACTCATTTCTTGATTTTCCCCTTTCGGATGCTCCGAACCTGCTTCACCCAGAATCCACCGTGGATGGTCTTCGGCTCATAAGCAATGATGAACGCCTTCGGGTCGAGCTCCTTAATGGTATCATAAAGCCTCATTTCATACTTCCGCGGCGTCAGGATCTGAAGCGCCATGCGATTCCCCTCAAGTCCGTTCGCCTCCCAGTTCGTCACACCGTATCCCCGTTCACGAAGCTGACCGGGAAGGGCCTTGTCGTACTCCTTCGTGATGACATTCACCGTAATATATCCAAGAGCCAGCTTCTCCTCGATCTTCATCCCCACGATGACTCCGATCCCGTACCCCACTGCATAGGCAATGACATTCTGGATCTGATTGAGGTTATCCAAGACGAGTCCAAGCCCGACAACATATATAACAATCTCAAACATGCTCACAAACGCGGCAATGTACCGATACCCCTTCAACGTCAGGATCATCCTCGTTGTGAAAAACGATACATACACAATATTGATGACAAGGATGATGGCGACCATGATATAACTATTCTGCAACAAAACCTAATCCTCCTATCCCCTTTATGAAGGGGCCAAATTGAAATCTATTTTACTAGAAAAAGTCTGCGGAAGAAAGCACAGAAATCAAATCGTTCCGTACAATTTTTGGCAACGTTCGACTATGGTGTTTATGTTCCCTTTTTTGGGGTTGGTAAACGGGGGAGGAGTGCGGGTTTGAAGGGAATTGTATGGAGTGGATGGTGTTTTATGAAGGGATGGATGGGGTGGTGGTGAAGCATCGGGTTTCATTGCTGTTTTGTTTTTGTTTCTGTTTCTGTTCCTGTTCCTGTTCGCAAATATTGTCATGCAAGTGCTAGATGACTGAGGTTGTTTGCAAGTAAGACATCCGAACTGATACGAACGAGCGAAGTTCACAAATAGAATGAATGTCGATCTGGAGTTTCGCAAATGAAAACTTGATTATCGCAAATAAATTTGAAAATCTCGCAAGTAAATCGGTGAATTCCGCTGGTATTCCTGCTCCAAGAGGGAAGTAATAAGTAAAAAATTGCTCAAAATGGGCAATAGAAGTTACGAGGAATGTTGAATGGTGTCAGGTACATAAGTGAATACTTTATTTGGAAAAATATCACTGATAAAAGCATCCTATCCGCAGGTATCACGCCCCCTTCGCAAGAAATGAAAAAAAGTCGCAAATAAGCGCGACTCCCCCCATAGCCTCATCTCCAGATAACGCCTCTGTCCATCCCACTTGGCTGATCCCATACTCCCACAGGTCATTAAAGCTCTAAAAGTCTGTCTCTTCGCCCTTGCTCACCGATATCATCCCATACTCTAACCGTGATTTCGCTCTCCTAACCAACATCTTTCTAATGGCCAACATCACTACCAACAACATTCCCCGCCAACGAAAAACACAACAAAAAAAGCAACCCATCAAATGAGCTGCTTTTCTCTACATTGCCTGGCGACGTCCTACTCTCACAGGGGGAGATCCCCCAACTACCATCGGCGCTGAAGAGCTTAACTTCCGTGTTCGGCATGGGAACGGGTGTGACCTCTTCGCCAATGTCACCAGACAGGTATTCCATTGAAAGAATTATTCTTTCAAAACTAGATAAAGGGTTGATAGTCAATCATTACCGGCGTATCGGCCAGTCTGGCAGGCGCAACGCGCCTGCATTACGTTTGGTTAAGTCCTCGATCGATTAGTATCAGTCAGCTTCATGTGTCGCCACACTTCCACCTCTGACCTATCTACCTGATCATCTTTCAGGGATCTTACTCACATAAAGTGATGGGAAATCTCATCTCGAGGGGGGCTTCATGCTTAGATGCTTTCAGCACTTATCCCTTCCGCACATAGCTACCCAGCGATGCCTTTGGCAAGACAACTGGTACACCAGCGGTGCGTCCATCCCGGTCCTCTCGTACTAAGGACAGCTCCTCTCAAATTTCCTGCGCCCACGACGGATAGGGACCGAACTGTCTCACGACGTTCTGAACCCAGCTCGCGTACCGCTTTAATGGGCGAACAGCCCAACCCTTGGGACCGACTACAGCCCCAGGATGCGATGAGCCGACATCGAGGTGCCAAACCTCCCCGTCGATGTGGACTCTTGGGGGAGATAAGCCTGTTATCCCCGGGGTAGCTTTTATCCGTTGAGCGATGGCCCTTCCATGCGGAACCACCGGATCACTAAGCCCGACTTTCGTCCCTGCTCGACTTGTAGGTCTCGCAGTCAAGCTCCCTTGTGCCTTTACACTCTGCGAATGATTTCCAACCATTCTGAGGGAACCTTTGGGCGCCTCCGTTACTCTTTAGGAGGCGACCGCCCCAGTCAAACTGCCCACCTGACACTGTCTCCCACCCCGATAAGGGGCGCGGGTTAGAATGTCAACACAGCCAGGGTAGTATCCCACCGACGCCTCCACCGAAGCTAGCGCTCCGGCTTCCAAGGCTCCTACCTATCCTGTACAAGCTGTGCCAAAATTCAATATCAGGCTACAGTAAAGCTCCACGGGGTCTTTCCGTCCTGTCGCGGGTAACCTGCATCTTCACAGGTACTATAATTTCACCGAGTCTCTCGTTGAGACAGTGCCCAGATCGTTACGCCTTTCGTGCGGGTCGGAACTTACCCGACAAGGAATTTCGCTACCTTAGGACCGTTATAGTTACGGCCGCCGTTTACTGGGGCTTCGATTCGCACCTTCGCTTGCGCTAAGCACTCCTCTTAACCTTCCAGCACCGGGCAGGCGTCAGCCCCTATACTTCGCCTTACGGCTTCGCAGAGACCTGTGTTTTTGCTAAACAGTCGCCTGGGCCTATTCACTGCGGCTCTCTCGGGCTTGCACCCTACCAGAGCACCCCTTCTCCCGAAGTTACGGGGTCATTTTGCCGAGTTCCTTAACGAGAGTTCTCTCGCTCACCTTAGGATTCTCTCCTCGCCTACCTGTGTCGGTTTGCGGTACGGGCACCATCTTCCTCGCTAGAGGCTTTTCTTGGCAGTGTGGAATCAGGAACTTCGCTACTATAATTCGCTCGCTATCACAGCTCAACCTTCACGATGATGGGATTTGCCTCATCATCAGCCTAACTGCTTAGACGCACATATCCAGCAGTGCGCTTACCCTATCCTCCTGCGTCCCCCCATTGCTCAAATGGAAGAAAGGTGGTACAGGAATATCAACCTGTTGTCCATCGTCTACGCCTATCGGCCTCGACTTAGGTCCCGACTAACCCTGAGCGGACGAGCCTTCCTCAGGAAACCTTAGGCATTCGGTGGATGGGATTCTCACCCATCTTTCGCTACTCATACCGGCATTCTCACTTCTAAGCACTCCACCAGTCCTTACGGTCTAGCTTCGCAGTCCTTAGAACGCTCTCCTACCACTGACACCAAACGGTGTCAATCCACAGCTTCGGTGATACGTTTAGCCCCGGTACATTTTCGGCGCAGAGTCACTCGACCAGTGAGCTATTACGCACTCTTTAAATGGTGGCTGCTTCTAAGCCAACATCCTGGTTGTCTAAGCAACTCCACATCCTTTTCCACTTAACGTATACTTTGGGACCTTAGCTGGTGGTCTGGGCTGTTTCCCTTTCGACTACGGATCTTATCACTCGCAGTCTGACTCCCATGGATAAGTCTTTGGCATTCGGAGTTTGTCTGAATTCGGTAACCCGATGAGGGCCCCTAGTCCAAACAGTGCTCTACCTCCAAGACTCTTACAACATGAGGCTAGCCCTAAAGCTATTTCGGAGAGAACCAGCTATCTCCAGGTTCGATTGGAATTTCTCCGCTACCCACACCTCATCCCCGCACTTTTCAACGTGCGTGGGTTCGGACCTCCATCCAGTGTTACCTGGACTTCATCCTGGACATGGGTAGATCACCTGGTTTCGGGTCTACGACCACATACTCATTCGCCCTATTCAGACTCGCTTTCGCTGCGGCTCCGTCTTCTCGACTTAACCTTGCATGGGATCGTAACTCGCCGGTTCATTCTACAAAAGGCACGCCATCACCCGTTAACGGGCTCTGACTACTTGTAGGCACACGGTTTCAGGTTCTATTTCACTCCCCTTCCGGGGTGCTTTTCACCTTTCCCTCACGGTACTGGTTCACTATCGGTCACTAGGGAGTATTTAGCCTTGGGAGATGGTCCTCCCAGCTTCCGACGGGATTTCACGTGTCCCGCCGTACTCAGGATCCACTCAAGAGGGAACGAAGTTTCGACTACAGGGTTGTTACCTTCTTTGACGAGCCTTTCCAGACTTCTTCGTCTACCCCGTTCCTTTGTAACTCCGTATAGAGTGTCCTACAACCCCAAGAGGCAAGCCTCTTGGTTTGGGCTAATCCCGTTTCGCTCGCCGCTACTCAGGGAATCGCATTTGCTTTCTCTTCCTCCAGGTACTTAGATGTTTCAGTTCCCTGGGTCTGCCTTCCAAGCTCTATGTATTCAAGCAAGGATACTGTTCCATTACGAACAGTGGGTTCCCCCATTCGGAAATCTTCGGATCAGCTCACTTACAGCTCCCCGAAGCATATCGGTGTTAGTCCCGTCCTTCATCGGCTCCTAGTGCCAAGGCATCCACCGTGCGCCCTTATTAACTTAACCGAATTGGTTAAAAACCTAAAATGGCGATACTCGGTAATTTCTTGACTATCAATAAAACTTTATCTAGTTTTCAAAGAACAATATAGAAGATGGAAGTTTATTTTACTCCGCTTGCGCTTCGTAAAAAACTTAAACCATCAAAACTGAACAAAACTTCGACGTCGTCAAACGTTTTAGTAAATCTTCCTTAGAAAGGAGGTGATCCAGCCGCACCTTCCGATACGGCTACCTTGTTACGACTTCACCCCAATCATCTGTCCCACCTTAGGCGGCTGGCTCCAAAAGGTTACCTCACCGACTTCGGGTGTTACAAACTCTCGTGGTGTGACGGGCGGTGTGTACAAGGCCCGGGAACGTATTCACCGCGGCATGCTGATCCGCGATTACTAGCGATTCCAGCTTCATGTAGGCGAGTTGCAGCCTACAATCCGAACTGAGAACGGTTTTATGGGATTGGCTAAACCTCGCGGTCTTGCAGCCCTTTGTACCGTCCATTGTAGCACGTGTGTAGCCCAGGTCATAAGGGGCATGATGATTTGACGTCATCCCCACCTTCCTCCGGTTTGTCACCGGCAGTCATCTTAGAGTGCCCAACTGAATGCTGGCAACTAAGATCAAGGGTTGCGCTCGTTGCGGGACTTAACCCAACATCTCACGACACGAGCTGACGACAACCATGCACCACCTGTCACTCTGTCCCCCGAAGGGGAAAGCCCTATCTCTAGGGTTGTCAGAGGATGTCAAGACCTGGTAAGGTTCTTCGCGTTGCTTCGAATTAAACCACATGCTCCACCGCTTGTGCGGGCCCCCGTCAATTCCTTTGAGTTTCAGTCTTGCGACCGTACTCCCCAGGCGGAGTGCTTAATGCGTTAGCTGCAGCACTAAAGGGCGGAAACCCTCTAACACTTAGCACTCATCGTTTACGGCGTGGACTACCAGGGTATCTAATCCTGTTTGCTCCCCACGCTTTCGCGCCTCAGTGTCAGTTACAGACCAGAAAGTCGCCTTCGCCACTGGTGTTCCTCCAAATATCTACGCATTTCACCGCTACACTTGGAATTCCACTTTCCTCTTCTGCACTCAAGTTCCCCAGTTTCCAATGACCCTCCACGGTTGAGCCGTGGGCTTTCACATCAGACTTAAGAAACCACCTGCGCGCGCTTTACGCCCAATAATTCCGGACAACGCTTGCCACCTACGTATTACCGCGGCTGCTGGCACGTAGTTAGCCGTGGCTTTCTGGTTAGGTACCGTCAAGGTGCCGCCCTATTCGAACGGCACTTGTTCTTCCCTAACAACAGAGTTTTACGATCCGAAAACCTTCTTCACTCACGCGGCGTTGCTCCGTCAGACTTTCGTCCATTGCGGAAGATTCCCTACTGCTGCCTCCCGTAGGAGTCTGGGCCGTGTCTCAGTCCCAGTGTGGCCGATCACCCTCTCAGGTCGGCTACGCATCGTCGCCTTGGTGAGCCGTTACCTCACCAACTAGCTAATGCGCCGCGGGTCCATCTGTAAGTGATAGCCGAAGCCACCTTTCAACCTTCCCCCATGCGGGGGTAGGTGTTATCCGGTATTAGCCCCGGTTTCCCGGAGTTATCCCAGTCTTACAGGCAGGTTACCCACGTGTTACTCACCCGTCCGCCGCTGATCTCAGGGAGCAAGCTCCCATCGATCCGCTCGACTTGCATGTATTAGGCACGCCGCCAGCGTTCGTCCTGAGCCAGGATCAAACTCTCCATAAAAAGTTTGAATAGCTCTTAAAATAAATCTAGAATTAACGTTGACGTGTTTGTCTTGTTTTGTTCAGTTTTCAAGGTTCAAATGTTCGCCGCTCGTTCGGAGCAACTTAACCATCATACCAGGTTGACTAAGTGTTTGTCAACACTTTTTTCGAATTGTTTTTTCGAACGTTACGCTCGAGTGTGTTTATTCGCTGTCTTCCTGCGACGGTTTTTAAAGTATATCAAGGTTATCGGCACCCGTCAATACTTTTAATAGAATTAATTTCATTTCTATCATTTCATTGCTAGATTCCCTTGTTTCATCCATATAAAAAGGCCTTCCCCGTGTGCAAGGGAAGGCCTTTCCTTCTATAGATAGATCAATCGATTTCGATGATGTCCTCATCATTGCGATTCACTTTACCTGGGGATTTCAAGGTCACCTGCTGACCTTCCTTCAGATTGGTGAAGACAATCGGTGTGATGATGGAAGGTGCGTTCGCCTTGATGAAATCGAGGTCCACTTTCAACAGTGGCTGACCGGCTTCTACCTGGTCCCCTTCTTTCACGAGGGATTCGAATCCTTCCCCTTGAAGTTTAACCGTATCGATCCCAACGTGAATGAGGATTTCGCGGCCACCTTTTGATTCAATTCCAAGGGCGTGCTTTGTCGGGAAGACGTTGACGATTTTCCCGTCCACTGGTGATACGATCATTCCTTCTTCCGGAAGGATCGCAAATCCGTCACCCATCATCTTACCTGAGAATACCTGATCCGGAACTTCAGTGATGTCCTTCAGTTCACCCGTGATTGGTGCAACGAATCGTTCGGCACGCTGTTCATCAGACGTGCGGAGCGCCTCAGGGTTCACTTCTTCCACCTGCTGTTCCACTTCTTTATCTGTATCGATTTTGACTTTACGCGGCGTTTTCCCACTGATGATATCTTGCATCTGGGATTTGATGCCGTCTGATTTCGGTCCATAGATCGCCTGGATGTTGTTCCCTACCTCAAGCACACCTGATGCACCGAGTTTTTTCAATCTGTTCTTGTCGACTTGCTTCACATCATTAACTTGTACGCGAAGACGTGTGATACATGCGTCAAGGTGAGAGATGTTCTCTTGCCCACCCATTGCTTCCAGGATGTTGAACGGAAGTTCGTCGGCTGTCCCTGCAGGCGCATCGTCTTCATCTGTTACTTCTTCACGACCTGGAGTCATGAGATTGAACTTCCTGATGGCAAATCGGAAACCGAAGTAGTAGATCAGCGCGAAGACCAATCCGACCGGAATGATGATCCATGCGTTGGTTTGCGGGTTAAGAAGACCGAATAGAACATAATCGATCAATCCACCCGAGAATGTCATCCCGACTTTTACATTCAACAAATGCATGGTCAGGAAGGAAAGTCCGGCAAAGATCGTATGGATACCGAACAGGACAGGTGCTACGAATAAGAATGAGAATTCAAGTGGTTCTGTGATCCCTGTCAAGAAAGATGTCAGGGCAGCAGAACCCATGATTCCTGCCACTACTGCTTTACGCTCTGGGCGCGCTTCATGATAGATGGCAAGGGCTGCAGCCGGAAGACCGAACATCATGAACGGGAATTTACCTGTCATGAAGGTACCGGCAGTAAGATCCTGCACGCCATCCTGAATCTGCTTCATGAAGATGGCCTGATCCCCGCGGACCACATCTCCTGCTGCAGAAGTGTAAGATCCGAATTCGAACCAGAATGGTGAATAGAAGATATGGTGAAGGCCGAATGGAATGAGTGCACGCTCGATCACACCGAATATGAAAGCGGCGAATGCGCGGTTTTCACCAAGCATGAAGTTCGAGAATGCATTGAGTCCATCTTGTACCGGCGGCCACACTACCAACATGATCAATCCAAGGATGACGGATGATACTGCAGTGGCGATCGGAACGAAACGTTTACCTGCGAAGAATCCGAGATAGGAAGGGAGCTCGATTTTAAAGAATCGATTGTACATCGTGGCAGCTATGATCCCGACGATGATCCCCCGAAGACCCCGGTTTGCAACGTAGGGATTCCAAGAACCAAGGCATTGGCCGGATCGACATTGTCTCCGGTCACGTCTTTGATTTCAAGTCCTTCTACTGTTCCCATGGTCGCGTTCATGATCAGGAATCCGACAATAGCGGCAAGACCTGCTACCCCGTCCCCTCCCGCGAGTCCTATGGCGACACCGACAGCGAATAGAAGCGGCAGGTTATCAAAGATGATTCCCCCTGCTTTTTCCATGACGCCGGCAACGGTTTCAACTCCGCCATTACTCAAGAATGGCGCGATATCTAAAAGTGTCGGGTTTTGGAGAGCGTTACCAAAAGCAAGCAAGAGACCTGCAGCCGGCAGGATTGCGACCGGAAGCATCAATGCTTTACCGACTTTTTGTAAAACCCCGAAAGCCTTTTTAAACATAAAAGGTTCCTCCATTTAGTTAGTTTTTAGAATGAACGAGATGATGGATGCAAACAAAAAAGGCATGAGGAAAGAGGACACTGAAACGCATAGGGATAGACTACCCCAAAATAGGCGTTTCAATCATCTTCTTCACTCATGCCTGATCGAATCAGTTACACGTAAGATAAATGACTATTTCACTTTACTTTGAATACGCTGCAGGTGCATCGTCAGATAGACCGCTTCTGCATCATATACTGGTTTCTTCAATGTTTGCTGCATCATCTTGATCAGCTTCCAAGATAGATTATAGCAGAGTGGATATTCTTCTTTCAATAGGTTTGCAATCTTTTCTGGTTCTTCTACTCGCTCACCCCGTAAAACCCTTTCAATTGTATACCGGATATGGCGGACGAGCCTCACGTAATCGATGCTGTCCCTATCGATATTCACTTCGAGCTGCTGTTCGATCATGCCGGTCAACCGTGCAATCAGCTGAGAATGCTGGTTGATTTCTGACAGATCTTTATTCATCATCGCGCTGTGTATATGAAGGGCGATGAAGCCGATCTCCCCTTCAGGCAAGTTGACTTCCGTGTGATCATTGATCAGTTCAACCACTTCCCTGGCGACTTCATATTCGAATGGGTACAGCGTCCTCGTCTCCACGAGGAACGGATTGCGGATCTCCATACCCCTCATAAGGCGGTTGATGGCAAAAAGGATATGGTCGGTGAGAGCAATATGGATATGCTCATTCAAGAAGGAATTGGTCCTCTCCCGTATCAGTTCAATGGCCGAAATGATGATACTCGACATGTCATCATTCAGGAAAGGGAGGAGATTCTTATATTGCTCCTGCTCCTTTTCCCCCTTCAGAACGAACATCTTCTCGGCAATATCATTCTGTATGGGATCCCCCTTCTTCCGGTTGAATCCGATCCCTTTGCCGATCAGGACCACTTCCCCGTACGCGGTATGCTCGGCGATCAATACATTATTATTCAGTACTTTCTTCACGTTCAAGATCGACATCGTCATTTCTCCCCATTATTTCCGCCTGTTGCTCGTTCCCTGATTCTAACGAAACCTGCTAGTTTTTTCAATTACCCTGTCTGCAACTTTTTCTCCCAACAGTGGGAAACCCGCCCTTTCATGGATGCGCATTCATTCATGATCATAAAAACACCGACCTTTTTAGGGTCGGTGTTGGGCCTTATGCCAAGAAAATGAAGTACAGGATGAAGACGAGGAACAGGAGGTACATAATCGGGTGAATCTCCCTCGCACGACCTTTCACGATCATGGTGATCGGATAGAAGACGAAGCCGATGGCGATCCCTGTAGCAATACTGTAAGTCAGCGGCATGGCGATGATCGTCAGGAATGCCGGTACAGCAATTTCGAACTTCTTCCAGTCGATATCCCCGATGGCAGATACCATGAGCACTCCCACAATGATAAGGGCCGGTGCCGTCACAGGCGCGGTGATGACGCCGAGAAGCGGGAAGAAGAAGATCGAGAGAACGAACAGGAGACCTGTGACAACCGACGCGAACCCTGTTCTCGCTCCTGCCGCTACCCCTGCAGAAGACTCGATATAAGAAGTAGTTGTGGATGTTCCGAGAATCGCTCCAAAGACGGTTGCACATGAGTCTGCGAACAATGCTTTACCCGCACGCGGGAGTTTATTGTCTTTTGTCAGTCCAGCCTGATTGGCTACAGCCAGAAGGGTTCCGGCTGTATCGAAGAAATCAACGAACAGGAAGGTCAGGATGACGGTGAGCATTTGAAGCGTGAATAACGTACCAGGGTCATTGAAGATCGGACCGAGAGCCGCACCGAATGTCGGCTCCAGGCTCGGGGCAGCACTCACGATCGCGTCAGGTTTATCAATCAAGCCGACGATCATCCCGACGATCGCTGTCACGACCATCCCGATGAATATTGCTCCGTTTACACCTCTGGTCATAAGGATAACTGTTATGATGATACCGAATACTGCAAGAAGTGTCGGACCGCTCGCCAGATTACCAAGTCCTACAAGAACCGCATCGTCCTTAACGATGATCCCGGAATTTTGGAACCCGACGAAGGTGATGAACAAGCCGATCCCCGCTCCTACTGCAAGCTTCAGCTCGGCGGGAATGGAGTTGATGATCGTTTCGCGGATACCCGATAATGTCAGTACCATGAAGATCAATCCGGAGAATAGAACGCCTGTAAGGGCCGTTTCCCAAGGGATCCCCATGGTCAACACAACACTATAGGCAAAGAAAGCATTCAACCCCATACCCGGGGCAAGGGCTATGGGATACTTGGCCAGGAGTCCCATGACGAGGGAACCGACTGCAGCGGCAAGAGCCGTCGCAACGAAGACCGCACCTTGGTCCATACGCAGTGCATCCGGAAGATCGGGCACTGATTGAAGCGTCAACGTCAATGGATTGACGATGAGGATATAGGCCATGGACAGGAAGGTGGTCAGCCCGCCGATGAACTCCCTCTTATAATTCGTTCCTAACTGGTCAAACTGGAAATAATTCTTCACTCAGACTCCTCCTATAGAGCCGTCGTATGCCATTTCGACATCAAAAGCCCTGAATCGACCGATTCAGGGCTTTTGACTATATAGATAACGGATGGGTCCGACAGAAAGGTCCCATCAATCACCTCGTAGTCAAGCCATTTACGGTAGCTTGGTAGAAACGCTCGGGCCTTATTCCCGAAATTATACGACGTAATAGTTTTTTTAATATAATGATGATTACAGTACTATTGTACCAATTGAACTGCCATGCGTCAACGAAAAATACGAACATTAACGACAAATATTTTAATAATGTTCGCCATCATAATAAAACCCCTGCCTAGGCAGGGGTTTTATTATTCGTTATTCCCACTCGATCGTGGCTGGTGGCTTGCTCGTGATGTCATACACGACGCGGTTGATGTGATCGACCTCATTGACGATTCGCGTGGAGATTTTCTCCAACACGTCCCAAGGGATCCTCGCCCAGTCCGAAGTCATGCCGTCGATGGAAGTCACGGCACGGATTCCGATCGTGTAATCATAGGTTCTTGCATCCCCCATGACACCGACGCTGCGGATATCAGGAAGGACCGTGAAGTACTGCCAGATGTCGCGTTCGAGTCCGGCTTTCTTTACTTCATCGCGTAGGATATAGTCTGATTCGCGGACGATTTCAAGCTTTTGCTCGGAGATTTCACCTAGGACGCGGATTCCAAGACCCGGTCCCGGGAACGGCTGACGCCATACGATTTCATCAGGAATACCCAGCTCCGTTCCAAGGGCACGCACTTCATCTTTAAAGAGTGTGTTCATAGGCTCGATCAGCGTGAACTGCATATCTTCCGGAAGTCCACCGACATTGTGATGGGATTTGATCGTTTGCGCAGTGGCCGTCCCACTTTCAATAATGTCTGTGTACAGCGTTCCTTGCGCAAGGAATTCAATTCCTTCGAGTTTCGTCGCCTCATCGTCGAATACATAGATGAATTCGTTCCCGATGATTTTACGTTTTTGTTCCGGATCGGACACGCCTTTCAGCTTATTCAGGAAACGATCCTGCGCATCCACTTTGATGACGTTCATATCGAACCCATCAGCGAATGTCTTCATGACGCTGTCTGCTTCCCCTTTACGAAGGAGACCGTGGTCAACGAAGATACATGTCAATTGATCGCCAATCGCCTTATGGATAAGTACGGCTACAACGGATGAATCAACCCCTCCGCTGAGTGCACAAAGGACTTTTTTGTCCCCTACCGTCTGACGGATCTTCTCGATCTCCATATCGATGAAGTTTTCCATGGACCAGTCGCCTTTGCATCCACATACACCGAAGACGAAGTTCTTGAGCATTTCATTTCCGTGCACGGAGTGTCTTACTTCCGGGTGGAATTGAACGGCATAAAGATTCTTCTCTTCATTGCTGATGGAAGCAATCGGGCAGGATGGGTTGATGGCATTGACCACGAACCCTTCCGGCGCTTCGACAACAAGGTCGCCGTGACTCATCCATACAACCTGTTCGTCCTCAAGGTCGGCAAACAGCTTGGATGGTTGTTCGATCTGGATGGCTGCTTTCCCATACTCACGGTGCTTGGCCCTTTCCACTTTCCCGCCGAAGTGCATCGTCATGAGCTGCATGCCGTAGCAGATGCCGAGGATCGGGATATCAAGGTCAAAGATACGCTCGTCACAACGAAGGGCACCATCACCGTAAACGCTGTTCGGTCCGCCGGAGAAGATGATTCCCGTCGGATTGATTTCCTTGATTTCTTCCACTGTGATTGTATGGGGATGGAGTTCACTATACACACCGAACTCACGGATCCTTCTTGTAATCAACTGGTTGTACTGACTTCCAAAGTCGAGTACGACGATCATTTCCTGATTGTGCAATTCTTCTTTACCAAGCATTCAGTTCACCTCATTAGTAGTTATCGATCGAGCCCGGATGAGGCATGCTCCTCCGTCATCCGTTAGCGTTCCATGAAAGCAAAAAAACTAGACTCCGCCTTTAAAAAAAGGCAGGATTCTAGTTTTTGGGTGCAAAAATATCCAAAATAGAACTCTGCCTTCATAGTCCAGTCATTTAAGGTGACCGGGTAGATACTTTCGAACCGTATTATCGAGGATATACGAAGGATGCTAACGAACTTATTATGATTTTGTCATCATTTTATACTTTGTTTGCAAGACGGTCAACCGGTTGTCTTTTTAATTAAATTTTCCCACAATTCCCTTAGCTTGACCCACTCTTCCGTGGAGAGGTCCCGCCCATAGAGCAGCCGCTCATAATTATTGGTCAGGCTCGTCATTTCATAGGTGCCGAAATGAGTATCCACATAGTGGGAGTAGCTTCTGAGGGTTTGACCATCCTCCATTTTTACCCCATGCCTGCCCAGCTGTTTCACCAGGGCGAGATAGGCTCTCGGGAAAGCCGACTCGGATTTCTGGGTCCTGTAGTACAGGATATAGACATACGGAATCCATCTTCTTCTCAAGTAGAACGCAACTCCGATCAGAAGGACGATCGCAATCAATCCGAAGAGAAATTTGCCCACATGCTCCTGAAGAAAGGACTGGGCCCCGTCCACCCCGCTGGAATCTTCATTCGCCAAGTCCGGCGGCGGCTGTTGTTGCTGGCTCTCGGGTGCAGACGTTTCTTCTTTATCCTCTTCAGGAGTTTCTTCCCCATCAGAGTCATCGAGCTCGAGATCATAGGCGTAGCGGACATTGTTGCTGAAGCCGACCGTAGGCTCGAATGGGACCCATCCCACATCAGGGAAAAACACTTCCACCCAGGAATGGGCATTGTCATTGGTGACCTCATACAGCTGATAGTCCTTATCGACCTGCTTGCTGAATGTGCCTTCTGTGTATCCCTTTACCCACCTGGCGGGGATCCCGAGGGAGCGGGTCATAGTCACCATGGAGGTGGAGAAATTATCACAATATCCCTTCTGGGTTTCAAAAAGGAATTGATCGACGTAGTCCTGTTCCGCCCCGGGGACCGCCACATCCTGTTGATCATAGACAAAACCATTCTGCCCGAAGTACCGCTCGATCGCTTTCACTTTATCGTACCAGTTGTCTTTGTCCTTGGTGATCTCCTCAGCGAGCAGGGATACCCGTTCCGGCAGATTTTCCGGGAGCTGCGTATACCGATCGAGGAAGCCTTCGGAATCAATGTCTCCATCCACTGTCCCCTTCATCTTCTTTAGGGAATAAGAGGCCGGATGGTATGATACCTGGTACTGATTAAGTTCAATGTCAGAGCCATTTTCCTCCCGACTGGTAATCTTTTCACTAACGGGATTTAATGAAAAGTAGCCGTTCCAGTCCAGAATGATCTTCTCAAGCCCATAAGGATAGAGGATGTGCGAATAGGTGGAAGCCATCATGACCCTCTCGGTTTGAGGATCTTCTTTCTTGTCGCGGTTTGCATCATCCGAGATCGGGACAAGTTCATCCGCCTGGAAGTTCATTTCTTCCCCTTCATCCTCAGGGCGGGACTGCTCCCACCCCTTCCCCGTGTAGAAGTCCTTCGTTTCGATCTTCCAATAGTGTTCATCTGTCACCTCTGCCGTGAAGACGACAGACGGATCTGCTTCAAACGGACCACCCAGTCGACTGTCGTCGGGATCATACCCTGCCTTGCTGTTGCCCCCGCCGCCGGTGCCCGGGCCGTTTGCAGAGAAAGACTGCAGATACGGGATCGGATCCGGCCAGATCGGAGCGGCCTTCGGTGCGGCGAGTGCAAGGACGGAACTGAATCCAAGTAGGATGACGAGAGGCACCATCCATTTCCTGCGGTTGATCCGGAATAAGGCGAGCCCCTCCCGCTTCACGAGACGTTCAAGGGCGAGCATCCCCATAAGGACGAAGCCGATGATCACCGCCCGTAGGATCGACATTTTCCCGTCATACTCTGTATAGGTATCGATGACGCAGATGTAGGTGATGGTCATGAAGTAAAACAACAGGATGCTCCTTCTTACCATGAGCCAATAGTGAAGCAGGTAGGTCATAAGCCAGAGAAGGATGAAAAACAGCAGGCTTTGATACATATAGGTCAGGCTCCCCATTCCCGACCGAACATCATGCCCGTGTTATAACCGATCTCCCCGAGCATCTCCTGCACCCAGCTCAGATCGAGCAGGGATCCGGGAAAGTACCAGATCTTCAAGGCAACGACCATATAAAGCAGTTTCACTGCGCCCGAGATTAAAAAGTGGATCCGGAAGTACGACAGAATAAATGCCATGGCGATGAAGAGGACGAAAGCCGTGACACTCCCTGTATCGGTAATGGCCCCTACCGGTCGCAACCATTCCCATAGAAGAAGGAATCCCAACCCGTAGATGATGATATTGATCAGGTGATGCGCTTGATTCTTCATGCTCTCTTCACCTCCGCAAAGGCCGAAGAAAACTCCGGTTCATATAAGATCCTCATGGACACGCCCCGTGACGAAGCAAAGGCAGTGAGCGCCCTGTCTTCCTGGGACACGGGCTCCCCTTCCCTTTTGATCAGGAAGAGCAGGATCGATCCGCTTTGCTTCACATACTCATTGATCGCCAGGATCTTTTCTTTTGAAATGGTGGACGTGACGAAGATGACCGCAGCCGATTGGGCATTATGAAGACGGTCGCCCTTCAGCATGCGTTCCAGCCGCTCGGGACTGTCGGGCATGACCTTCGCTAAATGATGCTGCATCTGACTTTGCGGTCCCTCCCCACCCCTGATGGGAAAGAATGCGCGCTCCACACCGTGGGATAACAGACCGACTTGTGCCCCTTTGCGGGAAATGGAGTAAAGGATGGAGGCGGTGAAAGTCACCATCGGTTCAAAGGCCGCCGAGTCCTCCCGATCGAGGACAACGAGGACATCATGGGATTGACGCTCCTCGAACTCCTTCGTCATCAGCTCATTCGTACGGGCAAATGATTTCCAGTGGATCCAGGAAAAGCGGTCGCCCGGCTGATATCCCCTCACACCCGTCGCCATCGTCGTATCCTTCTGGATTTTCACATTGGAGCTCGTCATCCCCTGATCGTACCGGTTCTCAAGGGACCGATAAGGGACGTCAACCACTCCGGGATAAACGAGGAGCGTATCTTCACAAGGAATGAGCGCTTCCTTTTCGAAAATGCCGAAAAAATCCCCGGTTTTCACCCTCAGGGCGGAGAAGGTATGCTCCCCCCTTGGAAGATGGTCGATTGTATAGGTGTAGGAGACTGAACGCCTCCAGCCCGGGTGGACAACGGTCTTCCGCTTCCAGCCGAGAGGGGAAGCCAGCAGCTCAGAGCCCTGGTCCTCCATCACCACATAATAGAGCGGAAACGGCACCGACCTCCTGATGGTCATTGTGACCTTCAGTTCATCCCCTGCCTTCAGCTCATTGGATTCAAACGCGCGCTCCACACTGAATAGACGGAGGGGATAAAAGAATACGATGATGGAATAGGCCGCAAAAGGGAGAAAGCTGTAGAAAAGGAACCAGCTGACGAATCCCCCCTGAAACATGGCAAAAGAAAAAGATGCTGCCAGGAAGAGCAGGAGTAAAACAATTTTCCACAGTGTGTGAAACAGTTGCTTCATCCTCATCTACCTCACAAGCCTTTGAACAGGGACAGGCATCCTGGCGATGACCCTTTCCACTACGTCTTCCGGGGTGACCCCTTCATACTTCGCCTCGGACTTCATGATGATCCGATGCGAGAAGACGAACGGTGCCAAAAACTGAACATCATCCGGCACCACATAACTCCGCCCCCTAAGGAAGGCATATGCCTGACAGGCTTTCATGAGGGCGATGGACCCACGGGGACTTGCCCCGAGATAGACGTTGGCATGGATCCTCGTCCGGTGGGCGATATCGACAATGTATTTCTTGATCGTATCGTCAACGAATATATCTTTCACTTCTTCTTGGAGTTGAATCAGTTCCGCAAGGGTGATGGCCGGGACCAGGTCTTCGATGGGAGGGTTCTTTTGCGCCCGGTTGAGCACCTCCATCTCTTCTTCAGGTTCCGGATAGCCCATTTTCATTTTCAGAAGGAATCGGTCCAGCTGGGCTTCCGGCAGCGGATACGTTCCTTCATATTCGATGGGGTTCTGCGTCGCCATGACAAAAAACGGTTTGTCCAGCTTCCTTGTCATCCCATCGATTGTCACACTGCTCTCTTCCATCCCCTCGAGGAGTGCCGATTGGGTTTTAGGTGATGTGCGGTTGATTTCGTCTGCCAAAATAATATTCCCCATGATCGGACCCGGTCTGAATGTAAACTCCATTTCTCTCGGATTGTAGATCGACACCCCGATTACATCCGAAGGCAAAAGATCCGGGGTGAACTGGATCCGCTTGAAATCCGCCCCGACCGACTTGGCCAGCGCCTTCACCATCATCGTCTTCCCCACACCCGGTACATCTTCGAGTAGCACATGCCCCCCGGCAAGTAGGGACACCACGCTCAGCTCTGCCACTTCCCGTTTCCCGATCATGACCTTCTCAATATTTGTTATAATCCCTTCCACTTTGGGATTCAATGATTGTTCTGCCATCTGACTATCCCCTTCCCTTTCATATTTCAATACACGCAGCCTGAAGTTTAGGCTCTCTTATCACCAGGCTCCTGTCTTGTTCAAACGTTTGTTTAGCTTCTTCCTTCTTAATTTCGATTAAAATCCAGAAAACCCTTCTGGACGTTTCCCGTTTACGAGGGCGCGTCCAGCTCTCACTATCCATCCATATTACCATTAATTGTTTATTTCTGGGGAAGCAGAAAGCAGATTCTACTAAAATTTTGTTCCTGATTTTACGATTTTGTCATGAGAGGGAAAAGGATTATAATGATGAAACCGGCGCCGCTTCCGGCGCCAATCCTTAAAAAATGAGGTCATTCCTATGAAAGCACTTGTATTCGAACGATTCGGAGGTCCGGAAGTCCTGTCGTATCAAGATATTCCGGCACCTATTCTATCAAGCAATGAGGTACTCGTGAGGATGAAGGCTGTCGGCCTCAACTTCGCGGATGTGTACCGGAGAAAGGGAAACTATCATCTATCAGGGAATCCCCCTTACATCCTGGGCTATGAAGGGGCAGGCATCGTCGAGAAGATCGGGGAGGACGTAAAGGGAGTGGCCGTCGGGGATCGGATCGCTTTTGCCGACGTTCCCTATGCAAACGCCGAACTTGTAGCCGTTCCACATGATAAGGTCATCCCCGTTCCAGAATCTATATCTTTTGAAACGGCCGCTTCCCTCCTTCTACAGGGTCTGACCGCACACTATTTGACCAAGGACAGCTACCCCATCAAAAGCGGTGATCATGCCCTGGTTCACGCAGCCTCAGGTGGTGTCGGACAATTGCTCGTGCAGATCATCAAGTCCCTTGGCGGAAATGTGATCGGCCTGACATCAACCAAAGATAAGGCAGAAGTGGCCAAATCAATCGGCGCTGATCACGTCTTCCTCTACGATGAGGATTGGACGGAAAAGGTCAAGGAGGTCTATCCTGCAGGTGTCGATGTAGTCTATGAATCCGTCGGGTCCACACTGAACGACAGCTTCCAGGCCACACGCACAGGGGGGACAGTCGTATTCTTCGGCATGGCAGGCGGCGACCCGGAGCCGGTCGATCCCCGGATGCTCATGGATACGTCCAAAACATTGACGGGCGGTGACCTGTGGAATGTCCTCACCTCACACGAAGAAAGGGTGGAGCGTTCCGCTGAACTATTCCAATGGATCTCAGACGGCTCCATCACCCTGTCCGAACCGACGACCTTCCACTTGAGTGAAGGCAGGAAAGCCCATGAATACCTTGAAAGCCGCAAAAGCACAGGGAAAATCCTGCTGTTACCATAAAAAAGCCGATCCAGATTCGTCTGGACCGGCTTTTTTCTTATTTCCAAAAATCATCGAATACAGTGATCGGCAGATGGCGTTTGTGTTGGGTCTTCAAGTAGTGAGACTCAATAACCTTCTTTGCGTCAGCCGGAACTTCTTTCCCTTCAAGATAGTCATCCAGCTGTTCATAGGTGACACCAAGCGCTTCTTCATCAGCAAGAGCCGGGCGATCTTCCTCGAGATCCGCGGTCGGCTTCTTCGTGTAGAGGTGTTCCGGACATCCGAGCTCTTCAAGAAGCTTGCGCCCCTGACGTTTATTCAGGCGGAATAGCGGCACGAGATCTGCTGCCCCGTCCCCGAACTTCGTATAGAATCCGGTCACAGCTTCGGCAGAATGATCTGTCCCGAGGACAACACCTTTCTTCACGGCAGCGACAGCGAATTGAACCTTCATACGCTCACGGGCCTTTTCATTCCCTTTCACGAAATCCGACATCTCGATGCCGCTTTCCTTCAGGGTCTGGACACTCGCGTCCACGGCCGCTTTAATATTGACGGTCAACGGATCCGTCGGGTCGATGAACTTCACGGCATCAATGGCATCCTGGGCGTCGCCTTGCTCACCATATGGCAGGCGGATGGCATAGAACGCATATTCCTTCGAACCGGCTTCTTCGTTCAGTTCCGTGATGGCAATCGAAGCGAGCTTCCCGAGGAGGGTGGAATCCTGACCTCCCGAAATGCCAAGAACGAGGCTCTTGAGGAACGAGTTCTTCTTAAGATACGATTTCATGAAATCGACACTACGGCGAATTTCTTCCTTGGGATCAATCTCGGGAGAAACCATCATTTCTTCTACGATTTGTTTTTGAAGAGAATCCATCATTCACACTCCATGTTAGGTTTTATTACATCACAAGTATACCTTTTTATGATGCCCGCAAACAACGAAACTTACTTGATATCAACTGATTTTTCTTTGACCGACGCTTTGACTTCATGGATGAGTTCCATCTTGTTCGACCAGCATTCATCGCTGAGATCGACCGGATACCCTTCCGGATTCATGGCCCGCTTATATTCATCCCACAGCAGTTCAAGATTTTCGTTCACAAAGGTACGGATCCTGTCGAGGGATGGTGTTTCATAAACCAGCTCCCCATCCTTGAATACATCCACATGCAGCTCCCGCGCCTCGAAGTTCGTGACGAACTTGCTGATGTACGTATGCACTGGGTGGAACATCTTCAGGCGTTCTTCTTCCTGAGGCTTCTCATGCTCAAGGGCGATGTACTCCCCTTCAGACTTGTGATTGATCGAGTTGATGATGCGGTACACGCGTTTCTTACCAGGCGTCGATACCTTCTCCGCATTGCTGGAGATCTTGATCGTATCCTGCATGTGGCCGTCTTCCCCTTCGATGGACACGAGCTTGTAGACTGCACCAAGGGCAGGCTGATCATAAGCCGTGATGAGCTTTGTCCCGATCCCCCATACGTCAATCAGAGCACCCTGAGCCTTCAAGTTCATGATGGTATACTCATCAAGATCGTTCGACGCAATGATCTTCGTGTCCGGGAATCCGGCATCATCGAGCATCTTGCGTGCCTTCTTGGACTGGTACGCCATGTCTCCGCTGTCGAGGCGAATCCCTTTGAAGTTAATCTTGTCACCGAGCTCCTTTGCCACCTTGATGGCCGTCGGAACACCGGAACGGAGGGTATCGTACGTATCCACAAGGAATACGCAGTCCTTATGACTCTCTGCATATTTGTGGAAAGCCGTATACTCATCGCGGTAAGCCTGTACCATGGCATGGGCGTGTGTACCCGATACCGGCATGCCGAAGATCTTCCCGGCCCGCACATTGCTCGTCGCATCGAATCCACCGATGTAGGCGGCACGTGTCCCCCAGATGGCGGCATCGAGTTCATGGGCACGACGTGTACCGAACTCCATGACCACCTCATCCTGTACCACCTGCTTGATCCGGTTTGCCTTCGTGGCGATCAAGGTCTGATAGTTCACGATATTAAGAAGCGCGGTTTCCAAAAGCTGCGCCTGACCAAGCGGTGCCTCCACGCGAAGGAGCGGCACGTTTCCAAAGGAAAGCTCCCCTTCCTCCATGGAGCGGATCGTCCCGGTGAATCGCATCTCCTTCAAGTACTGAAGGAACTCCTCTTCATAACCAAGCTCCCTCAAATAGTCGATATCGCTGTCCGAAAACCGGAATTTCTTCACGAACTCAATGATTCTCTCAAGTCCCGCGAAGACCGCATATCCATTGCCAAAAGGCAGCTTTCGAAAGAATACTTCAAAAACAGCCTTTCGATTATGAAAATTATCGTCCCAATAAGCTTTCGTCATATTGATTTGATACAAGTCTGTATGTAAAGCCAAACTGTCATCTGCATACTGCATCGTCATGAAATTTCTCTCCTTTGAGTTGTTGCCATCCTTTCTATTTTAACCAAAAACTCGACAAAAGCCGAATAGAAAAACTCATTTTCCTCATATTTCCCTTTCTGAAGCTGGATGAAACCCTTCTGATAGGGTACCAAGGCGATGATGACAAAGCCTCCACCCACCCGCTGTATTTCCCCAAGAAAGGGTAACCAAGGCTAAGAAGGCTAACTTTCCTAGGTATTTTCAATCTAAAAACACCCCTCTCCTGCAGCAGGAGTCGGGGTGTTGATAAATCTCTTAAAACATAGCCAACAAGAGAATTGGAATAAATAAAATAGTCAGCAAGGCACCCGGAATCAAGAGCGTGCAGAGGCCAAGCCATGATGAGAACCGGTGAGCTTCAGAAACAGCTTTAATTAAGATAAAGAAGTACCAGCCCGCAAGGACAATTTGAACGAATACCGAGAAAAAGATGTATACCGCTCCTATGAAAGAACCGACCACATAATCAGATTGAAATGCGCCTTCGCCCATGACCATCAGGTCCGGCACCCAAAGAACAAGCGCGATGATTATCGGAATGTTCGCCCATGCTGTCGCCAGGAGCATTTCCTTGTAGGTGGCCGTCCCTTTGAAAATCTTTCCTACCCCCCACGCAACCAGGGAGGTCAGGAACCAGCCAATAATACCAGTGATGGCTCCGAAAATCACCGCCCCAAGAAGGAATAAAGGTAAACCAAGATCCATATTATCAAGGACATCTCTAGACGATGCTTGATCGAGCGTATTGCCGATTCCAGCCAGGATAGAGAGTAAAAAGGCGAAACCGAGAAACTTATGATTAAGAATATAGCGGATGGTCGTTCTTGGCTTCACCCAGATGGTGAGCCATGGATTCACTGGTTTTGTTTCTTGCATTGGTTGTTGTGGGTCTGCTGCAGTTTGCATCGTTTGTTTCCTTTCTATATTGGGTTTTTGATGTGGAAAATGCTTAGGACTTCGGAAATAATGAACCCATTCCATCAATCGCACTGTCGGAACTTCATCCATGTAAATATCCATATCCTGTCATTATCTCAACAGATTTCCATTTACCCGTTTTTCTATTTCTTCAATCATCTTACAATTGAAAAGAAAAAATAAAGGGGATGAAGGTACTTATATCCGTCAGCATATAACCATTTTTCCCTTTATTATCCTTACCATCAAGATGCACCTCCGTCAATTCCTCGCAGAAGCTTGTCGAATTTTGTCTGTAAGTATAGAACTACCAATCCGTCTACCCTCTACCCCAAAATAGGTCCTTAGATCAGATTCAATAGAACTAGACCAAGATTGTCCCCCTCCACAAACAGGAATTTGTCAGAATACTTCCAGTGAAATAGTGACGTTAAACTTTCTTGTAGGCCGTTGGGACCATTTATAACAAAAAGCCTGCAGGACACACCTGCAGGCTCGCTTTATAGCTGTCGGATCCACTCTTCCATAAGCTCTTCCTTGCTGATGATCGCTTCACCACCGCCTTGAACGAATGCATCCTTCCCTCCGCCTTTTCCGTTGATCAGGCCGAATACCGGTCGGACCGATTCCCTTAGTCCGGCGGTCGATGCCTTTCCTCTTGCTCCGACAAGCTGGAGTTTAGATCCGTTCTTCACAGCAAACAGGACGACCACATCATCATTCCGGGCTGTGATCTGTTGGGCGAGGCCCTGCAGCTCCTTGACCGGACGCTCGTCATACACCCGGGAGAGCAGGCGATGTCCCGCTACCTCCTGTATGTCATTGACCAGTACGTCTGCCTCAAGCTTCAGGTACTCGGCTTTCACACCCTCAAGTTCTTTCTCGATATCCTTTTGCCTGTCGATCATCCGAAGCACGGCATCTTTCATGCCATCTTCCGGCGCCTGGATGATTCCGGTCAGGTCTTTCAGGAGATCGTGCTTCACTTGGAGATGGGTACGGATCCTGTCTCCACAGATGAAACGGAGGCGGATGTGGGATTTGTGCTTTTCCCAATCGAGAATCTTGATCCCTCCCACTTCGCTTGTGGATGAAGGGTGGGTCCCGCCGCATCCGTTATAATCGAAGTCCGGGATGATGACGAGACGGATCGGTCCATCCACGTCGGGTTGCTTCCTGAGTGGATAATCTCCCAGCTCGCCTTCTGTTACCCACTTTGTCTCAATGGGTCTTGCTTCCCTGATCACCTGATTGGCGAGGATTTCCGCACGATTTGCCTGTTCCCTGGTCAAATCGGGGATCTCGAGATCGATAGTGAGCGTCTCCTGACCTAGATGAAAACTGATGGTTTCATAGCCGAAAGATTCTATGAAACTGGCAGACAGGATATGCTGCCCCGCGTGCTGCTGCATATGATCGAAGCGTCTTTCCCAGTCGATATTCCCGTTGATGCTGACGCCTTCCTCAAGTTGCCCATCCACGTAGTGACGGATCTCTCCGTTCACATTTTCCACTTCCAGGACCCTGCGTCCCCCGAGCATCCCCGTATCGTGAGGCTGACCTCCGCCTGTCGGATAGAAGCACGTTTCTTCAAGGATGGCGTACCAGCGTCCTTTTTCATCCTGAGCTAGTTCGTTGATCGTAGTGGTGAATGTGCTGCGGTACGCATCTTCGTAATAGCGTTTGACGGTCATGATATTCCCTCTTCCTCTGTGTTTTTATCTGTCTACTTTACCACAGAGGAGGCATCACTTCCGAGGATTTTTGAGGTGGATCGGGACGCTGCCCAACTGATCCCACGGAATCTCCCATCTTCTCTCGAATTCCTGCACCGCCCGTTGATACCCCGCTATGATCCGCTCCACCAGCTCTCGTAAGGGCAGCTTCTGATAATCCATGCGCTCACCTGCTCGCTGTTTGATTTGTACATTACTTATTACCTATTCGAGACTGGGATAAACGTAGGAACTCTCTCATTTCCAGGTGCCCACAAAAAAACCATCCCCGAGGATGGCTATGGAACTTATATGATGTCCTGGAATCTCTTTGCATGCTCTTCTAGCTTGGTGGAGGCCGTCGTCAGGCCGGAGAAATCATGGACAGTGTGTTTGATCATCATCTGGCTTTCCTTGATATCATGCTGGGCGGTATCGGTACCCGAGGTGATCTTCTTCACTTCGACGGTTATGCCTTCGATGTTATCACGGATTTCGACGATGGATTTCTCCACCCGCTCCGATAGTTTCCGCACTTCTTTCGCCACGACGTCGAAGCCCCTGCCATGCTCGCCTGCCCTTGCAGCTTCGATGGCGGCGTTCAGGGCAAGAAGATTCGTCTGGGCGGCGATTTCCCTCACGGTCTGGACAATGCCTTTGATATCATCGGCCTGCTTCTGGAGCCCTTGGAGAGTTTCGGCATTTTCTTCCGATACCCTGGTCATCCGGTCAATGATCCCCATGAGCTCATTTCCGCGGTCGATGCCCCCTTTCGCCTGATCGTGAAGGTCTTCTGCCAGACCCTTCAAATCATCCGTCAAGGAAGTAATCGCCATTTGGCGGTCGGTGATGTTGGTCGCCACCTTCAAGATGCCGATGACCCTGCGGGAGTCCTCATCAAAGATAGGCATATAGGTCGCCTCGAGCCAGATTGCATTGCCCATGGCATCCTTCCGTTCAATCTTGTCCTGGAAGCTGCGCCCCGACAGGAGCCTCTTCCAAAAGGTTTCATATCCGCCGCTGTTGGCGAATGACGGGAAGCAGAGCTCCTTATGGTGCATCCCCACCATATCATCCGTGCGATACCCGACGCTTCCGGCAAACAGGTCATTGACATATGTGACTCTCCGGTCGATCCCGAATTGGATCAGGGCCATATTTTCTTTCATTGATTGTACGATCAAGTCATTTGATATTCGATCCATCTGTATGGTCATCTTTCATTTCCCCTTTAGTTTGATACGGCCGCCATGTTCATCCAGCGCGCGGAAATCGCCTCGGCCGTATCCGGTCTGCTTAAATAAAACCCCTGGATCAAGTCGCAGCCTTCCCGCTTGAGCCAGTCCATCTGATAGGCATCCTCCACACCCTCCACCAGTACCTTCATATTCAGGTTGTGGCCGAGGGTGATCATGGACCGGACGATGGCTTCCTGTTCTTCGTTCCCTTCAAAGTCTTCCAGGAAGGAACGGTCAATCTTCAGAATCTCTACGGGTAGTGCCTTCAGATACCGGAACGATGAATAGCCTGTCCCGAAATCGTCCAGGGAGATCTTGATCCCCATTCCCCTGAGTCGATCAAGGATGACGATGACATCCGCTTCGCATTTCATGGCAGAGGATTCGGTCAGCTCAAGCTCCAGATAGTTGGGATCCATCCCCGTTTCATCGAGTACTTCCTGAACGGACGGAATGAAGTCCTCCCTCGAGAACTGGAGCGGGGAAATGTTGACGCCCATCACGATGGGCTCCTTCCCTTCCGCTATCCATTTCACCCACTGCTTGCACGCTTCCTTCAGCACCCATCTGCCAACGGAATGGATCATCCCCTTTTCTTCCATGATCGGGATGAACTCCACAGGGGAGACGGGACCGACACTTGGATGGGTCCAGCGCATGAGCGCCTCCACCCCTTCAAGACTGCCGGACTTCACATTCACTTTGGGCTGATAGAGGACGTAGAATTCTTCCTGCTCGAATGCATGCTCGAATCCCTGTTCGAGGACCATCGTCCTTTCAAGCTTTTGTCTGATTTCTTCATTGAATTCCGTGACACAGTTCTTTCCGTTCTTCTTGGACTCGTACATGGCAAGATCCGCATAGCTCAGAAGCTCCGACCCGTTACGCGCATCTTCGGGATAATGGGCGATTCCTGCGCTGATGGTCACCCGCACATTGGATCCATTGATCGAGAACGGCTCGTTCATGGCACGGACACACTCGTTGGCCAGGTTCTTCACTCTACCCCTATCGGCACAGGTCGAAACGACTACGAACTCATCGCCACCCTGTCGAGTGAGGACACAATCCTCCGGAAGTGCGTCCTTAAGCCTTTTCGTCACCTCTTTCAACAGCACATCGCCAGCCTGATGGCCGAGGGTATCGTTGGTGAACTTCAAACGGTCAAGATCGATGAAGATGCAGCACACGCCTTCACCATCCGCTATCCACTCATCGAGGAGCTTCTCAAGCTTGTAGCGGTTCGGGAGTTCTGTCAGGGGATCATGATAGGCCATGAACTGGATGATATCTTCTGACTTGCGCTTCTCCGTGATATCCCTCGTGAACCAGATGGAGTGCTCAAGTCCTTCGCCCCGGATGCGGTGCTTCGACACCTCCAGGATACGCTCACCTTGTTTGGTGTTTACCGGGAGGGTGAGGCGATTATCCTCCATCGTTCCTTCCACGAACACATCGGGAACGGTCTGACCGTTTGCCTCAGGAAACATGGAAAGAAGCGCCGCATTGGCATGATAGATCCTGCCTGACTTATCAGAGATGGCGATCCCGTCCTCCGCCGAATCGAACATCATCGTCTGAAGAATGGATTTCTTCCTGACAAAGCGGTCGATGGCGATGGAGGAGAAAGTGAAGATAAAAATCAAAAGGGTACTGATGAAGACTCCCCACGTCAGGAAGGTCACGTCCACCGTGCCTACCCCTTCATGCCCCTCATGCTGATGGAAGTGTGCAGCCGTCATACCCGTGTAGTGAAGACCCGTGATGGCGACGCCCATGAACAAGGAGAAGGCAAGCTTTACTCTGAAGCCCATTCCTTCCTTGGCAAATGATGAATAGAACCCGAGCCACAGGGCGGCAAACGCTGACGAATACGCAATCACCAGTGAGAGGGTCACCAACAGTGAATCATAACTGATCATCATCGGACGGATGGCCGCCATGCCGATATAGTGCATGGATGCGATCCCCGTCCCCATGAGGACAGCCCCATAGACCAGATGCCTTTTCTTCGGGGCAGCGGATGACACCGTCCAGAACCCAGCTGAACATCCTGCGACAGAAGCGACAATGGACAGGAAGACAAGACTGACATCGTAATACATCGTACTCGACAGATGGAAGGCGAGCATCCCGATGAAGTGCATGGACCAGATCCCGAGCCCGAGGACGCCACCGGCCGTCATAAGCCAGATTAGCTTCGCCCTTCCCTTTGTCTGCCTTACACGATTCGATAATTCTATAGAAGCAAACGCCGCGATCAACGCGATGATATAGGACAAAAAGACAAGAAATAAATCATAGTTAGTTGTGATATGTACAACAAATTCCACAGTGCACCTCGTTTTAGTCACTTTTTCCTTTACTGGAAATTTAGGACTATAGTCACTCTATTATACGGGGATGGTCCTTTCCTGTATAGCTTGAAATTACCGACGATGAATCAATAAATTTCGCCATCAGGAAAGGGCGGTGAGCCTCACTCACCACCCCGGCCGATCACTCTTTCACGGCGACAACACGGATCCGCCAATAATCGGCCACCCATTCCCCGTTCTTGAAAAGGGCAGCCCGCACCCTCTCCTTGACCCCTTTATACACCCTTTCCTTTTCCTCCCCATCAAACTCTGGAAAGAAATCATCTGCAAAGCCGTCGAGCCAGTGATCGAGACCTTTCTCTCCATCAGGCAATGGGGTCGGCCTCTCATAGTGATGAATGAACGATACCCTGAAACCATGACGCTCGAGGAGTGAGCTGTATTCACCGACGGTCGGGAAGTACCAGGGGTTCCGCGATGTGGCATCGATTCCACGAAACTTCAGCTCCTCTTCCACCCCTGCAATGATCGCCCCGACGTTTCGGCTCCCTCCGAATTCAGCGACGAATCGCCCTCCGGGACGTAAAGCACGTGCAACAGAAGACGCCACCCCATCTGCATCCCGTACCCAGTGAAGGGCGGCATTGGAGAATACGGCATCAACCGGTTGTGGAGTATGGAAGTTTGCGGCATCCCCCACTTCAAAGGAGATGGACGGATACTTCTCCCTAGCGCGCAGGATCATGTCCTCCGAATAGTCGATTCCCCTTACGACGGACCCGGATGTCTCAATCTCTTGCGTCAAATCACCGGTTCCGCACCCGAGGTCAAGGATCTCCTCGCCTTCCTTCGGTTCAAGTATATCGATCAGGCCCTTTCCATATAGGGAAACAAACCCGATTTTGTCATCATAATGCGTTGCATTCCACTTGTTACCACTCATATCGTCATCATCCTCCCGTTCTTTATAGACAGATTTCGACGAATTTCTCCCGGCTCCTGCCACGTTGGAATATTTCTTCTGGAGGCCTTGATCGTATGACATCCCAAGAGGAGTCCATTATAATGGGGAGGACAAATAAGAAAGATGAGGTGAGCGATATGAAGATTGCTACAATCGGAACAGGATTCATCGTCGAAAGGTTCCTCTCTGCCGTCGATGACGTGGAGGGTGCCCTATGCACCGCCATGTATTCCCGCGCAGAATCGAGTGCACGCCCCCTTGCAGAAAAATTCGGCGGCCCATCCATTTATACAGATCTTGATCGTATGCTCGAAGAAGCCGACGCAGACTTCATTTACGTGGCTTCCCCTAACAGCCTCCATTTCGAGCATGTGAGGAAGGCCTTACATAAAGGAAAACACGTCATCTGCGAAAAGCCGTTCACATCGACGGCCAGGGAGCTCGAAAAACTGAGGGCACTGGCAAAAGAAAAACGTCTCATGCTCTTTGAAGCCATCACCACCATCCACCTGCCGAACTACGAATTGATTCGCCAGAATATCGGGAAGATCGGACCGATCCGGTTCATTCAAGCGAATTACAGCCAATATTCAAGCCGGTACGATCGATTCCTGGCAGGTGAAACACCGAATATCTTCAATCCGGCATTCTCGGGTGGTGCCCTTGTGGACATCAATGTCTACAATATCCACTTCATCATGAACCTGTTCGGGAAACCCGATGCCGTCCACTATATGGCCAACACCCATGCAAATGGCATCGACACGTCAGGCGTCGTCCTGATGAAGTACCCCGGCTTTATCGGAGAAGCCGTCGGGGCCAAGGATACAGAAAGTCCGAACTTCTGCCTCATCCAGGGTGAGAAAGGCTATATCGAGGTGGAGAACGGAACGAGCTGCGAGGCCATAACCGTCAAGACGGATGATGAAGAAGTGGTCCTGAACGACCAGACGAACCCGAATAAACTCTATTACGAGTTGAAGACGTTCCGTGACATCTACGAGAATGAAGACTTTGATCGCTGCTACAAACTCCTTGATTACAGCTGCACGGTCCTGGATATCGTAGAACAAGCACGAAAATCCGCCGGCATTGTTTTTGCCGCGGATTAAAAAAGACGGTCCGGTTTCCATTGTGGAAGCCGGACCGTCCTTATTTCATCCTTCTCATTGATATTATGCCTGAATGTCTATAATACTAAACTCAAACCATGAGAGTTCTCTCAGTCTCTTAAAATACTATTTGATCTCGAACGGACCGCTTCCAGATCAAATGATCCATGCCTTCACCCCAGTAATCGGTAAATCGATGATCGGGGTCACCGAACCGTTTCTTCCATACTGCCTGCGCACGCGCATACCCACTATCGAGACAAAATGTCTCAAAACCCCTTCCAAGAAGAATCAGAAGCATGGCATTCACCACCAGGGAACCGACACCCCTTCCTTGATGGTCCGGGTGCACGAACACCGTCCCGACTTCAGGGATACCCCTATAGGCACCGTTGGTCAATTCCATGATCAGCTCACTTGCCGGTCCGTATTCAATGGTACCGATGATCTGGGTGTCCCTTTCCACGAGTAGGAAAAAACGCTCCTTCCCCTGCCTTTGGAGGAGGGACTTCTTGTATCGGATCTCCTCTTCCAGATCGTCCACCAGGTGATTGATGCCTTCTTTTCGATAGGTGTCCTCGATGAGCAGACGGAAGAACCCGTGAAGGGCCGCACGATCCGTTGGCTCAGGTGTCCTGATGACGATACCGCGCTGAGCGCTCACTCAAAGTCGTAGGTGAGCCCCCACTGCCTGCGGGCCTCATCCATCAGCTCCATGACCTGTTCAGACAATGGCAGCGTCCAGTTCTCACCTTTGGTCACGACGAGTTCATTCATCGCTTCGACTTCATACTGAAGCGCCTTGCCTTCCACTCCCGCTTCAATCGTCTCGACTGACCCATCCTTTGTATAGGTGATGGTCGCACGATCCGCTCTCGGGAATTCGTCCACGGTGATATATCCAAGATCACCTGCGACAATGCCGCGCTTCGGCATTTTAGCCCGCATGGCCAGGCTCACGACAGCCATCTCATCGTCTTCATTCTTCAACACGATACCCGACTGCTCATCTACACCGGTCTCATGCTTCTTCACCGTCGTCAGCACCTCTGTCGGCTGACTGGATAAGAAGAAACGGGTGAAGGAGAGGGCATAGGTGCCGATATCGAGCATGCCTCCCCCGGCAAGATCCGGATTGAAGAAGCGGTTGGTCGGGTCATTTTCTTTGCAGCTGCCGAATGTGACGTTGACCATATTCACTTTGCCGATCTTCCCGGCATCGACGATTTCACGCAGCTTTTTGTACAGCGGCATATGATAGATCGTCATGGCCTCCGCCACCACCAGTCCTTTCTCAGCGGCAAGGTCTGTGATCTCCTTCAGCTGCCTGCCATTCATGGTGATCGCTTTTTCACAGAGCACATGCTTCCCGTGCTTCAGGGCGTTCATGATATATGTATAGTGAACACTGTGCGGTGTGGCGACGTACACGATGTCGATGCCGTCATCCGCAAGCATGCTCTCCACGTTTTCATACACGTTCTCAACGCCTTGCTCCTCTGCAAATGCTTTCGCCTTTTCCACTTTTCTCGCCCATACGCCGGCGATGTTCCCGTTCACTTCCCGGATCGCTTTGGCGAAGCTCGATGCAATGCCTCCAGGACCAAGGATACCCCAATTCGGTTTTGTCATATGTGGAAACCCCTTTCTTTTTCCTATCAGTATACCCCTTTCCCCCGTAACAGTCGAAGAATACGAAAAGGCCCCTCCCAGGACAAAACCGGGAGGGGCCTTTGGATCAATGGATATCGTTCTTCCTGAAGTTACCGCCCTTCACTTCCGCGACATCATAGATGGTCACGAACGCAGAAGGATCGATATCGGAGATGATCTCCTTCAGTTTACTTTCTTCCAGACGGTTGATCACGCAGGTGATTTCCATGAATTTTTCATGAGAGTAGCCACCGTACGCTTCCTTATACGTAGCACTTCGCCCGAGCCGGTCACGGATGGTTTCGACCATGAGCTTCGGTTCCGACGAAATGATCTTGAACGTCTTGGAGCCGCTGAGCCCCTCTTCGACGATATGGATCACTTTTGATGCGATGAAGTAGGCAATCGCCGACAGGATCGCTCCCTGCAGACCGAAGACGGTTGAGACGAAGATGAAGACGAATAGATTCAAGAACAGGATGAAATCACTCGTACCGAACGGCAGCTTGCGCGACAGGAGGACGGCAAGCATGTCGATCCCATCCAGGGCTCCACCGTTACGGAGCGCAAGCCCCATCCCGAAACCGAGGATGATCCCCCCGACGACCGTGACGAGCAGTGTGTCCCCGTCGATGATTGCCGGAATGTGGTGCATGAGGCTTGTCCCAATCGCAAGCGATGCAATCCCGATAATGGAGAAAATGGCAAAACTCTTCCCGATCTGCTTATAGCCCAACCAGACAAACGGGATGTTGATGATCGCGATCAGAATCCCAAGCGGCATATTGCCGAGCTGGGAAAGGACGATGCTGATCCCCGTAACGCCCCCATCGGACACGTTATTCGGAATCAAAACGGTCTCAAGTCCATAGGCCGCGATGAATCCGCCGAGGACCACCATCAGCCCCCTGATCAGTAAAAACAACTTGCTGCGGTTCTTCTTTTTCACTTTATTCATGCTGAAATACCTCATTCTAAAAAATTTACTTCCTAAAGTTTAACATACTTTTGCTATGTATTAATAAGGATAGGTCTTCCTCTTCAGTTTAGGCGAATCGGCAGATGATTTATACAAAAAAAAGAACCTCCTGCCGTTCAGGAAGTCCTCTATTTGTCATCCTCGATACACGCTGGCGCACGTATTGGCTTTCGGTTCATAGTAACAATGGTTCTTATACTGTCCGGCCAAAGGCTGATCATACCACGTCGGGGGACATGGGGCATACGGGTTGAAATACCAGAGGGCATACTTCCCGGGATGCTGCCGCCAGTAATCAAGATTCTGCTTCGCGAGCCGTTTTTCCACCGATCTTGCCCGGTTGTAAAACAGATTCCCCTTCTGTACGGCCTCGAACGAATAGTTATTGCCCTGCACCTGGAAAATGACTTGTTGAATCGTCCGTACATCCTTGAAATCAAGACACTCTGCCACAGCCCGGTTCACGATGACATTCCCCACGTACAGCATGCCCTGCTTCCCTTCCCCTTCGGCTTCCGCCCGCATCATCCTCGCCATGAGGGCCACATCTGAATCCTTATACTTTACTCTTGGCATATTCTTCACCTCAGGATAGTGTATGAAAGAAACATGGGTTGTTGTCACTATGAATGAAGAATGATGTGGGCTTTTGCGGGGAGGACTGCCGCTATGCCTGCAGAACCCATTGATCCCATAAGTTTCCCAGCCCCTTCAGACTCCATGCTTTGTCATTTCGCGAATACCGGACTCACTCGCCACCACTGCCTTTGTCACGACGGATGTGAACAGGGAGACATCGAGCACTCCGGCCAGTCCTTTCAACCGTTCTTCCAGTCTTACACTATCCTGACTTCCCTTCACGTACACATCCAAAAGCAGATTCCCGCGATCTGTCATGACGGGACCATCTTTATCGCTGCTCATGCGGATCTCGACCTTCTCTGCATCCGAGAGCTGGTGCATCACAAAACCCAGTGCCTGCGGGATCACCTCAAGGACGACGGGATGCTCATACGTCAGTTCCTTCACCACTTTTGATTCGTCAACAAGAAGGATGTACTCGTTGGCCATACTTGCCACCAATTTTTCATCGGTATGGATGCCTCCGCCGCTCTTCAGGGCATGGAGATGAGCGTCCACCTGATCGCATCCATCGAAGGCTACATCCACTGCAGAAGCTTCCGACAGCGGAATGACCGCCAAGCCCACTCCCTCGCATTTCCGCTTCGTTTCCCATGAAGGCGTGACCACCTTGATATCGAGCTGTTCTTCTTGGATGAAGCGGATGAGGTGAGCGATGGTGCTGCCCCCGCCCAGTCCGATCACTGTGCCGTTTCCTATGTATTTCAGTGCTGCTTTGGCGCATTTCATTTTGATGTCCATGATGTCCATTCCTTTCCGTTTCGTTTCTATTCTATAGCGAAGACCGCGTTCCCGTCTTGCTATTGATCCGTTTCAGCAGGGTTTGAGCGGCAATGATCGTCGCCGTGTAAAATCCTATGGGCACAAGCGGAATCCACGGATGGGACACGATATACCGGAAGTTCGCTCCAATCAACCCCGACCACTCCTGGCTGATCGATTCAATCTCGGGACCATTCGGACCCATGAATACCATGGTACCTCCAAAGAAGAGGCCAAGCACCCCCAGATGAAGGAAGATGATCAGCGTCTGGACGAACTGCTGGATGAACATCACCCCTGATATAGGCAGGAGATGCGGTATGATATGACGCCACATCTGATGCCCCTCCGATCCCCCCAGTACCCTGACCGCGTCCATGAACTCCCTCTCCTTGATCCGTTTCGTCTCTTTCGCCATATAAAAGGAGAGGGGCGGCAGGACGAGGATGACCAGGATCAGCACCTCAAAACCGGCCCGCACATAAAAAGGGACAGGGGTCGTACCACTCGATATCAAGAGAACGGATTCCAAAATCACAAATGCCACCATCGTGAGGGGCAGGATGGAAAAACTATCGAATAACGCCTCAAGCTTCGCATAAAGCCACCTCGGAACATACGTCATGACCATGCCGATCCAAAAGGCGAAGAATGTCCTCAAGAATGCAATCAATATCGTGATCCCGATGCTCCACTTGGCTCCCTCTATGGCCCGTCCGAGAAGGTCATACCCCTTCTCATCCGTCCCTAATAAAAACTCCTTCGACGGAGGGAATGGAGGAGCCGAAATGGTTCCGTCCTCCCCCTTCAGCAAGACGGTTTGGCTTACGTCTCCATCGTTCCAAAAGGTATTGCCGAGACTCGCGAAAACAAGCAACAAGAGGAATAGCCCCGACAGGATGGCACCTCCGTCCCTTCTCCACCTCTTCCACATCATCCTCCACGCCTCCATTCTCCCGGAACCGCCCATTCAAATAGGTGAAATAAAAGATAGATGGGCACGTAAATCAGTAGCAGTGCCACTGTGAAAACCTCCGTCGTGGGATAATCCTTGATGAACCAGGAAATGCCCGGAACGTTGAACAGCACTTCCACCAGATACAAGTTTGAAAGGATGAACCAAAGATGATGCCTTATGTAATACACTGTGCTTACCACCACATTCCTGAGCACATGGTGGTTCAGGATCGCAGGAGGAGAGATTCCCTTCGCCCTTGCCAGTACCACATAATCCTTTTCTATCTCCTGACCGAATCGAAGGATCAGCAGTTTCAGGAACATAAGCATCGTGGGGATTGCCAGGCTGACCACCGGCAACAGGACCGCCCGCTCCCCCTGGACCGTCGCTACATTTGCTACGTTAAGCCCCGTCTCCTTGAACACGTAGATCACCAGAAGCTGCGTCCCGATCATGAACAGGATATCCGGAATCCCGTCCAGCACCCGAAGGCCGAACGCAATCCCTTTCCTGCTCCACCCAGGAAGCAAAAAATAAACGAACACGATGAACAAAGCCACCGCGAGCGCTGCCAAAAGAGAAAGCAACAAAATCAAGCCCGATTCCCCCATATGAATAAAAACTTGGGGAAGATCGGCTTTTCCAGACCAGCCATCCCTCCATAGACTGCAGGCTTCAATCCGACAAGCACCAGGATCACCTCTTTAATGGACCGTATGTATCCTGAAAAAGAGAGGTTCATCTGATTGAACAGGGCCGGGATTGATCCCAGGAGGATGATGCCGAAAAGGGAGAGTAGGAGATTGAATAGTTTAGATGATAGGTGTTTAACCATAGGCACCCCTTGGGTTATTCCATATTTTTCTTGTTTTCTATTCTATCATAAAGAACAAAACTCTTGTAAACAGAAAAAAGCCGGGCGTTATACCACGCCCGACTTCTTCGCATCGGCAACCGCCCGCTCCACATCTTCTACCCACTGACCTGCCTTGTTCACGACATACTGTACCTCAAGACCGCTCTGCAGCGTCACCTTCAAACCGTTGTTCAGCAAAGGGATGCCAAGCAGTCTATTGCGCACGCGCTCCACCGATGCAACTTCCTTTAAAAGTACCGCTGTCTCTTCTTTTTGAATATTGATGGCGTGGGGCTTGTGATGGAGCATGTTCTCATCGAGGTAAAGCTTGCCTCCCACCCCTTCCTTGCCTTTCAACATATTTGCGAAGCCTTCTCGGATATAGACTGGTTCAGTCATTGGGCATCGTCCTTTCTTGAATGGGTTTGGGGTTATTTTCTCATATTCTAGTAGCTGTTTCACATCATACCCAATATTTGTTTAATGAAACGTTTAAATAGATGAAAACCCACCTGGAGTTCCAGGTGGGTTGCACTTACTATACGATTTTTAAAGTCCCTTGAATGTCTCTACAATATTCTCAACCGTAAACCCATATTCCTCAAGCAGACGTTCCGCAGGGCCCGATGCACCGAATCCATCAACGGTTACCGTCTTCCCCTTTTGACCGGTGTACTCCCGCCAGCCGAAGGAAGAGCCGAGCTCGATTCCAAGGCGTGCTGTCAGATGGCTTGGTAGCACGCTCTCCCTATACGCTGCGGACTGACGCTCAAATAGATCCCAGCTCGGCATGCTGACGACGGAGACGTGGATGCCCTCGTCTGCCAATGCATGCTGTGCTTTGATGGCCAATGATACTTCCGATCCGGTTGCGAGCAGCAGTCCTACCGCTTCGTCTTGAGCTGGCGAGACGATATAGGCCCCCTTACTCACCCCTTCATCCACTTGTTCCTGATCAAGATCAAGAGTCGGGAGATCCTGACGGGTCAGCACGAGTGCCGTCGGGTGATCCTGGCTTTCGAGTGCCAGGCACCACGCCGCTGCGGTTTCCTTCGCATCGGCCGGTCTGATGACCGAGATCCCCGGCATGGCGCGCAAGGCCGCCAGTTGCTCGACGGGCTGGTGGGTGGGACCGTCCTCACCGACAGCAATACTGTCATGCGTGAACACGTACGTCACCGGCAGCTTCATGAGCGCGGCCAAGCGGATGGCCGGACGCAGGTAATCGGAGAAGACGAAGAATGTGGCCCCGAAGACCTTCACGCCTCCGTGGAGGGCCATCCCGTTCAGAGCTGCCCCCATGGCAAATTCCCGTACGCCGAACCAGATGTTCCGGGCCGCATACCCGTCCAGGGCGAAATTCTTCTCTGATGAGATTAGGGTCTTATTCGAACCGGCCAGGTCGGCAGATCCCCCGATGAGCTCAGGAATGGAGGACGCCGCTGCATTCAAGATGGCCCCTGAAGAGGAACGGGTAGCCATCTTCGAACCGGCATCAAAAGGAGGGAGCGATGCCTTCCAATCGTCAGGCAGTTCGCCTTTCACCGCACGCTCCAACTGAGAGGCAAGCTCGGGATAGGCTGCCTTGTACGCTTCAAACCGCTCGTTCCATGCGGCCTCTTTTGCTTTGCCTGCTTCCATCATCCCGGCGAAATGCTTCTCCACTTCTTCCGGAACAAAGAATGGTGCGTCTGCATCCCATTGATAATTTGCCTTCGTTTGCTTCACTTCTTCTTCCCCGAGGGGCGCCCCGTGACTCGCAGAGGATCCGGCTTTATTCGGGGATCCGAAGCCGATGGTCGTTTTCACCTCGATTAAAGTAGGACGGTCCGTATCCGCCTTTGCCTCTTGGATGGCTGCCTGGATGGCGTCTACGTCATTGCCATCTTCCACCCGCACCACATGCCATCCATATGACTTGAATCGATCTTCTACACTTTCGGAGAATGATAGATTCAGGTCGCCGTCCAGCGAGATGTCATTGGAGTCGTACAGGACGACGAGCCGGCCAAGCTTCAGGTGACCAGCCAGGGAAGCGGCTTCAGCCGATACGCCCTCCATCAGGTCCCCATCGCCGCATATGCTGTAGGTATAATGATTGATCACGTCGTAGTCTTCCCGATTATACGTGTCGGCGAGATGCCTCTCTGCCATCGCCATCCCGACGGCCATGGCGATTCCCTGTCCAAGTGGGCCGGTGGTCGCTTCCACCCCCACGGTATGACCGAATTCGGGATGACCCGGTGTCTTGCTCCCCCACTGACGGAAGTTCTTCAGCTCATCCATGGTCAGCCCGTAGCCGAATAGGTGGAGCATGCTATACAGAAGGGCCGATCCGTGTCCTGCCGATAAAATGAAACGGTCCCGGTTGATCCAATCGGGATTGGCAGGATTCATTTCCATCTCCTTCGCCCAGAGCGTGTAAGCCATCGGGGCTGCCCCCATGGCGATTCCAGGATGTCCGGAGTTCGCCTGCTCGATGGCGTCGATGGCTAATGTCCTGATTGTATTGATCGTCAATGTATCAATTGTCTGCTTCGTTTGAAGTGTCATATTCGTTCGCTCCTTTATGTCTTTTTCGCATAATGAAAGGGTTGAGAATGATCCCAACCCCCACACATTATGATAGGACCTTCTGCGTCATATCTTCATAATCCTGGCACATCGTTTTCCATGATGTTTCGATATCTTCGCTCAGTCCGAATAATCCGCTCCGTCCGACAATGTAAATATCCGGACCGGCCGCATCGATCTTCTTGAAGGTCTTCCTGCTTGAAGAACCGTCCATTTCGATCACATATCGATAACCCTTTTCTTCCCTTAGCTCCCTTAATGCCACGATCTTATCGAGGGTGCTGTCGATGAAACGCTGACCCGCGAAACCGGGATCGACGGTCATGATGGTGATCTTATCCACAAGATCGATATAAGGGAAGATCGTGTCGATCGGCGTCTCCGGATTCAGGACGACGCCTGCTTTCAGTCCCGCATCCTGGATCTGGTCAATCAGACGGAAGGCAAGACCATCGAGAACTTCTGCGTGCATGCAGATCCACTCGCATTTCAGATCGACCAGCTGCTGCACCCAAAAACTTGGATTGGTCACCATGAGATGCGCTGACAATGGAAGATTGCTGATCTTGCGCACCTCCTGGATGAACCACGGTGATAACGTGATATTTGGAACATAGTGCCCGTCCATGATGTCGATGTGATACGAGCCCACGTGGTCATTGAGGAATGTGATCTGCTCTTTAAATTGATCCAGGTCCATCGTCATGAGCGATGGGGAAAATTCTACTTTTTTCATTTATATTTCCTCCACTTCTCTATGAATCAAATGATTTTAATATCGTCGAGATCGATGTCTTCTTCCTCCACTTCGATCTGTTCATCTTCTTTTACATTTTTCTTAAGCAGTGCCAAGGCAACACCCGTTACCAATACGTTGACGAGAATGGCCACCGCTCCTGTCCAAGGCTGGGACATGGTCGGAAGCATCAGTACACCGCCGAACGGTACCGTTGCATCGGCCCCGAGGACCATGGTGACCGCTCCTCCGGCAGCACCCCCGATGGCGACAGCCGTCACACAGCGGACGATGTCGTTCATGACGATCGGGATGACACCTTCGACAATGTTGATGACACCCATGGGCACAGCCGATTTCAACGTTTCCACTTCTGAACGGGTGTAGATGTTCTTGCCGAACAATTTCGCAATGAAGAAGGAAAGTCCAAATCCGATCGGCGTAGCCGTATTGACCAGTTGAAGCGCCGTGATCGGTCCGTTAATCCCCTCTGCCTGCATCGTAAGTACAAAGGCAAAGACGGTCTTATTGATCGGTCCGCCGAAATCAACACCGCTCAAGAGTCCAACCACACCCCCGAATACCAATAATGAAGAAGTGCCGAGACTGTTAAGGGCGGTGGTGAGGAGCGACGTGAACGCAGCAATCGGTATTCCGATCACATATACCATGATCAGTCCGCCGATGATGGATGTGAAGAACGGAACGATCAACGTAGGCATGAGCCCTTTCGCCCACTTTGGAACATTGATATGTTTGATCAGTGCTACTGCTAAAAATCCGGATAAGAAGCCTCCAAGAATTCCTCCGATAAAGCCTGCGCCGATGGCATTAGCCGTCAATCCGATGATGAAACCCGGTGCGATCCCCGGCTTACCGGCAATCGAATACGAGATCCCCGTGGCAATGACGACGGGAAGGAGGCCAAGTCCTGCGCCACCCATGGTCGCAAGCGCGTCCCAGATAGAGAATTCACCTTGTACGAGGGACCCCTGTGCCGTGCCCCCGAATCCCATACCGATCGCAATCAGGAAGCCCGCTCCACACACGATCGGAATCAGATAGGAAATCGCCGTCAACAGGTGACCCTTCAGATTTAATTGTTTTAGTTTACTCATCTTTCTTCCTCCTACGATCAAATCGTCGATTTTGACATTCAATCTCAGCAACTAAAAAACAGCCAACCTATCAGTAAAACTTCAGATGTATCGCCTCTCTAGCCGCACAGCGCCTCTTTTACGTCCTCGGCATTTTCAGACTGCAGCATCTTTTCAATGACCTCGTCATTCCCGAGTTTCCTCGCAAACAGCGATAACAGTTTCAGGTGATTTTGTGCCCCGTCGTTGTCATTGCCGACAGCGAAGAGAATGATTCCTTTGACGCCTTTCCCATCGAGGGTCTCCCACTCAATTTCATCTTGGGTGATTCCGATTGCCACCCCGATCTTCTTGACCGAGTCACTCTTCCCATGAGGGATTGCGATATAATTCCCGATGCCTGTCTGCCCCATCGCTTCCCTTGCATAGATATCCTTTAGGAAATCTTCCATATCGGTGATGTATCCGTTAGCCAGCAACGTTTCCGCCAGTTCTTGAATGGCCTCTTCCTTATTCGTGGCTCTGATGTTTGTGTGAATCGTATTCAAATCGACAATGTCTTTTACTTCCATCATGTTCGCCCCCCTGTTTGTTTCTGTTGGCTGACTACCTCTGCCGCTTTTTGGATGAGTTTATTCGGTGACTTCACGGCGATTTCCGTCGTCACCTGGATGATGCGTTTCCCTTCAAAACGCTCGCGTCCGGCAATTTTTACATCGGATGCCAAGATGACGATGTCCGCTTCATCGACCTGATTTTGAGTCAGGGCATTTTCGATCCCGATGGTCCCCTGCGTTTCGATTTGGATCTCATGACCGGCTTTCTTCCCTGCGTTCTCCAGCTTTTCCTGTGCGATATATGTGTGTGCAATTCCGACTGTGCATGCTGCTACTCCTACGATTTTCATTGTGATTCCTCCCTATTCGGTATGATTTTATTAATGAATGCTGCTTCTTCTTCCGTCTCAAGAAGTTCGTTGATATGGTCTTCATCTGCCAAAGTGCGTGTGAAACCGATGAGCTCTCTTTTTATCGCAGCGCTTTCATTTCGTTTCAATAAAAGCACGATCACTAACTGGATTTTTTCAATTCCCGCTTCCCATCGGATCTGTTCAGCCGGACGGATGACAATAATCTGACTCTGGTCCAGTTGGTCGCTCTCGATATGGGGCATGACGACGTGCTCTGCAATCTGGGTACTGCCCACCTTCTCCCGGTCATGGAATGCCTGGAGCAGATGATGCCGGGTGGACGAATCGTTTGATGCGTGATCGGCACAAAAGGAGTAGACTGATTCTCGTGATGCCAACGCAGAACGGAAATGAACCTGATAGAGTGAGTTAGTGGCCACGCTGGATCACCTCGATCTTCGCCTGCAGTCGCTTCTGATCATCGGCTGTAAACATGGCGCTGACCAGTAAGGACGGGATCGGCACTTCTTCGGTGATCTGAACCGTACTCAAGATCAGATCGGCATCGGCATAGTTCTCCTGAATCATCCGGATATTGCGTGATGCGATCACATCCACGATCTCGAGTTCAGGGAACTTCTTCGCCACCTTCGCCTTCAACAGCTCGGATGTCCCGATCCCCGTCGTGCACATGATCAAGGTTTTCAGCGGTCGATGATGCTGACCGGTTTCAAGGGCCTTGGCAAAATACAGGGTGATGAACCCGATCTCATCGTCGTTGATGACCGGCAGCTTAAACGTTTCACTCACCATGCAGGACACTTTTTTCACTCCGGTGAAGACATCTTCATACGTGCTCTCGATCTGACTCAATAGATTGTTCTGCACCCGGATTTTATGCGCCAGGCGATTCAGCATGGGCTTGATATGATTGGCAAGATCGATGAACATGGCCTTGTGATCAAACTCGATGCCCACTATGCAGCTCATATGATCAATATAGGCATTCGTCACGTCCATTACCTCTGGTGAAAACGTGGATGTGATGGATAGCGAGCCCTGCATGCGGGATGACACCAGATACTGATAGAGGAAGTAGATTTCACTGTCCGGCAAAGGCGTATGCAAGTACTTCTCGATGTGCTCGATCGTCTTTTTTGCAACCGGATACAATAAATCGTTCATCATCGTATCCATTTCTTCTTTTGAAATGGTTCCGGAGAACATCCGGGTTGAAACCTTGCGTGAGCGGCTCAGTAAGATATACAAGTGAGAGAAAATGTTCACGTTATAGGGATAAGGGATCGTGATCTCCAGGTCCTCTTCAATCTTCCTCAGCTGATCCAATATGAATAACACGTCATACTGATTGAATTGAAGCTCCTGGTTCCTCTTCAGATCATCCAGGTCGATGGTGTTGAAGATCTCAATGGTGTCTTTAAGGGCCTTCCGGATATTGACCTCTTCTCCCAGGATCGCCAATGTCCGCCTCTTCCGCTCCAGGACCAGATGATACTTCTTCAGCTCTTCGCTCATCATCTGCTCATCATGGAATGTAACCGATTCGCCTACATAGTAATGACTGAACAAGTGATACACATTGATCGGGGTGGGCGACGATAATAATAACTCTCCCATGATCCGTTTTCGTCTCTCTTGCGGAGTGAGCTGTCCTTGCTTCGGGTTCGCCAGGTGCTTCTGATACGCGATGAACTTCTCGTAATCCAGCCGGTAGCCCCTTCCCCGCTCAGACACGATCAGTGGTTCCCCATCGCATTCCGCATTGATTTTATTAATCAACCGATAAACGGTCTTCTGTGAAACATTCAGTACTTCAAGGAGATCCTTCGATGTTACATACTCCTGCTTTTTTGAAAGATAGCGTAATAGATCTTGTTCATAACTGACTTTTGAACTCATCTCCTTACCTCCTTGTTTTTATGGTAACGCATACAACGTTCATTGATTCTCTGAAAAATGACCGTTGCAACGGTCACTTTTTTAGATAAGAACTTTCAATTTATGAATTCAGTCGTAAAAAGACTCCCCACCCGTGAGCGAGCGGGGAGACTCCCCCATTGCCAACTGCCCTGGATAAAGGAACGTATAGAAAAAACCTCTTCGCTCAACGAGCGAAGAGGTTCCATGTTTTATGCTTCTTCGTCCGATCTTACCGGACTTCAGCTTGTACGGATGATGTTATTTTTGCCGAGTCACCAATGAACCTGCACCAATCACACCTGCGTCATTTCCAAGCTGAGCCAGTTTCAACTTCGTGCTTGTCCGGATGGACGGGAAGGCGAACTGCTGGAAGTATTTCTCTACCCCTTCCAAGAGCATGTCTCCCGCTGCCGAAACTCCGCCGCCGATGACAATGGTCTCAGGGTTGAGGAGATTCCCGATGTTCGCACATGCAAGGCCAAGATAGAAGAAGAATTTATCCGCTACGATGACTGCGAGGGGATCGCCGGCTTTTGCCTGATCAAAAATGGTCTTGGCCGTCAATTCCTGCCCGTCATCAATCAATCCTTTCAGTTCGGAATCACCAGCGTATTCCTCGGAAAGATCCCTGGCCAGACGGACGACACCTGTCGCACTTGCCACGGTTTCCAGGCAGCCATGATTCCCACACGTACAAAGGTACCCTTCAGGCTCGACGATCATATGACCGATCTCACCTGCAGCCCCCACGTTTCCGTGAAGAAGGTTCTCTTCTGCAATGATGCCACCGCCTACACCAGTACCGAGGGTCACGAACACAACATCCTTGCCGTTTTCACCGGCACCTTTCCAACCTTCACCCAATGCAGCAACGTTCGCATCATTGTCGATATAAAGAGGGATTCCTGTACCCGCTTCGATCATTTGTCTAACCGGTATCAGGGTGCTCCAATTCAAATTATACGCTCCGATGACCGTCCCATTTTCCCGATCAACCGTCCCAGGAGAGCCCATGCCGATCCCCAAGAATGTATCAGCGCTCAACCCGTATAATTCCAAATGGTGATTAATCGACTCAATGATCTGTGGCACAATCTGCTTCCCATCGTTCCGGATATCCGTCCCGATGCTCCACTTCTGTTGAATCTCACCATCTTCAGTCATAATAGCAAATTTAACGGTGGTTCCACCTAAATCGATTCCCAATAGTTTTTTCATCTTTTTCCCTTCCTTTTGTGAACATTTGAACGAATGGATTCAATCTCGTCGAATGACGGGGATCCTTGAAGACAATTCCGTTCTTTTTAGTAGTATAAACGCGTATGCTCGTTTATGAAAATGCTTTCATATTATGAGACAAGATAGCTCTTAGTTAAGTATATTTTGTTTGGGGTTCGGTATCAACTATTTGAAACATTTGGTTGTGGGATGGACTTTTTTTTTGAAATTCTTATTCGATTCTTATCTACCTTTTTTTAACTCAACTCTGAAGATACTTATAAAAGAGAAGCGGTATGTTAATTAATGATCTATTTAAGATAAAGAAGCCTCCCACAAGTTTATGCAACTTGCGGGAGGCTTCTTGAAATATGAGGACCGTTATCTAAGCAGAGCGGTTCCCCATGACAAATCAGTGGTTTGAGGGGGCAGATTACATCATGCCGCCCATTCCACCCATACCGCCCATTCCAGACATATCCGGCATTCCGCCGCCTTCTTCTGGGATGTCGGCCACTACGGCTTCTGTAGTCAAGAACATAGCTGCTACAGATGCTGCGTTTTGGAGGGCAGAACGTGTTACTTTGGTTGGGTCGACGATTCCTTGTTCGATCATGTTGACCCATTCGCCTGATGCGGCGTTGAAGCCTACGCCCACTTCTTCTTTCTTGAGGCGTTCCACGATGATGGAGCCTTCAAGGCCGGCGTTGTGTGCGATTTGACGGATTGGTTCTTCAAGCGCGCGAAGGACGATGTTGATTCCAGTGGCTACATCGCTGTCTGCTTCGATGGAAGCGACTTTGTTGTAGACGTTCACTAGAGCCGTACCACCACCGGATACGATTCCTTCTTCGACTGCCGCACGTGTAGAGTTCAATGCGTCTTCGATGCGTAGTTTGCGCTCTTTAAGCTCGGTTTCAGTAGCAGCTCCGACTTTCACGACGGCTACTCCACCAGCAAGCTTCGCTAGGCGTTCTTGTAGTTTTTCTTTATCGAATTCAGAAGTAGATTCTTCTAATTGAGCACGGATTTGGTTTACGCGGGCTGCGATTTTTTCTGGATCTCCAGAACCTTCGACAACCGTTGTGTTTTCTTTTGTGACAACGACTTTCGCTGCACGTCCGAGCTGTGTGATGTTGGCAGATTTCAGGTCAAGACCAAGGTCTTCCGTGATCACTTCTCCACCAGTTAATACAGCAAGGTCTTCAAGCATGGCTTTACGACGGTCACCGAATCCAGGTGCTTTGACAGCCACTGCATTGAATGTACCGCGAAGTTTGTTCACAACAAGTGTTGCAAGGGCTTCGCCTTCAACATCTTCCGCTACCATCAATAGTGGTTTGCCTTGTTGTACGACTTGCTCAAGGACAGGAAGGACTTCCTGGATGTTGCCGATCTTTTTGTCCGTGATCAGGATGTACGGATTATCAAGGACCGCTTCCATTTTGTCTGAGTCTGTCACCATGTATGGAGATGCATATCCACGGTCGAACTGCATACCTTCCACAACGTCAAGCTCAGTTGTGAATCCTTTGGATTCTTCGATCGTGATGACACCGTCGTTACCTACGCGCTCCATGGCTTCAGCAATCAATTGGCCGACTTCTTCGTCCGCTGCAGAAATCGCTGCAACCTGTGCGATGGAATCTTTGCCTTCGATTGGTTTAGAGATGGCTTTCAGCTCTTCGACAGCCGCTTGGACAGCCTTCTCAATTCCTTTACGTACGCCGACAGGGTTTGCTCCTGCTGTTACGTTTTTTAGCCCTTCACGAATCATCGCTTGCGCTAGGACCGTTGCAGTCGTTGTACCGTCACCGGCGATTTCGTTTGTTTTGCTTGCGACTTCCGCTACAAGCTTCGCACCCATGTTTTCGAATGCATCTTCAAGCTCGATTTCTTTCGCAATGGTTACACCATCATTGGTGATGAGTGGAGAACCGAATTTCTTCTCAAGCACAACATTGCGACCTTTTGGTCCAAGTGTTACTTTTACTGCGTTTGCTAATTGGTCTACCCCGCGAAGCATGGAACGGCGTGCTTCTTCGCTGAATTTAATTTCTTTAGCCATTTCAAACGTCCTCCTTTAATATCAGTTCATGGTTGGTGCGTATATGTGTTGGTTCGATTAATTATTCGCCTACGATGGCAAGGATATCGTTGTCACGAAGGATGAGATATTCTGTGCCTTGGTATTTCACTTCTGTACCAGAGTATTTACTGAAGATGATTCGATCGCCTACAGACACTTCAAGAGCGACGCGCTCACCGTTGTCAAGAACGCGACCTGTACCTACAGCGACAATCTTACCTTCTTGCGGTTTTTCCTTAGCAGAATCCGGGAGTACGATACCGCTTGCTGTCTTTTCTTCTGTTTCGACTAGCTCGATTACGACGCGATCACCTAGTGGTTTTAACAAGTGAAACAACCTCCTTGAAAATATGTAGATTAGGTTTTATTAGCACTCGCTTATCATGAGTGCTAACACAGTTATTATATTAAATAATTCGTTTTCATTTTGCAAGAGTCCTGCTTAAAAATTTTTTCGTCATTTTCCCCCTTTTTTCACACCTCACTATCCTATGTGGCGATTCCCAGCAATATTCCCATGACCGTGAGATTTGAACAGTTCCGCATTTATTAGTAGAATTGTACAAGGGTCTGTCCTGTCAGGCCTAAGGCTTGCTTAAAAGGAGATAAAACGTTGAATAAACATTATGGATACATTTTGATCGCCTATGTTGTCATGCAGCTCGCCGGTGCGGTTGGACCGCTCCTGTTTTATAAGGCCGGCACAGAAGTGTTTGGACAGACTAAAGAATACATGCAGCAGGTGGCCGTCGGTTCCTGGCTGATCTTCAGCTTCGCCGCGACCCTGATCATCGTCCTGCTCATCCTGCGAAAAAGCGCACCATCGAAACTCAAGCTCGAACGCTCTGCCCCTGCAGGCGCCGGGATTTCCGTCGTCTGGGCCGTTGTCGGGATCTTCATGGCGTTCTTCGCACAAGCCATCGCCATCCAGATCGAGACCCTTCTCGGCATCCAGGCCGGTTCTGAAAACACCCAGAACATCATGGGCATCGTGGACAATGTTCCCCTTGCCATGATCGTCGTCGCCATCATCGGGCCGATCCTGGAAGAAATCGTGTTCAGGAAGATCATTTTTGGGGCACTCTATCAGCGAATGAACTTTTTCTTCGCCGCATTGATCAGTTCCGTGATCTTCGCCCTTGCCCACTTCGAGCCGGTGCATGTGATCCTGTACTCTGCCATGGGCTTTACGTTCGCCTTCCTATATGTAAGAACGAAACGGATCCTCGTACCGATCTGCGCCCACGTGGCCATGAATACGATGGTGGTCATCATGCAGACCGTCTACCGGGATGAAATTGAAAAGATCATGAATGAAGCTGAAAAAATACAAGGATTTATTGGAGGTTTCCTATAATGAGACGATCACCCCTGTTCTCCGGCGTGATTTACATTCTTCTTGGGGTGCTGTTCACCTATTTTGCCATCCACACGGTCCGGGACACAGGCTGGGGATTTTTCACCTATATGCTGATCTTCCTTGCCACCCTGGACTTCGGTTCCGGCATACGCATGGTCCTTCTCCACTTCAGGATCAAGCAGCAGCTGAACCAGAAGAAGTAAGCTTAGTTAAAACAAAAACCGGATCCATCCGACTTCGTTCCATGAAGATCGGTGGATCCGGTTTTTTTGGCTGAATCAGCCTTTGTGTTGATTGAGTTCTTCTTCCACGCGTTCAATTTCCATCTGCTGTTCCGCCTGTAGGTACTTCCTATATCCGATTCGTGAGATCCCTATGCTGATCTCATAGAGGATCAACAGCGGGAGGGTCACCATCATATGGGAGACGATGTCCGGAGGCGTGATGAAGGCGGCAATCACCAACAGCACGAAGTAAGCCGCTTTCCTCGCCTTCGCCATCATCATCGGCGTGATGATCCCGAGCCTCGTCAGAAACAGCATCACCACGGGCAGCTGGAATAGCAGGCCGAATGGGATCGTAATCTGGAAGAGGAATTGGAAGTACTCATTGATCCCGATCACCTGCTGGATATCGAGATCGCCTGATAGCCTCATCATGAACGATACAACATACGGGAACAGGATGAAGTATGAGAATGCCAGTCCACCGAGGAACAGGAGGACCGATACCGGTATGTAGCTCAGGGTCACCTTCCGCTCCTTGTCATAAAGACCGGGCGACACAAAGGACCACACCTGATAAAGGATGACTGGTGACGTCATGATGACCGCGATGAACATGATCATCTCCATGTAGATCTTCAGGGGATCCGTCACACGGAAGGCATTCATCGTCATTTCTTTCGCTTCGTCCGCATGCTGCAGATACTTGATGAGCGGTTCGGCAAGGAAGAAGCTTGCCACAACGGCTAACAAGAAGAAAACGACTACAAACATGAGTCGTTTCTGCAATTCTCCTATATGCTCAAAGACTGTCATATCCTTTTGGGTTTGACTCATGGCGTTCATCCTACTTTACTTGGCACTTTTGTTCTTATCGTCTTCATCATCCGCTAAGCCTTTGGTTGCGTTTTTGAATTCACGTAGTGTATTGCCGGCTGCTTTCCCAAGCTCCGGTAATTTTTTCGGGCCGAAAATCAAAAGGGCGACCACTGCAATCAGCATCATACTTCCAGGACCTACCATAATGAGACACCTCCCCTTATATTCTTCTATCATAACGCAAATGGTCAGAATTTTCTATTCCGTTACGATTCCATCTTGTGACATTTCCGTGTCTTCCCCTGAGTAATGCTTGAGGAAATAGACGAGTGACTGAAGTTCCACTGCCAGATCGATATGATGGACCCTGATATGATCAGGAACCGTCAGGCGTGCCGGTGTGAAGTTCAGGATCCCCTTGATCTTCGAAGACACAAGGCGATCTGTGATATTTTGAGCAGATGAGGCCGGCACGGTCAGGATCGCGACTTCGATATCCATCCCCTTCAGCTTCTCCTCAAGCTCATCCATATGGTGGACGGGCACATCGCTGATTTCCGTCCCCACCTTCGCTTCATCCACCTCGAAGGCCATTTCGATCTTTGTATTGTTATTCTTTATGAAATTGTAATGAAGAAAAGCCGTTCCGAGATTCCCCACGCCGATCAATACGACCTTCGTCAGTTCATCCTGGTCAAGCGTTTCCCTGAAAAAGGATAAGAGATAATTCACATTATACCCATAGCCCTTCTTCCCTAACGCCCCAAAATAGGAGAAATCCCTCCGGATGGTCGCGGAATCCACTTTCACGGCTTCGCTTAACTCCTTCGACGATACCCGCTGCTTCCCTGAAGCATACAGATTCTTGATGAAACGGTAGTATAGCGGAAGGCGCTTGGCCGTTGCCTGTGGAATTTTCGTTGTTTCCTGATTCATCTCTTGTATTCCCCCACATCTTATAAACCCTCTTCCTTTTGGTCTGTCAGCGCTTCCAAAAAGAAGGTATATCTTTTATCTATTTTCCATCATACACTCTATTCTATCCTATTTGTATCCAGATTAATAGTCATAGTTCCTCCCCTTTTATTGCCGTCCACCTGGGAAATACGGTACACTAGCACTAATGAAACAGAGGTGAACCGACATGATTCTACTGCAAGTGAATCAGCTGACCAAAAATTTTGGTGCAGATAATATATTGACCAATATCAAATTGGAGATCCAAACCAAGGACCGGGTCGCCCTCGTCGGACGGAACGGTGCCGGCAAATCGACCCTCCTGAAGATCATTGCCGGACAGCTATCCCATGACTCCGGAGAAATCACAAAGCCCAAGGGTGTGAGCATCGGCTACCTGGCCCAGAATACCGGTCTCGAGTCGGAGCTTTCCATCTGGGACGAGATGCTGACGGTATTCGAACACCTCCTCCAACAGGAAAAGCAGCTTAGAAGATTGGAAGCAGAGATGGCGGATCCGTCCGTCTATGAAGATGAAGACCGCTATCAGCGGGTATTGAAGGAGTATGACGAGCTTCAAGTCACCTTCAAGGAGTCCGGTGGCTATCAGTATGAAGCCGATATCCGTTCCGTCCTCCACGGCTTGAATTTCGCTTCCTTCGACCATGGGACGAAAATCTCCACCCTTTCCGGTGGACAGAAGACCCGTCTCGCCCTTGCGAAGCTCCTCCTGACCAAGCCCGATATCCTGATCCTCGATGAGCCGACGAACCATCTGGACATCGAGACGCTTTCCTGGCTAGAAGGATATCTTCAAGGCTATCCGGGTGCCGTGCTCATCGTATCCCATGACCGCTACTTCCTGGATAGCGTCGTGAACCAGGTGTATGAGATTTCCCGCAACCGGAGCAAGAAGTTCGTGGGGAACTATAGCAAGTACCTCGAGCAGAAGGCGCTGGATTACGAGAAGGACCTTAAGCTCTATGAGCGCCAGCAGCAGGAGGTCGCAAAGCTCGAAGACTTCATCCAGCGCAACATCGCCCGTGCCTCCACCACAAAGATGGCCCAGAGCAGGCGGAAAAAACTTGAGCGCATGGATCTCATGGACAGGCCGCAGGGTGACGAAAAATCCGCTTCCTTCGCCTTCCAGATCGATCGCCCGAGCGGGAATGATGTCCTTCACGTCAATGACCTCACCATCGGGTACGGGGACGGGGAAGCCATCGCCTCCCATATCGACTTCTCCATCAAGAAAGGTGACAGCATCGCCCTTGTCGGACCGAATGGGATCGGGAAGTCCACGCTCCTCAAGACCCTGGTCAACAAACTGCAGGCATTGAGTGGGGACTTCAAATTCGGATCCAATGTATTCATCTCCTACTATGATCAGCAGCAAGCGGACCTTTCTTCCAACAAGACGGTCCTCAATGAACTATGGGATGAATACCCGATGAGGAACGAAAAAGAGATCAGGACCGTCCTCGGGAACTTCCTCTTCACGGGTGAAGACGTCCTGAAGCCCGTCAACACCCTGAGCGGAGGGGAAAAGGCCCGCCTCGCCCTCTCCAAGATGATGATGGAAAAAGGGAATGTCCTCATCCTCGATGAGCCGACGAACCATCTCGACCTGGACAGCAAAGAGGTCCTCGAAAACGCCCTGATCGACTATCCGGGCACGATCCTGTTCGTATCCCATGACCGCTACTTCATCAACCGGATCGCCACCAAGGTGATCGAGCTGTCCACAGGCGGATCCACCGAATACCTCGGGGATTATGACTACTACCTTCATAAGCTACAGGAGCAGGAAGAGCTCGCCGCCCTGGAACGGACCAAGGCAGAACCGGTAAAAGGTACACAGCAGAAGCAGTCGCACAAGATCGATAAAGAAGCCAAAAAGCTTGAGCGTCAACGAAGACGGCGCATCGAAGAGATTGAAGAGAAGATGACCGTACTCGAAGGTTCCATTGAAGAAAAAGAAACCCTCCTGTGCGATCCGGATATCTTCCAAGATCACGAACGTGTTCAGACTCTGAATGACGAACTGACCCTGGCTAAAGAGGAACTGGATGCCCTTCTGGAAGAATGGACGGAGCTGGAAGAATTAGTGGAAGAGTAAGACTGAAGCGGTTCAAGGTTGAAAAGACCTTGAACCGCTTCTTTGGTTAGTGGGATGGTCTAAACGGGTAAAGGAAAGGAAGAGCTTCTTTCAGAAAAAACACTCCACTATTCATCCACAAGATTATCCACATTTCCAACCTCGTCAATTCTATATCCACAAACCTTTTCCACACTATCCACAATTACCGCTCAACTTATACACATTATCCACATTCCAAATTCTACATATCCCCATCTGTTCTTCACAAGCCATTCACATCTTACGCACTACTTATCCCCAAATTATCCACAGACTGTTGATAAAACGTACGTTCCCAATAAAAAAACCTCGAACGGACGATTCCATTCGAGGTGTAATCTTATTAAAACTGTTCCAGATCCAATCCGGGATTTGCATTCATATCCAGTCCGCCACGCTTCCCTTGTTCAAACAGGATGGTTCCTGCAGCGGCAATCATGGCCGCATTATCCGTACACAAGGATAGGGGCGGGACGATGAGCTCACATGCATGGCTTTCAAACGTTGTCTCCAAAGCATGTCTCAGTCCTTTATTGGCCGCAACTCCACCTGCCAGAAGGAGCTGTTCGACACCGTATTCTTCCACAGCCCTTTTCGCCTTCGTCACAAGTACATCGATGACGCTTGCCTGGAAGCTTGCTGCAAGATCCTCCGGCTTGATCTCTTTCCCCTTCTGCTTCGCATTATGGAGAGTATTGATCACGGCCGACTTCAAGCCGCTGAAGCTGAAGTCATAGGATCCTTCCTCGAGCCACGCCCTTGGAAGGTCGATGACCGGCTCCCCTTCATGGGCCAGTCGGTCTATATGGGGACCCCCTGGATACGGAAGGCTCAGCGTACGGGCAACTTTATCATAAGCCTCCCCGGCTGCGTCATCACGCGTCTCCCCGATCACTTCAAATTCCCCGTGACCCTTCATGAGAACAAGCTCCGTATGTCCTCCCGATACAACCAAGGACAGGAGGGGGAACGTCATTTCATGGATTAACCGGTTGGCATAGATATGCCCGGCAATATGATGGACACCGACCAACGGTTTGTTATGAGCGAATGCAAGTGCCTTGGCTGCATTGACCCCGATCAGGAGTGCGCCTACCAGACCCGGTCCTTCCGTCACAGCGATGCAGTCGATCTCCTCCATCGTCATCTCCGCTTGATCGAGCGCTTCCTGGAGGACAAACGTCACCTGCTCCACATGATGCCGTGACGCAATCTCCGGTACGACACCGCCAAAGCGCTTATGGCTTTCGATCTGTGATGAGACGACATTGCTGACGATCTCCGTCCCGTTTTTCACGATGGACACAGCCGTTTCATCACAGCTGGTTTCAATTCCTAATACGAACGTATCTTTTATCATAAATTCACCCACATAACTAAAGCATCCTCTTGATTATCAGAATAATATCGTTTCCGGATCCCGCCATCTTGGAATCCGAGCTTCCTATACAGACTCTGGGCCGGCACATTGCTCACCCGGGCCTCGAGCGTCATGACCCTGGCACCCGATTCAATGGCCATCTCCATGATCTTGCGCATCAGAAGCTCCCCGTATCCCTTCCCACGGTGGGATGGAAGAACGGCCACATTCGTGATATGTGCTTCATCCACGACGATCCACACGCCACAGTAGCCCGCAATCTGTCCCTCGTCTTCAATGACGATGTACATGGACAGATGGTTCTCTTCCATTTCACTTATGAACGCTTCCCGGCTCCACGGAACAGTAAAGGATTGTTCTTCGATTTCCATGACGGCATCCACGTCATCGACTGTCATAAATCGTATCTCCATTATGCACAAGTCCTATTCTTCGTTAGATTTCTGGGCTTCGAGCCATTTCACTTCGGCTTCCGCCATACGGATATAGTTCGGCAGCACCTCATGGGCCGTCGATTCTTCCATACCCATTCCGATATAGGCGAGCTCAGACGGTCTCGGGTTATGGCTCACAAACGGTGCTAACACCGCCTTTTCCCCAAGGGCTCCTTTTATCGCTTCTTCATGGATACCCGTATCATTCCCGACGAACAGGATCTCTCCCTCATAGTTCCGGAGTTCATCCACCCAATCCGTCAGCATCACATTCCGGTCCTCGAGGACATTCTCCAGCTTCCCATCCCGGAAACGGTACAGACCCGTATAAACCTGTCCACGCCTCGCATCAAAGATCGGGGAAAGATAACCATTGAAGTACCGTCCTGATGAAGCCAGTACGGCCAGACTCGATACCGGTACAAGGGGAATATCAAGAGACCAGGCAAGCGTCTTTGCAAGCGTGACACCGATCCTGACACCCGTATAAGACCCGGGTCCATTCGCCACGACGATCTTCGTCAATTCCCTGACGTCCGTATCACAGTCCTTCAACAGCTGTTCCACGGCAGGCATCGCCTTCAGGGAATGATTCCGCTTCACATTGGTCATGTATTCACCGATCACCTTATTCTCATCGATCAGTGCGACCCCCAACGGGAAGTTTGATGTATCTATCGCTAATATCTTCATGCCATTATCTCCTCACAAAGCTTGCGGTACCGATCTCCCACCGGCTCCAGCACAATTCTTCTTTCCGTATCGCCGGTACGATAAATGCCTATGGCCAACCGCTCTCCCGGAAGCTGATCTTCTATCAGATGAGCCCATTCTACGACCGTGACCCCTTCACCTTCAAAATACTCGTCAAATCCAAGATCCTCAAACGAATCATCCAATCGATACACATCCATATGATAAAGGGGCAGATCCCCCTTGTATTCCTTGATGATCGTGAAAGTAGGGCTGTTGACCGTCCGCTTGATCCCAAGACCAAGGGCCAAACCCTTTGTAAACGTCGTCTTCCCGGCTCCAAGGTCCCCCTCAAGGGTCAGGACATCCCCGGGAGCCAACAGACCCGCAAGCCTCTTGGCAAAAGCGCCCGTTTCATCAGGACTGCTGCTGATATATTCAAACTCACTCATAATGATCTCCTTACCATCTGTATAAGTATAAAAAAACCTTAGGATCTACAATACCTAAGGGATATCTTCTATATGTAGTGTACCCTTTTTGGGCGCATCGAGTAAAGCCAACGCGCTGAGTTCCCTCATATTTCTACCTGGTTGTCCCGATAAAATACAAAAACCGCAGCTATGCAACTGCGGTCTACTTAGAAGGATTCAAAATAAAAAAACGAATCTGCATTCGTTTTAAAAAACAAAATGGCGGTCCGGACGGGACTCGAACCCGCGACCTCCTGCGTGACAGGCAGGCATTCTAACCAACTGAACTACCGGACCAAAGCTTTTTGCGATAGCAAAATAGCTATCATTAATATTTCGCGTTAGCGAAAATAAAAATCTATTTACTGCGATAGCAAACTAGCTATCAGTGTCACTACATCCCGATCCTCACGAATCAAAATGGTATTGCGGGGACAGGATTTGAACCTGCGACCTTCGGGTTATGAGCCCGACGAGCTACCGAACTGCTCCACCCCGCGACGATAATAATAAGTATATGCAGTCTACTTAAAGGTTATGCATAAAAATAACTGCCTGGCGACGTCCTACTCTCACAGGGGGAGATCCCCCAACTACCATCGGCGCTGAAGAGCTTAACTTCCGTGTTCGGCATGGGAACGGGTGTGACCTCTTCGCCAATGTCACCAGACAGGTATTCCATTGAAAGAATTGTTCTTTCAAAACTAGATAAAGGGTTGATAGTCAATCATTACCGGCGTATCGGCCAGTCTGGCAGGCGCAACGCGCCTGCATTACGTTTGGTTAAGTCCTCGATCGATTAGTATCAGTCAGCTCCATGTGTCGCCACACTTCCACCTCTGACCTATCTACCTGATCATCTTTCAGGGATCTTACTCACATAAAGTGATGGGAAATCTCATCTCGAGGGGGGCTTCATGCTTAGATGCTTTCAGCACTTATCCCTTCCGCACATAGCTACCCAGCGATGCCTTTGGCAAGACAACTGGTACACCAGCGGTGCGTCCATCCCGGTCCTCTCGTACTAAGGACAGCTCCTCTCAAATTTCCTGCGCCCACGACGGATAGGGACCGAACTGTCTCACGACGTTCTGAACCCAGCTCGCGTACCGCTTTAATGGGCGAACAGCCCAACCCTTGGGACCGACTACAGCCCCAGGATGCGATGAGCCGACATCGAGGTGCCAAACCTCCCCGTCGATGTGGACTCTTGGGGGAGATAAGCCTGTTATCCCCGGGGTAGCTTTTATCCGTTGAGCGATGGCCCTTCCATGCGGAACCACCGGATCACTAAGCCCGACTTTCGTCCCTGCTCGACTTGTAGGTCTCGCAGTCAAGCTCCCTTGTGCCTTTACACTCTGCGAATGATTTCCAACCATTCTGAGGGAACCTTTGGGCGCCTCCGTTACTCTTTAGGAGGCGACCGCCCCAGTCAAACTGCCCACCTGACACTGTCTCCCACCCCGATAAGGGGCGCGGGTTAGAATGTCAACACAGCCAGGGTAGTATCCCACCGACGCCTCCACCGAAGCTAGCGCTCCGGCTTCCAAGGCTCCTACCTATCCTGTACAAGCTGTGCCAAAATTCAATATCAGGCTACAGTAAAGCTCCACGGGGTCTTTCCGTCCTGTCGCGGGTAACCTGCATCTTCACAGGTACTATAATTTCACCGAGTCTCTCGTTGAGACAGTGCCCAGATCGTTACGCCTTTCGTGCGGGTCGGAACTTACCCGACAAGGAATTTCGCTACCTTAGGACCGTTATAGTTACGGCCGCCGTTTACTGGGGCTTCGATTCGCACCTTCGCTTGCGCTAAGCACTCCTCTTAACCTTCCAGCACCGGGCAGGCGTCAGCCCCTATACTTCGCCTTACGGCTTCGCAGAGACCTGTGTTTTTGCTAAACAGTCGCCTGGGCCTATTCACTGCGGCTCTCTCGGGCTTGCACCCTACCAGAGCACCCCTTCTCCCGAAGTTACGGGGTCATTTTGCCGAGTTCCTTAACGAGAGTTCTCTCGCTCACCTTAGGATTCTCTCCTCGCCTACCTGTGTCGGTTTGCGGTACGGGCACCATCTTCCTCGCTAGAGGCTTTTCTTGGCAGTGTGGAATCAGGAACTTCGCTACTATAATTCGCTCGCTATCACAGCTCAGCCTTCACGATGATGGGATTTGCCTCATCATCAGCCTAACTGCTTAGACGCACATATCCAGCAGTGCGCTTACCCTATCCTCCTGCGTCCCCCCATTGCTCAAATGGAAGAAAGGTGGTACAGGAATATCAACCTGTTGTCCATCGTCTACGCCTATCGGCCTCGACTTAGGTCCCGACTAACCCTGAGCGGACGAGCCTTCCTCAGGAAACCTTAGGCATTCGGTGGATGGGATTCTCACCCATCTTTCGCTACTCATACCGGCATTCTCACTTCTAAGCACTCCACCAGTCCTTACGGTCTAGCTTCGCAGTCCTTAGAACGCTCTCCTACCACTGACACCAAACGGTGTCAATCCACAGCTTCGGTGATACGTTTAGCCCCGGTACATTTTCGGCGCAGAGTCACTCGACCAGTGAGCTATTACGCACTCTTTAAATGGTGGCTGCTTCTAAGCCAACATCCTGGTTGTCTAAGCAACTCCACATCCTTTTCCACTTAACGTATACTTTGGGACCTTAGCTGGTGGTCTGGGCTGTTTCCCTTTCGACTACGGATCTTATCACTCGCAGTCTGACTCCCATGGATAAGTCTTTGGCATTCGGAGTTTGTCTGAATTCGGTAACCCGATGAGGGCCCCTAGTCCAAACAGTGCTCTACCTCCAAGACTCTTACAACATGAGGCTAGCCCTAAAGCTATTTCGGAGAGAACCAGCTATCTCCAGGTTCGATTGGAATTTCTCCGCTACCCACACCTCATCCCCGCACTTTTCAACGTGCGTGGGTTCGGACCTCCATCCAGTGTTACCTGGACTTCATCCTGGACATGGGTAGATCACCTGGTTTCGGGTCTACGACCACATACTCATTCGCCCTATTCAGACTCGCTTTCGCTGCGGCTCCGTCTTCTCGACTTAACCTTGCATGGGATCGTAACTCGCCGGTTCATTCTACAAAAGGCACGCCATCACCCGTTAACGGGCTCTGACTACTTGTAGGCACACGGTTTCAGGTTCTATTTCACTCCCCTTCCGGGGTGCTTTTCACCTTTCCCTCACGGTACTGGTTCACTATCGGTCACTAGGGAGTATTTAGCCTTGGGAGATGGTCCTCCCAGCTTCCGACGGGATTTCACGTGTCCCGCCGTACTCAGGATCCACTCAAGAGGGAACGAAGTTTCGACTACAGGGTTGTTACCTTCTTTGACGAGCCTTTCCAGACTTCTTCGTCTACCCCGTTCCTTTGTAACTCCGTATAGAGTGTCCTACAACCCCAAGAGGCAAGCCTCTTGGTTTGGGCTAATCCCGTTTCGCTCGCCGCTACTCAGGGAATCGCATTTGCTTTCTCTTCCTCCAGGTACTTAGATGTTTCAGTTCCCTGGGTCTGCCTTCCAAGCTCTATGTATTCAAGCAAGGATACTGTTCCATTACGAACAGTGGGTTCCCCCATTCGGAAATCTTCGGATCAGCTCACTTACAGCTCCCCGAAGCATATCGGTGTTAGTCCCGTCCTTCATCGGCTCCTAGTGCCAAGGCATCCACCGTGCGCCCTTATTAACTTAACCGAATTGGTTAAAAACCTAAAATGGCGATACTCGGTAATTTCTTGACTATCAATAAAACTTTATCTAGTTTTCAAAGAACAATTTAGAAGATGGATGTTTATTTTACTCCGCTTGCGCTTCGTAAAAAACTTAAACCATCAAAACTGAACAAAACTTCGACGTCGTCAAACGTTTTAGTAAATCTTCCTTAGAAAGGAGGTGATCCAGCCGCACCTTCCGATACGGCTACCTTGTTACGACTTCACCCCAATCATCTGTCCCACCTTAGGCGGCTGGCTCCAAAAGGTTACCTCACCGACTTCGGGTGTTACAAACTCTCGTGGTGTGACGGGCGGTGTGTACAAGGCCCGGGAACGTATTCACCGCGGCATGCTGATCCGCGATTACTAGCGATTCCAGCTTCATGTAGGCGAGTTGCAGCCTACAATCCGAACTGAGAACGGTTTTATGGGATTGGCTAAACCTCGCGGTCTTGCAGCCCTTTGTACCGTCCATTGTAGCACGTGTGTAGCCCAGGTCATAAGGGGCATGATGATTTGACGTCATCCCCACCTTCCTCCGGTTTGTCACCGGCAGTCATCTTAGAGTGCCCAACTGAATGCTGGCAACTAAGATCAAGGGTTGCGCTCGTTGCGGGACTTAACCCAACATCTCACGACACGAGCTGACGACAACCATGCACCACCTGTCACTCTGTCCCCCGAAGGGGAAAGCCCTATCTCTAGAGTTGTCAGAGGATGTCAAGACCTGGTAAGGTTCTTCGCGTTGCTTCGAATTAAACCACATGCTCCACCGCTTGTGCGGGCCCCCGTCAATTCCTTTGAGTTTCAGTCTTGCGACCGTACTCCCCAGGCGGAGTGCTTAATGCGTTAGCTGCAGCACTAAAGGGCGGAAACCCTCTAACACTTAGCACTCATCGTTTACGGCGTGGACTACCAGGGTATCTAATCCTGTTTGCTCCCCACGCTTTCGCGCCTCAGTGTCAGTTACAGACCAGAAAGTCGCCTTCGCCACTGGTGTTCCTCCAAATATCTACGCATTTCACCGCTACACTTGGAATTCCACTTTCCTCTTCTGCACTCAAGTTCCCCAGTTTCCAATGACCCTCCACGGTTGAGCCGTGGGCTTTCACATCAGACTTAAGAAACCACCTGCGCGCGCTTTACGCCCAATAATTCCGGACAACGCTTGCCACCTACGTATTACCGCGGCTGCTGGCACGTAGTTAGCCGTGGCTTTCTGGTTAGGTACCGTCAAGGTGCCGCCCTATTTGAACGGCACTTGTTCTTCCCTAACAACAGAGTTTTACGATCCGAAAACCTTCTTCACTCACGCGGCGTTGCTCCGTCAGACTTTCGTCCATTGCGGAAGATTCCCTACTGCTGCCTCCCGTAGGAGTCTGGGCCGTGTCTCAGTCCCAGTGTGGCCGATCACCCTCTCAGGTCGGCTACGCATCGTCGCCTTGGTGAGCCGTTACCTCACCAACTAGCTAATGCGCCGCGGGTCCATCTGTAAGTGATAGCCGAAGCCACCTTTCAACCTTCCCCCATGCGGGGGTAGGTGTTATCCGGTATTAGCCCCGGTTTCCCGGAGTTATCCCAGTCTTACAGGCAGGTTACCCACGTGTTACTCACCCGTCCGCCGCTGATCTCAGGGAGCAAGCTCCCATCGATCCGCTCGACTTGCATGTATTAGGCACGCCGCCAGCGTTCGTCCTGAGCCAGGATCAAACTCTCCATAAAAAGTTTGAATAGCTCTTTAAATAAATCTAGAATTAACGTTGACGTGTTTGTCTTGTTTTGTTCAGTTTTCAAGGTTCAAATAAATAGTGGAGCGGGTGATGGGAATCGAACCCACGACATCAGCTTGGAAGGCTGAGGTTTTACCATTAAACTACACCCGCATGAAATTGTGATGGTCGGGAAGACAGGATTCGAACCTGCGACCCCTTGGTCCCAAACCAAGTGCTCTACCAAGCTGAGCTACTTCCCGTAAGAAAATTATGTATAAGCCAGTAGAAGCAAATATGGCGCGCCCGAGAGGAGTCGAACCCCTAACCTTTTGATCCGTAGTCAAACGCTCTATCCAATTGAGCTACGGGCGCTAATATTGAAAGTTTTTGGTGCGGCCGAGAGGACTTGAACCTCCACGGGTTATTCACCCACTAGGCCCTCAACCTAGCGCGTCTGCCATTCCGCCACGACCGCATTTATTGAAGCGACATTAACTATTATATCACGATAATTTCGCTTGTCAACAACTTTTTTCAAGGGATAAAAGTGCGGGTGAAGGGACTTGAACCCCCACGCCTTGCGGCGCCAGATCCTAAGTCTGGTGCGTCTGCCAATTCCGCCACACCCGCATATGATGGACCTCTTGTCCAAGACAAGAAATCAAATGGTGAGCCATGAAGGATTCGAACCTTCGACCCTCTGATTAAAAGTCAGATGCTCTACCAACTGAGCTAATGGCTCGTAAATGGCTGGGCTAGCTGGATTCGAACCAACGCATGTCGCAGTCAAAGTGCGATGCCTTACCGCTTGGCTATAGCCCAATAATCATTTTTTGACGAGGAATTTATCATACCACGTCTATCTTTCGAAGTCAACAACTTTTTTCGGAAGATAAATGGCGGTCCGGACGGGACTCGAACCCGCGACCTCCTGCGTGACAGGCAGGCATTCTAACCAACTGAACTACCGGACCAAAGCTTTTGCGATAGCAAAATAGCTATCATTAATGTTTCGCGTTAGCGAAAACAAAGAACATCATTGCTTCGCGATAGCAAAATAGCTATCAATCACTACCATCCAGATCCGCTTCCGCAACCAGAAGTCAACTTCCACGAAATAACTGAACATATGTATCTTTTCTCTCAAAAGAGAAAATGACCCGTACGGGATTCGAACCCGTGTTACCGCCGTGAAAGGGCGGTGTCTTAACCGCTTGACCAACGGGCCACAATAATATGGCGGAGAAGGAGGGATTTGAACCCTCGCGCCGGTTGCCCGACCTACACCCTTAGCAGGGGCGCCTCTTCAGCCACTTGAGTACTTCCCCATATTGGCTCCGCAGGCAAGATTCGAACTTGCGACCGATCGGTTAACAGCCGATAGCTCTACCACTGAGCTACTGCGGAACGTCTTATCGACTCTTATGATTATAATGACTGCACCGTTGGTTGTCAATAACTTTCCGGCCTTTTTTTAGGAACCCTGAAACTCTTCTACTTTTTCAAGGATCAGCTTTCCTTTACACCGTCCGCACACGAAGCGATCGGTGTCCACCCGTCTCTTTCTGATGAACTCCATGGAGCAATCCGTACACCTGTATGTCAGCCGCCTCCCTCTTTTCTTTTGGGTAGGCAGAGATGAACAATGACGCGGGCCCCCTACCTCTGCAAGCAGTTCTTTGAAATCCCTGTCCCCATGCTTATATCCCTTTCCTTCAAGATGAAGATGGTAGTGACAAAGCTCATGCTTGATGATGCCGATCAGTTCATCCATCCCGAACTGCTGGAGATACTTCGGATTCACATCGATATGATGGGACTTCAGCATATAGCGGCCGCCTGTCGTACGCAGGCGCGGGTTGAAGTAGGCCTGATGACGGAACGGCCGTTTAAACAAACGTTTGGATAAGGTTGATACCAGCTGCTGCAGCTCCTCATTTGTCACGGTGTCCAGCCCCCTCTTCCCCTGGATTTCCCCTTCTTAACGAACGGGACAATCCATTATAGCATACATTAAGTATCACACTCATCGGGTAAATTCCTAAGGGAGGTGCGCCTGTGCCGAGCTGGCTGGTCAATCAAATGAGAAGGGCCTATCTGGAGAAAGACCGCTATCAGATCAAACTGTTGAACCAATGCTGGAATTTTTACCGCAAGCGTAATGAAAAAAAGAGCTGAAGGAATGGACCTTCAGCTCCTCTTTCATCTATTACTGAACCATCGTAAGTGAAACGCGGCCTTTTCGGACGTCCACCCCTTCGACCCAAACCGTGACTACATCACCGACGGATACCACGTCCAGCGGATGTTTGACATAGCCGTTTTTGAGCTTGGAGATATGGACGAGTCCATCCTGTTTCACCCCTATATCCACAAAAGCCCCAAAGTCGACGACGTTTCGTACCGTACCCTGCAGCTCCATTCCCTGACTGAGATCCTCAAGCTTCAGCACATCTTTCTTCAGCAGCGGCTTAGGGAATTGATCACGTGGATCACGCCCGGGACGGATCAACGCATCGATGATATCCTTCAGGGTCAGCTTCCCTATACCGAGCTCTTCCGACGTTTGATGGACATCAAGTGCATGCAGGGCCTGCTTCAGCTCCTCTGTACCGATATGTTCTTCCTTATACCCCGTCATGGAGAGAAGACGCTTCACCTCACTATAGTTTTCGGGGTGGATCGGCGTGCGGTCAAGCATCTCTTTTCCATCCATGATACGGAGGAACCCGATGCACTGCTCGTAGGTTTTCGCTCCAAGCCTCGGGATCTTCTTGAGCTGTGCCCTTGAGGAGAACTTCCCTTCCTCTTCTCTCTTCTTGACGATATTCGTTGCCACCGTCTTCGAAAGCCCGGCTACATATTGAAGGAGGGAGGACGAAGCAGTATTGACATTCACCCCGACTTGGTTGACCGCCGTCTCCACTACGAATGTAAGGGAGTCGTTCAGTTTCTTCTGGGATACATCATGCTGGTACTGTCCCACCCCTACAGACTTAGGGTCGATCTTTACCAGTTCCGCCAGTGGATCCTGGAGTCTCCTTGCGATGGATACGGCACTCCTCTCCTCTACTTGGAAGTCAGGGAATTCTTCGCGCGCAATGTCTGAGGCGGAGTACACACTTGCCCCTGCTTCATTGACGATCAGATAGGAGATGTCTCCCCCCACTTCCTTCAATACGTCCACGATGAATTGTTCGGTCTCCCTTGAAGCGGTTCCGTTCCCGATGGCGATGACCTCGATCGGATAGCGCGAAAGGATCGCCTTCACCTGTTCTTCCGCTTTTGCCTTCTGCGAGCGTGGCGGATGGGGGTAGATCACATCGATCGAGAGGACTTTTCCAGTTTCATCGATGATGGCAAGCTTGCATCCCGTCCTGAATGCCGGATCGACGCCGAGGACGGTCCTTCCCTTCATCGGTGGCTGCAATAATAACTTCCTCAGATTCTCCGAGAAGATATGGATAGCCTGATCTTCCGCTTTGTCGGTCAGCTCCCCGCGGATCTCCCTTTCAACAGACGGCAGGATCAGTCGCTTGTATCCATCTTCGATCGCTTCCTGGACGATGGACGCCGCCTGCGAGCGTGTATCCTTGATCACCTGCTTATTCAAATAGCGGAGGATCGACTCTGCATCGGCCTGTACCCCTACTCTCAGGATCCCCTCCTTCTCTCCCCTATTCATGGCAAGAACACGATGGGGAACGACCTTGTGAATCGGCTCCTGGTAGGCATAATACATTTCGTACACATTCTTCTCGTCTTCTTCCTCTTTTTTCACTTTGGACTCAATGAGGCCCTTCCGGAAAATCTGAGTCCGTATGTACTCACGATGCGCAGCGTCATCCGATATAAATTCTGCGATGATGTCCTTCGCGCCGGATAAAGCTTCCTCGGTGCTTCCTACTCCCTGTTCATCCGACACGTACTTTGCGGCTTCTCTATTGATATCAGCATTCAGCGGAAAGGAGAGGAGGAAGTCAGCGAGCGGTTCGAGCCCCTTTTCTTTCGCTACCGTCGCTTTTGTCCTTCTCTTCTGTTTATATGGGCGATATAAGTCCTCTACCTGCTGCAACTTCTCTGCCGAAGAAATGGCTGCTGATAGTTCCGGGGTCAGTTTGCCCTGTTCCTCTATTAGACGCAGCACTTCTTCTTTTCGATTCTTCAGGTTCTGTAGATACTCCCAGTTGGTCATGATATCGCGGATCTGCACTTCATCGAGTGCTCCGGTTTGTTCTTTCCTGTACCTCGCTATGAAGGGAACCGTATTCCCACCTTCTAATAGATCGATCACATTTTTTACGTTCTTAGTGGAGATGGATAAGTCTTTGCCAATTTTATTGATCAAAATAGCTTCATTCGTTAACGTAGACGTCACGGTATAACCTCCAGTTATTCACAATTTCACTTTAAGTTTATCACATACTCAGCGGGAATTCTTCGCAATGAAAAAGCTTACCCCAATCAGAGTAAGCTTCCAATAATATAGGTTGTATCATCCGCCTTCTGGTCCACCTTCGCTTCAATCTCGTTCAGCGTTCCATGGAGGGTCGGATACTTTTGCATTAAACTTTTGACTCCTGGGATATTCAGTCCATCCGAATGGATGAGGAATCTTGAATTCGAATGGTAGGAAAAGCGTTGAGTTTTGTATTTCTGCGGTCTCCCTGAAAGGTATCCCGTGACCGGCAGTGGATAGGTCATCTTCCCTTCAGGTGCATACATATAAAAACGTATATTCCCCACACAGCTGTACACAAACTCTTTTGAGTGGTAGTACACCTTTACAATGGCAACAGCTGCCCCCCGTTTTTTTTGGAGCGCTTCATTGCACATGTCCATCAAGGTGTCCACATCTTCGTGGTGGTTCTCTTCCACGATTTCCACGACGGCATGTGAAGATTCAAAGGCATAGACTCCGCTGCCCAAACCATCAGCCAGAACACAGATGAAATAATCATCCGTCGAGGTGTAAAAATAGCTATCTCCACAAAAACGATTGCCGTTTTTAGAAACCTGACCCGCATAGACTTCTACATCATTTTGTTGAAGGTATGGCATCAATAGTCATGCTCCCCGTCTTGCATCTCTTCCTGTATGGCGTCGCGGAGTTTTTTGATGGCCCTTCGTTGAAGTCGGGATACGTGCATTTGCGAGATCCCCAATTGCTCGCCCGCTTCTTTTTGACTAAGATTATCCAGGTACGTGAATTGGATAATGGCCTTTTCGCGTTCGGAAAGTACGTGGAGGACCTTTTCAAGCACAAGACGCTGATTGACTTTCTCATATCCTTCGTCGGGGTTCCCCACGATGTCGAGGATCGTAACCGTGCTTCCTTCGGAGTCCGCTTCGATGGAATGATCCACAGAGAGGGCCTGATAGCTGCGACCCATCTCCATCGCTTCCAACACTTCCTCTTCGGTCACTTCAAGGTAATCGGCGATTTCGTGAACCTGAGGAGAGCGTTCCAGCGTATTGGTCAGCTCTTCGACTGTTGTTTTGATTTTGGGTCCAAGCTCTTTGATCCGTCTCGGAACGTGAACGCTCCATGTCTTATCACGAAGGAATCGTTTGATTTCCCCGATGATGGTCGGGATGGCAAACGCTTCGAATGAACGACCAAAAGACTCATCATAACGCCTGATGGCGCCCAAGAGTCCGATCATACCGACCTGTATGATATCTTCGTGAAATGATCGTCCTTTGGAATATTTCCGAGCAATGGACTCGACAAGATTCTGGTAATGAAGGATCAATTGGCTTTGAGCGTCTTCATCCTTGTTTTCCTGATAATCTTTGATCCACTGCATCACTTTATCTTTATTGGCCTGGTGGTTAGGTTGAGATAGTTTTTTCATCCCTCTCCACCTGCTCCCCTGATAGGAATTTCGTCATAAAGACCGTCACTCCCTCTTGATGATGCACCTTTACTTCATCCATAAGGCTCTCTATAAGATAAAGTCCCAACCCACCTTCTCTGAGGAATTCCACGGAGTGATCCGCATGCTAAGGGCCGACTTCCTTTTTGATCTCGGTGAAGTTAAAGCTTTCTCCGTGATCGGCGACCATGACTTCAAGGCGGTCCTCGTATAGACCAAATCCGACAACGACTTCTCCATCGTCATCCTTGTAGGCATGCTGAACCGCATTGGTGATAGCCTCACTGGTGGCGATCTTCAAGTCTTCAAGGGCATCGTAATCAAAGCCCATCCTGCTGGCAATCCCGGACAGGGTAAGACGGATGACCCCCACATATTCCGGCTTCGCGGGAATCTTCATCTCGATGTAATCATATTCCTGCATCATTCCACTCCACCTTTTACTTTGGAATCAATATTCATGATATCTCCCAGGCCAGTGATATCGAACAGGCGTTGCAGTCTATCCGATAGACCGACAAGGTGCAGTTCTCCCCGCCTGCCTTTACGGTTTTAAATAGGCCAACGAATACCCCAAGGCCGGTACTGTCCATATAGGAAACGTCGGAAAGATCGACGGTTAGCTGGCTGTTTTCTTTTTCAGCAGCTGGCTGAAGGCTTTCTTTTAACTTTGGAGCTGTATATGCATCAATTTCACCTGAAACTTTTACGTTTATATCGTTATCCATTTCTTTCATATCTATTGATAAGTTCATGAAAAGACCACCTTTTAGGCATGTATTAAAATACTCTTAATCGTTTACCCCTATTATTTACAGGATAAACCACATTATTGATTTCTTTTAATGATGATCAGTGTGAAGTCATCCCTAAGTTCAAAGTGCTGCAGCTTCTCAAGCTCCTTATAGACGCTGTTGACGATTTCCTGAGGAGGCAGGTGGTTGTACTTCCTGATGAGTTCCACCAGGTCTTCCCGCTCGATGAACCCTTCCTCCGAGCGGCATTCTGTCACACCGTCAGACAGAAGGATGATCATATCACCCTCTTCGACTCCTCTTTCGTATTCGCGATACTTCGCTTTCTTATCCACCCCGAGGAGAAGGCCCTTGGCGTCCAGATCCTCGAATTCGCCGTTGATCGCGTTGTAATAGAACCCGGGTTCATGACCGGCTGATGAATAGGAGAAGACATGGCTTTTGGAGTCATATACACCATAGAACATCGTGATGAACATGCTTGCATCCACATTCTGTTCGACGACGCGATTGAGGCTCTCAAGGACGAGGCTCGGCTTATGTCGATATTCAGGAAGGCTGTCCATGGCATACTTGATCATGGACATGCACAGGGCCGCTGGGACCCCCTTTCCGATGACATCGGCGATCGCGACGCTCACATTTTCATTTTCATCTTCCACGAAGTGATAATAATCACCGTTCATCTTCTTGGCAGGTACGCTCACCGCACCGACCTCGAGCCCGTCCACTTCAGGTATGCGGGTACCGAGGAGGGTCTGCTGCATATTGGCGGCTACGTCGATCTCATTATTCAATTCCTGTTGCTTCGTACGCAGGCTCTGATGTTCCCTGTAGGCGAACCCGTAGCCGATCATCACTTCAAGTAATATATCGAAAGAGTGCAAAACGTGATGAGGAAGGTCCGGTTCCATTTCTAGGATGACACTCTTATGAAGGGAAATGATTTCTTCCGGAGACACGTTGTGTTCAATCGATTTCCGGCTGAACTTTTGCCAAGGTAAAGAGCCTTTTCATCCTGCTCGTTCAAATAGTGCTCGAGGATCTCTTTGTATTTTGTATCCATCAATTCTCTGAACTTCATCTAACTCCCCTAGCGGAGCCACTTGGTTGCCCTGATATCGGTTCCCTCTCCCGGGACCGAGTCGACATTGAATTCGTCCATCAGCCGTTTAACCCCTGGCAAACCGGCTCCTAATCCACCTGATGTAGAATATCCATCTTCCATTACTTTTCTGATATCTGTTATGCCCGGTCCTTCATCAAGGGCAATGATCCTGACACCCTTTTTCCCGCATCAAGCAGTTTCTCGATACAGATCTGTCCGGTACCTGCATATAAGTATATATTACGGGCCAACTCACTGATCGCCGTAGTAATACGAGCTTGGTCAACGGTGCCAAATCCGAGCTCTTTCGCTACATTTCTCCCTAACTGGCGGGCAGCAACGATGTCCCATTCATTCGTGATCTTCACGCAGGATTGGCTATCCATACCTAGTCCCCCAGTTCCAATTTTAATTTCTCCAGGCCTTTTTCAAGGTCTAAAGCTGTGAGGACATCGTCCAGACGGATCCCCAATTCGATCAGTGTTATGGCGACCGCTGGCTGAATTCCAGTTATGACAACTTTGGCCCCCATCAATCTGGACATGTTGATGACATCACCAAGAACCTTGGCGATGAATGAATCGATGAAATCGATTGACGTGATATCGATGACAACGCCCCGTGCACTCGTTTCGTGGATCTTGTGTAGAAGATCCTCTTGAAATTGAAGGCCGTTTGGTCATCAAGTTCCCACTGGATCGAGATCAATAGCAGTCTTCGAGCTTCAGTATAGGTATTCTCATTCCAATCCCTCCGCAGAAACAATTTTTCGGCTGGTCATTTCCAAAGCCTTTTCAATTCCTTTACGCAGTGTGCTGTTTGTCATGAATTGGGTAAGGTCGATCCCTAGATTCACAATCGTTTGAGCAATTTCCGGTCTGATCCCGACAAGCATACACTTTGCACCAACGAGGCGGACCGCGTCAGCTGCCTGTATGATATGATGGGCGACCATCGTATCGACGACGGGTACACCGGTTATGTCGATCAAGACGACTTCTGCCCTATGCTTCACGACACCATGCAAAAGGTTCTCCATGATCTGTCTCGCGCGCTCCGTATCGATCGTCCCTACCAGCGGCATGACAGAAATCTTTTCGAATACCGGGATCAACGGGCAGACAGCTCTTGAAGGGCGATCTTTTGAAGGGAAACCGTCTTCTCCATGATTCCGTGTATGCCTGGATGACTTTATTCGTCATCGGGGAAAGCCAGCGATCGAATTTATCGATCTGCTGCTGATAATTTTCTTCCGTAATAAACCCGGCACTCTCCATGCCTTGATAAACCACTTTGCCGAACACATTAAGGGCAGAAGTCACAAACGTCAACGGCCAACCGAGTCTTACCACTTTCTCGGCAAACTCTTCCAGTCTATTGTTGAACTCTTTGGAATCCCGCAGGCGTGAAGCAATCATTTCGACAAATTCATGGCTTGTCTTTGTGAACACCTGATCCGAGATGACTTGAAGGAATTTATCATCCGCTTCTTCCTTCATTTTTTCCATCCAGACACTTGTCAACTCGGCCTTATTCGTTTCAATGTATTCCGTGACTTCACTAAACATCCCGTTCTCTCCATTCTATCATGTGAAATTTATGACGACGTTCTCCATGACCAATGTCATTGAACTCTAATAAAGTTTACATGGCTATCGCATTTGAATTAATACTATCAAAAAAAGACAAAAATAAACAAGCATGTACTAACTCCACCGGGAATTCCTCCCCATATACTTTCCCATTATAAATGGTTTACAAAACTTTGTCATACGATTGGGTGCATTTACCACACATCGACAAATGATTACACGATTTTCATGAATCAGTGCGGATTATGCCACCCTTACCGATGTTCAGCCGAAAGGATCACAGGAGCATAAAAAAAGCCTGCCGATCATTTGACTGATCAGCAGGTGCTTGCTGTTGTATTCCCAATATTTATTTGCATGGCGTTTCTGATTAAAATTGTATGAGACCCACACTGATCTGGAGGGCGTCATCGACTTTCTCCATCATTTCGTCGTCCAGGTGTGTGATCTTATCGGTAAGACGCTGTTTATCGATGGTCCTGATCTGTTCGAGCAAGATTACGGAATCACGTTCAAAGCCGTACCGTTTGGAATCGATTTCGACATGGGTAGGCAACTTCGCTTTTTGGATCTGAGCAGTGATAGCAGCGACAATAACAGTGGGACTGAACCTGTTCCCTATATCGTTTTGAATGACAAGGACCGGCCGGACGCCTCCTTGTTCCGACCCAACAACAGGAGAAAGGTCTGCAAAATATACGTCACCACGCTTTACAATCAAAGGATTAACCTCCGCTTACTAAGCGTTCGACTGTATGTTCTGCTCATATTCTGCCTGGATTGCTTCCGAAGCGATGGCGAGATTGATCTTAGCCATTTCCATATAGCCTCGTCTCATGGATTCACGCAGATGTCGTTTCTTACGCTCTCTTAAATACATTTTAGTAGCACGATAAATAAACTCATTGCGATTCACATTTTCCTGATCTGCAAAGCCGTCCAGTTCTGTGACGAGCTGTTGCGGAAGACGAATCAAAATTTCCGTTGTTGCGCTGGATTCAGACACAAACTACACCTCCACCAATCACTACATACCGTTTCATTTTATAACATGTTAATCATACCATCAAACAATGGGAATGAAAAGTCAATTTATTAATCTCTTCTATTATCCACCATATGTTACATGGATTATTCATGCGATTTCTTGAAATAGGCGGTCTTTTCCGTCCTGCTTACAGAAGGTGATTGGATACTTCGACAACGGCGCCGCTCTCGTGTAGACCCTCGGGACACGAGCGGCGATCATGCAGGTCACCTCGTAGTTAATGGTGTCCAGCTTATCTGCGATTCATCTGCGGGAATATGCTCATCCCTTGGCGGCCGATGAGCGTGACGGGTTCCCCGTCTCCACCGGACCGGGAGCCTGACCATGCACTGGTCCATGCAAATCCTGCCCACGATGGGCGCGCGACGTCCGCTTATCAGGACCTCTGCCCCTGAACTTCCTGATCCATCCGTCGGCGTATCCGATGGGAATGGTGCCGATCCACTCCCTGTTCCCTGTTTCATAGGTGGCGCCGTAGCTGACTTTTTCCCTTCATCCATTTCTTTCACATGGATGAGTTTCGTCCGGAGGGACAGGACTTCCTTCAGCTCAAAAGGAAGATGAGGCTGCATCTCCCGTGAAGGTGTCAGGCCGTAGAGGCTGATCCCGATCCTGACGGTGTTGAAAAGGGCGTCCTTCCGCCGGAGTGTAGCTGCACTGTTGGAAGAGTGTACGTACTCGGGCAGCTGTGGAAGCTGACTGATCATCGAATTGAAGGTTTCAAGCTGGGTGTCGGCATACGTATCATCCAGCTCATCGGCCGTCGCGAAGTGGGTGAACACCCCTTCGAAATGAAAATGTTCATGGGCGTTGATGGCATCTGTGATTTCGAGCAGCTCTTGTGCGTTCCTCACGCCGATCCTCCCCATGCCCGTATCGCATTTCACATGGAGGTTCAGGCGTTGCCCCACGTGACGGGTTGCCTCTTCAAGCCATTCCTTCGTATAGACAGTGAGGGAGACCCCCTGTTCAGCTGCCGTTCCGGCATCCTCCGGTCTTGAAGCACCAAGGACGAGTATCGGGGTATTGATGCCCGCTTTTCGAAGGAGTAGCGCTTCGTCAAGGAAAGCGACGGCAAGTCCGTCCGCCCCCGCCTCGAGTGCGGCCCTTGCAATCTGTTCGTACCCGTGCCCGTAAGCGTTCGCCTTCACGACGGCAAGCATTTTCACGTTGTCCGGTATATGTTTTTTAAAGTTCATGACGTTTTCACTTACATGGTCCAGGTTGATTTCGGCCCATGTATCTCTGAAGAAAAGTGTATCCAATGTCCATTCACTTCCTAAACGATTTCATTCCTTACAAGAATACCATTCCTTCCATCGAGATTCATTCTTTTCTTTCAGGCAGTCCGCACATGAAGAAAGACAGCCCTCAGGCTGCCTCAGTGTTCTTTATTTCACCATTGAACCTTGCACGGACCGGGCGATGGTCACCATCTCATCCTGCGAGAGGCTCTTCGATGCAAGCATATAATCCACTCCGTCATGGGTCCAGGTGATGGACTGATCCGTCATGGCCCCTACCGTGAAGCCGAGGTCCACTACTTCTCCCTGAAGGGATGTCGAAACCGTCATGGTCGGAACCGACGTGGTTTGTTCCTGGATGATGGTAAAGGATTTTTCGCCATCGTATGTCAGGACGACCCGCTTGCCGTCTTTCGTTGCGACTTCTTCCTCATCCACAAGCTCTGCACCACTGATTCCATCTATAGGGTAGAGGACGGAGAATTCTTTCTCTTCCACATTCCCGCTCACCGGAATCTCAAGCTGTGCCCCGTCATGTTCTTTTTCATGTCGAAGTCTTTTTTGTCAAACGCAGCCTTCACATCCATCTTGGAGAACTCGACCTTCACCAAGGAGTTCTTATCGGAATCCATGACGTTCACCGATACCGGGGTAAGATCTTTTTTATTGAAGGTGATTTCCTGTGTAGGAAGCATTTGATTGTTCTGATAGCGTGTCTTTGTATTGAAGACGTAATGATTTTTCGTCTCTTTGAATGTAGCATTTTTGTCTTCCAGGACGTCCTTCACAAGTGATTCATATAGATAGGCCTGACTGCTGTTGGACGGCCAGTCGCTCTGGAAGCGGAAGCTCTTGTTCAATGCAGGCGTCAGGACGAAGACACCCTCTTCATTCCGCAGGATCATCTGGCTTTGGTCTTTGGCCTCATTCTTCAGGGATACCCTGTAATAGTTCGGATCATTATGCCAAACTTCCACTTCATACGTCTGTGGATCTTCCCCGACTTGAAGGGTCATCTTGGCATCTGCCTTATAGCCTTTCAGGTCTTCCACTTTCGACTTGAGATCCTTGGTTACATCCTCTTTGGACTTTTCCCCACATGCGGCCAGCATCAATACGGTCAGTACGGCCAGCACGAGCACCACCAGTTTCTTGTTCATTTCTACAGCCCCTTTTGTCTCAGGATATACGTATCAGAGAGGGGTGGACCGGAGGGTGGAAATGGACGACTCATGCAGAATCCCCCTCGCGTTCTACGGATGAACCGCGATTTTCACCTCACCGGTCTTGTCTCTCCTATTGCACTACTGAATATATGAGACAACCATGGGGAATATGCAAAAGAACTGACAAGCATCAATCTTCCAATACGACCTGTGCCGCCGCAAAGTCCCGGCTGTGGGTGATGGAGAGGTGGACCCTCAGTCCAGCAGGCTTTACGATATGGGGTTTCCCCCTTTCATCCTTCTCGATCTCGATATCCTGGAAAGACAGTTCCTTTCCGATACCCGTGCCCACGGCCTTGGCAAATGCCTCCTTTGCCGCAAAGCGCCCGGAAAGGAATTCCACCTTCCTTCTATCTGAGAGGGAATCGAATGAATCCCTTTCCCTTTCTGTTAAAATGCGCCCGGGGAATCTGGGCTGACGGTCTATCATGTCCTTGATACGTTTCAGCTCGACAATATCCAATCCGATTCCTTTGATCATTATCATTCTCCTTCTACTCAAGTCCTGTCCGGCATATCCGTATAAGGAAACACCTTGTCTAGCAGGCTCACATAAGCGACAATATCAGTACTACCATCCTTTTGGAGGAGGACGATCCATGTTTGTTAGGACGGAAAGCTTCTCTCAGTTCCTGAAGAAATATCCGGTCATTTCTGTTATTGTATCCATCCACCTGATCCTGTATTTGATCAGTTCCCTCCCCATTTTCCCTCAAATGTGGGTGTACGAACAACTCGCAGGCATCAACTTGCTCATACGGGACGGCGAATGGTGGCGCCTGATCACGCCGATATTCGTCCATATGGGATTCTCCCACGTCTTGTTCAATTCATTTTCACTCGTCCTCTTCGGTCCGGCACTTGAAGAGCATCTTGGAAAATGGAAATTCATGGCCCTGTATCTTGTGAGCGGCATCTTTGCCAACATCATCACCTACGTCAGTCAGCCCCTCACATACAGCCATGTGGGTGCTTCCGGGGCGATATTTGGATTATTCGGCTATTATCTGGCCATGATCGCGACGAAGAACCCCTTCATCACCCGCGAGAGCAAACAGGTGATCCTGCCGATCGTCATCATCGGGTTGATCATGACCTTCACCCAGTCCGGGATCAACATCACCGCTCACCTATTCGGCCTCATCGCCGGGTTCCTCATCGGCTTCATTGCCGGGAGAAAGTAGAAAAGTGACCTCAGCAGGTCACTTTTTTTATTCTTCATAGGAATACCACATTTCGATCTGCTTCATATCCTTTTCCTCAAGATCTCTCAGCGTGCTCTTGTACCCGGCATCACCCGACTTCACGGTCGTCCGCAATGTACTTAAGTCCATGCGTGATTGAAACCACGTTTCCTGCCGGTCAAGCGACTGGATACGGTTCTTTTTCAAAAAGACCGTGCTTTTTGAAAAGGTCCGATATTGCAAGGACAACTGGCCTTCGCTGAGCTTCCATCCGCCGGACCGGTGCTGCCGGTATCCAAGGAACGCAAGGAGCGCCACAAGGATCAGCCCCCACATCCCATAGGGCCAGAGGAAGATCGATACCACGACCGTCGGGATGACACCGACCGCGGCCGCACGGATCATATATTTCCTGATTGAACGGACAGGAAGCCGATTGAATTCGGTCTCTACGGAGTAATCCGGGAAAATCTCGGCAAGAAGGTTCTCCACTTCCCTTTTCCTTACGATAGGAAACAGCTTGATACTCGAGCTGTCCTTTTCAAGGGCGGAGCCCCCGGCATTTTCAATCTGGACGGAACAGTAACCAAGGAGCTGACGCACGGGGTTCTCGATGATACGGATTCCCTGCACACGCTTGAACGGTACCGTCACTTGCTTCTTTTCCAACAGCCCCCGATTGATGATGATGTTTTCATCGGTGATCCGGATCCGGAAGTCCCCGTACACAACGAAGGTCCACACGAGTGAAAGCAGCCAGGCAATGAACAGGCCGACGAATGCCAGGATCCCGATGATGAGGACCCCTCCCCTGATGTAGCCTGAAGCTCCTTCGTAAATCTCTTCAAACGGAATGAAGTCATCAAACTGTGAAAGGAAAGCTCCGACACCCGACAAGATGACCCAGACTCCGCCAGACGTCAAACCGAGCATCAGCAGATCCTTCCCGGACATCTTGAAGATTTCCTCCTGACGGTCAGGCTTCTCTTCGACGACGGCTTCCGGGGATTCGGATAGGCGTTCTTTTTCTTTAAAGATCGTCTTCTCGATCTGAATAGCTTCTTCCTTGAGGATCGCCGTCAGTTCCGCCTCCGATTTTTTATCAGATGAAGAACCGGCGGTCTCCACCTTTACCTTCACTAGTCCGAACGGGCGGTGAAGGATCCCTTCCGAGAAGTTCAGGCTCTGGATCCGGTCATAGGGGATATACCGCTTCTTTTTCACAAATAAACCGTGTTCGATCCGCAGTTCCCCGTCTTCCAGGCGATAGGTGAACCGCATCCACTTGATGATCCCGGCACCAAGGACAAGGACGAGGACCGTTACCATGGAAATGACGGGCATGTATCTCCAGAAACCCCCGCCGCTTCCCGAACCGTTCACGAACAAGAGGACGACGATCGGGATGATCATTTCCTTCACTTGTTTCATGAAGTTGACGATGGCCGAGATGGGGTGCAGCCGCTTATACTCAGACATCATCTTCCGCCACCCTTGCCAGTTGGGATATGGAATCCCTCAGTCCGTCCGCTTCCTCTGTGTCGAGGGCAGGGATCTCATGAACCGTTGCAGCTGTGGAGATCGTGATTGTCGATAGGCCGTATTTCTTCAAGATCGGCCCCTGCACCGTATCCACATGCTGGACCCGTACCATCGGGACAAGCGTCCTTTTGACAATAAAAATGCCTCGTTGAAGCTCGATTTCCTGCTCCCTTACTTCATAGCGCCAGCGCTTCCACCTGACATCAGGAACAACTTTGATCTGTATGTATGCAAGAATGACGCCAGCGATTCCCGCCACGATGGAAATCCAAGCCGGCCAGTCGAATAGAACGGTTAATGTAATGATCCCACCTGCGACGACGAGTGCGATCAAGGTCTCGATCCCACCATAGATCCGCCATACATTGAGAGCCTTCGGTGAAACCCTGTTGCGTGGTCCTTCCTTCATATCCATCCCCCATTTCCTTCTATGTCTAAATCTTACAGTATAGATACGCATTTGAGTAGGGGATGGTTTCATTTAAACGATTTCGATCGTAGACCCGTCCACTCGGCGGATCCCTTCTTCTTGCACCAGGGCGTCCATCAGCTGGAACAGGGCATTATCTTTCTGCTTCGCCTCGATCATGCAATCTATGCGATCTACACTTCCCTTCACTTGGTGAAGAAATCCGAGGAAATCATGAGGATCGATGTAATCTGCGTGAGCTTTGAAATCATCAACGGACCGCGGACTGGAGATGTGCATCTTCAGGGGAAGCGGAGATCTCTTCCACGTAGCGACGACACGATCCCAATCAAGCGTCCAGTCGCGTTCCCCATTCGCCATATGGTGGTGAAGGTCGAATACAAGGGGGATCCCGAGTTTTTCACAAAGGTAAAGGACATCGAATGCCGAGAATACGGTATCGTCATTCTCCAGCATGATCATCCTTTGGATGCTCTCCGGTGTCAGTCCCCAGTTGTGGATGAACTGCTCCATCGCTTTCTCCTTATCGCCATGAGCACCGCCGACATGGAGGACGCAGCGGTGCAAGGGATCGATGCCCATCCCGTTCAGAAGCCCCTCATGAAGACGCAGGGTCTTCAATGAATTCTTCATCACCTGCGGATCGGTTGAATTCAGGAGGACAAAATGATCAGGATGGAAATCGACCCTCATGGGATGCTCCTGCAGATAAGATCGGATCCCGTCCAGAGCAGGCAGGAGCGGCGTCAAAAAGTCCCATCCCGCAAGATCGGGGTGATTGGCAAGAGGAATGAGCTTCGAACTGAAACGGAAAAAATGAATGTCATGAAGGGCATTATGCTTCAGGAGCCGCAGGCAATTCTCGATATTGGACACAGCAATCCGCTCCAGCTTCCTGATCGCCGCCTCTTCATCCTTTAAGCCGGAAAACTGTTTGTGGGTCATGGTCTGAGAAGGGGAAGCGTGCTGCAGATTCATGCTCATGGCTACGTAGCCGAATCGGATGATGGTCATGTAGGGATACTCCTTTGGCAGGCACAGGGCCTGGGTGATGTTAGGTGTAGTATGGACGGGATTGCATTGGTTTATTGCAGGATCAGTCGTTTTTCGATGGTGGATGGTTTATGAGTTCTAAGTGTTTACGTTCGACTTTTGGGATTTAGTTTCAAATTTGAATCTTTCACTTTCTACTTTTCGCGATTAATTTTCAACTTTGAACATTTTACTTTCAACTTTTCGCGATTTACTTTCAACTCTGAACGTTTTACTTTCAACTTTCCAAATCTCACTTTCAACTCGGACCGATTACTTTCAACTTTCACGATTCACCTTCAACTTTGAACACTTTACTTTCAACTTCCCGCTCCCCGGAATCTACTCAACAAAAAAAACACGACGGCATCTCTGCCGTCGTGTTCTCCATTCATTAAGAATTATATGATTTACGCTTAGAAGAAGATTGTGGTCTGCTTCCGCCTGAACGGTTGCGATCTCCGCCGCGGGATGAACCGCCGCCACGGTTGTAACCGCCTGAACGGCTTCCGCCGCTTCCGCCTTTACCAGAGCGTGAACCACCTTTGTATCCGCCGCCTCGGGAATTACCGCGACCGCCGCCTCTTGATGGAAGTGGGCGTTCTTCGGTGATTTCGACTGGAGTGGTATCCGGTTCTTTTGTCAGAACGCGGATGGCCGCTGCCACCGCTTCGATGGATTCATGATTCGCAAGGAATTCTTCAGCCAACGCATAGTAATCTTTAAGATCAGATTCTTTCGTTGCTTCTGTAAGCTTTTCAAGAGCCAGGCGCTGCTGACCTTCAAGAGCTTCGTTATGACTAGGTGGCTTAAGAGCCGTCATTTTCTTCTTGGTTGTTTGTTCTACTACTTTAAGGTAGCCCATTTCACGTGGAGTGACGAATGTGATGGACATCCCTTTCTTACCTGCACGGCCCGTACGTCCGATACGGTGAACGTAGCTTTCAGGATCTTGTGGGATATCGAAGTTGTATACATGCGTTACACCAGAGATATCAAGTCCACGAGCCGCTACGTCAGTAGCAACAAGAACGTCGATGCGTCCTTCTTTGAACTTTTTAAGGACCGTCATACGGCGAGCCTGTGAAAGGTCACCATGGATTCCTTCTGCAAGGTAACCACGAATGCTCAATGCACGGGAAAGCTCATCTACACGGCGTTTCGTACGTCCGAATACGATGGCAAGTTCAGGAGACTGAACGTCGATCAAGCGTGAAAGAACGTCGAATTTCTCTTTCTCGGTCACTTTTGTGAAGAACTGCTCGATGTTGGATACAGTCACTTCTTTCGATTTCACTTTGATGACTTCAGGTTCAGTCATGAAACGCTCAGCGATGCGACGGATCGGATCCGGCATGGTTGCTGAGAATAGAAGGGTTTGACGAGTCGGAGGAACGGTTTCAAGGATGCTCTCGATGTCATCGATGAAGCCCATGTTGAGCATTTCGTCCGCTTCATCCAATACAAGGGTATGAACATTTGTAAGGTTCAATGTTTTACGCTTGATGTGGTCAAGAAGACGTCCTGGCGTTCCAACGATGATGTGCGGGTTCTTTTTCATCGCACGGATCTGGCGCTGGATATCCTGACCGCCGTATACAGAAAGGACGCGTGCGCGCTTATCTGCACTGATGCGGTATAGTTCTTCTGAAACCTGGATCGCAAGTTCACGTGTCGGGGCGATGATAAGACCTTGGACTGCCGGGTTCTTTACATCGATCTTCTCGATCATCGGAATACCGAATGCCGTCGTCTTACCTGTACCTGTTTGTGCTTGACCGATGATGTCTTTTCCTTCAAGACTTACCGGGATCGTGCTGGCCTGGATGGGAGTTGCTTCTTCAAAGCCCATACGTTTAATGGATTTCAACGTAGCTGCGCTTAAGTTTAAATCTGCAAACTTTGTCAATGCTATTCATTCTCCTTTTGGTATACATCTTTTATAACTAATCGATGGAGCTGATTATATGTTTAAATCGGATCCAAATCTTACATGCCGACTTCGGTATCTAATCTAAAACCGTCTATATGAGATGTTTAGTTTATGTTGTGTACAAAAAAATACACTCTTCAAAATCGAAGAGCTGGCACGTCCAACAAATAGAACTATGTTGTAGTAATGTTACCACTTCTAGAAATGAATTTCAATGACATGTCAAATAGTCACTCTATTCATCTTCGAGAAAATGGTAAATATGATCAAAAAGTTCAGCCTTATCTTCGCTATGACAGATGAGATGTTTGGATCTTGAGGCATAATAAATATTTTTTTGTCGGGACGAAATGGTTTCATAGATGTAAGCTGCACTGGCGGGAGGGACGATTCCATCCACTTCCCCCTGGGCAATGAATGTGGGGATGGTGACTTTTTTCAGCAGCGGTCGGGCAATGGTGACGACCTTCCTGAATTCATAGGTGGATAGAAGCGGGGTATTGGTCATTTTTACCTTATATCGATTATACAGTTCGTTCTCGAGGAGATTTCCTTGCCATCCCTCTCTGATCAAACCCCCGATGTCTCTGAAGAGCTGCTTGATATGGATATATCTGGCGGCAGCGCTCAACAGCACAAGCTTACTAACATTATAATGGACTGCAAGATAGGATGCAATGAGACCACCCATGGAAAAGCCAGCGACATAGACTTTGTCGCATGTCTCAAGCAGTGATTTGAGACAATCTTCCGCATGTTCGATCCATTGCACATGCTTGATTCCCCTTAGGGATAGTGTTTCTCCGTGACCAGGCAGGGTCGGGACGACAATCTTCCAATCCGTCTGCTTCCTCAGGTATTCAGCAAGGGGTTCCACTTCGTATGGTCCCCCTGTGAACCCGTGGAGCACTAAACATCCGATCATGCTCTCACCTTTTCCCATTAGTGTGGCGCACGGACAAGCTCCTTGCTTACTTCAGCCCGTCAATGATCTCTTCAAGCTTCATTCCCCTCGATGCTTTGAAGAGAATCAGTTCCTTGCCGGTGATGAGTGCATTCAATTCTTCCAGCAGGGCCTCTTTATCAAGGAATGCGTGTACGCGCTCTTCGGGGAAATTCACTTTTGCCCCTTTAGCCATATATTCACCCAATTGACCAAAAGTAAACACGTGACGGATGCGTTCAGGGTCGATCAACTGACCGATTTCCTCATGGTATTCCTTTTCATGCTCCCCAAGCTCGAGCATGTCCCCGAGTACCAGGATCTTAGTATCAAAACCTTCCAGCTCGGAAATCAGCTGGATTGCCGCTTTTACAGAAGTGGGACTGGCATTGTACGCATCATTGATGATGCGCTCTCCTTTTTTACCTTCAATCATTTCCATTCTCATCTTCGTCAGCTCAAGGGACTTTAAGCCTTGTTTCATCTCCTCTATTGTTAGACCGAATTCCTTCCCGATCAGGATGCCTGCGAGCGCATTATGGATGTTATGCTGCCCGAGCACCGGCAAGTGGAAGGTTTCCCCTTCCGCCATGGAAGTTTCGAAATAACTGCCCGTATTGTTCATCTCCGTTTTCGTCGGGGAAATGGTGTTATCAGCCGTCTTCCCGAACGTTTCCACTCTTTTCAATCCGAGTTCTTTCACTTGTTCGTTCAGGAGGGGCTCATTCCCGTAATAAATGAACAGGCCGTCTTCCTTCAGACCGTGGATGATCTCAAGCTTCGCTTTGGCGATGCCTTCCCGGGAACCGAGATCCTGCAGGTGGGACTCACCGATGTTGGTGATGACCGCTGCATCCGGCTGTGCGATATCGGATAGGAGTTCAATTTCTCCGAATCCGCTCATCCCCATTTCCAGCACGGCAACTTCCGCATCCTGAGGCAGAGCCAGGAGGGTAAGCGGCAAACCGATGTGATTATTATAGTTCCCCTGGGTTTTATGGACCTTGTACTTCTGCGCCAGGATATTCGCGACGATATCCTTCGTGGTTGTCTTCCCGTTGCTTCCTGTGATCCCCACGACTTTAAGATCCAGTTCGTGACGGTATTGATTGGCAAGGGACTGAAGCGCCTCAAGAGGATCGTCCACCACTAGAACCGGAAGATCTTCCGGCGGATTCGGGACGCTTACATCCCATAGTGCAGCCGACGCACCTTCTTCTATGGCAGAACGGACGAATCGGTGACCGTCCACGTTCTCCCCTTTGAACGGGATGAATAGATTCCCTTTTTCCATCGTACGTGTGTTGATGGATACACCTTTTACCACGATGTCGCTGAATGAAGATAGATCATTCTTCACATCGAGCATCGTGCGTATATCGTTAATCGTTTTTTCGAACATGATCCTATACTCCTTTACTCGTTCATCCATGTGCAACAGAGATGGGACCGCCCGAACTTTCATTTCGTCCGCTGCCGGTCCCATGGTGACTACATCGTATACTTGATTGATTGCTTTTCTTTGTGTCGCTCCGCCCCGAGTTCAACCAGCTTCGCGATGAGTGACGGGTAGTCGATGCCCGTATGTTTCCAAAGAAGCGGGAACATACTGAACGGGGTGAATCCAGGCATGGTGTTCACTTCGTTCATGAAGATCCTTCCGTCCTTCGTCACGAAGAAGTCGGCACGGACAAGCCCTGAACAATCAAGCGCCTTGAATGACCGGATCGCAATGTCCTTGAGTCGTGCATAAAGCTCCTCGTCGACCTCTGCAGGGATGATGAGTGCGGTATCGCCATCCTCATATTTCGCTTTGTAGTCGTAGAAATCCTTCTTAGGGACGATCTCTCCCGCTACCGAGCACTCAGGATGATCGTTCCCCAGTACGCCTAGTTCAATCTCTCTGGCAACGACTCCTTCTTCAATGATGATTTTACGATCAAATTGGAAGGCTTCTTCGAAAGCCGCTTCAAGTTCATCACGTGACGTACATTTGCTGATCCCTACGGAAGAACCGAGGTTGGCCGGTTTTACGAAGCATGGATAGCCGATTTCTTCCTCCACTTGTTTGTAGGCTGCCTCGCGGTCGCTTTCCCATGAGCTTCTGATGAACCAGGTGTAGCCTACCTGCGGGATACCGGCCTGGGCAAACAGATTCTTCATGATGACTTTATCCATACCTGCGGAAGACGCAAGCACGCCGTTCCCTACATACGGAAGATTCAATAATTCAAGCATCCCTTGTACGGTCCCGTCTTCACCGTTCGGTCCGTGAAGGAGAGGGAAGATCATATCGTATCCGTCCGATCCTTCGACCGACGTCGTGAGGGCGTTCGGGGCAATGGCTTCCCCTTCGGAGAATTGAAGTTCTTTCACATCATCGACCGGTCCTTCAAGCTGTGATCCTTTGATCCACGCGCCGTCTGTCGAGATGAAGATCGGGTGAATATCGAATTTATTTAAATCCAGGGCACCGATGACTGCCTTGGCCGTTTGCAGTGAGACCTGATGTTCCGCGGATTTTCCGCCGTATAATAAACAAAGCTTGGTTTTCATTTTTTGAGTGACCTCCAATATAACAATAGATATTTCTATTTTATCATGTTCAAAGGAAAGAGAAAGAATGATTCATATGGAAAATGCAATTTATCTTCCGCCTGCGCTCCTTTGTTATATGTATGCCATGTCAAACTAGTCCTGCGACTAAACATTCGCGACGTTATCAGAATACACTTAACATTCCGCCTATTATAAAACCTATTAAACAATCGATCCCGTCATTGTATAATCCATCTAACATAAACATTTGTACACTCAAGGAGGACAGGAAGATGAAAAGACTTGGATTGTTACCACGTATCATTCTGGGGATCGTACTAGGAATCATTGTCGGGATGTTCGCCCCTCATTGGTTCATCAAGATTTTCGTTACATTCAATGAACTATTCGGGAACTTTCTTGGATTTGCCATCCCGCTCATCATCATCGGATTCATCGCACCGGGAATCGGTTCCATGGGGAAAGGGGCGGGCAAACTCCTTGGCCTGACAACGGCCCTCGCATACGGTTCTACCATCCTGGCTGGCCTGGTGGCGTTCATTGCGGCGAAATCCCTGTACCCATCCCTGCTTGTCAATCAAAGCTCCAAATCGTTTGAAAACCCCGAAGAAGCGCTGCTCAAAGGATTCTTCACCGTGGAAATGCCGCCTGTCATGGGCGTGATGACCGCTCTCCTTATCGCCTTCACACTTGGAGTCGGAATGGCGGCCATCAAAGGGGATGTGCTTCAAAAAGGCTTGGAAGAGTTCAAGAACATTATCGAGAAGCTCATCGAAAAAATCATCATCCCGCTCCTCCCGATCCATATCCTCGGGATCTTTGCCAATATGACCCAGGGCGGTCAGGTGACATCGATTATCTCTGTTTTTGCCAAAGTCTTCATCATGATCATCATCCTGCATTTATTCTTTCTTCTGGTACAGTACACAGCAGCCGGAACCCTCCGGAAAAAGAATCCGTTTTCCATGATCAAGACGATGATGCCCGCCTATTTCACGGCCCTCGGCACCCAGTCTTCTGCCTCCACCATCCCTGTGACGCTTGAGAGGACGAAGCTGAACGGTACGCGGGGAGGAATCGCGGACTTCTCGATCCCTCTCCTTGCCACGATCCATCTCTCAGGGAGCACCATCACCCTTGTGAGTTGTTCCATGGCCGTGATGTTCATCCAGGGACAAGCACTGGAGTTCACACAGATCTTCCCGTTCATCCTCATGCTCGGGATTACGATGATCGCTGCACCCGGAGTGCCCGGCGGAGCCGTCATGGCTTCCCTCGGACTGCTCGAGACCATGCTCGGCTTCAGCCCGACCATGACATCCCTGATGATCGCCCTCTACCTGGCACAGGACAGCTTCGGTACAGCTTGTAACGTTACAGGCGACGGGGCGATTGCGTCCATCGCAGATCGTCTTACAGGTAAAAAACAACCCGTTTCATAGATTGGAAGACACAGGATGGCCAAGCCGGGCCATCCTGTTTTTTATCTTCACCCCATCTTCCGGAACTTCGGTATAATGGAAGTCATCAAGAAAGAGACTGGAGGAAACGATGTGAAAACACAGCTTCGCCCGATTGAAAAAGAAGATCTACCCGCCTTATGGAACCTGTTATACCGCGACCCCTCCCCCGAGTGGAAAAAATGGGACGCTCCCTATTTCCCTCATGTCAACATGTCATTGGACGAGTACGAAGCTTCCTATGTTGCAGATCCGGACCGATTCCTCGAGCATCAGCGCATCATTGAATGTGACGGGGTCATCATCGGGACAGTGAGCTTTTACTGGGAATATGAACCGACAAGGTGGCTGGAGGCCGGAATCGGCATTTACGATCCGCGCTACTGGAACGGCGGGTATGGTACGGACGCACTCGCCCAGTGGGTGGAGCACCTTTTTGCCACCAAAGACATCGGCAGGGTGGGCATCACCACCTGGTCGGGTAATGAACGCATGATGCGTACCGCCGAGAAAATCGGCATGATCCTCGAGGGCAGGATGAGGAAATGCCGCTATCATGAAGGCGTGTATTACGACTCGATCCGAATGGGCATCACCAGGGAAGAATGGGAGGATCGGAAATGAAGACCGTCATTCTAGCAGGAGGCGGTCACAGTCACCTCCATTGCCTCCTGGAACGGTCCAAGGAAAAAACGGCCGACCGATGGATCCTCATCTCTCCTTCGCGCCACCAGTATTACAGCGGGATGTTTTCGGGATTCGTAGAAGGCATATATAGCGAGGAGGAAATCCGGGTCGACCTTGAGGTCCTGTGCCGGAAAGCACAATGCGATTTCGTCGAAGCTTCCGTACTCTCCGTCGATCCCATCCAAAAGCAGCTGCTGACAGATACGGGGGATCTGTATTCCTATGACGCAGCTTCCTTTGATATCGGCTCCCGGAATGAGGATCCGGACATTCCCGGTCTATCGGGAGTCAATCTTAAAATCAAACCGAATCACCACTTCCCTTCCCAGGTCGAAAGACTGTACCGCAGCAGGAACACGGTCTTCATCGGAGGCGGAGCGGCGGCATGCGAACTCGCGCTCTCCTTACGCGCCTGGAAAGAAAAAAACGGGGATCCCGGTGATTCCATCACAGTCGTTCATTCATCCCCATTGCTCCACGGGACCGGAGTCCTTGCATCCAGGAGTATGGCATCGCTTCTCGCTCGCCGGGGTATTTCCACCGTGAGAGGAAAAGCCGAACAGCTTCAGGAAGGGACCATCGTGACCGACCGGGGCCGTCACATCCCCTTTGACGAAGTGATGTTCCTCGGCGGAGCGGCGGCACAAGGCCTGTTTGTCAGCAGTCTGATCCCTACGGATGAGAAGGGATTCATGCTGACGAACGCCCATCTTCAGTCCATCTCATTTCCGGATCTCTTCGCTGTCGGCGACTGCGGAACACTGGAAAATTTCCCCGAACTCCCCAAAAACGGGTCACGGCTGTCCGCCAGGGACCCGTCCTGTGGGATAATCTGAACCGGTTTCTAACAGGCAGGAAACTCCATGCCTTTCAACCGCGAAGCCGATATCTGTCGATCCTGTCGACGGGTAATGGACACGGGTTCCTCCTTTACGGATCATTCGCGGTCCAGGGCAGATGGACAAGGAAACTCAAGGAGAGATTGGACCGGTCATTCATGGAGAAATACACCTTCCATGAAAAATAAAACAGGACGCCCAGGGAAAGGGTCTACTTTCCATGCCTGGTCGTCCTGTTTTTTTAATGGCTTTATCTTTTATACTCGATCAGCTTCTTCGTCACGGCCGGAACCGGTCCGTCAAAAAGTTTCTCCCGCCAGAATAGATCCGCTGTCTGCTGTACGGCTGCTGCATGATTCGGATATGGATAGGTCATATTCGAAAGGGAGCCGATACCATTGTTCTTCGCCATGGCGTATAGGACTGGCTGCATCCAATCCCCCGCTCCTTCCCCGACGGCATGCGCCCCGAGGATCTTCCCTTTCCAATCCGTAAGAATCTTCACGAGGCCGCGGGTTTGATGATCTGCCACGAAACGGTCGACTTCATCAAGGGTCGTTTGGTACACCTTGTATTTGATACCCGATTCCTTTGCTTCTTCCTCCGTCATTCCCGCATGGAAGATCTCGGGTGAAGTGTACGTCACCCAAGGTAGCTGATCGTAGTTTACCTTCCCCTTCAGGCCGAAGACGGCATTCTGCACCACCTGCTTCCCTTCCATCCCTGCCGCATGCGTGAAGAAATAGCGACCGTTCGCATCACCGATGGAGAAGATGTGGGACACATTCGTCCTCAGATCGTCACCGGCAGGAATGAAGCCCTTCTGATCCGTCTCCACACCTGCTTTGTCCACATTGAGGGCTTCAGAATTGGGCTTCCTCCCCGTCCCGACGAAGAGCATGTCGCCGTTGATGTGGAGATCCTTCCCGTCAACCGTACAGTGGAGTGAAAGTCCGTTCCCGTCTTTGGTCACCTTCTGGATGTCGGCGTCCGTCACGATCCTCACATCTTCCTGTAGGACTTCAATGGCAACTTCCTGAATATCCCGATCTTCTTTGGAAAGGATGGATGAGGCCTTTTCGACCACCGTCACGTCAGAACCGAGACGGCTGAAAGCCTGGGCGATCTCGAGGCTGATCGGTCCTCCCCCTATGAAGATGGCTTTTTCCGGAAGTTGCTCAAGATCCAACACCGATTCATTCGTGTGATAGCTCACATCTTCCAAGCCGGGGATGTCCGGGATGAGAGGACTCGATCCCGTAGCGATGACAATGCTTTTTCCGTAGACGTAATCCTCCCCTTCTATCAGGAGGGCGTTCGGGGTGACGAATTCTGCACGCCCGAAATAGATGTCCACCCCCAGCTCTGTGAACCGCTCAGGATCATCATGCTGTTGGATGCTCGCCACTGCTTCTTCGACACGTTTCTTCACCGCCGACATATCGACTGCTCCGCTCACGTCAAATCCGAACGAAGCGGCCTTCCGTGCTATGGAGACTTCCTTAGCCGCCTGGATGAACGCCTTGGACGGGACGCATCCGAAGTGGAGGCAGTCACCTCCGAGGCGCCCGCTCTGTTCGATGAGGGCGACACGCGCACCAAGTGACGCCGCGCCCGACGCGACCGTCAATCCCGCTGATCCTCCACCGATCACCATCACATCATACTTCTCCATCTCTATCACTCCATTATGAAAGTAGTCGCTTTGCTTCTGCAAACCGCTGAAAGCCCGTGTACAATTCCACTGCAACAAATAGAAGGGTCGTCCAAACGACAATCGACGGGAACAGCATCATCAGGCTGAAGAGGATGAAACCTTCTGTCCTTTCAGCCAGACCCGCCTGGTAATAAAACGATTTCCCTCCTTCTTTCTCAGAGACGGCACCGACGGTCAGGAAGATCGTCATCGAAATGATGATCGAAACACTGAGAAGGAGGAGTGGCCAGACGGCTTCGGGATGTACCGCGGCAACGCCAAGGATCACGGAAATCTCGACGATGCGATCGAATGTGACATCCATGACGGTCCCGAACGGTGAAGGCTTTGTGAGCCTTGCCATGGAGCCGTCGACTGCATCCAAAAATCCCGATACCCACAGAAGCAGGACAGCCAGGATGGGGAATCCGGTATAATAAACGATTCCCGTCCCTCCTCCGATGATGAACGCCGCTACCGTCACCCCATTTGGAGTGAACCCGGCCTTCAAAAATGAACGGGCGGTCGTCTCGATGCCCGGCTGCACCCATTTTCTCGCATGTGTATCCAGCATGTTCCTTCCTCCTACCGCCTTTTAGATAACCCGAGCCAGTTCTTGAGCTTCTTCCTGAAAAGGAAAGGTACCGCCGCCACAAGGACAAACACGAAGATGGCTATGTAAATATGACTTTTATCGTCCTGGACAAGACTCGAACCCAGATAGACATATCCGAATGTGCCCGGCAGGATCCCGATGGCCGTCGCCAGGATGAACGGACCATACCTCACCTTCGCCATGCCGGCCAGATAACTGACCAAATCGAAGTTCAGGAACGGGACGAGGCGCATCACAAGGATGTAGATGAATCCGTTCTCCTCCATCCGCCCGCGAATCCTCCTCATGCGTTCAGAGGGATTCTTCAGGATCCGGTCCCCGAGCAGGGTGGCGGCAAAGAACGCTACGGTCGCCCCTCCGATTGCACCGGCCACGATGTACACGAAACCTTCCAGGGGACCGAATGCAAGACCGGCCCCGAACGACAGGATCGATGCCGGGAAGAGGATGAGAGGCCTTATGGTATAGGCCACAATGAACACCAGGGGTGCCCAGATCCCGAAGGAGGTGATCCAATCCCTGATGGCGATCGGGTTCACACTGAACACATGACGGCTGAACCAGATCAAAAACAGGATGACTGCGAGCACAAGGGCGATCTTCAACCATTCCTTCTTCTTCATCCTTTTCCCTCCCTTCCCTCTCAATCAAACGTTTGAATGTTTTTTTCTGAAGCCGTGATCGTGACCGGCCCACCCTGATCACCGTCAGCCACCTCCAGGACGACCGACTGCTGAAGCTCTTCAATATGGATGGAATACATATGATGTCCCATCCTATACTTTTTCTCCCGTATCAATCCCACCCATTGTAAATCATCCGGATGGTGTCTCTCTGTCGATAAGTGTTCCCGGTGGACGAACCGCTCATTCCCGAGGTGGATACCGTCACTCATGAGACCGGCGATGAACGGAGTGGCAGGATGGTGATAAACATGCTCCGGCGTTCCGATCTGGGAGATGCGCCCCGATTCAAGGACGGCGATCCGGTCGCCCATTTCGCTCGCTTCATCCCGGTCATGTGTCACGAATAGCGCCGTGGTGCCCACTTCCTTGATCACGTCTTTGACCCACGCACGGATTTCCATCCTCCGGGTATGATCCAGACTGGCGAACGGTTCGTCCAGCAGGAGGAGCTTCGGGCGGAGGATCAGGGATCGGATAAGTGATACGCGCTGCATCTGACCTCCCGACAGCTCGGACGGATAATGATCCAGCACCTCTGAAAGGCCCGCCATTTCGATGAATCCATCCGCTTCCTTCTTCGCCTCGCTCTTCCTGTATCCTTTCATTTTGAGCCCATACAGGACATTTTCAAGAACCGTCATATGCGGGAATAGGAGTGGTTTTTGGAAGACCATACCGACTGGCCGGTCTTTCGGTTTCATGGATGTGACGTCTTTTCCCGCCAGATGGATCGAACCGGCATCGGGTGACTCCAGCCCGGATATGATGCGGAGGAGAGTGGATTTCCCCGACCCTGATAAACCGACAAGGGAGACGATTTCTCCCTCTTCCATACGGAGTGAGACCCCCGAAAGGATCGATCGCTTTTTATACTTCTTGTGCAATTCCTTCAGTTCCATGGGGTTTCATTCCCCCTCCTTTTCTTTGACGGACGGTAAGGGATGAAGAGCTTCAACACCATCACCGAGATGAGGTATGTGATCAAGGGGATCATCATGAACATAAGGGAGAAGGCCGACATGACCGACTCATCCGCCGTGCGGGTGAACGGGTAATAGATCATGGCCAGCGTGACGACGCTGCCCCCGCCGATGATGGCCGTAAGCACGTATTGGCCAAGGCTGATCACGACGGTCAGGAACAGGACACTGTTCATGGCAGGGATGAGCTGGGGCAGTTCGATATGTCGGAACCTGTCCATAGCGCCTCCCCCGAGGAGCATGGACTGCTCGATCAATTCCGTCCCGATCCCCTCATAGGCGGATTTGAAGAGTTTGATGCTATAAGGGACCGTGGGGATCAAATGCACAACGGCGACACCAAGCCACGTATCGGCAAGTCCAAGACGGATGAAGACGAGCTGGAGACCGGCGGCGACGACTAATGCCGGAAGGAACAGAGGCATCATCAGCATGCTTTCCAGGATGACCTTCCCCCTGAACCGATGGAGGGCGAACGCTTTCCCTGCGGTCAACCCGATCAAGAGGTTCAGTATGAGTACCATTACGGCGATCCCGACGGACACCACCACGGCCGAAAGGAGCTCTCCTTCCCCAGCGATTACCTTCCACGCCCTCGCGTCGGGATCTACAGGGAATGCCTCTCCCCATCTCCAGATCCCGAAGAAACTTTTATAGATGAAAAAGCAGACGGGAAACAAGAAGAACAGGAGGGTGGCCGAATAGAATCCGATTTGTTTCATCCGCCCCTCCCTCCACTGGCGATCCTGAGCCTCTCTTTATTCATGGAGTGGGTCAGGAGCCACATGCTCATCCCGACAGCGCCCCCGCCAGGAGCAGGGCGGCGAATGCAAAGGGACGATCCGTCCACGCTCCGCTGTAGAACCATTCGTATGTAAGGACAGCGATCATTTGTGGCGACGTGACCCCAAGGAGCTGAGGGACCTCGAACGCTGTGAAGATAAACGCAAACAGGATGGCACCCGTCTCGATAAGGGCCGGCTTGATGAAGGGCCACTCTGCCGTGGTGAACATGCGAACGGGGTTGGCACCAAGAAGGGTAGCCGCTTCCCTGTACCCTTTAGAAAGAGAGGCATAGACCGGCAGAAGCATCAAGATGACGAACGGCACCTCTTTCCAAACATATGTGACAATGATCCCGATCCCGCCCGGATCCTGCACGAGGACGGGAAAATCCGTCCGTTCGGCCATCAGACCACTGACACCCAAGAGGTTGGACAGGAATCCGCTTTGATTCAAAAGCAGGAACACAAGATAGGCCCATACGAAATGGGGGAACAGCATGGGGATCCATACAAGGAGGCGCCCTGTTCCGCCCTTCAGCTTTTCCTTGAACACCCGGACGAAGAGGAGGCCGATGACGAGGGAAAGGACCGTGGACACGGCCGTGATCCAGACGCTGTATAGGACGGAACGCATGAAGCGTTCCTTCCTGAATAATTCCATATAATAGCCCATCGTCGCCGTCCCGTCATCCATGAGGCTCTCCATGAATGCCATGAGCATGCCCAGTCCGAAGATCATCAGGAAAAGGATGCTTGGCACAAGGAACAGCCCCTCAGTCCGTTTCCGCCACTTCACGAACCCAGTGCTCCTTTACCCATTCCACATAGGAGGCGTCCATCTCCCCTATATAGGCCTCCTCCAATAGAGCAGGATCGGGAACCGTATCGCCCCTGTCGAGCTCTTCGAACTTCTTCCTCATCCCGTCTTCAAGCTTATCCATGGAGATCGGGGTGCTGTCACCCCACCCGTCCGGCTGCATCTTTTCCAGCTGCATTTCGGGGGAAAGCATATAGTCGATGGCGACGAGGGCTCCCGCCTGATTCGGGGAATTGAACGGCACTGAAAGGAAATGTGTATTCCCGATCGAGCCCGCATCTTCAAGGAGGAACGGTTTGGTCCCTTCAGGATAGATTCCCTTCTTCACAAGTGATTCCGCCCTTGCTTCGTTGTATCCCATGGATATCCATACCTCCTCCTGGCCGAATAGACGATCGAGATCCGTCAGCTCCTTCGGGTATGTCTTCCCATCCCTCCACAGATCACCTTTCATTTCATTCAGGTCATCCCAGACCTTCCCTCCTGCTTCTTCTATATCTTCCCCGGCCTTTTCGATGGGTTGGTCCGAGTTCGCGTTGAGGAGATGACGGATGAAGGCATTCCCCGTGAAGTCCGTCGGATCAGGGTAGGTGAATTTCCCTGGGTGCTCCTTCACGAACGATTTCAGCTCGTCCACCGTCCGCGGCGGGCTGTCTATCTTGTCAGAATTGTAGAAGAAGACGAACTGAACCTTCCCCCACGGTGCCTCATATCCTTCCGTAGGCGTTCCGAAGTCATTTTCGAAATCCTTTTCGTTATAGTATGAAGTCAAATTCGGAAGACGGTCCGTGATCGGTCCGGACAGAAGATCATTTTCCTTCGCATTCTTGAAGTTCTCCCCGTTCATCCACACGATGTCCATGGACCCGTCCTTTTTTCCCGCCCGTTTTTCCGTTTGAAGCTTCTGCAGGATTTCCGGGGTGTCCATCGGGACACGTTTCAATGAGATGCCGTATTCCTTCTTCAATCCGGGAGCCACCACGTCATCGATGTAGTGATTGACGGCCTCATCCCCTCCCCACATAAAGAGGTTGACCTTGGAGCCTTCCGCCTGACTGACGATTTCATTCCAATCGTCGGGGAGCTTTGTTTCACCTGTTTTGGTCCCGCACGACGCCAGGATCAATGAGACCATAATCACAAATGCATATCTTTTCATCTTGTTCCTCCCTTTACCGGAATTGCGTGTTATTATGTATGTAAATCAATCCCCTATAATCTGGTTTCGGAAACCTTTCCCTGCGTATTTCAGGGCGGGGAGGTGACCATGCGGGCGTAAACGCCACTTCTACCTGAGAGAGGTGTCAAATGATGAAGAAACTCATCCCATTCATACTGACAGGGGTGGTCCTGGCAGGCTGCGGTACGGACGAAGTGAAAGATGGAGATCAAGAGAACGGAAATCATGTTGAACACAATGGAATGGAGGACGGGGCAATGAAAGCCGCCATAACGAAGAAAGATTCGACGTATGAATACAGTGTCAAAAACGAGACCGACAAAGAAATGACCTTCACCTTCACCTCGGGGCAGACGATTGATTTCGAACTGAAGGACGCCGACGGCAAGGTCGTTTACAAGGATTCCGAGAACAAGATGTACACCCAGGCCATCCGGGAAAAAACCATCGCTCCCGGTGATGCACTCGCACAGGAAATCAAGCTTCCGGATCTTCCAGCAGGCACGTACACACTGAGCGCCTGGCTGACAGCCAAAGGGGCGGACGAGTATAAAGTAACGGAAGAAATCGAGCTTCCATAGAAAAAAGGATTCTCCGCCGGTGGCGGGGAATCCTTTTTATATCGTGGTATCCACTGGAATCTTCCTTCCCAGTGTCAAATGGGTCGGAGTCACTTCACATACGCGTCCATAAAAACGGACGCCTTTCTGTGCCGCTTCCTCCATGACCTTGGCGAAATACGGATCGATCTCAGGCGCCGAGGTGATCGAATCGATGTCCCCCCGCTGGGCGACGAACAAAACGGCGGTCTCGTACTCTCCCTGCAGAGCCGCGAGCCCTTCTACGTGTCTCGCCCCCCTGGCCGTCACCGCATCGGGGAATCTACCTGCACGTCCATCTGCCATGGTGACGCTTTTCACCTCGACCAAAAGGGAAGCGTCCTCCTTCTTGTGTCGAAGAAGGAAGTCATAGCGGGAATGACCGATGCGGTATTCAGCCCGTTCGAATGCCCAATCAGAGAATTCATCCAGGGCACCGTTCATGAAGGCCTCCCGGATCAATGTGTTGGGAAGCTGTGTATTCAGGGAGATATAGGCACCGCTGTCGGGATCGCGGACCATGACGGCCGACCATTTCGTCTTCCGCGCAGGATCCTTTGCCGGCAGGAGCCAAATGCTGCGCCCTGGGACAAGGATCCCCGTCAGTCTTCCCGGGTCAGGCAGATGAACCTTTTCCACCGAGCCCCCTGGCAGCTCGCAGTGGAGGATGAACCGGTTCGGTCGGGAACGGAAAGTGGCTTCAACGAGCCCTTCCCCGATCTTCAGTGACGTCATGCCCGGCTCCTCCCTCATTTCAGGAGCGCGCTCCAGCTCTTCGTTTTCCGGTCGAAGGAAAGAAGGCCGTTGGCCGGCGCCTTTCTGATCTGCTTGTAGTCTTCCCCCATCTCATCCATATCGAAATAGTCCCCCATCACCCAGAACGGGATCTCGATCTTGCCCCTGGCGAGGATGGCCTTTTCAAGGGAGATGACGACTCCTTCTTTGAGCTTGTCACGGAGTGAACGGATGACATCCTTCCCGATGGCGGGAAAGTCTTTTTCCTTCTTCATGCCGAAGAGACCCTTCCCGGCTTTGGAGGTTTTCAACTTCGACGTGATCGTTTCCCCAAGAAGATGGTAAAAGTCTTCGAAATCCCTGTAAAATACTTTATTGAACCAGCCGTCATCGTGAGTAAGGTACGCAAAGCGGTTGTTCAGCTTGGAGTAGAAAGGAAGATTGAGAGGTTGCTTGATATGTCCCATATAGAGCAGCTCCGCGATCTCCTGGCCGTTCAGCTCATCGACCCCGACTTCCTCCTCGAAATCGATCCAGCAGAAATCACCGTACGTCTGTACATGATCATTCATGAGCTTCTTCATATCACCCTGCTCCACATATTCCATATGGGTATGTATGTTGAACCCTCCATGCTCATACTGATGCTTGATCAGGAGCAGGTTCTGTAACGGATGATGAGCGTTCATGACAAATTCATTGAAATGGATCCCATAAGACACAACGAATTGCTGATCCGCATTTTGATGGACATAGATGATATCTTTCACTACATTATTAGCCTTCAAAAACGTTCCCTCCAAGTGGTGACACGATGCATGATTAATACTTCCTATTTTATCAAATTTTTTCCCCTCTTGCTCTTTTCTATTTCATTTCAAAATGATGACAAAAGCAGTATAGAATTGTCGAATATAGTAATATAATAGGAAAGGCTACATCGGAAGGAAAGCGAACGTGCGAAAATCGGAAAATAACCATCATATTGGTTAGCTTTTGACATAGTTTATTATTAAATCTCTTCCTATTTAGAATTTGACGCTGAAAGTAGTTATTCTTATAATGATTTTAACTTAAACTTATCCGGTTATCACTGATAACCAACAGGAGGTGACTCCTTACCCGTCTGACGGGATAAGGAAAATTATTTGGACATATACAGTTTGGTGCTTGTCGCGATTTTGATCGGTTTAACAGCTTTTTTCGTAGCTTCGGAGTTTGCGATCGTGAAGGTAAGAAAATCACAAATCGAGCAACTGGTCGAGGAAGGTAATCGAAATGCCATAGCTGCTAAGAAAATCATTACAAATCTGGATGAGTACCTCTCCGCATGCCAGCTCGGTATAACCGTGACCGCTCTGGGGCTCGGTTGGATCGGAGAACCTGCCATCGCTGGTATTTTGGAACCTTTACTATCGAAAATAGCTGCGTCCGAGGCCCTTTCCCACGGAATATCCGTCGGGATCGCCTTCACTCTCATGACGTTCCTGCACGTCGTCGTCGGAGAGCTGGCCCCGAAGACCGTTGCCATTCAAAAAGCGGAATCACTGGCCTTGTTATTCGCCCGTCCACTTATCACCTTCTACAGGATTTTGTACCCTTTCATCTGGGTATTGAACGGCTCTGCCCGGGTCGTGACGAGGATGTTCGGCCTGAAGGCCGCATCCGAGCATGACGGGGCCCACTCGGAAGAAGAACTTCGCCTGATTGTATCGGAAAGCTATAAAAGCGGAGAAATCAATCAGTCCGAATTCAAATATGTGAACAACATCTTCGAATTCAACGAACGCTCAGCGAAAGAAATCATGGTCCCGCGCACCGAAATCGTGACCTTATCCGCTGATGATCCCATCGATACACTCCTCGAGCTTGTGCAGGAGGAGAAGTTCACCCGTTATCCCATCACTGACGGCGATAAGGACCATATCACCGGATTCATCAATGTGAAGGAAGTCTTCACCGACCTCCTCCACAAGGATACGGAGCTCAGACCGCTCGGATCGTACGTAAGACCGATCATACAAGTCCTCGAGACGATTCCGATCCACGTCCTGCTCCTCAGGATGCAGAAGGAACAGACCTACGTTGCCATCCTTCTCGATGAATACGGCGGGACATCCGGACTTGTCACCATCGAGGACATCGTCGAAGAGATCGTCGGGGAGATCCGGGATGAATTCGATATGGATGAGACACCACAGATTCGGAAAATCAAGGACAACCATTTCATCCTCGATGGAAAGGTCCTTGTCAGCGAACTGAAGGATATCCTCGGCATCGACGTGACCGAAGATGATGTCGATACCCTCGGCGGCTGGATCCTGACGCATAATTACGACGCACAACAAGGAGACAGCATCTCGTACGCCGACTTTGAGTTCTACATCCAGACGATGGAAGACCACCAGATCAAATCCGTCGAAGTGACGAAGCTCCACTCGATCACGGAAACGACCGGGGAGCCTGCACCACTCGTGCAGACAGACAAAGCTCTTTCACAATAATGTAATAAATGGTATAGAAACGTAAAAGCCGATCCGTGGAACCCTTCCACTGACGGCTTTTTCTTTACCAATCGCTTACAGCCTCCCCCTTCTCCCATCCATCGCAAACGGAAAGCCGTAGATAGAGAGTAGAAATTTTCCTCTCTTTCTATTAGACTAAGATATGTGAAATCTTTAGAAGTACAGGTGAAATGATTATGGAAAACCGCCAGCGTCTCGCTGATCGAATCGATTGGGGATTGCTTTTCATCCTCATGTTATTTTTTATTGTCAGTGCCATCAGTATAAGCAGCGCCCAAACTTCAGGACAGTATACCCAGAACTTCGTCATCCGCCAGGCTTTCTGGTATGTGGTGGGGGGCGTGATCATTACAGGAGCCCTTTTCTTCGACTCGGACCAGTACAAGCGACTCGCCTGGTACGCATATGGAATCGGGATCGTGCTCCTTCTCGGTCTCAGGGTCATGCCTGAAAGCATCGTCCCTTACCGGAACGGTGCACACAGCTGGTATAAAATCTCGGAATCGATCCTGATCCAGCCTTCAGAGTTCGTCAAAACCTTCCTGATCCTCGCCCTTGCACGGGTGATCACGAACCACCATGAGCAAAACCAGGTAAAGACCGTACAGTCCGACTTCATGCTTCTTGCGAAAATTGGATTGACGGCCCTTGGGCCACTGGCCCTCATCATCACCGATGACCTCGGGACCGCTCTCGTGTTCATTGCCATCGTCACCGGGATCATCCTCGTTTCGGGAATAACGTGGAAGATCATCGTGCCGATCTACGGCAGCATTGCCGTCATCGGCGGGACCATCTTCTCCCTTGTTCTCTATGCACCGGATTTCCTTGAAAAATATCTCGGTGTGGACAAGTACCAATTCGGACGGATCTATTCGTGGCTCGATCCGTATAACTACACAAGGGAAGAAGGATTCCACTTGATCAAATCCCTGAACGCGGTCGGATCGGGTCAGATTTACGGGAAGGGATTCAACGGCAGTGAAGTCTATATCCCGGAAGCCCACACCGACTTCATCTTCAGCGGGATCGCCGAGCGTTTCGGCTTTGTCGGGGCAAGCGTCGTGATCAGTCTCTTCTTCATCCTGATCTACCACTTGACCAAGACCGCCCTTGATACGAAAGAGCCATATAATGCGTATGTGTGTGCAGGTGTCATCAGCATGATCACCTTCCACGTATTCCAGAATATCGGAATGACGATCCAGCTCCTTCCGATCACCGGGATCCCGCTTCCGTTGATCTCGTATGGAGGAAGCTCGCTCATGGGGAATATGCTTGCACTCGGCCTCATATTCAGCATGAAGTTCCATCACCGATCGTATATGTTTTCATCGGATAATTCCTGATCAGGAGTTGCATTCTCCATCAAAATGTGTAAAATATAGTTAATTATATGACAAACCGTCGATGATGAAGAGAGTAATCCCATTGTGGAACAAAGCGAGCCGGGGATGGTGGGAGCCTGGTGGGAAGCACGGGATGAACCGCACTTTTGAGATGCCGTTTTACGGCCGGGGAATCCCCCCGTTATGCAATGAGAGCCCTTGTTGGAGGGAATCAGAGTGGTACCGCGAGTTCAAACTCGTCTCTATGTTCTATAGAGGCGGGTTTTTTTATTTTATCTGGAGGTGGATGAAGATGGATTTAAAGATGATTTTCGCAGACGCACTGCATGAACAGGTTGTACCGCATTGGAACAAAGAAGAGCTTTATACCTTGATCGAGACGCCAAAGTTCTCTCATATGGGCGACGCAGCCTTCCCCTGCTTTGGCCTTGCCAAGGAACTGAAGAAGGCGCCGCAGGCAATAGCTGCTGAGTTTGCTGGAAAGATCGGATCCCCTTATTTCGCTTCGGTCGAAGCAGCAGGTCCTTATGTGAATGTCAAATTCGACCCGGTCAAAGCCGGCAAGCAGATTGTCTCCACCATCCTTGATCAACAGCAGGAATACGGAACCCAGTCGTTCGGGAATGATCGCACCGTCGTCCTGGATCTTTCTTCCCCCAATATCGCCAAGCCTTTCTCCATGGGGCATCTCCGTTCCACAGTTATCGGAAACGCCATTGCCGGCATCGGTGAAAAATGCGGATTTGATACGGTCAAAATTAACTATGTCGGGGATTGGGGCACCCAGTTCGGTAAGCTGATGGTTGCGTACAAAAAATGGGGAAGCGAGGAAAAAGTGAAACAGAACCCTATTGCGGAGCTCTTCACCCTCTATAAGCGATTCCATGAAGAAGCAGAAAACGATCCTTCCTTGGACGAGGAAGGCAGGAAAGCTTTCAAACTCCTTGAAGACGGCGATACGGAAATGGTTTCTCTTTGGAGATGGTTCAAGGATGAATCACTGGATGCGTTCAAGGAGATCTATACCCTTCTTGGAGTGGAGTTCGATTCGTATAACGGGGAAGCCTTCTTCAACGACAAGATGGATGAAGTGGTCGAACTCCTGTCCGAAAAAGGATTACTGACTGAATCCGATGGTGCCCAGGTGGTCTGGATGACCGATGACACAAGCCTTCCACCCTGCCTGATTAAAAAGTCGGATGGCGCTACCTTATATGCCACCCGTGATCTCGCTGCCGCCCTATACCGCCAGCGGGAGTATGGATTCGATGAGGCCCTCTATATCGTGGGGCAGGAACAGACCGTCCACTTTAAGCAGGTGAAAAACGTACTGGCACAGATGGGCTACGAATGGGCCGACCATATGAAACATATCCCCTTCGGCCTCTACCTGAAGGATGGGAAGAAAATGTCCACGAGGAAAGGCCGGGTCATCCTCCTCGAGGAAGTACTGAAAGAGGCAATCGCCCTGTCCCAACAAAACATTGAAAGCAAGAACCCCCATCTGCCGGATGCAAAACGGGTGGCCAATGCAGTCGGTGTCGGGGCCGTCATCTTCCATGACCTGAAGAATGACCGAATGAATGACATAGAATTTTCGCTCCAGCATATGCTCACATTCGAAGGCGAGACCGGACCGTATATCCAATATACCAACGCAAGGGCCCACTCAATCCTGAGAAAATCCGATGTGAAGGCTGGAGAGTTCACAGGCCTTGCTGATGAAGAAAGCTGGGAAGTCATCAAGCAGCTGCGGTTGTTCCCAGACGTGATCGCCCGTGCCTGGACTCACTATTCCCCGTCGATCCTGGCGAAATACTTGATTGAAACGGCTCAGCACTTCAACCGCTACTATGGGAAATCAAAGATTCTTTCCGGCGATGGAGATCAGGCATCACGCGTGAGCCTCGTAGCTGCGGTATCCATCGTCCTGACGGAAGGACTGCGCATCTTGGGCATATCAGCACCATCAGAAATGTAATATCGATTCCTGTCGGATATTTCTCGGGAAATAGCGACAGGAATCGATTGATTTCACGAAACTGTAACGAAGGGTCCGATGACTCTTCCCTGTAATCATGGTATACTTTCAGAAGTCCTATCCTGCAGGGCATGTACACTGTGTCGATTGAAAGAATATTCGGTCGACCTGCATTGCTGCTTGCCAGTGCGTGAGCCGACACTTATTGAACAAGGAGACTCATTGAATATGTCTGAATGGATACATATGTTTGAAACGTGGTTAATGGATTATGGTGTATGGGGATTGATCCTGGTGTCTTTCGCAGACTCATCCTTCTTCCCGATTCCCCCTGATGTCCTTCTTATCCCCATGTCGATTGCCAACCCGGATAGCGCATTGTTATATGCCCTTTATACGACAGTCGCTTCCGTTATCGGAGCCCTTTTCGGATGGTGGATCGGAAAGAAGCTCGGTCGACCGGTACTGGTCTATTTATTCAAAGAAGAACGCATACAAAAAGTGGAGGACTACTTCAATAAATTCGGCCCGATGGCCATCCTTATTGCAGGACTCACTCCCGTTCCTTATAAGATTTTCACCATCTTCGCAGGAGTTTCCGGCATCCGGATCCGCGTGTTGGTCATCTGGTCCATCATCGGTCGCGGATTCCGTTTCTTCCTCGAAGCGATCATCATCATAACACTCGGTGAGAAGGCAAAGCCATTTATTGAACAAAACTTCGCCATGCTCAGTTTCGTTGTAGGGGCCGTTCTCGTCATCCTGTATGTCGGATACGTCTTGATCAAAAAAAGAAGAACGTCCGTACAATGAAAATAAAGAGGCCGTATCCTGGGCACCCCAGGGTACGGCCTCTTTCCTTTTATCTTTCAACGCCTACGATAAAATCCATATGACCTTGAAGCACCTTCATCGTCTGACGCTTACCGTCATACAATTCCCCGTCCATATCGAACTTCTCTTCATCGGAGAGCTCGACCTCCAAACTCGATGTACGGATATGCCGGATATCTTCGAACGTGTGGCTCACATCGCCGGTCCCCTTCATCAAGAAGAATTCCTTCAGAAGCGGGAAGCCGCTCCTTTTCACAAGATAAAGGTCGAGGAGTCCGTCGTCCAGACTGATGGACTGTGGCAGGGCATTCGCACCGATGGATTTCCCATTGGCGGCCAGGACCATCACCACATCTTCTTCGAATTCCTCTTCGTCGGTCCTCACTTTCACCTTCAGAACCGGGGCATCCTGGATGGATTGAAAGGCACTGATATAATAACTCAGCTTCCCGAGGACACCTTTTGATCCGACGTCGATGTTATCGCTCGTCTGTGAAATCAATCCGGTTCCCCAGAAATTACTGAAGTATCGGCTGTCCGTTTTGACGAGATCTACACTCTTCCGGAGAGGGTGCTCGACGATAAGCTGGACAGCCTGCTTGATATTCATGGGGATATGAAGGGATCGGGCAAAATCATTGCATGTCCCGCCAGGAAGGATGGCTGTCAAAGGACGCACCTCAAGGTCAGCGAGCCCGTTGATGACCTCATGGACCGTCCCGTCCCCTCCAAGGACGATGACGAGGTCGAATGAATGGCCTTTTTCCCGGCAGAAGCGCTCGGCGTCGCCTTTATCTTTGGTCGGGTGGATCGTTATATTCGTGCACACATCCAAAAGCGGGGGAATGGTGTCCTTCAGCAGTGCTTCCAGTTTTCCCTGCCCGCCTTTCCGTTGCATATCAATAGAATATCTGAGTACATGGCGCTCACCTGCTTTCTTCTCATAAGGGTATGCAGCCGAAGTTTCCGGAAACCAAAAAGAGGCTGACCCAAAACGATGAGGAATAGTCATCCTTAAAGGACAGGCCAAATGAGTTCTGCGTATTCATTTAACAGTCAAAAGCCTCACTCATGTGTCAGTGCGTTTACCCGTCTTGGGTCAACCTCTTTCCTAGGCTGTATGTGATTCGGATACAGACAGCAATGAACGGTGTGCCAGCCCGAGCCTGCCCCTGATGTAGCTCTCGGGATCAAATGGAATCGAACGGCCATTCATCAGATCGAGCTCAACTTCTGCAAACATCGACAGCGCGCGGCTCACTTGATCCAGCGCCTGGGTCAACTTCACCGTGTCCGGTTCATCGGTCCTGCTCAGACAAAAATAGGACAGTTCATCCGCTTTCTTCTTGATGTCCTTCAGCGTAGCCATATCGAACATCAGTCTCTCCATGGGATCCCCTCCTCTTCATTATTCCATAGTATATCGTGAAGGGCCGGGAATTATGTCTGTACAACCCATGGACATTAAGAGTCTTGTGTTAACGTCTTCGGTAATGGTTGATACTGCTTCAGTGACTGTAGGATTTCCCGTCTTGATTTCGTTTTGGTGATATTGACACCGACATTCGACAATTTGGTTATCACTCGTTTTAAGCGATCGTTCTCCTTTACCACGTTATTCACCTCTTTTTTGGCCTTAGGCCAGGTTGGTTTCGTACAAGCAGGATCATAATCAACAGCGACAGCTCTTGTATGTATCACTCACCTATTTGTACGTTCGACGCTATAAAAAGTTTCACCTTTATTCAATTGCTTTTCTTTTTCCCCAAAAATGAAACAATAATCCTATAGAGCTGAACTTTTTTCTCCTTCCGGCCTATCGATCGGTGACGGGTTCACCCGAAGAACCATTCCCCGCTATGGAAACACTGACATATGAAAAACCGGGCGTCGAATCGGCGCCCGGTTTATCCTCACTCATGGAACAGCATCGTAATGACCCTTTTTGCCTGCCCCTCCTTCAACAGGTTTCGGCATAATTCTTCAGACAAGGAAGGATTTTCACTTCATTCCTCGAATTAACTCATTACTACCATAAAGGAGGAATCTCACTATGAGTCGAGTCGTCCATACGCATACACCACGTAAGGAAGTTCGCCATTTCAGACGTTCCAACCGCAAGAAAGTATTCGTAGACAGCGTTCTTGATTTCTTCTTTATGCTGATCGGAATCACAGTCATCACCAGCGTCTTGCTGGTCGTACTCGGATTCTGGAAAATCTTCTAGGCTCTATACGTGCCTTTTCTCCATGAAATTGAGCCCCAGACCGAGGAATAACACTCCCATAAGGAGAAGGATCGATACCGGGTAAAGAATGTCTCCCAGACCGAGCTGATTGACGGTAATGCCCTTCAGGATCTCCATTCCATATGTGATGGGGATGACTTTGGAAATCGCGATCATCACGGGGGAGTTCACGATCTCAAGCGGCCAGTAAGCCCCACCAAGCATGGCCATGCTCACGGCAACAATGGGAATCACGGCATTGAAGTGCTGGGATTTCTTCACAAGCCCCGTGATGAAGATGGATAATGCCACGATTGCAAAGACATATGGGATGAGCAATACGAGCACCCATGCGAAATGGCCGTAGAAATTAACATCGGTGATGTACCGGAACACCATGAATACAAGGAGGATCTGTACGTACCCCAGGATGAAGCTGTATAACAGATTCGCCGTATACATTTCCCACTTCTTCACGGGAGACAGGATCATCCGGTCCCAGATCCCCATACGCTTCTCATGCATGATGGTCGCTACATTATAAGCGATCGTATAAATCACGAAAAACAGGGAGAATCCGAATAGCGACTGAAGCTTCACATCGTATACCCAGTCCCCGTCGCTCCGGAACGTCGTTTCATTTAGAGAGAAAGACGGGTCATCTTTGACATCACGGAACCATCCCTGTACCTCATCCGAGCCGATTCCCTTCTCCGCAGCAACAGCCTCCAATCCCTTCTGTTGTGCCACCTTCATGTACGCCTTCCTCACGATCTGATCGACCTGTGGAACGTTCGGGGTATCGGCCGAAGCAATGATGGTATAATCGTCATCACCAAGTACAAGGCCCAGTGGGCTCTTCCCTTCACTGACTTGGTCATTAAGGTCACCCTTCGACATTTCCTGGAAGATGATTGAATCGGATGCCTTCAATTCCTCCATGATCGCTTTGGGAGCATCTTCCCCCCTTCAGTCGAGTACGGCACGGTCACTTCATTGGCGCCGGACTGACTGGTAAAGAAAGCAAACATCAGGCAGACAATGGTGGTGAGCAGGAACGGCCAAGGCTTCCTGATCAACATTTTCAATTTCCCGTACAACAGACCCTTCATGCTGCGTGCCCCCCTTCCTTAGGAAATACAATCGTGGCAACAATGATGGCAAGGAGACCGAAACCGAGCATGGCCCATATATTCGGGAGGACATCTCCGATCCCATATCCTTGAAAGACTTTGAAATACGCTGTCATGGCGGCCCCATTCGGAACCAGATCGGCGAGGATCCCCATGAGCTTGCCGCTCGTAAGCGGACCGAAGCTTCCACCGAGGAAGGCGAGGACTGCCACTCCGATGGAGGAGAAAAAGCTCGCGACCGTCTCTGAGTTGCCTTTATAGCATATGGCCGTAATCAATGCCCCTAGTCCGCCGACGGCAAAGCAGATGCATACAGTCACAAGAAGAAATACGCCTATGTCCGGGAATTTCACTCCATAGATGAGCGCGCTCGCACCGAACAGGATACTGATCTGGAGGAACGCGAGGATGATCGTGGTGATCAATACGCTCAACAGATACTTCAATGGTGATACTCCGGCGAAGATCAGACGGTCAAACACGCGATCTTCCTTCTCCATGAAGGCGAAGCTTCCCATATTCGTCGCGATATAAAGGACGAACATGACACTCATCCCCACTGCATAATACGCCATGGACGAAAGGGATTGACGGTCCTCGAGCTTCTCCACGGAACCGAAGGATGCATCATCAGGGATGATGGCAGCAGGATCGATCCCTGCTTTCCCTGCCTGCAGGGCAAGCGTATATTGCTCTTGATACGACGTGAGCAGATCGGTTACCAGGTTAGCCGTTAGCGGCCTCCCTTCATTTTTGATCACTGTGATATCCGGACTTTCACTTCCGTCAAGGAAAGCCTGACGCAGCATGGTCAGGGTATAACCTTCTGAAAAATGGATGATGGCTGAATAATCATCGTTATCCCTGAGCCGGTCAAGATCTTCTGCTTTTTTCTCTTTCAGGTGGATGAACTTCTTCACTTCTTTACTACCGAATAGATCCTTTTTCAGGGCGTCGATGGGAAGGGCCTTGGCGGCTGCCGCTTTCAAGCCCTCTTTTTGTTGTGCCGGCATCTCGCTCTCATCTACTTCTTTTTGGAATTGCTTGAGTTCATCTGAGGGATTCCCTTCCACAACAAAACCAACCTTGGCTTCAATGGGCTCTTCCTCCCCGTTCATCAGATCTCCCAGGGCAAACCCCAGGATGGTGATGAGCAGAAGGGGCATCCCCAACAGGATGAGGAGGACTTGGGGGTTCCGGATCATCAGCAGCAATTGTTTTTTGATAAATGGAATCGTCATCTTCTACTCCTCCTCAATCCCGTAATGCCCGACCGGTCAAATGGAGGAAAACATCCTCAAGCGTCGGTATTTTTCGATCAATGGACAGGATCACGGCACCGGTATCCTCAGCAAGCTGGAATACCTGATTGAACAGATTCTGTTCTTTTGGGATCACCATCACGATTTCCTTCTCCGAAGACGTCACGTTCATGACGGATGGGATGGCAGAGAGGCCTTCAGCGAAGGAAGGCACCATCTTCTCCAGTTTGATCACAATCGTGGATTCAGAAGAAAGGATGCTTTTGATCTCCTCTTTTGTACCCGAGGCGATGATATGGCCTTTATCCATGATATAGATCCGGTCGCATAGGAACTCCACTTCCTCCATGTAATGACTCGTATAGATGATGGTCATGCCCTTCTCCTGATTGAGTCTCTTGACCTGCTCCAGGATATAGCTCCTTGACTGGGGATCGATCCCGACGGTCGGTTCATCCATGATGAGGATTTCCGGCTCATGGAGAAGGGCGACACCTATGTTCAGCCGCCTTTTCATACCTCCTGAGAAGGTTTTGACGATATCATTCTTCCGCTCGGTCAGCCCGATCTGGTCCAACACCTGGTTCACCCGTTCCTTCAGGAGGCTCCCTTTCAGATGGTTGATCCTCCCGAAGAATTCCAGGTTCTCCTTTGCCGTGAGGTCCGTGTATAGGGCGATTTCCTGAGGGACGACACCGAGTACTTCCCTGAGGGGCTGAGGATTTCTCAGGACGCTCTCATTCTTCAACCTCACATCTCCATCGGTCGGTGAGATGAGGGTCGAGATCATCGAGATCGTCGTGGACTTCCCGGCTCCGTTCGGACCAAGCAATCCGACCGTTTCTCCCTTCTCGATGAACAGGTTCAATCCGTCCACGACCTTATTCTTCTTGAAATGTTTTGTCAGCTCCACGGCTTCCAACATAGTGAACCGCCTCCTTCTTTATACATTCATTTTATTGGAAGGAGGGTGCACCTTACACTTACCTTTGTCACAACCATCCCCCTCCACCCATGACCTCCGTCATATTTTCCATAAAAAAAGACCGGATAACCGGCCTCAGGCAATATCATGCCGCACTGCATAGATAGCGAGCTGGGTTCGATCCCTCAGCTCCAGCTTCTGCAGGATCTGGGAGATGTGATTTTTCACTGTACCCACCGATAAGAAAAGCTGATCGGCAATCTCCTTATTCGTCTTCCCTTCACCCACAAGCTTCGTAATGGACAGTTCCCTGGGCGTGAGGGAATGGGTCGGTGGCGTTTCCTTCCGGGTGGAAAGAAGGCGGGGGACCACTTTCGCCGCCACTTCATCGTGAATCGTCATCCCTCCATTCAGGCAGCTGTGGACAGAGTGCAGGAGCTGCTCCCCGTCCGAGGTCTTCAGGAGGAATCCATTGGCCCCTTCCTTCAACGCCTGCATGGCATATTCGTCATCGTTGAAGGTTGTGAGCATCAGGACCTTCACCTGGGGCCAACCTGCTTTGATGGCCCTTGTCGCTTCGATTCCGTTCATCTCAGGCATCCTGATATCCATCAGGATCAGATCCAGAGCATGAAGGTCCATCTTCTCCAAAGCCTCTCTTCCGTTAGAGGCTTCAGCGACCACCTTAAAGGCGGGATCCTGCTCGATCATCATCTTCAGACCCTGGCGGACGATGCCCTGATCTTCTACAATCATGATCCTTTTCATCTGGCTACGCCTCCTCTATAGGAAATGATATAGTCAAAGAGAACTCACGATCGGTCTGTTGGACGTCAAGCCGACCCCCGATCTTCTCAAGTCGTTCCCTCATATTCGTCAGGCCGAATCCCGGTTTGAACGGGACCGGATCTTTCACATTGTTCACGATGACCAAGCTTGCGTGCCCCTGTGCCGTCTTTCCGAGGGTCACGCGTATTTCTCTTACATGAGCATGTCTCATGGCATTCGTCACGCCCTCCTGAATGCTTCTGTAAAGGGCGACATTCTGTTCATTCGTAAACCTTGAGGAGAGGATCCCCTGTCGGGTAGTGAGCTGGATCTGGATATGACTCTCTGATTCTAGCTTCCTGACAAGCTGGAGGACGGATTGGATACCCGACAGTTCCCCATCCTTCAGTGTTCTTACTGCTTCCCTCGTCTCTTCCAGGCTATCTACGGCAAGACGCTTAAGATCTCGATATCCTTCCTTCCCATTCTGGATCGACAACATCTCGATCTGCATGAGGAGGGCCGTCAGTTTGTGACCGACAGAATCATGGATATCACGTGCGATCCTGGTACGCTCCTCGGCCTTGGAATGTTGCTCCGTCACGTATTGCAGGCGCTTCAAGTTTCTGTATTCTCCCAATAACTGTTCATAGAGCTTCCGTTGCTCCTTGCTTTCCAGTCGGTCCTCATTTACCTTATAAGTAGAAAAGAGGAAAAAGAACACGATGATCCATATTTCATAATCGGTGATAGGATAAGAATAAATCGCCACCACGATCAAGAAGGCGGCCGTTGCAAACAGACTCTGCCGAAATTGATCCCTCCTTAGTGTGACTGCAGCTTCCATGTGGATCAGGAACACGACGGCCCACATGATGAGTGGTGTATAATGGGTGATGATGGTTCCGACCATCACCAAAAGCAGCTGAAGCATATAGCTGATCTGGGGGATTTTCATCAACGGCACCAAGAAGAACAGTGCGATGGATAAGGCAGACAGAACGATGAGGGTGATAAGGGATTCAAGACCCGTATAGGCTTCTGTTATCCAAAACGCCCAGAGACCCGCCATCAGCATCGTCCGTATGAAAGCATACTTCATCTGTTCACCTTCTTTCTGATCCGGACATACTATAACTCGTACACTACAATATATTACCATTAGTTGGTTTGAAAAGGAGAAAAAGCATGCACATTCTTTCCATCCTCTTAGGGGTTTTATTCTTCTTTAACCTGGTGCTCGCTTCCATCATCGTCTTCCTTGAACGGAGAAATGCCGGGGCGACGTGGGCTTGGCTCATGGTTCTCTTTTATATTCCTTATCTCGGCTTCATCCTTTATTTGATTTTCGGACAAAACATGACCAGGAAACGCCTCTTCGACTGGGAAGGAATCAAAAAGATCGGAATCGAGGACCTCCTGATTGAACAGACCCGGTCGTTGAGGGAACGTTCCCTCCCTTTCAGGCACAGAGAAATTTCTCCCCATCAGGACCTCATCTATATGCACCTCATCAACAACGACGCCCTGCTGACCCAGGACAATGATGTCACGGTCTATACAGACGGTCAGGAGAAGTTCGAAGCTCTCCTGCGTGACATCGAACAGGCAAGGAGCCATATTCATATTCAATATTATATCTTCAAAAAAGATCAGCTCGGCAAAAAAATCGTGGAGAAGCTCATCGAAAAGGCAAAACAGGGTCTTGAAGTCCGGATCCTGTACGATGAGATGGGTTCGAGACGGACGAGACCCCGTTTTTTCAGGCATCTGACGGCAGTGGGTGGAGAAGTCGCAGTCTTCTTCCCGTCGAAGATCCCATTTGTAAACCTGCGCCTCAACTACCGGAATCATCGTAAACTCGTCATCATCGACGGAAAAGTGGGGTACGTGGGAGGCTTCAACGTCGGCGATGAATACCTCGGTCTCGATCCGAAGTTCGGCTACTGGAGGGACACGCATCTCCGGGTGATCGGCAGCGCCTCCCTCGCCATGCAGACACGCTTCATCCTGGACTGGAACCAGGCCACAAAGTCAAGGAAGATCTCATATGAAGGAAAATACTTCCCGACCGCTTCCTTCAGCGGCTCGACGGGAATCCAGATCGTCACCTCCGGCCCTGATTCAGAATGGGAGCAGATCAAGAACGGATACTTGAAGATGATCTCATCGGCCAAGCACTCGATCTACATCCAGACGCCCTATTTCATCCCGGATGAAAGCCTCCTCGATTCGCTTCGGATCGCTGCACTGACCGGGAAGGACGTCCGGATCATGATCCCGAACAAGCCTGACCACATGTTCGTCTACTGGGCGACCTACTCATATGTGGGGGAATTATTGAAAGCCGGGGCCAGGATCTTCATTTACGATAACGGCTTCATCCACGCGAAGACGATCGTCGTGGATGATGAACTTTCATCGGTCGGCACAGCCAATATCGACGTGAGGAGCTTCCGCCTGAATTTCGAAGTGAACGCCTTCCTGTATGACCGGAAACTGTCACGGGAGCTCAGCCGCTCCTTCATGGAAGATCGGAAGCTGAGCAGGGAATTGACCCTTGAGGACTACCATCGCCGTCCGCTCATGATCAAATTCAAGGAGTCCATATCCCGCCTCCTTTCCCCGATCCTGTAGCCATTGCCATGGCAGAAAAAAACAAGCATAATGAGACATATACCAATCGAAAGAGGGATGAGGGCATGAGCGTACACAAGGACATCACAAAGCATTCAAGCAAACAGCACAGCCTCGTGAAGGAGTTCATGAAGCTTGATGAATCGAGGGAACAGGCCATCGAAGAAGCCCTCACATTATGCGAAGCCGGAAAGCCATTCACCACTGACCGCATCAACCACTTCACCCAGGAGATCAACGCCCTTGCAAGACAAGGCGTCGTCCCCCAGCGAAAGACCGTGACGGAAGAAATGGTCAGGGATTACGCCAAACGGCGGTGAGCCGAGGCGAAGGTGAACCACCTGCACAACCATCTTTCTGGAAGCTTCACCTTATGACCTGAACAACTCAAAAATCCCCCGGACGCCCATTTTAGCGCCGGGGGATTTTTCTTATATACTATTTAAGCCTTCAACGCACTGTTCCAGCCATCGTAGACAAAGACGGGATTCGTGCCGTTTTCAGCACGCTCGATGACGGCATAGTTCTTATGGGCAACCACGGTTTGATCATCGGGAAGGTCAAGCTTCATCGCTGACTCCTTATCCATGCGCACGATCACCGTGTTCTCCCTGAGGGTCGTCACGACGCCTTGCAGGACGTGCTTTTTCCTTTTAAATTCTATAATGTCGCCAAGATTGGCATATTCTTTTGAGTAGACGAAAGTATTATCCATAATAGACTCCCCTTTTACATGAAAGTTGATAACGCTCGAATCCTGTATGTGATATATATCTTTCTTGTACCACCAGTCAAAAGATTTAAAACCTATTATTCTAATAAAATAATCTTTATTCTGAAAATTATTCAGATTTGCGGTCCACCAGGGTGATTTTATAGATATAGGCCTTGTCAGATTTTTTGAAGCCACCGACAGGTTTCCCATCTTCCAATCCAATACTTACGGAATCCCCGTTGTTTTTAGAAATAGCCATTCCGTAAATATACACAGGCTTATCTTTCTTGAGCTCCACTTTTTCTGTTAACAAGGAGGATGCACTGCTTCCACTTTCTTCAGGTATGGGGTCTTCGTCCATAGTGATGAAGGTGCTTTCGCTCCCATTAAAGATCTTCAGATCCTTTTCCGAGCTTTCCATGCCGAAGGAGTTCAGGGAGTGTTTATACTTTTTCGCTTCTTCGTCGTATTGGAACGGCTCATCACTTACGAGCTTCCCTTTTTCATACACTTCTATGGTCCTTTCAAGATCCATATCCTTTGCCAGGGTTCCATCCAGGGTAAAGAAGAACATGGAACCTCTCCCTGTAGCGGCAACCACCTTTTCTTCCTTATCACTCAGGTCATACGGTTCCAACGTCAACGTTGATGAACCGTTCCCCTTCCCTTGAGAACACCCCACCAGTAACAGACACATACCCACTGCCAGCAGCCAATATCGCTTCTTCATAAGGTCACCTCTCCCGTTGTGCTGAGGGATTTCCACCCCCTTATTTTTCCATCAACTGATTATAGCATCTGATTTATTCCAGTTCAAATAACGACGGAATTCATCATGAAAATTTGAATGCGTTTGCTTAAGGCGGATGAAAATTTTCCCGTTTGACATTTAGGATGAAACCCATTAAAGTATGTAAGTATCTTAAACATAACTGCATAACGTAAAATCTTCTTATCCAGAGAGACGGAGGGACTGGCCCTATGATGTCTCGGCAGCGGACTCAACCAAAAGAGTGCTGTGCCACATCCAGCAAGCCACCGGCTTGAAAGATAAGAAGGGTGTTTCGTTTTCATGGAAACCTCTTCTTATTTGAAGAGGTTTTTTATTTTATGCGCAACAAACCATCTAAAAGGAGTGCACAACATGAATCAGGAAAAAGGCAATCTACTGGCATTATTACCATTACTCATATTCGTTGCCCTGTTCCTTGGGGCAGGTATCATTTCAGGGGACTTCTATTCCTTCCCCGTACTCGTGGCGATCATCATCGCTGCTGTCGTGGCGCTGGCCATGAACCGGAAGGACAGCCTCAATGTGAAGGTTGAACGCTTCGCCAAAGGAGCGGGTAACCTCGATATCATGATCATGGTCTTGATCTTCTTATCGGCTGGCGCTTTCTCGGGTGTGGCTGAAAAAATGGGAGCCGTTGATTCAACGGTCAACTTTGCTCTTTCCGTCATCCCGGAAAATCTTTTGATTGTCGGACTGTTTGTGATCGCCGCCTTCATCTCACTCGCCATGGGAACTTCCATGGGAACGATTGCGGCCCTTGCCCCTATCGGTGTAGGAATCAGCTCAGGAACGGATATCTCCCTTCCTCTTGCCATGGCGACCGTTGTCGGGGGCTCCATGTTCGGTGACAATCTGTCCTTCATTTCGGATACGACCATCGCGGCGGTCCGCACGCAGAAAACAGAGATGAAGGATAAGTTCAAAGTCAATTTCTTCATTGTCCTGCCTGCAGCCATCATCACGATCATTGCGCTATTCTTCGTGACGCTCGGCAACCAGTCGTCCGTCGACGCCGGAAGCTATTCCATCGTGAAAATCCTTCCGTATCTTGCCGTCATCATCGGCGCCCTGTCGGGATTGAATGTATTTGCCGTCTTATTCGGCGGCATCCTTCTATCAGGAATCATCGGATTCATCGACGGAAGCTTCACACCGACCAGCTATTTCGGCAGCATTGCCGATGGCATGCTCGGCATGGGCGAGATCGCCTTCCTATCCATCCTGATCGGTGGGGTGGTGGAACTGATCCGTCATAACGGTGGAATCCAGGCGCTTCTCTATCTTGTAACCAGGAAGATCGGTTCATCCAAAGGCGCGCAATACTCTACAGCTGGACTCGTGGCTTCCACGAATCTTTGCACGGCCAACAATACAATCTCCATCATCATTGCCGGGCCCCTTGCCAAATCGATCAGTGATGAATACGGAGTGGACAACCGGAAGACAGCTAGTATCCTTGATATCTTCTCATGTGCCGTCCAGGGTCTGATCCCATACGGTGCCCAGATGCTTCTCGTAGCAGAAACAGCCGGCATTTCGCCACTGAGCATCCTTCCGTATGCATTCTACCCGATCTTGACGGCCATTTGTGGCCTGGTGGCGATCAAATTCGCCCTGCCTCGTTTCACCCGCAGGAAAGCTCATTCTACAGAGCCGGTACGATCATAATTCAACAGGAAAAGCCCCGGGATGCTGGTATCAACCAGAGCCCGGGGCTTTTTTTTGTCAGATCATACAAGGTCATTGATGTGATAAAGTTTGCCGCTTTCCACTTCTGTTCCCGTGATCAGCCCGACGAGTGCATCTGCCACCGTTTCTGCACTGCGAAGCGTCCCTTCTTCCTTATAGCGTTTGAACTTTTCCACTTCAGCGAAAGCTTCCTTCGCTGAGGAACGGATTTCTCCCTGCATATCCGTATCCATGACACCAGGGCTGAAGGAAATGACCTTATGATCACGTCCTGAACCGGATAGCTCCAGGCTCACGGTTTCCGTCAGCATATTGAGCCCTGCCTTGGTGGAGCAGTATGTACTCCAACCATAGACGGGCCGGCTGCCGGCACCGGAACTGATATTGACGATCAGCATCTGTCCAGCCGTTCCTTCAGACGCAGAGATCAATTCGTTCAAGGCGATCATGGGAGCGAGGAGATTGACGTGCACACTCGCTTCCAGGCTCTCGGCATCCACTTTTCCGGACGGATTAATCGGAGTGACCAAGCCGGCATTCTGAATCACATAAATCGTGTCGGCTCCGCTTGAAAACACGCTTGCCCCCACTTCCCTGAATACCTTCTCCGTGTCTGCAGTAGACGTCAGATCGCACGGATGGAAAGAATATGCCACCCCTGCATCCGTGGCCATGGCCTTCAGGTTATCATTATCTCGCCGGGATATGTTGATGAGCCCGACCCCTTTTTTCACCAGGCCCGAAGCGATTGCTTCGCCCAGTCCCCTTGTTGCTCCGGTCACAATAGCCATTTTCATGTAATCGACACCCCTTCCGATTGTTCATCACCTATCAGCATACAACTCATGGCATGCTTTCATCAATCAAGTGATACTCAGGAATAAGGTCGGATAATGGGACAATATTGGCTTCTTTTTCGTAGACAGGAATGAAGTCCTTCAGCATCGATGCAATCATCGTACCCGTTACACCGACATGACCGATGGCTACCATGCTGTCGTCTTTTTCAAGTTTAGCGGCAAGTTTCGTCGCCTGCTGTCCGATATGCTCCTTCGTGTAGACATCATCGAAGAAAAGACCGTTCTCGAGATACGGCACCTTCAGTTCGTCAGCAAGCTTCGGGATGACGCTTTTCCCCGTTGTTTTGCTGTCGAGATAAAACATCCCGTGCTTTTTGCATACTTCGAGGACGATCCTCATGATGCGTTCATCGGCTGTCACCTTCGAACCCATATGATGATTCATCCCCACGGCATGCGGGACATCTTGGATTGCTTTCTCCACACGGCTTCGGATTTCATCATCCGACAGGTCTGTTGTCAACGCCCCGGGCCCAAGCCAGCTTGCCTTTCCCGTCACCGGCTCCATCGGCATATGGAGAATCACTTCGTGGCCTTTCGCATGAGCCCGTTCGGCATCCTTCTTTGTAGACGGCAGGAACGGCATGACAGCAATCGTCAGCGTCGCCTCTGTATCAAGGATATCTTCCGTTCCCTCCATATCGTTCCCAAGGTCATCAATCACGATGGCAAGTTCTTTTTTATGGGCGGGCAGGGGCAGGATATCCCTTGCAACCCCCGTCGTTGTCAAAGAAAAAGTCAGCGTCAAGCTGATGAGCAGTATCCTCATCGTTCATCACTCCTTTTCCTTTAACATGTCCTTCCGTTTCAGATTTCATGCCGGGTGGACATCATCCCTTGATGTTCTGATGCGTCAAGGTGAAGTCTCCTTCAAGAGGCGGGTTCACCTTTGCCTTTTCACTCTTACTCCACTTTTTCCATCCTTTGATCGGTTTCTTATTCACCCTTACACCGACCTTGGCCTGCTGGATCTCCTTGACGCCCTGGACCACGAGTTGCATGGCGAAGATGGCAATCATGAAGGCGAAGAGCGGGAATAATACGATCCAATATTTCTCGGTCATCAATGCTTCTTTGGAGGAACTGATGAGCCCGGACCATTCAAATGTAGCGGATTTCGGCGGATCGGGAAGGAGTCCCCTTGATACGATGGTTCCACCGAGGAATAAATAGAACAGTCCCATATGGACCAGGATGAGCATCGTTTGAATGAACTGCTGCCCGAACAGGATGAACATCCTCGGCGCGAGATGCGGGAACAGATGAGTCCAGAGCAGGTGGCGGTTACTCCCTCCAAGAAGCTTGGCCGAGACGACGAAGTCCTGCTGTCCAATCAGCTTCAACTCATTGCCGATCAATACCATCGTCAGCGGCAGCACCAGGATCGTCAGGACGATGGCCTCGAAGACGAGCCGTTCAAACAGGGAGTGCTGGAAGCCTTCGAATGTCAATCCCCACAGCACCGGTCTTAATAGAAGATACGCAATGAGGCTCAACGGCAGGAAGTGGATCGAATCCACGATTCTGTTCACCCAGTTCTTCCTGCGTTCGTTCAAGAAGAAGTGATAGCCTACCCCGAGATAGAAGCCGCCTATCACCCGCAACAGTGCCACAACAAGGGCGAAGATGAGCGTGTATTTCGCTCCGACGATAAGCTGGTCCAAAATGCTGAAGCCGTTGTAGTCGGATCCGAGCGCCATGAATTCAGATGGCGCATGAGGCGGGACACTGATCAGAGTGCCGTCATCATCCTTTACATAGTAAAGCTTGCTGACAGGTTCATCCTTGAAGAGGGAATGGCAGAAACTATACACAATCATTCCGAAGATGATGATGAATCCTCCAGCAAACTTCGGATTCTTCATGTGCACCTTCCAAGCCCTCCACGAAGTGGCGATGAACCCCCAGATCTTCCATTCTGAGAACTTGACCTTGTCCTTTTTGATGCGGTAGTGGGAATCATCGATCACGGCGGCCCGATTCATCCACAGGTAAACTCCTTGATAGATAAAAAAGAACGGAGTGAAAAGAAGGATCAGGGCATACGCAATCACGACAGGTCTGAAATCCTGTGTGATATAGAAGGTGATCCCCTTCATATCAAACAGGGTTTCAATGATGAATAAACTCGACAGGGTCCCCCAGATGATGAGTTTTCCATGATAAAAGGAGCTTGGTGTGATATTCTTCATCACATGTGAGAAGAGGATGCGGCTTTTTGATAACCCTTTGCTCCTGGCAAATTCAATGTGATCTTTCACCATTTCCTCTTCCATGACGAGGAGGAGGATCCGGAAGAAGGAAACCATCGGCACGATGGCAAGGGTGAAGATTGGTGCCCCGTAAATCTGCACCCCGTCAAACTCCGTAAACTCCATGAGCATAATGCCGTACTTTTTGAAGAAGAAAACGATAAATAATTGCAGAAGAAAAGCAAATAGCAGATCCGGCACCGACTCCATGAAGTTCAGGATTTTCTTCAGCATGGAAGAAATCGGAGTCGGGAGGAAAAAGGTAATCACGGCAAATATCACCGCCAGTACAAGGCCCAGGGCGATGGCCCCAAGAATGATGGTCATGGAATACAGATAAGGCTCCCACAGGACATTGAAAAGAGAGTCGACTTGTCCCTTATAGTTGTATTCCCAGTTTGCCGGATCAGCAAAATAGATGGTGAATTTGAGGAATTCTTCAATGAAAGCGACGAAGTTGTACAGTCCTTTTTCACTCAGAACCTGCGGGGCGACGCTCACGCCCAGGATTCCGAGAATCCCCAGTATGTAATAAAGAATAAAACGCAATGGTACAGATAGGTACTTGTTCATATGGATCCCCTTTTTCTCTTTTTCCTTTATCCTACTCTCCTCTTCAATATTTTTCAATTTAATTTATTTTCTGTCAATAAAAAATAGGGAGAGGCACAAGCCCTGCCAAACCCAGCGCCTTGATCAGGCCAACAATCTTCCCGGCCTGCCCAAGTGATAGCCCTGTCCGATGGCAATCCCCATCTCAAGGGCGACTTCCATGTCTTCCTGCTTTTCAATCCCCTCGAGGACGATGAGGGTATCTTCGGAATAGAACTGGCTGAAGAACGACAGGAATCGCTGCTTCTTGGGATCCTGAGCAAGATCCATGGCAAAATAGCGATCCAGCTTGATCACTTCCGGCTCATATTCCATGGACTTCTTGATGGAAGACGTCCCCTGCCCGAAGTCATCGATGGCATACCACACCCCGTACTCCCTCAACCCTTTCAACGCCTGTTTTAACAGGGGGTTCTGCCAAAGTTCCTCGGCACTTGATTCGTTGATCTCAAGGACGAGCCTTCCTTCCATCGAAGGATGGGCCTTCATCAGATGGTCGAAGTAATGACGGAAACTCGGATGCAGGATGGTCGTGATGTAAATATTCAAGAACAGCTTGCAGTCGAGGCCGGTATTCACGAAGCTCTCCATCGCCTTTGTGATGGAAAGAGTGTCGAGCTTATACAGGATATTGGCTTTGATGGCGGTTTGAAACACGTGCTCCGGATTCTGGTTGAACGTATTGCGGAGGAGCCCCTCATACGCATAGAGAGACTGATGATGCCCCAGCCTGTACAAGGGCTGGAATTCGTGATAGATCAAGTCGTCTTGAAAGATGCTGAAAATATTCATTAGGACCCCTTATCTCTCTGTATTTTTTGAACAAACAGGTACAAAAAAACCACATAGAAATAGACTTCATATGTGGTCGGTTGCGCTACTGGCTCCCCTGAATGCAAGCGCCCATCGGACATTCAGGTTCAACGCCTTCCCAATAGACGGTGAGGTTGGTTATATAAGTAAAATATACCATAAACGAAATAGTTTATGGGGGTATTTATTCCTATTTTTCTGAATTTCGCCCGCGACCCTTTGATACGTAGGGATTCCCTTCGATCCAAAACCTCCAGGGATAATCCTTTGCTTCCCCGCTATTATCAATGCCGATCCGCTTACCCTCGGCGATTCTTTCCGGCAGGTACCCTTCGCAAATAGTCAACGGAGGCTCAAGGAAGCTTCCACCGTAATCTTCCATGGTGATGCCCATGGCTTTGGTCAGCTTGCCGGGACCGCTCGTCCAATTTTTCATGGAGTGGCCTTCACGCCGGCTGCCCATGAGTCCAAGACCCTCAGCTGGCTCAATAGCCCGTATCAGAATCGCTTCCGGTACGCCTATGCCTCCACTTACCACATTGACGAGACAGTGGGTATGCATCACATAGGTATAGATCCTGCCCGATTCCGCGAACATCTCTTCCGTCCGTTTCGTTCTCCTGTTGCCGTAGCTGTGGGCTGCACGATCCTCAGGTCCCATATACGCCTCCGTTTCGACGATATAGCCCGAAACGGTCCCTTCCTCCGTTTCTTTGACCATCAGACAGCCGAGGAGGGACTTGGCAAGCTCAAGCGTCGGCTGTTCATAAAATGTCTGTTCCAACACACGATGCGTCATGGTTTCCCACCTTTCATTTCCTCTCATCCTGCATACTCCCCCAATTTATCAACGTTCAAACTCTCCACTAAGACCAGAGGCGGATAAAAAATTGATCCGGGGGCGCATTGCGGAATAACGGTTCTCCACTTACACTATAGAAAGATTGGAAAAACGAACCAAGGAGAGAGAGAGATGAAAAAGAATGTATTCGCCATCGTGGTCGCCTTGTTGGCACTGGGTGCGATCTTCCTCATTTTGAATGATCGGACCACCCTGTTTGCCAAAGGTGGAACATCCACAGACAGTGTAAAAGTGAAAGACGGAACCAAGCTCATCCACTTGTCACTCGGAAGCGGAGATACGAAAATCGTCACGACGGATGATGATGAAGTCAGGGTCGAATTCAATGGAAAAGGGACTATGAACCTTGAAGATCGGGGAGATGAAATCAATCTCGATGTCAAAATGAAGCCTATCTTTTATATCGGCTTCAACAACAAAAAATTTGATACGATTGTATTTCTTCCTCAAAACTACGAAAACAATCTGGAAATCGAGGTCGGCTCAGGAGAACTGATCTTCATACCGGACGAAATGATGTCCCTGGACGACCTGAAGACCGAGATCGGCTCAGGCGATATGAAAATCGGGAATTTCAATACCGGATCCTTCACATATAAGGGGTCATCCGGAGATTTTGTCGGCAAGGATATCAAAACCCGGGAAGGATCGGTTGATATGGGCTCAGGGGATGTGCTTCTGACGGGATACGAAGGGCCATTGAAGGGCTCGGTTTCCTCAGGGGATCTATCGGTATCCATGAAAAAACTTTCTGGGGATGTTGATTTCACCATTGGATCCGGGGATGTCGATCTCAATTTGCCTGAAGACGCAAGCTTCAAATTGAACGGTAAGGCTGGCAGCGGAGATATCCTCAACACCATCGACCTGAAGGATCAAACAAGCAGCGAACGATCCGTCAAAGGGACGAAAGGTTCTGGAAAACATTCCATCAATGTAGACCTCTCCAGCGGGGATATGATCATTCGGTAAATGAAAAAAGGGCGGGAGCATATGCTCTCACCCTTTTTCCTCTTCCGATTTCACTTTTCCCCCGAGCTCTTCGCCGAGAGAAACGATGGACTGATTGATTTTCCATATATAATACACATGATGAATGACATCAATATGGGATTTCAGCCTCCCGGGGGCCTGGGTTTCGATTTCCCTTCGTTCTTCCGCGAGATCCCAGAGACTGGAGTGCGCGGAAGGATCTTTCATCATGAGTCGGACCGCTTCGATGTTCTGCGTCAGTTTCTCGCTCGTCACCCCGATCACCTTCTGCAATTCTTCCGGGAAGGGCTCGTTCCGTCTATGGGAAGAAGCAAGCAGATGCTTCGCATAATAATTGACGGCGATGACGACGGTGATCCACCGTCCGAGTCCGGTCCGGGTCATGGCCCCTGGACGCTGAAGGATCGACTGGGCTTCATCCTTGATTGCCTGCACCTTGTGGTCAAGATCGAAGGCCCGGTCCGTCAGGGGCTTTTTCTTCTCCTTCAGGAAGGAAGAAAGATAGGTTTCCACATATTCTCCGAGCTCATCAAAAAACTCATCGAATGTATCCGTGACCTTGGCCTTCGTCTTCTTCGGAAATACGATTGCCGACACGATCAGTGCGATGAAGGCACCGATGATCGTATCAAGCACCCTCGCCCCCATGAGGCCAACGGAAATCCCGCCAAGGAGGATATCGTACATAAAGGCGATGAGCATGGTGATGAACAAGCTCATGAGCGTATAGGATACGGGGAATAGGTAGAATGATAGGAAGAGGGCCAGGAAAAGCAGTCCCACCTCAAGGGGCTTCACCCCCGACACAAGGGTCGCGGCCCCGAATCCGACGATTGCCCCGATGACGGTACCGAATGAACGCTGGAACGCCTTCAGATAGGTTCTTCCCACCGTCTCAGTACCGATCATGATGATGAACGTGGTCAACAGCACCCAGTACGGCTGGGCGGGGGCGATCAGTTCTCCTGCCACGATGGCGAGGATCCCTGCAATCAAAGCCTGTATCGCTTTTCTCGTCGACGGCTTCAATCCTTTTGACTCTTCTTCGTCTTCCTTCTCTTCTTCCTCCGGTTCCTCCTCTTCCTTTTCAGAATGGACTTCCCGTTCGCCCTTCAAGGCTTCCTGGATCGTAAGGGCTGCCTGCAGGACGTGATTCGAGATGGACTCGATCCTGCGCAGAAGATAAATCCATCGCGGGAGATCCTCCTCATCCTTCAGGACATCCGCCAGCATCAGGCGCAGTTCCTGAAGGGCACGTTCGGTTTCTTCCAGTGTCTTCGGTTCATAATCCTGTGCCAGGACGTCGGCATCCCGCAAGGAACGGATGACCCGCATCAATAGCTGGCGGATTTCATCCTGTTCGAACGCCTTCAGTTCCTTCAGCTTCTTCAAGGAATCAGATAGCGTCTGGATCAGCATCTCCGCATCGAAGACATAGAGCCTGAGTTCCGATACGTCTATTCCTGGATACAGTTCCTTCAGATCACTTTCATTGATGTCACCCGACAGCGTCCGTGCATACTCATTCAGTTTGCGTACGTTTCGATCGAGACTTTTCTTCCTCTTCTCACTGCTTTTTGGATCTTCCATCGCCTTCAACAAGATGGTGAATGTCAGATTCGACTGGATATGGAACGAAATCAGGCTTCTTTTCAATACGTAAGAAGAACTCTTGAACAGAAGGAACTGATACATGTAGGCACTGAGCGCCCCGATCACGATTCCGATATAGAACCAGAGCAGATGCGATGCGTCGAGTTTAAGAACGGATGAAAAGTAGATCGACATGAAAGAGGCCATCCCGATGGAGAAATAGCGGACGGCGAAGCGTGAGAAATAAAAGGCGCTGAACATGGCCGCCACGAGAAGGATGTTGACGGCATAAGGATGTTGGCTGAACAGGGACCCGACCGTGATCCCCCGGCCACTGAAACAGCGATGCACAGCAGCGTCACTTTCTTCTTCCGGTCCGTATCATCCAAGACGATCAGGACACCGAACATCCCCACCATCCCTGAAACGATGGCAGGTGTGATGGACGGATACTCATTCATTTTCAATAGGAATAATGTGATAAATACCGAAGTCATGAGGCTCAGCGTTGTCTTGCCGGCCTGCTGCAACCTTTTTCTTCCGGGATCGGAAGCGAGGAAGCGTCCAAGCCATATATGTTGTCGATGTAGTTGTCTCATTGTCATCAAACCCTTTACTCGTCCTGCGATTGAATGTCTCTTTTATCGTACCCACCCCAACAAAAAAGTAACCAGAGCCGCAGAGGGCTGTCCGGTTACTTAATATGGGTGTCATCGCGAAATAGATTAGTATAAGTATACGGTTTTCCGGCGGGACGGTAAAGGATCTTGCCTGTCCGAGTCTCAGCGGAAGCCCTTTCTTCTCCTGAACCGCCATGCTGCAATGAGACCAAGCATGAGCACGGATATGGAGACTCCACTCACCGTGAGGGCTGCCATCGGATCGACGGCTGCTTCTTTTGTTTCGTTCCCTTGTGGTCCTCCTCCCCGGGACCAGCCTCGGGGTTGAATCCATCGGGTCTATCAGCGGGATCGAACCCCTCTGGTGGTTCTCCCTGTCCGCCGTTCCCTCCATCGGGAGGAGCACCATTTTGTCCTCCCTCGGCCGGAGGAGCATTCCCTTGAGCATTATCTGCTGCTGGATTGCCTTGCCCTGCCTTATCATCCTGACCTTCATTTGCCTGTCCGCCATTCGGAGGGCCCTGCCCCTGACCGCCGGATCCGGCCTGGCTTTCAACCGTCCGCTCGCCGGACAGCTGTTCCAGGATCGACTCGGATCTCAGCTTCGTGAATTCCGCAAGGCTTTCGTCGCCGGAAACGCCTTTCAGGAATTCATCCGTTGTGAAGAACTTGGTCGGGTCGCTCTCGACATAAGTGGTCAGGATCGACGCCAGATTGTTCGTGATCTCGGAAACGCGCTCCTCTGTGAAGATCTCTTCAGCAAAGGTCTTCAAGTACTCTTCGTATTTCTCCTTATACTCCGAGTTGGATAGGAGGGCATTGAGCAGGGGCCGGTCTTCAAGGGTCGTATTGACAACGGGCTCGCTCACGCTGAAGTCGATGGCAGAGTCGGTGATGAGCTGGCTCGTCATCATTCCGTCCCCCATGCCGCGCTTGTCGATCCCATCGTTCCCTTGAGGAGCATCGTTCGCATTGCCATCTTGGGCACCGGGCTCTTCAGCCTGTTCCCCGTCCTCTAGACCTTCTTCTCCCGCATTGCCCCTTCCGCCCATTCCAACGCCGAAGCCTCCGAAGGACATATTATAATCCCAAGGGATGATGGAGAAGCTCCCATCCTCTTCATAGAGATAATAGTTGTGCTTCATCTGCCCCTGATAGCTGTCGAGGTTGACGAGCGCTGTATTGACGGCGAAATAGCGGAGCATTTCATCGACATCCAGAACCTTCCCGATGTCGCCGCCGTTGTTGATGGCATCGAGCATATCGGTGAAGGTCGACTGATCTTTGTTGGACTCGTTCGTTTTCAGCTCGACACCCGTGTAGTCGTCGAGATCATCACTGATCCATTGAAGGTCGGAACCGACCCCGTCAGGCTTGAACAGGAATCCGTCATTGGATCCGAACTCGCTTGCGAGGAACGTTTCATCCACCTGTTCGACTCCAAGGAGCAGACCATAGTCCTCACCGTTGATGGTCACATACATGTAAGAGTGGGCAGGCGTCGCGATCCCCATCTCTTCCATCATTTCATAGGAAACAAATTCCCTCATCTGCGTCGAGTCACTATAGTTATTGTTCAAATTCAATTTCTTCAGGCCATACAGACTTTGAGAGCTGTCATAATGATCAAAATCGATCTTCAGGCTGTACCGGTCCGAGTCACTATTGGCAACGGACGTCAGGGAAGAATTCCCCTTCGCCCTGATGGCCACATCGCTCACCTTTTTGCCGTTGACGGTCACGGTCGCCCGCTTATATTCCTCCTTGGTTGCGTTTTCCACAAGGTCATCCCAGTCGTCTTCGTCGATTTCGATATCGACGCGCCCCACCTTGCTCTCGTTGAAGACCGTTTGTTTATAGGAGGTGGACGTATCCTTCTCTTCGAGTCCGGCGGCCGGAAGGACATATACGCTTGCCACAAAGGTAAGCATGAGGAGGACAAAGACCACAGCCACCATCTTTTTTCCGATCATTCCCTCCACCTCCTATGCAGTGAAGTTTCCATCATAGCTCACCATGACGGCGGATTTGATACCCGGCAGTGCCTTCAGTTCGGCAAGCATGGCCGATTCGCCTGTTTTCATGCGGACTTCATAGGTCGTTTCCATTTCGTTACTACCCATGAAGGATTGAGATTTCAGCTGATAGCGGGAAGTCAGCTTTTTGAGTTCTGCTTCAATCGTATCACTGCTGCTTCCACTGTCTGCCTTCACGATCAGCAGGAACGGATTCTCCACGGTGATCTTATTCACAAATATTAGCAGGACGAGCCCGATCAGGACAGAACCGATGACGACAAGGGGGATGAACCCTGCTCCGCAAAGGATACCTGACACGATGGACCAGAAGATGTAGACCAGATCCATGGGATCCTTGATCGGCGTCCTGAACCGTACGATAGACAATGCACCGACCATACCAAGTGACAAGAGGACGTTATTCGAAATTCCCATGATGACAAGGGCCGTCGCCATCGTCATGATGAGCAGGGAAATATTGAAGGAATGGGAATAGATGACTCCGTTGAATGTCTTCTTATAGACAACATAGATGAAAAGGCCGATCAAGAAGGCAACGACGAGCCCGATGATGGAGTCGGTCAGGCTGAACGACGTCGTCTTCTCGATGAAACTGGATTTAAAAATATCACTGAAATTGATTTGTTCATTCACGTTGGTGTACCTCATCTTTCATATTCAATTTTTTGATTTAGCCAAACATCCTGCTGAGCTGATACTTCGAGTAGGCTTCCGTTCTTGTATCCACTGCCTGCAGGGCATATTTGATCATATCCGGGATATATTCATCGAACTTCACCTCAAGGATGATGAGGGGCTCTTCCATGACCGGTACCATGGGCAGGTTCCGGTCGAACATCGCCGTATTCCTCAGGCTCGTGCGGATATTCTGATCAAAGGTGATCCTGACATTTCCATACGGATAGGTGTAGGCTTCCCGCTCATAATCGACGACCGCCACCGGCTTGATCAACCGTCTCGTCATCTCCCCGTGAAGATCGCGGATGAGGGGCCGCATGTCATCCTCCATCCACTCCGTTTCTCCCCGGCGGATGGCTTCATATTCCTTCCGGGTCAACGGGCATTTCGTTTTGAACGTCTGATTGTTCCGCTTGCTCTTCCGCTCAAGGTGGATCACGGACGTGGAGAGGTTGTAGATCCTCACCCGGTACTTATCACGGTTCAGGTAGCCTTCCTTCTTCTCCGTCAGGATCCGGTCGTCCATATTATCGAAATAAGCGCTTCGTATATGGTACTTCCCGTCCCGTCCGGCATGCTCATCCCTCGTCATCAGCCACTTGAGCTTATGGATCAGGATGTGATATTCCGGGATGGAAATGGCGAATTTCAGTTCTTTTCTTCCGATTTGACTCATATTCGTTCCTCCTTTCGCTTGGTCTATAGTTGTATTGTAGGGAGCGAATGTGTCAGGGGGATGTCGGATAAACAAAAAAAGATCCCGATTCATTCAGAATCAGGATCCACCTATCACTCCGTTACATATTCAGTCTTGTTCATGATCTCCACTACATCCAACAGATTATCGATGACATAGTCGGCACATGCCAACTCTTCCTCCCGGGCAAAGTCGAACCTGCAGCCGATGGACGGGATGTTGTTATCACGCCCTGCGTTGAAATCGGACAGGCGGTCCCCGACCATCACGGCAGGTCCGTTCCCCGCCTCTGCCAGGATGGCTCCGACCAGGTCGGATTTATTCAGGGAGTCGATTTCCTCGATGCTGTAGACTCCTGCAACCCAGCGGTCGAGCTTATAGTGGTCCACGATGGCAGCCAGATACCTTTTCAACCCGTTACTGGCTATGTAGATGGCACAGCCACCCGCATCCAATCGTTCAAAAAGCTCGGCCACGTTCGGATACAGCTCACCTTTTCCCCCGTGGATGTTGGCGATCAGGCTCTCGAGGAAGTACCGATCCGTTTCGTTGCGGTCCACTTCTGAATGATTGGGCATCAACGTCTCCCATACTTTCGGAAGAGGGACTCCCATGATGTCCTGATACTCCTTCAAAGGAGCGGTCCCTTGCCATTTGCCGGCACGGGTAAGATGATCGAACGTATCCACGAGGGACGCCTCGAGGATTTTATTTGTCTGGAATAATGTTCCGTCCATATCAAAGATGACGGTTTTCTTCATAATACATGCTCTCCCTACAATTGAAATTAAACAAACGTTTGAACGAATTGATTGCCTATTATTCTACCAAACCAACTCATAGATGCATTTTTCCTTTTCCCCGCGCTGGTACAGATCATTATGGGGAGGGACGGCTACGATTCCCTTCAGCTCCGCTCCCACATATTCACACGTCTTCCTGGACGGGAGGTTGTCGGGGTTGCAGGTGATCGTCACCTTTTCCATCCCGTGTGCGAGTGCAAGTTCCTTCAACAGGAGCACCGCCTTCCCTGCATAGTGATGGCCCCGATGCTCGGAATGGACGGCATAGCCGATATGCCCTCCATAGTAGAGGTTCTCGTTATGACCGATGCGGAGATCGATGACCCCGATCGGCGTGTCCGAACCCTTCAGGGCCATGTTGAAGTGATAGGCCGGGACCCAATTCTTTGCCGGGTTGCCCGGTACGGTTTTAACGAGATGGAGATCGATTTCTTCTCCTTTGATGATGGTGATTTCTTGCCATTGGGTTGTCATATGCTACCTCCAGATTTCAATGTTCCATTTTATGAGATTAAGAAGATCTTTTTCTCTTCATTCTAGACGTCATCAAGACTCCCACTATGAACAGAATGCCCAGGCCGACATACAGGAGACCGGAACGTTCCACTTCATCTTGGTCCGGAAGCAATCCGGCTCCGCCCGTGGCGGTATTCTGTCCGTGCTCCATACTCACTTCCGGATCACTGTATCGCCCATGAACATACTCCATGTAACGGGAAAGACTCCAATCCCCTTTTCCCATCACGGACTCCGCCTGCTTATTGAGGCCATGCACGCTATCTTCGTCAATCATGAACCAAGCATCGGCAGGAAACTCGTAGACCAGTTTTCCTGCCTCGGTCCCTGCCGTGTCCAGGGCGACGGCCAGATCTTGACCGAATCCGATACCCATGAATGCGTATTTCCCGTTCTCATTCTTCGAAGCAGCCATGACGTTCACAGGCTTGCCGTCCTGATACACGACAGCATACCATTCATCTGTTTGTTCAAGGGCATCACTACTCTCTTGATCAATGAACGCCTCCCCGTAACTCCATGATGGCTGGAACAGGCCTACCCGGATGTCTTCGCTGGTGGAAAAGTGATAATCGGCATGATCCCCCGATCTTACGGTATCCAGCACATCTTGGACGGCATGATCCTCGGCATATTGCTTGATGGACTCTCCTTCTCTTTCAGACTCGAAAGCGGTCAAAATAAAGAATAGAAGCAGTGTGCAAGCAAGCAGAATCAATCTATTCATCTTCTCCCCATCTCCTATCCATCATTTTCCCACCCCGACAATCAGAAAAATAGGACTGCACCCATGAATCGGATATAGTCCTATTTTACAAGATTATACAGTTTTTATATAGAGCAACTTATCGGTCCGGCCAGATCTTTGCGTTTTCTTCCAAGAGCCATGCATGCTCCTCTTCCATGATCCGTTCCGTCCACGGATTGTCGTCGAGGTGACGGATCATCCAGCAGAAGTACATGGCGTAACCCGGTGCCGTCGCCTGGGGATGATCCAGGCTGCCGGGAATGGTGATATAGCTGTTGTGCTCGACGCGGTGGGCGTCGGGTCCGACCATGGCGCAGCCGAATCCTTGGGGGCGGTCGAACTTATAGTAGTACACCTCTGGCTGATCATGATGATGGGGGGGATAGCTCGACCACCTTCCTGGATAGGAGATCACTTCGCCGATGACGAGATTCGAATAGGGAGCGTTACCGTGATCAAAGATGGTACGGATCACGCGCTCAGCGGTCCCGTTCCATACGCCTTCTCCCGCCACCGTGCTCGAGCAATCCTCGGGCGTATAAAGCTTCGGTGCAAAGTCTGCGGCGTTATCGGTCTTCTGCACCAGCACTTCGCTCTCCCCTTTGGCCGTCACGATGACCTGGACGCCTTTCGGGACGTGGAGGCACCACGGATCTTCATCGAACACACTTCCCCGGCTGATGTCCTGAACGTGTCCGTTCCACTCCAGGGTGATGGATCCTTCCATGAGGAGTACCGCGGTTTCCTTCCCTTCGTCATGCAGGGTTTCCCTGTCTCCGGCACTCAGCCGGTACACCCCGATATCCTGCAGCATATCCGGATGCTTGGAGTCCATATCCGTGACGGTATTGTATCCTTGCTGTAATTCTCCGAGCTTTTCATACATGGTGATTCTCCTCCTTCTGTTCTAGATGCCTGCCGTTTCCCTGATATAGCCCCTTGCTTTGATGGCATACTCCAGGGGGTTGGCGATGGCCGGGTCCTGTTCTGCTTCGACGACGAACCACCCTTCATACGCACCTTCCGCGATCAATCCGAAGACAGGGCGGAAGTCGATGCTTCCATCGCCGGGGACGGTGAATGCCCCTGCCTTCACGGCCTGGAGGAAGCTCCATTTCTCCCGCTTCACCCTCTCGACGACTTCCGCTCTGACATCCTTCAGATGGACATGATGGATCCGGTCCATATAGTCTTCAAGGATCACAAGGGGATCTTCTCCTGAAAACGCGAGGTGACCTGTATCATACAAAAGGGACACGTTGGCGGGATCGGTCCGTTCCATGAGCTTTCTGATCTCATCGGTTGTCTGGACGCCCGTTCCCATATGGTGGTGATAAACGAGCTTCATCCCTTTTTCTGCTGCAAGGCTTCCAAGCCGATTGAGCCCGTCAGTGAGGAGTTCCCATTCTTCCTCGTTAAAGACCGGCTTATGGTCGAATAGCGGTACATCCATCTGTCCCTGGATGCTCTTCCCCTGCTCGCTGACGACGATGACCTTTGCCCCCATTTCATGAAGGAAATCACGGTGGGCACTGAATTCAGTAGCGGTGCGCTCATACCCATCCGTAGTCAGGTGCGCGCTGAACCATGCACTCGCAATGGACAGCCCCCTGAGGTCAAGGGCCTTCCTCAGCTGATCCGGATCACGGGGGTATTTATTCCCCACTTCGCTTCCCTGGAATCCGGCCAGGGCCATTTCACTGATGCACTGCTCGAAGGTGACCTCTCCGCCGAGCTCCGGCATGTCATCGTTGGTCCATCCGATCGGGGCGATGGCCAGCTTGATCTCTCTCCCGTTAAACATCTCTTTTCCTCCCATCAATACTGACGCGCCGTTTGACGTTTGGCCAGATTCCGATCATACGCTTCACGGATGCTTTGTTTTTCCGATACTTCGGCAACCCCTGTGTTCCACCAGGAATCATAGCCATGGGTCATGGTCTTCGGCAGGACTTTGATGTCGATGAGGGTGCTCACCGGCTGATCCTTGGCATCCCTGATGGCCGTTTCCAGTTCTTCAAGGGTGCGGACGGAATAGGTTTTGGCACCGTACCCTTCAGCGACCTTTGCATAATCGATCGTCATGACAGGACCATCCATGCGGCCGCTTGCCTGATTGCGATGGCGGAACTCCGTGGCGAAGCTTCCCATCCCGTTGTCCATCTGAAGATTATTGATGCAGCCGAATCCGGCATTATCAAAGAGGAGGATATTGATCTTCTTCCTTTCCTGCAGGCTTGTGATCAATTCCGTGTGGAGCATGAGATAGCTCCCGTCACCGGCCAATGCATATACTTCCCGGCCCGGCTCGGCAAGCTTCACGCCCAGGGCCCCGGCGATTTCATACCCCATGCAGGAATAGCCGTATTCCATATGGTAGGTGTCCTCCTCCTTGGCAACCCACATACGCTGAAGATCACCCGGAAGGCTGCCCGCCGCACCGACGATCACCGCATCCTCATCAACGAGACGGTTGACGGCCCCGATGACCGCGGTTTGAGCCAGATTCGTCTTCAATGATTCTTTGTAATGAGGAAGCTCCCCGTCAAGCTGTCCGGCGATTTCAGGTGTAAATGAATCACCTGGATCGATCTGGTGGAGGCGGTGAAGTTCTGCTTCCCACTCCCCGCGTGCTCCTTCAATTTCGTCCTGATAGGAAGACAGGTAGTTTCCAAGACCCGACGCAATGGCTTCAAGACCAGCTTTTGCGTCTGCGACCACCTTCACCGCATCAAGCTTACCGGCATGGAAATCAGAGATGTTGATCGTGAGGACGTCTGCTTCCTGGAACAATCCCTTGGAACCGGTGGTGAAATCCGTGAATCGTGTGCCCACACCGATGATCAGGTCGGCCTTTGATGCGAGGAGGTTGGCGGCTGCATTGCCGGTCACACCCACCCCTCCAAGATTCAGGCTGTGACTTCCCGGCACCCCGCTCTTCCCTGCCTGGGTTTCACCGAAGGGGATCCGGAACGCTTCTGCGAATCGGAGGAACGCCCCGCCTGCTTCCGAATAACGGACGCCTCCTCCTAGGATCATGAAGGGCCTCTTTTTAGAGCGGATCAATTCCACGGCATCCTCTACACTTTCAACGGAAGGCATGCGACGCTCGATGCGATGGACACGTTTTTGGAAGAATGATTGTGGATAATCCCATGCTTCCCCCTGTACATCCTGGGGCAGTGAAATCGTAACGGCTCCTGTGTCTGCAGGGTTGGTGAGGACGCGCATGGCGTTCAGCATCGCCTGCATGAGCTGCTCGGGTCTGTTCACCCGGTCCCAATATTTGCTGACAGGACGGAACGCGTCATTGGTGGATATGGAAAGATCATGGGTCTGCTCGATCTGCTGGAGGACGGGATCGGGCTGGCGCGAGGCGAAGACGTCTCCCGGCAGGTACAGGACCGGGATCTGGTTGGCTGTTGCCGTGGCGGCAGCCGTGACCATATTGGCAGAACCGGGACCGACCGAGGCGGTGCAGGCCATGATCTGCTTCCGTTTCGATTGCTTGGCGAAGGCCATGGCTGCATGGCCCATCCCTTGCTCGTTCCTGCCCTGGTACACCTCAAGTTCACCCGGATCCTCTTCGAGTGCCTGCCCGAGGCCAAGGACATTTCCATGTCCGAAAATGGTGAAGACCCCTTTGACGAATCGCTCTTTCCTGCCATCAAACTCGACATACTGCGCATTCAGGAACTTTACTAGGGCCTGTGCAGTGGTCAGTCGGATTGTTTCCATACTGATTCCCTCCTTCTGTTATTCACTCCATATGATAAAAAAGGAAGCGGCGAATGCCGCTCCCGTCCATTATTTGACGTAACGGGCCGTGACCATCTTCTTCCTTGTATAGAATTCCAAGCCGTCGGTTCCATTCGCATGAAGGTCACCGTAGAAAGAATCCTTGTAGCCGGAGAACGGGAAGAACGCCATTGGTGCCGGCACTCCGATATTGACGCCCAGCATCCCTGAATCCATCGTTTCCCTGAACTGGCGGATGGCTGAGGCACTATCCGTATAGATGCACGCACCGTTTGCGAACGCAGAGGCATTGGCCAGGTCGATGGCATCTGTAAGGTCCTTCACCCTGACGACGGAAAGGACAGGGGCGAAGATTTCATCCTGCCAGATCTTCATTTCCTGCGTCACATGATCAAAGATCGTCGGTCCGAGGAAGTATCCTTCCCCTTCCGTCTCCTTGTCTTTCCTGCCATCACGGAGGAGGGTCGCGCCTTGTGAGATCCCGGAATCAATATAGCTCAATGTGCGTTCCTTATGATTCTGGCGGATGACCGGCCCGAGGAAGACGCCTTCTTCCAAACCGTTCCCGATCGTGATGTCGTCTGCGGCCTGCTTCAGCTTCTCGATGAATGCGTCGGCGATGCTCTCCTCTACGGCGACGACTGCGGCGGCCATGCAGCGTTCACCGGCAGAACCGAAGGCGGCTCCCGTGATCTGGGATACGGCGACTTCCAGGTTCGCATCCTTCAGGACGATGGAATGGTTCTTCGCACCTGACAGTGCCTGCACACGCTTCAGATTCTCTGTTCCTTTCTTGTAGACGAGTTCTGCGACCGGCTGGGAGCCGACAAAGGAGATCGCCTTTACCTTCTTCTCTTCGATCAAGCCGTTCACGACATCATGGGCCCCGTTGACAATATTCAATACGCCGCTCGGTAGACCGGCTTCCTCGAAGAGCTCGGCAAGCCTTGCCGCAAGAAGCGGGGTCCGTTCGGAAGGCTTGAGGACAAATGTATTCCCGCAGGCGATGGCGAGAGGGAACATCCAGCAAGGGACCATCATCGGGAAGTTGAACGGCGTGATGCCGCCCACGACCCCGATCGGGTACCGGTACATGCCTGATTCCAAACCGGCTGCGATGTCAGGCAGCTGCTTGCCCATCATGAGGTTCGGGATCCCTGCGGCAAACTCGACGCATTCGATGCCGCGGAGGACTTCCCCGTGTGCTTCGGCGAAGCTCTTACCGTTCTCGATCGTGACAAGCTTCGCCAGTTCATCCCAATGCTCGACCAGGAGCTGCTGATACTTGAACAGGATGCGCCCGCGTTTCGGCACCGGTACTTGGGACCAGGACTTGAACGCTTCATGCGCCACTTCGACCGCTTCATTCACTTCTTCCCTCGTACTGAGCTTTACGATGGCGATTTCTTCACCGGTGGCAGGGTTGTAGACGGTCTCCGTATTCTCCGATGCTGATTCGATCCACTTTCCCCCGATATAGTTCTTCACTGTACGTACGGTTGTCACTGTCATGCTACCTCTCCCTTTCCATCTTGTATTAGATTGTTTCGTATAAGGCTGAATCCATATGTTCCAAAAGCTCTTCTTCTGTCGGCATGGCGTCGGAGCAGCTGTGCCTGGAGATGACGATCGAGGCCGATGCGCTTCCACGCTTCATGGCTTCGGATACATCCGTTCCTTTCATCAGGCCGTGGATGAAGGCGGAGGCGTAGGAATCTCCCGCTCCGAACGTCTTCAGTACATTCGTCCGGAAGATCCCACTTCGGTGTGAACCCCCGTCTTTCGTATAGGCGATCGATCCCGCCCCTCCGTGCTTGATGACGACGATGTCCGCACGATGGGAGAACCAGCGTGTTGCCGTGTAGTGATCATCCGATTCGGTGCGGTTCAGGAGCCGTTCCATCATGTCGAACTCTTCACGCGTGCCGATGATGCAATCGCATTTCTCGGCAGCCAGGTTATAATAGACCGCCGTTTCTGCTTCATCCTTCCACGTGTAAGGCCGATAGTCGAGATCGAAGAACACGGTGACATCATGCTTCACCGCATACTCCAGGGCGAGGAATACCGCTTCACGGGACGGGCTTTGGGCAAGGGCCGTTCCCGAGATGAGCAGGGCCTTGGACCTTCTGATATAAGCTTCATTCACCTCGGACGGATGAAGGAGCAGGTCGGCCACATTGTCCCTGTACATCAGGATGCTGCAGTCTTCCGGACTTTTGATCTCCGTGAAGGCAAGGCCCGTCACGGCTCCGGTGTTGTCGATCTTCACCCCTTCTGTATCGATCCCATTCCGCTCAAGGTATCCGGTGATGAACCTGCCCATCTGGTCGTCGGATACCTTTCCGATGAAGCCGGTCTTCATGCCCAGTCGTGCAGAGCCGATGGCGATATTGGCAGGTGATCCTCCGACGTATTTCGTGAAGGTGCTCGTTTCTTCCATCGGACGGTTCGTTTCATTCGCATTCAGATCGATGCACAGTCGGCCGACTGCGATCAGGTCGAAGGGACGGTCTTCATGAAACGATAGTGGGTTCATACGATCTCACTCCTTTTGACCGTTTCGTGGGTCAGTTTGACCGGTACGCCCGTTTCAAGGGAGGTCCTGGCCGCTTTGGCAATCCGTTCGGCCTGCAGCCCGTCAAATCCAGAGCATGACACCGGCGCATCATTCTCGATGGCCTGGATGAATTGGATCACTTCTTCCACATACGCTTGGGTGTAACGCTCAAGGAAGAAGTAGAGCGGTTTTTCCGTCGTCACATAATCTTCCGTTGCAAGTTTCACCGTGTTAGCCCTTACATTTTCAGCCTGGGCGGCTCCTTTATCTCCGAAGATTTCAAGGCGCTGATCGTATCCGTAAGCAGCTCGGCGGCTGTTCTCGATGACCCCGAGGGCACCATTGGCAAACTTCAGGGAGACGATGGCCGTATCGATGTCTCCTGCTTCCCCGATGGCAGGATCCACAAGGACGGCACCGTGGGCATGGACTTCGACCACTTCGCTCCCCATGATGTACCGGGCCATATCGAAATCATGGATGGTCATATCCATGAACAGACCGCCTGATGTACGGATGTAGGCAGCATTCGGCGGCTCCGGATCCCTTGATGTGATACGGAGGATATTCGGAGTCCCGACTTTCCCTTCGCTCACCAGCTCGCGCACCTTCTGGAAGTTGGCGTCAAAGCGCCGGTTGAATCCTACCTGGAGCTTCACACCCGCCCTTTTCACCGCTGCCAGTGCCGCTTCGGTTTCTTCGACGGTGAAACTGACCGGCTTTTCGCAGAAGATATGTTTGCCTGCTTCTGCTGCCTCGCGTATGAGATCGGCATGGGTGTTTGTCGGGGAACAGATGAAAATCACAGAGATGGACGAATCGGCAAGGAGCTCCCGGTAATCCGTTGTCAGATGTTCGATCCCCGTCTCCTTTGCCCAGTCCTGCAGGTGTGATACCTGAACATCTGACACGCTCTTCACTTTCACATTCCTCAACTTCCTCAAGTTTTCCACGTGGATCTTTCCGATCCTGCCTGCACCTATAATACCCACTGTCATTTCCATTCTGTCTTCCTCCCTTTTCCCTATCTATATGCCTTTTAAGTTAAGCGCTTTCCCTTTTCAGTTAAATGGAAGCCGACTTATTCAGTCAGCTTCATGGTTCTCTACTGTCTTCACTGAATCCCTCTCGACAAGATAGGGAGCCAGCGTGATGCGATGGGCAGGACTGTCGGGGTCCTTGATGGATTTCATCAATTGCTCGATCGCATAGGAAGCAAGCTCTGGAATCGGCTGGGCGATCGTCGTCAATCCCGGATCCGCGATTTCGGCATAGATCGTGTTATCGAATCCGATGATCGACATGTCGCCGGGTATCGATACGCCTGCTTTCCGCGCTTCATTGATGAAAATGGCCGCAATCAGATCTGTTGAGGCGAAGACGGCTGAAGGACGGTTTTCTTTCTTCAGGATCTTCCTTGCTGCTTTCTTCGCATCCTCAAAAGTGGACTTGGAGTTGACTACGGAATCGAGATCGAGCTCGATCCCCGCCGCTCCGAATGCCCTCTTAAAGCCTTCAAGCCTGAGCTTTCCACTCGCACGCTGCAGCTCCGTGATGACGGCTGCATGACGATGACCGTGGTCCAGAAGGTATCTCCCGGCAAGGTAGCCCCCCTTCACGTCATCCGTCGTCACCACATGGGAGTCGAGCTCCAGGTGATCGAAGGAGAACATGATGTAGGGGATGCCGCGGCTCTCCAGATTCTTGAACTTCTGAAGCTCCTTCGGTTCGGTGGCGATGATCATTCCGTCCACCTGCTTCTTCATGAGCAGGTCGAAATAATCCTGTTCCCGCTCCTTCTGGTAATCCGTGCTGCATAGGATGATCGTATAGCCGCTTTTCCTGGCGTTATTCTCAAGGGCACGGGCAATCTCTGCGAAGAAGGGGTTGGCGATATCGGGTACGAGCACGCCGATGGTGAACGTCCGTTTCCCCGTGAGGGCTGCTGCCACGCTGCTCGGCTGATACTCGAGGTCCCCCATGATCTTCGTTACCTTCTTGCGGGTCTTCTCACTGATCCGCCCTGTATTATTGATGACTTTTGATACGGTCGCAATGGATACGCCCGCTTCCTTTGCCACATCATAGATTGTTGTTTTCATAGTTAACTCCTCTTTCAGGGCCCACTCCGATGTCTATTTCCTACTGTATCAGGCTACTAATTTTTCATGCTGAAGAACTTCAGAAAATAGTACAATCGCCAGGGCCTGCCCGTAAGCAGTGGGAGCAATGATGATCTTCTTATAGTCCTCTTTGGAGGCCCCGATTGCCGTTCCCGCCGATACCTTAAGGACGGTGCCGTCATCGTCGACTTCCTGTAGGATGGAATCAACTGCTCGCCTGCACACATCCAGGTAGGATTCATCCAGCAATCCATAGCGGATGCCCTTCAGGATGCCCGCCGCGATGGAAGAGGATCCCGATACTTCCGTGTAGGATTCCTGATCATCAAGCAGCGTATGCCAAAGGCCATTCTGTGCTTGAAGCTTCACTAGTTTGTCGACCTGGGCTTTGTAGGTTTGGGCAATGGTCTTGTACGTTCCGTCATCCAGCTGTCCTTCCATCATAGCAAGAAACTCGGGTGCTGCCAAAGTGAACCAACTGTTCCCCCGGCACCAGTAGGCTTCACTGAACCGGTGGTGACCATTGAAATCGAAGCCGTGATAGAAAAGGCCGTCCTCTTCACTGAAAAGGAGCTCTACATGAAGGAGGAATTGGCGCGCCGCTTCTTCCTTCCATTCCTTACGGTCGTACCTGACCCCCATCTTCCCGAGGAAAAGGACGACCATGAAGAGCGTATCGATCCAGACCTGACCGTCATTCATCGTCAGATCATTCTTGGTGGCGCCGCTGGTGACGTGTTGAAGGCCTCCACGTTCGGTACGCGGTGCCTTCTCCATGATCCAGTCCGCCCACTCCAGGGCAAGCTGCTCCGTCCCCTCCACATCCATGAGAGTGAGGAGCGGGGCTGTGGTGTTGATGTTCTTGAGCGGAAGGCCCCTTTCCTTCTGATCCTCAGCCCACAATTTCAAGAACGTGTGATAGTCCGGGAAGCCGTCTTGACCCGACAGGCTCTTCAGTCCATACAATCCGACTCCCTGTGGCCAATCCCATTCTTCCATTCCGAAATCCCTTGGGAAATAGCCGATCTTGGCTCCATCGCCAATCCCCTCAAGCTCCGATTCATTCTCTGGTCTTTTCAGGTCCAACAGCTGTCCGGTCACCTTTTTGACCGTTTCCTGGACATTCTTTATCAGTAGTGTCATTGCTTCCACCTCGCATAGCATCTTTTCGTCATGCCGTATTCCTTAATAAATACATTCGCTAACAGACTGTAAATCTCCTATCCTTTTCCATTAATCTTTCAAACCGGAACTGGCTCCCGTGTCCATGATGTAGCGCTGGAAGATCGCGTAGAGCAACACCATCGGCAGTAGGGAGATGACGGATGCCGATAATAGAAGGACCCAGTCGATATTATCCGCCCCGACGATGCTCCGGATGGCGACCTGGATGGTGTATTTGTTCGGGTCGCTGATGACGATGAGCGGCCAGATGTAATCATTCCATCTCCACTGGAAGGAGAAGATGGCGAGCGTGATGATGATCGGTTTTGCGATCGGGAGCATGAGGCGGAAGAAGATCCTTCCTTCATTCGCTCCGTCGATCCGTGCTGCTTCGAGGAGATCATCGGGTACCGTCATGAAGAACTGCCTGAACATGAAGATCCCGGTTGCCGTATTGATGGACGGGATGATCAGTCCCCACAGGTTATCGTACAGCCCGACCTTCTGGATGACCGTGAACGTCGGATTCATGATGACCTCCGTCGGAAGCATTGTCGTGGCCAGGATACAGATGAAGAAGACGCTGAGCCACTTATATTTGTATTTCGCCAGTGCGTACCCGCAGGAAGCACTCGCCATGATGGTCAAAAGGGTCGCCACGATGGTGACGAAGGAGGTGTTCAGCACGTATTTCGTAAACTCCATGGTCGACCATGCGTATTTGTAGTTATCCAGTGTGAATTCTTCAGGAAATAGCTTCAGCGGGAAGCTGAAGAGCTCGCTGCCCGGCTTGAACGAACTGAGCAGAAGCCACAGGACCGGGAACAGATAGGCGATGGCCAGTATGGCCATGATCGCCGTCATCAGGATCGTACTGCCGCGATATCGCTTCATCATAATTTGCTCCTTTCTTCCACCTTCAGATTAATGATTGCAAAGAGAAGGAGAATGACGAACAGTACCATGGAAACCGCGCTTGCATAGCCGATATTCCGCTGGTCGAATCCTGTCTGGTAAATATATTGGACGAGGAAGGTGTTATCCGTACCGGGTCCCCCGTTATTGAGGGCCTGCACCATCGGGAACTCTTTCATCAGATGGATGACCGACAGCAGGATGACCATGAAGGACGTCGGCTTTAGGCTGGGAAGCGTCACATGGATGAATTTCTGCCAGCCGCTGGCGCCGTCGATATCGGCTGCTTCATAGTACGATTGCGGGATATTCACGAGCGCCGAGATCATCAGGAGCATATTGAATGCCGTCCCCATCCACACGGTGGCGAATAGAACGAGTATGAACGCCATATTCCCGTCAGAGGACCAGCCCACGGGCTCCATTCCGATCAGTGAAAGGACAAAGTTGACGAACCCGAAGCTTTCCCCGAACAACCAGCGGAAGATGACCCCGGTCACGATGGAGGAAATCAGCCATGGGAAGAAGAAAATGACCTTGGCCACGGATTTCCCCTTTGTGAACTTGCTCACCAGGAGGACCGATATCAGCAGGGAGAATGCATATAGAAGTGGTACTCCGACCGCTGTATAGAGGATCGTCCTTCCAAGGGATTTATAGAAGCTTTTGTCCTGGAACAGTTGAATATAGTTATCCAGTCCGATAAACGAAGCGCTGATCCCGGTGTAGTCCGTGAACGAATAGTACACGCCGAGTATGCCGGGCCAGGCAAAAAATATCGTGAATAAAACCATGTTGACAATGACGAAGGCCAGAGCCCATTTCTGGTTTTTATCTTTTCTCCTCACCGTTCTTCCCCCTCAATCCTTCACATCCCACCCAGGGGCCGCCATGCAGGCGGGTCCCAGGGTATGATGTGTTAGTGATTACTTTTGAAACTGTGGAATGCTTATATGCTCTTCCTCGACTTCATAGCCTGCGTCGTATTCTACCGGCTTCCCGTCCACATGGAGCTGATCATCGATCACCTGGAGCGCTCCGGCTCTTTCCGTCGCATACGACCATTGATGGCTGTCGATCGAAATGGCTGCATTCATCTGTTCTTCCACGAATGCCTCGAATGAACCCACTTCTGCTCCTGAAGCACATGTCGCGACCACCCGGTGATGTGCCCCGTATGAACGGGCTTCCCGGTGTGCAATCGCGCCCTTCTCCTGCAGCTCGTAACCATTGCTGAAATACAAGCCGATGTAGGCATCATCCTTCTTCGCAAACAACCAGTTGCCTTCCTCCCTCACTTCGTCAAGCTTCCAGAACGGAAGATACGCATGTATATATGGAAGGAACGGCTCTTTCAGGCGATACTCGAGGAACATATACTGCTTATATTGGGTGATGTTCGGGCTGATTCCGTTCCCTGCCCAGAAGCTCGGCCTGTTCTCACCGCTGTAGACCGCTTCCCCGGGATGGTTGAGCCATATCTGGGTATTATCCTGGTCGAGGGCGATATTCATGGCATGCTGCTGATGCCCTTTTTGATAGGAATTGAAGCGTATTGCCGCGCTCATACAGTAGCTCGATGTTTTGTAATTGTACGTATAGACCTCTTTGATCCCTTGTTTGTACTGGGTCACGAGGGCCTTTGAGGTATCCTCGATGAAATAGTCTTCAAGTGTAGGCGGTTCATAGGATGATAGACAGAAGAGCGTCGTGCACCTCATCGCCGTGTTGAGCTTGCCCTTTTTCCACGTGATGAACGCCAGATTGGCCGTCTCCCCCATCTCCATCGCCTTCAGATCGTGTTCATACACCCGTCCATAGGTCGTACTCATCGTCTTTCCGTGCAGGTTCACGGCAATGATCTTGAAGGTGAAATCCAATGCCTTCTTTGCAAGCTTCCGGATATGCTCATCCGGGGCCGATTCATAGAGACTGAAGAATCCGATCAGGTCGATCGGAAGGTAGGTCGTCGAGTTCCACTCTGAATAGCCATACTTCAGGAACACCTCAAACCACTCTTCCAGTCGTTCCTTCCCTTTTTCATACTGCTGGCGCCCTGTCCTTCCGCTCACGCTGAACGCTGCGTCGGGATAGAGATGTCCGGCGAAGTACTGGGACACATGGAACAGCAGGGCATGATTTTCGCTGAAGTACCACATCACGTCGTTCCCCGGCTCGTCGATCCAGTATCGGAAGTTCACGGCGAGCTCCTTCAGCTCCTCATGAAAGTCGGCCGGGATCGTGTCCTGATACTTGATGGTGAATCCAAGCAGCGGTGCCAGGCGGAAATCGGCGCAGTCGCCTTTTTTCTGTATTTCATCGAAGCAGCTCCTGATATGACGCTTCGCTTGTTCGTCCACTTTTCCGTTCAGATGGATGAGGCTGAAACCGGCATTGAGATCGAGCTTCTCGCTTTGAGAGAAGAATTCGAGGATTTCGCGCTTTCGTTCCGGAAGAGAATCGGAGAATGACCGACCCGGATCGTCGTTCGTCAGGATCGAAGCCACCATCCTCCTCGCCACTTGCACTCCACCAGGGAGCACCACGCCGATATCGAACTGCAGCAGACCGTTCGAGGACAGCTCATCTACGCTCATGAGCTTCTGGAATCCATTTTCATCAAGATTCACACTAAAAGAGAAATCAAAGGCATCCAGTTCGTCGTCGGCTTTACTGTCGAACACGGGATTCAACAGATGATTGCGGTTCACATTGACGAACAGCTCTTCGATGCCGGAAGCCTCTTCCCGGTTCATATAGACTTCCAATCGTCCTGATCGATAGATGTCTTTCGAAAAGTGCAGGGAAGTCAGTAGGCGCTCTGCCTGTTCGATTTGTTCCGCTTTGGCCGGAACCTGTATGTAGCCTTCAAGGGCCGTCTTCCCCGTATATCGGAGCTCGGTGAAATAGTTCACATCCCTCTCGGCAAGGTCGTCCATGTAGAGAATGACTTCATTAAAGCCTTCTTCAAGGGACAAGGTGATGTCTTTATGGGAAGCAAGATTCCTTGTATAGGGGGTCCAGCTCAGTTGCTTCGTACCATTCACCCAGATCTCGACGCTTCCGCACGTGCTGACCGTGAACGGAAATGTACCGCCTTGGTCGGGCTTGATGAACGTCCTGCCATAGACGCTCAGGAGATGTGGTGTCGGGATGAAAGCCGAAAACTCTAATCGGGGATTTTCAAAAGGGAAGTAGATGTGGTGAAAATCCGTTTCAGGAAGAAGGATCTCTTCTTTCAGACGCTGATCCAGGAATTGCTGTCTCCCGGGATAAACGATCTGTACATATTCTTCAGTGATGTTCACAGGGTGATCGAATACGGCCTTATCGGATTGGTATGGAGCGATGGTTAAATCGGTGTGGACCCAGCGGTTTAGCGGTTCGCCCGGCTGGACGGTGAATTGATAGTCATTCATTTTCATAGCCTCTTTTCATGAAGCGGGGAGTATGGACCATACTCCCGCACCGGTTTTTAATGTTACTTTACATACGCATCCGTGTACTTTTGCTCCACCGTCTTGATGGTGTCATCGATGGATTGCTCGCCGTTCAACGTCTTGATCATGTTGTCGCGGAGCACGTTATTGGCTATTTTTTCAGACGTCAATTGCATCGTATCACGTTCTGATTTTGACTTGGCAGCTACCTTGGCCGTAGAGTTGATCTCTTCGTTGTATACTTCGTACGCATGTGTTCCTGCATCACCCACACCGTAGTCCACTTCTGCATCCTGGACAACCGGAAGATATCCGCCGAGACCTGCAAGCTCTTCATAGTTTTCTTTCGTGTAAAGCCAGTCGATGAATTTCTGCGTTTCTTTCTCCACTCCGGATCCTTCGAATTTCACCATGTAGTTTCCACCGAAGTTCGTGGAGCGGACCGTTTCATAAGGCATCTGGACGCTTGCCCATTCGAAGTTCTTGATGTTCTTCTCGAAATCTTTTACTTGCCATACACCTGAGTAGTACGCTGCCACCTGTCCGCTCTTGAACATGGAAGATGGATCCTCACCCGCAGCCCAAACGGCTTTAGGCATGATTTTGTCGTCGTTCAGTTTCACGAAATATTCGAGGCCTTTTTTCGTTTCGGGATTTGTGGTGTACTTTCCGTTTTCTTCATAGAATCCTTTGCTTCCGAACTGATAGAGCAAGGTGCTCAGGCGGTGCTCGGATTGATCCATGACCATTCCGTATTTGGCATCCGTTTTTTCAGTCACCGTTTTTAAAGCGCTTACAAACTCATCCCATGTCCACACATCATCACCTGATGTCGGGTACTTCACTCCGGCTTTGTCAAACAAATCTTTATTGATGAAAAGACCGACTGCCGTGAAATCGATTGGAATGGCTTTGATCTTGCCGTCATCTTTAATCGCAAGGTCTTCCCTTACGTTTTTATCCTTCAATGTAGAGCTGAGATCTGCCAGTGAATCACTCCAGATCGGATTGAATTCTGCCGTACGTGCCAGTGCAGGAGGATTCCCTGCCTGTACCATGTTCGTGATCCGTGTCGCCATATCACTGAACGGCACATCCACGACCTCGATCTCCACCCCTGTTTCTTCCGTATACTTCTTCGACATGGTCGCAAGCGCAGCCCCTTCGACATTATCACCGGAGACGAAGAACTGAAGCTTCTTCTTATCCGAAGATGATTTTTCAGAGTTTGAACATGCCGTCATGAACAAAAGTACAAATGATACGACTACAAGCAAACTGACCTTCCATTTTCTCACACTAACACCCCATTGTTTAGATTAGGTAAGCGTTTTACCTTAAGATGGCAAAAAGCCGCTTGATTCCGTGTGTAAATCTAGTAAGTATATTTGGGAAAGCGCTTACTTAAACTGATTATATTCTGTGTTCGTTTGAATTACAACAATTTTTTGAACAATTAAATATTTATTTTTTATTTCTAAATAGGAAACCGATTGTCTTGTATAGCAATAATCTGTTCGATATACTAAATAAAAAGCGGTACAGGAGAGAAAAACATGACCACTCAAAAACCTTACGGGACCGTGCTGATCAAGGCGTCCCTCATTCTGGATCACCTATCTTCGAGCAATGGCCCCCAGTCCCTTCAATCCATTGCAAAAGAAACAGGTCTGTCCAGCTCGACTGCCCTCAAGATCCTTGATACGCTGGTTCTCATCGGCTATGTACAAAAGGATCCTGAGCTGAAGCGATTCAGCCTTGGGCCATCGATCATCAAATATGCCCTGAAGGCGTTGAGTCAGCTCGATATCAAACAGATTGCCCAGCCCCATCTCGAAGCGTTCCAGGCGCGGACGAATGAAACGGTCCACCTTGGGATACTCGACCACATCCATGTTGTCTATGTGGCAAAGATCGAAAGTCAAAATCCGGTCTGTCTGTATTCCAAGGTGGGGAAAAACATCCCGCTCTACTGCTCTGCCATGGGAAAGGCGATCCTCGCCGACCAGAGCGATGAGGAAATCAGGCGCTACCTGAATTCCATCGACCTGGTGAGGATGACGGACAATACCATCACCACCCATGAAGGATTCTTTGACGAAATCGAGAAGGTGCGTGCTCAGGGGTATGCGTTTGACAATAGCGAGCACGAGAATGAAGTATTTTGCGTGGGAGCGTCCATCACGACATCGGGCGGCAAGAACGTCGGGGCGATCAGCGTCAGTGTACCTACCTATCGCCTCACGGACGAAGTATTGCAGAACCTGATCAAAGAAGTCGAGACGTGCCGGAACAATATCCTGAATGACCTTGAATAAAGAGCATAGAAAAGCCCAAGAATGAAATCATTCTTGGGCTTTTCCGTTTATTATGAGCTCATCCATCCGCCATCGACGCAGAGGATATGTCCGTTCACGTAGTTGGAAGCATCCGAAGAGAGGAAGACAACGGCTCCCTTGAGATCCTCTGGACGACCCCAGCGCCCCTGAGGGATGCGTGACGTGATCGATGCACTCCGCTCGGCGTTCCCGCGGAGCTGCGCTGTGTTATCCGTCTCGAAGTAACCAGGGGCAATGGCATTCACATTGACGCCCTTCTTGCCCCACTCGTTGGCAAATGACTTCGTCAATCCTGCTACCGCATGCTTACTTGCCGTGTATGCAGGGACGCGCAGGCCACCCTGGAACGACAGCATGGACGCGATATTGATGATCTTCCCGCTCCCTTTCTCGATCATCTGCTTGCCGACCTCTCGGCAAAGCTGGAAGACGGCATGCTGGTTCACATTGATGACATCGAACCAATCTTCATCCTGGAAATTCTCCGCATCTTCCCTGCGGATGATGCCTGAATTATTGACGAGGATGTCGATGCGGCCTTCCTTTGCCAGCGCTTCCTGGGCAAGCTTGGAAGCTGCACCCTTCTCTGAAAGATCGACCTTCACTTCATGGAACACTCCGCCAAGTCCTTCAATCTTCTCGCGCGTTTCACTCATCGCACTCACGCCCGCACCGATGACGACGGCCCCTGCTTCCGCCAGTCCGACGGCCATACCTTGACCGAGTCCGCGGCTCGCACCCGTGACAAGGGCGACTTTCCCTTCCAATGAAAACAATCCTGTCATGCTCATCCCTCTTCCCTTCTGTTAGGCCTGCTCGTACTTATTCTTCAAAAATGCCAGACTATCATCGATATACGGCTCCACCGTTTCTTCCATGATGATATTGATGTAAGGCTTGTTTGCCTTCAACCAACCGAAGAGCCGGTCATAGTTCATCAAACCGGTCCCGACCGGAGCCGTGCTGAGCACCCCATCCTCGACCTTGAAATCCTTCGCGTGGAAGATGGCAATCCGGTGGCCGAAAGCCTCCATCGCTTCTTCGAACACCTTCTCCTGCTCTTGATGATTCTCAAGTGTCATGAGGTTCATCGGATCAAAGACGACCTGCAGGTTTTGTGAATCGACCGCATCGAGCAGCCTCTTCATCTTCTCCACTGTATGGACCGGGTGGTTGACTCCCGCCTCGATTCCGACGATGACGCCGAATTTCTCAGCTTCGGCCACCATTTCCCTGACGCTCCTCACCACTTCCTGGAACGGCTCTTCATCAAAATTATCCGTCGTATACCCCATCTTGGAGTGGACGTTCCCCGTCTCCGTCGCCACGATGCTGCAGCCGAAGTCCCGGGCATAGCGAAGATGCTCCTTGAACCGGTCCATCCCTTTTCGCCTCTCCGTATGATCGGGGTCGATCATATTGAAGTAGCATCCGAGGACGGCGATCTGGATCCCGCGTGCGTCGAATGCGTTCTTCACATGCCTCCCGAATCCAGGGCTCAGCGCCCCATGGTGAGATGGGACATCAAGGGATTTCGCCAGCGCGAACTGCACGCAGGCTACCCCCTTGTTCCCAAGCTCCTCCACCAGTTCCGGGAGCGGACGCTTTTCGATATCATGTGCTCTCATCCCGATGTTCATGGAACCACCCCTTACCGTAAGTCTTCCATCTTGATATGGTCCATGTCGTCATAGGTGATGTTCTCTCCGCACATGCCCCAGATGAACGTGTAGTTGCTTGTCGCCGTACCCGTATGGATCGACCAGCTCGGCGATATCGCGGCCTGCTCGTTCTTCATCACAAGGTGGCGTGTCTCATCCGGCTGACCCATGAAGTGGAACACCCTTGTATCCGGCTCCATATCAAAGTACAAATACACTTCCATGCGGCGCTCATGCGTGTGGCACGGCATCGTGTTCCAAACGCTTCCCGGTGACAACATCGTGAGCCCCATTTGCAGCTGGCAGCTCTCGCATACGTTCGGATGGATATACTGGTGGATCTTCCGTTCGTTGAGGGTCCCCTGTTCACCCATTTCAAGCGGTTTGATTTCATTGATATCGATCTTCACCGTCGGATATTTATGATGGGCAGGAGTTGAATTGATATAGAACTTTGCCGGATTCTTCGGATCCTCCGAACGGAAGAGAACCTGCTCCGTCCCTTTCCCGACGTACAGTCCGTCATAGCGGATCATGGAATACTCTTCCCCATCGAGGATGACGCTTCCTTCGCCCCCGATATTGATGATGCCGAGCTCGCGACGCTCAAGGAAGTAGTTCACTCCAAGCTCCTTATCGAGCTTGATCGTCAACTCCTGATCGGCTGGTGTCACACCACCGAAGATCATGCGATCCACATGCGTATACGTGAGATGGACCTGACCGGCTTCGAACAGGGTCTCTTTCAAAAAGTGCTTCCGCAGTTCCTCGGTATTGTAGCGTTTGATTTCCTCGGGATGGTTGGCATAACGTGTTTCCATGACTCATCTCTCCTTCATTTTCATAGTATGGTAGGTTGCGATGCTATCTGACGATGATGCCGGATCCGCTATCTATAAACTGACGGACCTCTTCTTCGGTGAAAAGGCTGCTGTCTCCGCGAACGGTATGTTTCAGTGCTGATGCCCCCGTGGCAAAGGCGGCAATCACGTCCGGATCATTTCCTTTCAGGATGCCATGGAGAATTCCGGCAGCAAAGGCATCTCCTCCCCCGACCCGATCGACGATGGGATCGATGTGGTGGAGCTTCGATTGATGAAGGGCGCCGTGAACAAAGTAATTCCCCTGCAGGTCATTGACGGTGGAAGACTTCACATCCCTGAACGTCGACGCCATATGGCGTATGTTGGGATACTCCCTTTCCATCTTCTTGTAATACTGAAGCAGTCTCTCTTCACGCGGAAGTGCCGGATCTTTTCTTTCCAATCCGAGGAGATGTAGGGCATCCAGTTCCCCGAAGAATGCGATATCCACATATGGAAGCAGTGGCTTATACGCAAGGGAGGCTTCCCGTTGGCTCCAGAGACTCGCCCGGTAGTTGAAGTCGAAGCTCGTCGTGATCCCGCGTTCCTTTGCTTTTTGAAGCGCTTGCAATGTAATCGTCCTGAGTTCCTCTGAGAGGGCCAGGGTGATCCCTGATACATGGAGGAGACCGACGCCGTCAAGGATGTGATCCCAATTTATTTCACCAGTGGACAAATGGGAAAAACTTGAGTACTTGCGATCATAAATGACCTTGGCACTGCGTTCCCCGACACCCGATTCCAGATAGTAGGTGCCGAGACGATCCCCTCCCTGGAGGATCAAATCCGTACTCACACCATGGGACCGGAGGTGGTGCTTGACCGCCTCACCGATGGGATGGGCCGGAATCTTACTTACATAGTGGACGTCATGCCCGAAGTGGGCAAGGGAAACGGCGACATTGGCCTCGGCCCCACCGTAGTTCATCTGCAGGGAACCTGCACGGATCAGCCGCTCCCCTTCACCGGTGGATAATCGCAGCATGATTTCACCGAACGTGAGTACCTTCATACGATCCTCCCCTTGCTTCTTTGACCTTCAGGATATACTCTTTCGCGTACTCCGTGATTTTCTCGAAGTCCCCAGTCTTGGCAGGCTCGAGGAGACTTCCCCCTACACCGACTGCCACGCAGCCGTTCCGGATCCACTCTGCTACATTTCCGAGGCTCACCCCGCCGGTCGGCATGATGTTTACCTGAGGAAGAGGAGCTTTGATGCCCTTGATGAAGTCCGGACCATAGGCACTTCCCGGGAATAGCTTGATGATGTCGACTCCGCTCTCGAGTGCGGTCTTCATTTCAGTGATGGTCATGCAGCCCGGCATGTAAGGCACCTGATACAGATTGCATAGTTTGGCGGTTGCTTCATCGAAGCTTGGGCTTACGACGAAGTCGGCTCCTGCCAGGATGGCGATCCGAGCGGTCTGGGCGTCGAGGACGGTGCCTGCGCCGATGAGGACATCGGTTCCTTCGTAGATGGAGCTAAGCTCTTTGATGACTTCGGCGGCCCCGTCCACGGTGAAGGTGACTTCGATTCCTTTGATTCCTCCGCTGACGCACGCGTCGGAGATGACGATGGCCTGTTCTTTGCTGTCTGCCCGGACGACGGCGACGACGCCGCATTCTTTGATTCCATTCAATACTTCGATTTTTCTCATTGTTCTCCACCTGCACTCTTTAAATTTCCTATTTGGAAATCTAATTTATTATTTAGAAATATATGAGTTCAGTATAAACAAAGTTTGGGATTTCCACAATAAGAAACGCTTACAATTCTGAAAATTGTTTTGGGTTGGTCGTTAGGTACAGGTTTGGGGATCCCATTTCGACTGGATTGCCATTATACTTTGACCGTCCCGTTTCGCTGCGGGTGGCCGCTTTCCTGCGGGGTGGACGGTGAGCCGCTTCGGCTGCGCTGCCAGTGTCTCACCTGCCCACTTTTCCCGCGGGAGTCGGCCCCCCCTCTGCTTCACTTCACTGTTTTTTGTTTGATGTGGTTAGGAAGATTTGTATATGTAGATTCATATGTTAACTTCGTCCGATTTATAGAGGCAGGAACATCAAAGTTGCTCAGCAGAGTTTATTGCAAGACTTCTACAAACCATAGTGTGGATTGGGGTTACATTTTTCTACTTGGTGCTCGGGGATATTTACAATCTTTATTAAATGAGGGTTCATCGATACGGGGACCGTTCCTTTTCGCTGCGGGCGGCCGCTTTCCTGCGGGGTGGACGGTGAGCCGCTTCAGCTGCGCCTGCAGGGTCTCACCTGCCCACTATTCCCGCGGGAGTCGGCCCCCTCCGCTTCACTTCACTCTTTTTGTTTGATGGGGAGAAAGAATCGAAAACTCAGATTCATAGGTTAGATTTGTCCGAGTTATCTAAATTGAACCTACAACCTACATAGTGGATCGAATCAGAGGAACGGACCTATCTATCTACATCACATTTCTTTAGCTCCGGGAGGCTTGCCATAATAGACTCATCCACTTGAAATTTCTATCAAACTCTTCTAACGCACAGAGTGGATCGAAGCGGAAGGCTCTTGACTCCTACGGGAAATGAGGAATGATCGAGACCCCGCAAGCATGAGGAGGCTCGACTTCCTCCCCGTGGAAAGCAAGGGCCTGTAGCGCAGAGGAACGGACCCTTCTCCATCACCATTTCTTCATTACCGGGAAGCACTCATGATCGTCTCTCTTCCTTGAAGAATTCCACTGGAACTCCTCTAACCCACAGAGTGGATCGGAGCGGAAGGCACTTGACTCCTACGGGAATAGAGGGATGTTCGAGACCCCGCAAGAATGAGGAGGCTCGACTTCCTCCCCGTGGAAAGCAAGGGCCTGCAGCGCAGAGGAACGGACCCTTCTCCATCACCATTTCTTCATTACCGGGAAGCACTCATGATCGTCTCTCTTCCTTGAAGAATTCCACTGGAACTCCTCTAACCCACAGAGTGAATCGGAGCGGAAGGCACTTGACTCCTACGGGAATAGAGGAATGTTCGAGACCCCGCAAGCATGAGGAGGCTCGACTCACTCCCCGTGGAAAGCAAGGGACCGCAGCGCAGAGGAACGGACTCTTCTCTATCACCATTTCTTCAATATCGGGAGGGTCTCCTATCTGTATCGATAAAAAAACAGACTGATCCCAAAAGACCAGCCTGCTCACATATACACTTATACCCGTGTTGCTTCCCTGTTGATTTCATCTTCATACGCTTCATGTGCAAGCATGAGAGACCCGGTAATACCGGCGTTATCTCCAAGACCTGGTGAGACGATATACTCTTCCAGCGGCGGAAGATCGACATATCCATTGATCATCTTCTCCAGATGCTTGTAGATGATCGGGAAAATCTGCTCCTGCTTCATCACGCCCCCACCTAGGATGATCTTCTTCGGTGAGATGATGACGATATACTGCATGAGGGCCTGGGCGATATAGTAGCCTTCCATTTCCCATACTTCCCCTTTGTCTACGAGCTGATCGCCTTTGACACCCCATCTTGCTTCGATCGCCGGACCTGCTGCCAGTCCTTCTAGGCAATCCTTATGATACGGGCATTTGCCTTCATATGGATCATCTTCGTGCCGGCGGATGAGGATATGGCCCATTTCAGGATGGGACAGTCCCTGGAGAAGGTTCCCCTGGACGACGGCACCGGCACCGATGCCCGTGCCCACTGTGATATAAAGGCAGCTGTCGAGCCCTTTGGCTGCGCCGAATGTTGCCTCCCCAAGAGCTGCGGCGTTTACATCTGTATTGAATCCGACCGGGACGGGAATGGCGTCCTTGATGGCCTGGACGAACGGATAGTCCTTCCACCCGACCTTAGGTGTGGATGTGACATTTCCGTATGAAGCGCTTTCTCTATTCACATCGATCGGTCCGAACGATCCGATACCGATCGCCTTGACGGGATGCTTGCTGAAAAACTCAATGACTTTCGGAATCGTTTCTTCCGGAAGGGTCGTCGGGATCTGGACCCTGTCGATGATGGTTCCCTGTTCATCTCCGACAGCACAGACAAACTTCGTACCGCCGGCTTCAATTGCACCTAGCATGTCTCATTACCTCCATCTTCTCTATCAATCTTCTTCTATTCTACCTCAGGTTAAGCTCGGTTTCCTTTACTTTTATCGGATTCGGCATACATTTTTCTTCGGAATTTCTCCTATGATGCACAAAAGCCGCCGCTCCACTGGCGGAGCGGCGGCTTCTTTTCAGATCGTTTTGAATTTCTTCTCTTGTAAGGGAGGTGCTTCCTTCATGATGGCGGACAGCACCCTTTCCTCCAAAGCGACGAGTTCCGGTGATGAAACCTGCCTTGGTCTTGCAGCATTCACCTTGACGTTCAACGCAATTCGCCCGTCTTCGACCAGGACGATCCGATCGGCGAGGCGGAGGGCTTCCCGTACATCATGTGTCACCAGCAGCGCAGTGAAGCCAACCCCCTGCCAGATTGTCTCCACGAGGTTCTGCATCTCAAGCTTCGTGAAGGCGTCGAGGGCACTGAGCGGTTCATCCAATAGAAGGAGGGACGGCTCATGGATAAGGGCACGGGCCAAAGCGACACGCTGTTTCTGTCCCCCGGAAAGCTTGGATGGCCATTGATCCTTATAGGACAGGAGTCCAACGGCCTCAAGTACACTCTCCGCCCTGGCCTTCCAGTCCCCTTTCAGGCCAAGGCCCACGTTCTGGATGACCGTCTTCCACGGAAGAAGTCTGGAGTCCTGATACATCATCGTGATCTTGGACACCTCTTCACCTGCAGGCTTTCCGTTGAAAAGCAGTTCTCCATCTGACAATGGTTCAAGTCCGGCGACAAGGCGGAGTAGCGTACTCTTCCCGCTTCCACTCTTTCCGATGATGGCGACGAATTCATTTTTCTCCACCGTGAGCTCTATATTTTTCAGCACTTCCTTATCGCCGAACCGTTTACTGGCACCGGCAAGGTCGATCCGGACCGGCTGGCTGGTGCGTTTTGTTTCCAGATTGGACATGGGACGTCCTCCTTTCTATGATTTCACGTAGCTTTCGTTCCACTTCAGTGCCTTTTTCTCCCCGACTTGGGCGACGATGTCGGCCAGTTTACCGAGGAGGGCGTAGATGACGATGCTCAGGATGATAATATCCGTCTGCATGAACTCCCTTGCGTTCGTTGCCAGATAGCCGATTCCCTGCTCCGTCGGTATGGTTTCCGCCACAATCAATGTGAGCCACATCACGCCGAGTGCATAGCGGAGCCCGACAAAGATGGATGGTAAAGCCCATGGGAAAAGGATATGTTTGAACAGCTGCCAGCCCTTCAGGTTATACATCCTGCCCATCTCGATGAAGTTCGGATCCACGGTCCGGATGCCATGATACGTGTTGATGTATACAGGGAACATCACCCCGAGGATCACCAGGAAGATCTTCGCACTTTCATCGATCCCGAGCCAAACAATCACAAGCGGCAGGAGTGCGAGATGGGGGATATTCCGGATCATTTGGATCGTTGTATCCGTCAGGCGGAAGGAAACATCCGACAGTCCATTCAGGATGCCAAGGACGAACCCTATCACACCGCCGATCAACATTCCTATGGCCGCACGCGACAGACTTGCAAGTATATGCGTGGAAAGTTCTCCGGATACGGCAAGCTCCCACCCGCTCACTACTACGGCTACAGGCGACGGGAAAAGGGACGGGGAGACGATTTCAAGGGATGACACAAGCTCCCATAGGGCCAGGAGAAGGATCGGGATGATCCACGGCTGGACGGAATGGAACCAATTATTCTTCTTCAAACCTATCATCCTTCCTTACTTGATCGGCATGTCTTTTGATACATCCAATTCTTTTGGAATCAAGCCGATTTCGTAGTATTTATCTGCCTGCCTTTGCTGGGCATCGATGATTTCCTGTGTAATGCCCGTGGCACCGTATGTTCGGCGTTCAACCGCTTTGGAAATGATGTTCTCATCGATTCCGAGCGCCTTTGAAAGAAGATCCGTTACTTCGTCTTTGTTTTCGTTCGCCCACTGATCGGATTTGTCGATTGCTTTTATGATGACGTCCACCAGCTCCGGATGGTCTTCGGCGAATTCAGGAGTAGAATAGTAGAACGTGCGATTCGGATAATCATAATCAATATTTTCCGTCAGGGTCTTCACGTCCAGTTCGGTTTCGATACCGGCGAAGAACGGGTCATAGGAAGCAAGGGCATCAACCTGTTTCGTCTCAATGAGGGAACGGCCCTGTGCGGCATCTTCCGGGTATACCCATTGAACATCATCAGCCGTCAGTCCGACGGATTCGAGGGCAAGAATGGCAAGATAGTGATGGTTTCCGCCTTTCAATACCCCAACCTTTTTGCCTTTCAACTCTTCTATGGAATTGATTCCAGAGTCGGTCCTTACCATGAGGCCGACACCTTCCGGATTGGGAGCATCCGCCCCGACATAGACAAGAGGTTTACCGGAGGCCTGGGCAAAGATTCCCGACCCATCTGCCGCATGACCGAAATCGATGGCGTTTGAATAGATTCCCTCAAGAAGGGTCCCGCCATGGGTGAAGAGCTTCCATTCCACTTTGTATCCTTCTTCCTTCAGGGCTTCTTCCAGGAACCCGCTTTCTTTCAGAATGTTGATCGTATTCCCCTTTTGATACCCGATCTTGATCACCTTCGAGTCCTTCTTCTCCGCACTCGATGATGAACCGCTGCATCCTGCCAACAGGAGAAAGATCGAGATCATGATGGCTATGACACTGTACTTTTTCATTTGGCTTCCTCCTTTACCTTGAATCGATAATCGCCTTCGCGAATGCTTTGTGTTCGGGATTCACTTCCTTCAAACAGGACCTGGAACGGCTTCTCTCCCCGTTCGTCGAGCACGTTCTGTACTATGCCTTTCCCGGTTGGTGTATAGAATACGAGGTTGCCTCCTTGCAACTTCAGGCCTTTTCCCTTTGCCTGCAGTGACTCGTCCTGGAACTCCTCTGTTATGTCCAGGTCCAGGATGTCGGCCCAGCGTGAGACTGCCCCGAGATCCTTCACGGCGAATCCGACAGCTTCGAGCGTCAGTTCCCCTCCAGGATGCGCCGAGATGACACCGCGCTCTTCAAGGTCACGCTCCCGCTCTGCATCGCCTTCATCCCATTGAATGAAAAAGGGCAATTCAAGTCCCCCTTCAGGATCTCCTACATGCAGCAGCTTCCAACTCACGACGCTCCCATCAGGACGTTTCCTGCTCATCGGGTTCGGTCCATGTACATCAAGACCGAGTTCTCTGAAACGTTCCGCATCCTGCTCCAAATCTTTCGACCTCAATGCAACCCGTGACAATCCTTCCTTGTATCCGTCATGCCGGAACGTTTCGCGCAGGCTGTAAGGAACCGCTGAGGCAGACTCTGCCAGTCCCTGATCGAATACACCGATCCATTCGATGTAGCTCAGCCCAAAATATCCGAGGGCATTGTACGTACCATGGTCTTCGTGCCTTCCTCCTTCTACTGCATGGATCCCGGCGCGAATGACTTCTTCCCGGGTCTCTTCAGGACTATTGACGAAATGGACCAAATGATCAAATTGAAATCCCATATTCCTCTCCCCTTCTTTGACGCTTTACATGATAAAAGCTTGACGCTGCAAAAAAAGACCCTACTACCCCCTTGAAAGGGTAATAGGGCCTTCGGTTTGTCCGATCAGCTCCGCTAATTCATATTAAATTCATCGGATTAATAAAATTTATACTAATATGGTTTCAAGGAAAAATCAACCTTTTATTTATAAAATTCTGACCCTTTATTTATGTAAACGCTTTAATCTATCTATAATCGGATAATGAATGTCGACCCTTTCCCCATACAGCTCTCCACCTCGATCTGTCCCCCATGACGTTCCACGATTTGCTTGGCAATGGCGAGTCCGAGTCCGCTTCCCCCTGTCTCCCTGTTGCGTGAATGTTCCCCGCGATATAAGGGCTGAAAGATGGAGTGGATTTCGTGAGGAGGTATGCCTTCCCCGTTGTCTTCCACTGCAATGCTTGAAGAACTGACAGTCACCGTCACTTCCCCGTGTGACGGCGTGTACCGGATGGCATTGCCGATGATGTTTTCAAGGGCACGTGAAAAGAGAAAAGGATCTGCATCGGCTACAAAATCCCCTTCAGATCTTATCGATAATGCCTGAGCTTTCTCCTTCGCCAAAGGCATGAGACTGATCACGAGCTCCTCTGTCAGGAGGCCCATATCCACCTGTTGAAGAGAGAGCTTGGCATCGAGCAAATTCATCTTCGTGTACGTATGAAGCTCGTCGATAAGCTGATTGAGGACGTTTGCCTTCCGGTGGCTGATGTCGACATAGTTCATCCTCTTCTCCGGCGTATCGGCCACTCCCTTTTGTATCCCTTCCAAGTATCCCCTGATCGAGAAAAGCGGGGTCCGGAGATCATGGATGATGGAGGAGATGAACATCTTTCTTTCCTCCTCCATCTGAGCCTGACGGGTCGTGGATTCCTCCAGCTTCACCTGCATGGCGGAGATGGACCTGGACAGGTCATTCAGTTCCTTGACCGGAGTAGAGGGCAGCTGCGAATGGAACTGCCTGGTGCTGATGAGTTCCGCTGCCTCCTTCAGTTCTTTTACAGGCAGGAGGATCTTCTTCCTGATGAAGCGTGAACCAATAATAAGAATGAGGGCGAATACCGCAAGAAAGATGAACCCGCCTCCCCATTCATTAACGAGATAGTTCAGCCAGGAAGGTCGCTCCGGCATGACGGGACTCCTCAAATCTTTGACGTAGACCGTCCCTTGCCGTTCCTGACCATCCATCAGCGGATATTCCTCAAGAAAGGAGAGGCCCTGGCTTCCCCCTTGCTTCATGTTAGAGAATAAGAGTTTGTCCTCACCGTCGAAGATTTTCAGTTCGACTTCCTTCTCCTCAGCTTCCATCTCCATCTCTTCTTGCCACCCGATGTCTTTCCATAGGTCAGACTTTGAGAGGACGTCTTCGTTCACCCAAGGCTCCAGGCTCGGAAGGAACGATTCGGCCTCTGACGCATGCCAACCCTCATAAAGGGAGACGACGCCCCTTGTCACCAATAAAGGGAGAACCATGAAGAGAAGCAGGAAGAGCAGAAGCCATTGTTTAATCGAAAGGGCCTCCTTACGCATGGATCAGCTCCTCCGCTTTGTACCCGACGCCCCATACCGTTGAAATCTGGAAGCGTGACGTCTTTTCCTGAACCTTCTCCCTCAGCTTGGCAACGTGGACCCTGACGGTGTGGAAGTCCCCTCCTTCATACCCCCAGATCCTCTCCAGGATCTGTTCGTAGGTGTAAACCTGATTGGGTCCCTCAAGGAATAGATGCATGAGCTCGTACTCCTTCCCCGTCAGGTTCACCCGTTCGTTCCCCACCTGGAATGTACGTGAATCAGTATGGAGCGAGACACCTGCATAGGACAAGGTCGAAGAAAGGGTGGGACCGATCCTCCGCTCCACTGCCTTGACTCGTGCCACGATTTCTCCGGGGGAAGCATTTTTGACAATATAATCATCCGCCCCGATGCTGAGTCCCCTGATCTTACTTGTATCATCATCCAAGGCACTCAGGAAGAGAATGGGGATGGACGATGTCCGGCGGATCTCCTTGCACAGGGTAAAGCCGGAATCGTCCGGCATCATGATATCCAGCAAAATAAGAAAGATTTCTTCTTTTTCGAGGTGCTTCCTGGCTTCCTTTGCGTTGAAGGCCTTCGAGACATGGAATCCTTCCACCATAAGAAAGTCTTCCAAGAGGTCTGCAATCTCTTTTTCATCATCTACAATCAATATTCGTCTACTCATCTGTTTCGTTCCCATCTGTTTTTCTTTTATTATATCAATCCCATCCTTGGATAAACTTGATAGTTTCTTGATACTTTCCCGATGGGGAGTTGAGGTCCCTTCTGTACGATACGGTCATAGAGGAGGAAATGATATGACCATCTTGCAAATCAACCATCTTGAAAAAGTATACGGGCAGGGCTCCAACGCCTTCCATGCCCTGAAGGATCTGACGATGAACGTGGAAAAGGGTGAGTTCCTTGCCATCATGGGGACAAGCGGTTCAGGGAAATCGACCCTGTTGAATATGATGGCCGGACTCGATCAACCGACCAGGGGGACCATCCACCTGAACGGGCAGCCTGTCCACTCATTGAGAGACGGTGCCCTCACCGAACTGAGAAGGGATCACATCGGATTCATCTTCCAGTTCTTCAACCTGATCCCGGTTCTTACGGTTCTGGAGAATGTCACCCTTCCTTCAGATCTGGCTTCAAAGAGGAAAGGCATAAAGAAAAGGGCCATGGATCTATTGGATCATCTCGGCATTTCCCACCTTGCCGGTTCGTTCCCCTCCGAGCTCTCGGGTGGACAACAGCAGCGGGTGGCGATTGCGAGGGCCCTGGCGACAGAGCCTAAGATCATCCTCGCCGATGAACCGACCGGAAGCCTGGATTCAAAAACCGGAAAGGAGATCCTGCAGCTTCTGCGAGCTTTTACCGAAGAGCTCGGTCACACCCTCATCATGGTCACCCATGATGCTCAGGTTGCCGCCCACTCCCATCGGGTCATCTTCCTTCGCGACGGGGTACTTATAAACGACACGCGCCTTTCAGGAAAACACTCCATCATGGAGAAAACGGCCCTTCTCAATCAGGAAATCGAGAGGTTCTCCCTATGATGACAGCCCTTCGTTTAGCCATTCGCTTCCTGCTCTCCCGGAAGAGCCGGACCATTTTATCCATCATAGGGGTCTCACTCGGATTCGCCCTGCTGTTTGCCACCAACATCCTGATGACGTCCCTGGAGGTCGCCAATGAAGGGATTGCCGAAGAGAAATATGGCCGATATGAAATCATCGCAGGCTATCAAACCGCTTCATCGTTCCTGACGGATGAACAGGTGAAAGACATCCAATCCTATCAGGAGGTGTCCCGCACAAGTTCGTTTCTCTATCCCTACATCGGGGACGATCATCCGTACCAGTCCGTCACCCAGCTCCAGCCCATGTACATCGGTGTGGATCGCGTGCCGTTGACCAGTGAGCACCCCTTGGGGAAGCTTTCTTCGGGCACGCTGCCGGGGAACGGGGAGATTGCGATTCCATACAGCTGGGCCAAATCACATCATCTTTCCATCGGCTCAGAATTGACCCTTCCGTTCCCCCCGGGTAAAGACCGGACCGTACGGGTGTCAGGGATCCTTGCCAAGAGCGAGCATACCAACTTTATTTTTTTGTTCGAGCGGAAATGGCTTGCAGATGCAACCGGACAATCAGGTCATACAACGACCGTCATGCTCGACCTCAGTGATTGGAGAGAGAAGGAGGCTGTCCTCCAGAAGCTGAATGAGATTGATCCGGATTTATATATCGACCGGCAGGCTGCAAAGGATACCGAACGCAGCCAGCTTGGCGGACTGAAACCTCTCGTCCAGGGACTGGGTGCCGCCGTGACGCTGGGGAGTACACTTCTCCTCATCAGCACCCTGCAGATGTCGATCCAGGAACGGAAGAAAGAAATCGCCACCCTTCGCCTGCTCGGATCGAAAAGGCGTCAGATCGTATGGCTGGTCATGACCGAGGCCATCATCCTCGCGCTTGTATCGGGCTTGCTCGGAATCGGCATTGGCGCAGGTCTCGCCTTCATGCTGCAAGGCTTCCCGGCCCGCATGAGCGGACTGACCATTACCAGGCTCACATTCGATCCGTCGTTTGCCCTCCTGAGTCTGGTCGGGGGGATGATGGTCACTGTAGCGGGCAGCTGTCTCCCAGCCGTCCTTGCCAGCCGCGAACGTCCGCTTCATGCATACCGTGAGGCGAGCATTCATGGTCACAAGGGCGGTTGGGTCAGGAACTTGCTGGGGGCTGTGGCCATCGCCTTCGCCCTGATAGCGGCACTCTTATCAGGGGGAGCAAAGGGACATCTTGCCTCAGCAGCCCTCCTTACAATCGGGACTGGACTCCTACTGCCTGCCCTTTTCAGCTGGACCATCCGTGCATTGAGCTCCCTTCTTGCACCCCTGATCCGCAATGGGGCATCCCTGGCGAGGCGCAGCACCCTAAGGCAGGCGCGACGAAGCGTCCAGATTGCGGCCGTTGCGATGCTTGCCTGCTCGATCGGATTCGTTGGTACGGGGGTGCTCGGTACCGTCAAGCAGGATACGATGAAGAGCATCATGGATCGTTATCCACTCGATCATATCCTTCAGTCGAATACAGGATTGGATCAAGATGGATTCAGTCCAGAATTATTCCACGATATCCAAGAGCTTGACGGGGTCTCTGCCGTGCCTATTTATAAAGGAGAGCTCATGATTACCGATGGATGGAAGATGCACGGCACTGATATGAGTACGATTGATGTAGACGGTAAGCCTGAATTGCTCACCTCACTTCAACCCGTGGACTGGAAGGTGCTTCAACAGGCGTTTCCCCTTATGATTTCAGCAGGGGAAATCAAGATGACCGATTTCAATGAGGGAGGGGTAGTCATCACTTCCTTTATGTCGGAAAAACTTGGCCTCCTGGTTGGAGATTCCATCTCCATGGTAAGAGAATCAAGCTACGACTATGGCTCAGGTAAATGGAAGAAAGGATATGAAACAGTAGACTTAAAGGTAACCGGTATCATACAGGCATTCCCTTTCGGCGATCGGGAGGATTTCTCCTTCTACACCTCACCGAGTTGGATGGAAGCGAACATGGGACCGGTCAGCTTGGATGAAATCCACTACACCCTTACCGATTCCTCCAAAAAGGAGGAGCATGAAGCACATATTCAAACGTTTGTTCAAAATGAAGGAACATCTGAGGCGATTTCGTTGGATAAGGGCGAGGAACTGGAGCTCTTGCAACATCAATTCCTCCAAAGGACCACTTTTCTGGGGATTACCATTTCCCTCATATGCCTATTGGCCTTGATCGGATTGATGAACAACATGACAGGAAGCCTGAAGGAACGAAGAAGGGAAATCGCGACGATGAGGGCGTTAGGGATATCGTTCAGGAAGATTTCACGCTTGATCCTGACCGAAGGAGTCCTCATTACATCGGCAGGCGGCATCCTGGGCTCCCTTTACGGGACCATCCTGCTTCAGCTTCTCTTGTCTGCCCTGGACCATCATTCATTTGTCATGTCGTGGGCATTCACTGGGGGTTGTTTGATCCTCTCCCCCTTCCTCGGTATGGCGGCGGTCCTTTTCCCTTTGTGGAAGCTAAGGAGATCCTCCATTCTACAAGAATTGGCGGCCCGTTGACGTCAATTCCACACCCGGCCTTCACAACATCCTGATTATTCCGATAATGACAGTAACAGGAATAAAAATGTGTAAATGAGGTGGAGGAATATGAAGATCGATCTTTCGTATACCGGGGCATTGATGGGCGCCCCCAAGGATCTGAACCAGAATGGACATGCACCTGCTTTTCCGAAGGCCCCCGTAACGATTCCAAAAGAAGACAAGGCGTATACTGTCACTCTTTCCAATGAGTGGAGAACGTTCGCCGATACGGAGAAGATCAGGATGGAGGACCTTTATTCCAAGACCACCATTGATCCCGATGATCCTTTCTCCTACAAGCCCAAGGATCAATGGCTGATCTTTAGTCAATCCCTTCAGGAGCAGGGAGCTTTCGAGGGGAAATCACGAGAAGAAGTCGCATCCATGGAAGAGCATCTAAAGCGGATCACGGATGGATTGGACAGTCTGCACGTCGGCGGAATCGATCTTGCCGGCGGAATCACCAGAGAGTTGGATTCATTCGAAGCGCATCTGGAATATGCCGCTTCCCTTTCGGCATTGAATCGATTCAGCGAGAAGTTCCTGACCGGTGATACTCAGGCAGGATTCAATGACCTCATCGATGGATACGCAAAGCATAACCGTGCGGTCGTCGAACATCACAGTTCGTTGGAAGAGCGATTCTTCCAGGCACGGGCATCAATCGCTGTACCTGATGTACGTCTGACGCCTGAACAGGAAAAAGAAGTGCGCATCACCAACCGCCTGGGGAAATCCGATCGGATCCTGAAGGATGAGCTTGTACAGACGTACATCACTTTCTTTGAAGGAATCCGGCACGGAGATGACATCCAGCCGGCAATAGACGCAGTAAAGAAGGCCTTCCTCTCTAACATCATTGACCAGACCCCCTTGAAGGACCGCGAAGAGATGAAGGAATGGCTGATGGAAAGGACCTCAGACACGTTTGATAGAATTGGATCCTACTTCGCTGCATTGAATGACCGCTGACGCCAAACGAAAAAACCCAAGAATGAGTTTCCTTCATTCTTGGGTTTCCTTTTTTTGTATTCCTACAATTTGAACCTTTGGACTTCTTCCTTCAATGAGTCGGCCATGGTCTTCAGCTCACTGTTTTTCGTTTGAAGGGTTCGGACCGTGGTATTCTGCTGTTCGGAAGATGAGGCGATTTCCTGAAGCGTCGCCACCCCTTCCTCTGAGATCGCCGCGATTTCATGGATGGATTCAATGGAATCTTTTGTGTTTGATTGCACGGTATCCATGCTCGATACCATTTTCCTCACTTCATCGGAGAGGCCCTGGACACCGTGGAAGATGGTTTCAAACAGCTCTCCGCTTGTAGCTACAAGATTCACTCCGTCTTCGATATCGGAATTGACTTCTTTGTTGGCATCCATCATTTCGGCTGTCTGCTGGTTGATCTCTTGGATGGCCTGATTAATGGTTTTTACATTGGAATCAGTCAGGCGCGCCAGATTCTGAACCTCTTCTGCCACGACGGCAAACCCTTTTCCAGCTTCTCCCGCCCTGGCTGCTTCAATGGAAGCATTAAGTGAGAGGAGATTGGTTTGATCTGAAATGTCCTTGATCAGGTCAATATCCCGGTTGATGGCGACGATTTTATTTTCCAGGGTCATCAATCGTTCGTGGCTGATCTGGCTGTTCTTCTGGATCCGGGTGATTTGATCGGTGATCCTCACAATCTGATCAGACCCTTCTTTTGCCCGTTGGCTCGTGCTCTGTGTGAACTGGTCGATGAGTCCGGTCTGTTCTGTCAAAGCCTTCACTTCATCAGACATGGAAGTGGTACCGGCTGAGATCCGCTCGATATGCTGTGAGCGGCTCTCGCTCGCCCGCGCTTCCTCCATCGTTCCCGTGGCGATTTGTTCCGAAGCCTCGGTCATCTCACTGAAGCCTGTCACGAGATCAACGCTTGTGGCATCGATCGCGTCTGCATTCGTCTTCACGCTTTCGATCATCCGGATAAGATTCCCGCGCATATGCTCGAACTTATCGGAAAGGGTCCCGATCTCGTCTTGCCTCGACGTGGTGATTTCTTCGGTCAGATCTCCACTGGCCATTTTATCCATGGAGTGGACAAGCTTCTGGATATGCTTATTCATGTTGCGTCCGAATAAGTATGCAATGACACCGCCGATGAGGATGGCCATGACCACAAATCCGATGAGGAAAAGATTGATCGTGGTGATGAGGTCATCTATGAACTGCGTGCTCATATCGACGCCGATGATGGCATCAGATCCATCCACCGGAACGAAGTAGGATTTATGACTTCCCCATTTATCTGTATAAATAGAGGTAAGGACGGATTTCTTCTCCTCAAACGCACGTGCCTGATCATCCGTGAACGGAGATTCCACCATGGCATCGGACGATCCATTCATCCCGACGATGTAGTCTTTCCCATTCTGCCGGGTCAGCACGTACACGTACTCGAGGCCTTCCTTGCCCTTGGCGTACTCATCAAGGAATGTTGTGAGCTGGGATTCACCACCCTCGCCTGCTATCACCTGATTCACGACGTTTTCATCGGTGAACGCGGATAAATTCTCTCCATTCATCTCGAGGATCTGATCGAATTCCGGAAGCACATGTTCATCGATAATGTATCCGGTGATGGATTTCACGAAAATGAACAGCGCCAGTCCGATGATTGCAAATGGAATCATGAAGTTCAGGAACATCTGGCCTTGCAGTGACTTCTTCGGATTCAGATTGAATGATTTCATGACGGTACCCCCTCTTTCTTCTCGGTGATATACGGGTTCAACTCTACGTGCAGAAGATCGTGAACCTCTTCCATGGATGACGTTCTGAAAAAGACCACTGAAAGCATCTGATCATCAGATGATTCGACGTTCCGGTATTCGAGGATATCCGTGAAACGTTCTTTCAATGCTTCATGATCAAAGCTGTGCAAGTCCTGTTTCAATATGTCTACAGGAAGTTCTATGCAACAGAACCCATAGATGCGATCGTCGGTGCGCTTTAAGATTTCCGACCAGTCCGGACGTTCATTGAGCATATAAGCCTCTGCACCATTGATGCCGTATGCATGGGTACTGATATCCGTCGTACCGGCTCCAGCAAAGCGGAGCGGGTTCAACTCAATTGCCATCATACCGGCTTCACTGCGGCGCAGCTCCAAGTGGAAGGGGTAGTGACTGACTTCAAGCATCCCGCTAAGTTTGTGAAGGAATCCCTCCACTTCATGGAATACTTCTGCCACGATGGACGTAGACGTATAGTACATACGGTCGGATGTATCGGTTGAAGAGGCAAACATCCTCTTCAGGATGTTCAGGATCACCGGTTTCCCTTCATGATCGAAGTAGCAGTCGACTGCATACTCCTCCCCGTCAATCCACTTCTCGATGATGATCTCGTCCTGGTCTACGACCGACTCGCTGTAGACTCCCTTGGACAGGGTCAGCTCGCCATATAGCTCAGCAACGGATCGATCCCATTCGGAGCGATCTTGAACCAGCTTCACCCCGACACTTGAATAGCCTTTATTCGGCTTGATGACGAGGGGGAATGGCAGGATCTCTTTTGACATGGAGCGTAATTCTTGCAGGGATACCAGTTGGAAATAGTAGTCCGGGAATAGATCGGACAACATCGCTCTGAACGTTGCCTTTTGTTTGACCATCTGGGAAATCCGGGTGAAAGGATGATGAGGCGCCCATTCATTCAGACGCTGAAGGCATGCCTCGGAATTCGTCAGTACTCTGGAATGCTCGTCCAGTTCCAATGGTCCTTCGCACTCTTCATCAATAACGGGTATATGAAGGTGCTGGGCCGTTTCCATTAACATGGGGGATACATTTTCTTTTTTTATAATAAACACATTTACACCTCCGTGGATTCTACCCTATAACTATCGGCCATCCTCATGGAGTTTGAATAGAATTACACTTATATTTGTAGGTATTTAAGACTAATCATGAAAATAAAAGTGATTCTTTTGGATTATAAATGGTATAATATCCAATTAATATTCCTTCTATGGAAACTTCTTCTTATTTTTCATAAAATGGTGATAGCCCATTGCATCTGTGTTGGATATGACGCAAAACGTTTCACATGAAACAATCGGTTGATCCAAAGAGATACGTTAAGCCTTGAGGGGGAAATGAAGTGAAAATCATAGTAGATGATGTATCGGGAGCGGTCATTCAAGAATTGATTACAAGTCATCTAGCAAGCATGAATGAGACGTCCCCACCGGAAAGTGTGCATGCGTTGGGAATCGATAAGCTCAGGAGAGAGGATGTTACCGTTTGGAGTGCCTGGATAGAGGAATCCCTGGCCGGGTGCGGAGCCTTGAAAGAACTAGATCCCACCCACGGTGAAATTAAATCCATGAAGACCGACCCCGGACACCTTCGGAAAGGCGTGGCCGGCGCCCTTCTCTCCCACATCATACAGGAAGCAAAGAATCGGGGGTATCGCCGGCTCAGTCTTGAGACAGGCTCCATGGATGCCTTCCGTCCTGCTCAGCTCCTGTATGAGCGCGCAGGCTTCCATTACTGCCCACCATTCGGATCATATACCGATGACCCGAACAGCCGGTTCATGACATTGGAATTATAAGGATAAAAAAGAGGATGCCCCCGTTATCAGGAGGCATCCTCTTTCATTTCATTCATTATTTAAGATCTTCGATTGAGTCGGCTTCTACATAAGAAGGAACGACAAGACCTGTTTTTGCACCTTCAAGGTTTGGTCCAAGACGGTCCATCTTATCACCATATTTATCAAGGTAGTCTTTATGAGTCAATGGCAACCATCCGGATACCGTCGCATCTGCATTTCCTTCAGCTACAGCCGTGAACATTGGACCTGCATCCAGCTGAACAAGCTTCACTTTGTATCCGATGCTCTCAAGTACTTTTGCCACAACATTCGTGCTGGCGATTTCGGAATCCCATGCTACATAAGAAAGGGTGATGTCTTCGCCGCTTACTTTGTCAGCACCTTTTGTCCATTCATCGACTTTATCTTTGTTGTCTTTTACCCATTTATCAGCAGCTTCGGCAGGATCGGTACCTTCTTGGATATCGACCATGACTTCACCGATGTCATCATTCGTCCAGCTGAACTGATCCAGCACGGTGTAGGCGCTCGGTTGATCTTCTTTCAAACCTTTACGTGCGAAGGTTTCGATTTTTTCAGCGTCACCGTACACACCTTTAGGGTCTTTCAAATATTTCAGGTCATACTTGGCGAACATCCAATGCGGAGTCCAGCCGGTCACGATGATTGGATCTTCATTTTTGATGGCTTTATCAAGCTCTGCAGCCATTGCAGCTGAAGAAGACTCGACCAATTTGTAGTCTTTAAGATTATCGTACTCTTCCAGGGCTTTGTTCGTTGCCGTCATGATACCGGCTCCAGGCTCGATCCCGGTGATTTTGTAGTCCACTTCATCACCGATGGTCTTGCCTTCTTTTGAATCATTTCCACAAGCGGCCAATCCTACAGATAGAGCGAGGATGGAAGCCAAACCAGCAATACGTAGTTTTTTCATTGTGTTTCCCCCTTTTAGTTTTTAGATGAACCTATATTTTGAGAAATCCGATCGAGCACAATCGCCAGGATGACGATGGCCAGACCAGCTTCAAAACCAACACCGACTTTCAATTGGGTAACAGCACGGTAAACATCTGCGCCTAGTCCAGGAGCACCGACAAGTGAAGCGATGACGACCATGGAAAGGGCCAGCATGATGCTTTGGTTGATACCGGCCATGATGGTGCTTGTAGCCAGCGGCAGCTGAACTTTGAACAGTTTCTGACGTGGTGTTGAACCGAATGCATTCGATGCTTCCACGAGATCTTCCGGCACCTGACGAATCCCGAGGTTGGTCAGACGGATCGTTGGAGGCATGGAGAAGATGACAGATGCAATGATACCCGGTACAACTCCGATTCCGAAGAAGATGATTGCCGGAATCAGATAGACGAATGCAGGCATCGTCTGCATAAAGTCAAGGATCGGCGTGATGATTTTCATCGCGCGGTCACTTTGTGAAATCCAGATCCCGATTGGTATACCTATTATGATAGATATGATAACGGATGCTAAGACGAGGGCGAGCGTATCGATCGTTCCATCCCAGTAACCAAGATTGTCAATGAGCAACAGGCCGACTGCCGTAAATACGGCGATGGTCCAGCGGCTCACCCACCAGGCGAGGGCAACAAAAATCAAAATCAACAGAAGCGTAGGGATCGATTCAAGAACCATGACGAAGAAATCAACAACAGATCCGATGGCATCAGTCAGGAAGTCAAAGAACGGTCCGAAGATGTCTTTGATCCAGTTGACGAAGCTATCCACCCAGCTTGCTAACGGAAGTTTCGGTAGGAATGTCATATGTTATTCACCTCGATTCCCTCAGCGTCTACATTTGTATCTGAGTGTTCTTTTGTTTCGGTTGTAAGATTCATGTCTGATTCGAGACCGGCAAGTGCGCCTAATACGGCACCCCTTACGATGACTCCACGCAGTCTGCCTTCTTCTGTCACGACTGGAAGTGGCAGGCTTGCCGTTGCGACTTGTTCGAACATATCGACAAGCAGTGTCTCAGGTTTGAGAGACTCGATATCCGTGATCAGGATATCCTGAAGCGTTTGTTGATTTTTCACCGCTGCCGAAGCAGCTTCGATGGTGACGGCACCAAGCAGCTTCTGTTTGCTGTCCACGACGAACAAGTGGGAGATCCCCTCGTCCTTCATGACTTTCACGGCTACACGCGGTCCGCGGTCGATGCGCACCATTTCAGGGCGCTTCATGACATGCTCAGCAGTGAGCACTTTAGACAAGTCGACGTCCTCTACGAAACGCTCAACATAGTCGTTGGCAGGGTTTGTCATGATCTCTTCCGGTGTACCCACCTGTACGATGTTCCCATCTTTCATAAGGGCGATGCGGTCGCCGATGCGAAGGGCTTCATCAAGGTCATGGGTGATGAAGACGATGGTCTTCTCCATTTTCTCTTGAAGCTCGAGAAGTTCATTCTGCATGTCTTTACGGATCAACGGATCCAATGCGCTGAATGCTTCATCCATGAGAAGGATATCAGGGTCGTTTGCAAGGGCACGCGCCAGACCGACACGCTGCTGCATACCACCGCTGAGTTCGCTCGGGTAGCTGTTTTCGTATCCTTTGAGACCTACAAGCTCAAGGGATTCGATAGCCTTTTGCTTACGTTTGGATTTTTCTACACCTTGGACTTCAAGTCCATATTCAGTATTATCGAGAACAGTTCGGTGAGGGAATAGTGCGAAGCGTTGGAACACCATGCTCAGTTTCTTCCTTCTTACTTCCCTAAGCTCGTTGGGTTTGAGCTTAACGATGTTCTTGCCATCAATGAGGACTTCTCCATCGGTCGGGTCAATCAGGCGATTGAGCATCCTTACCAATGTTGATTTTCCACTTCCTGAAAGCCCCATGATTACGAAGATTTCACCTGCATATACATCGAAGCTTGCTTTGTTTACACCGACGGTCATGCCGGTCTTTTCAAGTATTTCCCGTTTGGTCTTGCCCTCGTTCAGGAGTTTGACTCCCTGTTGGGGCGATTTACCAAAGACTTTAGTAACGTTTTGAACGCTAATTTTCTTCTCAGCCATAAATCCACCTCTAACTTTGTTTAAAAACGTCAAATTTTGTCGAATCCGAGCGATTTTTCTAGCATACCTTAAAAGTATAAAGGACTTTTGTCGGAGGTAACAAATGGGATAAACCTTCATATTCAACGTATATAGTCCGTACAGTTAAAACTGTACGTTCGAAATCATCTTATTCTTAGATTTCTTTGGATATCCTCCCATATCCTCTCTTTATGTTCCCTTTACTTTGAAGAATTCAAACCTTAAAATAAATCAAGATGAATAGTTAAGGATGGTTTCCGTCCTTTTTTATTGTGATTAGAATGGTGGTGTATTATGCATAATGAAGGTTTAGTCGCCCAGGCACGGGAGAGAGTCATTGAATCCGTGGCGAGAAACATGCATTTATACGGGGTTTCTCCTTCCATAGGACGCATTTACGGGACCCTCTATTTTGAAAATAGACCAATGACCCTGGATGAGCTGAAGGAAGAGCTGGAAATGAGTAAAACCAGCATGTCCACCGGTGTCAGGACGTTGTTGGAATTGAATATGGTTGAAAAAGTATGGCGAAAGGGTGAGAGGAAGGATCTGTACCAGGTGAAGAATGACTGGTATCAAAACTTCATCGACCGGTTCACCACTCAATGGAGGAAGGGAACCCAGATGAATCTCGACGCCTCCGTCAAATCCATGCGGGACCTGGAAACTGCCATAGCAGACACAGATGACGAAGAAACCGCTCAGAGGGCAAAGGATCACCTCGAGAGGATCACCTACGCCATTGAATACTATAATTGGCTGAATCAGGTCATCGACCTTTTTGAATCGAGGAAGATTTTCGACCTCACTCAACATAATGAAGAATGAAAGCCGGTTTCGATGGAAACCGGCTTTTGTTGTGGCCTTTTTCATGCATTCCGATGTTAACAAAATGTAACTTCAATTCAACTGGGTGAAGATGGTATAATATGGGCAAATCAGGATGCTTCATCTGCCCAGTGATTCTTATGGGGGTTTTCTTAACATTGAAGGGACAAGCGTTGATGGTGGGCACATCAAGTGTCTAAAGTTGAATGGTCCCAGCTTACGGGCAGGCAGGAGCCTCCCGGAACAACACCTCATGTCTGATGAAGCATTGAAAAAAGGTGTGATTGAATTGAATAAAAGGAATGTGAAGACCTTGATATTCCTGGTCTGCCTTACAATCCTTCCATTCGCGTTCTACTTTTCCATGTATGAAGGAAGTGCGCTGCTCGAGGATCAGTTCGAGTGGAAGAATTCGGCGAAGGTGTCGGCGAGCGCGGGGGAAGTGACAAAAACGGGGGATATCAATCAGGGGGACTTCTTCATCTATGCAGCGAAATTCCGGCCATTTTTCCCGATTGTGACGACGATTTGCGCAGCTGTCATTGCATTATGGGTCATCGACCGCTTCTTGAAGGCCCGTGCCCATATGATCGGTAACGGGATTGTAGGTTTTGCCTCCATCATCGGTGGCCTCTACTTGATCAGCGGCGTCACAGAAGGAAGCAGTTATTTCAGTATTGTGCTTCTTCTACTCGGTGCAGCTGCCCTGCTTCTTGCTTTCAGGAGCTTCAGGTCGGGGCACTCACGCTCGATTTTGAACCATTCATAAGAAAACCGGCCATTGAAGGCCGGTTTTTCATTTACAGATAGTCTTTGATGTCGTGTACAAATTCGTATAAGAAGTAACATCCGAAGCCGAATAGCAGGATCCCGGCTGCGATCGACGTCCATTTGATCATCGCTCGATTCATGGCCCTGCGGGTGGCGGCCACGATCGAGAGCAGTCCCAGGTCATGGATCAAAATTCCCGTAAGAACCCCCGCTGCAGCCAGGACAAATCCGATCTTCGAGCCTGAATAGGAATCGGCCAGGACCGTGCCGAATACAGAGACCCAGAAAACGAGATTACCAGGCGATACAGCCACGAGCACTCCGTTCCGGTAGGTCTTCCATAAAGAGGATTGGGGTCGATCCCCTGCCATCGTGATCCCATGGTCGGCATTCTTGATTGAATCATAAGCAAGGCCAAATAGGAAGATGGCTCCTACCACCCATAGGGGCAGCTGTACATACGGCAGGGACAGGACCTGGGCGAGTCCGAGATACATGGCAAGAACAAGGAAGAAATCGATCGTCATTCCGCCGACGCCCACTGCCCAGCCGTGGAGGAAGCCGTTTTTCAGTCCCTGCTTGGTCATTTCCACGGTTACGGCCCCCACGGGGAGGGCAATGGAAAATCCGACGAGTACAAATTTTAAATATGTATCCATTGAGTTGTGTCTACTTTCATGTAAAATGCACATTCATTCTCCGTTTTGTATAATTATACACACCAATAGGTTTGTCTTCAACCACCTAGATGGAACATCATGGTGCCCCTGTCTGTCTTGATGATCGTCGGGGCGGGCAATCCTGGTTTGTCTGAGAAAATCCAGCGTCTCCCGGCCCTCCCGATGATGATGAAAGTTCCATCACCGGTCTCCCCCATGAAGTTCAAGGTTTCCCCGTTTGATACTGGCCTTTCATTTCGCACCGGGATCCCTTTTGCCAGCACTTCTTGGGAACAACGGTACACTTCATCCGATGATACACCGATCTCACTGATCCCCAGAACCTCTGATGGACTGAATGATCCCGCGTGTGAATCGGGGTTCACACCTTCTCTCGCAATGAATTCGACAATATTTCCAGCGGGGTCTAGAAAGTAGAAGGATCGGGCCTTGGATTCTTTGAAAAACACCTCGTCCTCATCATCCTCCCTTGCAAGCGTCACCCGCTCGGCCATAAACGCTTTTGCCGACTCGAACAGATTGACCGGAATATTGAAAGCAAAATGGTAGTAGCAGTCCACCCCAGCTTTCTTATGGACGGTCAGGGTTCCGTCGCCCACTTCAATATCCGTCGAGCTGTCACCATTTGTCGTGCACGTGAAGCCTACTATATCCCGATAAAAAGCAACCGTTTCTTCATGGTTGCCGATGAAAAGCTCCAGCTGATGGATCTTCATTGACATCCCCTCCTTTATGCTAATTATAAATGCTGCAAAGGAACGGACCATCAACCGATGGAATGAACTTCTTTCAGCCATAAGGCGGGGATCTCAACCGGAATTGTTAAATCAATATGAACCCATGTCCTTCGGGAGATTGGAAATAGACATCTTTTCTTGAAATCGATCTCCAATCCCTCAAAAAGCCTTTTTGATATCCAAGATCGTCTGAAGGTGCATCCCTTCATGGAAAACCGTGCGAATGAGAACCTGCTCCACCGTCCTCATTCCCATTTCGGTCTGAGGAAACGCTTCTTCCATCCGGTGACCCCATCGTTCCCTAATCATCCCGGGCTGCTCCTTCAGCAGGGTGAACAACTCCTCGAGGGATGGCGTTTCCTGAGTGAAATTCTGCGGAGAGGTTCCGTAGCCGAACCAGGCAGGATACGTTTCAGGCACCTCCTGCTTTTCCTTCGTCAACGCCTCGATCCACTGATACTGATCGAGGTAGATATGCCCGAGGTTCCAGCGGATATTGTTACGGAAAGGCGGTGGAATCACCTCTGCTTCTTCTGGAGTCACAGAGGCCGCCGCATGCAGGACCTCACGTCGATAGGCGCTTAGTTGGGTGAACAAGACTTCATGACGATCAATCAATTTCGATTCCCTCCTTTAGGAACGTATCACCATTAATCACTTCGCCCTTTCCTCCCTTTTTCCTCTGCTTTTCCACACAAAAAAACACCACCCCATGGATGATGCGGATCATCTGTGGACGGCAGCGTCAACCCTCTTCATCGTCCACGCCTTTTTGTTCACTGGGAGAGAATTTGCCAATCACCAACGAAACGACGACCATCAATACCACGACAAGTCCACCAGCAGCAATGATCAACCAAAGCCAACTATTCATTTGACTGTCCCTCCAGGTTTGCGTTTTATCCATTATATACCACCTGATACAAAAGGGAAAGGGACGGTTCCAATGCATCCAAATGGTGCATCGGAACCGTCCCCATGTGTCACTTTTCGATTTTTCGGAGCCACGCTGTGAGAGCGACGGCGCCTGCTACCATGACGGCACCGATCCAAGGTGTGTGGATGAGGCCGATGCTGTCGACGATGAGTCCGCCGACGAAGGAGCCGATGGCGATCCCTACGTTGAATGCGGCGATATTAAGTGCAGATGCCACGTTGACGGCAGTAGGCACATATTTCTCTGCCAAGTTGACGACGAGTACCTGAAGGCCCGGTACGTTCATGAAAGCAAATAGACCCATAAGGAAGATGGCAATCAGACCAACCACTTTGAATGGTGCAGCAAACGTCAGGGCGAGGAGGATGATGGCCTGAAGGACAAACATCCAGAATAAAGCCTTGAGCGGATTTTTATCCGATGCTTTCCCGCCGACAACGTTCCCGATGGCGACAGCAATTCCGTAGACTAGAAGGATGATGCTGACCCATTTAGCGCTGAATCCTGTCACATCTTCCAGTAACGGAGTCAGGTAGGTGAATGCAACGAATGTTCCACCGTATCCAAGGGCCGTGATGGCAAATGCCAGCATGAGCTTACCGTTGGTCAGGATCTTCAATTGATCACTGAACTTGGCAGGTGGTGCTTCTTTAAGATTCTTCGGCACAAGGATCGAGCTTGCTACGATTCCGATGACACCAAGTGCGGCTACTCCCCAGAACGTTGCTCTCCAACCGAAGGCCTGTCCGATGAAGGTTCCAAGTGGTACCCCGGTGACCGTGGCAACAGTCAGACCCGTGAACATGAAGGCGATGGCACTGGCACGCTTATGTGCCGGAACAAGGTCTGCTGCGATCGTGGACCCAATCGAGAAGAAAATCCCGTGGGAGAAGGCCGTGATGAACCGTGCCACAAGCAGAAGTCCAAAGCTCGTGGACAGGGCAGCGACTGAATTCCCTACAATGAAGAGAAGCATCAGGGACATGAGCAGGCTCTTCCTGCTCATCCTGCTGGTGAGGGCCGTCAGGACGGGCGCTCCGATGGCGACTCCCAAGGCATATCCGGAAATCAGCAGACCTGCAAGGGTGATGGAGATCGACAGGTCATCTGCAATCGATGACAGCAAACCGACAGGGACGAATTCTGTCGTCCCGATTCCGAACGCACTGATGGCAAGGGCAAGTAGCGCCGGGGTGCCTCCTTTGGACTTGGAGGCGTTTTGATCTATAGAAGTAGAATGAGAACTCATAATGATTTTCCTCCTTAACAATTTCAATTCACCGGTGATTTGCCGGTAATCGTTAGTTTAAGGAGTATGCAACCAAAAAGGAAGTACGCACTTTAAAGTACGGTAGACACCTGGAGGTACCCATGCGCCGCTACTTGCTTCGTGTGCCGATCGGGTATAGAATGATACTATTCTACACATCATACAGGCATGTACATGTCAAAAAGATCCCATAAAGGAGTGACGGGAAATGAAGACATTCAATATACCGGTCGAAGCAGCACTTGAAGTCATCGGAGGCAAATGGAAGGTAGTCATCCTCTGCCACCTCATCGATCACGGCACCCTCCGCACGAGCGAACTGAAAAAGAGGATGCCGAACATCACCCAGAAGATGCTCACCCAGCAGCTTCGTGAGCTCGAATCCGACGGGGTCCTCGAGCGGATCGTGTACAATCAGGTACCGCCGAAGGTCGAGTACAAGCTGACCGACTACGGGACATCCCTTGCTCCTGCCCTTCAGATGCTGTGCTCGTGGGGTGAACAGCATATCGAGAAGGCGGTATCGGAAGGTGAGGACGTGATGGTCCTTTCCGGCGCTGAAGAATAAATTAAAAAGGACGTCCATGCCAGGCATGGACGTCTTTTTTATGGGCGCAATTTTTTCAGATAAGGCTTCGGGTCCTTTTCGTCCCCTTTGCTGTTTACCGTTCTTTCTCCGTCAAAGAAGTAGTTGCTGTCATCCACGACACCTGACACAAAGTCCCCCTTCAGGCGGTCGGGATCGGTTTTGATGGAGATATTTTTTGTGAAAATCCCCTGCTCTTCCGGTTTGAAATACGGGTTGATCCGGAAGATGAAGTTGTAGCGCTTATTATCGATGGCGATATTTTTGTGAACAATGATTTTGCCTGGATTGAAGTTGTCTGTGAACCCATCCATATTGTTATCGAATGCCAGGTTGTTCTTAACGATATGAGCGACCGGGAGGCCTTCCCCGCCTACCTTGAATCCACTGCCCGAGGTACCGCCTTCATTGTAACCACTACTGAGCTTCCCATTGGAATATGAAATGTTCCCGTCAAGGGTAACCGGCTTGTTGGCACCTTCATTGGTACGGTTGTATAGATCCCAGCCGTCGTCGATATTATGGTGGGAAATATTATTCTTGAATACATTCCCTTCCCCTACACCAAGCTTGGCCGCAAAGCCGTCGGCATTGATATCAGACGAATCACGATTATCATGGGATTCACTGTTCGAGATAAGATTGTGTTTCGGCCACAGTTCGGGATCCGATCCACTTCCCGAGATTTGGAACCCGGTATTCTGATTGTAGCTGAACGTCATATGATCGATCTTGTTATGACTTCCATTCACCCTCATACCGTTTCCGGTCGACTTCGTCAGCTCAAAGCCCGTGATCACCCAATAGTCGGCATTCAAATTAAGAAGATTTCCTTTCTCATTCTTCCCGTCGAATAGAACATTGGCACCCTTATACGGAGCCAGGGTTTTCATTTTTTTCTTTTCCCCGCTGTATGTCCGGCCGATGGTCACGGGCTCTGTATATACCCCTTCCAGAAGGTAAATCGTCTCTCCCGGCTGTACGTATTTGATGGCGGTATCGAGGTCCAGGGGATCGTTCTTTTTACCGGAAGCAGTCGCTTTCCCATCCGGTGAAACGAACAGGCCTTTCCCACCCTTGAACATCTTCATCGTGACGGTCCATTCCTCGGTCAGGACCACTCCATCATTCGTCTTCCATTCGACACGGAACGATGTCTTTTCATTTTTCAGCTTTGCTTTTTCATCGAATACTTGTTGAGCTTTCACCTTTTTATTCTTCACAATCTGCTTGCCATCCTGCCAAACGGAGATGTTCCCTTGTGTGTTCGACGTCACTTTCAACGAATACTTCTTTGAGCCCGACTCTTTCGGAGAAAGGATCGTCAGGGATGGCTCCGGCTGAAGGACAGGCTCCTCCGGTGTCGGCACCGTATTCGCCTCACTCACCGATAAGCTTGCATTCTCCACGGTCATGGAGGCATTCCGTGAAGCATAGAATCCCACTTGCATACCGTCGGGATCCATCACCTGAACAAGGTCTGCTCCTTTTAACTCCTGTTTGAACGTAGGAGATCCCGACAGATGGGTGAAGGTGGCAGACATGACAAAGCTTGTATCCGTCCGCTCAAGCTTCACGCGGACCGGTGTATTCATTGGTACTGCAGGGGCTCCCGGAAGGACTTTATTCACCCACTTACTCCCTGTACTTCCCCACGGTTCTTCTACGCCCGTCCGTGAGAGGGCGCTCATCCCGTCCCTCATCAAACCGACGGCAAACATATTGGATGCAGCGGTCACTTCTTCAAACCCTTCCATCATCGGGTCCTGCCTGGCCGCTCCATTCACGTCCCTCACCATGATGCCAGCTCCCTCTTGGCCGCTCTGCTTTGCCCCTGTCTCCGGGCCAAGCTGATGGAAAGTCAAGTCGGCCTCCAAAACAAAATTATCGGCATTCGGATTCAAGGTGGTGTAATAAAAGGTCAACCCATCATGCCCTGGAGCCAGTTTCCCTCCCCTGCTCTCCAAATGAATTTTCCCATCGATCGTACCCGGATGTTCAGGCTCTGCTGTATTCAGCCCGACTTTATCCGGCAGTACATTTGCAGAAAAATTCAGATCGGTTGATTGACCGAATGTGATCGACTGCCACTCCGGAACATCGTCCGCCACCGCCGATATGGGTAGTGCCACCCCCATCACCAAAACGGAAACCAAGAACAACAAGATCCCTTTCCCAACCTTTTTCACTCCATCCACTCCTTTGAATGTTTTACCGTCTGCATATAACAACGTTGTCATTTTATAGTAAGCGCTTACAGTTTTAGAGTCAATAAGATGTTTGGACTGATTTTATTAGGGGAGGATCCACTAAAAAAGCAGCGAGAACCTGTTTCCCGCTGCACTTCTCTATTCATTCATATAAAAATCCATGATCCCTTCGCAGAGATCATAGTGTACCGTTCCCTCCGTATTCATAAGGATAACGATGCCGAGTTGAAGGGCTGGCACCATCGTCATGAGGGACCGAACACCCATCTGCCCGCCTCCGTGCTCAATGATCGGCATATCCTTATAATTGTCCGTAAACCACGCGAGACCATAGCTTCTGACTTCACTGCCGAATCGCCATTCTTCACTGACCAGATGGTGGGGCTTTTGCATGATCTTGACGGAGTCATTCGTTAACAACGTTGTTCCACCGTTAAGATGCGCGGCCAGGTAGCATCCCAGCTCATTGGCAGTCGAGTACAGATAACCGATTGGTGCCGCGAGTTCGTTTTTAGGGAAAGGCGTTTCGGTTCTTTCCTCTCCCATGTAGTAACGAGCGCTATTTTCTGCTTCCTCAGCTCCGTGGCTTGTGGTTCTTACCAATCCAAGTGGACGGAAGACATGGGAATTCAGATGGGACTCCCATACCATCCCTGTCACCTTTTCAAAGAGATCGGCGAGTATGACATAGGCGTCCGTACAGTAAGCCCACTGTGAGCCTGGGGAGCCAATGAGTTCGACCTTTTCGAACCACCTTGTGATGTCTTCACGGGTCTCAATTGCGGAAATCTCTTCTTCTGACAGTCCGTAATGATCCAGCGCTTCCTGAAATTCCGTCGGGGTATCCGAGAAGATCTCCCTCACATTCGGTGCGACCATATTGGCGATGCCCGCTTCCGGGAAACCTGCCGTGTGCGAAAGGATGTGGCGGACGGTGATTTGATCGCTCGCAGCCCGGTCCTTTGTCCTGAAATACGGAAGATGCTTTACTACGGGATCATCCAGTTCGATGGATCCTGCTTCCACGAGCTGCATGATCGAGGTCGCCATGAAGTTTTTCGAGATGCTTTGGATGCTCATGAGTGTATCGGCATCCATTGGTTGATCCCTGTCTCGGTCTGCGAACCCGAAACCTTCAGCATACACTACCTCGCTCCCTTCCACGATGGCCACACTCGCACCCACGATATCAGATGATTCAAGCTGCTTGGAAATCATCTGTGTCAAGTTGGCTTTAACGTGTTGATTCATCTGTGTCGTCTCCTTTACCCGGAGCCACAAGCTCCACCTTGATCCGATCAGGATCCTCGAAGAATACAGCGTAATACCCTTCTCCTCCTGCATATGGGTGCCGATCACGGTACAGGACGGGTACCCCTTTCTCCTCAAGTGTTGCTGTCAGATCATCCACATGCTTCCTGGATTTTCCGTGGAACGCCAAGTGGTTCAGTCCGGCGCGTGACCGATGGTACGGGACGTCCAGGAAGCGCTCCTCCGTCTGGACGAATACGATGTACGTTTCACCGAGGCGATAGCTTTTACCCTTTGCCCATTCCTGATAAGGTTCATAGCCGAGTTCTCCTAAGAACCATCCCCAGAATTCTGTGGATTTATCTAAGTCTGATACGTTCAGTTCGATGTGATGGACCAGGCCGACCATCAGCCCACCTCCAAGAATTCGATGAATGGCGGTTCTTCCAGGCTCTCGGTTTGCTCATGGACAGCCCCTGCGAATTTCTCATAGTCGATCTCCGATTCCGGATAGGTCATGAACATTCCCCCGCCCTTCTCGTATACCGCCACCATCGGGATCTTTTTCAGGCCGAATAAACCGCCCTTCTTCCATTCGATCGTCAAGGTCTGGATGTCCTTCAAGAAGATAGATCGGTCCACTTCCCTTGAGTGGACGATGAGGGAGTTCCCTTTGATCAAGACGGCTCCTTCCTTCGTCTTCGCCTCATAATGGATTTCAGATGCTTCCTTCTCCATCCGTTCCTTCCGCTCCTGCATGAACGCCGTTTTCCAGCCTTCCACATTCCTGCTTTCCAACGGCTCCTCAAGGATGGTGGAATCATCCCATTTAAAGAGGGAATCCTGTCCTTCTTCCAGGCTGAACGCACCAACCCACGCGGGGTACACGTGGCCTGAGAGGTCGCGGTAAGACGCTAAGTAGTATCGGACCGGCTCTTCGTAAGCGGTGAATGTATCGATCTGATCCAAAATCGTGATTTCCTCCGCGTAGAGGCTCTCTTCACGGTCAAATAACAGATAGTAGAATAAGTGGGTCCGGGCCACATCGGATTGACGGGAATCCTTGACCGGGTTGTGATGTTCGATCCGATCGATGATGAGCCTCCAGTGGAATAATTCCGCTGACTCGACATGGGTGGCGCACCAGTAGACCTCTTCCTGATCAACGGGGATGCCCCGCTTGAGGGATACCGTGACGGCAATCGTCTTGACAATGGGGTCATTCCACCCCTTTGCCTCCTCCAGATACGGCAGCCATTCCTCACCCCAATACACATCCATCAGCTTCAGGAAATTCTCCAGCTCCTCCCGTATATGGAGGTATGAGTCTTTCCACGAACAATGGACGTGCTTGGTTTTATAATCACGATCATACTGGAGATAGGCTGCCTTCGCTTCTTCCCAATGACGATGGATGAGGGGCTTGATGACCTCAGGCTTGAATTGATAGAATACTTTTTCCTCGTGGAGATTGGCCAGTATTCTGTAGAGATCTCGCCTGCAGGCTTTATCGTCCAAACGGGTATAGAAATGATTGATCAACGCTTTGGATACGACCCCGTTTTGTTCTAAGACCGCATGGGGAAACCATGCCTGATTAAGAGGAATCAGGATCTCGTACATTTCGATCAGGGCTCGCACAGCACCATCATGTTCGTGCATACTCGTATGATAAAGGACACACTGCTTCCCCATCTCACTGAATTCAGCTATGTGACGGGTCAGGTCGCGTGCCACCCTTTCTTCCATATAATCAACCACGAATTCAAGGAGGACCAAGCTCGGATCATCCCATTCTTCCCCTGTACGCTCAAAGGGACCGGCAGCGAGCTTTATCATGTCCTTCAGAAGGGAGATGTCACACTCTCCGCCTTTGTTTTCCACCGTAATGTCCTTCAGCTTCATCAATCCATCATGGCGTACATCGGGATCCGCACTCTTGATCTCGGAAAGGGCATCTTTTACTTTCGATTCTAATTTCCCCATGGTTTGTTCCTCCGTCCTATTTTATAGGTCCATTATAACGGATTTGCACTCCTTTTATTTTCTTTTTTTTCATTTTTCTCCATCTCTTTTTTATTGCCCGGACACATTCCCCCTCGAAACATAGAGTAGTAGTTACGAAGCAAAGAGTGATAGATGGAAAGGCTGCTTCTGAACAGGGCTACCGTGTCATCAAGCGGACCGGCTCCAATCAGATTGTCATTGTCCTGAAGCAATAGGGCTATCACATTATTCAGAATATGTGGACAACCTGTTGAAAACTCAATTTATTTTCGAATATTTTGGAGGTTTTGGTACCAATGACTGTTAATAACTCCTACGAAAAGATTATTGTCCACATTATCTGTGGATAAACTGTGAGTAACCAGTGGATAGTACTTTTCTTCGCTTTACTGGCTACCGATCCATCCACAGCGTGTGGAGAAATACAATCAGAGAACCAGCTCGCACGGCGTTTAGGTTGTTTTCAAGAATGATTGTTGGAATCAAGTGAGATAGATTGTTAAAACTGAAGTTCCATCTAAAGGATGAAATGGATTCAACCCTTTGCAGGAGCAGCAATTCCCAGTTGTTGGTGGATAATGAACCTAACAAACAGAAAAGGCGGGGTTCAGTGAGGGGATATGTGACATTACTTAGAAATGCGTACTTCAGGAACTTTCTTATCGCTTCGACGGTTCTGAATATCGGCAGGAAATTATCGTGGATTGCATTGGGGTGGTTTGTTTATCAAGTAACCGGTTCAACCGTTGCCGTCGGAATGGTGATATCGGCGGCTACAGTCTCTCCATTATTATCGAGCATCCTGGTAGGGGGAATGTTAGATCATTTCGACCGGAGGACCGTTATGATGTGGGAAAATGTCGTGAGAGGCGGATGTTTAGCTCTTATCCCTCTTCTCTATTGGCTCGATGTCCTTTCCATCTGGATGATCATCGTGGTGGTTTTTGTGGAGGGATGTCTCTCATCCTTCACGACCATAGGCACCGCATCTATCCTTCCTGAATTTCTTCATAAGGAGGATTTGGAAACAGGGAACGCGGTTTTTACGATGACCGGCCAAATCGGGTCATTGATCGGACCGGCGCTGGGAGGATTCAGTACCGCTCTGGTAGGGGCCCCGATGACTTTATTGCTTAATGTCATCTGTTTTTTGATGGCAGCCCTATTGTATCTTATGATTCCGCCTGAAGCCTATCACAGCAGTCAAACAAGTTCTCAGACGGGAGCGAGATGGAAATGGCGTCATTTCCTAAGGGAAACCAAGGAAGGGTTCACCTATATCCTCTCTTATAAGATCCTCATCGTCATTGCCTTGATCACGTTACTCTTTAATTTCACCTATGCCCCTTTAGAACCGATGCTTCCTGTCTTCGTCGATGAGATCGTCAAAGCAGGGCCGGGCACGTTAGGAACAATGTGGTCATTTTTTGCGGTAGGGTCCTTTGCCGGGGCGATCCTATGGGTCAGACTGAGAAGGAAATTCCCGTATTCCTATTCACTCGGACTGGTCATCTTATTATGGGGACTCGTACCGACAAGCTTAAGTTTTCACACACACATCTTGATCATCTACGCCCTTATGTTTTTGGGCGGCATCGTTTATGCGCCTTTCAATATTGTGTCACCGACCCTCCGTCAACAGCTTGTACCCAATGCGATGAGGGGCCGGGTATTCGGAGTGTATGGATTGATTGCAGGGATCGGCTTCCCGATCGGGGTCTATGCAGGGGGACTCCTGGCTGAGCTGGTTGGTATTACGCAGACGATTCTGTTCAGTGGCGTACTGACCATGACTCTTGGCCTTGTTGTGGCCATTCACCCCATTTTACGATTCACGGATGTCAGTGCCCTCGATGTGCCCCCATCTGAATCAAGCCGGTAGAAGTCATTTACCGAGCAAAACCCAGAACCATACAGGCTCTGGGTTTTACTGTGTTTTATCATTCAAGGGGAGGGTGAATCCGGCAACCGTCCCGACATTTTTCTCACTTCTTACATAAAGCTGTCCACCATGAAGTTCGATGATCTGCTTGCTGATGGCAAGACCAAGACCGACTCCCTCCGATTTTTCATTTTCTTTATAGAATAGGGTCAGCACCTGTTGGAGATGTTTCTTCTCGATCCCGACACCTTCATCCTCCACCTCGAACACAAGGTTGCTTTGATCACGGCGATAGCGGATTGAGATTGTCGAACCCGGGGCTGAATATTTGATCGCATTATCAAGGAGATTCAAGATGACCTGCCGGACCCTGTGTTCATCTGCTTCCAGATTGACCGGCTCGCCATTCTCCAATACGATGTCCATCTCCCTCGCCAGCCGCTTCTTATCGAGCTGAAGGACCACTTCCTGAACCAGACGATGAAACGGGAAAGGGTGCGGTGAGATCTCAAAGGTACCCTTTGCATAACGTGAAAAGTCCAGCAGTTCCTCCACCATGGCTATCAAGCGGTCCGTTTCATTTGTGATGATGTTGAGCCCCGTCTTCATCTCTTCTTCATCTTTCATATCCCCTGTCAGCAGGGTTTCACCCCATCCTTTAATCGAGGTGAGGGGGGTCCTGAGCTCATGTGAGACAGAGGAGATGAATTCATTCTTCAGCTTCTCCGTCTTCAGCAACTCCTGCCCCATATCATTGAAGGATTGGCTCAATGTACGGAACTCATCTTTATACGTACCCGTCATTCTTGCTTCAAGGTCTCCTTTTGCAAGCTTCTGCGAAGCGTTCGTCAGCTCCACGACGGGGTCGGTGATCATGCGCGAGAAGAAGGTACTGATCACGAACACCATGAGGAGGATGCTGAGTCCGATGCCGATCAAGGTGGCGAGGATCGTCTTGAAGTTATCGTCCAGCGGTTCCAGGGATGAAACGAAACGCAGGAGGGCCACCGTTTTCCCATCAGACTCCAGGGGGATCGAGACGGCCAGCACATGCTCGTCCGTCTCAGGGTTCGTCCCCATCCACGTCCCTTCCCCTTTCCTGAAGGCATCCTGAATATCAGGGAAGTCGAGCTTTTCATGACTGATGAACCCTTCGGAGGAAGACAGCATCTTCCCGTCCGTACTGATCACCTGTGTTTCGGCCTGGGGCAGGGAAAAATTCGTCTGGATATCCTGCACCTGATCCCTGATCGTATACGGGGAAAGATCCATGTACCTCTTTGAGAACTGGGCTGAATTTTCAGCGTGATTCTTCAGGATCTCTGCCGTCCCGCTGTAGTAATAATGATAGATTCCAGATATGAGGATCCCGAGGAAGAGGAGGATCGTCAGCGTGATGATGCTCAGGTTCTGGATCAGCAGCCTTTTTTTAATCCCCATGTTCCCGGCCCTCATTCCATCTGTATCCGAAGCCCCAAACGGTCAGGAGGAAGCGTGGATTGGACGGGTTCTCCTCGATCTTCTGGCGGATCCTGCGGATGTTCACGTCCACGATCTTCGGGTCGCCCATGTAGTTCACACCCCACACCTTGTCCAGAAGATCGTTCCGGCTCACCGCCTGTCCATTTTTCCTAATGATACCGGTGACCAGCTCATATTCAACGGGAGAAAGGTCAATCTCCTTCCCCTTGACATAGAAGAGCCGCTTCTTCTCATCAAGGAACCAGTCGGGCACGGGTTTCGGCACTGGAGCTGGCCGGAGTCTCCTGAACAGAGATTCAATCCTCGCAATCAGTTCGTTCGGACTGAAGGGCTTCGACACATAATCATCGGCCCCGTTCATCAGCCCGTGGACTTTATCCATCTCCTGGACCTTGGCCGTCAGCATGATGATGCCGACAGCCGGATTCCACTTGCGGATTTCCCCGCACGCTTCAAACCCGTCCATCCCAGGGAGCATGACATCCAGGAGAAGGATATCCGCACCCTGTGCCTTCAGAAGTTCGATTCCTTCTTCTGCACTTCCTGCTTCGAGCACCTCATATCCATATCGTTTGAGATTGACTTTGATGAATCCTCTGATCGATTCTTCATCTTCAATGATCATGATCCGTTTCATACACCACACCTACTTTTCTTAGTTCGCTTGGAAGTTTTCCGGGTACCGCTCTGGCGAATACTTGGTCAGGTAGATGAATTGATTGCTTTCACTCAATTTATTCCACCCTTCATCGGGGATAGCCTTATCCTTCTCGACGGCATAGATATCGTACAGGACACTGCCATCTTCCTTGGAGATGAATTTGACGTACCGGCGGTCTCCGCTCGTGTCGATTTCAACATCCGGCCACGAATCGGGGAGCTTCCATGTATATTGATAGTTCACATTTTCATATGTGCTTTCGATGAAGAGGGCTTCGCCGTCATCCTTCAGCTGGTAGTACTCACTGATGAACGGCATATCCACATACGGCTTGTCTGCGCTTCCTTCGACAAGCACAGGGATTTCGATGATCCCGTCATCATTCGTATCGATACTATTCGCCGCTGTTGCCCTGAAGAGATCTTCTTCCGTCAATCCCTTCGGTTTCACTTCCTTCAGCTTACCGTCTTTCACCCCCACGATGAAAGAGGTGGAGGAGTGCGCCCCCACACTGGAATCCAGGACAGCTCCCTTTACGGATGGAGTGACGTTTCCCGCCACCGTATGATAATAAGGGTATACATAAGGGTCCAGCTTGAGCTCATCGACCTTTTCCATTTTGTCCTGGAACGAGTAGAGGGTGACGTTATGTTCCTGGTTCGGGACAAGGGACGCAAGCATCAGCTCACCCGTTCCATCTTCGTCATAATCGTCGGCAAAAAAGGCGCTGTATTGAGATTCAAACAGCTTCTCCGGCTTCTTTCCGCTCACATTGAAGACGAGGAGGGCTTTATCCGATGACTCATTGGAATAGGAAAACCCGATCAGGACCTCATCCTCCCCATCTCCGTCAAGATCCGCGAACTCCACCTTCTGCAGCTCCCTGCCAAGATCGCTGAAATGGATTTTCTTCTCCCATTTCCCCTTGCGATTCTCAAGGATGATCCCTTCCATCTGAGACGTTTTATCCGGCATCCGGTAAAAGACGATCAACTCCTTCTCACCGTCCCCGTCAAGATCCCGTTCGATGATCCGGTTTGTGTCGCCACCTTCAAGAGGGGAGAGCCACTCTGCCTGGGCCGGCACATACTGACCGATCGCCTGCTTTAGCTCCTGCTGCTGGACGGGGAGCTCAGGGGGCTTCATCAACGACGAATTCGATTGAAATAATGAGCATCCGCTGCATATCAATAGTATAAGGACCACTTGTATCATCAATCGCTTCATTCTATTCACTTCCTACTTATAGCTTCCATCAGTATAGTGTAAACCTTCTCGACAAAAGTAACAAAAAAGTTACAGCGTTCGACGGATGTTTGTAACCGATTAGTAACCCTTTTCCATCAAGAATGTTTTACCATGGGAAATAGAGACAAACAGCGAGAAGAAAGGTGAGGGGAATGCAACAGCAGGAACGAAAATACAACAGGAGATTAAACGTGAAACGGGTCATCTTGAGCGCACTGACCCTCGTACTTATCCTATTATCCAGTATATTGATCAAAGATATCGTGGTGGCCAAGAGCTCTGGGGTCGGAGACAAATGGATTGCCTTCAACCAATCGGAATCCCCCTTAGGTGGCGAAGCGGCCAAGATCAACAAACAGGAAAAACCGGAAAAGACCAAGGATACCGAAAAAGAACAGCCTGCTGATCCTGAACCGAAGGACGACACGGACCAGCAGGCACAGAATGATCGTCAAGAAGCCACGGAGCCTGTCGAACCAGCACCTGATGCCGATGCACCGGAACCAGACGCTAATCAAGAAGAACAAGCGACAGGGAAAAAGATCGTCTATCTGACATTCGATGACGGTCCGAATGAAAATACCGAAGGCATCCTTGAGGTGCTCGATCGTTACGATGCCAAAGCCACCTTCTTCATGCTTGAACCGAATATGAAGACATATAGCACTGCCATTCAGGATATGGTTGCTGCCGGTCATTCCGTCGGGATGCACGGCGTCAGCCATGATGTGAAGAAAATCTATCAATCCAAGGACAGCGTGGTAGGGGAAATGAAACAAGGGCAGGCGACACTTCAAGAACTCACCGGTGTAACCAGCGATCTCATCCGCGTCCCATACGGTTCTGTGCCGAATATGACACCTGCCTACCGACAGGCCGTGAACGATGCCGGCTTCCGACTGTGGGACTGGGATATCGACAGCGAAGACTGGCGCTTCCTGAGCCCCGCCTACGTCCCTAACGTGATGAAACAACTCGAAGACTATCAATATCACGAAACACCGAGGGTCATCCTCATGCACGACAAAAAGACGACCCTCGCTTCCCTTGACCAACTCCTTCAACAGCTGACCGAACAGGGCTATGAAATGAAGGCCCTCGATCAGGAGATGGAGCCTGTGACGTTCAAGGGGTAAAGGGAATAGAGGGTCGCGCAGTCCCCATGAAACGCCCAAAGACTTTTTACGATCCAAAGACTTAAGTCCCGACTTGAGTCTTTTCTTGTATTCGTCCATGCGTTAAAATGGAAATAAATACATATTATGTTATTGAAGGAGGGGTTCCATGATTAAAAATAAGGCATCGGTTCTAACAGCCATGGCTATCTTCCTCATCTGCATGGTGCTGTACTTCCCATTCCCTGAACACAAACTGAGTGAAGCCAGAACAGTATTTATGTCCTTCCCGATCACCGACAGCGACGGATTCGTCATTCTCGGCATCATCGGCAGCTTCCTTTATATCAGCGCCATCGTCTTTCTCGTACGTGGATTGAAGAAATACCGGATCCGCCTTGTCCTCCTGACCATGTTCGCCTATGCAGCGGCTCCCACCATGGCCATCTGGCTCTATCAACATACATTGGCCAGCGGCATCTACGCCCTTTCCTATGACGACAGGAGCGAGTGTACATTTGAATCAGATGGGGACGGACATATTTATGCTACGTGCGATATAGAATTGAAGAATCATAGCCGGAATGACGTCTCATTCAACCTCGAGCTCCTCGACTCCACATACGACAAGCAATTCCCACCCGAGGAATTCCTCAAAGGCAGCTATCCCGTGACCGTGGAGGGGAAAGGCAGCCACACCGTCCTGATCGAGGATGAAATCGATCGCCCCGATCTTAAAGGTGAATTCAACGGAGCATCCTCCGGCTTCCTTCGGATCAAGGCGACGGACGGGGACTCGGAACGGAGATTTTAAAGAGGCATGGTTCGATTTGAATTCTACGTCTATTCAAAAGAAAGTAGCCGAGGATACGGATCCTTGGCTACTTTCTTCTCTCTTGTAAAAAGCATGAACTAATACAGCTTCACCAAATCCCCGAACGTCTCCAGCACTTCATCATGCTTCTCTACATGACCGAATCCATATTTGGCATAAACAAATGGGATTCCCGCAGACTCAGCAGCTTTCCGGTCTCCGTCCGTATCCCCGACGTACACCGGGGCTTTCAGGTTGTTCCTCTCTACAATCAGCTTGATGTTTTCTCCCTTACTGAGTCCCGTACGTCCGGGATTCTCGAAGTCTTCGAAGAAACGTTCGAGTTTGTGATAGTCATAGAACGTTTCGATATAGCCGTCCTGGCAGTTGCTGACGATGAAGAGCTTATAGGAACGGGACAGGGTCTCAAGCACATTCTCCACATCCGGATAAAGCCTTCCTCCCCGTTTACCGAGAAGCTCTTCTTCCCGCTCCAGACATGCCTGTAACATCCTCGACCGCACCTCTTCATCAACGTCCGGGAATAACTTCTCCTCAATTTCTTTCACCTGCAGACCCATGACCCCTTCAAAATCCGCACGCGTCATCGTGTGTCCCGCTTCATCATGCTCCTCAATCGTCCGATTCCACGCTTCCAGAACCGTATCGATTGGATCCCAGATCGTTCCGTCCAGGTCGAATATGATACTATCCATCTATGAACCTCCTTTATGCTGATAGAGAGTCTTTCTTCCAAATGGTCACCAGCCATTTTCCGTCACTATATAAGCCTGAAGAATACGTCATTGGGAATAAGGCCGATAGAATGAGCATACCCGTCACGCCGAAATAATACCCATCCAAGAAGTGGTTATGATCGGTATACACCTTAACGAGGATGAGCATGGTGATGGTCACTGCATTGAACAGCACGCCCCCGATGGCAATGAAGGACAGCTTCAGACGGCTTTTTGATATCTCCGGAGTCCCTTCATACCGGCACATCCCTGAGATAAAAAATTGTTTATTCACTTGTACATGTCCCACCCGAAAGAGGGGTTCACCTGTTCCAACCTCGATGTTTGTCACACGACCTCCGAATATCTTCACAAAGAAACCGTGACCGTACTCATGGATCAGGACATTGAGGGGTTGAAAAAGGAAGAGGGCGACGGCATAGGCGATGAGGTTTTCAAGCATTGTTCTCCCTCCTTTTTATGGTTTATATTTCCATAATAACAAAAAGGCAAGGTACAAAACATGTTGAATGATAAAAAAAGACCTTCTATTCGAAAGTCTTTTAGATCACTTTTTCACCCAATGCCTTCCGTATTCATCAACACCACTCGCCATCCCTCGGGATCCTCTATCGTGATGCCCTTCTCCTTCCAGTATGGATTCTCCGGTTCCACCGGATCGTATCCCATTTCTGCAAGTCTGGATACAATCTCCTCCATTCGATCACCATCCGGGATATAGAACACAAGGAGATTATCTTTTGTCGGTGCCTCACAGGGCCCTTCGTCTTCGCGGGTCGTGAACTCCAGATGATACGCATGCCCCGGGAGACCGAGCATGATCCCGTCATACCCGTTGTGCGCCTCGAATCCGCCGATCTTCTTCAGCCCGATGCCTTCCATATAAAAACGTATGACCTCGGCGAACTTCCTGGTTGGACGCGCGATGCGGAACTGGACGACTGGAAGCTCTTCATTCCATTTTTCTTTTTTCATGGGTGCCACATCCTCTCTGACCTCATTGTAGCCTGCGGGAACGGGCACCGCATTGGGGATTGGTCGCATCTTTTTTACGACCTTTGGCCGTGTTCACTCACATCTCGGGATCAAGATCTGCCATCAGCATGCCGTACACGAAACTGTCCGTCCACTCGCCCTTATTCCAGTAGTCCTGTATGAAATGAGCTTCCTTCCTCATCCCAATCCGCTCGCACAGCCTGGCCGACGCTTGATTCCGGCTGTCAAGGGTCGCCTGGATCCTATGAATATCGTATTCTATGAAAAGTCGCTTTACGAGCCCCCTGAGTGCTTCCGTTGCGTAGCCTTTCCCTGCCGTTTCCCTTGCAAAGCTGTATCCGATCTCCACCGTGTCCTTCATGCCGGTGTAACATACCGACAGATCACCGATGACCTTGTCCCCTTCGACCACGGCGAGGCTCAGGCCCGATTCACTGGAGAGCGCTTGATTCTGGAGCTTCTTCCGGAACCGCTCCACCCTATCCTCCGTGGTCCACGGGCCGTGGAGAAGATAGCGACATGTTTCTTCATTTTGATAGATCGTGAATACATCGTGGATGTCATCCTCTGTGAACGGTCTGACGGTGAGTCGGTCGGTTGTGAAATGCATATGGTTCTCCTCGCTTTCCTGCTCTATATGGTGCCTTCAAACACGTGAAATGGATTCCCTTTGCCGTACCCATCCAACACTTCATGGGCAATCACGTTCACAAACCCGCTTTTATGAAGCAATTCCTTACACTCTTCTACTCCGTACATGCGCATCGGGAAATCCATCAGCTCTTCTTTGATTACCTCTCCCTCATGTATAAGGTGATACTTCAGCTTACTATTCAGAACCCTGCTGTCCTTGTCATAGGTCATCCGCTTGTATTCTATAATGGTATTCTTTCCATCTTGAAGTCTATTGGTCTCCTTCCACTCCGGGCAGTCATCAGCCCCCTGCTGGATGATAGCCGTGATCAGAAGTCTACCACCCTGCCTTAGGGACTCCTTTAAATTCCTCAGGCACAGGGGGACGATTTCTTCCGGAAGAAGGGAGAACGACCCGAATGGGATCATGATCAAATCATAAGTATCTTGCCGGTTGAAGTGCCTCATATCTTGATGAAATACACGGGGTTCCATACCCCGTTCATTCCCCTTCACCACGCATAACTTCAGCATTTCATCCGAGATATCAAAGCCCTCAATATCGATCCCTCTCTGCATGAAAGGAATGAGCATCCGCCCGTTTCCGCACATAGGCTCCAGCACCTTCATCCCTTCGGTCACATGGGATAGATAAAAGGCAAGCTCCTCCCCTTCAGCAATGGACTTCCCGCTTTCGTATACCTTCGTGCAAAGCTCCCCGTAGTAGTCCATTTTCTACACTCCCTTTACGTAGATGACCTTGTATATTTCAATGGGATCAGCTCCCCAATCCTGGTTTTCACCAGCTTACCGTCCACCTCCAGGATGACCAAGCATTCGGGTGAATAATCAGCGATCAATTCCCTGCACATGCCGCATGGACTCACGACACGGATCGTGCGATCAACTTCGTCGGAATAGGGGTGCCGGACAGCCACGATGGTATGGAAACCCTTGTGGCCGGAAGAGACCGCACTCCCCACGGCGATTGCCTCGGCACACACGGTTACACGTCCAATGTAGGCTTCGATATGTACAGCAGAGACGATATCACCCGAATTCGTACGCAGGGCTGCTGCGACGTGGTGTTTATCATCTTCATAGAGCATGGTGATCTTGTCTTTGGCGGATTCGATCAGTTCGAAGTCCTCAGGTGTTAAATCTAGTGTATTCATCTCTTGTCGCCTTTCTGTAAGGACCTTTATTTATAGGAATACTCAGTTAATGAAGAAGTTGCCTGTTGGTGACAAGCGCATTCTTTATCCCGTTACCATCTATAGTATGAGAAATGGAAATGGAAAGCCAGCAAAAAAAGTCCCCCGCATTTACCCATGCGGGGGACTTTAACATATTCCGTTTTTACAACTCCATGGTTCTCTTACTCAACCGTAACAGATTTAGCCAGGTTACGCGGCTTATCGACGTCACAGTCGCGGTGCAGGGCAGCGTAGTAAGAGATGAGCTGCAGTGGGATGACAGAGATAAGAGGTGTTAATAATGGGTTCACCTCTGGGATGACGAAGCGGTCTTCTTCGTCTTCCAGGCCTTTCATGGAAATGATACAAGGATTGGCTCCGCGGGCTACGACTTCTTTGACGTTTCCACGGATTCCAAGGTTTACTTCTTCTTGTGTCGCCAAGGCGATGATCGGTGTGCCTTCTTCGATGAGGGCGATCGTTCCGTGCTTCAGCTCGCCTCCTGCGAATCCTTCGGCTTGGATGTAGGAGATCTCTTTTAGTTTAAGAGCACCTTCAAGTCCAACGAAGTAGTCCATGGAGCGTCCGATGAAGAAGCAGTTGCGCGTAGTCGCAAGGTATTCCTTGGCAATCGCTTCGAACTCTTCTTTCGTATCGCAGAGGGCTTCCATGGCAGTAGCAACGATTCCAAGGTCGTGGACAAGGTCGAAGCCTTGTTGAACGCCGATGGCTTTTCCTGCTGTATGACCAAGGATGGCAAGGACTGCAAGCTGGGCTGTGTACGCTTTGGTAGACGCAACCGCGATTTCAGGACCCGCGTGAAGAAGAAGGGTGTGATCCGCTTCACGTGAAAGCGTAGAGCCTGCTACGTTCGTGATGGTGAGGGATTGGTGACCCAATTCCTTCACTTTGACGAGTACGGCACGGCTATCCGCTGTTTCACCACTTTGTGAGATGAAGATGAAGAGCGGCTTCTCCGATAGAAGCGGCATGTTGTAGCTGAATTCGCTGGCAACATGTACTTCGACAGGGATATTGGCGCTTTTCTCGATGAACTGCTTCCCGACAAGACCTGCATGGTAGCTTGTTCCGCATGCTACGATGTAGATGCGGTCTGCTTCCTTCATGGCCCCGACGATCGGCTGATCAATGTGAAGCTCTCCGTTTTCATCCTGGTATGCTTGGATGATCTTGCGCATCACAAGTGGCTGCTCATCGATTTCTTTGAGCATATAGTGAGGGTATGTTCCCTTTTCGATATCGCTTGAATCGATCTCAGCTGTGTACGGGGCACGCTCCATCACTTCACCGATCAGGTTCTGGATTTCGACCTTTTCTTTGGATACGATGACCATTTCTTTGTCCATCAGTTCAACGAATTGATCTGTTACCTGGATCATGGCCATGGCATCACTTGCCACGACGTTGAAGCCTTCTCCAAGACCTACGAGCAGCGGGCTCTTGTTCTTGGCAACGAAGATGGTTTCTTCGTTCTCGGCATCCAATAGGGCGATGGCATAAGAACCTTTAAGGAGCATGAGTGTTTGACGGAATGCTTCCGTTACATCGTTTCCTTCGCTTACGAGTTTGTCGATAAGCTGTACGATGACCTCTGTATCGGTTTCACTGACGAAGTTCACTTCTGTAAGGTATTCACGTTTCAGCTGTGAATAGTTCTCGATGACACCGTTATGAACGATGGTGAAGCGTCCAGACGTGCTTTGGTGAGGATGGGCATTATCGTGGCTTGGCACACCATGTGTCGCCCAGCGCGTATGTCCGATCCCTGTATGGCTTTCTACGCTGCTGTCTACGACTGCGCGAAGATCCGCGATACGTCCCTTTTCTTTGAACACGTGGATGCCTTCTTCATTTTGAACCGCGATACCGGCAGAATCATATCCGCGGTACTCAAGCTTCTCAAGACCTTTTAACAAGATTTCCTTTGTATCTGCATTTCCGATATATCCAACAATTCCGCACATGTGAATAGTTCCTCCTTGAAAGTACAAGGGGGCAAATCTCGTTTGGGGACAATTTGCCCCCTTATCTCTATTTGTCAGTTGTATTAGGGTCACTTGAACCTTCCCTTTGTCCACCGGGTTGCCCCGATGTTTTGAAGAAGGATCATACGGTTCTGTGACTAGAACCGGGAGGCACCCGCCGATCGATCGATAGAACCTCCACCTCGTCAACTAAGCAGCCGCTTAGTCCTGGCGCTTTTTATAAATAATACGACCTCTTTCCACCTTTCCATTCTTGAGTCAAGTGTTTCCAGTATGTTGAAAAATTAAAAACAAAATCATCATACACCAGTTGCTTATCATCCGTCAATCAAATTATGGATGGACCGACCATTTGTTAGCGGTTTGTCACTGCTTCGCAACATGGTGACCACATGACCATCACTATAAAATATGCATGAGGGGTCGTGAGTGACCCCTCATGCATGGAAAATCAACTATTCAGCCAGGCCCATTTCCGCCTGTACCACGGCGACGATTTCATCGACGTATCGGGCGCAAAGTTCTTCTGTCGGAGCTTCTGCCATAACACGGACAAGGGGCTCGGTTCCGGATGGACGGACAAGGATCCGGCCGTTTCCGTTCATCTCGCCTTCCACCTTGCTGATGACTTCACTCACCTTGGCATTATCCGTTACGTGATGTTTATCGGTCACACGGACGTTCACAAGCTTTTGAGGAAACTTCTTCATTTCACCCGCAAGCTCAGATAGGGATTTCCCCGTGATCTTCATGATGTTCACAAGCTGGATTCCTGTAAGGAGTCCGTCACCTGTCGTGTTGTAATCCAGGAAGATGATGTGACCGGACTGTTCCCCGCCGAGGTTATAGTTGTTCTTCTTCATTTCCTCGACTACATAGCGATCTCCCACGGCCGTCTGGATGCTTTGGATGCCGTGCTCCTCGAGTCCTTTGTGGAATCCGAGGTTGCTCATGACGGTGGAGACGACCGTCGATTGCTTCAAACGACCTTCTGATTTAAGGAATTTCCCGCAGATGTACATGATCTGGTCTCCGTCGACGATTTCCCCATTTTCATCGATAGCGATGATCCGGTCTCCGTCTCCGTCAAAGGCAAGACCAAGGTCCGCTCCCTTTTCCTTCACCATTTCCGCGAGTGTTTCTGGATGCGTGGAACCTACTCCCTCGTTGATGTTCAACCCGTTCGGGGATGCTCCCATCGTGGAAATGTCGGCATCGAGATCGGCGAACAGATGCGTCGCAAGGGAAGAAGTGGCACCATGTGCACAATCGAGTGCGATATGTAGTCCGTCGAAGTCTTCATCCACTGTTTGTTTAAGGTATTGCAGATACTTTTGTCCACCCTCGAAGTAGTCGCTCACCTGACCGAGATCTCCGCCTACCGGACGAGGAAGGGTATCTTCAGTAGCATCAAGGAGCACTTCGATTTCATTCTCCTGGTCATCGGACAGCTTGAATCCGTCCGGTCCGAAGAATTTGATTCCGTTGTCTGCCACAGGATTGTGGGAAGCTGAGATCATGACCCCTGCCTGTGCCCCCAGTGCCTTAGTGAGGTAAGAGACTCCCGGTGTGGAAATGACTCCAAGACGCATGACTTCCGCTCCGATCGACAGCAATCCTGCAACGAGGGCGCCTTCGAGCATATGTCCTGAGATCCGCGTATCCCTTCCAATCAATATTTTGGGACGTGTGGCATCCTTCGTCAGTACGTAACCCCCGAATCTACCCAGCTTAAAAGCCAGTTCAGGTGTCAGTTCCGAGTTGGCTACTCCCCTTACTCCGTCTGTTCCAAAATACTTACCCATCATTATTCTCTCCTTTTTCAGCCATCGGCTGATGTGTTCTTATCTTTGATTTCTACGGTTACGGTCTTTTGTGACAGGGTCCAGTCCACGTTATCCGGTCCCTGTGCAGTAATCTCCACCTCATGTTCACCCGGCTCGAGTCCCGAGAGGTCAAGGGCAAGGGAGAAGTCATCCTTCGTCACCTTGCTCACCTCATCCTGGGGACCGCTGAGTGAGACATCCACAGCCTCAGCCTCGGGAGACGTCACGTTGTACTCATAGTCTTCCGGGAGGCCCTCCGGTGTGATCGGCACACCCGTCAGTTCCTTATCCTCATCTGTTGACACCTGTGAGACATCGATGGTGATCTCGACTTCCTCCGGTGTCACCTTATTGAGATCGGACTGCGGGCCGATCTTCACTTTCTTTGTCGTATCTTTCTTGATGTCCGAAAGGTCCACTTCGGCAAACAGCTCCTTCACTGTATCGAGGAGGCTCTGATTTCCGAATATGGTGGCTTCTTTTGGTTTGACGCTGATGGAATTGAGCGTCACGCCTTCAGGCAGCTCACCCTTCTCCTTCACCGAAATGGGGACGGTTTTGCTCGGGTTGGTGACCGAGACCGTCACGTCGACCGTTTCCGGTTCCACTTCGACATCCAGTTTATTATAGTTACGGTCGAGCACTTGTACCTGTGCTTCTCTCGTGACATTCTGGTTGATTTCATTATCGACATCGATGGTCGCCTTCACATAGGTGATGCGCTCCACTTCGTCTTTCGCACCTGTCACCTTCACGGTTTTAGGCTCCACTGCCAGTCCCTGGGCATCATAGCCGTCGGCAAGCAGTCCTTCATTGAACTCGGGCTCGACCCCGAATTCCTTCGTGACCTTCTCCTGAACTGACACATTCACATAGCCTGGATTGACCTTCGCCTTCATCTTATCCGATAGGTTGTCTATTTTGACTTCCACCTGATGGTTCCCAATGCCCACGTCATTCAGGTCGACGTACACTTGGAAGTCCTTCACCTGCTTGGCTGCCTGCACGAGGGCTTTCGGTCCTTCCAGCCTGACGTTCACCGTCTCGGGCATACCCGTGACGACAAGGTTATCACTGTCATAAAACACTTCAAGGGGCACATCCTGAACGGTTTCCACATCTTCCTGAGAGCTTCCGCTACTCGGACGATTCGCTTCTTTTTGAAGATCGCCGAAGTTGACGGACATATAGAGGATGAGTGCAAGCAGTAAACCGACGATGCGCATGAACCAACGGCTTTCCATAAACTTATCCATCTATTTCTTCCCCCTCCAGTTCCATTTCACCGAGGAAGCATTCGAACGTTCGCCAACGAGCTCATTCGTCAGGATCTCCTTGAAACGATCCAAAGTCAGGTCGCGATAAAGCTCACCATTCTTCGTAATGGAGATGGCACCTGTTTCCTCAGATACAACGATGGTAATGCTGTCTGTCACTTCGCTGACACCAAGCGCTGCCCGGTGCCGCGTACCGAGCTCCTTTGAAATGAACGGGCTCTCTGAAAGTGGCAGATAGCATGCCGCTGCCGCAATCTGATTCTTCTGAACGATGACGGCACCATCATGCAAAGGTGTATTCGGGATGAAAATGTTGATGAGGAGCTCTGATGAGATCTTGGAGTCGAGCGGGATCCCCGTCTCGATGTAATCACTCATCCCTGTTTCCCTCTCCAGGGTCAATAGGGCCCCGATGCGGCGCTTCGCCATATAGCTGACCGCTTTGGTCATGGATTCAATGATGCGTTCCTGCTCTTCATCCTCCTGCATGCCGGATCTCGAGAACAGACGGCCCCGGCCGAGCTGTTCGAGGGCCCGTCTCAATTCGGGCTGGAAGATGATGATGATGGCAAGGAATCCCCAGGTCAGTGCCTGCTGCATCATCCATCCGAGGGTATCAAGGCCAAAAATGCTACTGAGACCCCTTACAATGATGATAACGAAAATTCCTTTTAACAATTGTACTGCTTTCGTGCCTTTTATCAGCATGATGAGTTTGTAGATTACAAACCACACCACGAGAATATCTACAATATCGGAGACATAATCCAGTGCGGAGTAATCCGTAAAAATATCGAGAAACGGCATATTACATCCTCCAATAGCTTAATCGAAAGCGTAAGCCGCCATGTGGCTTCTTCATTTTCGTAACTTTTTTAGTATATCACATTTTGTCCTTGTCCATTAAAAGACACCCATGGCCTCTCTTGCTTTGAACTTACGTTTTACAGAAAAAAACTGACACCACGTGAATGCCAGCCCTTAGAGGGAACGTCATCCACGTCCCTCTAGTCTATCTTAATTTTCAACCATTTGCGAATTTCCTAAATCCACGGTTCCTTTGACACCTTCTTTGATCTTGTACCATAGCCATCCGAAGGCTTCATCGATCTCGTTGATATCTCCGGTCACACTTCCGGCAGAAGCGAGATACTTATCACCGTTGATGACGGTCACATCCCCCGTGACCTTTCCTTCTATCTTCACATCGCCATTTCGTACGGTCAGATCCCCCTTGACCACTTCCCCTTTAGGGACGAGGACCGTGTGATCCTGTACGACGAGATTGTCATGCTTGGTGAATGAGAAATCATCATTACCATTCCAGGAGGTGAAAAGTCCTCCCGTCATGAACGTCAGGAACAGCGCAGCCGCTGTGAGAAGCGGATGGCTTTTCAACCATCGCTGGAACCCTACTTTCTTCTTCTCCTTCGGAAGCCTTGCCATCACACTGTCAGTGAACCCGCTTGGTGCACTGATGTGCGAGGTGCTTTGTACAAAGGCGATCGCTTTTTTAAGCTCATGAAAATGATGCTGACAATCATCGCATTCCTGCAGATGTTTCTTCAGTTCCGATGCTTGGGTGCTTCCTATATCTCCATCAAGATAATCATGCATGTAGTCAATGACTTCTTCAGGACATGCTTTCATGAATGCTCCCCCTCTCTTACAAAGATCGTAATTGCTTCCGTAGGGCTTCCCGCCCTCTATGCACTCTCGTCTTCACTGTACCGAGCGGCATATCCAATATCTCACTGATTTCTTGAAGGGGCAGCTCCTCAATATACTTTAATACGATGACAGAACGATATTTCTGAGGTAATTTCGAAATTTCTTTCTGGATCGTCTCCTGGAGCTCCATATTCTCCACTTCTTCTTCAGGGAGCTGGATATCAGCTGCGATTTGAGAATACATGGTCAATCCGTCGGTCCCGGCTACTTCCGCATCCAGAAAGTAATCGGGTTTTTTCTTGCGTATCCGGTCTATGCAAAGGTTCGTCGCGATCCGGAACAGCCAGGTGCTGAACTTCCTGTTCTGATGGAACGTCTCGATATTCACATAGGCCCGTATGAACGCCTCCTGTGCAATATCTTCCGCCTCATGCCGATTCCCGAGCATCCTGTAGCACAGTTGGAATACCTTGTCTTTGTATAACTCCACAATTTCCCCAAATGCGTTCTGATCGCCTTTGAGAACCTGTTTGATTCTTCTATTGATGATTTCGTCCATTCCTCAACCTCCGCTCCATGCGGGTATCGTTATATACGTTACACCCTATTGAAAGGTTTCATAAATTTTTTATATTTTTTTATGCCTTTATTCTTCCACTATGTTCAGGACCTTTTATCGATGAATCCATCCCGACTATATGGGATACAGCCCATATGGCTCAATGCACCACTATAGTGGACGTATTTCAACGGAAAAAGTTACCCAATTTATAGGTAAAAACGATGTGAAACCAAGCCTGCAACCTATGTAAAACGGTCTCTCTTCATTATCCTAACAAATTTTTGCCTATAAATGTTTACAATTATTTCAAAAGGGGTATAAAGGGACTAATTATTTATATTTAGGGGGATTTTGGAAATGAGAGTACGCGTACGTGATCTACTGTTCGAGATAGAAGACTGCCGTCGCCAGATGGTCGAGATGGCCCTGAAGTCATCCTTCGCAGATGAGCAGGTCGTTGATATGAGTGTAAGGCTCGATGACTTACTAAACCAATATCAAGGGTGTAAACACCATTGAACATACAAAAAAGCTGATCCCCTGCGATAGGATGATCAGCCTTTTCTTTTATTTGTCTTTTTTAAAGAAGTTTTTCTCCAAACAGGGAGCCCATGAGCGCCACTGCCACTGTTGCCGTCTTATTCTTTTCATCGAGGATCGGATTAACTTCCACGAACTCTGCAGACGTAATCAGTCCGGATTCCTCCAGCATCTCCATGGCAAGATGACTTTCACGATAGCTGATCCCGCCGAGGACCGGTGTGCCCACTCCCGGTGCATCGCTCGGATCCAACCCATCAAGATCAAGGGACAGATGGACCCCGTCCGTTTTCTCCTTCAAATAATCAATCGCATCTTCCATCACGTTTGCCATGCCGAGACGATCGATTTCATGCATGGTGTAGACCTTGATGCCCTTTTCCTTTATAAGCTCCCTCTCGCCTTCGTCCAATGATCGGGCTCCAATCAGCACGACATTCTCAGGCTTAATCTTTACGCGGTCATGCCCGATATCCAGAAGATCCTCATGACCAAGTCCCAAGCTCACTGCAAGTGGCATTCCATGGATATTGCCTGAAGGGGATGTATCCGCCGTGTTCAGATCTCCATGGGCATCATACCAGATCACGCCCAGGTTTTCGTAGTGAGGCGATACACCGGCAAGCGTGCCGATGGCGATACTATGGTCCCCTCCGAAAATCAAAGGGAAATCCCCGCCTTCAATAACATCGTCCACTTTTGCTGCCAACGTCTTGCTGGCCTCAACCACCGCCTTAAGATTGCGAAGATTCGTATCCCTGTCCTTATGTACCCGCTCCGCCTGGCCGATCTTGATATCTCCAAGGTCCTTAATTGCATAGCCTAGATCCTCTAGCCTTTCAATCACACCTGCATATCGAATAGCGCTCGGTCCCATATCGACTCCACGCCTCATTTGACCCAAGTCCATCGGTACCCCAATAATCGAAATATTCTTCTTCATCCCAACCATCCTCTCATCTCATCGTTGTATCTCCCTCCATTGTATCCGCTTTCACATCAATGACTCAACTGCACATATTCATGTATATATATGCGGACAGTCCCTAAGCTTCCTTCCTAGGTTCTTCCCTCACCCTCTCATTTTCGCCCATAACAAAAAACTCCCACGAAAGAATTCGTGGGAGTTTTCATGATGAGCCATGAAGGATTCGAACCTTCGACCCTCTGATTAAAAGTCAGATGCTCTACCAACTGAGCTAATGGCTCGTAAATGGCTGGGCTAGCTGGATTCGAACCAACGCATGTCGCAGTCAAAGTGCGATGCCTTACCGCTTGGCTATAGCCCAATAAAATGGCATAAAAAAGGGACATTTATAAGGATGTCCATTTCACAAAAGATTATACAAAATGGTGGAGGGGGGCAGATTCGAACTGCCGAACCCGAAGGAGCGGATTTACAGTCCGCCGCGTTTAGCCACTTCGCTACCCCTCCAGCTAAAGGAAAAATGGTGCCGGCAAGAGGACTTGAACCCCCAACCTACTGATTACAAGTCAGTTGCTCTACCAGTTGAGCTACACCGGCATGTTCAGTTGTACTTGATCAGCAACACTCTTTGCATCCACCCAACTAAAAATAAAAACCCGTGAAGGTGATTGTTTTAGGCTTGTGTGTTAATAAAAAGAGCTTATGGTACGTTATTTTCACTCCGCTTCGCTGTGTGAAAAAACGATGGTGGAGGATGACGGGATCGAACCGCCGACCCTCTGCTTGTAAGGCAGATGCTCTCCCAGCTGAGCTAATCCTCCGTGTGTAAAAATGGTGACCCATACGGGATTCGAACCCGTGTTACCGCCGTGAAAGGGCGGTGTCTTAACCGCTTGACCAATGGGCCAGTCCTGATGTTTCTCAAAAAAAAAAAAAGAAAGCTTCCAACCGGGCTCGAACCGGTGACCTCTTCCTTACCATGGAAGCACTCTACCTGCTGAGCTATGGAAGCAATGGCTCCACAGGCAGGACTCGAACCTGCGACCGATCGGTTAACAGCCGATAGCTCTACCACTGAGCTACTGTGGAATGGTTAGCCTGGCGACGTCCTACTCTCGCAGGGGGAGATCCCCCAACTACCATCGGCGCTGAAGAGCTTAACTTCCGTGTTCGGCATGGGAACGGGTGTGACCTCTTCGCCAATGTCACCAGACAAATTGCTTACAATGACAAATATTATTATATAATATTTTCAAGGTTTTTCAAGGGGTAATTTAAAAATTATTCCCTGAAAACTAGATAAAGGGTTGATAGTCAATCATTACCGGCGTATCAGCCAGTCTGGCAGGCGCAACGCGCCTGCATTACGTTTGGTTAAGTCCTCGATCGATTAGTATCAGTCAGCTCCATGTGTCGCCACACTTCCACCTCTGACCTATCTACCTGATCATCTTTCAGGGATCTTACTCACATAAAGTGATGGGAAATCTCATCTCGAGGGGGGCTTCATGCTTAGATGCTTTCAGCACTTATCCCTTCCGCACATAGCTACCCAGCGATGCCTTTGGCAAGACAACTGGTACACCAGCGGTGCGTCCATCCCGGTCCTCTCGTACTAAGGACAGCTCCTCTCAAATTTCCTGCGCCCACGACGGATAGGGACCGAACTGTCTCACGACGTTCTGAACCCAGCTCGCGTACCGCTTTAATGGGCGAACAGCCCAACCCTTGGGACCGACTACAGCCCCAGGATGCGATGAGCCGACATCGAGGTGCCAAACCTCCCCGTCGATGTGGACTCTTGGGGGAGATAAGCCTGTTATCCCCGGGGTAGCTTTTATCCGTTGAGCGATGGCCCTTCCATGCGGAACCACCGGATCACTAAGCCCGACTTTCGTCCCTGCTCGACTTGTAGGTCTCGCAGTCAAGCTCCCTTGTGCCTTTACACTCTGCGAATGATTTCCAACCATTCTGAGGGAACCTTTGGGCGCCTCCGTTACTCTTTAGGAGGCGACCGCCCCAGTCAAACTGCCCACCTGACACTGTCTCCCACCCCGATAAGGGGCGCGGGTTAGAATGTCAACACAGCCAGGGTAGTATCCCACCGACGCCTCCACCGAAGCTAGCGCTCCGGCTTCCAAGGCTCCTACCTATCCTGTACAAGCTGTGCCAAAATTCAATATCAGGCTACAGTAAAGCTCCACGGGGTCTTTCCGTCCTGTCGCGGGTAACCTGCATCTTCACAGGTACTATAATTTCACCGAGTCTCTCGTTGAGACAGTGCCCAGATCGTTACGCCTTTCGTGCGGGTCGGAACTTACCCGACAAGGAATTTCGCTACCTTAGGACCGTTATAGTTACGGCCGCCGTTTACTGGGGCTTCGATTCGCACCTTCGCTTGCGCTAAGCACTCCTCTTAACCTTCCAGCACCGGGCAGGCGTCAGCCCCTATACTTCGCCTTACGGCTTCGCAGAGACCTGTGTTTTTGCTAAACAGTCGCCTGGGCCTATTCACTGCGGCTCTCTCGGGCTTGCACCCTACCAGAGCACCCCTTCTCCCGAAGTTACGGGGTCATTTTGCCGAGTTCCTTAACGAGAGTTCTCTCGCTCACCTTAGGATTCTCTCCTCGCCTACCTGTGTCGGTTTGCGGTACGGGCACCATCTTCCTCGCTAGAGGCTTTTCTTGGCAGTGTGGAATCAGGAACTTCGCTACTATAATTCGCTCGCTATCACAGCTCAGCCTTCACGATGATGGGATTTGCCTCATCATCAGCCTAACTGCTTAGACGCACATATCCAGCAGTGCGCTTACCCTATCCTCCTGCGTCCCCCCATTGCTCAAATGGAAGAAAGGTGGTACAGGAATATCAACCTGTTGTCCATCGTCTACGCCTATCGGCCTCGACTTAGGTCCCGACTAACCCTGAGCGGACGAGCCTTCCTCAGGAAACCTTAGGCATTCGGTGGATGGGATTCTCACCCATCTTTCGCTACTCATACCGGCATTCTCACTTCTAAGCACTCCACCAGTCCTTACGGTCTAGCTTCGCAGTCCTTAGAACGCTCTCCTACCACTGACACCAAACGGTGTCAATCCACAGCTTCGGTGATACGTTTAGCCCCGGTACATTTTCGGCGCAGAGTCACTCGACCAGTGAGCTATTACGCACTCTTTAAATGGTGGCTGCTTCTAAGCCAACATCCTGGTTGTCTAAGCAACTCCACATCCTTTTCCACTTAACGTATACTTTGGGACCTTAGCTGGTGGTCTGGGCTGTTTCCCTTTCGACTACGGATCTTATCACTCGCAGTCTGACTCCCATGGATAAGTCTTTGGCATTCGGAGTTTGTCTGAATTCGGTAACCCGATGAGGGCCCCTAGTCCAAACAGTGCTCTACCTCCAAGACTCTTACAACATGAGGCTAGCCCTAAAGCTATTTCGGAGAGAACCAGCTATCTCCAGGTTCGATTGGAATTTCTCCGCTACCCACACCTCATCCCCGCACTTTTCAACGTGCGTGGGTTCGGACCTCCATCCAGTGTTACCTGGACTTCATCCTGGACATGGGTAGATCACCTGGTTTCGGGTCTACGACCACATACTCATTCGCCCTATTCAGACTCGCTTTCGCTGCGGCTCCGTCTTCTCGACTTAACCTTGCATGGGATCGTAACTCGCCGGTTCATTCTACAAAAGGCACGCCATCACCCGTTAACGGGCTCTGACTACTTGTAGGCACACGGTTTCAGGTTCTATTTCACTCCCCTTCCGGGGTGCTTTTCACCTTTCCCTCACGGTACTGGTTCACTATCGGTCACTAGGGAGTATTTAGCCTTGGGAGATGGTCCTCCCAGCTTCCGACGGGATTTCACGTGTCCCGCCGTACTCAGGATCCACTCAAGAGGGAACGAAGTTTCGACTACAGGGTTGTTACCTTCTTTGACGAGCCTTTCCAGACTTCTTCGTCTACCCCGTTCCTTTGTAACTCCGTATAGAGTGTCCTACAACCCCAAGAGGCAAGCCTCTTGGTTTGGGCTAATCCCGTTTCGCTCGCCGCTACTCAGGGAATCGCATTTGCTTTCTCTTCCTCCAGGTACTTAGATGTTTCAGTTCCCTGGGTCTGCCTTCCAAGCTCTATGTATTCAAGCAAGGATACTGTTCCATTACGAACAGTGGGTTCCCCCATTCGGAAATCTTCGGATCAGCTCACTTACAGCTCCCCGAAGCATATCGGTGTTAGTCCCGTCCTTCATCGGCTCCTAGTGCCAAGGCATCCACCGTGCGCCCTTATTAACTTAACCGAATTGGTTAAAAACCTAAAATGGCGATACTCGGTAATTTCTTGACTATCAATAAAACTTTATCTAGTTTTCAAAGAACAATATAGAAGATGGATGTTTATTTTACTCCGCTTGCGCTTCGTAAAAAACTTAAACCATCAAAACTGAACAAAACTTCGACGTCGTCAAACGTTTTAGTAAATCTTCCTTAGAAAGGAGGTGATCCAGCCGCACCTTCCGATACGGCTACCTTGTTACGACTTCACCCCAATCATCTGTCCCACCTTAGGCGGCTGGCTCCAAAAGGTTACCTCACCGACTTCGGGTGTTACAAACTCTCGTGGTGTGACGGGCGGTGTGTACAAGGCCCGGGAACGTATTCACCGCGGCATGCTGATCCGCGATTACTAGCGATTCCAGCTTCATGTAGGCGAGTTGCAGCCTACAATCCGAACTGAGAACGGTTTTATGGGATTGGCTAAACCTCGCGGTCTTGCAGCCCTTTGTACCGTCCATTGTAGCACGTGTGTAGCCCAGGTCATAAGGGGCATGATGATTTGACGTCATCCCCACCTTCCTCCGGTTTGTCACCGGCAGTCATCTTAGAGTGCCCAACTGAATGCTGGCAACTAAGATCAAGGGTTGCGCTCGTTGCGGGACTTAACCCAACATCTCACGACACGAGCTGACGACAACCATGCACCACCTGTCACTCTGTCCCCCGAAGGGGAAAGCCCTATCTCTAGGGTTGTCAGAGGATGTCAAGACCTGGTAAGGTTCTTCGCGTTGCTTCGAATTAAACCACATGCTCCACCGCTTGTGCGGGCCCCCGTCAATTCCTTTGAGTTTCAGTCTTGCGACCGTACTCCCCAGGCGGAGTGCTTAATGCGTTAGCTGCAGCACTAAAGGGCGGAAACCCTCTAACACTTAGCACTCATCGTTTACGGCGTGGACTACCAGGGTATCTAATCCTGTTTGCTCCCCACGCTTTCGCGCCTCAGTGTCAGTTACAGACCAGAAAGTCGCCTTCGCCACTGGTGTTCCTCCAAATATCTACGCATTTCACCGCTACACTTGGAATTCCACTTTCCTCTTCTGCACTCAAGTTCCCCAGTTTCCAATGACCCTCCACGGTTGAGCCGTGGGCTTTCACATCAGACTTAAGAAACCACCTGCGCGCGCTTTACGCCCAATAATTCCGGACAACGCTTGCCACCTACGTATTACCGCGGCTGCTGGCACGTAGTTAGCCGTGGCTTTCTGGTTAGGTACCGTCAAGGTGCCGCCCTATTCGAACAGCACTTGTTCTTCCCTAACAACAGAGTTTTACGATCCGAAAACCTTCTTCACTCACGCGGCGTTGCTCCGTCAGACTTTCGTCCATTGCGGAAGATTCCCTACTGCTGCCTCCCGTAGGAGTCTGGGCCGTGTCTCAGTCCCAGTGTGGCCGATCACCCTCTCAGGTCGGCTACGCATCGTCGCCTTGGTGAGCCGTTACCTCACCAACTAGCTAATGCGCCGCGGGTCCATCTGTAAGTGATAGCCGAAGCCACCTTTCAACCTTCCCCCATGCGGGGGTAGGTGTTATCCGGTATTAGCCCCGGTTTCCCGGAGTTATCCCAGTCTTACAGGCAGGTTACCCACGTGTTACTCACCCGTCCGCCGCTGATCTCAGGGAGCAAGCTCCCATCGATCCGCTCGACTTGCATGTATTAGGCACGCCGCCAGCGTTCGTCCTGAGCCAGGATCAAACTCTCCATAAAAAGTTTGAATAGCTCTTAAAATAAATCTAGAATTAACGTTGACGTGTTTGTCTTGTTTTGTTCAGTTTTCAAGGTTCAAATGCTTGTCGCTGTCTCTTTCGGCGACTTTTCTAATTTACCACATCTTACTTCGTGGTGTCAACTGTTTTTTTAGCAAGTTTTTCATCTCTTGGTTTGAAATGCCTTTGCTGTAGCAGCGACGTTTAATAATATATCAGCTATTCAATCTCCGGTCAATACTTTTTAGTAAAAACATTGTTATTTTATTTGCGTCCTTCATCTCTCTCCTCAACATGCTTCAATTGTCTCTATACACGGGTTACGCATCCCTTCGGTTAGAAAGAACCCAAAGATCAACCAAGGCACGTACAATCCGAGATAAGCCGCACATGCCCCATATCCATTTACTGATTGGACTCGTCCTTGAACGAAGTCCTCTTCATATACTTTAAACACTCCTTGTGACTCGCGATCCTTCTGAATAGGGAAAACAAAATCGCATAGCGTTCATCCATGGCACGCTTCACGATATATTCAATCCTTGCGTCTTTCAAGTCGAACAGAATTTCGTCCATTTCACGTTTCAGTAAATATTCGATCTCTTGCTTCTCTCTGTCGTCGATTAAAAACCCAAGCAATTATGCCACCCCTTACTGTTGATAATTGTAGTTTTTTCCATATAAAGATTTTTATAATCATTTTTTTCGAATATAGATATTTTCAGGGGGACATGCATAAGGTGTAATACGCATTGAAATCGACAACAGAAGAACAGGGGGATGGCATGTGAGTACATTTCATACGGTGAATGCCAAGAGACTGAAGCAGGTTGCACTGATTATCGTCATATCTTTTTTCACCGCTCTGATGGTGTATAGTGCGAATACATCAAGTATTGCTGTCTTCGGAACCAAAGATGGACCGAAGGCGGTTTTCAAAGGAGAGAAAGGCGTTGCCCTGACCTTTAATATCGGATGGGGAGATGAAAAAGCGAAGCCTATATTGCAGGAATTAAAGAGGATGAATGTTCAGTCCGCCACTTTCTTTCTATCCGGCGCCTGGGCCGAACGCCATCCTGAGCTGGTGGACCAGATTGTGAAGCAGGGCTACGAGATCGGAAATCTGGGATATGCTTACTCAGACTACACAGATATGGAACCTGAAAAGATCAGACAAGACATCCTGAAGGCCGATACGATCTTCAAAAAACTCAATGTGCAGGAGGTGAAGCTGCTTAGAAGCCCAACAGGCCACTTCGATAAAGAAACGCTGAAGGTGGCGGATTCACTTGGACTCACCCTTGTACACTGGAGTGTGGACTCAAAAGACTGGACCAACCCTGGAGTGGATGAAATCGTCGAAAATGTCGGTGAAGCGAAGAAAGGGGATATCATCCTTCTGCACGCTTCTGATTCTGCCAAGCAGACTCAGAAGGCCCTTCCTGAAATCATAAAGGAACTTCAGTCCAAAGGAAGCTTCATCAATGTATCGGATATGATATCAAACGGTGATGCCAAGTCTTCCCTGATCCAATGAAAAAAGGCCGTCAGCTGACGGCCTTTTTCTCATCCTGTCTTTTGTTGTCTCTCGGTACGGGAATTTTCCAGATAACGCGGAAGCATCAGCAGCTGATAGGCGTTACAGGATATAAGAGCCAGGAGCATCAGGTACAGCCAGTCGATGGAGTTCACCAACAGGACAGGGAGCCATTCCAGTGTCGTAATGACAATCATAAAGAATAAAGCGGATACATAAGTGTTCGAGCTCGACTGCTGATTCTTGAAATAGGCGGTGACTGCCCCAATCAACAAGATGCCGAATCCAAGGAGGATATATGGCAGATAGGAATCATCCGCTTCTGCGAATGCCCTGAACCGGAAATAAATGAGATCGAATAACACGAATAGAATCAACAAGAACTGCACTGGATTCCACAGCCCCTTGAATAACCCCATGCCAAATTGATGGATTGTCAAATAGGCGAAATACCCCATTTGGCTGATGACACTGAAGGTGAAGCCTACAAATAAGAACCATAACAGGCTCGATAAGATCCCCAGTACGTCTCCATCACTGACATATGGACCGAACTGATCCCATCTGATGAACAAGGATGCCACTCCGGTCACTAATCCCCCGACTAGCAGCGTATGAATGAAAAAACGGATCCAATTACGGATGGTCACTTCTACTTTCCCCCAAATCTAAATATATGGACTCTTCTGATTGTACCAAACGCTTTCATGAAAAATCCATATGGCCCATGATTAATAAGTATATTTTTTGTGTCCGGCTCCATATTAAAGGTAAGGGAACTTGTATGAAAGGAGCCTGACCATGAAACGATTATCCTTTCTTGTGCTGTCATCCTTCTTTCTCTTGACTGCCTGTGGTGGCGGAGGAACGGAGACCGGCAAAATGGACTATGAAGAAACCAAGAAAATGGTTGTCGATATATTGAAAACAGACGATGGCAAAAAGGCTATCAAAGAAATCATGAGTGACGATGAAATGAAATCAGAGCTGATCCTGAATGAAAAAGTCGTAACAGATACCATTTCGAAGACCCTCACGTCGGAAAAAGGCGTGGAGTTCTGGAAGAAGGCCTTTGAAGACCCGAAGTTTGCTGAAACGATGGCGAAAAGCATGAAGGAAGGCAACGAAAAGCTTCTGAAAGACCTCATGAAAGATCCCGAGTACCAAGGCATGATGATTGACCTATTCAAGGATCCTGCCATGCAGAAAGATATCATCGAAGCCCTTAAAAGCAAGGAATATCGCGAGCACCTTCAACAGGTGATCATTGAAACACTCCAAAGCCCGCTCTTCCAGTCGAAGATCCAGGAAGCCATGGATAAAGGATCTACGGGAAATCAAAAAAGTGGTAAGACCCTTAATGACCAAGGCGGCGGAAGTACCTCCGGTGGAGGTCAGGGTGGCGGTGCTTAACGCAAAAAGGCCGGATCAATCGGGATTTCCCGATTATCCGGCCTTTTTTATGAAAGTTTTTCAATCACCTTATGAGCGATCTCGCCATAGATCTGACCCAGGCGGTGATCGGCTGCATAGACAGAAGGAGCAAAGTCCTCTTCATTCCAATCCGGCTGTTGAAGAGGCAACTTACCAAGGAGATCGGTGCGCAGTTCTTCCGTCAGCTTCTCTCCTCCGCCTTGACCAAAGACGAATTCCTTCTCACCCGTGATCTTACTCTCGAAATACGACATATTCTCTACGACACCAAGAATGTCATGATCCGTCTGGAGGGCCATGGCACCTGCACGTGCAGCCACAAAGGCAGCTGTCGGATGCGGAGTCGTCACAATGATCTCCTTGCACTTAGGAAGCATCGTATGAACGTCGAGTGCCACATCCCCTGTTCCCGGCGGCAAATCGAGTAGAAGGTAATCAAGGTCTCCCCATTCTACGTCGGAGAAGAAGTTATTCAGCATTTTACCAAGCATCGGTCCCCTCCAGATGACAGGGGCATTGTCTTCCACAAAGAAGCCCATGGAAATGACTTTCACCCCGAACCGTTCTACTGGAATGATCTTTTCCCCACGTACAACCGGACGCTTCATGATCCCCATCATATCAGGAACACTGAATCCGTAAATATCGGCATCCACAAGACCGACCTTCTTCCCTTGACGCGCCAGTGAGACGGCAAGGTTCACAGAAACCGTCGATTTGCCCACGCCACCCTTACCGCTTGCAATAGCGATGAACGTCGTCTTGCTTGCAGGTGAAAGAAGATCCGTTCCTTCCCCACCTGAACCCCTGTGCTTCTCAAGCTCTTCATCAGACAGCTCCGTAAAACGGATCCCCACTGAAGCAGCCCCGTTATCTTTGAGAAGCTGAACGACCTTCTGCTGGAACTGCAGCTGCTCGCCTGTCCCCGTCTTAGCCAACGCAATTTTCACGCTGATATGATTTTTCTCCTCCTTGATCGAAATCTCCTCTATACCGTTCGTTTCACCTAATGTTTTATGTAAAAAAGGATCCTGCAATCCCGCCAACAATTCACGTGCCTGCTGTTCCGTCAACATACGTAACCACCCTTTACTTTGTATTCGTTTTCACTGTTTCCAGTATAACATATCCAGCCTAGAATGAATGATCAAAACGTTCGGAATGTTTTACTGGTATAACGAAAAGCGGAGGGGGCTTGGTCTGAGGCGACAAGCATAATACGAAGATCTCGGAAAGGCGTTCTTGGCCTTTTTGAGATCTTTGGCTTATGACCTCGAGCCTCAAGCCCCCGGAGCTGGACATCAACGAAAAGCGGAGGCGGGTTGGTCTGACCCGACAAGCATAAGGCAAGAACCCGGAAAGGCGTTCTGTGCCTTTTTGGGTTCTTGACTTATGACCTCGAGGGTCAACCCGCCGGAGCTGGACATCACGAAAAGCGGAGGAGGCTTGGTCTGAGGCGACAAGCATAATACGAAGATCTCGGAAAGGCGTTCTTGGCCTTTTTGAGATCTTTGGCTTATGACCTCGAGCCTCAAGCCCCCGGAGCTGGACATCAACGAAAAGCGCAGGCGGGTCGGTCTGACCCGACAAGCATAAGACGAGAACCTGAAAAGGCGCTCTTGGCCTTTTGGGTTCTTGGCTTATGACCTCGAGGGTCAACCCACCGGAGCTAGACACCACGAAAAGCGGAGGGGCTCGCTCTGAGGTGACAAGCAAACGACAAGGAAGGAGATGCTGATCAAAACGAAGGCTCTTCCTCCACAACAAAAAGACCCGATCCCCAGAAGGAATACGGGTCCCTGCACTATTCCTTTTTATCCGGTGCTTCGGCAAGATAATCCATGATCCCTTCATAAACCGATGCAGCGATCTTTTCCTGGTAATCCTTCTTGAGAAGATTCGCCCGCTCCCCCGGGTTTGATAGGAAGCCGATTTCCACGAGGGCGCCTGGCTTCTTGGCGTGCTTCAGGATATAGACATTCTGGAGCCCCTTCGCTTCCCTTGTCGTATTCTCCAGATTTCGGATCAGTTCTTTTTGGATGGCTTTGGCGAATGCCTCGTTTTCCTTGAACTTCGGATTGTAGAACGTTTGTGCCCCGCTCCATTGTGCAGACGGAATTGAGTTCAGGTGTACGCTTAGATACAGGTCGGCCTCAGAATCATTGATACGCTTCAAGCGTTCATGAAGGTCTTCGACTTTCCTCCTGCTGTATCCCTTCGTATCTTCATCTGCCAGATCTACGTCTTCTTCCCTGGTCATGATCACAAGGGCTCCCTGCTCCTGGAGATAGTCCCTGATCATGATGGAGACATCAAGAGCGATATCCTTCTCAAGGGCGTTCTTGTCCCCTGCACCACCGTCAGGACCACCGTGACCGGGATCTATATAGATCACCTTACCGGATAAGGGGAGATTCCATGACCCCCACGTATTCTTATCCAGGATTTTATATTGAATAATAAACAGCACCGCTGCCAGCGCAGCGATCATCCCGATGACTTTTAGCTTTTGACGCATGATCGTCCTCCTGTCCCATTTGCCTTATTAAAAAATATGGGACAAGAAAGACATTTAGAACCCCTTTAGTGAAGCCTGAGCTTAAGACGCTTCATTCCCTGCTGATATCCTTCCTCCCACCATGTTTCCACAAAATGCTCACAGGAGTGATAGAAGGATTCATCCACCGGCTGGGTGACACCGACTTCGGCCCAGTAGAGCCAGAAGTTATACAGCGTATCGATGAAGTGCTTGAGTTCTGTATGGCAGCGCTGCTTTACTCGCTCTTCCCCTTCACCTTCATGACCGAACTTGCTGACTTTCCCTCCGAGCAGGTAGGCCTCGATTGCCACATCGAAACAGGCTTCATCAAAGCCCTCCTGCATGAAGGTGCCGCCTTGTATCTTTATATAACCGAAATGTTTCCTGACGCTCTCCTGAAGCATCTTGATGGAGATGCCACGGAGGAGGGTCCGTTCGGATTTGATTTCTTTTTCGCGTTGTTTCGTTGTAAAAGTCGTGATGACGTTCAACACTAATCCACCCCTTTGACCCTATTCTCCTTCTCAGGAGACCGGTTCATTCGAGGAACTGTTACCAAGGGAGATTTTTGAAGGCGGCCCTGTCATAAAGTCGTGTCGCCAGGGCAAAATGAAAAAAGACCCAACCAAAAAGGTCGGGTCTTCCATGAAAAATTAACGTTTTGAGAATTGTGGCGCGCGACGTGCACCTTTAAGACCGTATTTTTTTACGCTCATTCAAAAGTAGAATTAATTATCTTTATCCGGAAATAAATAAACTCCTTTAAATCATCACCTTATCCTGGGACCAATTTCCCCAAAAGGTATTCTTGGTATTATGCATTTTACGGAAATTACATGCCCATGCGCCCTGATGAACTTTGATCGATAACCCTTAAACGTATTTTTAAAACGTTTGAAACCTTTTTGTGATAAATGTGGATTCTTTTATCTCCAAAACGCTCCTCAGATAATTGAAATATACAGTAAGATCATTGACCGACTATGGTTTGATTTAATTAGTATTAAGTTTCAATTCCTCCAGATTGCTTATAGTAATTCTTGGCTGTATAGTTTGGCCATTCCCAAAAGTTTGAACCCTGTGACACCACAAACCGATCAAAAAACAATTCCAGATTCGAATGTAAGGGTTCCGGTTTTAGCAATGTCCCAGAAATATACAAATAGTCTGGATCATCTCGTTCAAGAGCTGTTCGACTTATCAATAGATTATTTTCAAACACATACCCTATTGGAATATAATCAGACAATGATTTAAGGGCATCGTGTGTCTTCTTTATTTCCTCTAAAGAGTATATTTGCAATCCACCACCAATATTAATCGAGCCTAGTAACATTTCATACATTTTGGCTCCGTTGTGTTTAGATAGAAATTGTTGAACATCTTCAGGTAAAATCCATCCTTTTTCATCTTGAAAGTCCTTCAGCTCTTTACTTGCAATAGGGGGATTAAATGAACAATGAACTGTGTGAATTTCCCCTTGCTCAGCTACAATCTCCATATTCCCTTTTTCATCAAGTCGTTTCTTTAGAGCTTGCAACGTCTTTTTGAGTATCATTGAAACTCCCCCTATTTTCATTTTAGTAGCTTGCCCACCATGGAGATACCGATTGCTGGTGAATGGTTCGCGGTAATGGATACAGATTCGAGAAACTGTTTCCTCCCCCGTACTCTCTTGGGATGACGTGGTGTATGTCTACTCCGAATTGGATTCTTTTTGCGGCTTATTAGGGTCTAATGCAGCAAGATCCACTTTTTTATACAAACTATTACGTTCTTTCTGCTGATGCTGTTCTTTTACTAACTTCTCGATCTCTTTGGCTTACCATTTTATAGTAGTAAAAATAACATAGTTTAGGTTCAGTTGTTAAGAGGTTTCAATACTAATAAGAAGCCCTTATTTACATTCCATAATCAGCTAATACATGAAATGGATTATTGTCGAATGGCCTATTTGAATGAAAAGCTAAAGAGTTTTTATCTAAAGAACCTGGAGCTTCCGCAAATCATGTTCATGCATTCCGTCATACACATGCCAGTCTACTGTTTGCAGCAGGTGCTTCTATTAAAGATGTACAAGTCCGTCTTGGTCATTCAGACGTTCAAACCACGATGGATATTTACACTCATGTGACCGATGAAGCGATGAAGCGAAGGAGAAAACAGCGGAGATGTTCCAGCAATACATGGATTTTTAGCTAAAGGTATTCAAGGGGTATTCAATACCATATTCAGACACAAAAATACCCTCCTTGCCCAGTAAGAGCAAAGAGGGTACGTGTTGATATACCAAGTATATTAACGTTTTGAGAATTGTGGCGCGCGACGTGCACCTTTAAGACCGTATTTTTTACGTTCTTTCATACGGGAGTCACGAGTCAATAGACCAGCGCGTTTTAGAGAACCACGGTACTCAGGGTCAACTTGAAGCAAAGCACGAGCGATACCGTGACGGATAGCTCCAGCTTGGCCAGTGTAACCTCCACCATGTACGTTTACGAGTACATCGTAGTTACCAAGAGTTTCTGTAGCAACTAAAGGTTGCTTGATTACTTCGCGTAGTGCTGCGAATGGGATGTATACTTCTACTTCACGATCGTTGATGATGATGTTTCCGTTACCTGGTACCAAACGTACGCGAGCTACTGAGCTCTTACGACGACCAGTTCCATAATATTGAACTTGAGCCAAGATAATAACCTCCTCTTTTTAATTATCCACGAAGTTCGTAAACTTCAGGTTGTTGTGCTTGGTGCGGATGCTCCGCTCCAGCGTATACGTGCAGTTTCTTGAACATTTGACGACCTAGGGAACCTTTAGGAAGCATTCCTTTAATTGTTAGTTCAAGCATTTTTTCTGAGTAGTTTGTACGCATTTCCAATGCAGTACGTTGTTTCAAACCACCTGGGTGAAGGCTGTGACGGTAGTAGATCTTGTCAGTAAGCTTTTTACCAGTCAATTCGATTTTAGAAGCGTTCAAGATGATCACGTGATCACCAGTGTCAACATGTGGTGTGAATGTTGGTTTGTGTTTACCGCGTAGAATAGAAGCAACTTCACTAGCCAAACGACCAAGAGTTTTGCCTTCTGCATCTACAACGAGCCATTTACGTTCGATTTCAGTGGCTTTAGCCATATACGTTGTACGCATGATTTATCCTCCTATTACTCAATCCGTAGTATTTATTCTTAAATCACAATAAGTTTCCGGGGCTTATCGTGGGGTTAATAACATACCATATGCTATATTATCTTGTTCCCAGAAGAATGTCAAGGGTATGTTACACCAGGATTAGTTGTTTTAGTTTTTTATTTTTGATTCGTGATGCTTTCCTGCTTACAAGGGTATGATCCATTCGAATCATCCCTTGCCATTTCGTTTCCGTAGCACACATTCCACAGATATAAGCCGTGGGCAGGTGCCGTTTTCCCTGCTGCGTCCCGGTCCTTTGCAGCAAGGGTGTCCGGGATGCTGTCAGGACTCCGTTTCCCGGATCCGACTTCCAGCAAGGTCCCCGTCAGGATCCTCACCATGTTATAAAGGAATCCATTTCCCCTGAAGGACAGGACAAGCTCGTCAGCGGTCTCCTCAAAGGTGATGGCATGGATGGTCCTGATCTTATCTTCCACTTCGGTCTTGGCCGAACAGAAGCTTGTGAAGTCATGCTCACCGAGAAGGTGGGCAGCGGCTTCCTCCATCAGGCCGACGTCAAGTGGATACGGATAGTGGAGGGCGAAGTTCCGGTGAAACGGACTTCTCTCCGCCCCTTTATGAATCCTATAGCGATATTCCTTCTCTTTTACAGAGAAACGTGAGTGGAAGTCACTTGAGACGCACTCGGCACGCAGGATGGTCATCTCGTCCGGTATGCGGGTATTGAGGACGACCGGCCATTTCTCCCCCGGTATGGAGAGCGGGGTGTCAAAATGAAACACCTGCCCTTGTGCGTGGACCCCGGCATCCGTACGACCAGAGGCCGTCACCCGGATCGATGCCCCTTTATGGATGGCACCGAGGACCCGTTCAAGCTCGCCTTGGACCGTCCGTTGACCGGGCTGTACCTGATACCCGTGAAAACCGGTCCCATCATACGCCAGTGTGCATTTGATTCGTTGCATGAGTCATTCCCCCTGTCATCCCCTGAACACGATCAGGAGTCCCGTGAGGACCAGCAGGACGATGATGACCATCGTATCCCTGCCCTTCCAGGAAAGGAGTCGGTATTTCGTCCGGCCCTCCCCGCCCTGATAGCCTCTTGCTTCCATGGCGGTTGCCAAGTCTTCCGCACGCTTGAAGGCACTTACGAAGAGTGGGATCAGAAGCGGTACGATGGCCTGGAGCCTGTCCTTGATCGGTCCTGAGGTAAACTCTGCCCCCCGGGCGATCTGTGCCTTCATGATCTTATCCGTTTCTTCCATCAGGGTCGGGATGAACCTGAGGGAGATGGACATCATGAGGGCCAGCTCGTGTACGGGGAACTTGATCTTACGAAGTGGATTCAGAAGCGTCTCGAGTCCATCCGTGATCGTGATCGGCGAAGTAGTCAGCGTAAGCAAGGATGTAATCAAAATAAGGTAAAAGAACCGTAAGCTGATGAAAATCCCTTGTCTCAGGCCTTCTTCATATATAGCAAACCATTTCAGATCAACGAGCACATCGCCTTCTTTAGTAAAGAAGATATGCAGCAGGAATGTAAACAGGATGATCCACAGGATCGGCTTCAAGCCGCCCAATATGAATCGGATCGGCAATTTTGAAAGGAGCAATGCCCCGAGTGTAAATATGCCGAGTATCCCATACGTCAGCGCGTTGTTCGCCAAAAAGACGATGCAGATGAATCCGAAGATAAAGAGGATCTTTGCCCGTGGGTCCATCCTGTGAAGGACAGAATCCCCGGGGACGTAGCGTCCGATGATCATCTTTTCCATCATGGCCGTCCACCCCCTGACATGGAAATGGCGTCTGCCAGCTCTTCGATCGTCAAGCATGTCCGGCCGAGGGATCTGCCTGAGGCCATTTCGTATTCGTACTGGAAGCGAACGACATCCGGCACATCCAAGCCCATTTCAAACAGTTGTTCCGCGTGGGAGAAGATCTCTCTCGGAGAGCCCTGCTTCTTCAACCGGCCCTTTTGCATGATGACGATCTCATCGGCATATCGTGCTGCATCCTCCATGCTGTGGGTGACCAGGATCGTCGTGAGACCCTTTTCTTTGTGAAGCTCATAGAACATGTCCATGATCTCTTTTTGCCCCCGCGGATCAAGCCCTGCCGTCGGCTCATCCAGCACGATGACTTCAGGGTTCATGGCAAGAACGCCAGCGATGGCGACACGGCGCATCTGCCCACCGGAAAGATCAAACGGGGACTTTTCAAGGACGTCTTCAGTCAGACCGACCTTGACGATCAGTTCCCTTGCACGTGCTTCGGCCACATCCCTGCTGATGCCAAAATTCATCGGCCCATAGCAGATATCTTTCAGGACCGTTTCTTCAAAGAGCTGATGCTCCGGGAACTGAAAGACGATCCCTACCTTTTGGCGTACAGCTTTGAGGCTCTTCGACTTTTGTTTCGCATGGATCGTATGGTCCCCCATCGTCACGGTGCCCTCCGTCGGTTTCAATAACCCGTTCAGGTGTTGCAGGAGCGTGGATTTCCCGGAGCCCGTGTGTCCGATGACGGACAGGAATCGTCCGGTCGGGATCTCCAGATTGATGTCCTCAAGCGCCAACTTTTCGAATGGAGTGTTGAATGAATACCGGTACTCTACATGTTTAAATGTGATCTGCATAGTTCATTCACCAACTCTTCTTCTGTTAAGTATGTTTTAGATAATGGAATTCCCCGTTCCTTCAAAGCACCGGCAAGCTTGATTGTAAACGGTGAATCAAGACCCAGTCCCGTCAGTTCGTCTTCAAGCTTGAAGATCTCCTCCGGGGTTCCCTCTTTGAACACGGTTCCCTGGTTCAGGACGATGATCCGGTCGGCCCTTGATGCTTCTTCAAGGTCGTGGGTGATGGAGATGACCGTCAGCTCCTCTTCTTCCTTCAGCTTCCGGACCACCTCTAATACCTCTTTTCGTCCTTTGGGATCGAGCATGGAGGTGGCTTCATCCAGGATGATGATGGATGGCTGCAGGGCAATGACACCTGCGATGGCCACCCGTTGCTTCTGTCCACCCGATAGATGGTGCGGCTCTTGAGCAAGAAAATCACCCATATGGACGTTCTTCAGTGCTTCCCTCACTCGTTTCACCATCACATCATGAGGCACACCATGGTTTTCCAACCCAAAAGCCACATCATCCTCAACTGTCGCACCGACAAATTGATTGTCAGGGTTTTGAAATACCATTCCCAGCTTGGCGCGGATCTCCCAGATCGTCTCTTCCTGAAGGCGGGTGCCGTCCACTGTGACGACTCCTTCATTCGGAAAATGAAGACCGTTCAGCATTTTGGCAAGGGTGGATTTCCCTGATCCATTATGCCCGACGATCGCCAGCCATTCGCCCCGGTTGACGGAGAGCCTGATGCCTTTCAGCGCTTCATTCCCTTCGTCGGAATATCGGAAGCGGACATTCTCTACGTTGATGATCTTATCCAATCCTACTCTACCTCCTCTACACTACTCTCATCTCAGCTTATCAAAAAAATGCCCATATACAAAAAAAAGCCTGCACCCCGTCCAAAGAAAAGAAGTCTTTTCTTGTTCAATCCATTGAACAGCTTCTATGCCTATAGAAGTTGGAAGGGGTGCACGAGCTAGACGAGTCAGCCTGAGCTGCTCATCGTAACGCTCTGCTTTTCATCGACATGCACTTATACAAAAAGGGCAAAGAACAGTTAAGGATTAACTGTCCCGCCCTTAATGTTAGTCGTCACGAATTATTAAACTAATTCGATGATTGCCATTGGAGCACCGTCACCACGACGAGGACCAACCTTCATGATGCGAGTGTATCCACCTTGACGCTCTGTGTAGCGTGGAGCGATGTCAGCGAACAACTTTTGAAGAGCATCTTGGTTAGTTTCAGCGTTAGCAACTTCTTTACGAATGTATGCACCTGCTTGGCGACGAGCATGAAGATCACCGCGTTTACCTAGAGTGATCATTTTCTCCACAACCGAACGAAGCTCTTTCGCACGAGTTTCAGTTGTTTCGATGCGCTCGTTGATGATTAGGTCTGTAGCTAAATCACGTAGCATTGCTTTACGTTGAGCACTTGTACGTCCTAACTTTCTGTAAGCCATTAAGGGTTCCCTCCTTTGTTGAGTCTATCTATAGAAAGAAGTCGATCAGTCGTCTTTGCGCAATCCAAGTCCAAGGTCTTCAAGTTTAACTTTGACCTCTTCAAGGGATTTACGTCCAAGGTTACGTACTTTCATCATATCTTCTTCAGTTTTGTTAGCAAGTTCTTGCACAGTGTTGATTCCAGCACGCTTCAAGCAGTTGTAAGAGCGAACGGAAAGATCCAATTCTTCGATAGTCATCTCAAGAACTTTCTCTTTTTGATCCTCTTCTTTTTCAACCATGATTTCAGCGTTCTGCGCCTCATCTGTAAGGCCAACGAAAATATTAAGATGTTCTGTCAGAATCTTAGCTCCCAAAGAAATAGCTTCCTTAGGTCCAATACTTCCATCAGTCCATACATCAAGGGAAAGTTTATCGTAGTTGGTCATTTGACCGACACGCGTATTCTCCACCTGATAGTTAACGCGAGATACTGGAGTGTAAATAGAATCGATTGGGATCACGCCAATTGGAAGATCTTCACGCTTGTTTTGATCTGCAGGTCGGTAACCACGTCCGCGAGCTGCGCTTAGACGCACACGGAAATGACCACTTTTCGATAATGTTGCGATGTGTAAATCGGGGTTCAACACTTCAACATCACTATCGTGAGTAATATCAGCAGCCGTAACGACGCCTTCACCCTGCACATCAATTTCCAACGTCTTCTCTTCATCAGAGTAGATCTTCAACGCCAGCTTCTTGATATTCAAAATGATGGATGTGACATCCTCTACGACGCCTTCAATTGTTGAAAACTCATGCAGTACTCCATCTATTTGAATAGATGTGACAGCGGCACCTGGGAGTGACGATAGTAGGATACGACGTAAGGAGTTACCCAAAGTTGTACCATATCCACGCTCAAGTGGTTCTACGACGAACTTTCCATATGTGGCATCATCGCTGATCTCAACCGTTTCAATTTTTGGCTTTTCAATTTCGATCATTAATATTTACCCTCCTTCAAAACGTCGAACTCCGGTCTAAAGTCCGAAATTCCCCTTGTTTACGTTCCCTATTGTGCACCAACAACTGGTTACTTTTCTGAACATTTTGTATCATAACCCATTATAGACAACGATACAAAATTTATACAGAGAAATTAAACGCGGCGACGTTTTGGCGGACGGCATCCATTATGAGGAACTGGAGTGACGTCTCTGATTGCAGTAACTTCAAGACCTGCAGCTTGAAGCGCACGGATTGCAGCTTCACGACCAGCACCAGGACCTTTAACTGTTACTTCAAGAGTTTTCAAACCGTGTTCCTGAGAAGCTTTAGCAGCTGTTTCAGCAGCCATTTGTGCTGCGAATGGTGTAGATTTACGAGATCCTCTGAATCCTAGTGAACCTGCACTTGACCATGCAACAGCGTTTCCGTGAACATCAGTAATAGTTACGATTGTGTTATTGAATGTAGAACGGATGTGAGCAATACCGGCTTCGATATTCTTTTTCACACGACGTTTACGAGTGTTTTGTTTACGTGCCATACTAAGAAGTAACCTCCTTTACCTATTATTTTTTCTTGTTAGCTACAGTTTTACGAGGACCTTTACGTGTACGTGCATTGTTCTTCGTATGTTGACCACGAACAGGTAGTCCACGACGGTGACGAAGACCGCGGTAAGAACCGATTTCCATCAGACGTTTGATGTTGAGTGAGATTTCACGACGAAGGTCACCCTCAACTTTCAATTTGTCGACGATATCACGGATTTTACCAAGTTCGTCCTCAGTAAGATCGCGAACGCGAGTATCTTCTGATACACCGGCTTCAGCCAAGATTTTAGCAGCAGTGTTTTTACCAATTCCATAGATGTATGTTAATGAAATGACAACACGTTTGTCACGTGGAATGTCTACACCAGCAATACGTGCCATAGTGATTCGCACCTCCTTTAAGTTTAGCCTTGTTTTTGTTTGTGTTTAGGGTTTTCACAGATAACCATGACTTTTCCTTTTCTGCGGATGACTTTGCATTTTTCGCAGATAGGTTTTACAGATGGTCTGACTTTCATCTTATTCTAACCTCCTTGATAGTACGGAGTGCAATAGATTATTTGTAACGATAAGTGATTCTACCTTTAGTCAAGTCATATGGTGAAAGTTCGACAGTCACCTTATCACCAGGCAGGATACGGATGAAGTGCATACGGATCTTCCCTGATACATGAGCATGAATGGTATGACCATTTTCTAATTCTACTTTAAAAGTAGCATTCGGCAAAGTTTCTAGTACTTTACCTTCAACTTCAATTACATCATCTTTTGCCATTGAACGCGTCTCCCTTCTTCTCGCTTATTTCTTCTACAAACTTCGAAACTGCATGGCGCAGTTTACCGTTCGTCACTCTGCCTGTTTCCATCATACTGTTATGAACTTCTGGAGAAACATGGTCACACAGCCGAAGATGCTTGATGTTCTTCCGTTTAGGGCGGTCGAACCGTCTCTTATCTCCATCTGCGATGAGTACAAAACGTTCATCCAATTGCTGAACAACGATCGAGTAGCTCCCGCATTCAGTTCCGGAAAGGATCTGAACGACCTGGCCGATTCTCGCCGTTGATTCTGACTCGATCAATCCAATCACCTTCACTCAGGCTTTCGTCAAAATCTCATAGCCTTCTTCAGTAATTGCAATGGTGTGTTCAAAGTGCGCACACATTTTATCATCAACTGTGACAACAGTCCAGTTATCCGATAATGTCTTCACATATCGGGTTCCTGCGTTTACCATCGGTTCAATTGCCAGTACCATGCCAGGCTTCAGACGCGGACCTTTGTTTGGCGGTCCATAATGAGGGATTTGCGGGTCCTCATGTAAGTCTTGACCAACACCGTGTCCCACATACTCACGAACGATTGAAAAGCCATTGGCTTCCACAAAAGTTTGTATACTATGAGAGATATTCGACAAACGTTCGCCTGGCTTCGCTTCCTTCAATCCCAGAAAGAGTGATTCCTCTGTTACATCGAGAAGCTTTTGAGTTTCATCATCTATTGTCCCAACAGGATAAGTCCAAGCCGAATCCCCATGATAGCCTTGATATTTCGCACCGATATCGAGACTGATAATATCGCCATTCTTAAGGACGCGATCCCCTGGAATCCCGTGAACAAGTTCATTATTCACTGAGGCACAGATGCTGCCACGAAACCCATTATACCCTTTAAAAGATGGAATTGCATCATGTTTACGAATGAATTTCTCAGCGATTGCATCCAATTCCTTCGTCGATATTCCCGGAGAAATATGCTTTTGCAATTCCGCATGAGTCAAAGCCACAATCTTGCCTGCATGGCGCATGATCTCAATCTCCCTCGGAGTTTTGCAGATGATCATTATGAAAGGCCTCCGAGAAGCTCATCGATGTCAGCAAACACCAGGTTGATGTCTTGTTGACCGTTGATATTCTTGAGATATCCTTTATCTTCGTAGTATGAAAGCAGTGGTTGAGTTTGCTTGATGTTGACGTCAAGACGGTTTTGAACCGTTTCTTCGTTATCATCGGCACGTTGGTAGAGTTCTCCTCCACAGCGTGTGCAAACACCTTCTTCTTTCGGTGGATTAAAGACAAGATGATACGTAGCGCCGCACTCTCTGCAGATCCTGCGACCTGTCAAACGCTCCATCAGGATGTCCTTATCTACGTCGATGTTAATGACATAATTCATTTTTTTACCAAGATCAGCTAGGATGTTCTCAAGTGCTTCTGCTTGAGCAACCGTTCTAGGAAACCCGTCCAGTAAGAAGCCCTTATTGCAGTCCTCTTTGCTTAAACGTTCACCGACGATGCCGATCGTTACCTCATCAGGTACCAGATCACCATTGTCCATGAAAGATTTAGCCTTCAAACCTAGCTCTGTGCCTTCCTTGATGGCGGCACGGAACATGTCACCGGTAGAAATATGGGGGATACCATACTTTTCTACGATCTTTTCAGCTTGAGTGCCTTTTCCTGCACCTGGTAAGCCCATTAGAACTATATTCACTCGAACTCCCCCTAATTGTCTATAAAACGGCTTCAGGAACATAATGTTCCCGAAAACCCTCTTATTTGATGAATCCCTTGTAGTGACGCTTCACAAGCTGAGATTCCAGTTGTTTCATCGTCTCAAGCGCAACACCCACTACGATGAGTAAGCTTGTTCCGCCGATTTGAGCCGACTGCGGCAATCCTGCAAAATTAATGAAGAATACCGGTAGAACTGCAATGATAGCAAGGAAGGCAGCACCTACAATTGTTAGACGATACAGAACGCGAGTGAGATATTCCTGTGTGTTCTTCCCTGGTCTGATACCCGGGATATAACCACCCTGCTTCTTCAAGTTCTCGGACATTTGCTCCGGATTGACTTGAATGAAAGCATAGAAATACGTAAATGCGACGATCAACGCCACATAAATGATCATTCCGACTGGTTTCGTATAATCAAAAATGTATTGAATCGTATCTGTCACATTGTTGTTTCCAAAGAAGGATGAGATTGTCTGTGGAGTGATGATAAAGGAAATCGCGAAGATTACCGGAATAACACCCGCAGCATTCACCTTCAATGGGATATGCGTTGACTGTCCACCAACCGGACTACGCCCCACTAAACGTTTTGCATATTGAATCGGAATTTTACGAAGTGCTTGTTGAATGAACACTACTCCAACTACGATTGCAATGACTGCCAAAACAAGAAGTGCAAGAACCACAATGCGAAGGAAGAGCTGTTCACCAGCACCTTCGATTTGTTGTGCATAGATTTGGTTTACAGTGTTAGGGATGGCAGCGACGATACCTGCAAAGATCAGGATCGAGATACCATTTCCAACACCTTTAGCCGTGATTTGTTCACCCAACCACATAAGAAAAGCCGTACCGGCCGTCAATACTAACGCAATAAGAAGGTACGTACTTGGTCCCGGGCTTTGAATGAGCATCCCACCATAGATTCTATTGAAGCCATAGGACATACCGAAAGCTTGAATAAAACCTAAGATGATGGTGAAATATCGTGTGAACTGGGCTAATTTACGACGACCCACTTCGCCTTGCTTCGACCATTCCGTAAACTTTGGAACAACATCCATTTGCAGGAGCTGTACGATGATGGAAGCCGTGATATACGGCATGATCCCCATCGCGAAGATCGAGAAGTTCTGAAGTGCACCGCCACCAAATGTATTCAGGAATCCGAGAAGCCCCGCCTGGTCTTGCATTTTCAATACTTCAGCGTCTACGTTTGGTACCGGGATAAAGGTACCAAGACGAAAGACAATTAACATTAGAAGGGTGAAGATAATTTTATTTCTTATATCACCCACGCGCATAAAATTGGAGACAGTTCGAAACATTAGATCACCTCGGTTGTACCGCCAGCAGCTTCGATAGCTTCTTTAGCAGTGGTTGAGAATTTAGTTGCTTTAACAGTAAGCTTTTTCTCGATTGAACCTTTACCAAGAATCTTGATTCCTGCTTTTTCGTTACTTACCACACCAGTTTCAACCAGTAGGGCAGGAGTAACTTCTGTACCATCTTCGAAGCGATTTAATGCGTCAAGGTTGACGATTGCATACTCTTTACGATTGATGTTCGTGAATCCACGTTTAGGAAGACGTTGGAATAATGGAGTTTGACCACCTTCGAAGCCAGGACGTGTTCCACCGCCTGAACGGGCGTTTTGTCCTTTATGACCTTTACCAGATGTCTTACCATTACCTGAACCAATACCACGTCCTACACGGTTACGGACTTTACGAGAACCTTCTGCAGATTGTAATTCATGTAATTTCATGTCGGCACCTCCTTCTTTATAAACGTTAGGTATTATTTTTCAGTTACAGTCACAAGGTGTGAAACCTTGTTGATCATGCCACGGATTGCAGCATTATCTTGTTGCTCGACTGTTTGATGCATTTTGCGAAGTCCCAAAGCTTCAACAGTTTTACGTTGATCTTGAGGACGGCCAATGATGCTGCGAGTGAGGGTAATTTCTAGTTTATTAGCCATCGTTATCCCTCCCTTAACCTAAGATCTCTTCTACTGATTTACCACGTAGTTTTGCTACGTCTTCAGCACGCTTAAGTTGTGTAAGACCTTGGATTGTTGCGCGAACCATGTTGATTGGAGTGTTAGAACCCAATGACTTAGAAAGGATATCTTGAACACCAGCCAACTCTAGTACCGCACGGACAGGTCCACCAGCGATGATTCCAGTACCGGCAGAAGCTGGCTTGATCAGGATTTGACCTGCGCCAAACTGACCAGTAACTTGGTGAGGTGTAGTTCCACCTACCATAGGAACTTCGATTAGATTTTTCTTCGCATCTTCAATCGCTTTACGGATTGCATCTGGTACCTCTTGCGCTTTACCAGTACCGAAGCCAACGTGGCCGTTTTTGTCACCTACTACTACAAGAGCAGCGAAACGGAAACGACGTCCACCTTTAACTACTTTCGCAACACGATTGATTGTAACTACGCGTTCTTCAAATTCAAGTTTGCTTGAATCAATACGACTCATCTGGATTGTCCCTCCTTTTTATTAAAATTCTAGGCCGTTTTCACGAGCTGCTTCAGCCAAAGCTTTAACGCGGCCATGGTATAGATATCCACCACGGTCGAATACCACTGATTTAAGGCCTTTTTCTACAGCTTTTTTCGCAACTAGTTCTCCAACTTTCGCTGCTGCTTCAACAGTTGCAGTTGCTTCAGTTCCGAAATCTTTATCTTGAGAAGATGCACTCACTAGAGTCACACCATTAGTATCATCGATAAGTTGAGCGTAGATATTTTTATTAGAACGGAAAACGTTCAGACGAGGACGAGTTTCAGTTCCAGTAATTTTTGAACGGACACGGGCATGTCTTTTCTTACGTGTTTTGTTCTTATCTGGCTTAGTAATCACCTACGGTCACTCCTTTCTTTAGCCTACGCGGCATTATTTACCTGTTTTACCTTCTTTACGACGAACATATTCGCCTTCGTAGCGAATACCTTTTCCTTTGTAAGGCTCAGGAGAACGTACTGCACGGATGTTAGCAGCTAATGCGCCAACGCGTTCTTTGTCGATTCCTTTGATGGAAATCTTAGTGTTTGCCGGTACTTCGATCTCGATGCCTTGTTCTGGTTCGATCTCAACTGGGTGAGAGTAACCAACGTTAAGCACAAGTTTCGTACCTTGTTTTTGAGCACGGTAACCAACACCGACTAGCTCTAGGTTTCGTTGGAATCCTTTAGAGACTCCTTCAACCATATTCGCGATCAAAGCACGAGTTGTACCGTGAAGCGCGCGGTGTTCTTTAGCATCAGAAGGACGGGTAACTGTAGCAGTTGTCCCTTCTACTTCTACTTTAATATCTGAATTGAATGTACGAGAAAGTTCCCCTTTAGGTCCTTTTACAGTGACGAGATTGTTCTCAGCTACTGTAATTGTAACATCAGATGGAATTTCGATTGGTAGTTTACCTACACGTGACATCCTGTTGCACCTCCATTCGTTTAAAAAATATTACCAAACGTAAGCTAGTACTTCTCCGCCAACTTGTTTAGCGCGGGCTTCTTTGTCAGTCAAGACACCTTGAGAAGTTGATACAAGCGCGATACCTAGTCCGTTAAGAACTTTAGGTACTTCTGTAGATTTTGCATATACACGTAAACCAGGTTTAGAGATACGCTTCAATCCAGTGATAACACGTTCGTTGTTGCTTCCGTATTTCAAGAAGATACGGATAAGACCTTGTTTGTTGTCTTCCACGTATTCTACATCACGTACGAAACCTTCACGTTTAAGGATTTCAGCGATTTCTTTCTTGATGTTAGAAGCAGGAACTTCTAGTCTTTCGTGACGAACCATGTTCGCATTACGGATGCGAGTAAGCAAATCTGCAATTGGATCTGTCATTGTCATAATAATTTACCTCCTTCCCAATATAGGGTTTTACCAACTAGCTTTCTTAACGCCAGGAATCTGACCCTTGTATGCAAGTTCACGGAAACAAATACGGCAAAGCTTGAATTTACGGATGACTGAATGAGGACGTCCGCAACGCTCACAACGTGTGTACGCTTGAACATTATGCTTTGGAGTACGTTTTTGTTTCGCAATCATTGATTTTTTAGCCACGATTTCGCCTCCCTTACTTTTGGAATGGCATTCCGATTTGTGTCAATAATTCACGAGCTTCTTCGTCTGTGTTTGCAGTAGTTACGATAACGATATCCATACCGCGTACTTTAGACACTTTATCATAATCGATCTCAGGGAAAATCAATTGCTCTTTAACTCCAAGAGTGTAGTTACCGCGACCGTCGAATGCTTTTTTAGAAACACCACGGAAGTCACGTACACGTGGAAGTGAAACAGAAATCAATTTGTCTAGGAATTGGTACATACGCTCACCGCGAAGAGTTACTTTCGCACCGATTGGCATACCTTCACGAAGACGGAAACCTGCGATTGATTTTTTAGCTTTTGTTACAACTGGTTTTTGACCAGTGATTTGCATCAACTCATCAACTGCTACGTCAAGAGATTTTGAGTTTTGTACAGCATCGCCGACACCCATGTTGACAACGATCTTCTCAACTTTAGGCACTTCCATTACAGATTTGTAATTGAACTTGCTTACTAAAGCCGGGCTGATTTCTTTTTGGAATTTTTCTTTTAGGCGGTTCATACAGAATACCTCCCTTCTTAGTTATCTTTATCGTTGTTAAGTGGAAGAACTTCACCTGATTTTTTTGCAACACGTACTTTTTTGCCGTCTTCTGTTTTGTAGCCTACACGAGTCGGTTCGTTCGTCTTAGGATCCAAGATCATAACGTTCGATACGTGAACAGAAGCTTCCTGACTGATGATTCCACCTTGTGGGTTCATCTGTGAAGGTTTCGCGTGTTTTTTCACAACGTTGATTCCTTCAACCAGTACACGGTCTTTTTTAGGGAATGCAGCAAGAACAACACCTGTTTTGCCTTTGTCTTTCCCGGTAATAACCATTACTTTATCGCCTTTTTTTACATGCATTTCATCGCACCTCCTTGAATGGCCCAATGGTAATCTATTAAAGAACTTCTGGAGCTAGAGAAACAATTTTCATGAAGTTGCTGTCGCGTAGTTCACGGGCAACTGGTCCGAAGATACGAGTACCACGTGGTCCTTTGTCGTCACGGATGATCACACATGCGTTCTCATCGAACTTGATGTATGTTCCATCTTGACGGCGCACACCAGACTTCGTACGTACGACAACTGCTTTGACTACGTCACCTTTTTTAACAACGCCACCTGGTGTTGCTTGTTTTACTGTACACACGATAACATCACCGATGTTAGCCGTTTTGCGTCCAGATCCACCAAGCACTTTAATGGTTAGCACTTCACGTGCACCAGAGTTGTCAGCAACTTTCAAACGTGATTCTTGTTGAATCATGTAGGTAACCTCCCTTCGGAATATAAACTATCCGAACTGTATTAGATAATAACTGCTTTCTCAACAACTTCTACTAAACGGAAACGTTTTGTAGCAGATAGTGGACGAGTCTCCATGATGCGTACGATGTCGCCTACTTTTGCTTCGTTGTTCTCATCATGAGTTTTGAACTTCTTAGAGTACTTTACGCGCTTGCCGTATAGAGAATGCTTTTTGTAAGTCTCTACCATAACCGTTACTGTTTTGTCCATTTTATCGGAAACAACACGGCCAGTGTAAACCTTACGTTGGTTGCGGTCACTCATTTAAGCAAACCTCCTCTCAAATTAATTGTTAACCCCGATCTCTCTTTCACGGATGACAGTTTTCATACGAGCGATCCCTTTGCGGACTTGGCTGATACGAGCAGTGTTCTCAAGTTGGCCAGTCGCAAGTTGGAAGCGAAGGTTGAATAGCTCTTCTTTAAGGGTCTTTACTTTTTGTTCAATTTCGGCAGTGGTTAGGTCACGAATTTCATTAGTTTTCATTTGATTCACCACCAATTTCTTCTCGTTTTACAAACTTACATTTGATTGGAAGCTTGTGTGCTGCAAGACGAAGTGCTTCACGAGCAACCTCTTCAGAAACACCAGCGATTTCGAACATGATTTTCCCAGGTTTAACAACTGCTACCCAGCCTTCAGGAGCACCTTTACCGGAACCCATCCGTACTTCTAGAGGTTTTGCAGTGTAAGGCTTATGAGGGAAGATTTTAATCCAAACTTTACCGCCACGTTTCATGTAACGAGTCATAGCGATACGAGCGGATTCGATTTGGCGGTTTGTGATCCATGAAGCTTCAGTAGCTTGAAGACCGTATTCACCGAATGCTACTTCCTGACCGCCTTTTGCGCGACCACGCATTTTACCACGGTGTTCGCGGCGATGTTTAACGCGTTTAGGTAATAACATAATTATTTGCCTCCTTCCTCAGATTTCTTCTTTGTAGGAAGAACTTCTCCACGGTAGATCCATACTTTAACACCAAGTTTACCGTAAGTTGTGTCAGCTTCAGCGTGAGCATAATCGATGTCAGCACGAAGTGTATGAAGTGGAACAGTACCTTCACTGTAGTGTTCAGCACGAGCGATGTCAGCTCCGCCAAGACGGCCAGATACTTGAGTTTTGATTCCTTTAGCGCCAGCACGCATAGCACGTTGGATCGTTTGCTTTTGAGCACGACGGAAAGAAACACGGTTTTCAAGTTGACGAGCGATGTTTTCAGCGACTAGTTTCGCATCAACGTCAGCACGTTTGATTTCAACGATATTGATGTGTACACGTTTAGCAGTAAGCTCGTTAAGTGCTTTACGAAGAGCTTCAACTTCAGTACCACCTTTACCGATAACCATACCTGGTTTAGCCGTATGAATTGTAATGTTGATTCGGTTTGCAGCGCGTTCGATTTCTACTTTAGAAACAGAAGCGTCTACTAAGCGTTTAGCAATATATTCACGGACTTTGATGTCTTCGTGTAATAGATTAGCGTAATCTTTATCTGCGTACCATTTAGATTCCCAATCACGAATTACACCGACACGGAGTCCGACCGGATGTACTTTTTGACCCACAGCTTATCCCTCCTTCTTTTCTGATACTACAAGTGTAATGTGACTTGTACGTTTGTTGATTTGGCTTGCACGACCCATCGCACGAGGACGGAAACGTTTAAGCGTTGGTCCTTCATTTACATAAGCCTCAGTTACTACAAGGCTGTTGATGTCCATGTCATAGTTATGCTCTGCGTTTGCGATAGCAGATTTAAGTACTTTCTCGATTACTGGTGAAGCTGCCTTAGGCGTGTGATTAAGAATCGCAACTGCTTCTCCAACTTGCTTACCTCGGATTAGATCAACGACTAAACGTACTTTACGAGGAGCAATACGTACTGTTCTTGCAACAGCTTTTGCTTGCATTAGGATACCCTCCCCTCAATTTTAGCGTCTTGTTTTCTTATCGTCACTACCGTGACCTTTGTAAGTACGAGATGGCGCGAATTCGCCAAGCTTGTGACCTACCATGTCTTCAGTGACGTATACAGGTACATGTTTACGACCATCGTAAACTGCGATAGTGTGACCGATGAATGCTGGGAAAATCGTTGAACGACGAGACCAAGTTTTAACAACTTGTTTGCCTTCAGTTTCGTTCAATTTTTCGATCTTGTTAATCAAATGATCATCAACAAAAGGTCCTTTTTTTAAGCTACGACCCATGGTTGAACCTCCCTTCGTGATTGGTCTACGGCCCTTTGATCGAACCGTAGTACAATCCCGTTATTTTTTGCGGCTACGCACGATAAATTTATCAGATTTATTGTTTTTCTTACGTGTTTTGTATCCAAGAGTCGGTTTGCCCCAAGGAGACATTGGTGATTTACGTCCGATAGGAGCGCGTCCTTCACCACCACCGTGTGGGTGATCATTAGGGTTCATTACAGAACCACGGACAGTTGGGCGCTTGCCTAACCAGCGTGAACGACCGGCTTTACCGATGTTGATCAATTCGTGTTGTTCATTTCCAACTTGACCTACAGTAGCACGACAAGCAGAAAGGATCATGCGAGTTTCACCAGAGTTCAAACGAACAAGTACGTATTTGCCTTCTTTACCAAGAACTTGTGCAGAAGTACCTGCAGAACGTACAAGCTGACCGCCTTTACCAGGTTTAAGCTCGATGTTGTGTACGATTGTACCAACAGGGATGTTGATAAGTGGAAGTGCGTTACCCACTTTGATATCTGCTTCAGGTCCAGACATTACTTCCATACCTACAACCAAAGTTTTAGGAGCCAGGATGTAACGCTTTTCACCATCAGCGTAGTTGATTAGTGCAATGTTAGCAGAGCGGTTTGGATCGTATTCGATCGTAGCAACGCGTCCAGGTATACCATCTTTTTCACGTTTGAAGTCGATGATACGGTATTGACGCTTGTGACCGCCGCCTTGATGACGAACTGTTAACTTACCTTGGTTGTTACGACCACCCTTTTTGTGCAGGGGCGCTAGAAGTGATTTTTCGGGAGAATCAGTAGTGATCTCTGCGAAATCAGAGCTAGTCATGCCGCGACGACCATTAGAGGTAGGTTTATACTTTTTAATCGCCATGTTTTTTCCCTCCTCTTCTTAATTGAATGAATTATACTTCAAAGAATTCGATTTCGTTGCTTTCAGTTGTAAGTTTAACGACAGCTTTACGACGCTTGTTAGTGTAACCAGCGTGTTTACCCATACGCTTGAACTTACCTTTGTAGTTCATGATGTTGACTTTATCTACTTTCACATCGAAGATTTCTTCGACAGCGTATTTTACTTGAGTTTTAGTCGCTCTAGTATCTACTTCGAAAGTATATTTTTTCTCAGACATAAGATCAGTTGAAGCCTCTGTAATTACGGGGCGCTTAATGATATCACGTGCATCCATTATGCGAGCACCTCCTCTACTTTTTCAACAGCTGATTTAGTCATCACTAGTTTGTCGTGTCCCAATACATCTAGAACGCTGATTCCAGAAGCAGTAACAACTGTTACTCCAGGGATGTTACGAGCTGAAAGTGCTACGTTTTCGTCAAGACCGTCAGTCACTACCAATGTTTTGGAGTTGATTGAAAGACCTTTCAATACGCTTGCAAATTCTTTCGTTTTTGGTGCATCGAAAGACAATGCTTCCAACACTAGGATGTTTTCTTCTACCACTTTAGTAGAAAGAGCAGATTTAATCGCTAAGCGACGAACCTTCTTAGGAAGCTTGTAGCTGTAGCTGCGTGGAACCGGTCCAAATACGGTACCACCACCGCGCCATTGTGGAGAACGGATTGACCCTTGACGAGCACGACCTGTTCCTTTTTGACGCCAAGGCTTACGACCACCGCCACGTACTTCAGAACGATTTTTTACTTTGTGATTACCTTGACGTAAAGAAGCTCTTTGCATCAAGACTGCTTCAAACAATACTTGTTTGTTTGGTTCAATACCAAATACTGATTCGTTAAGTTCGATATCACCAACTTTAGAACCGCTTTGGTTAAATAATGCTACTTTCGGCATTCTTGTTTCCTCCTTTCTTAGAAAGTTCTATTAGTTTGCTTTTACAGCAGATTTTACTTTGATCAATTGTTTCTTAGGTCCAGGTACATTACCTTTCACTAGAAGCAAGTTGCGCTCAGCATCTACTTTTACGATTTCAAGGTTTTGAATCGTGATTTGTTCTCCACCCATACGTCCTGGTAGCAATTTACCTTTGAATACGCGGTTTGGATCAACTGGACCCATTGAACCTGGGCGACGGTGATAACGGCTACCGTGGGACATTGGTCCACGAGATTGGTTATGACGCTTGATCGCACCTTGGAATCCTTTACCTTTTGAAACTCCTGTTACGTCCACTACATCTCCTGCAGCGAAAATATCAACTTTGACTTCCTGACCAACTTCGTACTCTTCTACGTTTACACCGCGGATTTCACGGATGAAGCGCTTAGGAGCAGTTTCAGCTTTAGCAACGTGGCCCTTTTCCGGCTTGTTAGAAAGCTTTTCACGTTTGTCTTCAAAACCTACTTGGATCGCTTCATAGCCATCAACTTCGATAGATTTCTTTTGAAGAACAACGTTTTGAGCTGCCTCGATTACCGTTACAGGGATAAGATCACCGTTCTCAGCGAAAACTTGAGTCATACCGATCTTTCTTCCTAAGATTCCTTTGGTCATTAGTCACACCTCCTGTGATTATGTGTTTTATGTTTTAAAGTTTGATTTCGATATCTACACCAGACGGTAAGTCCAAACGCATAAGCGCATCAACTGTTTGTGGTGTTGGGTTTACAATGTCGATTAAGCGTTTGTGTGTACGCATTTCGAATTGCTCACGAGAGTCCTTGTATTTGTGCACAGCACGAAGAATTGTGTAAATAGACTTCTCTGTTGGAAGTGGGATCGGTCCAGAAACCGCCGCACCAGAACGTTTTGCTGTTTCAACAATCTTCTCAGCTGATTGATCAAGAATCCTGTGATCATAAGCCTTCAAACGGATACGAATCTTTTGTTTTGCCATTATTTTCCCTCCTTTTTCGCCTATTTTTGAATAGACATTCTCCACAGAAATTTCCCACACACTCGCCATGGCAAAGCGGCCGGGTGTGTCAGCAACCTTCTGTTTCATCGCAGTCAAAGACCAACATTGTCTATTATAACTAAAATACCCACGGAACGCAAGGGTTTCTTGCAACTTCTATAGGTTTTGCACACTTTCTCTATTATACAAACGATTCCTGATGTTTTCAAGTGCGCACGATATTTTCACAATATTTAAAGACCGATCTGTATATTGCTTTATTGATTCGATGAGTGAATCGTATGTCGTTCACCCTTCTTTTTCACCATTGAGCTTTAATATAGAAGAAACGCTCATGGTGTATGAGTGTTTCGTTTCAAGACAAACAAAAAAAGCCAGATGGATCAAGTCCATCTGGCTTTGGGTAAATCAATTATTTTTGGATTGAAGCTACAACGCCAGCTCCAACTGTACGTCCACCCTCACGGATAGAGAACTTAGTACCTTCTTCGATCGCGATTGGCGCGATTAGCTCAACAGTCATTTCGATGTTGTCGCCAGGCATAACCATTTCTACGCCTTCAGGAAGATTACAGATACCAGTTACGTCAGTTGTACGGAAGTAGAACTGTGGGCGGTAGTTAGAGAAGAATGGAGTGTGACGTCCACCCTCTTCTTTTGAAAGAACATAAACTTCAGCTTTGAAGTTAGTGTGTGGAGTGATTGTACCTGGTTTAGCAAGTACTTGTCCACGTTGGATGTCTTCACGTGCTACACCACGAAGAAGGGCACCGATGTTGTCACCAGCTTCAGCATAGTCAAGAAGCTTACGGAACATTTCAACACCTGTTACAGTAGTCTTTTTGTTCTCTTCAGCAATACCGATGATTTCAACTTCGTCACCGACTTTAACTTGTCCACGCTCAACACGTCCAGTAGCAACTGTACCACGACCAGTGATTGAGAATACGTCCTCAACTGGCATCATGAATGGTTTTTCAGTGTCACGCTCTGGAGTTGGGATGTAAGAATCTACAGCTTCCATAAGTTCGAAGATTTTAGCTTCCCACTCAGCATCTCCTTCAAGAGCTTTAAGAGCAGAACCTTTGATTACTGGAATGTCATCACCAGGGAAGTCATACTCAGAAAGAAGGTCACGAACTTCCATTTCAACTAGTTCAAGAAGTTCTTCGTCATCTACCATGTCACATTTGTTCATGAATACAACAAGGTAAGGTACACCTACTTGACGAGAAAGAAGGATGTGCTCACGAGTTTGTGGCATTGGGCCGTCAGCAGCAGATACTACTAGGATCCCACCATCCATTTGAGCAGCACCAGTGATCATGTTTTTAACGTAGTCAGCATGTCCTGGGCAGTCAACGTGTGCATAGTGACGAGTATCAGTTTCGTACTCAACGTGTGCTGTAGAGATTGTGATTCCACGCTCTCTTTCTTCTGGAGCACCATCGATTTGGTCATAAGCCATTGCAGTTCCACGACCATACTTCTTGTGAAGAGTAGTTGTGATTGCAGCAGTTAGAGTTGTTTTACCATGGTCAACGTGACCGATTGTACCGATATTCGCATGTTGCTTGGAACGATCAAATTTTTCCTTACCCATTTGAAAATCCTCCTTTAATTTGAAAGAAAATTAGTTTATTCATTTAGTCCAGAAGTGGATTACTCCACTCCCGGGACAAGTAAAGCTTACAATTGTATTTATACTTTATTGAAAAGAATAAATCAATTATTCGCCTTTATTTTTTTTGATGATCTCTTCAGAGATTGACTTCGGTACTTCTTCGTAGTGGTCGAAGTGCATGGAGTATGTTCCGCGCCCTTGTGTATTAGAACGTAGGGACGTTGCATAACCAAACATTTCTGATAGAGGTACGAACGCTTTAACGACTTGAGCGTTACCGCGTGCTTCCATACCTTCTACGCGTCCACGACGGGAAGTAACGTCACCCATGATATCTCCAAGGTATTCCTCAGGGATAACAACCTCTACCTTCATCATTGGCTCAAGGATGACCGGCTTACATTTAGAAGCAGCATTCTTAAGGGCCATTGAAGCAGCGATTTTGAACGCCATTTCAGAGGAGTCAACGTCATGGTATGAACCGTCGAATAGTTTCGCTTTAACATCAACCAATGGGAATCCGGCAAGTACTCCGTTTTCAAGAGCGTCTTCAAGACCAGCTTGAACTGCAGGGATGTATTCACGTGGAACAACACCACCGACGATTCCGTTCTCGAATTCGAATCCTTTACCTTCTTCGTTAGGTGCAAACTCGATCCAAACGTGTCCGAATTGACCGCGTCCACCAGATTGACGTGCGAACTTACCTTCAACGCGCGCTGTATCGCGGAACGTTTCACGGTAAGATACTTGAGGAGCACCTACGTTTGCTTCTACTTTGAACTCGCGACGCATACGGTCAACGATGATGTCCAAGTGAAGCTCACCCATACCGGCGATGATAACTTGTCCAGTTTCCTGGTCAGTATGCGCACGGAATGTCGGATCTTCCTCTTGTAGTTTTTGAAGTGCAGTAGTCATCTTATCTTGGTCAGCCTTTGACTTAGGCTCAACAGATAGGGAGATAACTGGCTCTGGGAATACCATGGACTCGAGGATAACAAGGCTCTTCTCGTCACATAGTGTATCACCAGTACTAGTATCTTTAAGACCAACTGCAGCTGCGATATCCCCAGCATATACTTTAGAAATTTCTTCACGGCTGTTAGCGTGCATTTGAAGGATACGTCCTACACGCTCACGCTTGCCTTTAGAAGAATTTCGTACGTATGAACCTGACTCAAGGACACCAGAGTAAACACGGAAGAAAGTAAGCTTACCAACATAAGGGTCAGTTGCTACTTTGAACGCTAGTGCTGAGAATGGTGCTTCGTCGCTTGATGGACGAGTCACTTCTTCTTCAGTATCTGGAACGAAACCTTTGATGTCAGCTACATCAGTAGGAGCTGGAAGGTAATCGATAACGGCGTCAATCAACAATTGAACACCTTTGTTTTTGAAGGCAGATCCGCAGACAACCGGATAGAATTCAACAGTTAGCGTAGCGTTACGGATCGCTGTTTTCAATTCTTCGTTTGTCAGTTCTTCACCTTCAAGGTATTTCATCATGAGCTCTTCATCAAGTTCAGATACAGCTTCAATCAACTTGCCGCGGTATTCTTCTGCTTGATCTTTGTACTCATCAGGAATTTCACGGTCTTCAGCGCGTGTACCAAGATCATCTTCGTAGTAGTAAGCTTTCATTTCCACCAGGTCGATGATTCCTTCGAAGTCATCCTCAGCACCGATAGGAAGCTGGATAGGATGAGCATTTGCACCAAGACGATCGTGAAGTGTTCCTACAGAGTAAAGGAAGTCAGCACCGATTTTGTCCATCTTGTTGACGAATACTACACGAGGAACCCCGTAAGTAGTAGCCTGGCGCCAAACTGTCTCAGTTTGAGGCTCAACACCAGATTGAGCATCAAGTACTGCTACAGCACCATCAAGTACACGAAGTGAACGCTCAACTTCAACAGTGAAGTCTACGTGTCCCGGTGTATCGATGATGTTGATACGATGGCCTTTCCATTGAGCTGTTGTCGCAGCAGATGTGATCGTGATTCCACGCTCTTGCTCCTGCTCCATCCAGTCCATTTGAGAAGCACCTTCGTGAGTTTCTCCAATTTTATGGATACGACCAGTATAAAATAGGATACGCTCAGTAGCAGTTGTTTTACCGGCATCGATGTGAGCCATGATACCGATATTACGAGTGTTTTCTAAGGAGAACTCTCTTGCCATGTGGTCTTTCTCCTTCCTAATATAAGAATTAATGTGTTGGTCGGATTACCAGCGATAGTGAGCAAACGCTTTGTTCGCTTCAGCCATCTTATGTGTATCTTCACGCTTCTTAACAGAAGCACCAGTGTTGTTAGCTGCATCAAGGATTTCGTTAGCTAGGCGCTCTTCCATCGTTTTCTCACCGCGAGAACGGGAATAGTTAACTAACCAGCGAAGTCCAAGAGTCGTACGACGCTCCGGACGAACCTCAACAGGAACTTGGTAGTTTGAACCACCTACACGACGAGCTTTTACTTCCAATACCGGCATGATATTTTTCAAAGCTGCATCGAATACTTCCATTGCATCTTTACCGCTGCGTTCTGCGATTAGATCAAACGCTGCGTATAGTTTCTTTTGTGCTTTACCGCGCTTACCGTCGATCATGATTTTGTTGATCAGACGAGTAACCAATTTAGAATTGTAAATCGGATCAGGTAAAACGTCTCTTTTTGCTACAGGGCCTTTACGTGGCATGGGATTTCCTCCTTTCAACGAGAAATGAATATGGTAGTTTTATTATTTTTTAGCTTTAGGGCGCTTAGTTCCGTATTTAGAACGTCCTTGCATACGACCGTCAACACCAGCTGTATCAAGAGCACCACGTACGATGTGATAACGTACCCCTGGTAAATCTTTTACACGTCCTCCACGGATAAGCACGACACTGTGCTCTTGAAGGTTGTGTCCGATACCAGGAATGTAAGCAGTAACCTCGATTCCGTTAGTCAAGCGAACACGTGCATATTTACGCAATGCGGAGTTCGGTTTTTTCGGAGTCATTGTACCAACACGAGTACATACACCACGTTTTTGTGGAGAAGACAAGTTAGTGTGCACTTTTTTGAAGCTATTGTAGCCTTTGTTAAGTGCAGGTGACTTTGATTTTGTTGATTTAGACTGACGAGGTTTGCGAACTAATTGGTTAATAGTAGGCATTATGTTTTCCTCCCTTCTTAATTGGTAAGCCCACACATCCAGGTGGATCATTTTTGGGTAAAAGTAAAGCCTTTGCAGAGCATCTCTACAAAAACTATTTTACTGTTTTATCGCAACAGCTGCCGCCCCGACATCTATCCCGCACGATTTACCGAGTTTCTTCATCGAATCAACTTTGGTAAAGGGTACGTTCAGATCGATTGCGGTCTGCAAAACGTTCGCGGTCACTTTCGGATCAGCATCTTCCGCTATGACTACTTCGGTTACCTGACCGGCTTTCAGAGCTTTCACTGCTTGCTTTGTTCCTACAATAACATCTTTCGCCTGCGATACTTTTTCATAAGACATATCATATCCTCCAAAGTACAGGTTATTAATAGGAGCAACCTTGAATATATTATCATCTTCATATTCTAATGTCAACATCAGAACAAAAAGATTTATAAAAGCCGACTCCCGGACGATCGGTCCAGGAGTCAGCTCCAAATCTATTAGTCGACAGTGACCGTCTCTTCAGAGATTTCTTCAGATAGGACCTGTTCGGCTCTGCGGTAACGTTGCATACCTGTTCCGGCTGGAACCAACTTACCGATGATGACATTTTCCTTCAATCCAAGGAGCTCGTCGCGCTTACCTTTGATTGCGGCGTCTGTCAACACGCGGGTTGTTTCCTGGAACGAAGCTGCTGACAAGAAGGAATCCGTTTCAAGGGATGCCTTCGTGATCCCAAGAAGGACAGGGCGTCCGGTTGCAGGTGTATTGCCGTTAAGCAACGCACTTTCGTTCGCATCCCTGAACTGATGGATATCCATGAGTGTACCAGGGAGTACTTCCGTTTCACCGGCATCGATGACGCGTACTTTACGGAGCATTTGACGTACCATGACTTCAACGTGCTTATCTCCGATTTCAACCCCTTGCATACGGTAAACTTTCTGTACCTCGCGCAATAGGTATTCTTGTACGGCACCGACATCGCGTACTTTGAGAAGTTCCTTCGGATCGATGGAACCTTCCGTGATTTCTTGACCGCGCAGTACCCGGTCGTTCACTGCGAATTTCAGGCGGGCCGTGTAAGGAGCCGTGTAGTTCCTTGACTCGACATCACCTTGTACAGTGATTTCGTATTGACGATCTTTTCCTTCTGTGATGGAAGTGATGACACCATCCATTTCGGAAATGACCGCTTGACCTTTCGGGTTACGTGCTTCGAAGATTTCCTGGATACGTGGAAGACCTTGTGTGATATCGTCTCCCGCAACCCCACCGGTATGGAACGTACGCATTGTAAGCTGCGTTCCTGGTTCCCCGATTGATTGAGCGGCGATGATACCGACTGCTTCCCCGACTTCCACTTTTTGACCGGTTGCAAGGTTCGTACCGTAACATTTTTCACATACACCGTGACGGGTGTTACATGTGAAGGCAGAACGGATGGACACATGCTCGATACCTGCATCAACAATGGTTTTAGCCAGATCTTCGGTGATCAATTGATTTTCGTTCACAAGGATTTCATCTGTCTCAGGGTGACGGAGTGTCTTACGTGAGTAACGACCGAGCAGACGTTCTTCAAGAGGTTCGATGATCTCTGTACCCTCTTTGATGGATCCGACAAGGAGTCCTCTGTCTGTTCCACAGTCTTCTTCACGTACGATGACATCTTGTGCCACGTCAACCAGACGACGGGTCAGGTAACCTGAGTCGGCTGTTTTCAGGGCTGTATCGGCAAGACCTTTACGGGCACCGTGAGTGGAGATGAAGTATTCAAGTACCGTCAGACCTTCACGGAAACTTGATTTGATCGGCAATTCGATGATACGTCCAGCCGGGTTGGCCATGAGTCCGCGCATACCGGCAAGCTGAGTGAAGTTAGATGCGTTACCACGGGCACCGGAGTCACTCATCATGAAGATCGGGTTGCGTTTATCCAACGTAGCCATCAATTTACCTTGGATCGTATCTTTAGCGGCACTCCAGATGGAGATGACGCGATCATATCTTTCCTCTTCGGTAATGAGACCACGTTTGAATTGCTTCAAGACGTTATCTACTTTACCTTGAGCTTCAATCAGGATTTCCTCTTTTTCAGCGAGTACGACGATATCGGCGATACCGACCGTGATACCTGCTTTGGTAGAGAATTTGAACCCTAGGTCCTTCATCTTATCAAGCATGCGTGACGTTTCGGTGATGGCAAACTTCTTGAATACTTCAGCGATGATGTTCCCAAGGAATCCTTTTTTGAATGGATTGATCAATTCGCGCTCTTTGAACAGTGCTTTTACATCCGTTCCTGGGTTAACGAAGTATTTCTCCGGTGTTGCCACCTCGAGGTTCGTCTTCGTCGGTTCATTGATGAACGGGAATGTATCAGGCAGGATTTCGTTGAAGATCACCTTACCGACCGTTGTGACGAGCAGCTGTTTATTTTGTTGATCTGTGAACGTTTGGTTGTTGAGAGTTCCGGCATGGATCGCGATACGTGTATGAAGATGGGCAAAACCGTTTTGGTATGCAAGCAATACTTCATTGGCATCGTTGAAGATCATACCTTCACCTACAGCATCTTCACGCTCCAGGGTTAGATAATAGTTACCTAGTACCATATCCTGTGATGGTGTAACGACTGGCTTACCATCTTTCGGGTTCAGGATGTTCTGGGCAGCAAGCATGAGCATGCGTGCTTCTGCTTGTGCTTCAGAAGATAGTGGTACGTGGACCGCCATTTGGTCACCATCGAAGTCGGCGTTGTACGCAGTACATACGAGTGGGTGAAGACGGATCGCTCTACCTTCGACAAGAGTCGGTTCGAACGCTTGGATACCGAGTCGGTGAAGGGTCGGTGCACGATTCAGAAGGACCGGATGCTCCTTGATGACGCCTTCGAGTACATCCCATACTTCAGGTTGCACGCGTTCGATCTTGCGTTTCGCACTCTTGATGTTGTGAGCAAGGCCACGCTCGACGAGTTCTTTCATGACGAAAGGCTTGAAGAGCTCAAGAGCCATCTCTTTCGGAAGACCACATTGGTACATTTTCAAGTTAGGACCTACGACGATTACGGAACGGCCAGAGTAGTCAACACGCTTACCAAGAAGGTTTTGACGGAAACGTCCTTGCTTCCCTTTCAACATGTGAGAGAGGGATTTCAATGGACGGTTACCTGGTCCTGTTACCGGACGGCCGCGGCGTCCGTTGTCGATCAATGCATCAACAGCTTCTTGAAGCATACGCTTTTCGTTTTGAACGATGATGCTTGGAGCACCAAGATCCAACAAGCGCTTCAGACGGTTGTTACGGTTGATGACACGACGGTATAGATCATTGAGGTCAGATGTCGCAAAACGTCCACCGTCAAGCTGTACCATCGGACGAAGTTCCGGAGGGATGACAGGAAGGACATCAAGGATCATCCAGTCTGGATCATTCCCGGAGCTTCTGAAGGATTCAACCACTTCAAGGCGTTTGATCGCACGTGTGCGTCGTTGACCTTGTGCAGTCTTCAATTCTTCTTTAAGGAAATCGGCTTCTTTATCAAGATCGATATCCTGAAGAAGTTTCTTGATTGCTTCAGCTCCCATGGCAGCATGGAATTTCACACCGTATTTCTCACGGTATGCACGGTACTCTTTTTCAGAAAGCAATTGCTTCTTCTCAAGAGCCGTATCTCCCGGTTCTGTTACAACATAGGATGCGAAGTAGATCACTTCTTCCAAAGCCCTTGGAGACATGTCGAGGACAAGACCCATACGGCTTGGGATTCCTTTGAAGTACCAGATGTGTGATACAGGGGCAGCAAGTTCTATGTGACCCATGCGCTCACGGCGCACTTTCGCTTTTGTGACTTCGACACCACAGCGGTCACATACTACACCTTTATAGCGGACGCGCTTGTATTTACCACAGTGACATTCCCAGTCCTTCGTAGGACCGAAGATACGCTCGCAGAACAAGCCGTCTTTTTCTGGTTTTAATGTACGATAGTTGATCGTTTCAGGTTTTTTAACCTCCCCGAAAGACCACGAACGGATCTTATCGGGGGAAGCTAAACCAATCTTCATATATTCGAAATTATTCACATCTAGCAAGGGGCCTACCTCCCTTTTAATCTACAGGCTCTAACCCTTATTGCTCAAAATTTATTCTTTGGACCCTACTGTCTCGGACTGTTGTTCATTGGAGATGTTGAGTGTATCGGCTTGCTGACCGTCCTCTTCATCTTCAAGATCGCGCATTTCGATTTCTTCTTCTGTACTTGAAAGGATTTTGACATCCATACCCAGACTCTGAAGCTCTTTGATCAATACCTTGAATGATTCTGGAACTCCCGGTTCAGGGACATTTTCACCTTTGACGATGGCTTCGTATGTTTTCACACGACCGACCACGTCATCCGATTTAACGGTAAGGATTTCTTGTAGCGTGTATGCAGCACCGTAAGCTTCAAGTGCCCATACCTCCATCTCACCGAAACGTTGCCCACCGAATTGTGCTTTACCACCAAGTGGCTGCTGGGTAACAAGTGAGTAAGGACCAGTTGAACGGGCATGCAGTTTATCGTCGACCATGTGAGCCAGTTTGATCATGTACATGATCCCGACTGATACACGGTTATCGAACGGTTCACCTGTGCGGCCGTCGTAGAGGACCGTCTTGGCATCGCGTGCCATTCCGGCTTCTTCGATTGTAGCCCACACATCTTCCTCGCGCGCTCCATCGAATACTGGAGAAGCGACGTGGATGCCCAGGTATCTCGCTGCCATACCAAGGTGAAGCTCAAGCACCTGTCCGATATTCATACGTGATGGTACCCCTAGAGGGTTAAGCATGATATCGATCGGAGTTCCGTCAGGCAAGAACGGCATATCTTCTTCCGGAAGGATCCGGGAGATAACCCCTTTGTTACCGTGACGACCGGCCATTTTATCCCCTTCAGAAATCTTACGTTTCTGAACGATGTAAACGCGGACCAGCTGGTTCACTCCTGGTGGCAGTTCATCTCCATCTTCACGGTTGAAGACTTTCACGTCAAGGATGATACCGCCGCCGCCGTGTGGTACACGGAGGGATGTATCACGGACTTCACGTGCCTTCTCACCGAAGATGGCATGTAGAAGACGTTCTTCTGCTGTAAGCTCGGTCACACCTTTAGGCGTTACCTTACCGACCAGTAGATCACCGTCTTTTACTTCTGCACCGATGCGGATGATTCCGCGCTCGTCAAGGTTGCGCAGTGCATCTTCCCCGACGTTCGGAATATCGCGGGTGATTTCTTCAGGTCCCAATTTCGTATCACGGGACTCTGATTCATATTCCTCGATATGAATGGATGTATAGACATCGTCTTTCACAAGACGTTCGCTCATGATGATGGCATCTTCATAGTTGTAACCATCCCAAGTCATGAAGCCGACCATAACATTTCGTCCAAGGGCCAATTCACCCTTCTCCATGGAAGGTCCGTCAGCTAGGATCTCTCCTTTGACTACGCGGTCCCCTTCAGAGACGATCGGACGTTGGTTATAACAAGTTCCTTGGTTGGAACGGATGAATTTTTGCATGCGGTACTTATCGAGGTCACCTTGTACTTCTTGACCGTCAATTTCTTTCACGCGGCGAACCCAAACCTGTTTCGCTTCGACCTTCTCTACGATCCCTTCATGCTTACAGATCACGGCAGCACCTGAGTCTTTGGCAGATACGTGTTCCATACCTGTTCCGACGATCGGTGATTCCGGATTCATAAGAGGTACCGCTTGACGCTGCATGTTCGCTCCCATCAGGGCACGGTTGGAGTCATCGTTCTCAAGGAACGGGATACATGCTGTCGCAGCTGAAACAACCTGTTTCGGAGATACGTCCATGTAGTCTAGACGCTCACGCTTGATGACCGTATTCTCACCGCGGAAACGGGAGATGACTTCTTCATCAAGGAAAGATCCGTCTTCGTCAAGGCGCGCATTGGCCTGTGCGACTACATAGTTATCTTCCTCATCGGCAGTCAAGTAATCGATGCGATCGGTCACTTTGCCTGTTTCAGGGTCGACACGACGGTAAGGTGTTTCGATAAAGCCGAACTTATTCACTTTCGCAAAGGATGAAAGTGAGTTGATCAGTCCGATATTCGGACCCTCCGGCGTTTCGATCGGACACATACGCCCGTAGTGGGAATAGTGAACGTCACGTACTTCAAAGCCTGCACGTTCACGGGTCAAACCACCAGGCCCGAGGGCAGATAGACGACGTTTGTGCGTCAATTCACCAAGCGGGTTCGTTTGGTCCATGAACTGGGAAAGCTGAGAGCTACCGAAGAACTCTTTAATGGATGCAATAACAGGACGGATATTGATCAGCTGTTGAGGCGTGATCGTATTCGTATCCTGGATGGACATCCTTTCGCGAACCACACGCTCCATACGGGAAAGACCGATACGGAATTGGTTCTGAAGCAATTCACCTACTGAACGGAGACGACGGTTACCGAGGTGATCGATATCATCCGTCAATCCTACTCCGTGAAGAAGGTTGAAGAAATACGAGATGGAAGAAATGATATCTGCCGGCGTGATGTATTTGATCTCTTCTTCTACGTAAGCGTTGCTCGTAACAGTGATTTCATGCTCACCTTCATCGTTCGGGGAATAAATCTTCACCGATTGAAGAAGGATATCATCATCAAGTACACCGCCGTTTTGCTGGTACGTCTTGAAACCGATGCCTTCTTCAAGATAAGGAATGATCTTATCGAGGGCACGGCGGTCAAGGACTGTTCCTTTTTCAGCCAGGATTTCACCTGTTTCCGGGTCTGCAAGAGTCTCGGCCAGGGTCTGGTTGAATAGACGGTTTTTGATATGAAGCTTTTTGTTCATTTTATAGCGTCCAACGTTCGCTAAGTCATAGCGCTTAGGATCGAAGAAACGTGAAACGAGAAGGCTTTTCGCATTCTCTACCGTTGGCGGCTCTCCAGGACGGAGGCGCTCATAGATTTCGAGCAATGCTTTATCGATGCCTTCTGTATTGTCTTTTTCAAGCGTGTTGCGGATGTACTCATTGTCACCGATCAGATCGATGATTTCTTGATCAGAGCCAAACCCAAGGGCACGTAAAAGAACCGTTACCGGCAGTTTGCGAGTTCTGTCAATTCGCACATATACTACATCTTTCGCATCTGTCTCATACTCAAGCCAAGCTCCGCGGTTTGGTATAACGGTAGCAGTGAACCCTTTCTTCCCGTTCTTATCTACTTTTTCGCTGAAGTAGACACTTGGAGAACGGACGAGCTGAGAAACGATAACACGTTCCGCACCATTGATGACGAAAGTTCCTGTGTCTGTCATCAGTGGGAAATCACCCATAAATACGTCTTGATCCTTTACTTCTCCAGTTTCCTTATTAACAAGACGGACTTTCACCCTTAACGGAGCAGAGTATGTTACATCCCTCTCCTTTGATTCTTCCACCGAGTACTTTGGATCTCCAAGGCTGTAATCAATGAATTCCAAAGAAAGATTACCAGTAAAGTCCTCAATCGGAGAAATGTCGCGGAACATCTCTCTTAACCCCTCATCAAGAAACCATTGATACGAGGAAGTCTGAATTTCGATTAGATTCGGTAATTCTAAAACTTCACTGATACGCGCAAAACTTCTGCGTTGGCGGTGTCGTCCATACTGAACTAGTTGACCTGTCAACTGATTCACCCCTCAAATCAAGCGTTTTGGTTGTTCTATATGCCTTTGTGCAGTCATGCAAGTCTACATAAGACAAAAAGAAAAAGGGTTTTAATGATAAAACCTCATTTTCATATGACGAACTATTATTTTATAATCTTTTCCAAATTATGCTCTATGTATACATATAGGCATAATACCGGAAAATAATATTTTTGCATTTTATAATGTTATCATAGCAGAAATGCTACGTCAACGAATTTCTTTCACAGATTTCAGGATGTAGTACCCCTTCTTCTTCACGACCACTTCCACGTTGGAAAATAGTTCTTCCATTTTCTCCATGGCCGAAGGCGCACCCTGCTTCTTCTGGATCACAACCCATAGCTCGCCGTTTTCCGCCAGATGCTCTGCACTCTCTGTGAAGATCGCATGTACCGTTTCTTTACCTGCCCTGATCGGGGGATTGGTCAAGATTGCAGAGAACTTCTTCTCTTCTACTTGTTCAAAACGATCACTTTGGTAGATTTCCACATTCCCGACTCCGTTGGCCGCGGCATTTTCAGATGCAAGGGAAAGCGCCCTTTCATTTACATCGATCATATGGATCGTCCGTTCTGGAAACTCTTTCGCCAGAGACAATCCGATCGGACCGTAGCCACACCCTACATCCAGGACTGGCCCATCGACTCCGGGCAGTTCGAATGCATCGATCAGCACCCGTGAGCCGAAATCGACTTCTTTCTTCGAAAAGACACCATGATCGGTTTTGAACCGGAATGAACGGCCGCGAAGATCGAAGGTGAAGTGCTGGGGATCACTCCCGACTTCAGGATTTTGTGAATAATAGTGGTTTGTCACTGAAATCAACTCCTCTGATCTGCCTGACTGGGTCACGCAGGAATCCACCTGTGAGCGCACCACACAGGTAAAAGCAAGAAAAAAGCCCGCCATGATAGCGAGCTTTTCTTCTATAAGTTGAATTACTTAACTTCTACGCCAGCTCCAACTTCTTCAAGTTTAGCTTTAAGTTCTTCAGCTTCCTCTTTAGAAATACCTTCTTTAAGTGGTTTTGGAGTGTTATCAACAACTTCTTTCGCTTCTTTAAGGCCAAGACCTGTGATTTCGCGAACGACTTTGATGACTTTGATTTTTTGAGCTCCAGCGCTCTCAAGGATAACGTCGAATTCAGTTTTTTCAGCAGCAGCTTCTCCGCCACCAGCAGCTACAGCTACAGGTGCAGCAGCAGTTACTCCGAATTCTTCTTCGATTGCTTTAACTAGGTCGTTTAGTTCAAGAACTGACATTTCTTTGATCGCGTCAATGATTTGCTCTTTACTCATTTTATATTTCCTCCTTGTTATGGTTCGTTATTGGTTTTATTAAACGGCTTGCTTTAACTTACGCGCCTTGCTCTTCTTTTTGATCGGCAACGGCTTTTGTAGCCAACGCGAAGTTGCGCATTGGTGCTTGAAGCACGCTGAGTAGCATAGAAAGAAGTCCTTCGCGGCTTGGAAGTTCAGCAATTGCTTTAACATCCTCAACGGAAGTGATTTGACCTTCGATGACACCCGCTTTGATTTCAAGGTTTTCGTGATCTTTCGCGAAAGCGTTAAGGATCTTGGCAGGAGCTACAACTTCTTCCGTGCTGAACGCGATTGCGTTTGGACCAGTTAGGAATTCGTTAAGACCTTCAAGACCTGCTTCAGCAGCTGCACGACGTGTCATAGTGTTTTTGTACACTTTGAAGTCGATTCCAGCTTCGCGAAGTTGTTTACGAAGTTCAGTTACTTCGGAAACATCAAGTCCACGATAGTCAACAATGATTGTTGACACACTGTTTTTTAGTTTGTCAGAGATTTCTCCGACGATGTGTTGCTTTTGCTCTAGAATGCTGCTCATCATTACACCTCCTGTAGATTTACTGATGAACATTCATACCGTCATCCAATAAAAGATGCCCTTGCATCGGGTAGACACAAGGGCATTGCAAACACGCCGGAAGCATGTATTTTATCGCAATTACCTCGGTAGGGGATTAAGCCGGTGAAGGCTCCTACTGTCTACGGTACAAATGTATTCATTTTTCACAACAGGACTAATTATAACCATTAGCCTGCGGCAAGTCAATGCCAAATATTACTTAACAGCGAAAGTTGAAGGATCGACTTTAACGCCAGGTCCCATTGTAGAAGTTACGGAAACGTTCTTCACGTAAGTTCCTTTTGCTGCAGCAGGTTTAGCTTTAAGCATTGTGTCATACATCGTAGCAAAGTTTTCAACAAGCTTTTCGTTGTCGAAAGATACTTTACCAACCGGTACGTGTACGTTACCAGCTTTGTCAGCACGGTACTCAACTTTACCAGCTTTGATTTCGTTGACAGCTTTTTCAACGTCGAATGTAACAGTTCCAGTTTTAGGGTTTGGCATAAGGCCTTTTGGTCCCAATACGCGACCAAGCTTACCAACTTCACCCATCATGTCTGGAGTTGCAACGATTACGTCGAACTCGAACCAACCTTGGTTGATTTTGTTGATAAGGTCTGCATCACCTACGAAGTCAGCGCCAGCAGCTTCTGCTTCTTTTGCTTTTTCGCCTTTAGCGAATACAAGAACCTTTTGAGTTTTACCAGTACCGTGTGGAAGCACGACTGCTCCACGGATCTGCTGGTCGTTTTTACGAGTATCTACACCTAAGCGGAACGCTACTTCAACAGTCGCGTCAAACTTAGCGAAGTTTGTTTTCTTAACTAGTTCGATTGCTTCTTCAACTGAATAAGCAGTAGTACGATCTACTAGCTTTTGAGCTTCAAGAAACTTCTTGCCTTTTTTAGCCATTTTGAATATCCTCCTCATTGTGGTTTTAGCGGAATAACCTCCCACGAAATAAGGTTGCGAGAGTGAAACGTACATTTCATCATCGCAACCTCAGTCAACAGGAACTATAGCGGAAGCAGGGATTAGTCTTCGATGACGATTCCCATGCTGCGTGCAGTTCCTTCTACCATGCGCATAGCTGATTCAACGCTAGCTGCATTCAGGTCAGGCATTTTTGATTCAGCAATTTCACGTACTTTATCGCGTTTAAGTGTTGCCACTTTTTTGCTGTTCGGTTCGCCTGAACCAGACTCGATACCAGCTGCTTTCTTAAGCAATACAGCAGCAGGTGGAGTTTTAGTGATGAATGTAAATGAACGGTCTTCAAAAACCGTGATTTCAACAGGAATGATTAAGCCAGCTTGATCGGCTGTGCGAGCATTGAATTCCTTACAGAATCCCATGATGTTAACACCTGCTTGACCTAGTGCAGGACCAACTGGTGGAGCTGGATTAGCTTTACCGGCAGGAATCTGCAATTTAACCATTTTGATAACTTTTTTAGCCACGAGACACACCTCCTTAAGTCCGTGATGTGGTTATTGGGTTGTACACCCTCCCACTCATGTAAAAAATGTCTTTATCAACATAAAGAACGTCTATTAGGTTCAGTGGCTCTCGTCGAGACGCACTGACTTATGAAATAGTATCATTTTTTCAGAGTGATTTCAAGTTCTTTTCCATTATAATTTATCGACTTGAGAGAAATCAAGTTCAACCGGCGTATCGCGGCCGAACATATTGACGTGCACCTTGAGCTTCGTTTTGGAAGAGTCTATTTCTTCGATTGTCCCGGTGAAGTTCGCGAATGGACCTTCGTTGACCTTGACCGTTTCGCCGAGCTCATAATCCACTTCTACTTTCTTCTCGCTCATGCCCATCTGTTTCAACAGATTGGTCACTTCTTCCGGAAGCAGTGCCGTCGGTTTGGATCCGGATCCCGATGAACCGACGAATCCTGTCACACCCGGAGTATTCCGTACCACATACCATGAATCGTCCGTCATGACGATCTCAACGATGACATAACCCGGAAATACCTTCTTCTTGATTACTTTTTTCTTGCCGTTCTTGATATCTGTCTCTTCCTCTTCAGGCACGATGACACGGAAGATCTTATCTTGCATCCCCATGGTTTCTACGCGCTTTTCCAGGTTGGCTTTGACTTTGTTCTCATATCCTGAATACGTGTGGACCACATACCAATTCTTCTCCATATGTTAGGACTCTCCAGTCCGTCCCTCCTCGCTTAGTAAGAATACACTTCCATCATCTGCTTTCAGACAATGTAAAAAACCCGTAAAAGGTAACGGGCTCAAAGGTCAGTACTCTATTATCGTCCATTATACCATGCTTTGACGGTATATATACAGGTAAATCTCTGTTTCTTTTCTATTTTGAATCAATGAGGAGTCGCATGAGTTCTGATATACCAAGGTCGATCACCGTGAAGAACAAGGCGAAAACGATGACGGTCGTGATGACCGTGATGGTATAGCGCGTCAGCTCTTTGCGGGACGGCCAGCTAACCTTCCTCATTTCCGATGCTACGTTGCGAAAGAATTTAAACATCCGTTAGTAACCTCCAACTGTTATCAATGCTGTAGAGTTTCCGTCCCCGTCATTTTGTCTCTTTGTGAAGGGTATGGGAATTGCAAGTATTACAGAACTTCTTCAATTCTAATCGAACGGACTGATTCTGCTTGCCGGGTACGCTGTAGTTCCGCGAACCGCAAACGGTACAGGCCAGTATTAGTTTCTTTGTCATCTTATCACCCGGTCCGGACCCTATTCGGTCCATTGTAAGTCCTATCAAAAATAACACGGTCACCAAATTGTGTCAATACGGTTACATGGTTATTTCCCGGACTTCCAGGTAGCGTTCAAGCTTCCGCTTCACCCGCTGCAATGCGTTATCGATGGACTTCACATGGCGGTTCAGCTCTTCTGAGATTTCCTGGTAGGATTGGCCGTCGAGATACAAAGCCAGCACCTTCCGTTCAAGATCGCTCAGGAGCTCGGCCATCTTGTCTTCCATATTATCGAATTCTTCACGGTTGATGATGAGAGCTTCAGGATCCATGACTTTCGCACCTGAGATGACATCGAGCAGCGTTCTGTCCGATTCGTCATCATAAATCGGCTTGTCCAATGACACGTAGGAATTGAGCGGTATATGTTTCTGTCTCGTGGCTGTCTTGATGGCTGTAATGATCTGGCGGGTGATGCACAGTTCCGCGAACGCCTTGAAAGAGGTCAGCTTGTCCTCCCTGTAGTCGCGGATCGCCTTATAAAGGCCGATCATCCCTTCCTGCACGATATCTTCTTTATCTGCACCGATCAGGAAGTAGGAACGTGCTTTCGCCCTTACGAAATTACGATATTTCTTAATCAAATAATCCAGCGCTTCGCTATGACCCTGATGAACCGCTTCTATGATTGCTTCGTCATCCATTGTCACCAATTTCTCGTCAAATGCTTCTGTCCTGGTGATATTGCTCACAGACATCCCCCGCGCATAGCAATAGATAGAAATATTATACATTACAGAAAATTCAATCGTCAACCGGTCATCGCTCGCCGCGCCGCCATTTCTCAAAGATTTCAGCGACTTCATTCGACAACGGTATTTTCGTAGGGGGCTTTCGGTCTGTCGAATTTCGTACTTTTTTTTCGATTTTCTTTTCGATGGCATTTACTTCGTTCAGAAGTTCCCTTGCCGATTTGCGCAGGGCTCCCTGACCGAATATCGCCCACTGCTCCGTGAAGTCGGACGTCGCCACATGAATCTGCGTCTTGATGTTGTTGAGCTCGATGGCGAGTTTCTCGATCCGCTCATCGGCCGTCTCGTTCTCTTTGGTGAAAATCACTTCCACCTTGTAGTTATTGTATTTCCTTGCGATTCCCTGCACGTAATAGGCGTCGAATATGACGATCACCCGATAGCCGGTATACCCTTGGTATTCAGCCATCTGTTCCACCAGGCGGTCCCTGGCAGCCGACAAGTCCTTCTTCTTCAGCTCGTTCAGCTCGTGCCAGGCACCGATGATGTTATATCCGTCCACTAGGAGAATGTCCATGGCTATTCTCCCAGCGGGTGGCGATTGCGGTGAACCTCATACATTAAAATACTGGCTGCCACCGAGGCATTCAATGATGTCACATGTCCGATCATCGGCAGTTGGACCAGGAAGTCGCATTTATCCCTCAGGATCCTGCTCATCCCCTTGCCCTCGCTTCCGATGATCAAGCCGATTGGAAGCGTGCCGTCGAGCCGGCGGTAATCCTGACTGCCCTTGGCATCCGTACCGGCAATCCATACGCCGCGGTCCTTCAGTTCCTCGACCGCACGTGACAGGTTGGTGACGCGGGCCACGGGGATATGCTCAATGGCCCCGGTGGACGCTTTGGCCACTGTCGATGTCAAACCGACGGCGCGGCGTTTCGGGATGATGATCCCGTGTGCACCTGACGCATCAGCTGTCCGCATGATGGAACCGAGGTTATGTGGATCTTCAAGCTCGTCCAAGATCAGGAAGAAAGGATCCTCCCCCTTTTCCTGTGCCTTCTTGAAGAGATCATCGATTTCTGCATACTGATAAGCTGCAACCGATGCAACGACACCCTGATGATTCTCGGGAACCATTTGTTCAATTTTCTTCTTCGGTACGAACTGGACCAGGATATTGGAGTCCTTCGCCAGACCGATGACCTGCTGCATCGACCCCTTCTGGGATCCCTCCTGGATCCAAATCTTGTTGATATCACGCCCCGACTTCAATGCTTCGATGACGGGATTCCGTCCTCCAATAAAATCTAATTCATTACTCATGCTCTTTCCTCCTTTCCTTTTTGTTCAAAGATTAACGTGATCAGTTCTTCCAGCCGCTCGATGCGGTTTTGAAGGAAAAGAAATCCGATCAGGGCTTCAAAAGCTGTACTATGCTTATACGTCTGCACGTCTGTATTCTTGGGGGTGGTGCCGGATTTCGCGTTCCTTCCCCGTTTGACCACCAGGACTTCCTCTTCTGAGAGGATCTCCTCCTCGAACATCCACTTAAGGATCGCCGCCTGTGACTTTGCCGACACATAGCTTGTGGCAGCCCGGTGAAGTTGATTGGGCTTGACCCTGCCTTTGGTGAGGAGGAGTTGCCGCACGTAGGTTTCATATACGGCATCCCCCATATAGGCCAAGGCCAATGGATTCATTTGTTTCGCATCGATGTGCTCATTCGTTTCGTACAGCATCGTCAACCTCTTTTCCAGCGCGTGCCTTGAGGAGTGTCTTCAAGAATGATATTCCGGGCTTTCAACGTATCACGGATTTCATCCGCCAATTGGAAGTCACGGTCCTTACGAGCTTGTAGCCGCTTCTCGATGAGTTCATCGATCTCTTCATCTACAAGTTCCTCACTGGCAAGGGAGAGACCTAGCACGCCGAAGAACTCTTCGAACTGGGCGAGGAATGAATCGATGACAGCCGTCGATGTGTTTTTTTCCATAAGGTAATAGTTCGCCTGCCTGGAAAGTTCGAACAGGGAGGAGATCCCGTTCGCCGTGTTGAAGTCATCGTCCATCGCTTCGATGAATTGGTCTTTGAGGCCCGCGACTTTGTCGAACCATTCTTGATCGTGATCCGCAAGATTGGCACTCGTTTCCTTGCGGTGCTGGAGATTATCATAAGAGGTACGGATACGGTCCAGGGCCGTCTTGGCATTCTCCAGAAGCTCAAGGTTATAGTTGATCGGATGGCGGTAATGGACCGACAGCATGAAGAAACGAAGGACCTGCGGGTCATGTTCCTTGATGATGTCGTGGACCAATACAAAGTTCCCCAGTGACTTCGACATCTTTTCGTTATCAATATTGATATATCCATTATGAAGCCAGTATTTCGCGAACGGTTTTCCGGTCAATGCCTCTGACTGGGCAATCTCATTTTCGTGATGGGGGAATGTGAGATCCTGTCCGCCTGCGTGAATATCGATCGTATCCCCGAGGTAGCGCTTCGCCATGGCCGAGCACTCGATATGCCAGCCGGGACGTCCATGCCCCCAAGGGCTTTCCCATGAGATTTCCCCTTCTTTCGCCGATTTCCAGAGGACGAAATCGAGTTCGTCTTCTTTTTTGTCACCCACATCGATCCGCGCCCCGACCTTCAACTCGTCGATGGACTGATGGGACAGCTTCCCATATCCGTCAAACTTCCTTGTGCGGTAGTAAACATCGCCTTGTGATTCATAGGCAAATCCTTTATCGACAAGGGCTGAGATGAATTCAATGATGGTATCGATGTTATCCGTCACGGTCGGGTGGATATCGGCTTTCTGGCATCCGAGAGCCCCGGTGTCTTCAAAGTATGCGTCGATGAAACGCTTGGCGATCGTCGGTACCTCTTCACCAAGCTCGTTGGCTGCCTTGATGAGCTTATCGTCGACATCGGTGAAGTTTGAGACGAATTTCACATCATAGTCCCGATACTCCAAGTATCGGCGTACCGTATCGAATACGATCGCCGGTCGGGCATTCCCGATATGGATGTAGTTGTAGACCGTGGGTCCGCACACGTACATCTTGACCTTTCCTTCTTCAAGCGGCTTGAATTCTTCCTTTTGTCTTGTGAGTGTATTATATAAACGGATCGTCAAGACGATCGACTCCTTCCATGTTCCTCTTGTAATAGAATCCTGAGTTCTTCGATTTCTGCTTGCAGCTGTTTGATCCGGTCATTGATCGGATCCGGCAGGTCGCAGTGGTTCAGGTCCTTCTGGATCTTCACCCCGTCCTGGATCACGACCTTCCCTGGGATGCCCACGACAGTGGAGTTCGCCGGGACATCCTTCAAGACGACCGATCCTGCCCCTACTTTAGAATTTTCCCCAACTACGATGGAACCTAACACTTTCGCTCCCGTCGCGATGAGGGCATTGTCCCTTATCGTAGGGTGCCGCTTTCCTTTTTCTTTACCCGTACCCCCGAGTGTGACCCCCTGGAACAAGGTGACGTTGTCCCCGATCTCACACGTTTCACCGATGACCACGCCCATCCCGTGATCGATGAAGAACCGGCGTCCGATCTTGGCGCCAGGATGGATCTCCACTCCGGTGAAGAACCGGCTGATCTGAGAAATAACGCGGGCCAGGAAGAAGAATCTCCGCTTGAAAAATGCGTGGGCCACCCTGTGGGCCCAGATGGCATGTAGTCCCGAATACGTGAGGACCACTTCAAAATAATTCCTCGCCGCCGGATCTTGATCGAACACGACATCGATGTCTTCTTTAAATGTCTTGAACATGCCCATCCCCCTCCTTTCAATCGCTCAATAAAAAAACGCCCCTGTCAAATGACAGAGACGCTGTAGGCAAGCGCGGTTCCACTCTGATTGGGATCACTCCCCAACTCGGATCCTGTTAACGGTGGAAGCCGCCATCACCTACTTATATGTTCAGCAACGGACTCAGAGGTGCATTTCAGGAACGGAGGGGCTCAGACCACTTTCAGCCGGTGATGGTCCTCTCTAGTCAGCATCCGTATCCCTACTTCTCCTCTTCAACGCGATTTATCCAATTCGTGATACTCTTACTATATTACATTCCCTGCGAAATGTTAACCTAAAAGTCCTTTAAGGCGAAGTTTCACTTTATCTTTCCCCAACAACTCAATGGCATTCGGAAGTTCCGGACCATGTGTCTGACCGGTAACGGCCACGCGGATCGGCATGAAGAGCTTCTTGCCTTTGTGTCCCGTCGACTTCTGGACATTTTTGATGGACTTTTTAATTTCTGCAGCTTCGTAGTTCTCTAAGGAATCGATCTCCTCAAGGAATGCACGAAGCACTTCAGGGACCTCTTCCTCGTCCAATACCGCTTTCGCTTCTGCATCATATTCCAGATCATCTTTGAAGAACATCTCTGAAAGCTCGACGATTTCAGCTCCGAAGCTCATTTGCTCCTGGTAGAGACCGACAACGCGACGAACCCACTCATGCTCTTCTGCAGTCGGGTTCCCGCTGATCTTGCCTGCTTTGATCAAATGCGGTTCAGCAAGAGCGACCACCTGATCAAGGTCCAGGGCTTTCATATACTGGTTGTTCATCCACGTCAGCTTCTGATTATCGAACAGGGCAGACGATGTGGAAAGGCGCTCAGGGTCGAAGATCTTGATGAATTCTTCCCTAGAGAACAACTCGTCTTCTCCTTTTGGCGACCAGCCAAGCAGGGCGATGAAGTTGAAGAGCGCTTCAGGCAGATAGCCGAGGGCTTCATACTGCTCGATGAACTGGATGATGCTCTCATCACGCTTACTCAGCTTCTTGCGGCTTTCATTCACGATCAGGGTCATATGACCATATACCGGCGGCTCCCAGCCTAGGGCATCAAAGATCATGAGCTGCTTCGGTGTATTGGAGATATGGTCCTCTCCGCGAAGCACATGGGAAATCTTCATAAGGTAATCATCGACTGCTACGGCAAAGTTATACGTCGGTGTACCGTCTTTCTTCCCGATGACAAAATCACCGATCCCGTCGGATTCGAATGATACTTCTTCCTTCACGATATCGTTGAAAGAAAATACGCGACCTTCCGGCACACGGAAACGGATGCTCGGCTGACGTCCTTCCGCTGCAAGCTTCTCCTGCTCTTCTGCTGTCAGGTTGCGGCATTTGCCGGAGTAGCGTGGCATCTGGCCGGATGCGCTTTGGGCTTCCCGTTCAGCTTCCAGCTCCTCTTCCGTACAATAGCATTTATAAGCTTTTCCGCTTTCAAGAAGCTCATTCAAATACTGTTCGTAAATATGGTTCCGCTCGGATTGACGATAAGGGCCGTATTCGCCTTCCTTATCCACACTTTCATCCCAGTCGATCCCAAGCCACTGAAGATACTTGAGCTGGCTTTCTTCTCCGCCTTCAATGTTCCGCTTCTTATCCGTATCCTCGATGCGGATGATGAATTTCCCGCCCACACTGCGGGCATATAGATAGTTGAATAGGGCCGTACGGGCATTACCGATATGTAAATGACCCGTTGGACTCGGGGCATAACGTACGCGTACTTCGTTTGACATATTCGTTCCTCCTCTATGATTCTGCTTGTATTAGTTTACCACCGTTCGAAACCGGAATAAAGGGTCTTACTTTTGCTTCACCAGAACCGTCGTCTGAGCAGCGATCCCTTCTCCGCGTCCGGTGAAACCAAGTTTTTCGGATGTTGTGGCCTTTACATTCACCTGTGATGGATCCGCTTCGAGAAGCTCGGCGATCCTTGCTCTCATCTCATCGATATATGGGGCCATCTTCGGCTTTTGGGCGATGATGGTGCAATCGATATTCCCCAGTTCATAGCCTTCCTCTTTGACCATTGTCCATACATGCTGAAGCAGCTTGGCCGAATCTGCATCCTTAAACTCCTCTTCGGTATCGGGGAAATGTTTCCCGATATCACCGGCAGCAATGGCACCGAGACAGGCATCCGCCACGGCATGAAGAAGGACGTCGGCATCAGAATGCCCCAGAAGCCCTTTCTCATACGGGATCGTGATGCCGCCCATGATCAATGGACGATCCTCCACTAGTTGATGCACATCGAAGCCTTGTCCGATTCTAAACATGATGTTTTCCTCCTTCAGTTCTCTTCTTCAGTATCGCCTCGGCAAAAAACATATCCTCCGGCGTCGTCAGTTTGATATTGTCATAATCACTTTCCACGATGGACACGTCTTCTCCAAGACGCTCCACGAGAGAAGCGTCATCGGTCCCGAGGAACCCTTCGTCCCTTGCTGCATCGTGGGCTTTTTTCAAGGATGAAACGCGAAAAGCCTGTGGGGTCTGCACCATCCACAAGCTTGAGCGCTCGATCGTTTCTTCGACTTTCCCATCCATGACTTTCTTGATGGTATCCTTTACCGGAACCGCGGCAATCGCCCCACCTGTCTCCCCAGCCCGCTCAGCGAGCTCGTGGATGACCGACCGGGAAATGAACGGCCTGGCACCATCATGAACGAGTACGACTTCATGATCGACCTCAAGCAATGCCTGATAGACGCTATCCTGTCTTTCTTTCCCCCCGTCGACGAGTCGGATATCCTTACCGATATCATGACGATCGATCAGAGCGTCGAACTCCTCCCGTTCATCGGGATGGATAGCAACAAAGATCCCCTGGCACAGGGGATCCCGGTCGAACACTTGAAGGGTATGGACAATGATGGGTGCCCCGTCCAACTCAAGAAGCAGCTTATTCCGATCCGCTTTCATCCGTTTGCCCCTTCCGGCAGCCGGGATGACCACTTGATACTCCATATGATTAACTCCTTTGACTTCCTCTAGTATTCATCCATTATACCTTACCGGGTCAAAGGAGTCAGGCTTAGAGCGCTTTTTCCAATTGTTTCGGCTTTGCGAAGATCATCCGCCCCGCGGAGGTCTGCAGTACCGAAGTGACAAGGACATCGATATATTTGCCGATGTAGTTGCGCCCTTCCTCCACGACGATCATCGTTCCGTCATCGAGGTAGGCAATGCCCTGATTATGCTCTTTACCGTCTTTGATCACCTGTACCTTCAGTTCTTCACCAGGAAGGACCACAGGCTTAACGGCGTTTGCCAGGTCATTGATATTCAATACTTGTACCCCTTGAAGGTCACATACCTTATTCAGGTTGAAATCATTGGTCACAACGATTCCGTTCGTGAGTTTCGCAAGCTTCACAAGCTTGGAATCCACCTCTTGGATCTCTTCGAAGTCCCCTTCATAGATCTGGACCTCAACCGGCAATTCCTTCTGGATGCGGTTCAGGATATCCAGTCCGCGGCGTCCACGATTCCGCTTCAATACATCGGATGAATCCGCGATATGCTGGAGCTCTTCGAGGACGAACTGAGGAATGACGATGATCCCTTCGAGGAATCCTGTCTGACAGATGTCTGCGATACGTCCGTCGATGATCACGCTTGTATCGAGGATCTTGAGCGTCTTCACGGCGTTCGCCTCATCATCTTCTTCGGAATCTTTCTTCTTCGAACGAGAATTACCGAAGAGCCCTACCATTTCATCCCGCTTCTTGAAGCCGACCTGGAAACCAAGATACCCAAGCAGCAAGGTCAAGAGTACCGGTACGACCGCATTCAAAATCGGGAATTCAAGCTGATTGACGGCAATTCCCAACAGGTACGCCACAATCAATCCGATAATCAGACCAAGACTTCCAAAGAGCAAATCCGTCACCGGGGCCTTTACCAAACTATCTTCGAACCATTTGACAAAGTTCACCACATACTCGACTGCCCAGAACGAAATAATATAAAAAATAATGGCACCTAATATAGCAGTCATATATGCATTATTGATTAATGAAATATCCGCCATGTTGATGACCGACAATAACTCCGGAATCAATAGGATCCCTAGTGTACCACCTACGATAAGGAAGCATGCCTGAACGATTCTTTTTAACATACCTTCACCTCCTCCTATCCATTATAAACAATTTATGATTTTTAAAACGTGAGATTCTTGACTAATTTTCTTCAATTTCACGAATGATGATAGAGGCCCTCATGAAAAGGCTAACACTCGGGGATTGCACTGTCAATTTTTTGGAAACAGGGCATTTCTCCCTTTTATCAAACCGGGACTTGTGTGCTATAATTGCCGGTCAGCGAACGTTTGTTCCTTTATGAGCTTGAGACCTTCTTTAATCTTGCGCGCCCTCACTTCCCCGATCCCTTCCACTTCATCGAGGTCTTCCACTGTCGCTTTCACAATGTGATGAAGGGCATCATACTCATTGATCACGTTCTCAATGATCACGATCGGAAGACGCGGGATCTTATTCAATACACGGTATCCGCGCGGGAACATCGCCTCATCATGATGAGGGTAGCCTTGATAGCCAAGGAGCTTCAGGAGCACATTGTCTTCAAGCACCTCGGAGCGCACAAGCTCCTGGAACTTGTATAGAAGCTCGAATGCCTTGACGTTTCGGTCCATGGCGTAATCCCGGAAGATCAGCATCGCCTCGCTCTCGATGTCTGAAAGGAGTTCATTCATCTGCAGGCGGATCAGTCTTCCCTCAGTACCGAGTTCACTCAAATACGTAAGAAGCTCATTTTTGATCCTGAGAACCATTTCGAATCGATGGAGAACCTGAAGCAGGTCGCTCTGGGTCACCAACTCTTCAAACTCCAGAACCGATAGATTGGAGATGCTCTGGTCGAGGACGACCTTATATTTCTCCAGTGTCTGCACAGCCTGATTGGCTTTGGTCAGGATGACGGAAATGTCCTTCAGGGCGTATCGGAAATTGCCCTGGTACAGGGTGATGACGTTACGGCGCTGTGAGATGGCAATGACAAGGGCATTCGTCTGCCTTGCCACCCTCTCTGCCGTACGATGCCTCATCCCTGTTTCCGTGGAAGGCACATACACATCAGGGGCAAGCTGGGCATTCGCCAGGATGATCTTCGTCCCTGATTCGTTCAGGACGATTGCCCCGTCCATTTTCGCCAGCTCATACAGATAGCTGGGTGAAAACGGACAGTTGATATGAAAGCCGCCGTCGAGGACGGACTTGACCTTGTCGTTATATCCGACGACGATCAATCCGCCGGTATTGGCCCTGAGCACATTATCGATGCCATCCCGGATAGGGGCACCGGGGGCGACGAACTGTAAAATGTCCGATATGGATTTATCCTTAGCCTTTTTATCTTCCATTTTGTTATCCTCCTAAAATCATACCCAACGCTTGATGGATATCGGATACACCGACCACTTCGATTCCGCCCGGTGCCTGCCAACCCCCGATATTGTTCTGAGGGATGATGACGCGCTGGAAGCCAAGCTTCGCCGCTTCCTGCACCCTCTGCTCGATTCGTGAGACGCGCCGGATCTCCCCGGTCAGCCCCACTTCCCCGATGATGCAATCCTGTGCGCGTGAGGCTTTGTCCCTGAAGCTTGAAGCAATGCTCGCCGCTACGGCCAAATCGATAGCCGGCTCATCCAGCTTCACTCCACCTGCGACCTTAAGGTAGGCATCCTGTTGCTGAAGGAGCATCCCCGCCCGCTTCTCAAGAACAGCCATGATCAGGGAGACCCTGCTATGGTCGATTCCAGTTGCCATACGTCTCGGGTTATTGAAGCTCGTCGGTGTGACGAGGGCTTGGATTTCCACAAGCACCGGCCTTGTTCCTTCCATGGATGCAACGACCGTCGAACCGGCCGATCCCTGTGAACGTTCTTCGAGGAAGATCTCCGAAGGATTTGCGACTTCTTCAAGACCCAGCTCCTTCATTTCGAAGATCCCCATCTCATTCGTAGAACCGAAACGGTTTTTCACCGCCCTCAAGATTCTGTAGGAATGGTGGCGCTCCCCTTCGAAATAAAGCACGGTGTCGACCATATGCTCCAGCAGGCGTGGACCGGCAATGGATCCTTCCTTGGTCACATGTCCGACGATGAAAATGGCAATCCCTTTCGTCTTACCGATCCGCATCAATTCCGCCGTACATTCCCGCACCTGCGATACGCTCCCCGGCGCCGAAGTGACCTCCGGATGATAGATGGTCTGAATGGAGTCGATGATGACAAAGTCGGGTGAAAGCTGATCGATGGTCTGGTGGATCGACTGCAGGTTGGTTTCTGCATATATGTATAGGTCATCAGCCGTGATATTCAGCCGGTCCGCACGCAGTTTGGTCTGCTTGATGGACTCTTCACCTGAGATATAAAGTACTTTTTGCTTTTGTTCGGCAAGCTGTGAAGATACTTGCAACAGCAGGGTGGATTTCCCTATTCCCGGGTCTCCCCCTATCAACACAAGTGATCCCGGCACCACTCCGCCTCCAAGTACACGGTTGAGCTCTTTGGAATCAGTAAGGACACGGGGCTCTTGCATCGTCTCGATGGATGTCAGTTTTTCAGCCTTTGATGGCCCTTCGCTGTGTTGGAATGCACCTCGGGGCTGCTTACCCGTAATCGCCACTTCTTCCACCATCGTGTTCCACTCATTACATCCGGGACATTTCCCCATCCATTTTGCTGATTCATACCCGCAGGATGAACATACGAATTTTGTCTTCTTTTTTGCCAAAACGATCCTACTCCTCTTCCTAGTCTTATTACTATACCGGGCGCGTCCCGGCTATACATACTCTTTGCTTCTTATGGAAAAAAAGAGGCACAGGTTCATGACCGTGTACCTCTTCCTTTTACCATCAAGGAGTTGAATTGGTTGCTTCTTCTTTCAATTTGACGACGAACTCTTCCCCTTCGACATCAATGAGGATGTCTTGACCCGTCAAGACTTTCCCTCTCAGGAGCTCTTCAGAAAGCTTATCTTCGACATATTTCTGAATGGCCCTGCGGAGCGGTCTTGCACCGTATTCAGGATCGAATCCTTCGTCCGCAATCTTCTCCTTGGCAGCCGCAGAAAGCTCGAGATGGATATCCTGCTCCTTGAGGCGCTTCGTGAGTTGATTCGACATAAGGGTCACGATCTCTTTCAGATGATCTTTCTCTAATGAATGGAAGACGATGATTTCATCGATACGGTTCAGGAATTCCGGGCGGAAGGCACGCTTCAGTTCCTCCATCACTTTCCCTTTCATATCTTTGTAATCTTGTTTCCCGTCCTGGATATTGAAGCCCATATGCTTATTGGCTTTAAGGGACTGTGCCCCGACGTTCGATGTCATGATCAGAACTGTGTTCCTGAAGTCGACGGTCCTTCCTTTGGAGTCAGTCAAACGACCATCTTCCAAGACTTGCAGAAGGATATTGAAGACATCGGGATGTGCTTTTTCGATTTCATCAAGGAGCACGACGGAATATGGTTTACGACGGACTTTCTCAGTCAGCTGACCGCCTTCTTCGTACCCGACATATCCCGGAGGTGAACCGACGAGACGGGAAGTGGAATGCTTCTCCATGTATTCCGACATATCGATCCGGATCATCGCTTCTTCATCACCGAACATGGATTCCGCGAGAGCACGGGCCAATTCGGTTTTCCCTACACCGGTAGGACCGAGGAAGATGAATGAACCGATTGGACGCTTCGGATCCTTCAGTCCTGCACGCGCACGGCGCACCGCTTTCGATACGGCGACAACCGCTTCGGATTGGCCGATGACACGGGAGTGCAGGATTTCTTCAAGCTTCAAGAGACGATCTGTTTCTGTTTGAGCAAGCTTGGATACAGGTACTCCTGTCCAGTTGGACACGACCTTCGCGATATCTTCCACTGTGACTTCGGTATTTTCCTGCCCCTGCTTTTCTTTCCATGTATTCTTCGTTTCTTCCAGCTCTTCACGAAGCTTCTGCTCGGAATCGCGGAGGGAAGCGGCTTTTTCAAACTCCTGGCTCTGAACCGCTGCATCTTTCTCTTTGCGGATCTCTTCCAGTCTCGCTTCAAGCTCCTTCAGGTTTGGCGGAGTCGTATACGAGCGGAGACGGACCTTCGAACCGGCTTCATCAATCAAATCGATCGCTTTATCTGGAAGGAAGCGGTCTGAAATATAGCGGTCTGATAGTTTCACAGCGGCATCGATGGCTGCATCCGTGATGGATACGCGGTGATGCGCTTCATAGCGGTCACGAAGACCTTTAAGGATCTGGATGGACTCCTCTGCTGTCGGCTCATTAACCTGGATCGGCTGGAACCGGCGCTCAAGGGCTGCATCCTTCTCGATATACTTACGATATTCATCAAGGGTCGTCGCCCCGATGCATTGCAGTTCTCCACGTGCAAGGGAAGGCTTGAGGATGTTGGAAGCATCGATCGCCCCTTCGGCCCCTCCTGCCCCGATCAGGGTGTGGAGCTCATCGATGAAGAGGATGATATTCCCTGCCTGACGGATCTCATCCATCACTTTTTTCAAGCGGTCCTCGAACTCACCACGGTATTTCGTACCGGCAACGACCGTTCCCATATCAAGGGTCATGACACGCTTATCACGGAGGATCTCCGGTACTTCATTCGCGATGATCTGCTGGGCAAGGCCTTCAGCAATCGCCGTCTTACCGACACCGGGTTCCCCGATAAGGACCGGATTGTTCTTCGTACGACGGCTCAACACTTCGATGACACGTTGGATTTCCTTGCTTCGTCCGATGACCGGGTCAAGGCTTCCTTCACGGGCAATCGCCGTCAGGTCGCGCGCAAGGCTATCAAGTGTCGGCGTGTTGGCATTCGTGCTGCCGCCTCCCTGATGTCCGCCTGAATCGTTGTTGCCGAGGAGCTGGAGGACCTGCTGCCTTGCTTTATTCAAGCTTACGCCAAGGTTTCCAAGCACACGTGCTGCCACGCCTTCCCCTTCACGGATCAGACCGAGAAGGATGTGCTCTGTCCCCACATAAGAGTGACCGAGCTTCCTTGCTTCATCCATGGAAAGTTCGATGACTTTCTTCGCGCGGGGCGTATAGTGGATCGTCTGGGACTTTTCCGTTCCTTTCCCGATCAGACCCTCCACTTCCTTCTGGATCTTCTCTGGGCTTAGTCCAAGGGCAGTCAGTGCCTTGGCTGCAATCCCTTCGCCTTCACGTACGAGGCCTAGCAGGATATGTTCAGTGCCGATGTTATTATGGGCTAGTCGGATGGCTTCTTCCTGGGCTAATGCCAATACTTTTTGAGCTCTTTCTGTAAATCGACCAAACATCATGATTCTTCCTCCTCACATGTATCTTTATCCAATCTAATTCGCTCCCTGATCAAGGAAGACCTTCTTATGTCCCGTTCATTCGGTCGCAACGGACCTCCGGAATATTGTTGTAAAAAACCCGGTTGGGTCAAAATCATCAATTCATTCAAAATATTTTTGGAGAGACTGTGGATCATGCCGAGATCGATGCCCAGACGAACATCCGACAGGCATTTGGCCGCTTCCTTCGATTCAATGATGCGGCTATGCTCCAGCACCCCCAGCGATCTGAAGACCCTATCTTCTAATTGTATGTTGGAGGTCTGAACTAATGCCTCCCTCGCCGTCAGTTCCTTGGCAATGATCTGATTCACCACGCTGATGAGATCTTCCACGATATCCCCTTCTGACTTACCGAGGGTCGTCTGATTGGAGATTTGAAAGATATTCCCCAGGGCTTCACTGCCTTCGCCGTAGATCCCCCTGACGACGAGACCAAGCTGATTGATCGCCGGTATGATCCGGTTCATCTGCTGGGTAAGGACCAATCCCGGAAGATGGACCATGACCGATGCCCTGAGCCCTGTTCCTACATTCGTAGGGCAAGTGGTCAGGTATCCGTGCTTCTCATCGAACGCAAAGTCCAGTTCGCTTTCAAACCAGTCATCAAGCTCATTGGCACGGGAGAGGGCCTGCTTCAGTTGGAGTCCCGGATACAGACACTGTATTCGGATATGATCCTCTTCATTTACCATTATGCTTATATCTTCATCTGGTGATAAAAGGACAGCCCCGACATTCTTATCTTCTGCCAGATTCGGACTGATCAGGTGTTTCTCCATCAATACCCTTTTTTCCAAAGGCTGAATCTCACTCGTAGGTAAAAATTCGAGTTCCCCCAGCTCTTTAGGGAAAGAAGACAGCTTCTCCTTCACCCGTTCTACGATCTGCCCTGCTTCCTCAGCTGAATAAAGGGTTGAAAAACGGAAGTCAGTCAGATTCCTTGCCAAACGAACCCGTGAACTCAGGACAATATCCGATTGGGGTCCTTCTTCATTCATCCACGAACTGACCGTATTGCTTAGAAATCGTTCCAGACTCATTCTGCACCTCCCCCTTCCTGTCTCATGTCACGTTCAAGGGAACGAATGCGGTCTCTCGTCTCGGCTGCTCTCTCAAACTCCTCCTCTTCGATGAGGGTCTGAAGTTCCGTTCTCAGCTTCTTGATCTGCTTCTTGATCTGGATGGTGCCACCCATTCTTTCGGGCACCTTTCCGTGGTGCTCCATATTCCCGCTGTGCACCCTCTTCAGGATCGGATCGAGCTCGCTGTTGAATGTCTTATAACACTCCGAACACCCAAACCGACCGATGCTCGTAAACTGTTGGAATGTCAATTTGCATTTCGGACACTGAAGAACTTCCTTTTTCGGCGCTTCCTGCTCCTGTGCCTGCTTGAAGCCGGGGGTGATATTCAATAAACCGGCCAACAGATTATTCACCGTAAAGGCTGCCGAATTCTCGAACATCGTTCCTTTATCCTGAGCACATTGCTCACACAGATGGACCTCGGTCTTCTCTCCGTTCACAACTTTCGTGAAATGAAGGGTTGCCGGATTCTCATTGCACTCCTGACACATCATTCCATTCACCTCTTACATTCTTACTCGTATTTTAACGTATCCAGCATAGCCCGGAGCATCCTGCCCCGGAGTATATCCCGTTCAGGCAACTCGACCATGATCACGGATCGATCCATGACACTCAGCATGATCTTTGCCTCTCTTTCAGATATTATATCCTCTTCCACGAGTCGGAAAACGATATCAGCCGCCGTATTTTGACTGATTTTCTGAGTAATGAGGGCCACCAGCTGATCAATAAGATGCAGCTGATCATGAGCCTTCACCCGCATGATGCGGATGTAACCCCCTCCGCCTCGCTTACTCTCGACCACATACCCTTTCTCGATGGTGAAGCGGGTATTGATCACATAATTTATTTGAGAAGGAACACATTGGAACTTATCTGCGATCTCACTTCTTTTAATTTCGACGATTTCAGATTCACTTAAATCCAATACATTCTTCAGGTAATTTTCGATGATGTCGGAAATATTCCTCATTAAACCTCCTCCTCATTTGACTTTGACTATATTTGACTATAATTATACAACCGGGCTTCAATCTTTGCAATGAAGAAGCATAGCCTTAAAAGCTTTTCTGTTTAGGAGGGATTTTAAACGTGAAGATCGATTAAAAACGGAAAATTCGAATTAGGTGTATATTCGACTTTGTGTGGGGTTAGTCCTTCTTTGGATGTGCGGGGTTTTCGGAAGAGTTCAGTAAAGAGAATGGATATTAAAGCGTAGGAGTGGCGTACATTTTGAACTGTAGGGTTATATCATTTAGATTCTGGACCTCTGTATATGTTTTCAGAATGAGAGGGTAACGAGTTTTGATGGTTTTCATTAGTGGGGACTGTGTCATTTTGGAGCGTCAATAACATATTTCTTAAGGGTTGTACACAGACAGAACGCCAACTATTGGAATGGTTTAGGTGATTTTAGGCGGGATTTTTATTCGAATTAGAATTGCAGATACGATTAGGGTTCCGCAAGTATATGCGGCCGTTCGCACATAAAGGGAATGAATCGCATATAGGAAAACGGGCGATGATCGATATCGCAGGTAAAAAGTTGATTTTCGCAAATAGGATTAAAAATATCGCAAATAAATGATGAATTTCCGCTGATATTTTTGGCGGGCGGAGGAGAACGGTGGGTCCAGGAGGCTCAACGTCCTCCATAGGCGTTGTGAAAAATGTCGAACGGTGTCAGGAGTGAAAAATGACCCATTACTTGGAAAAACATCGCTAATATCAGAACCCTGTTCGCACGTATCGGTCTCCCTTCGCTTGGAACGCAAAAAAGTCGCAAATAAGCGCTCCCCCTTGGCCTCATCTCCAGATAACACCTCTGTCCATCCCGCTTGGCTGATCTCATACTCCCACAGGTTATCAATGCTCTAAAGGTCTCTTTGCCCTCCCCAAACACCCCATTAAAACGATCAACATCACGACCAACACCACTACCCGCCAACGTAAAATACCAACAAAAAAAGCAACCCATCAAATGAGCTGCTTTTCTCTACATTGCCTGGCGACGTCCTACTCTCACAGGGGGAGATCCCCCAACTACCATCGGCGCTGAAGAGCTTAACTTCCGTGTTCGGCATGGGAACGGGTGTGACCTCTTCGCCAATGTCACCAGACAGGTATTCCATTGAAAGAATTATTCTTTCAAAACTAGATAAAGGGTTGATAGTCAATCATTACCGGCGTATCGGCCAGTCTGGCAGGCGCAACGCGCCTGCATTACGTTTGGTTAAGTCCTCGATCGATTAGTATCAGTCAGCTCCATGTGTCGCCACACTTCCACCTCTGACCTATCTACCTGATCATCTTTCAGGGATCTTACTCACATAAAGTGATGGGAAATCTCATCTCGAGGGGGGCTTCATGCTTAGATGCTTTCAGCACTTATCCCTTCCGCACATAGCTACCCAGCGATGCCTTTGGCAAGACAACTGGTACACCAGCGGTGCGTCCATCCCGGTCCTCTCGTACTAAGGACAGCTCCTCTCAAATTTCCTGCGCCCACGACGGATAGGGACCGAACTGTCTCACGACGTTCTGAACCCAGCTCGCGTACCGCTTTAATGGGCGAACAGCCCAACCCTTGGGACCGACTACAGCCCCAGGATGCGATGAGCCGACATCGAGGTGCCAAACCTCCCCGTCGATGTGGACTCTTGGGGAGATAAGCCTGTTATCCCCGGGGTAGCTTTTATCCGTTGAGCGATGGCCCTTCCATGCGGAACCACCGGATCACTAAGCCCGACTTTCGTCCCTGCTCGACTTGTAGGTCTCGCAGTCAAGCTCCCTTGTGCCTTTACACTCTGCGAATGATTTCCAACCATTCTGAGGGAACCTTTGGGCGCCTCCGTTACTCTTTAGGAGGCGACCGCCCCAGTCAAACTGCCCACCTGACACTGTCTCCCACCCCGATAAGGGGCGCGGGTTAGAATGTCAACACAGCCAGGGTAGTATCCCACCGACGCCTCCACCGAAGCTAGCGCTCCGGCTTCCAAGGCTCCTACCTATCCTGTACAAGCTGTGCCAAAATTCAATATCAGGCTACAGTAAAGCTCCACGGGGTCTTTCCGTCCTGTCGCGGGTAACCTGCATCTTCACAGGTACTATAATTTCACCGAGTCTCTCGTTGAGACAGTGCCCAGATCGTTACGCCTTTCGTGCGGGTCGGAACTTACCCGACAAGGAATTTCGCTACCTTAGGACCGTTATAGTTACGGCCGCCGTTTACTGGGGCTTCGATTCGCACCTTCGCTTGCGCTAAGCACTCCTCTTAACCTTCCAGCACCGGGCAGGCGTCAGCCCCTATACTTCGCCTTACGGCTTCGCAGAGACCTGTGTTTTTGCTAAACAGTCGCCTGGGCCTATTCACTGCGGCTCTCTCGGGCTTGCACCCTACCAGAGCACCCCTTCTCCCGAAGTTACGGGGTCATTTTGCCGAGTTCCTTAACGAGAGTTCTCTCGCTCACCTTAGGATTCTCTCCTCGCCTACCTGTGTCGGTTTGCGGTACGGGCACCATCTTCCTCGCTAGAGGCTTTTCTTGGCAGTGTGGAATCAGGAACTTCGCTACTATAATTCGCTCGCTATCACAGCTCAGCCTTCACGATGATGGGATTTGCCTCATCATCAGCCTAACTGCTTAGACGCACATATCCAGCAGTGCGCTTACCCTATCCTCCTGCGTCCCCCCATTGCTCAAATGGAAGAAAGGTGGTACAGGAATATCAACCTGTTGTCCATCGTCTACGCCTATCGGCCTCGACTTAGGTCCCGACTAACCCTGAGCGGACGAGCCTTCCTCAGGAAACCTTAGGCATTCGGTGGATGGGATTCTCACCCATCTTTCGCTACTCATACCGGCATTCTCACTTCTAAGCACTCCACCAGTCCTTACGGTCTAGCTTCGCAGTCCTTAGAACGCTCTCCTACCACTGACACCAAACGGTGTCAATCCACAGCTTCGGTGATACGTTTAGCCCCGGTACATTTTCGGCGCAGAGTCACTCGACCAGTGAGCTATTACGCACTCTTTAAATGGTGGCTGCTTCTAAGCCAACATCCTGGTTGTCTAAGCAACTCCACATCCTTTTCCACTTAACGTATACTTTGGGACCTTAGCTGGTGGTCTGGGCTGTTTCCCTTTCGACTACGGATCTTATCACTCGCAGTCTGACTCCCATGGATAAGTCTTTGGCATTCGGAGTTTGTCTGAATTCGGTAACCCGATGAGGGCCCCTAGTCCAAACAGTGCTCTACCTCCAAGACTCTTACAACATGAGGCTAGCCCTAAAGCTATTTCGGAGAGAACCAGCTATCTCCAGGTTCGATTGGAATTTCTCCGCTACCCACACCTCATCCCCGCACTTTTCAACGTGCGTGGGTTCGGACCTCCATCCAGTGTTACCTGGACTTCATCCTGGACATGGGTAGATCACCTGGTTTCGGGTCTACGACCACATACTCATTCGCCCTATTCAGACTCGCTTTCGCTGCGGCTCCGTCTTCTCGACTTAACCTTGCATGGGATCGTAACTCGCCGGTTCATTCTACAAAAGGCACGCCATCACCCGTTAACGGGCTCTGACTACTTGTAGGCACACGGTTTCAGGTTCTATTTCACTCCCCTTCCGGGGTGCTTTTCACCTTTCCCTCACGGTACTGGTTCACTATCGGTCACTAGGGAGTATTTAGCCTTGGGAGATGGTCCTCCCAGCTTCCGACGGGATTTCACGTGTCCCGCCGTACTCAGGATCCACTCAAGAGGGAACGAAGTTTCGACTACAGGGTTGTTACCTTCTTTGACGAGCCTTTCCAGACTTCTTCGTCTACCCCGTTCCTTTGTAACTCCGTATAGAGTGTCCTACAACCCCAAGAGGCAAGCCTCTTGGTTTGGGCTAATCCCGTTTCGCTCGCCGCTACTCAGGGAATCGCATTTGCTTTCTCTTCCTCCAGGTACTTAGATGTTTCAGTTCCCTGGGTCTGCCTTCCAAGCTCTATGTATTCAAGCAAGGATACTGTTCCATTACGAACAGTGGGTTCCCCCATTCGGAAATCTTCGGATCAGCTCACTTACAGCTCCCCGAAGCATATCGGTGTTAGTCCCGTCCTTCATCGGCTCCTAGTGCCAAGGCATCCACCGTGCGCCCTTATTAACTTAACCGAATTGGTTAAAAACCTAAAATGGCGATACTCGGTAATTTCTTGACTATCAATAAAACTTTATCTAGTTTTCAAAGAACAATATAGAAGATGGAAGTTTATTTTACTCCGCTTGCGCTTCGTAAAAAACTCAAACCATCAAAACTGAACAAAACTTCGACGTCGTCAAACGTTTTAGTAAATCTTCCTTAGAAAGGAGGTGATCCAGCCGCACCTTCCGATACGGCTACCTTGTTACGACTTCACCCCAATCATCTGTCCCACCTTAGGCGGCTGGCTCCAAAAGGTTACCTCACCGACTTCGGGTGTTACAAACTCTCGTGGTGTGACGGGCGGTGTGTACAAGGCCCGGGAACGTATTCACCGCGGCATGCTGATCCGCGATTACTAGCGATTCCAGCTTCATGTAGGCGAGTTGCAGCCTACAATCCGAACTGAGAACGGTTTTATGGGATTGGCTAAACCTCGCGGTCTTGCAGCCCTTTGTACCGTCCATTGTAGCACGTGTGTAGCCCAGGTCATAAGGGGCATGATGATTTGACGTCATCCCCACCTTCCTCCGGTTTGTCACCGGCAGTCATCTTAGAGTGCCCAACTGAATGCTGGCAACTAAGATCAAGGGTTGCGCTCGTTGCGGGACTTAACCCAACATCTCACGACACGAGCTGACGACAACCATGCACCACCTGTCACTCTGTCCCCCGAAGGGGAAAGCCCTATCTCTAGGGTTGTCAGAGGATGTCAAGACCTGGTAAGGTTCTTCGCGTTGCTTCGAATTAAACCACATGCTCCACCGCTTGTGCGGGCCCCCGTCAATTCCTTTGAGTTTCAGTCTTGCGACCGTACTCCCCAGGCGGAGTGCTTAATGCGTTAGCTGCAGCACTAAAGGGCGGAAACCCTCTAACACTTAGCACTCATCGTTTACGGCGTGGACTACCAGGGTATCTAATCCTGTTTGCTCCCCACGCTTTCGCGCCTCAGTGTCAGTTACAGACCAGAAAGTCGCCTTCGCCACTGGTGTTCCTCCAAATATCTACGCATTTCACCGCTACACTTGGAATTCCACTTTCCTCTTCTGCACTCAAGTTCCCCAGTTTCCAATGACCCTCCACGGTTGAGCCGTGGGCTTTCACATCAGACTTAAGAAACCACCTGCGCGCGCTTTACGCCCAATAATTCCGGACAACGCTTGCCACCTACGTATTACCGCGGCTGCTGGCACGTAGTTAGCCGTGGCTTTCTGGTTAGGTACCGTCAAGGTGCCGCCCTATTCGAACGGCACTTGTTCTTCCCTAACAACAGAGTTTTACGATCCGAAAACCTTCTTCACTCACGCGGCGTTGCTCCGTCAGACTTTCGTCCATTGCGGAAGATTCCCTACTGCTGCCTCCCGTAGGAGTCTGGGCCGTGTCTCAGTCCCAGTGTGGCCGATCACCCTCTCAGGTCGGCTACGCATCGTCGCCTTGGTGAGCCGTTACCTCACCAACTAGCTAATGCGCCGCGGGTCCATCTGTAAGTGATAGCCGAAGCCACCTTTCAACCTTCCCCCATGCGGGGGTAGGTGTTATCCGGTATTAGCCCCGGTTTCCCGGAGTTATCCCAGTCTTACAGGCAGGTTACCCACGTGTTACTCACCCGTCCGCCGCTGATCTCAGGGAGCAAGCTCCCATCGATCCGCTCGACTTGCATGTATTAGGCACGCCGCCAGCGTTCGTCCTGAGCCAGGATCAAACTCTCCATAAAAAGTTTGAATAGCTCTTAAAATAAATCTAGAATTAACGTTGACGTGTTTGTCTTGTTTTGTTCAGTTTTCAAGGTTCAAATGTTCGTTGCTTTTCTTAAGCAACTTAATCATCTTATCATGTTTCCAACGAGGTTGTCAACACTTTTTTTATGATCTTTTTGGTGGAGCCTAGCGGGATCGAACCGCTGACCTCCTGCGTGCAAAGCAGGCGCTCTCCCAGCTGAGCTAAGGCCCCAAAGAAAGTGGTCGGGAAGACAGGATTCGAACCTGCGACCCCTTGGTCCCAAACCAAGTGCTCTACCAAGCTGAGCTACTTCCCGATTATGGCGCGCCCGAGAGGAGTCGAACCCCTAACCTTTTGATCCGTAGTCAAACGCTCTATCCAATTGAGCTACGGGCGCATATATGAAATTCACTGGTGCCGAGGACCGGAATCGAACCGGTACGGTAGTCACCTACCGCAGGATTTTAAGTCCTGTGCGTCTGCCAGTTCCGCCACCCCGGCTAGGGCAATTATGGAGCGGAAGACGGGATTCGAACCCGCGACCCCCACCTTGGCAAGGTGGTGTTCTACCACTGAACTACTTCCGCATATGGTGCGGGTGAAGGGACTTGAACCCCCACGCCTTGCGGCGCCAGATCCTAAGTCTGGTGCGTCTGCCAATTCCGCCACACCCGCATGATATAAATGGTGAGCCATGAAGGATTCGAACCTTCGACCCTCTGATTAAAAGTCAGATGCTCTACCAACTGAGCTAATGGCTCGTGCTGCTTTTCTATAATGGACAAATACCCATAAGAAAATACAAATGAACATAAAAAAGTGGTGCCGGCAAGAGGACTTGAACCCCCAACCTACTGATTACAAGTCAGTTGCTCTACCAGTTGAGCTACACCGGCAAGGTGTATAGTGTATTCTTGCCAATTCGCCTTAGTTGAAACGAAAAGGAAAAGAGCTTTTATGGTAAGTTATTTTCACTCCGCTTTCGCTGCGTGAAAAAACTATGGTGGAGGATGACGGGATCGAACCGCCGACCCTCTGCTTGTAAGGCAGATGCTCTCCCAGCTGAGCTAATCCTCCATATGTACCGCCTGGCGACGTCCTACTCTCACAGGGGGAGATCCCCCAACTACCATCGGCGCTGAAGAGCTTAACTTCCGTGTTCGGCATGGGAACGGGTGTGACCTCTTCGCCAATGTCACCAGACAGGTATTCCATTGAAAGAATTATTCTTTCAAAACTAGATAAAGGGTTGATAGTCAATCATTACCGGCGTATCGGCCAGTCTGGCAGGCGCAACGCGCCTGCATTACGTTTGGTTAAGTCCTCGATCGATTAGTATCAGTCAGCTCCATGTGTCGCCACACTTCCACCTCTGACCTATCTACCTGATCATCTTTCAGGGATCTTACTCACATAAAGTGATGGGAAATCTCATCTCGAGGGGGGCTTCATGCTTAGATGCTTTCAGCACTTATCCCTTCCGCACATAGCTACCCAGCGATGCCTTTGGCAAGACAACTGGTACACCAGCGGTGCGTCCATCCCGGTCCTCTCGTACTAAGGACAGCTCCTCTCAAATTTCCTGCGCCCACGACGGATAGGGACCGAACTGTCTCACGACGTTCTGAACCCAGCTCGCGTACCGCTTTAATGGGCGAACAGCCCAACCCTTGGGACCGACTACAGCCCCAGGATGCGATGAGCCGACATCGAGGTGCCAAACCTCCCCGTCGATGTGGACTCTTGGGGGAGATAAGCCTGTTATCCCCGGGGTAGCTTTTATCCGTTGAGCGATGGCCCTTCCATGCGGAACCACCGGATCACTAAGCCCGACTTTCGTCCCTGCTCGACTTGTAGGTCTCGCAGTCAAGCTCCCTTGTGCCTTTACACTCTGCGAATGATTTCCAACCATTCTGAGGGAACCTTTGGGCGCCTCCGTTACTCTTTAGGAGGCGACCGCCCCAGTCAAACTGCCCACCTGACACTGTCTCCCACCCCGATAAGGGGCGCGGGTTAGAATGTCAACACAGCCAGGGTAGTATCCCACCGACGCCTCCACCGAAGCTAGCGCTCCGGCTTCCAAGGCTCCTACCTATCCTGTACAAGCTGTGCCAAAATTCAATATCAGGCTACAGTAAAGCTCCACGGGGTCTTTCCGTCCTGTCGCGGGTAACCTGCATCTTCACAGGTACTATAATTTCACCGAGTCTCTCGTTGAGACAGTGCCCAGATCGTTACGCCTTTCGTGCGGGTCGGAACTTACCCGACAAGGAATTTCGCTACCTTAGGACCGTTATAGTTACGGCCGCCGTTTACTGGGGCTTCGATTCGCACCTTCGCTTGCGCTAAGCACTCCTCTTAACCTTCCAGCACCGGGCAGGCGTCAGCCCCTATACTTCGCCTTACGGCTTCGCAGAGACCTGTGTTTTTGCTAAACAGTCGCCTGGGCCTATTCACTGCGGCTCTCTCGGGCTTGCACCCTACCAGAGCACCCCTTCTCCCGAAGTTACGGGGTCATTTTGCCGAGTTCCTTAACGAGAGTTCTCTCGCTCACCTTAGGATTCTCTCCTCGCCTACCTGTGTCGGTTTGCGGTACGGGCACCATCTTCCTCGCTAGAGGCTTTTCTTGGCAGTGTGGAATCAGGAACTTCGCTACTATAATTCGCTCGCTATCACAGCTCAGCCTTCACGATGATGGGATTTGCCTCATCATCAGCCTAACTGCTTAGACGCACATATCCAGCAGTGCGCTTACCCTATCCTCCTGCGTCCCCCCATTGCTCAAATGGAAGAAAGGTGGTACAGGAATATCAACCTGTTGTCCATCGTCTACGCCTATCGGCCTCGACTTAGGTCCCGACTAACCCTGAGCGGACGAGCCTTCCTCAGGAAACCTTAGGCATTCGGTGGATGGGATTCTCACCCATCTTTCGCTACTCATACCGGCATTCTCACTTCTAAGCACTCCACCAGTCCTTACGGTCTAGCTTCGCAGTCCTTAGAACGCTCTCCTACCACTGACACCAAACGGTGTCAATCCACAGCTTCGGTGATACGTTTAGCCCCGGTACATTTTCGGCGCAGAGTCACTCGACCAGTGAGCTATTACGCACTCTTTAAATGGTGGCTGCTTCTAAGCCAACATCCTGGTTGTCTAAGCAACTCCACATCCTTTTCCACTTAACGTATACTTTGGGACCTTAGCTGGTGGTCTGGGCTGTTTCCCTTTCGACTACGGATCTTATCACTCGCAGTCTGACTCCCATGGATAAGTCTTTGGCATTCGGAGTTTGTCTGAATTCGGTAACCCGATGAGGGCCCCTAGTCCAAACAGTGCTCTACCTCCAAGACTCTTACAACATGAGGCTAGCCCTAAAGCTATTTCGGAGAGAACCAGCTATCTCCAGGTTCGATTGGAATTTCTCCGCTACCCACACCTCATCCCCGCACTTTTCAACGTGCGTGGGTTCGGACCTCCATCCAGTGTTACCTGGACTTCATCCTGGACATGGGTAGATCACCTGGTTTCGGGTCTACGACCACATACTCATTCGCCCTATTCAGACTCGCTTTCGCTGCGGCTCCGTCTTCTCGACTTAACCTTGCATGGGATCGTAACTCGCCGGTTCATTCTACAAAAGGCACGCCATCACCCGTTAACGGGCTCTGACTACTTGTAGGCACACGGTTTCAGGTTCTATTTCACTCCCCTTCCGGGGTGCTTTTCACCTTTCCCTCACGGTACTGGTTCACTATCGGTCACTAGGGAGTATTTAGCCTTGGGAGATGGTCCTCCCAGCTTCCGACGGGATTTCACGTGTCCCGCCGTACTCAGGATCCACTCAAGAGGGAACGAAGTTTCGACTACAGGGTTGTTACCTTCTTTGACGAGCCTTTCCAGACTTCTTCGTCTACCCCGTTCCTTTGTAACTCCGTATAGAGTGTCCTACAACCCCAAGAGGCAAGCCTCTTGGTTTGGGCTAATCCCGTTTCGCTCGCCGCTACTCAGGGAATCGCATTTGCTTTCTCTTCCTCCAGGTACTTAGATGTTTCAGTTCCCTGGGTATGCCTTCCAAGCTCTATGTATTCAAGCAAGGATACTGTTCCATTACGAACAGTGGGTTCCCCCATTCGGAAATCTTCGGATCAGCTCACTTACAGCTCCCCGAAGCATATCGGTGTTAGTCCCGTCCTTCATCGGCTCCTAGTGCCAAGGCATCCACCGTGCGCCCTTATTAACTTAACCGAATTGGTTAAAAACCTAAAATGGCGATACTCGGTAATTTCTTGACTATCAATAAAACTTTATCTAGTTTTCAAAGAACAATATAGAAGATGGAAGTTTATTTTACTCCGCTTGCGCTTCGTAAAAAACTCAAACCATCAAAACTGAACAAAACTTCGACGTCGTCAAACGTTTTAGTAAATCTTCCTTAGAAAGGAGGTGATCCAGCCGCACCTTCCGATACGGCTACCTTGTTACGACTTCACCCCAATCATCTGTCCCACCTTAGGCGGCTGGCTCCAAAAGGTTACCTCACCGACTTCGGGTGTTACAAACTCTCGTGGTGTGACGGGCGGTGTGTACAAGGCCCGGGAACGTATTCACCGCGGCATGCTGATCCGCGATTACTAGCGATTCCAGCTTCATGTAGGCGAGTTGCAGCCTACAATCCGAACTGAGAACGGTTTTATGGGATTGGCTAAACCTCGCGGTCTTGCAGCCCTTTGTACCGTCCATTGTAGCACGTGTGTAGCCCAGGTCATAAGGGGCATGATGATTTGACGTCATCCCCACCTTCCTCCGGTTTGTCACCGGCAGTCATCTTAGAGTGCCCAACTGAATGCTGGCAACTAAGATCAAGGGTTGCGCTCGTTGCGGGACTTAACCCAACATCTCACGACACGAGCTGACGACAACCATGCACCACCTGTCACTCTGTCCCCGAAGGGGAAAGCCCTATCTCTAGGGTTGTCAGAGGATGTCAAGACCTGGTAAGGTTCTTCGCGTTGCTTCGAATTAAACCACATGCTCCACCGCTTGTGCGGGCCCCCGTCAATTCCTTTGAGTTTCAGTCTTGCGACCGTACTCCCCAGGCGGAGTGCTTAATGCGTTAGCTGCAGCACTAAAGGGCGGAAACCCTCTAACACTTAGCACTCATCGTTTACGGCGTGGACTACCAGGGTATCTAATCCTGTTTGCTCCCCACGCTTTCGCGCCTCAGTGTCAGTTACAGACCAGAAAGTCGCCTTCGCCACTGGTGTTCCTCCAAATATCTACGCATTTCACCGCTACACTTGGAATTCCACTTTCCTCTTCTGCACTCAAGTTCCCCAGTTTCCAATGACCCTCCACGGTTGAGCCGTGGGCTTTCACATCAGACTTAAGAAACCACCTGCGCGCGCTTTACGCCCAATAATTCCGGACAACGCTTGCCACCTACGTATTACCGCGGCTGCTGGCACGTAGTTAGCCGTGGCTTTCTGGTTAGGTACCGTCAAGGTGCCGCCCTATTCGAACGGCACTTGTTCTTCCCTAACAACAGAGTTTTACGATCCGAAAACCTTCTTCACTCACGCGGCGTTGCTCCGTCAGACTTTCGTCCATTGCGGAAGATTCCCTACTGCTGCCTCCCGTAGGAGTCTGGGCCGTGTCTCAGTCCCAGTGTGGCCGATCACCCTCTCAGGTCGGCTACGCATCGTCGCCTTGGTGAGCCGTTACCTCACCAACTAGCTAATGCGCCGCGGGTCCATCTGTAAGTGATAGCCGAAGCCACCTTTCAACCTTCCCCCATGCGGGGGTAGGTGTTATCCGGTATTAGCCCCGGTTTCCCGGAGTTATCCCAGTCTTACAGGCAGGTTACCCACGTGTTACTCACCCGTCCGCCGCTGATCTCAGGGAGCAAGCTCCCATCGATCCGCTCGACTTGCATGTATTAGGCACGCCGCCAGCGTTCGTCCTGAGCCAGGATCAAACTCTCCATAAAAAGTTTGAATAGCTCTTAAAATAAATCTAGAATTAACGTTGACGTGTTTGTCTTGTTTTGTTCAGTTTTCAAGGTTCAAATGTTCATTGCTTCGTTTGAAGCGACCCTTATAATGTTACAGGATTTTCGTTTCGATGTCAATAACTTTTTTCAAAAAGTTTTTTCATCTTGTTGTTTCAACGTTGCTCGTTTGCGGCAACAGATAATACTATACCACCATATCAAAGGGTGTGCAATAGTTTTTTTCGATTTTATTTCGACTTTGTAAAAAAAACATTTCAACCCTTACCGATGATCTTACCGCTCTTAAAAAGATTGTTTCTATATATATGATTAATCATCGATCTCAGGCATAGAAAAAGGCCGCGGATATCCGCAGCCTTTTCAGGTAAATCAGTCGCGATGACGCATTTGGGGGAAGAGCAGGACGTCGCGGATCGAAGGGGAGTTTGTCAGAAGCATGACAAGCCTGTCGATCCCGATACCCAGTCCTCCTGTAGGAGGCATTCCGTACTCTAGTGCTTCAATGAAATCATCATCCATCATATGGGCCTCATCGTTCCCTTCTTCCCGTTCTTTCAACTGAGCTTCAAAACGCTCACGCTGATCGATAGGGTCGTTGAGCTCGGTGAAGGCATTTGCATGTTCACGACCGACGATGAACAGCTCGAAACGATCCGTGAACCTTGGGTCTTCGTCGTTCTTCTTCGCAAGCGGGGAGATGGCAACCGGATGACCATAGATGAAGGTAGGCTGAATAAGCTTCTCTTCTACCAGCTGTTCGAAGAACTCATTCACGACGTGGCCATACGTCATATTGTCTTTGATTTCAATGCCGTGTTCTTTGGCAAGTGCACGAGCCTCTTCGTCGCTCATTTCCTTCCAGAAGTCTACACCTGAATGTTCCTTGACGGCATCGACCATGTGAAGACGGGTCCATTGCGGTTCGAGGTTCACTTCGTAGTCACCGTAAGGGACGGTGGTGGAACCGAATACCTCTTTTGCGATATGGGCAACCAGGTTTTCAGTCAGTGCCATGATATCACGGTAATCCGCATAAGCTTCATACAGTTCGATCATGGTGAACTCTGGATTGTGGCGGGTTGATACGCCTTCGTTACGGAATACGCGTCCGATTTCGTATACCTTCTCAAGACCACCGACAATGAGGCGCTTCAGATGAAGCTCGATGGCGATCCTCATGAATAACGGCATGTCCAAGGCATTATGGTGCGTTTTGAACGGACGGGCAGACGCTCCACCTGCAATGCTGTGCATCATCGGTGTTTCCACTTCAAGATAGCCGTTTGTATCAAGATAGCGTCTCATGGACTGGATGATGCGGCTTCTTGCGATGAAGGTTTCTTTGCTCTCCTGGCTCGTGATGAGGTCAAGATAGCGTTGGCGGTAACGCTGTTCAACATCTTTGAGTCCGTGGAACTTCTCTGGCAGCGGGCGAAGGGCTTTTGATAGATGGCGGAATTCCTTCGCTTTGACGGAAAGTTCCCCAACCTTCGTTTTGAAGACCGTACCGGTCACCCCGATGATGTCTCCAAGGTCTGCTGAATTGAAAAGTTCATAAGCCTCTTCACCGATGGCGTCTTTACGGACATAGATCTGCACTTGGCCCTCGAGGTCCTGAAGATGCGCGAATCCTGCCTTACCTTTTCCACGCTTCGTCATGATCCGTCCTGCGATAGTTACCGTGATGTCTTTCTCTTCAAGCTCTTCTTTTGAAAACTCGTCAAATTGAGATTTGATTTCGCGAGAGCTATGAGAACGGTCGAAACGTTTACCGAATGGATCCAATCCTTTTTCACGGATGGCTTCCATTTTGTCGCGTCTGACCTGAAGCTGGTCATTTATTTCTTCGCTCATTTGTTTCACTCCTATTCTATCTACTTTCACTGACTGTCTAAATTATATACCCTACTATTTTACACAATATCTCGGTTTGTAACACCCCTAAAGTATCCGCTTCTAAAAACATCCAAAAAAGGCCGATCGGGCAGGCGGGTTCAACCGCTCACCTTCTCAAGCCTTTTTCATATGCTTGTCCCAAGCGTTCGCTAATGTGGGCACTATTCACTCTTCATCTTCAGAGGGGGAGAGCTCCTCCACCGGGACACTCAACGCCTCGGAGACGCTTGTGAGAAAATCATCGCTCGGAGCACGACTCCCCCGCTCGATCTCTCCCAGGACCGAGACAGACACTCCGAGTTCTTTTGCCAGGCCGTCCTGTGTAAATCCTTTTAATTTCCTGAATGCACGAATGCGTCTTCCCCATTTATCTGTTTCCATAGCCGAACTCCTTCTTTGTCAGGTATTTCGTCCAGAAGATTCTCCAACGGGGCACCGAATGAGGGATGTTCCAGGCCGGGAGCGATCTCCAACAGCGGTATGAGGACAAAAGCTCTTTCTTGCATCCTCGGGTGGGGGATGAGAAGATCCGTGGTTTCGATCGTCTCTTGTTCATACAGCAGCACGTCAAGATCGATGATCCTTGGACCCCATTTGAACTCCCTTTCCCGACCAAGATCAATTTCCACCTGCAAGCATTGATGCAACAGCGTTTCTGGACGCAAACTGGTTTGAACTGCAATGACCATGTTCAAAAATTCGCCTTGATCCGTATATCCGACAGGCTCTGTTTCATAAATGGAAGAGAGCCTTTTGACTTCTATCTTACCATGACTGCCGAGGATTTGAATGGCTTTTTCCAAATATGCCTCCCGGTTCCCGATATTGGATCCAAGAGAAATGTAAGCGGTATACATATTATCGGCCCCTGGTGATTTCGACCGCTACGGATTTATAATGACCGGGAATCGGGGGATCCGGCTTGATAACGGTAATCTTGCACTCGGCAACGCTCGGGAAGGACTCAAGCAGGCTGCCGGCAATCCTCTCTGCCACTGCCTCAACAAGGTTCAAGGCTTCACCCTCCACAACCGATTTGGTGACCGTGTAGATTTCAGCATAGTTCACCGAGTCTTCCAGGTTATCGCTCTTCCCGGATGTGCTGAGATCCAGGTGAAGTTCGGCACTCACCCTGAAACGCTGGCCCAGCTTGTTCTCTTCTTCAAACACCCCGTGATATCCGTAGAATTCCATTTCGTTCACATAGATTTTATCCATTCCACTTCCCCTTTCCGACTAATGCGTCCATCATTTTCGCCATCCTCGCCATTTCCTTCACATCATGGATCCGAACGATGTGGCAGCCTTTCTGGATACCGTAACATACCGTTGCACCCGTCCCTTCCATCCGTTGGTCGACAGGAAGATCCAGGACATGACCGATCAGCCGCTTCTTCGATGTACCGAGAAGGACAGGGTAACCCAGCGACACAAGAATATCAAGATTCCTCATCATCATCATATTGTCATCCATCGTTTTCGCAAAGCCAATGCCGGGATCGAGGATGATCTGATCATCCTTCACCCCCGCCTGTTTCACGAGAAAAATGCTTTGCTGGATGTCCTGGATGCTGTCACGGACAAAGTCTTCATATTCTTCCGTCTCCCGGTTGTGCATCAAGATGATGGGGACACCCGCATCGGCAGCAACCCTCGCCATATCCGGATCCTTCTTTGCGCCCCATACATCATTGATGATAGATGCACCTGCTTCAATGGCCCTTCTGGCCGTCTCAGCTTTGAATGTATCAATCGAGATCGGTACGTCGACTCGGGAAGCGATCGCTTCAATGACGGGGACAACGCGGGCGATTTCTTCCTCGGCCGATACAGGTTCATAGCCCGGCCGGGTGGACTCGCCTCCGATATCGATGATATCCGCGCCCATTTCCACCATTTCCTTGGCACGCTCCACTGCGGCTTCTATATGATTGTATTTCCCTCCGTCCGAAAAGGAATCGGGGGTCACATTAAGGATTCCCATGATCAACGTCTTTGCGCTGAAATCGAGTTCGTACTTTCCACATTTGATTACTTGCTTCATTCCGCTGTTGCCTCCTAGCTCAATTCACTGATTCTTGTAAGGGTGGAGGTGCAGGCTGCATATTCCCGTTGCAGCTGCACAGTCCACCTTCCCTCCGCTCCGGGATACATGGTCTCTCCCATTTGATGGACCGGTACCACTTCCTGAACCGAGTTGGTGAAAAAGATTTCATCGGCTTCTAGAAGAGCTTCCTTTTTATAGTACCCTTCTCTTACCCTAATGCCTTCTTTTTCTGCCAGGGCCATAACGAAGCGGCGGGTGATCCCATTCAGCAACCCCGTTCCGACAGCCGGAGTATATAGGACATCGTCTTTCATCCAGAAGAGATTGGACGTCACTCCTTCGCAGATCCAGCCTTCCTCCGTTAAGAAGATGCCCTCTTTGCCCGGGGAAGGGCCCACTTCCCTTTTACCGGCCAGGTTGTTGAGGTAGTGATGGGATTTAAGCCGCTCACCGGTTTCAGGTGTATTGCGAGCCAATGACAGGAAGACTCCTTCTTTGGAAGCCGGTCCTTTGTCAGGAAGGGGCTTCTGGAACAGAATGATCGTAGGATCCTCATAAGGCGATGAAGGAAGACCGATCTCCCCCGGACCACCGGAGATATTCAAACGACAATAGGCGTCCTCCCATCCATTTTGCTCAAGTAGGTCCTTCACGATCCCGACGACCTTGCTTTCAGGAAGGGAGCAGTGGATCTTCATATCCTGGAGGGATCTTGAGAGCCTGTCCAGATGGTCCCCGACGAGGAAGGGATGTCCCTCGTAGGTGCGGAACGTTTCAAACAGGCCCATACCATATAGAAACCCGTGATCGAATGGTGATATGCGGGCTTCATCCCTGTGTACGATCTGACCGTTCAAGTAGATATACATCCTATACCGTCACCCCTGTGCTTTTATAGGTTGCAAGGAAGTTTGCCAGGAGCTGCTTTCCGCCTTCGGTCATAATGGACTCGGGGTGGAACTGCACGCCTTCGATGGGAAGTTGCTTGTGACGGATCCCCATGATTTCCCCTTCTTCCGTTTCACCCGTGATCTCCAGACAGTCAGGAAGCGTCTCCCTCTTTACAATCAAGGAATGATACCTGGTGGCGGCAAACGGAGCGGGAAGATCCTTGAAAATCGTCTTTCCGTCATGGTGAACAAGGGAGACCTTGCCGTGCATCAGTCGCTCGGCCCGGACCACTTCTCCACCGAATACCTGCGCGATGGATTGGTGGCCGAGGCAGACACCAAAGATGGGGATCCGTCCCTTGAAGGTCCGGATCGCCTCAAGACTGATCCCTGCATCATTTGGGGTGCAGGGCCCGGGAGAAATCATCAGATAGTCCGGATTCAACTCCTCGATCCCGGCAATCGTAATGTCGTCATTCCTTCGCACGATGAGCTCTTCACCAAGCTCCCCTAGGAATTGAACCAGATTATACGTAAATGAATCATAGTTATCGATCATAAGGATCATGCCTTCACTCCCCTTCCTTCCGCGCGGTCCTTCGCCACCCACATGGCCCTTGCCTTCTTGAGGGATTCTTTGTACTCGTGGGCAGGATTGGAGTCGATGACGACACCCGCTCCAGCCTGGATGTGGCCGACTCCGTCCTTCACCAACATCGTGCGGATGACAATATTCAGTTCCATGTCACCGTTCACGCCGATCCACCCGACCGATCCCGTATAGATCCCCCTTCTCACAGGCTCCAGCTCCTCGATGATTTCCATCGTCCTTACCTTCGGGGCACCGGTGATGGTCCCACCAGGGAACACCGAGCGGATCAAGTCCGCCCCCGTCTTCGTGGGGTGGATCCTTCCTCTCACATTGGAGACGATGTGCATCACGTGGGAGTATTTTTCAATGACCATGAATTCATTCACTTCTACGGTTCCATACTCACAGACCCTTCCGAGGTCGTTCCGCTCAAGGTCGACGAGCATCACATGCTCGGCGCGCTCCTTCTCATTATGGATGAGCTCGGAAGCTAGGCGTGCGTCTTCTTCATCGTCTGCCCCTCTTGAGCGCGTCCCGGCAATCGGCCGGGTGCTGACTTCAAGACCCTGCTTTTTGACGAGCAGCTCAGGAGAACCCGATACCACCTGCATATCCGGGGAATGGAGGTAGCTCATATAAGGGGAAGGATTCAATAGGCGGAGCTCTTTATAGACCAGGAACGGGTCGACTTTCAATTCCTGTGATTGCCGAACGGATAGGTTCACTTGGAAAACGTCGCCTTGTGCGATGTACGCCTGGATCTTCCTGACCGCATCTGAAAAAGCTTCTTCGTCCATGGATACCTGAATCTCTCCCGGTTCATACACATCTTCACCTGAAGCGATCCCCCCTGCAGGCTCGCGCCATTCAGCCAGCCGTTCTTTCAGCCTGCTCTCAGCGCCCTCATCCCCCAAGGAAGAGAGCATCATGATCCATAGGCAGTCGGTTTCATGATCAAAGACCACCCACTCGGTGAAATAATAAAAGTAGAGATCAGGCAGGGACTGATCATCATGGGCAACGTTCGGGATGCGTTCGATCTGCCTCGCATAGTCATAGGTGATGAACCCGATCACACCCCCTTGAAAGTCGGGGAGTTCTTCATGTCTCGGGGCTTTCCTTTGGGCCAGCCACCCTTCCAACTGCACGAGGGGATCACCCTCCAGCACTTCGACAGAACCTTCCCTATCAACTTCAAGACCGTCGGCAACTCCGGTAAGAATGGCTTCTGGCCTGATGCCAGCGACGCTATACCTTCCTCCGCGCCCGCTCTCCAGGAGGAGATGATGTGATTCATGACGGCTGATCCGTTCATATGATGTGAAAAATTGTTCTTTGGATGATGGATGCTTCAGAAAGTATACGTGCTGCAATGGCCACACTCCCTCATGTTTTTCTTCTTTCATGATACATGAAGAAGCACAAGGTTTCATCGATTAAAGTATGAAAAATACAGGCAAAAAAACGACCGTGAAGCAAAGACTGCTCCACGGTCGCATATTATATCACTCTTCGTCGAACTGATAGAGAGGCGTGCTCAAATAGCGCTCTCCGTTACTCGGGATGATGGCAAGGACTTTCTTCCCTTTCCCAAGCTTCTTCGCCACTTCATTCGCCGCATAGATCGCCGCACCGGATGAGATTCCGCCAAGGATTCCTTCTTCACTGGCAGCTCTCCTTGCATAGTCGAACGCTTCTTCCTTCCCGACCTGGATGACCTCATCATAAAGGGAGGTATTCAGGATATCCGGCACGAAACCGGCACCGATCCCCTGGATTTTATGAGGACCCGGCTTACCACCGGACAAGACAGGGGAATCCGACGGCTCGACAGCATACAGTTTGATATCAGGATACTTCTCTTTCAGGACTTCACCGACACCGGTGATGGTCCCGCCTGTACCGATCCCTGCGATGAAGGCGTCGAGCTGATCACCCATCTGCTCCACGATCTCAGGCCCCGTCGTTTCACGGTGCACCTTTGGATTGGCCGTATTCTTAAACTGCTGAGGCATGAAGTAACCCTTCTCCTTCGAAAGCTCTTCGGCTTTGCGGATGGCTCCGCCCATCCCTTCTGCCCCAGGGGTCAAGACAAGCTCGGCACCGTAGGCACGCAGGAGGTTGCGACGCTCCATACTCATCGTATCAGGCATGACAAGAAGGGCACGGTACCCTTTCGCCGCAGCCACCATGGCAAGGCCGATTCCCGTGTTTCCGCTCGTCGGTTCCACGATTGTATCCCCGGCTTTCAAAGTTCCTGCTTCTTCCCCGGCTTCGATCATCGCAAGGGCAATCCTATCTTTTACCGAGCTTCCAGGATTCATATATTCAAGCTTCAAATATACATCGGCACTTCCATCTTCCACAATTCGATTCAGTTTCACAATCGGCGTCTGCCCGATCAATTCCGAAATTGAATTAGCTACTCTGACCATGATTCCTCACTCCTAATTCCAAGCATTTTTGTTGGTTTTAATTAAAAGTAACAATTTTCAATTTATTTGTCAACACATATGACTCCAGACCCTACACAAACTTAACATATGCCTTTCGGATCATTACTATGATTTGCATCAGGCAAAAGCATTTTTTCCGAGGAATTAAAATAGAGCCACCGATACTCAATCGGTGACCCAAACATTCTTATTTCGTACGCTCTTCCCCATAATACCAATCCACATCGAGCTCATCCCAGAAAGACTCCGCACGCATGGGGGACTCAACCTGCTCAAGGGCGATCTTCCGCCTGATTTGCTCCTTCACCTGTTTGAAGGAATAGTGGTTCTTCTTGATTGTATCCTCCACAAAATAAATGAGATATCCATCATCAGCCGGAACAGGTTTGCTCCACTCCCCCTTGGATAGGGTCTTGACCTCTGCTTTTGCTTCCTCGGTCAGGATGTCCCCGTCTTCAGGGATGTATCCAAGATCTCCCCCGAGGGGGGCGGTCTTTTGGTCAATGGATTTTTCCATGGCAAGTGCTTCAAAGCTTGAGCCATCTTTTAATTCTTCGAGAACCTGGTCCGCTTCGGACTGATCCGGTACTTGGATCTGCTTCAATTTCAGCATTTTAGGTATGGAATAGACGCGTTCATTCTGTTCATAATACTTCTTCAGTTCGTTATCGGAAATCTCCACGTCTTTTGTGAGGAGTTTTTCCAAGAGGAGATCCGCTTTGATCTGGGACTTGATGTCTTTCTCATCCTGCAGGGTGCCTTCGTCGAACACATTATAAGCGGACTGGATCATGGCGAATTCCCGGTCGATTTCCTTCTGTGAGACGGAGATATCGTATTTCAGGGCCAATCGATCCATTACTTTCCGGTTGATGAGCACCTTCAGTTCCTCTTTTCCATACTTGTCTTCAAGAGAATGGAGCCACTCCTCCCGGGTGATATCCTTCCCGTCGATGCTTGCCACGCTCTCTGTGTTCTTTCCTTCCCCTTTACCGGAGAAGATGAGCGTCAGGATATTTGTAACCAATAAAAGTCCGATCACCGTCAATAGGACGGAACGTTTAATTCTCATCATCCATTCTCCCCGGCCTGAGATCGTATTATTTTGCTTGCAGCTGAAGCTCTTTCAGTTCTTTTTCAGAGAAGATATAGGTTTCGTTGCAGAAGTGGCATTTGGCTTCGGCCATGCCGTCTTCTTGGATCATATCTTTGATTTCCTCTTCACCGAGGCTGATGATCGCATCACCGAACCGCTCCTTCGAACATTGACATTGGAAGTTGACAGGCATGGTTTCAAGGACCTTCACATTGTCCTCACCAAGGACCTCATCCAATATCTGCTCAGGTGAAAGACCGCGTTGGATGAGCTTTGAAATCGGCTCGATCTTCCCTAGGCGTTCCTCAATCTTCGTGATCGTCTCATCTTCTGCTCCAGGAAGAAGCTGAAGGATGAAGCCGCCTGATGCCAGGATCGTATTGTCAGGGTTCACAAGTACACCGACTCCGACAGAAGAAGGAACCTGTTCACTGGTCACAAAATAATAGGTAAAGTCTTCTCCAAGTTCGCCTGATACGATTGGCACCTGTCCGGAGAAGTTATCCCTCATGCCGATATCTTTGACAACAGAGAGGGTACCCTCTGTCCCAACGGCACGTCGCACATCCAATTTACCATGTTCATTCAGGTCAAAATGGACGTGGGGGTTGGTGACATATCCCCTTACTTCACCCTTTGCATTGCTATCGACGATGATGGCGCCAATCGGTCCGCCACCTTCCACTTTTATCGTAAGTTTGTTCTCACCTTTGAGCATGGCCCCCATCATGAGACCTGCACTCATGGAACGTCCAAGGGCTGCAGATGCAGTCGGCCATGTATTATGGCGGCGCTGCGCTTCCCCTACGGTTTCTGTACTTTTGACGGCATATGCCCTTACTTGGCCATCATAGGCCAATGCTTTTACTAAATAGTCGCTCATATAAAAGCTCCTTCCTTATCCGTTGATGTTGCGTTTATAAATCAGCTTCAAGCCTTTCAGCGTCAGGAATGGATCGACCACATCGATGATCGTCGATTCTTTCGAGATCAGTGTCGCCAACCCGCCGGTGGCGATGACCGTCGGCTCCTGGGTACTTTGTTCTTTCATACGGCGTACGATGCCTTCCACTTGTCCGACATATCCGTATAAAATACCGGCTTGCATGGCAGTGACAGTATTCTTTCCAATAATATTCTCCGGACGTGCGATTTCAATCCGGGGTAATTTCGCCGCCTTTGAATAGAGTGCTTCCGTCGAGATCCCGATCCCAGGGGCAATGGCTCCGCCCATATACTGCTTGTCTTCGTTTACATAGCAATAGGTGGTCGCTGTACCAAAGTCAACAATGATCAGTGGTCCTCCATATTCGTGAATCCCGGCTACGGCATTGACGATACGGTCGGCCCCTACTTCCTTGGGATTATCATATTTGATGTTCAAGCCCGTCTTGATTCCAGGTCCTACAACAAGCGGCGTGATGTGGAAGTACTTTACGCACATCCTTTCAAGACTGAACATGATCGGAGGAACAACGGAAGATATAATAATACCATCAATATCATCAAAGGATAGCTTCGCATGCTCAAACAAATTCTTTACAAGCATACCAAATTCATCCTCGGTCTTATGGCGATTCGTCTCGGCTCTCCAGTGATACTTCAATTCATCATTTTCATATACACCGAACACAATGTTCGTATTTCCAACATCCATTACAAAAATCACAATTTTCACCTACTCGGTCATTGTTTTCACACTGCCAACATCATACCATAATCCGTTTGGGGAGGCGACTGGGTAGAATCGGTTGGGGAATATCCAACAAGCACTGAAAGGCCATCGCGTATGGGATGGGGCGGGAGTTATTTCGTTTGCGAGGCATTGATTTTTTGAAAAACAAGGAAGGATCGACTTCCTGGCTTTCCTCCTAGTGGATGCGCAAGCAGATTGGACGCCCCTCTCTTCCGGGTCGTCCCGCTTGCCATGGACCTTCACACTTTACTGGTGATCCTAAAAAAGATCACAAAAAAATCCGAACGCACCCGATTCCTGGAAGGATATCGAATGGCTGTTCGGATTTTCATTTGGTTGGAAACCCAACCGTTATTATACGCGGTCGGTATCGTCTCCGTTTGAGGAGTCTCCACTAGCCGGTTCATCATTTTTCTTCTGGATGTTGACCTTCACGTCGCTTGTTTCGACGTCGGATTCATATACACGCTCTGGAAGTTTACCGTGATCCATTAGGTTCGTAATCTGAGCGGCATCAAGAGTCTCGACTTCAAGTAACGTCTTAGCAATGAGTTCCAGTTTGTCGCGATTCTCAGTAAGGATCTTTTTAGCACGCGCATAGCTTTCATTGATGAAGCGCTGCATTTCAAGATCGATATCATGAGCAATGGCGTCTGAATAGTTTTGCTCGCTGTTGATGTCACGTCCAAGGAATACCTGACCGCCTTGCTGCTGACCGAATTGTAGAGGTCCGAGTTTTTCACTCATTCCATATTCCGTCACCATTTTGCGGGCGATGCCTGTGGCACGCTGGAAGTCATTATGGGCACCGGTCGAAACTTCTCCGAAGATGATTTCTTCCGCTACGCGTCCACCAAGAAGTCCTGTGATTTTATCAAGGAGTTCCGGTTTCGTCATGAAGTAACGATCTTCTTTAGGTAGCATGACCGCATATCCTCCGGCCTGGCCACGAGGTACGATGGTCACTTTGTGAACCATATCGGCTTCATCGAGGACGCAACCGATGACGGTATGGCCTGCTTCGTGGAAAGCAACGATCTTGCGTTCCTTCTCTGAGATGACACGGCTCTTCTTGGCAGGACCTGCAATGACACGGTCCGTCGCTTCGTCGATGTCACGCATGTCGATCTTCTTCTTATTTTCACGGGCAGCCACAAGGGCAGCTTCGTTCAGAAGGTTTTCAAGATCAGCACCAGAGAAACCAGGTGTCCTTTGAGCGATAGCTTTCATATCCACTGAATCATCAAGCGGCTTGTTCTTCGCATGGACGTTCAGCACCGCCTCACGACCATTTACATCCGGGCGATCGACTGTGATTTGACGGTCGAAACGTCCTGGACGAAGCAATGCAGGGTCAAGGATGTCAGGTCGGTTCGTCGCAGCAACGATGATGATTCCTTCGTTGGCACCGAATCCGTCCATTTCAACAAGAAGCTGGTTCAACGTCTGCTCACGTTCATCGTGACCTCCGCCAAGTCCGGCCCCACGTTGACGACCGACTGCATCGATCTCATCGATGAAGATGATACATGGAGCATTTTTCTTCGCATTTTCGAACAGGTCACGTACACGGGATGCACCGACCCCTACGAACATTTCCACGAAGTCCGAACCACTGATGGAGAAGAACGGAACGCCTGCTTCACCGGCTACTGCGCGGGCAAGCAATGTTTTACCGGTACCCGGAGGTCCTACAAGAAGGACACCCTTCGGTATGCGTGCACCGATTTCAGAGAATTTGCGTGGATCCTTGAGGAATTCAACGACTTCCACAAGTTCCTGCTTCTCTTCGTCTGCTCCGGCAACATCCTTGAAGCGGACTTTCTTCTTCTCTTCGCTGTATAGCTTGGCTTTGCTCTTACCGAAGTTCATGACACGGCTTCCACCGCCCTGAGCCTGGTTGAGCAAGAAGAAGAAGAGAATGAAGATGATGACGAATGGGATGATCGTCGTAAAGACGGAAATCCACCCGTTGGTTTCTTTTGCTTCGAGGATTTCAATATCTACCTTCTTGAGGGCATTTTCCCCATTTGTACCAGTGGCAGCATCATTGATGCGATCCATCAGCTTGCCATCGGTAGACAGGATATGCGTGACGAAGTACTCATCTTTCTTGGAATCCCTCATCTGCCCCTTCAGTTCATAGACGCCCCTTGAAGGCTGGACGGAGAATGATTTGACTTGATTGTCTTCCAACTTATTAATAAACGTACTGTAATCGATCGTTTTGGTTGGTTCGTTGTTGTTGTTGAAAAAACTCACCACACCTATGATCAGTAGAAATACCAGTAAATAGAATATGGTGTTAGAAAAGATCCGTTTCATCCCTTACCTCCTCCCACGGTAAACAAACTACGTAAAATAGTATCATAGTAAATCATGGCATTACAACAAATTGCACTTGCGAAGACTCTTCTTAAGATGGACGTTATTCCCCTGTTGTATACACCGCTGGTTTCAGTACTCCGATGTAAGGGAGGTTACGGTATCTTTCCGCATAATCAAGGCCATAACCGACAACGAACTCATCCGGTACGATGAAGCCTACATAATCTGCCTTGATGTCTGCTTTGCGTCCCGTTGGCTTATCGAGCAGAGTGACGATGCTGATTGATTTTGCCTTACGGTAGCGGAACAGTTCGACAAGATAGCTCAGCGTCAAGCCGCTGTCGATGATATCTTCGATAATCAGGATGTCGCGCCCTTCCACTTTCGTATCGAGGTCTTTGACGATCTTTACCTCTCCTGAAGAGACAGTGGAACTGCCGTAGCTGGACACATCCATGAAGTCCATTTCCATATGGGCATCGATGCGCTTGCACAGATCCGCCATGAATGGCATCGCGCCTTTCAGTACGCCGATTGCAAGTGGAAACTTATCTTGATAGGCATCCGTCAGTTCAGCACCCAGCGCTTTGATCTTTTCTTGAAGTTCTTCTTCTGAAATAAGTACCTTTTCAATATCCTGATTTAACAATGTTCAACTGCCTCCTAGAAGATGATTGCTCTTGACTTGTAACACTAAACTATCCTCGCGTCCCTCTCCCGTATCGTAAACGGACTTCCTTAATCCGGGAACCCAAAGGATCCTGCCTTCAGAATCAGTGACGACCGGCCACCGATCCCTAAGATGCAAAGGGATTTTTTCATCGATGAAAAGGGTCTTTAGCTTCTTCGTGCCCTCCATCCCTTTCACCTTCATGCGATCCCCTGATTCCCTCGTGCGTACAATCAGCGGAAGGGTGACTTGATCCCTGTTCACATGGATCGTTTCATCCCCGTCATCCTGCACATATCCCGGCGAGGGCATGAGCGAAATCCGGATTCCGGTCGGAAGGTCGATCGATGAATGGATTTCCAGTTCAAAATAGTATGGACCTCCGGAAAGGTTCCCGAAGTGAAAATAACATGTCTGATAAGCCTTTGTAACCTTAAGCCCGAGGGTAAATCCAATTGGGCATTGGGATTCTCCCCCTTTAACAGACGTAATACATCGTAAATATGTATAGACGATAAAGAAGCGGGTTTAAGTTTATAAAGATAGTTTAATATTAGATTAATCGCTCTTCTTTGTAAAGGCTGAGCCATCTGGAGAAAGCGTTTGATATCAAGAGTGGAAAAATCCTCCTCCACCTTCCATACCTTATTCAACTTTACCCTGGTCAATTCCTCCAAAAACTCTTCGTCTTCCAATGATTCTTCACTGAATTGTTGGAAATTCCGATGGACATTCGGATTCTCTTCCTTCAAGAAGGGCAGCACCCTGGAGCGGAATCGATTCCTTGTATATGTATCCTTGCGATTGCTTGGATCGATCCTCGGGGATAGCCGCTCCCGTTCGCAGTAATCCAGGATATCGGCCTTGGTCACCGAAAGGAACGGCCGGATGATCTCCCCCGTTGAGAAAGGGCGCCTGAACGGGATGCCGGCACGGCCCTTGCCGCCTGCTCCCCTCGTCCACTTCATCAGGATCGTTTCAATCTGATCGTCCCCGTGATGCCCAAGTGCAAGTTTGTTGCCTCCGTATGTGGTCATCACCTGCTCAAGATACGCATAGCGTGCCTTTCTGGCCATCTCCTGAAGGCTGCCTTTTTCCGTTTTCATCATAGCCGGTATATTGATGCGCTCCCCAAAAAAGGGGATGTCCCGATCCTTGCAGAACCCTTCGACGAACAACAGATCATCATATGATTCCCGCCCCCTGAACATGTGATCCACATGGGCCGCGGCGACTTCCACGTCCAGTTCTTCCCGAAGTGCATGAAGAAAATGGAGAAGGGCCAGGGAATCAGGGCCACCCGAAACGGCAACGAGGAGCCGGTCTCCTTTTTCGATTAATCGATGCATGTGAATAAATTCCCGGGATGTCTGTTCCAGCATAACAATCCTCTTTCCATCCTTTTTCCTTATTGTATCAGTATCCCTTTTGAAACTCACGGGAGACGCTACAACAGTTCCCCGTAGATGTAGAGGAAATAGATCAACCCCACAATGAGGATGATAAGGACAGTCTCCAAGGATCTGCTTGCCCTTGATTGTTTAGCCGGCTTCTTCGGAGAAACTTGGGGTGTCTTCCGGGCTGCCGCAGGCTTGTGTGCCTGTTTCTTAGCCGGACCGTGATTGGCTGAGCGGGAAATGCCCCTTAGAAGGTCCTCTCTCATTTCCTGAGCGGAGGAAAAAGTCCCCTCCAATGCACCGAAGATCGTTCCCCGATACTTCCTCAGGCTGTCCTTTCCTTCAACTGCAAGCTTAAGCTGCTGCAGCTGGCCGTTCTCACGCTTGGGAAATCGGTTCGGATAGGCAAGGTTGATCAGGATCATCCCGACAGCGAATAGATCATAGCTGGGTTCCGCCCTGCGGGACCCCCCTATCCAGTAGCCCCTGTCGAAGAACTCCGTGAATTCCTTGATGGCGCGTCCCTGAATGGTCGTGCCCCCCACATCGATACACCTGATCCGATGGGGTGCGCCGGTGACAATCAGATTCTCGGGTTTCAGATCCCCAAATACCCATCCTGCCTGATGGATCCGCTCCAGGTCGGCAAGGAGCTGTGCTACGAGGACACCCGTCCAGGAGAACCCCTTTCCCTGTACGAAGGAGAGAAGCGTAGGACCCTGGATGTATTCCATCGTATAAAAAGGGATCTTCTTACCCCTGTATTCCCAGTCATCCACATCCATGAGCCCTGGGCCGAGAGGGGTACCCTGAAGTTTGGAAAAGGCTTTGAGTACGTTCACTTCGGATGTAATGGTCACATTATTATCGCTCATTTTGAGGGCCTGGTAGCCGTGCCCGTCCCTGACCAGATACACGATTCCATTGGCCCCGTATCCGAGCTCTCTCATAATGGTATAAGAAGCCCCATGCCATTTCCCTGTTATGGTCGTACCGGGTGGAAGATTAAATGGTTTCTTCGAAGTATTGTTCATCATCGCCACGAGAGAGCAGTCCCCTTAGTGAACGTTTTTTCTTGAAATGGGTGATTGCCTCTGAAATCGCCGGCCCCGTCGGTGTGATGCCTCCTGGGGAAAGTTTCGAGAATATACTTGATAAGGTTTCTAGACGCGGGGTCCAGTCCAGTAATTTTTCGACATCTTGTCGTTTCCCGGGAAATACGAAAACGGAAAATTTGTTATCTCCCATTCTGGCATTCAAGCTGAGGGACAGGTCCAATAGCGCTTCCTTCACAGTGGGAAGCTTGTGCTTCATGCTTGCAGACGTATCGACAAGGATCAACACTTCCATATCCACCGATTCACCCAGTTCATCCACTACTTCCATCACTTCACCGCGTTGTTCCGGGGGGAGCTCCTCCATGGAGGCCGATTTCCCGAGGATCGACTTCAGCTCTTTATTGATGACGCCCTGGAGCGTCTGGGTCATCGCCTTCCGCGTGACCATCTGGACGGTTTGGGAAAGCTGCTGGGCATAAACGACCTGACTGACCCCTCCTCCTGATAGAGCGATCCCCTCGATCTCCACCATTCCGTTTTGATCGATGACGTCATTGTCCATGACGCCGATGACATTGACGGAGATTCCCTGTTCCTTTGCTAACGCGGCCATGGCAATGGGGTCTTCCCCCTGATTGGAGCATCCATCCGTGATCAATAGAATCTGACGAAGTGTACCTGCTTTCATAAGAGTCTCCTCCTCCTTCATAGTTGCTATCATCTTCGCCTGATGGGGAGGAATTTATACTCTAGTGAACTACTTTCTTCTCTCTTTGTGGCGGTCACGTGAACCTTTCTTCAGGAAATCTGCTTTTTCTGCCTGCTCTTCTGGATCGGGATCGATGACCATTTCGGGATATTATGATTGATCTTGGAGACGACGATCGTCATATCGTCATCGATCATGCCCGAGCTCGAGCGGATCACTTCTTCCATGAGGATATCAGCCACTTCCTGAGGCTCATCGGTCTGCAGCTCTTTGATCTTCCGTTTCATCCATACATCGTAGTTCTCCACGTGCTTCGGTCCTTCGAATGCCCCGTCACTCATCATGATCAAAAGGTCCCCTGCCTTCAGTTGCTCGGAGACGACATCCACGTCGAAATCCTGCTGCAGCATCCCCATGGGAAGGTTGCTCGCTTCAATCTTCATGATTTGGTCATTCCTTTTGATGAAGCTCGGTGTCGATCCGATCTTCAGGAAACGGGATGAAGCATTCTGTAGGTCGATCATGGCAAGATCCAGTGTCGAAAAGATCTCGTCATTCGTCCGCAGGGATAGGATCGAGTTGATCGACTTGATGGCGACCTGCTCTTCGATTCCGGATTCAAGGATCTTTTTAAGGAGCCTGAGCGTCTCGTTGCTCTCATAGTGGGCCCGTTCCCCGTTCCCCATCCCATCACTGATGGCGACGGCATACTTGCCCCTTCCGAGCTCGATCATGGAGTAGCTGTCTCCTGAAACCAGACCTCCCCCTTTGGCTGCATGGGACACACCTGTGTCCACTACGAATTTCTTCGCTGATTGGAAGGTGACATGGCACTGCCCATTGGGGAATTGGGAACAGTCCTCTTTTTGTACGACGATGTTTTCGCCAAGGATATCCGACAGCATCGGAGCAATCAATTTTTCTCCTTCACCGTGCCCGCCGGAGTACGGGATCACCATATCGATATCAACGTTCCCCTGTTCAAGGTTATAAATTTCAATATGATCAATTTCAATTCCGAACTCGCCGATGCTCGCCAGGATCTGCTCTTCCTGCAGATAATGGTTCTCCCTCTCGCGTTGGATCTCCTTCGCAAAGTTGCCCATGACTTCCGAGACTCCGAGCAACTGATCGGCCACAAGCTTCCTGCTTTCCTGCACCTGCTTCTTCAGCTTCAGATTCGCCTGATAGAACGTCAGCTCCTGATAGATGGTCTCTTTCAGCTTTTTCTCCCTTGTACAGTGCTTCTCCACCTCTCTTGACAATCGGGAAGACAGCGGTACCCTGCCCTGGTCGTATTCAGTCATGACCTCTTTCATCATATTGTAGGTTTTATCGAAATTCCTCGCCCAGCACTGGTCCTTCTTGAAGCAGGTCTGACACGTCTTCTCCGTGACGTTGCTGAGGAAATAGTCAAACTCTTTATCCTCGACTTCTTCCATTTTCATCTTCTCCTCCACCTGCTGGAAGCTGTTCGAAAGTGCCTGGAAGACAGAAGAGAACTGCGTGACGCGGCTTGCCGTCACGTCCCGCACCTTGCGCATATAGCCTTGCTGCTCCTGATGGTACTCGGCCGTGCCCGGGATATGCTTGGCGATCCGCTTGACCAGGCTCTGGGGCGTGAGGAATAAAAGCACGATCGCCACCCCTGACTCATAAAGGGTGGTCGTCAGTACCATACTGTTATCACCGTACATCCCCATAAGGAGGGTGGCAATGAGCAACCCGATGGCAGCTCCGAACTTCTTCCCTTCCTTCATCAAGCCCCCGAGAAGGCCCGCAAAAGCAAGAAGGCTCATTTGTTGAAAGCTCGCCACACTGGCAAGACTGAACACAAGCCCTGTGACGACGCCAACCGTCGAGCCGACCGTCGCTCCTGCGACAAAGGAGAACAGGAGGACAAGATACCTTGAGAGGATATGCTCAACAGACAGCCCCTGAAAGGCCCAACCGATGGTTCCGGTCATGATGGAAGCAAGAAGGATGATCAGGCTGACGACTTCCTCCGTCTTCAGGGACCTCCTTCTCCTTTGGACGGTGACGAACGGAACGCTTTGGATGAAGATATAGGTAAGGAGGAAAGCAAGGAACGCCTCGATGAGTGCCATCACTCCATTATAAAGGGTGAGAACCTGCCCCTGCTGGACGTAATCAAAGCCGAGCTTGACGAAAGCAACGGAAAAGAGGACGTAAAAGGATACGATCTTCATATCATTCTGGTGGAATTTTTGCGTCAGCCGGAACGCAAGGAGGAATATAATTGCCGTTGCGAACGTATAACTGATACTGGAGAAGGATAAGGTGACAGCTCCGGCCAGCAGACCCATGAGCGCAATGGGCGATTTTTCCCTTCGGACAAGATAGACAGCTGCAAAGAACGGCAGGGCAAAGGGTGTAAGATGAGAGAGAATCAATGCCCTTCCCAGTAAAAAGCCAATCACAAACAGAGCCAGTCCCTTTTCAATGAAGAGCCACTCCAGCTTCGAATAAATCGATTTGATCCCCTTGGACATCTCGACCCTCGTTTGTTCGATGTCTACGTTCTGAACAGGTTCGATGATTGTTTGATCAGCTTTCCCCATGTAACAAACACTCCCCATAACTTTTTTTACTAGTATAAATGGGACATGCTCAGAACTTTGTCAGAATGAGGGAATGTATACCCAAAAAGTTTCGACGTGTTTCCGGACGAAGTGGTAAAATATTCAGAAAATAAATCGGTGATTCTTCCCTTTTCGCCTCCGAACCCAACTCCTATCAGGCTTAACGGTGTTTTGACAAATTATTTATGAAATAGTATTGACTTTGCATTTCTTTGTGGGTATTATAGTTTTTGTGCCTTGAAGGCCATAATATGGCGGTGTAGCTCAGCTGGCTAGAGCGTACGGTTCATACCCGTGAGGTCGGGGGTTCGATCCCCTCCGCCGCTACCATATCTTTTAGGCCCGTTGGTCAAGCGGTTAAGACACCGCCCTTTCACGGCGGTAACACGGGTTCGAATCCCGTACGGGTCATCATACAGAAGGACCACTTCACATGAAGTGGTCCTTTTTTGTATGATTGCGGGTGGAGAACAATAAAAAAACAGATACATTCATTGAATGCATCTGCATTAGGACCTGCTATATGGATTAATAGACAGCAAGTTACCCTCTTTTTGCTCCCCTTCCACCACGGCGAGACTCTGTATTTTTTTTCAAGGAAGATAAGCGGTCTTCACTGTCTTTCAAGAAGCGCGCCATCTTTTGTTCGAAGTTTTCCTTCGTACGGGTGTCAGCCGGTTTGTTATTGCGTGGGCGTTGAGGACGTTGCGGGCGCTGTGGGCGTTGTGGTTGGTCTTTAGCTTTACGGATGGACAAGCCGATCTTTCCATCTTTCTCAACGTTGATAACCTTAACTGTGACTTCGTCTCCAACTTTAAGGTGCTCGTTGATGTCTTTGACATAATTGTCGGCTACTTCACTGATGTGAACCAGCCCCGTCGTACCTTCTGCTAATTCCACGAACGCTCCGAAATTTGTAATTCCTGTTACCTTACCCTGTAACTTGCTGCCTACTTCAATTGACATAAAAGAAATGCTCCTCCTTAGAATGTTAGATAAACCTACTCTATATTATAGCCAATTAAAAAAAAGAGTGTCAATAAGACACCTCTCCTTTAGTTTTCTTTATCCTTACCTGATTCTGGAATATTAAAGATAATCTCTCCATTATCCGATAGGAAATAATCACGCCTGGCCAGTTTGGCGATATAATCATCATCATTCAATTTAACGATTTCTTCCTCTAATGCCGTTTGTTTTTCTTTCAATGCCTCGAGGTTTTTCTCGAGCTGCACCTTTTCTGCTTTCTTGTCTTCAAGCACCTGAGCCCTGGAAATGAGCGTCGAGACCATAAATCCTGTGATGGCGATTGCTAGGACAAAGAACACGGAAAGACGGCGGACTAAACGTTTTTTTCTTTTAGAGGATGCTTTATGCTTGTTTTCCTGCTGGCGGACATATTCATTCTCCATCGGAGTGACGTTTCTTCCCATTTCCAAACCTCCCTTTCCCCGATGCGGTCATTTTTTATTTTTTTTAATGGTCCATTTCCGGATCCATGTATATACTTTTTTGCCATTAGACTTCATAATTCCTGCCATTTTATTATATAACTTATCGACTCTTTTTGTAAGATGGTTCGGCAATAGTTTCCATATTGTTCGAAAAATCCACCAGATCGGAGCCAATGCGACCTTCAGTATTCCATATACGATCCGCCATGCTGTCCTGATGACAAATCGGATGATGGCATATACCGTTTTCAGTAGCCAGAGGATAACTGCAAGAAGCATGAACATGATCCATTTCACCGGTGAATAGATGAGCTTTTGACCCATCTTCACCAAGAAGCGGTAAAAGGAAATCGTGAAGCGGATGAGCCTCTCCAGCAGGTTCGTATACAAGGTCTTGAAAAGCGCCTGATACGCCGCGAATCCACAGAGCAGGGCCACGAATATGTACACCCTGATCTCGCCGAAGTTTACGACAAATAAAATGTAAAACATGGCGAGGGCCTGCAGGACCCAGAACAGGACATCATTGATGAAGACGAACCAGCGCTTCCGCTGGCTCCTGTTGAGAAATCGATGGTACGTGTCCAAGGACGCCCCGAATAATGCCCCCATGCCGATCATGGAGAGCATCGTATAGAATTGGGTGGTGAGTGTCATCGAAACAGCTTGCTAAAGAAACCTTTAGCTTTCTCCCCGCTTTGTTCATCAAGATAGACGAGGTCGAACACCTTCCCTTTGATCGAGACGATTCCCTTATCCACATCAAGATTCTTCATCTGGAGGTTTTGCCCACGGACGGATAAAAAGCCCATGACCGTCTCCAGAAGGAACTCTTCATTATCAAAGCTCTCCACCTGCTTGACTCCCGTGATATCGAGGAGTTTGCGTCCCCTCATCATGACATCATGTTCCTGAAAGACTGCCTTTTCTTTATTGCCATCATGATATTGATTCATCTTCATCCCTCACATCCCATAGTACAAGCTTTGTACCATGTTATGGTGTGGATGATGGAATTAGAACCAAAACAGGGGTCACTCTTCCTCCTGGTTGACCCTTTCCTCTGAAAGGACCGTATACAGGCCGCTTGCTTCTTCCTTTTTCGTCGTCTCTAAAAGCCTTTCAATCTTTACCCTCATGACCTTTTGCCCAAACCTCACACTGAGCTCATCCCCGACTTTTACATTGGAGCTTGCTTTGGCCTGGGTTCCATTGATGGAGATCCTTCCCTGGTCGGCCACTTCCTTGGCAAGGGTCCTCCGTTTGATCAGACGTGATACCTTCAAAAACTTATCCAGCCTCATGGTGGTTGCCATTCTCATTCTCTCCTTTGACGGCTTAACAGCCATTAATGTGATTGATTCTTCGCTTCATCCCAAAATGCATCCAGCTCTTCAAGGGAATGCTCTTCGAATGATTTCCCTGATTCTTTTACCCGTTCTTCCACGTGGGAGAATCGGTGATAGAACTTTGAATTGGTCATGGACAAGGCCTCTTCAGGGTGAATGCGGTAAAATCTTGACACATTCACGAGGGCGAACAGGACGTCACCGAACTCCTGCTTCCGGTCCTGTTCACTTCCATTCTCGGCTTCCTGTTCGAATTCCTTCAGTTCTTCCCATACTTTTTCCCAGGCACCCTTGACGTTGTCCCAATCAAAGCCGACACCTGCCGCCTTTTTCTGATATTCGTAGGCCTTCATTAGGGCAGGTGCCCCTTTGGCGACACCTTTTAGAAGCGGCGGCTGGCTCTCTACGCCTTTTTCCTGCTTCTTGATTTCTGCCCAGTTCGCTTTGACTTCTTCCGAATTCCCGACCTCGACATCACCGAAAACGTGAGGATGCCTCCGCACCATTTTGGATGACAGTCCTTCCATTACTTCCTCCATATTGAACATTCCTTCATCTTCCCCGATCTGGGCATGGAGGAGGACCTGGAGCAGGACGTCACCCAATTCTTCAACCATATGATCGATGTCATCCTCATCAATCGCTTCCAAGAGCTCGTATGTTTCTTCGATCAAGTATTTCTTCAGGGACTGATGGGTCTGCTCACGGTCCCACGGACATCCGTCCGGTCCCCTCAAAGTCGAAATGATTTCCCTCAGGGCGCTGTACTGCTTGTATCGCTGAGATCGATCTTTTACCGCAGGTACATACAGGCTGGTGAGATTGCTTAGCTGTGCAGCACGATCGAGCTCCACAAGGGGAAGTCGCTCCACCTTCTCTTCTGAGCTTCCGGCCGCCGTTACAAGCATGACTTCGTAATCATATGGATAAAGCTCCATGAGCGTCAGTTTGACTTCCGAGGCGATGAAGCCGTCGTACACCTGCCCGATGATGAGCTGCTGCGTCATCTGGATATCGTGGACGCTGAGGCTCGTCCCGTCAAGCAGCTGGAAGCCATCGATGGGATCGGCACCCACGGAAGCAAACAGGGCATCGAGGAAGCTTTGCCCCCCTCCGATCACGACCTCTGCTTCGCCATTCTCCCGGAGGTCCAGGAGAAGCTGTACGGTCTTCTCTGCCACGAGGGGATGTCCCGGAACCGCATAGAGGACAGGATACTCCATGGAAGCGTCCACAAGCTCCTGTACAATCTCTTCGTATACCGCTTCAAAGCGCTCGTGCTTTTCGTATACGGCATCGAAGGATGTATAGGTCATCCCTTCCGATTCCAATTCCTTCACGACAGGATGTTCCTTTGTACGGAGGAAAAGATGCTGTTCTTTTTTCAACTGTTTATATACACCCATGGGGATCTGATCAAGATCCCCTGCACCGAGTCCGATGACTGTGATGGTATGGCTCATTTGCATTCACTACTTTCTATACCGGGGCTGAAGGCCTTTCTTCACCCGGTTCATTTTGCTGCCGAATGGCAAAAAGCTGATTTCTTCTTCCGATAGATGCTCCCCTCTTAAGAACAAGAGGAGAAACACCACCGCCCCCACTGCCACCCCGGCTAGGGCGAAGAACGCCGAGGTCATCCGCTCATGTGCCCCGTTTGTCAGGAGCCACCTGTAGCCAAGCAACAAGCCCTGCAGGACAAGGGTCATTCCTGCACCGCTGATAAACAGGCTCTTATAAAATGACGGGGTGATCAAATTGATCCCGAATAATCGCTTCATCTTCACTACGAGGCCGATCGTAATCAGTCCCAAAGTAAGTACCGTGGACAGGGATGCACCCATGACCCCGAACACCGGTATAAGGAGCATATTCAGGATGAACTTGATCGGGATGCCTCCAATGATGATGGCTGCGGGGTAATAAATCCTCCCGATCCCCTGCAGGATGCCAGAAAACGTCAGGATCAGACAGCTAAAGAAAATCGACAGGGAAAACACCGCCAGCACGCTGGATCCATCTGCATTCTCAAACAGCATCGTATTCGTGGGCACCATGATGTTCACGAGCCCGAGTGTTGCTGCAAAACCGATGAGGATGCTTATCTTCAACGCAAGCTGGCTGTAGTCCCTTACCAGCTCCTTCTTCCCTTTCAGGTAGGCCGTCGTGACCAGGGGAACGATCGTCAGTGAGATGGAAGTGGCCGCAACGGTCCCAAGCTGTATGAAGGGCTGTCCCCGGTCGTATACACCTTTAAGGGTCTTTGCGGCTCCCTCTTCTACCCCGTGTGCAGTCAACAAGGCATATACATTCAGGGAATCGACAAACTGAAGAAGGACGAGGAGCATGGCACTCACACAGATGGCCGTTCCATCCTTCATGAGGGCTGTCCAGACTCCCTTGAACCCTTTCGGGAAAAAGGATGCGCCCCCCAGCAATCCTTCTTTTTTAGCTGCGGTGAATAAAACCAGGACGATCACAGCTGCTAGTCCTCCCGTGATCGAGCCGAATAGAGCCCCCTGTCCGGCAGCGTAGAGAGAATTCCCCTTGGCAAGGAGGACCGTGGATGAAACAAGGATTGTCACGACACGGACGCTTTGCTCTGCCACCTGGCTCACCGCCGTAGGCACCATCTGCTCCTTCCCCTGATGGTACCCTCTAAGGACTGATAGAGGGGCAAGCAGCAAGAAGGATAAGGAAATGACACGGATCAATGGGGCGAGCTGCGGATCCCCCATCCAGGTCGAAATGATATCGGCCCCTGCATAGACGGCGACAAACCAGATCACTCCCACGAGAAGGAGGAAGATGAAGGATGTGGCCGCCACCTTCTTTGCCCCTTCCTGATCACCCCGGTCGACCTTCTCTGCCACCATTTTTGAGATGATCACAGGGAATCCATAAGTGGAGAGGGCGAGGGCGATCCCGTAAAAAGGATACACCTGCTGATAAATATAAAATCCAATATCTCCTACGATATTCTGAAAAGGGATCCGATAGACGGCACTCAATAACTTTGTCAAAAGTGCCGCCATGGTGAGGATCATCGCACCCTTTAGAAACCCTTTGGAGGAGTATGTATGACCCAATGAAATCTCTGCCTTTCCAAGGCTTCCTTCTATGAAGGGACCCAGCGTATTCCCATAAATCGAAGCATGGGATTCTTAAAAATAGTTTACCACAAATGAAAGTGGCGGGATGAGTTCCAATATCCACAAAAAAAGAAAGAGCGGCTAAGAGCCGCTCCCATGAAAATATTATTGCTCCATCTGTCTTGCCAAGAAGCCAGCTGCCGTTTCAACCGCTTTTTGTTCCACTTCACCAACTGTGCGATCTTTAGAGAAGATCGCCACTGCGCCGATAGGGTCGCCATTGGCAACGATCGGAGCGATGGTGTAGGAAGCAAGATCCTCACCATGGCCGTCAACAAGCTCGGCTTGTCCCTGCTGGGTGTGAAGGAGAGATGCGCGGTCCTCCATCACCTTCTCGATGAGTTCACCGACATTCTTATTGAGGTATTCCTTCTTGGATGCCCCTGAGATGGCGATGACGGCATCACGGTCGCAGATCAATACTGCACTTCCGAGACTGTCATACAATGCTTCACCATACTCTTTCGCAAAGTCTCCAAGCTCCGAGATCGGGGAGTATTTCTTCAGGATGACTTCGCCGTCGCGATCGACGAAGATCTCCAGGGGATCCCCTTCACGGATCCTCAGGGTCCTTCGGATTTCTTTTGGGATGACTACACGACCTAAATCATCAATACGACGAACAATACCAGTTGCCTTCATCTATAGCTGCCTCACTTTCATCAGATGATTTTATAGGGTAAAGCAATCGAAGCCGCTCTACCGTAATTGAGTTTAGTATCTTACAACTTAGAAGTTCTATACACAATCAGTTATTATTTCTGTCATTTCTCTTAAATGCTAATAGAGGTATCTTTTTCCATCAATGGCAGCTGCATTAATACTAATACCCTTATCATAGTAAAATCAAACTACGAGCGCATTTACATTTGAGTTACATTATCATAACGATTGGTAAGGAAAACCGGTACTGTATATGTTTTCTATGACAAATATTAAGATTGATCAGGCTTCATGAACTTCCGTTTTCAAAGCCTGGTCCAAATTCTTCACAATGTCATATGCCATATTGAACCACTTGTCTGCTTTCAGCCTTGTGGTGTTGATGGAGATCTTGAGTTTGGACCCTTCCATGCCGAGTCCGACGACCCTGCCATGCTTCGAACAGATGTCGAATACCTTCGATCCGTCGATAGCTGCCGTCCCTTCCGGTGACATGAAGATGTTCACGCCCTTCTTATCCTGCTTGACGCTGTCGAGCCTTGTATTCCTCGCATAGATCTTCATTTCCGATATCAGGAACAGATAGCCCACTTCTTCAGGGTATTCACCGAACCGGTCAAGGATCTCTTCTTCGAGCTCTTCGACTTCCTTGAGGGAAGAAAGGGCACGGAACCGTTTATACATCTCGATCTTCTGGTGTCCGTCCTTGATATAGGTATCAGGAATGTAGGCATCAAGATCAAGATCGACTTCAAGGGATGCTTCCGGCTGCTTCGGCCGATCGCCTTTACGCTCCTCGATTGCTTCTTTGAGCATCTGGGAATATAGATCGAAACCGACGGAATCAATGAATCCATGCTGCTGGGCACCGAGCAGATTCCCGGCTCCCCGGATGGTCAGATCGCGCATGGCGATTTTGAATCCAGACCCGAGTTCCGTGAATTCTTTGATGGCCTGAAGCCTCTTTTCCGCCACCTCCGTCAGGACTTTATCCTTGCGATAAGTGAAGTACGAATACGCCACGCGGTTGGACCTTCCGACACGTCCCCTCAATTGATAGAGCTGGGAGAGGCCCATTCGATCTGCATCGAAGACGATGAGGGTATTGACGTTCGGAATATCTACCCCTGTCTCGATGATGGTCGTCGTGACGAGCACATCGTATTCCCCTGCCAGGAAGCTGAGGATCACGGCTTCCAGTTCATTCTCTGACATTTGGCCGTGGGCGTACGCCACCCTGGCATCCGGCACCAGCATGGAGATTTCATCTGCCTTCCGCTCGATATCCTCGACGCGGTTATATAGGAAGTAGACCTGACCGTTCCGTGCCATCTCACGCTCGATCGCCTCTTTGATGAGGGCACCGTTATACTCCATCACATAGGTCTGCACAGGGAAACGGTTTTCAGGCGGCGTTTCGATGACCGACAGATCCCTCACCCCGAGCATGGACATATGAAGGGTACGTGGAATCGGTGTCGCCGTGAGCGTCAGCACATCGATATTGGTCTTCAGCTGTTTGATCTTTTCTTTATGCGTGACCCCGAAGCGTTGTTCTTCATCGATGATGAGAAGGCCAAGGTCACGGTATTGAATATCTTTCGATAACAGCCTGTGGGTACCGACGACGATATCGACCGTTCCGTCCTTCAGGCCTTTCGTTGTCTCCTGCTGCTGCTTCCTCGTCCTGAAGCGGCTCAAGAGGCTGATCTCCACCGGGAAGTCCTGGAATCGTTCCTTGATGGTTTCATAATGCTGTTGAGCCAGGATCGTCGTCGGCACAAGGAGGGCGACCTGTTTTCCGTCGGCAATGGCCTTGAAGGCCGCGCGGATAGCAACTTCGGTCTTCCCGTATCCGACATCCCCGCACAGAAGGCGGTCCATGGGACGCTCCCGTTCCATATCCAGCTTGATTTCATGGATGGACCTGAGCTGATCTTCGGTCTCTTCATATGGGAAGGCAATCTCGAATTCCCTCTGCATATCCCCGTCAGGTGAGAAGGCATATCCCTTAGCCGCTTCCCTTTCCGCATATAGCTTGATGAGGTCATCGGCAATATCCTGTACGGAGGACGCAACCTTCGATTTAACCTTCTTCCATTCGTTCCCGCCGAGTTTATACAGCTTCGGATCTTTATTTTCCGACGCGACATATTTTTGGACCAAGTCGATTTGATCGACCGGTACATAGAGCTTATCGCTGCCCTGGTATTTCAGATGGAGATAGTCCTTGTGAACACCGTTGATCTCAAGCGTTTCGATCCCGAGGTATTTCCCGATCCCGTGATTCACATGGACGACGAGATCTCCAACCTTCAGCTCGGAATAGCTCTTGATCCGCTCGGCATTGGACATCTTCTGCCTTCTCGGCTTTTTCTGCGTACGTTTATTGAAGAGCTCTTCTTCCGTGATGACGGCGAGCTTCTGAAGAGGAAGCTCGAAGCCGTTCGTCAAACTTCCATTGATCATCTGGATCTTGCCGTCAAGAAGGGGAGCCCCGTCTTTCACGAATGCGATTTCGATCTGATAATCATCCAGCACGCGCTGAAGCTTTTTCACACGCTCTTCATCCGGTCCCAGTAGAACGACGGTATACTTTCCTTTTTTCCACCGGTCGAGCTCCGCTTTCAGCACATTCATCTGCCCGTGGAAGTTCTGCATGGGCTTGGTGGATACGTTGAAGATATTCTGAGGGCTCGTATTCGGTATATGACGAAGGAACAAGGAGAAATACACCTTTGAACGTTTGGCATTCGATATCAGGGATGCAAAAGGATGCGACACGACCATGTCGTGGATGATCTGCCCCTCGGACAACAACGAGGTATACCATTCGGCCTCCTCTTTCTCAAGGGACTCGCTCATCTCCTGCACACGGCTGTACTCATCGAAGAAGAGGACACCGTCTTCAGGCAGATAATCTAATAGACTAGCAGGCGTTTCATAGGCGAGTGACAGATACTTGAAGATCTGTTCAGGCACCTGACCATTCTCAAGCTGCTCGATTTCATGACCGATATATTCCGTCATCTTTTCTTTGACGCCTGCGGATTTAACCTTTTTCAAGCTCTTTGACAGACCTTGATTGATCTCTCCAATGAGCCGCTCGATGTTCTGATAGGTGAGGAGAACCTCTGTCGCCGGCCCGATATCGACCGTTTTCAGTTTGTCGATGGACCGTTGATCCTCCACGGAGAACGTACGGATGGAATCGATCTCCGTATCAAACAGCTCAATCCGAACCGGATGCTGTGATGTCAACGGGAAAATATCGACGATCCCTCCCCTGAGGCTGAATTCACCTGGTGTGCTTACCATTCCTGCGCGCTGATAGCCCATCTGGACAAGCTGATTCAAGACCTCGTCCAAATCGATGTCTTCACCGACGTTGAAACGGATTTGATTTTTGGTCCACAGGTCCATCGGCGGCAGGATCTTTCTCAATCCCGACACCGGAACGATGTACACCCCATTCTGCCGCTGGGAAAGCTTGTTCAGCACTTCGATCCTCTGCGCCCTGAGTTCCGGGCTCGCCACGCTCAGCTCAGCTGCGATCAGTTCATTGGCTGAATAAAGATAGACTTCATCCTCACTGAGGAACTGCACAAGATCCTCATAGATCTTCTGTGCCTGGAACAGATTATGTGTGACAACGATCGTCGACCGCTTCGTCTGCAGATAAACATCTGCTATATAGGCGCTTCTGGAAGAACCCGAAAGTCCTGCCACAAGCTGCTCTGAAAGACGTTCCTCGATCCCTGTGATCAGGGACTGGACTTCTTCGCTCTGATGGACATATGTTAGAATTCCTTTCAAGAGTACGCTCCTCCCCGTGTTTCAATCTATATATATGATCGTTCTTTCATATTTAAACAGAAAAATGCTTTGGTTCTTCACCAAAGCGTCTTACTGGATGATATGGTCCAACCCATGATAGTCAGGATACCGCTCAAGGCTTTCCTGACAGTCTTCACAAATGGTTTTAATCTCGATATCACCGTCATTCCGGTAATGGATCATGTGCAGCCTCTCCTCATCCGACAGCCGATCAAGACCGAGGGTTTCAGAGTTGCATGCATGGGTAAGGGTCCCGACCTTTGTACCGCAGTGCCGGCACTGATAATGAATAGCCAAATTTCCTTCCCTCCAAACCTTTCGTTACCCATTAGTATGAACGGCTTTGGAAGGAAGTATTCATTCATCAGTTGAAGTGATTCATCACTTCGATGAACGGTTTTTCAAACCACGTTTTACACGCTTCCACGCTTGAAGCGATGACTTTGTCGAGCTCCGCCTGATCTTCCTTGGAGAACTTCCCAAGAACGTAATCAGGGACGCTCATTCCGTTTGTCGGTCGGTCGATCCCGATCCGGATACGGTTGAAATTCTGGGAACCGAGATGGGCAATCGTGGATTTGATTCCATTATGACCACCCGCGCTCCCTTTTTGGCGGAGTCGGATCTTACCGACAGGCAGATCCAGATCATCATAGATGACGAGGAGGTCTTCGTTGGCAATGTCGAAGTAATCCATCAGCGGAACGATGCTTTCACCGGATAGATTCATGAACGTAAGCGGCTTGAGAAGGACGATCTTTTCTCCATTATGCCGGTGTATCCCATATACTCCCTTGAACTTCGACTGATCGAGGGGGGTACCCAGATTGTCGGCAAGGGCATCTATAATGTCGAACCCGATATTATGACGCGTTTGATCAAAGCGCGCACCCGGGTTTCCTAATCCTACTATCAATTTCATTTCTTACACCTCGTTTTGACCTTATATCAATAGAATAACGCAAAAAGCGTAACCTGCAAAAGGTTACGCTGTAAAACGTTAAATTATTCTTCTTCAGATCCGCTTTCAGAAGAGGATTCCGACTCCCCGCCTTGGCTTTCAGGAGAATCTTCTTCCTGCTTCTCACCGGAATCAATGTCTTCCTCTTGACGCGGTGCGAGTACGGAAGCGATGGTTGTTTCGTCTTCATCGTTGATGGTGAAGTTAAATTGATCACGGATATCTCCGATCGTGACGGTATCCCCGATTTGCAGTCCGGCGATATCGACTTCGATGCTGTCTGGGATATCAGACGGTTTGGCTGATACGGATACTTCATACAGTGGCTGCTGAAGTACGCCGCCTTCTTTCACGCCCGCCGACTCACCCGATAGATCGATGCGTACATCGGCGTCGATTTCCTGTGACATGTTGACTGCCAGGAAGTCCACGTGGGTGACGGCATCCTTGAGATGATCCTGCTGATAATCGTTCAGGATGACGTTCTGCTTGCTGCCATCCACATTAAGGGAAATGATCCCGTTGCGTCCAACTTCGCGAATCGTCTTGATGAATGTAATGGCATCGATCTCGATGGCCGTATTATCCGTTTTATACCCGTACACTACTGCAGGGATGCTACCTTTATGTCGTAGTTCCGTTAGTGAAGAACGTTTGAAGTCTTTACGTTTCGTTGCTTTCAATTCTGTTGCCATAAGTTATCCAACACCTTCCCAAATTCGTTTGAATGAAAATTTCTATATCTATTTCATTCCCCATTCAGTATCGATTTAAACATGAATGCGGCCTGACCATCCTGGCGTGGTGGGAGGGATGCCGGCATATCAAGGGTTGTGCGCGTTCGAGCTTTTTCTGGGAAAAACGAAAAAAAAGACCCTCCAGTCACCTGGAGGATCCTTTCATAAAATTAATCGAACAGCGTGCTGACAGATTGCTGCTCATAGACGCGGATGATCGCTTCACTGATGAGCGGTGCAACGGAAAGCTGTTTGATTTTACCGATCTTTTTCTCGTCTCCGAGAGGAATGGAGTTCGTGACAACAAGTTCTTTGATCATGGAGTTATCAATGCGCTCGATGGCCGGACCTGAAAGGACAGGATGCGTACAGCATGCATAGACTTCCTTCGCTCCATTTTCCACAAGGGCATTGGCTGCCAGGGTGATGGTTCCAGCCGTATCGATGATGTCATCGATGAGGATGGCCACTTTCCCATCGATATTCCCGACGATATTCATGACTTCCGCTACGTTCGGACGCGGACGGCGTTTGTCGATGATGGCGATTGGTGCTTTAAGGCGTTCTGCAAGCTTACGGGCACGTGTCACTCCACCGTGGTCAGGGGATACGATCACGAGGTCATCGCGGTTGAAGTCTCTCTTCTCGAAATAATCCGCAAGAATCGGAACACCCATGAGGTGATCGATGAGGATATCGAAGAATCCTTGAATCTGCGGAGCATGAAGATCAAGCGTGATGACGCGGTCTGCTCCCGCCGTCTCCAGAAGGTTCGCCACAAGCTTCGCCGTGATAGGCTCACGGGCACGCGCTTTACGGTCTTGACGGGCATAACCGTAGTAAGGCATGACGATGCTGATTGTTTTAGCAGACGCACGTTTGAGGGCATCCACCATGATCAGAAGTTCCATCAGATTTTCGTTCACCGGCTCGCATGTCGATTGGATGACAAATACGTCACAGCCACGGATGCTTTCTTCGATATTGATCTGGATTTCTCCATCGCTGAATCGTTTAACAGAAGATTTACCGAGTTCCACGCCTACTTCATCTGCGATTTCCTTCGCTAAATGGTAGTTGGAATTAAGAGAGAATATTTTAAGCTTCGAATTGATATAAGAGTTTGGCATGGTGGACCTCCAATTATTTCTTATGATTTAGATTTTGAGCATAATTTTCTTTATTTACCTGGCGCGCTCTTGCGATAGAGAGTGCCTCACCCGGTACGTCTTCCGTGATGGTCGATCCGGCAGCCACATAGGCACCCTGGCCGATCGTCACCGGTGCCACGAGGTTCGAGTTGCATCCTACGAATACACCATCCTCGATTTTGGTGAGGAATTTATTTTTTCCGTCATAGTTCACCGTGATGGAGCCACAGCCGAGATTCACGTCACTGCCTACCTCGGCATCGCCGATGTAGCTGAGATGCGACGCTTTGCTTCCTTTGCCGAATGAAGCCTTTTTAACCTCGACAAAATTCCCGATCTTCACTTCATCACCGATGTTCGAAGCCGGTCGGATATGAGCAAATGGGCCGATCTGGACATCCGCTCCTATGAAACTATCGTGTGCGACGGATTGTCTCAATACAGTGCGGTCGCCAATTGTGCAATCCTTCACTTCCGAGTTCGGTCCGACCACTGCATCCTCACCGATGACCGTGTTCCCCTTGAGCACCGTCCCGGGCAGGATGACCGTATCTCTCCCTATCGTAATATCTGAATCAATGTACGTATTTTGTGGATCTTTGATGGTTACACCATTTCTCATATGAAATTCGTTGATGCGCCCCTGCATGGTGATCTCGGCCTGTGCCAAGGCCACGCGATCATTCACACCAAGCGTTTCAGCGAAATCGCCTGTCTGATATGCGCTGACAGTCTCCCCTTCTGACTTAAGGATCTCAATGACATCCGGGAGGTAATATTCCCCTTGGACATTATCATTGGATACCTTCGTCAAAGCGTCGAAAAGAGCTTTATTGTCAAAGCAGTACGTTCCCGTATTGATCTCCTTCACGCGTCGCTCTTCGTCTGTCGCATCTTTGTGCTCAACGATCCGCTCGACCAGTCCCTGATCATTACGGATGATACGTCCATATCCATCCGGCGATTCCGTATGCCCCGTAAGGATGGTCGCCTTCGCGCCGAGTCGTTCATGATGCTCGACCAACGCTTCCATCGTCTCTCCCTTGATGAGGGGAGTATCTCCGCATACGACTAAAGTAGTGCCTTCCAGATTCCCTAACACATCTTCCGACTGCCTTACCGCATGAGCCGTTCCCAGCTGCTCCGACTGAAGGGCAAAATCGCTCTTCCCTTCAAGATGGGATTTGACGAGCTCTGCACCATGACCGACAACCGTGACCGTCTTTTCCACATTCAATGTGGAAATTTGATCGACCACATGCTCAACCATGGGCTTCCCGCACACCTGATGAAGCACTTTATATAACTTAGACTTCATCCTGGTACCCTGACCGGCAGCTAAAATAACGGCGTATCTATTTGTCATCTCGGATCCTCCAATAACCTTTTTATCCATAACGAATATATCCTAAAAACTCTACCATTTCAAGGATTCCTCTAAAAGTACATATATTTGTTAAAGGAGAGGATGCTTGCATGGAAGAGGAAAAATGTCACCCTGAAAATTGAAAGCGATTCATCCGATGGCTGCCCGTCCTGATGAAGAATCACCCATATTTTGAAAAAAGTTCACAAAAACAGGTTTACCCCCCTTAACAGAGGGTATTAGGTAAGCGAAACAAAAACCCCGCACATAAAAAAAGAGCCTTACGTAGTAGTAGGCTCTAGATGCATTCAATTCTTAAGAAGCCCCCGCTTCTTCCAGTTCTACTTCTTCTAACTCACCTAGACGATGATACTCTTCTAAAACAGCATCTTGGATCTTACCTCGGGTACCTGAATTAATCGGGTGGGCGATATCTCGGAATTCCCCATCAGGAGTGCGCTTACTTGGCATTGCCACAAATAAGCCATTGTTCCCATCGATCACACGGATGTCGTGTACGACAAATTCATTATCCAACGTGATAGATGCAATCGCTCTCATTCGGCCATCGGTGTTAACACGGCGTAATCTTACGTCTGTCACTTCCATTCTGTTCACCACCTTTTCCCTAGATGAAATCTACTGTATGTATTCAACATTTTTTTGAATATTCCTTCTTAAAGATCATATTTTTTTCAAAATTTTATTTTATTATCCGTATTTTTCTATTTCAAAGGAACTAGTCTTCTTTTGAAATGGTACCGTTTGCATATTCGCCCCTACAAAAAAACACCCGTGAAGCGTTACTTCACGAGTGCGATGACTTCGATTTCTACCAGTGCGTCCTTCGGCAGCTTCGCTACCTCTACGCAGGACCGAGCCGGTTTATGAGAGCTGAAATACTCCCCGTACACTTCATTGATTGCCCCGAAGTCATCCATGTTCTTGATGAACACGGTCGCCTTCACGACGGATTCAAGACTTGCACCGGCTTCTTTCAGCACGGCTTGAAGATTGCGGAACACTTGATGTGTCTGCGCCTGCACATCTCCTTCTACCATCATCCCTTCCGGAGTCAATGGAATCTGTCCTGAACTGTAGAACAGATTATTCACCACGATCCCCTGAGAGTATGGTCCGATGGCTGCAGGTGCCTGATTCGTTGAAACTGTACGCATTGGTATTCCTCCTCATGTCTTTATGGTAAAAACGTTACCCCTGACTGAAAGTAATTCCCCTCCGTCAACGAGATCTGTTTATCCCGCTCATTGACTTCTGACAGCTTCAGGATGGAAACATAGTCATCCACCAGCCGTTCATCCAACGTATCCGATTCGACAAGGACCCCGATCCCCGACAGGGTGGCAGAGAATTCCTCGAGCAGATTCTTCATCCCGTTCACTGTACCACCAGCCTTCATGAAGTCATCGACGACCAATACCTTCGATCCTTCTTTCAGGCTCCGCTTGGACAGGACCATGGATTGGATCCGCTTTGAAGACCCCGACACGTAATTGATGCTCACAGTGGATCCTTCCGTTACGCGGCTATCGCGACGGACGATCACAACGGGCACGTTCAGGAATGATGCAATGGCGTTGGCAATGGGTATCCCCTTGGTCGCCACCGTCATGATGACATCGATTTCCTTTTCAGCGAATGCAGAAGCGAGCATTTTCCCGACCTTCTTCATCAGCTGAGGATTTCCCAGAAGATCCGTCATGAACAGATATCCTCCAGGCAGAAGACGATCGGAACTTTCCATATGTTCGCAAAGCTCACTGATGATCGCCTTTGCTTCCTCCGTATTCACCTTGGGGATATATTTCACTCCGCCCGCTGCCCCTGGAACCGTCTGGACCGTGCCTACCCCGCGCCCTTCGAATGTCTCCTTGATGATGGTCAGGTCTTCACTGATGGAAGACTTGGCTGAACCGTACCGCTCAGAGAAAAAAGTCAAAGGGACAAGTTGATGAGGACGATCCAACATGTAATGGGTCATGTCGATTAATCGCTCACTTCGTTTAAACTTCACTAAAGAAACCTCCCGAATCCGAATAATATAATGTAAATATATCATTATTATACGGATTTAGGCAAGAACCTCTTATTCACCAAGCATCCTGACCGCGAACACCTGATCACAGAAGCCGCGCAGGCCGTTGTAGATCCGGTGGACCCTCGATTCATATTGCACCAATCCATATACCGTCGGACCGCTTCCGCTCATCAATACCGAATCGGCACCGAAGCGCTCCATTTGATCTTTAATATGCGCCACTTCAGGATACATATTTAATGTGACAGATTCCAAAACATTGCTGAGATGATCACAAATCCCATGATAGCTCTCATTTTCCAGCGCATTGATCATCGCTTGTGTATCCGGATGCTTCAGATTTTTCACATCCAGATTCTTATAGACGTCTGCCGTCGATACACCGATCGTAGGCTTGGCCAGGATGACCCAACAGTTCGGCGGGGATGGAAGATGGCGGATCTTCTCCCCTCTCCCCGATGCCAGGGCCGTCCCCCCGTACACACAGAACGAAACGTCAGAGCCGATTTCAGCCCCAAGATCCGCAAGCTCGTCCATGCTCAATCCAAGACCCCACAGCTCGTTCAGACCTTTCAGCGTGGCGGCCGCATCACTGCTGCCACCTGCCAGTCCTGCTGCAACAGGGATCACCTTATCGATGGTGATGGCCACACCCTTTTTGATATTGAACTTCTTCTTTAACAACTGGGCTGCCTGATAAGCAAGATTCCGTCCGTCATCCGGAACAAACCGATTATGCGAAAGAATTGTAATTTTATCTTCTGGTAGATCCACCAGTTCAATTCGATCCGCAAGATCGATCGTCGTCATGACCATTTCGACTTCATGGTAACCGTCCGGCCGCTTATGTAACACATCCAAAGACAGGTTGATCTTTGCAGGCGCCTTTACTGATAACCTCATATCATCACCTTCTTACCAATCTCTTTGCTCTATATTGTATCATACACTAATTATAACGAGTGTTTTACATCAAAGCAGTAAGTAATTTTATCACGATGGGCAGTTGAAAGGAAAGGAGCCCTCCATTGAACAGGAAGGCTCCTTCGGTAAATGATAAAAGTCGGCAGACTACGACTGATTCCTGGAGGTCAGCTGCTGGCTTGCGAGTTCCACAGCCCGCTTCACCATATTGCCTGCGTCCCGTGAGGAAATGCCGCCCCAGCCTTCGCGTTCCACGACATCATAAAAACCTAGATCTTTGGCGAGTTCTGCCTTCAATTGATCAGACATGACACCTTTTCGTTTAGCCATAGTCATCCTCCTTCAAGATCCACCTGGGCTTAGTATGTGCCTGCACCTGGCCGGATACGAAGGGAGTTTGCACCAATTGAACTTTTTGGACAAATAAAAAAGCAGTAAACGGATTGTCTACTGCTGGCTAAAGATGATATTTCCTGCTGCTTCATCATAAAATGTTAGTTGAACTGTCTCAGTGAGAACATCTGCATAGCTGTAAGAAACTCTTTCAAACGCATTCTCTTCTTGATCGAGCTGAACCACGAACACTGAAGGATACGTTTCGGCAAGAACGCCTGAACGCTCAATCGTTTTGCGACGTCCACCGTTTGCTTTGAGCATTAATCGCTTCCCGAGATTGGAATCAAGGGACCTTTTAATGTCGGCTAATGTTTTTGGCATTTCGCTTCCACCTCACTAAAGATAAGTATAACACATTATGTAATTTCAGTCAAATAAATTTATTATTTTAACAAGAACCATGAATACCTGTCAACATATTTTATTCAACAAAAAGTACGTTTTTTCTACACCCCTACCTTTCCCCAGAAGTTGAAAAATTATGTAGGAATCGTCCAAAGCCCTTATATGACCCCGGTTCCAGGCTATCTCACAATGTACAAGCACACAAAAAGACCTTACAATCCCCTTGTAAGATCTCGATGTATCTTCATTCGTCGTCTGTGATCTTGAATGGCATTCCCGTCCGGAGCACCCCTTTGGTCTCGATTCCCCCAAGGCCCTTTTCACCCGTGAGCGTATTGCGGATCACATCCCACACGTTGACAGAGTCCTTGAAACCCGTAAAGCAGATCTTCGCCACAATGTAGACGGGATCGAGGGCATGGATATTCACCCTCGAAGGCGAGCTTGCGAAATTGGCCCCGGCATGGATCAGCGACTCAAAATGAGACTGGCATGCCCCTGCAAAGATGACAAGTTGATCAAGATGGGGAGATTTCCTCCTGGCTTCCTTGACGGCCTCCACAAAATACTTAGAGTGCCTGTAGGCATTGATTTCCCCTTTACCACCTTTCGATTTGGTATACGCGTCGTGTCCGGTGAGGACGATAATGTTCGGTCTGTATTTATCAATCAGAGGACCGATTCGATTCGGCATCTCGGTTTCACTGCAGTGTATCCCTTTGACGGGCACGCCGATCTTTTCGTACAGATCGAGGCATTTCCTTAAATAACTGGGGTCCCCATCAAGATGAAGGACTTTGCCAGGGACCTGGAAGTAGTTATAGTCTTCCCTGTAGGCATTGGTCACTCTGTATTCCTGCTTATGTTTGAGGAGTTCGATATCCTGTTTGAACAAGTCAAAGGATTGCTCCTCGAGGTTGCGGAATTCCCTGGTGATCCGATCACGTTCCCTCGGATCCATCTTCTTCAGGTCGTGAAAAGGAGCATCCGCTATCAATCGATAATCTTCCCCATACAGCATCGCCGTTTTCTGGCCGTTCACCATACGGATATCGATCACGCGGAATAATATATCACATTGATACGATAGCCGGCCGACGACATCATTGATTTCGATATTCATATCCGTCACTCCCAATAGACGATCAAGACTCAGGTCTGAGGTATCCATCCTGCAGATTCCTTTACTTACCCTATGCAGCCCACCATTGATCTGTGTCAGCGGTCCAAGAAAACAAAAAGAGACCGGCCAAGCCGGTCTCTTCCATCGTTATTCTTTAAAATCAGGTAGTAAGGCATCACTGAGGATGCCGAATTCTTCAATTGAAAGGGTCTCCCCGCGACGAGTCGGATCGACGCCCGCTTTCGACAGGGCCGCCAGGATAAGCTCTTTCTTTTCTTTCCCTTGGGGAAGCTGACTTGTCAGGTTGTTCAGGATCGTCTTCCTGCGCTGGGCAAAGGAAGCACGTGAAACTGTGAAAAGGAAGTCTTCATCCTGTACCTGGACGGGAGGGACGCTCCGTTTCGTCAGCCTGATGACGGCTGAATCGACGTTCGGCTGCGGCATGAAGACAGACTTTGGTACGGTCATGACCATCTCTGCCTCCGTATAGTACTGAATGGCGATGGAGAGGGAGCCATAGGCCTTTGTCCCGGGACGGGCCGATATACGGTCCCCTACTTCCTTCTGGAGCATCACGCAGATCCCGCGGATCGGCAGGCGCTCCATCAACAGCTTCAGGATGATCGGCGTCGTGACGTAATACGGGAGGTTCGCAACGACCATAATATCCTCATATCCAGCGAGTTCCGTCTCGATGATCGATGCCACATCCGCTTCCAGCACATCCTGGTTCACGATCGTCACATTGTCATAAGGCGAAAGGGTGTCCTCAAGGATTGGAATCAGGCGCTGGTCGATTTCAAACGCAACCACTTTCCCAGAAGTCCGGGCAAGGTGCTCCGTCAAAGCCCCGATCCCGGGTCCGATCTCGATGGCCGCCGTCTCTTTGGATAGACCGGCATGGTCGGTGATATTACGGAGGATATTCGGATCGATCAAAAAGTTCTGTCCGAGGCTCTTTTTGAATGAGAATCCGTGCTTCTCCAAGATTTCCTTTGTTCGTATAGGTGTCGCTATATCTTTATGCATGCTCTTCCTCCTGAATGATCTCCATTAGTGCCTTCTTGAATTCTTCCTTTTGAATATTGAACATCCGCAGACGCTTGTGCAATTGTTTCCCATTAGTGTAACCGATTCTAAGCTTCTCACCAAGGGCAATCCGGCGATCCTTTGATTTCGGACTGCCGACCAGACCTGCATCAATGAGGTCCTCCTGAGTGATCAGCTCTTCCTGATCTTCTTGAATGACCTGGGCCTCTTTCAAGGCCTCCCTGATCGCTTCGGGACTGGCATGCTCCACGCCGATACCCCTTCCCGCCTTGGGAAGGGCATCCTTCTTATGGATGAAGGCATGCTTGCAGCCAGGTACAGCATCACTGACAATCTTCCGGATCCGCTCCCCAGGGAAATCGGGATCCGTGAAGATGATGACCCCGCGCTTTTCATGTGCGTGCTTTATTTTTTCAATGGTTACGGGAGAAACGGCAGAACCATTCGTTTCGATTGTATCTGCATCCACGGAGCGACGGATCGCGACCGTGTCATCCTTTCCTTCCACCACGATGATTTCTTTAATTTTCATATTTCCTCCAAAGTCGTTGAAACTTTTTTCGGGTCTCACCCGTCTTATAGATAGAATACCTAACGATCATTATACCTTCTTCTGATAAAAATGAAAAAAAAGCAGGAGAATTCCCCTGCCTTAATCCAAGATCTTCACTTTCACGGTTTTCCGGCCCCAGCGATAAGCGTCGGCATGATCGGAATAGAACACATCGATTTTATTGCCTTTGATGGCTCCGCCTGTATCAGCGGCAACCGCATATCCATATCCCTCTACGTATACCTTCGTACCGAGGGGAATGACGGATGGATCCACGGCGATGACTTTTGCATTCGGATTGGCTTTTAGATTCAAACCTGAAGCCGTATGCCCCGAGCACCCATTACAAGAAGCTGTATAAGCCGTAGAGCTCACATAGAATTCCTTGCCGCCACTCGACTCTTCCTTGGCGCTGGTGCTGACGGGCTTGGCTGCAGCAGTCGATTTCCCGCGGGAAACCTGGGCTACAAGCTTTTTCGTGCCGACACTGACAATCTTATCCTGACTTTCTTTGACGGTTTTTTCACTGATCAGCTTTCTGGAGACTTCTTTCCCATTCTCCTTCACGATCTCGAATTTCTTTTCCTTCTTACCTTTTTTCCCTTCTTGAACAACCTTCTCCTGGCCGTTTTCAAGATCGGCATCTTTTTTGGAAACAACCGTAAAATCTGTTGCCTCTTCCACTACATCGGTGACTTTTTCAACTCGAACAACATTTACGACATCTTTTTCCCCAATGACTGTGTCTAATTCTGGTTCAACTCGGTCTGTTTTCTTGAGTGTGATTCCCTGTTGCTTTAAAAAGTCAGCGACCGTAGTCGAAGTAGACCATACCTTCTTCTTTTTCCCGCCGTCTACAAGGGACAGGGCAAATGCGGTATCAATCTTTACCTTCGTGTTCCCGTCAATCTTCTCTGATACGTCCGGTTGAATCTTGTCGTGCTCCCCTAATTCAATGTCCTGTTCAGAGAGTAAATCCTTTACCGTGTCAGCTGTCGTCCAGACCTTCTTGTTCTGATCTCCAACTGTCACTTCTACCTGTTTAGCCGGTTCCCATACTATTTTCATATTGTTGGATACCTTTGTATCTCCCGAGGGATACAAATAGTCTTCAGAGCGATTTGAAACATCTAATTCTTCTAATATATCTTGAATTGTATTTGCATGCGTTCTTATCTCTTTTTGCTCGCCGTCCAGGGTCAATGCGACCGCCTTCTTCGAACCTTCATAAAAAAGAATTCCGAAGATCGCTGCACTGGTAACGATCGTTGCAACCGTCACGATCCATTTCCCTCGACTCAAAGACTTGGAAAACAGGCTTTTCATGTTTTTCTCATTCATGAAAAACGCCTCCTTTTCTCGGAGTGATTATATAGAGTAATCCAAAGACTGTCAACCTGTACTTCTTTTTTCTTAATCTAGCAAAATGTTGAAATTCAGGGAACACAAAACATATTATGCAAAAAGAAAGAAAAAAAGAAAAGGGGGAGTTGTCGACAAGGTTATCCTATGTAAGGACTTTCCTTTGTAGAACTTTTTGTTATTGTAGCCCTACCGGACAAGCTCTCCCCCAAATCGACAACAGCTGTTGTCAATTAATGTTGAATAATTTCTTTGCGTTGCGGGTTGTAGCTGCTTCCACCTCTTCGATGGAGATTTCTTTCAGCTCGGCAATCTGTTCAGCAACCAGCCTCACATAGGCCGGTTCGTTCCGCTTGCCCCTGTTGGGATGCGGTGCAAGATACGGACAATCGGTTTCCACCAACAGCTTCTCGAGAGGGATCTCCTTTGCCACTTCCTTCGGCTTTCGCGCATTCTTGAAGGTGACAGGACCCCCTAGGGATATATAGAAATTCATGTCCACACATTCCTTCGCCACTTCCGGACTTCCGCTGAAGCAGTGCATGATGCCCCCCACTTCTGAAGCCCCCTCTTCCTTGAGGATATCGACGATGTCCTGTGTGGCTTCGCGATTATGTATGATGATCGGCAGCTTCACTTTCTTAGCCAGACGGATCTGCCTTCTGAACACATCCTTTTGCACATCCTCGGGTGATTTATCCCAGTGATAATCAAGGCCCATTTCACCTAAGGCCACAACCTTCGGATGCTTTGTCCATTCTTCGATCCAATCAAGATCTTCGTCCTTCATATCGATGGCATCCACAGGGTGCCACCCTACACTTGCATAAAGAAAATCATAGGTTTCAACAAGCTCCATTGCCCTTTCGATTGTCGGCCGGTCAAATCCGACTACGACCATGTTCTCAACCCCAGCCTCTTTTGCCCGTGCTATGACCTCCTCTACATCTTCATCGAATTGCTCTGCATTCAAGTGGACATGTGTGTCAAATAGCATGTTAAACACTCCTTGTGTGAGATTAGTTTAATATAAAAAATCATGACAAGCTTCTCAGAATTGTAACAATTGCGTTACATATTATGGTTATATTGGTTGGTTTTTAGTAATTTATGTTGCTTTTTGTCCTTCACATATTGTATAAAAAGCCGACTTAAATCCAAAATGATCTGTTTATAGGTCTATTGGATCTCAACCGGAAACGGCAAGATACATTACATAATCGGGTAATGATTTATTTTATAAGCAATAGCTTTATCTTCTCTCAATACAATCCATTCATGCAGATCGTGCTTAAAATCGTTTTCTTACTATAATAAAAGAATAAAGGGGTGTTCCACGTGGAACACCCCTTTCCATTCTTATTTCACCCGTGCTCCATTGGCAAGGGTTTGATCGACGGTTGCAAGGGACAGGATGCCGTTTTCCTCTCCTGCAAGAATCATTCCCTGTGACAATTCCCCGCGGAGTTTGACCGGTTTCAGATTGGTGACACAGATCACCTTTCGACCGACCAGGTCTTCCGGAGAATAAAATTTGGCAATGCCGGAGACGACTTGTCGTTTTTCATATCCGAGATCCAGTTGGATCTTGAGCAGCTTATCGGTTTTCTTCACCGGTTCTGCAGCCGTCACCTGAGCAACACGGAGGTCCACCTTCATGAAATCATCGATGGCGATTTCGTCGGAATCTTCCACGGATGGGTTTTCCTCTGCAGCAGGCGCCGACCCCTGCATCTTCTCTTTGATGAAGGCCACTTCTTCAGCTAGGTCAAGGCGGGGGAAGATTGGCTCCCCTTTCTTCACCACTTCAGTTCCTGCAGGGATCACTCCGAATGTTTCAAGGCTTGCCCACGTTTGAAGAGCTTCATCATGCAGATTCAGCTGTTCAAAGATGTTCTTCGGTGTACGCGTCAAGAATGGCTGTAATAGAACGGCGACCCTTCGTAATGATTCTGCCAGGTGACTCATTACACTGCCGAGATCTTCGCGCTTTTCTTCATCCTTTGCAAGTGCCCAAGGCTGTGTTTCATCAATGTATTTGTTCGTGCGGCTGACAAACTGCCACAGGCTTGAAAGAGCAACCGAGAACTCCATGTTCTCCATCGCTTCTTCGTATTTCTTCACTGTATCGAGTCCCATCTCGGCAAGCTGCCGGTCGTACTCGCCACGTGGGCCTGCATAGCTCGGGATGACGCCGTCAAAATATTTATTGATCATGGCAACCGTACGATTCAACAGATTTCCGAGGTCATTGGCAAGGTCAAAATTGATGCGCTCCACGAATCCTTCAGGCGTGAAGACGCCATCTGAACCGAACGGTACTTCCCTGAGAAGATAATAGCGGAGGGAATCCAGTCCATAGCGATCGATGAGTGTCACGGGATCCACGACATTCCCTTTCGACTTGGACATTTTTCCGTCCTTCATGAGCAGCCAGCCATGGGCAAAGACCTTCTTAGGCAGCGGCAGCTCGAGTGCCATGAGCATGATCGGCCAGTAGATGGTGTGGAACCGGACAATTTCCTTTCCGACAAGATGAACATCTGCAGGCCAATATTTTTGGTACTTCTGGTCGTTTTCCGTTCCGTATCCAAGAGCGGTAATGTAGTTTGAAAGAGCGTCGATCCATACATAGATCACATGCTTCGGATCACCAGGCACTTTCACTCCCCAATCGAAGGTCGTACGGGAAACGGCAAGATCTTCAAGGCCCGGCTTGATGAAGTTATTGACCATCTCATTCTTCCTGGACTCAGGCTGGATGAATTCCGGATTCTCTTCATAATAAGCAAGAAGGCGATCAACGTATTTGCTCATCTTGAAGAAGTACGATTCTTCCTTCACTTTTTCAACGGGACGTCCGCAGTCAGGGCAGTTCCCATCCACCAGCTGTCTTTCCGTGAAGAACGATTCACACGGCGTACAGTACCAGCCTTCGTATTGATCAAGGTAGATGTCCCCTTGTTCCAACAGACGGGTAAAGATCTTCTCGACGATTTCCTTATGACGGGTTTCCGTCGTACGGATGAAATCGTCATACGAGATGTCGAGTTTACCCCAAAGATCCTTGATGCCGCTGACGATTTCATCTACATAGGCTTGGGGGGTGATCCCCTTTTCTTCCGCTTTGCGCTGAATCTTTTGTCCGTGCTCATCCGTTCCCGTCAAATACATAACATCGAACCCGCGCATCCGTTTGTATCGGGCCATGGCATCCCCCGCCACAGTCGTGTACGCATGTCCAATATGAAGATTTCCACTTGGATAGTAAATCGGTGTTGTTAAATAGAAGGTATTCAATTTCTCTTCCACCATAATTCCTCCTCGTTATCCTAATGCCCGATGAACATCTTCATCTGGAGCAATGTTTTCATTTCTGTCACAAATCGGCCATCCCGCATCCTTCAGGGAATTTCACCGACCTGCTTTCCTAAAAAACCATTTCCTAGATAAAAACGACCCCCACAAATAGCCCATTCCAGCCGAAAGGTCTACAGTGGTATAATTGTTATGTAATTCCATTTTCTTCTTACCATCTTAACCGCTTATCTCATCAAAATATACCTAAAAATGCTGGTTTCTGCAACTATGGTGGAATCCCCCCAAACGATGTCGAATCAAAGACGTATTCATGTCGAAATAAGTCGAATAATAGCTGTCTGCAAATGAAATTCGACAATATTCTGATTCGTTACACTTATTACAATAATGTTTAATTGGTAATACATTTTTTTACAAGGTTCCGATAATGTTGTTATAACAACATTTGAATATCCATAAATTCGTAATTTTTTACAGATTAATTTGTTGACGTGTTACCAAATCGTTGGTATGATAATAGCAGTAAAAGAAATTTGTCGAATATTGACGAACTACAGAGAGATATACATTCATTTCTATTTAATGGAGGAGATTTACTATGAAATCTACAGGTATTGTAAGAAAAGTTGATGAACTTGGTCGTGTGGTTATTCCTATCGAATTGCGTCGTACACTAGGCATTGCTGAGAAAGACGCTCTTGAGATCTACGTTGATGACGAAAGAATCATCCTTAAGAAATACAAACCAAGCATGACTTGCCAAATCACTGGTGAAGTATCTGATGACAACATCAAACTAGCTGACGGTAAACTCATCCTTAGCCGCGAAGGTGCGGATATCCTTCTTAAAGAAATCCAAAACGCGCTTACTACAAAATAATTGTCGTTATAAAAAGGACTGGCCCTGGCCAGTCCTTTTCTTATTCCCTGCTATTCTACATGGTACGCTTGATAGACGTCACGCTTCGGAAGGGAGCGCTCCAGTGACACCTTCTTGATGGCGTCTTTTGAAGATGCGCCTTCCTTCTCCATATAATGCTCAACGTGCTCTTTCACCGGAAGGGATGTCCACCATTCTTCCTCGATCACCCTTTCACCTGCAGGACGACCTTCGATCAGCAGACAGAACTCTCCGCGTACTTCTCCCTCCTGTGCCCATTCCATCACTTCTTCAAGGGAGCCCCTGATGAATTCTTCAAACTTCTTTGTCAGCTCTCGGCAGACGACGATTTGGCGGTTCCCCAGAGAGGCGTGCAGCTCCTTGAGGGTTTCTTTTAACCTGTGCGGTGATTCATAAAGGATGAACGTGCTCTCGATCTGCTTCAGCTCCTCCAGTTCGTTCCTCTTATCCTTCTTCCCCCGATGCAAGAAGCCATAGAAGTAAAATGGCTGCGGAGCGAGGCCTGAAGCGATAAGGGCGGTCAGGGCAGCATTGGCACCCGGAAGCGGTATGACAGCCACTCCTTCTTCGATTGCAAGCTGTACAAGCTCATACCCGGGATCTGAGATCGATGGCATGCCCGCATCACTTACAAGGGCTACGGTCTCCCCGTCTTTCATCCGTTCGATCAGCTTCGGCCCGCTTGCTTCCTTATTATGTTCATGGTAGCTGACGATCGGGGTCTGGATTTCGAAATAATTGCAGAGCTTCTTCGTATTCCGCGTATCCTCGGCGGCGATGACCGTCGCTTCCTTCATCATCCTGATTGCCCTGAACGTCATGTCTTCCAGGTTCCCGATCGGAGTCGGGACGAGGTAAAGGCTTCCTGCCTGAGTGTCTTCAAAGCTTTTCTGTTGGTTCATCCTTGTTGCCTCCCTTCCCGAAGAGCATCTCTCTTACTTCCTCGGTGTACTCTCCGTGTTCATCGTATACATATAATGGCGGAAGGATCTTCAGATCGGGCTTGCCGTCCTTGATGCCCTCCACCAGGATCGTATTGGCTTCGCGCCCGGCTTTCGGATAGACGAATCGCAATCGCTTCGGCTCCAGTCTATGCTTCCTCATCAGAGAAAGGATATCCACCAACCGTCCCGGTCTATGGACAAACGCCGCTTTCCCGCGCTGCTTCAACACAAAGGCGGCAGCCTCTATCGTGTCTTCGAGCGTGCAGAGGATTTCGTGCCTCGCAATCGCAAAGTGCTCGTTCTCATTCCGTTTGTCCTCTGCAGGTGTATCGAAATACGGGGGATTGCACGTGACGACATCATAATGGGAGTGATGAAGAAGATCGCCGATCTCTTTCACGTCCCCGAGCTTCATCTCGATCTGATCATCGAGCTTATTGTATCGGATGCTCCTCGTCGCCATATCATGGAGCCTTTCCTGAATCTCCACTCCCGTGATGGGAACATTCGTCCTCGCTCCCATCAGAAGGGGAATGATTCCGTTCCCCGAACAGAGATCGACGATCCTCCCCCTTTGCAATGGAAGGTAGGTGAAGTGGGCAAGGAGGACGGCATCCAGGGAAAATGAAAACACCGAGGGGCTCTGGATGATCCTCATATCTTCTGCCAATAAGTAATCCAATCGTTCATCATCTTTTAATTCAAGCATGCGTTCCTCCTGTTTTACATCAAGAAAAAGGACCAATCCGGTTAGGGAATCAGTCCTTCGTTCTCTTCCTGCCTATTTTTTATTTAAAAAGGAAAGGCAGAACAGACAATCTTCATCCTTGCGCGGACTGCCGAAATGGATATTGCAGATGTGGAAGCCTTCCTGATAAAGGCGGGCAAGGTTATCGTAGCCTTCCCCGATATCCAATGCCTTCTCTCCTTCTCCTGCTCGTTCCATCGCTTGCGCTTCCCCGGCAGCCGCTGCGGATGAGGCCTCCGTTTGCTCCAGCCTGCGGCGTAAATGTTCATTCTCAAGCTTCAAAGAATGATTCTCCTCCACCATCTCAGCCAGGAACTCCTTGAGCTCACCCAATTGACGATGTAAATGATCAATTTGTTGTTCCATATTACTGACTGAATCAAAGAATTCTTTCTTATCCACAATGCTACACCCCGTTACTCTGTGGCTTGGAATGATACGGCACTCTCATTCATAATTTCATCTAATGTGAATTCAAGAACGCGTTCTTCCTCCTTGATCTCCACTTGAAGGATACGCTCAAGAATATTAAGACCAACCACTTTGCCTTTTCCATGAGGTGTCTTGATCACAGCCCCCATATCAGGAAGTTCTTCCTTGGCCGCCTCATATTCATCGTTCTCGTACTTAAGGCAGCACATCAGGCGTCCGCACAACCCTGAGATCTTCGTAGGGTTGAGGGATAGATTTTGATCCTTCGCCATCTTGATCGATACAGGCTCAAAATCACCCAGGAACGTCGAGCAGCACAGCATACGGCCACAAGGACCGATCCCACCGAGCATCTTCGCTTCGTCACGAACGCCGATCTGACGAAGTTCGATGCGCGTACGGAAAATGGAAGCCAGGTCTTTGACCAGCTCCCGGAAATCCACGCGTCCGTCCGCTGTGAAGTAGAAAATGACCTTATTGCGGTCGAATGTATATTCCACGTCAACCAGCTTCATATCCAGACGATGCTGATTGATCTTATCACAGCAGACATTATAGGCTTCCTCCGCGGACGACTTATTCTCGTCCACAATCAACCGATCCTTTTGATCGGCGATCCGAATGACTTTTTTAAGGGGAAGCACCACGTCATTCTCACCCACTGACTTACGTTCAACAACTACTTTACCGAATTCGACCCCGCGTACCGTCTCCACGATCACATAACAATTCTTATGGACGTCGAGCTGACCCGGATCGAAATAATAGATTTTCCCCGCTTTTTTAAAGCGTACTCCTACAACATCGTACAAAGGACCATCACCCCTGCAGTTTTAGCATAAGCTGTTCTACCAGCAGCTGCGAATTCATATTGGCGTTCAACTTGCGTTTGGCTTCAAGTATGGCCGTCATATTAGTAGAAAGACGGTTCGTCGATACATGAAGTGCGTTGGATTTCCAGTTTTCCTTTTGGTCCGGGTATACAAGCTGTTCGACTTTTCCCAGCTGGATATGGAGTAAGTCTTTATATATCAGAAGTAAAAGATCCAGTGCGCGATCGACTTGATCTTTCTCTTTGAAGTGCTGTACAAAATCCTCCTGGACTTTCACCATCGCTTGGAAGGGACTTTTCTGAAGGACTTCATATAATTTTAACACTATTATTCTTGCTTGTGCAAACCACTCATTGCGACATAATTCTACAGCTTCTTCATAATGATTGGTCAAATTCGCGGCCAAAGATGCGAATTGGGGTTCGATTCCTTCTTCCAGCAACTGTTTGACGAGCTGCTCTTTCGGAAGGGGCTTGAAGGATACAACCTGGCATCTTGACAGGATGGTCGGCAGGATGCGATGCACATTCTCCGTGACGAGGATCGCCGTCGTATCAGCAAGGGGCTCTTCGAGGAACTTCAGCAGGGAATTGGCAGCATTGGCAGTCATTTTATCCGAATGCACAATGATGTATACCTTTTTCTTGGACTCCACTCCGGTTTTGGAGAACTCCTCCTGGAGCGCTTTGATCTGTTCTTTTTTAATGGAAAGGCCATCCGGTTCCAGTAAATGGAGGTCAGGGTGGTTCCCATTATCGATCCGCTTGCAGTTGGAGCACCCTCCGCAGGCAAGCCCGTCCACTTTCCGCTCACACAGGAGCGCCTTGGCAAACAGCAGGCTCATTTCCTTTTTCCTTGTCCCCTTCTCCCCTTCAAACAGATAGGCATGGGCCACCCGGTCCTTCAGGATGCTGTTCTGAAGCATTTGGAGAACGACGGGCTGGAACGGTTGTAATTCTTCAATCATCATTTCCTAATCACTCTCTTACCTGTATAAATTGATGAGCAATCCTTTGATTTCCCCGATTTTATCAAGGATTTCGATGGATGGCCTCTCCTGATCCATCACCGCTTCGGCAAGATCGATCAGGTGCTGGTCGATGGTCTCGACGAGGCGAAGCTTCCTGCCTTCACCAAATTGATTCCACGTATGGGATTCCTGGAGCTCCACCCCGTAGTCCACCGCTTCCTTGAGAAACTTCTTCACTAGCGTCTTATATTTGGCCAGATCCCGGAATGACCGGCTCTTCCCTAAGCGGGAGCCGGCGTTCCCGATGGTCGACAACAGTTGATTCAACTGCTCCAGATGCAGCTTCTGATCATGCTGCTGTACCATTTGACCGAAGCGGGCTTGCATCGATCCCGCTTGGCGTTGATCTTTCGGCATCTTATCGACGGGTATCCGCAGGTCCTGATTAATCTTCATCCCTACACGTCCTTCTTAGAACTGATGGAATTGCTCAACCGGCATGACAAAGACCGTCGCTCCGCCGACTTCGACCTCGATCGGATAGGGAACGTATGAATCGGCGTTTCCACCCATAGGTGAGACAGGGGCCACCATCTGTTCCCTGGACTGACAGTTATCCTTGATGACTTGAAGGGCTTTATCCACTCTGATATCTTCCGTTCCGATGATGAATGTGGTATTTCCCGATTTCAGGAAACCACCGGTGCTCGCCAATTTTGTCGAACGAAAATTATGATCCCGCAGAGCATTTGATAATTTATTGCTATCCTTATCCTGAACTACAGCCATAATCAATTTCATCTGAATCATCCTCTCATTCAATCATCCATATACTTCCTACTATTATAGCACTGAACGGTGCTTTCTTACACTGTCCGTTTCTGTAAAAAACCCTTAACGATGTCGTACGCCGCATCGGATACAGCTGTCACATCAGGACTCGCATCGACCACTTGTATGCGATTTGGATATTTATTCACAAGTTCCAAATACCCCTCCCGTACCTTATGGTGGAATTCAACCGATTCAAGATCTAGACGATTGACCTCTCTCCCTTTATGCTGATTGATGCGGTTCAAACCTTCCTCGGGCTCGATATCAAAGTAAAGGGTAAGGTCAGGCATATGATCCTCGATGGCAAACGCATTGATCTCCTCGATGGCGCGCATCCCGATTCCCCGCGCCTTTCCCTGATAAGCAAGGGAGCTATCGATGAACCGGTCGCACAGGACCACCTTCCCTTCCCGGAGGGCCGGCAGCACCTTCTCGACGAGATGTTGCCTCCTCGCTGCAGCATAAAGCAAAGCTTCCGTTCGCTCATCCATCTCTGTATTCTCTGTATGTAAAATGACTTCCCGTATCTGTTCGGCAATCTTGATGCCACCAGGCTCCCTGGTAATGACAACGGGTACGCCATCCTCTTCCAATCGTTTTGCCAGTACGGCCAATACAGTCGACTTCCCGGCCCCTTCAGGCCCTTCAACCGTTATGAAGCTACCATTCATCATGATTGTTCCTCCAATTCCTTGAACACAAAAATCTTGTTTTCTTTCAGTTCGTGACGCCCCTGGATCGCTGCGCCCACATCCAGATACTCCTTCAGTCGTCCAATCACATCATCCGTGACGGGTTCCCCTTTCAGGAGCAGGGGGATTCCCGGAGGATACGGTATGACCATCTGGGAAGAAATGCGACCTGCAGCCGATTGAAGAGACACGGCCTCTTCCTCCCGATCCTTCATTTCCTTCCACTCCATGGACAAGAGACTATAAGATCGGCTGGATGCCGGTGGGATGAACGTCTCTTTCCTTTCCACCCCGGCCGGTTCCCCCTCAAGCATACCCTTGATCCTTCTCAGGGCCTCCCCATAAGGAAAGGCAGCGGATTCCTTCATCAGTGGAAAAATGAGCAACACCTGATTGGGGTCGGCAAGCTCTGCAAAAATACCCTCTTCCTCCAGCTTTTTCTGAAGGCGGTAGCCGGACCATCCGGAAAATCTGACAAGAACCTTAAGGGGATCATCCGGCTTCTCCACCCTTAGTCCCGGATGAAGCCTGCCAAGTTCCGAGATGAACCCGGCGATATCCGCTAACCCCTTGTCCACATCGGATGGTGTCATCGTCCCAAGGTAAGAACGGGCATAATCAAGGGATGCCATGATGGGATAGGACGGACTACTCGATTGAAGCATGGAGAGATACTCCTTCAACCGGTGCTCATCCACCCTGGAACCCTTCAGATGTAAATAAGAACCCATCGTCATGGCAGGCAGCATCTTATGAGCGGATTGGATGACGATATCCGCTCCAAGAGCGAGTGCCGAATCGGGAAACATATTGCTTGCCTGAAAATGGGCGCCATGCGCTTCATCCACGATACAGGGAATCCCCCTCCCGTGTAGTTCCGCGATGATCTCTTGGATGGGGTAGGTAAATCCATAATAGGTCGGATAGGTCAGCACACAAGCTTTGGCCGCCGGAAACGCCTCAAGTGCCTCCTGTACCGTATCTAAAGAGACACCACGAACGGATTGCCCCTTTTCCTCCCACTCCGCTTCGAGCAGGACCGGAACAGCACCCGCAAGCCTGATCCCATTCCAAACCGACTTATGACAATTCCTCTGGACGAGTACATAGTCCCCGGCCTCACAAGTAGCCAGGATCGCCGCCATATTCCCTGATGTACTGCCATTCACAAGCAAATAACTCGACCTGCTCCCATACAATTCCGAAAGCAACGCCTGCGCCTCCGCAATCGGCCCTTCGGCATCGTGTAAATCATCCAGACCCGTGAGTTCCGTCAAATCCCCTTTATGAGCAGGATCTCCCGTAAGGATGCCATTTTTATGACCCGGTACATGAAACGAAATCGGATCGTTTTTACTATGTTTATTGATTGCCTGCACAAGCGGCATCTTTGATTGATCAACGTTCATCTTCCACTAACCCTTCCAACACTCTATCCATCTATCGTATCATATCCAGGCTCCATTGCGCTCAGGCTTATTCTTCCTGAGCTTCCCGGGCAAAAAAAAAATCATAACCAAATCGGCTATGAATAGATTTCTGGAGTATTCACTTTCTTCAACCTTTGCACGAACAGTTTATAAAGAGGATCACTTGTCTCCGTCTCCACCATCTCCCGCTCGCACTCATAGCATATAAACGATGTATACAGATGGATCCCGATCCGCTTCTCCTCACTGCAAACAATGCAGCATTCACCAACCGCCTTCGCGTTCACATTACTCATAGGGCTCTCCTCCTCCATACATCTATTCTGCCACCAACTGCCGAATTGTATACGCAATTATCAACTTTTCAACTAACTGAATTATCACGGTGTACTACCATCTTATGTATCACCGGCTTGGTCTGTGTTCACAGGCTGAAAAAAGTTGGGCGCTTCGTGACGATGAACTGTATCATCCTTTTCTGGGTTTGTACAGGGACAGAACGTCAAGTTTTGGTATGAACTGGTTGATGGGGAGGAATTTCTAATTTGATCAAGGGTGGGGTTTACATCGTTAGCATATTCGATGGTTTTTGTACACAGACAAAGCGTCAAGTTATGGGTTTTTTTGGGACTAGCGTAATAATTTTATCCCTTACGAACTTGAAACTACGATTGAAAGGTCGCAAATATGCACGGACTTGCGCAAATACACGGGTCGGATCGCAAATAGAAAAATGACCATTGGTACGTTTCGCAAATTAAAAGTCGTTTTTCACAAATAAAATCAAAAATGTCGCAAGTAGATGGTTGAATTTCGCAGGTATTTTCGTGCCTGAAGGGGAACGATGGGTCCTTAAGTGCTCAAAATGGGAAAAAGATGTTGCGAGGAATGTCGAATGGTGTCAGGGACATAAGTGAATACTTTATCTGAATAAACATCACTGATAAAAGCATTCTATCCGCAGGTATCACGCCCCCTTCGCAAGAAATGAAAAAAAGTCGCAAATAAGCGCGACTCCCCCCTTAGCCTCATCTCCAGACAACGCCTCTGTCCATCCCACTTGGCTGATCATATACTCCCACAGGTCATTAAAGCTCTAAAAGTCTGTCTCTTCGCCCTAGCTCACCGATATCATCCCATGCTCTAACCGTGATCTCGGCCTCCTAACCAACATCTTTCTACCCACCCCATTTCAAACGGCCAACATCACGACCAACACCACTCCCCGCCAACGAAAAAAACACAACAAAAAAAGCAGCCCATCAAATGAGCTGCTTTTCTCTACATTGCCTGGCGACGTCCTACTCTCACAGGGGGAGATCCCCCAACTACCATCGGCGCTGAAGAGCTTAACTTCCGTGTTCGGCATGGGAACGGGTGTGACCTCTTCGCCAATGTCACCAGACAGGTATTCCATTGAAAGAATTATTCTTTCAAAACTAGATAAAGGGTTGATAGTCAATCATTACCGGCGTATCGGCCAGTCTGGCAGGCGCAACGCGCCTGCATTACGTTTGGTTAAGTCCTCGATCGATTAGTATCAGTCAGCTCCATGTGTCGCCACACTTCCACCTCTGACCTATCTACCTGATCATCTTTCAGGGATCTTACTCACATAAAGTGATGGGAAATCTCATCTCGAGGGGGGCTTCATGCTTAGATGCTTTCAGCACTTATCCCTTCCGCACATAGCTACCCAGCGATGCCTTTGGCAAGACAACTGGTACACCAGCGGTGCGTCCATCCCGGTCCTCTCGTACTAAGGACAGCTCCTCTCAAATTTCCTGCGCCCACGACGGATAGGGACCGAACTGTCTCACGACGTTCTGAACCCAGCTCGCGTACCGCTTTAATGGGCGAACAGCCCAACCCTTGGGACCGACTACAGCCCCAGGATGCGATGAGCCGACATCGAGGTGCCAAACCTCCCCGTCGATGTGGACTCTTGGGGGAGATAAGCCTGTTATCCCCGGGGTAGCTTTTATCCGTTGAGCGATGGCCCTTCCATGCGGAACCACCGGATCACTAAGCCCGACTTTCGTCCCTGCTCGACTTGTAGGTCTCGCAGTCAAGCTCCCTTGTGCCTTTACACTCTGCGAATGATTTCCAACCATTCTGAGGGAACCTTTGGGCGCCTCCGTTACTCTTTAGGAGGCGACCGCCCCAGTCAAACTGCCCACCTGACACTGTCTCCCACCCCGATAAGGGGCGCGGGTTAGAATGTCAACACAGCCAGGGTAGTATCCCACCGACGCCTCCACCGAAGCTAGCGCTCCGGCTTCCAAGGCTCCTACCTATCCTGTACAAGCTGTGCCAAAATTCAATATCAGGCTACAGTAAAGCTCCACGGGGTCTTTCCGTCCTGTCGCGGGTAACCTGCATCTTCACAGGTACTATAATTTCACCGAGTCTCTCGTTGAGACAGTGCCCAGATCGTTACGCCTTTCGTGCGGGTCGGAACTTACCCGACAAGGAATTTCGCTACCTTAGGACCGTTATAGTTACGGCCGCCGTTTACTGGGG